>NZ_JABURY010000019.1 GCF_014489845.1 Frischella japonica
GCCCTGAATATTGCGTATCACCTCATAACTACCACCTTGAACAGTCAGATCCGGAAAACGGTAGCTATTAATACCCTTTAGTTGAGGCAGTCTGGTTTCTAATTCCTTCATGATATGCGGTAATTGATTATAAGCGACTCTGGCGCCAAATGAATGCAAATAAATATCTGAGGTCACTAAACTTGCATCCATAAAGAAGGATTTTGCAATAAGGGCATTCGACACGGTACTCCCATTGGGGAAATGAGCCATGCCGGCAGCCGCTGTTATTGTAAAACGCTGAATCAGACGTTGGGTCATTGAAATGGCTTCTGATTCATGCCCCATTTGGATCTCAATGCCCATAAACTTATCGGTTTTCTCGGCTATCTGGGTCATTATTTGAGCGATACTTAGTAATTGTTGATTTTCATAACCCGCTTGCTTGCTCTCTATGATCGCTTGCCATAAGCCGCCCTCCTTACCCATTAAAGCATGAACGAATAAATTATGATTATCGTTTATTAAATTATTCCAGATTTCAAATTCTGAATCTAATTTAATATCCCCTAAATAGCCACCATCCAACATATTCACAATATCAGACATACAACCTAAATGAGCATCTGAGCTATTCGCTTCCACTTCAATCAGCCAAAAAGTATTTTCATTAATTTCAGCCTTTTCCGTTGGCTTAGCTAGCGTAAATAACCACTTGATATAATTTTTATGATCTTCTGAATACGCTATAATTTTCTTTTTAATCGTTTCAAAAGCGACTTTATCGATTTCGTCAAACTTTATGATTTTCTTTTCACTGAGTCTATCTTTATATTTTTTCCACTCTTCATCAAAATCTTTCTCGGAATTTATCAATTCGGTTTCGGGATAAATATATTTTTCAACTTTGGCAATCTCTAAATCTTTTCGGGTTAAATGCTGTTTTCCTGTTGTTTTCCTTAAATAGTTAATCTTATCCGTTTCAGGCCCCGAATAGCTATAACCTACATCATTAATCAGTATGTTATTTAATGACTTCTGATAAGCGGCCTTGACTTTGCTTTCCTCATCTTTATTAAACTTAATCTGCTGGCAACTGCCGTAACTTTCAGGTTTTACAGCGCGTTTTACCGCATCACTATCCATGTAACTAATATATCGCATATAAGAAATATCAATTCCAGGATAGTTAATCATAAATTTATAACGGGGGGATGCTATTTCATTCATGTTACCGCTGTCCATCGTAACGGATTGCTCTAATGAGTATGCAAAAACATTATGATTTGCGCCTTTAATTCCTAAAACATCACCGGCATGATTATAAAAAATATAACGAACATCTTCTTTATTGTTGGCATTTTTATTTTTTAATAATGAATGAAAGATGTTGATACAATGCTTCACTTGACGCCGGTAACTGAGATCCGGACTAAAATAATCTAATTTCTCTGTGTTACCCTTTTCCAGTTGTTCTGAATAATAATTGACAATTTGCTCTTCCCGAGTAGCTGCGCGAAGGTAGTCACTCAAATACAAGCCACCATCAACCATTGTGAGCGTTGGAGACGACATTGTTAACACTTTATTCATCATGTCACCCAACACATTACGCGGAATGGGCTCAAGTTTGAAAAGCTGTTCATTGATTTTTAGATCCAACTTGTTTTCTGTGTTCTTGGCATCATAGATAATCGGATTGGATTCTTTTTCGATTTCTTTCTGACTACTTACGATATCGGTTGGTGACATTTCTTTATCTGATACCGACAACAGTTTTTGGTTGTAGTCATCACGCATTGCTTCATAAATACTTTTATCTATATTTTGTAAACGATTGACAAGGGGAATGATATTTTGCCTTTTACTGATCGCTAATTCTTCAGCCACGCCAAACAAATCATCTAAAACCAGTACTGCTGCTTCTTGATTATAAATTGCTGGTTTTAAACTCAGCGAGTTTTTGAAAAAGGCCGCTTTATTATCTTTGATACTATTAAAGTAGCTTGAGCTATAAAAAACCGATGAATTTAATTTTTTACCCGACTCATCATCTTGAATATCTTTATAATAAAATCCAATATCTTGTTGACGACATTCAAGCTCAACTAAATATTTTGATTGCGATTCAAAATCGCTTAATGGAAATAACCGTGAATGATTTTTATCGCCCAACACATTATGTAAATCGATGGCGACAAATCTTGTTGTCAACTGCGCTTCGTCTAAATCGATGTAATAATCTCGAACTTTTTTTGACCAGCTACGATGACTATATGCAATCCATGCCTTGGTATACATATCATTAACTGAATCTATCGTAATAAAATATCCTCTTAAATAATGTTTATCGGCACTACTAAGACAGGCTTTTGGTGCTTCTTTCGGATGTAACGTTGCCATTTCTTCAATCGCTTTATGACGGTACAGCCCTTGCGCCGTCACTTCATACCCTAAATAACAACGTTTTTTATCGTTGGTTTCTAATAAAATATAAACAAAACCTTCTCTTAACATCCGGTAAGCATATTCATGTGTTGTTAAATCGATTGCTGGTTCACCATCTAACTTTGCCATGCCTTTTGACCAGGCAATATTTCTAAAACCTTTAGGCAAGATCGATTTACGGGTCAAAAACAGCGTAATACCTTTACGTTTACATAACGCACAGTTACCATCTGCCATACTAGAAGCGGTCTTCTGATGATATTCTTCATAAATAACATCATGATCAGCTTGGTATTTGTTATTCTCTTGCTCTAGTTTCTTTTCTTCATTTGATCGAATGTTATCTGTCATACTATTTCCCTTTAATTTTTATTAGATGACGCCACAAATTTTGCAATATCGATCTGTTTTAATCTTTCTGCTAGCGTCCCTGGTTCATCTTGACTGGCCAAAATCGCATTTTTTATCTCTTCGTTGTTTAGCAATGAGCCATACTTCATTGATAGTAAAACAAAAATATCATGATCTTTAACATCGTTAATGCCTAAGGTTCGTGCCTGATAACTGTATTGGCAAAATTTAACCAGTTGCGCTTTATTGCCTGAAACCGTCGTTTTATTCAGTTTCAAATAAATATTGTTCCACGCCTTATATAAGGCGAGTAAATTTTTTGCCTGATGCTGATAATATTTTTCTTCTTCTGTCAATACACGATCCATAGGATCGAAATCACGAATAGGCTGAATAGTGCGAATCGTTTGACTAACATCCGCATAAAAATAGCTGTCACACCAATTAATAATACTGGGCAACCAATGCGGAAAAAAGCCATTACAATCCTGTAACAATTGCATTCTAAAAGGCTCATAAAACGTTAAAAATGGCAGGTTAAATAGTCGCCCACATTGTGAACCAAAATCGAGACATTTTTGGGCTAATACCTCCGGTGGAAACTCACTCACTATCCATCCGCAGATATAATTTTTGGTGAATAAATGTTCTCTGATTACAATGCCAACGCTGGCTCTAACCAATTTATTATTTAATTTTTCATTGGGCTCTTTGATAACAATTAAGTGTGGACAAGCATTTAAATCATAAGCCAGTTCAGGGCGGGCAATTATAGCGATTTGATCCGATTTCACATTCTCTTTTATATTATCCAAATGAAGAGGGCTTATCTCGCTCACATAACCCAACATATCGATGAGTAAATAACAGTATTTATTATCATAAGTAGGATCGGTTAAATAGTTAGTTAGTGTTTTATCCATTGTATTGTTATTTCCTTATACTATTTTGTTGTTATTGTTGTCACTACGAATGCCATTACTAACAGTTGAAAAATGATAATCAACGGTTAGTTCTGGGTTTACAGTACATATTCCATGATCAATATCTTAGCTAAAAGTAGTCACGACTTTGTGCGTTGCCGTTCAATGTTTCAAAATTAAAGCGATGACCTCGCAAATAGCCTAAAAAATTAGCTGGATCGCTTCGAACGATATATTGAATTTTTACCATAAGTTATTTTCAATCTTGCTTGTTTAAATTATGTTTAACTTTTAAACTGATTTAATAAATGTCAACATTAATTTAATGAAATATAACAATCAGTTATTAGCGATTATCTTTTTGGATTATCGTTGCAAAGTGAAAACGATGCTTTAATAATATTTATATTTAATAATTCACTTAGGTAACCTTTCTTTTAGTGAACCATCAAAATCGGTACAACCCAATAAGCCGCATGCCAAGACTACGGCGCTGATTAATTGACCATATTTCATCGGTTATTCTCCTTTGCCATTAATATTGGCCTATTGCTAGCCGGCCAATACCACCGGCATTATAGTAAGCACCGCCTTTTTTAATGACCCGACCTGACCCTTTATAAGTCTTACCTTCATATTCTTTAGTAAATTGTTGAAATAAGGCCATTAACCGATCATCCCTTGCCCATTCCGGCACATTTTCAAGTTGATTATCATAACTAATTTCCGTATAAACATATTCGCCACCGGCCGCTCTGACATCCTCAATATCGGTTACCTTTAATATCACCCTGCGACCATAACAGAAGTAAGCTTTATCATCCAAATCACGCGATACCCCCGCTGGCCCTTGACCGGGCCAAAAGTAAAGCGCTTTTTGCCCTTCCTCAGTCAGGCTATAACGGAAATACGGCGAGCCCTCACTCACCGGTTGGCGCTCAAGTAACCCTAACTCGGCAAAAAGCGGTAAACGGATAGCTAACCGTTTTTGATTAACGTTATAGTAGCGCACTAAATCAGCTGGAATTTTCCCCTCGTCCAATGTCGGGTCATCAATATACGGGAACCGAACATGCCCGGCTAAATAGCATATTGCACGGTTACCGGTTTCGTTCATGCGATCATATTCCGCTTGTAACCTTTCTTTCAGTGAACCATCAAAATCGGTACAACCCAATAAGCCGCATGCCAAAACTACGGCGCTGATTAATTGACCATATTTCATCGGTTATTCTCCTTTGCCATTAATATTGGCCTATCGCTAGCCGGCCAATACCACCGGCATTATAGTAAGCACCATCTTTTTTGATGACTCGACCTGACCCTTTATAAGTCTTACCTTCATAATACTTGGTAAACTGTTGAAATAAGGTCAATAACCGATCATCCCTTGCCCATTCCGGCACACCTTCAAGTTGATTATCATAACGAATGATCGTATAAACATATTCACCACCGGCCGCTCTGACATCCTCAATATCGGTTACCTTTAATATCACCCGGCGACCATAACAGAAATAAGCATAATCTTTCAAATTACGCGCAACTCCTTCCCCTTGACCGGGCCAAAAGTAAAGCGCTTTTTGCCCTTCCTCAGTCAGGCTATAACGGAAATACGGCGAGCCCTCACTCACCGGTTGGCGCTCAAGTAACCCTAACTCGGCAAAAAGCGGTAAACGTTTAGCCAGCCGCTCTAAATTAGCATTGTAAGATTTCACTAAATTAGATGGAATTTTACCCTCGTCCAATGTCGGGTCATCAATATACGGAAACCGAACATGACCAGCTAAATAACATATCGCCCGATTGCCGGTTTCGTTCATCCGATCATATTCCGCTTGTAACCTTTCTTTCAGTGAACCATCAAAATCGGTACAACCCAATAAGCCACATGCCAAGACTACGGCGCTGATTAATTGACCATATTTCATCGGTTATTCTCCTTTGCCATTAATAATGACCTATCGCTAGCCGGCCAATTCCACCAGCATTATAGTAAGCACCGTCTTTTTTGATGACATTTCCAGCCCCTTTATAAGTCTTACCTTCATAATACTTGGTGAATTGTTGAAATAAGGCCAATAACCGATCATCCCTTGCCCATTCCGGCACATTTTCAAGTTGATTATCATAACTAATTTCCGTATAAACATATTCGCCACCGGCCGCTCTGACATCCTCAATATCGGTTACCTTTAATATCACCCGGCGACCATAACAGAAATAGGCTTTATCATCCAAATCACGCGATACCCCCGCTGGCCCTTGACCGGGCCAAAAGTAAAGCGCTTTTTGCCCTTCCTCAGTCAGGCTATAACGGAAATACGGCGAGCCCTCACTCACCGGTTGGCGCTCAAGTAACCCTAACTCGGCAAAAAGCGGTAAACGGATAGCTAACCGTTTTTGATTAACGTTATAGTAGCGCTCTAAATCAGCTGGAATTTTTCCCTCGTCCAAAGTTGGGTCATCAATATACGGGAACCGAACATGCCCGGCTAAATAGCATATTGCACGGTTACCGGTTTCGTTCATCCGATCATATTCCGCTTGTAACCTTTCTTTCAGTGAACCATCAAAATCGGTACAACCCAATAAGCTGCATGCCAAGACTACGGCGCTGATTAATTGACCATATTTCATCGGTTATTCTCCTTTGCCATTAATATTGGCCTATCGCTAGTCGGCCAATACCACCGGCATTATAGTAAGCACCGTCTTTTTTGATGACATTTCCAGCCCCTTTATAAGTCTTACCTTCATAATACTTGGTGAATTGTTGAAATAAGGCCAATAACCGATCATCCCTTGCCCATTCCGGCACATTTTCAAGTTGATTATCATAACTAATTTCCGTATAAACATATTCGCCACCGGCCGCTCTGACATCCTCAATATCGGTTACCTTTAATATCACCCGGCGACCATAGCAGAAATAAGAATAATCTTTCAAATTACGCGCAACTCCTTCCCCTTGACCGGGCCAAAAGTAAAGGGCTTTTTGCCCTTCCTCAGTCAGGCTATAACGGAAATATGGCGAGCCCTCACTCACCGGTTGGCGCTCAAGTAACCCTAATTCGGTAAAAAGCGGTAAACGTTTAGCCAGCCGCTCCAAATTAGCATTGTAGGATTTCACTAAATTAGATGGTATTTTCCCCTCGTCCAATGTCGGGTCATCAATATACGGAAACCGAACATGCCCGGCTAAATAACATATCGCCATATTACCGGTTTCGTTCATGCGATCATATTCCGCTTGTAACCTTTCTTTCAGTGAACCATCAAAATCGGTACAACCCAATAAGCCGCATGCCAAGACTACTGCGCTGATTAATTGACCATATTTCATCGGTTATTCTCCTTTGCCATTAATATTGGCCTATTGCTAGCCGGCCAATACCACCGGCATTATAGTAAGCACCGCCTTTTTTAATGACCCGACCTGACCCTTTATAAGTCTTACCTTCATATTCTTTAGTAAATTGTTGAAATAAGGCCATTAACCGATCATCCCTTGCCCATTCCGGCACATTTTCAAGTTGATTATCATAACTAATTTCCGTATAAACATATTCGCCACCGGCCGCTCTGACATCCTCAATATCGGTTACCTTTAATATCACCCGGCGACCATAACAGAAATAAGAATAATCTTTCAAATTACGCGCAACTCCTTCCCCTTGACCGGGCCAAAAGTAAAGGGCTTTTTGCCCTTCCTCAGTCAGGCTATAACGGAAATACGGCGAGCCCTCACTCACCGGTTGGCGCTCAAGTAACCCTAACTCGGCAAAAAGCGGTAAACGTTTAGCCAGCCGCTCTAAATTAGCATTGTAAGATTTCACTAAATTAGATGGAATTTTACCCTCGTCCAATGTCGGGTCATCAATATACGGAAACCGAACATGACCAGCTAAATAACATATCGCCCGATTGCCGGTTTCGTTCATACGATCATATTCCGCTTGTAACCTTTCTTTCAGTGAACCATCAAAATCGGTACAACCCAATAAGCCGCATGCCAAGACTACGGCGCTGATTAATTGACCATATTTCATCGGTTATTCTCCTTTAGTTAACTCAGTATTCATAATCTAGGATCAGCGGCAATACCGCTTGACCATCGTTAGTCTGTTTGCCATTGGGGTAGTAAAATAATTTACATCGGATTACCATTTGACCTGACAAAAATTCGCCCAATTTATAGCGGATTTGGTAATGGGGGCTTTCACCTTTATCTACGGCCTCAGGATCGCTCCCAACTTGTTCAATATACTTTACTTTCGCTAAACCATTTAAATCATCTTTTTTCGAAATTGGCATTAAATAACGCGCATCGCGCTGTACAAATATAGTTTGTTTGCTCGCTCCCGGCTGATCAAGCTGATGCTGCTCGCCAAGCTGGATTATTGGGTAATCTTTTCCGGTGGTTACCGATATATTGACCGTAGCACGGCTGCCACATCTTTTTTGCAAGCGAACCGAACACTCATAAACACTATTATCAATATCAAAACCAGGAAGATGCAAATACAGATACAGCCCTTTGACGAAACTAGCACGTGTTTGATAATGTGATTCGTTATATTCAATAAATTGGTCGTGTTCCAGCGGCATTAGCTCATCGACATAATAGCAATCATCGTAAACTTGCACATTACCATCAATCCCTAACCGCGCGACAAAATAGTCATTAGCTGAAAATGCAATGCCTTCAAAGGTGGGTGGGTAAGGCTGACCTTTATCACGATGCCCCCACAACCCAAATAAACAGCGATTAAACCATGTTTGCATTCGATTCCACTTATCGGATTCATCTTCAAATAGCAGGCTATATATAGCAACGGCAATCCCCATTACAATGCCAATAAAATAAATAACCGCCCCTGCTGGCCCTAACATCGCCAATATCCCGCCAATTTTAGCTAAACAAATTAAAGCCGAAATAACCATTAATGTACCGCAAAGCCTATACTGACTACGAACATGGGAAGGTAGATCTTTGGTCGTGTTAGCCTTAACGATCAACATTACACCGTCATATAATGACATCATTGGTCCAATGACCCCCAAAACGGTAGCCATGGAACTGAAGGATTTAAACACATTCTCCACGAGCAACGCCTTTACTGAGCCAAGAGAAAAAAATGAATTTATAAAGGCACTTATTTTAAGTTTACTACATAAATCACTCATAATCGTAATTGATTTGACGATTAATTGAGTGAAGTTTTTAACAATTTCCCTTTTTAACTCATCTTGGCGAGTTTGCCCAATACCCAGCCCATCAAGAATTTTATAGTTATGCGCTATTAACATGTAATGAGAATAGGCACTAATCCCATTTAACATGGTCGCTACGCTATCAGAGGATATTAATTTAAATGAACTGCTTGAAGTTGGATGCCATATTTCTTTGATATCATGTACCATTCCCGCCAGTTTGGCTTGTTTAAATTCAGCCCATGGCACGGTATTAATCATATGCAAATCGTTAAATAAACCAAATGTATCATCAGCGATTTGAAAATAATCAATAACTACTGGTTTATCTTCACTGAGTGGCAAGTCCTCGGTAATCGGTGGTAGGGATAATTTGTTATCAGTATCTTTAAGAACATTGGCCGTAAAGAGCTTAGCGCTGGCTCCTAACCCACGCAAAACAGACTTTAATTGCGATGCGTTGACTTGAAATGAAAAAACCTTGCCAACTACACCGGCAATGACCATCGCCGCTTCAAGAAAATGCGCTTGAATTAATTTATCATTAATTAGGCTGGTGGTCGGTTCACGTTGTGCTACGGCGCTGACGGCTCGAGAAATCATTATTTGATATAAATTTAATATGTGGGCGCCCTTTTCCAGAAAAAACAAACTATCGAGATCATGTTGATGCTGTTCTATTAACAGATTTATCGCTTCTGTAGCGCGCGCTGCGTAATCAATTATATCCTCTTTGGGTTGAACTCCGGTTATACTGACCTGATATTTTAATTCCGAATATTTTTCATCCAACTGCTGCCGGATGTTAAGCAATGCCGACCAAAAAGTTGGGGTGTTATCTTTAGGATTACCATTAATTAAATGAAAATAGATGGTATCTTCATCGCGCAGTAAAATATCCCATAAGCCATATTGATAGTCTAATTTTATATTGCCTAAACTGAGGGTACCAATGATGTTATTAAAATCAGTTAAATAACCTATATGGTTGTTAGAACTATTACTATCACATTCTATTTTCCAAAATGGGACTTGATTGTATGTTTTAACTGCTTGAGGTGTGTGAACTGAGGTAGTACCTTTTTCACTATAACCAAATAACCAAGTAGTATAGATGTAGTAGTCGATGGAGTGAGATTTAATTGCGTCAATTAGTTTATTGTAAGCCTTTTCTTCTTCGCTCATAAATTGTGTTATACGATAATCGGCTAAGTTAATCTTATACTTTTCTATCTCTTTGGCTATTTTTTTTTCTCGCTCGGCTTTAGCTGAATTAGGCAGTACAAATTTTCTAACATCATAATATTCAGTGGTTAAATTGCTATCATTAATTCTTGCTAAAAGATCTCTTTTTTCTTTTTCATCAATGGGTAGTTCAATATACCCCTCACGTAAATAGGTGGCTGCATGCGGATAAATCGTTGGCAAAACCGGCATTTCTGGGTTATAGTTCGTCTTACAATAGTCATAGACAACTTTATCACCGGTATCGCTAAATCGCTCAGCAATTTCATTATAAAAACAATCAATATACGATTTATGCTTACGCATATGCATTAATTTTTCATTAAAATATCGATAGGGTACCCCGGAAGCGACTAAATTATCATAACTTGCATAGTATTTTTCATGCAAAAAATCGTCATTAATGGGTCCTTCGGCTATTTTATTACGTGTATAAACCTGCCCATGATAACCTTTGACTTGAGAGGTCTGAAATGTTTTTCCATACTGTTCATCAAACAAAATTTTTGCTTCTTCGTTATGCGATTTTGCATAGTCCTGTTTAAGCTTTTCAAATTGTTCTGACATACTGGCAGTGGATAGATATAATTTTTCATACTCTTGTTGCATCTTGGTGGTATATTGCTGTTCTGCGTTATAGATAAATTCGAGAATTGGGCCAATTTTCATTTGCCTTTGGTAGCTTAGTTCCTCGGCAAGTCCGAAGGTATCTTCAACAACTAAAGCGCTCACCGCAACCTTCACAGACTCTGAAATATCTCGACTATTTTCTTTTCGAATTAATCGGCTAATTAAGCGACCTTGTAAATCAATGAAATGATCATATATCTGTTCACGCTCTACCTTCTTCTCGGTATTTTTCTTTGTCATAAATGAGCGAAAAGGATGATAAGTTATAAATAAGTTCTTAGATAAAGCCTGATTAAACTGTTTATCGTTTTTGGTGTTATCTGTTTCTGACTGATTATCACCAGATGAATGAGATAATGATTCATTTGGACAATAAACTTTCTCTTGGGGTAATTCAAATTCCAGCAGTTTAGGCCCTTCCGGCGTAAAAAATTCACTAAATGCAAAACTTCGTTGTTCGAGACTTAATTTTGTTGAGTTAGAAATCCCCTCAGCAGTTAACATTATTTTTGAAAATCGCGCCAGATGAATATTTTTTGGATCATCTTTTGCCATATCTAAATAGGTTTGTATCGTTTTGTCAGACCACGCTCTACGGGTATAAGCGACATATGCCGTATCACTATAAACCGTCGTATCAATATTAATAAAATAACCTGGAATTCTGTGTGCTTCTTTGGTACATGATTCAGGAATTTCTTTAATATTGCGTTCTTTCATATCATAGCGTGTTTTATGCCTAAAGATGCCTGATGGCGTAACCTCATAACCAATAGGTTCATAATTACCATCAAACCTTTTTGCCAGAATATAAACATACCCTTTGCGTAAAGTTCGATAAACATATTCATGAGTTTGTAACGATACTTCATTAGCGTCAGGCTCTCTACGACCCAAGGATATTATCTTATTAGACCAGTAATTATCTTTGTTATTATATGCTTTAGGAATGATAGCTTTACGCACTAAAAAAATCGGAAAACCTTGACGTTTACACGCAGCACACTGACCATTAGCTAATGCTGAGATTGAAATTGAGTCTGATTTTTCGTAAATAAGTATATCATTAAGTTCTTGTTGTCTTTCTGCATTTAAATCTATATTCTTCATTGATTGCCATCCACTCTTTATTCAATTTCTTTTTTGACCAGTGATAAAAACACACCTTTATCAATTGCTTTGAAACGATCAGATAAACTGCCCGGTTCAAGCACCGCCGCTTCGACAGCCGATTTTAGTTCAATATTACTTAGCAAATGATTACCATAACGATAAGACATTAATGCAAAAATAAACCTATCATTAACTGCCTGCAAACCATATTGCCATGCATCTCGATAGTATTCGGCAAGTTCGAGTAAACTAATTTGATTGGTGTCTTTTTTTATCTCTTGATAAATCTCATATTGAGCAAGATAAAGAAAAAACAATTGTTTCGCTTCTTGTTGATAAAACTTAGCTTCTTCAACCATAAATAAGTCAATATTTTTTGGTTTATAATTTAACTGTTTAATATTTCTTAAGGTATTTTGTATGGTTGGATAACAATAATTGAGAAACATGTTTAACATATCAGCGATAAATTCAGGACAAATGGCATTACCCTCTTGTAATAATTGCATCCTAAATGGCTCATAAAATGGTACAAAACCCATTGCGCAATATTTACTTAGTTGCTTACCAATATTGACCATCTGTTCGGTGATAATTTCAGGCGGGTATTGACTTACCATCCAACCACAGACATAACTTTTAGTACTTAATCGTTCATTTTGAGCCTGCACTACACTAAAATGTAACAACCTTTTATCCAGTTCCTGATTAGGTTTAGCGATGGTTATTAACTTAGGGCACGAATTTAAATCATGAGATATATCGGGTCTTATAACAGTAGCGATTGCCTGCTCACCAAGTAAAGCCTGTATATTATCTAAAGCGATAAAATCTATTTCGCTCACTGTGGTTAACCCATCGATCAATAAATAACGATACTGCCGGCTACTATTGTCATTAGCCAATATATTTAATAATTGTTGTTCCATTAACCTTCCTCCGTACATTTCACTCCTGCCGGCATTTGTACGGTTGAAGAATTGTAACTTTCAGGACTAACCACACCAAAGCTCGCCGCCAGCGCGGTGACATCGCCCGGTGCATAAAATTTAATCCCGCCGCCTTCTAGAACAATTGCCACACCGTCACAGACTAAGGTTAGTTTTTTACTGGCTGAGATAATTACTTCGCTATCCGTACTAGTGATTTTCATTGCTTGTTTTGATGATAGGTGCATTTCGTTATTTTGGGCCTGAATATCGACATTGCCTTTGGAAGCAAAGATTTTTATCCCCATCATGTTAGCAAATAGACTTATCATATTGCCGGCTGTCACCATAAAGCGTTTAAACGCACTGATGTCAACTGTGCTTTGCGCGGTTTGTATGATGTTTTCACCTGCGGTCTGCTGGATCGAGCTTGGCGTGACATCGGCAATACCCGCTGGCGCATAGTTTAAAATGGCCGGTTGGTTGAGTTGATCGAGATTTTGTTCCAGCAGCTGTTTCTGCGTCTGTAAATCAGCCAATTCTGCTTTCGCTGCTTGTGCCAATTCATTAAGCCGTTTCACCATCTGCGACGCTTGCTCAAGCTCTTTTATGGCACTGTCCATATTGCATTGTAGATCACCGGCTTTGTACTGTTCTTCGGTGGTAACATACAATCCTTTGCCGGCGCGAATTGCCCCCCACTCATCGGTACGCAATTCAAAACCATGGCCGCGATTCTTCTTTGTTTCATCAACTAAATGACCAATGTTAAGCTGTGTTTTGCCATACTCTGTCGCTAATTTAATATGTTCTTGCCCACGTTGGTCATCCATCCGTAGTTTGTTATTCGCCGGCGTTCGAATAACATTTCGGTGCTTATTAGCTGTGCTGACATGGTCAGGATGCGTACTATCATGCATTGCATGGGCAATATAGGGGCGATCAGGATTGCCATCGGTAAAGGCTATCGCAACTTCGGTGCCATCAATTAGCGGAAAATGAAAACCATAGGTATCGCCAGCATATGGTTTAGCCAAACGTACCCACAAGCTCTCTTCGCCACTGCGCCAAGTTGTTAAATCAAAATCAAACTTAACCCGGTAACGCCCTTTTGTATCAATATAGCCATAAGTATCATTAGCCGGACTGCTGACACGGGCTGGTAATGTACCGCCAATTTGTGGCCAGATTTTCGGTTGCGGACGGTACGGTTTTAATACCGCGTAAGGGATGGCAGTAAAGCTCAGTTCATAAGCATTACTTCGATCACCATCACTTTGGGTACTTAAAATAATGATTCCTTCGCTAATCTCCGCCAGCGGACTGTCGTCGATTACGATCCGTTGACCAGGTGCTAGGTTATAGTCATTACTTTTACCGTGAATAATAACTTTTTCACTGATGTGCTGCTCATGGCGAATTTTGGCATACCAATGACCACTTTCTACCTGTTGATGATCTCCTTTTGCTTTATAGTGCTCACCATAGCGGTAGTTCGTACCTACCGTTGTGCTATCTTTCGGCTCGGTATTGACTAACTCATAACGATCTGCCTCAGCATCACGATAGTTATAGTCATTCACCACCACTTGACGGGTCACGGTTTTGCTGGTTAACTGTAAATTCCATACACTGTGGCGGCTGTTATCCCCCATACCGCTAGGAACTTTATACACAATATGCCCAGCATCAGCTAGACCTTGTTCAAAATCACTGATCACCAATACATCACAGTGATGCTCTGCGTGGCTTTCAAAACGTAACCATATTCCCACATCGGCAAGCAAACGTTGCACAAAAGCTAAATCGGTTTCCTGCCACTGTGTGATAAATTCCCGTGCTGGATAAGTCTCCTTTAGCGCTAAGCGATAATCCACGCCAGTAAAACCATGGCGACGTAGCACGCTTTCGACCACATTTACCACACTTTGATTTTGATATATGGCAGATGAATGCTCATTGGCAAGCAACGCCAAGCGTGGGGCTAGCACTACCCGATAATGTGCTTCGTCTTCATTGATGGATAACTGACTAAATGCCGTTACCACCCCATATAACGTGCGTGGCATGGCCGGGGTATCGAGAGAGCTGATATGTTGTAACATATCACTAACGCTTTGCGGTTGAAATGAAAAAGAGGCAGATTGCGTTAAAACGGAATCGATCTGAATATGTTTATCCTTACTGGTGAACGTCACCTCATAATGCCATGGTGCATCTATCTGTTCGTGACCTTTCACTGATAAAACAGATAAAGGGGCCGTCAGTCCAGTAATGTTTAAACTATAACGGTTATGACTTGGTTGAGTTATTTTTGTAGTAAAATTTTCCAGTTCCTGACTGATATCTTTAGTCACGGCGTTACTCCTGTATTCCTGTTAAATCTATGGTTTTACATCATATTTTGGTTTCACAACAAAACTTGATATTTTGTCGCCATATTCTGGTACCATGCTCTAATAATTGATATTAGGCTAATGAGTAAAATCACGATCCTTTTGTTGTTTTTTTATTTTTATTTGTTGGTGATGATATTTTTTTTGCTTTTGGTTTACTCGTTAATTGCGCTGTATCCATTTTCCACTCTAATACAATTCCCTCACCATCAATAAAATCAAGACACAATACTTGACTATTGATATCACGTTTTTGTAACAATAGATTAGACACTGCTGGTAAAATTTGCTGATTTAAAATACTGTCAATATTACGCGCACCGGTATCCGGTAATAAACAGGCATCGACTAACTGTTTATAAAGCGCATCACCCACCTTAAATTGAATGTGATAATGTTGATTGAGGCGTTTTGCGACTTTAGCTAACTTCATTTCAACAATTTGTCGCATAGCATCGCCACTTAATGGAGTAAAGATAACGGTTTGGAAACGAGCTAATAATGCGGGTTGAAAATGTTCACGAATGATAGGGCGCAATAACTCTTGCTGTGTGGCAATTGGTGCATCTGGCATTTCCTCAAATAGTGCCATCAATTGATCACTGCCTAAATTGGAGGTCATTAAAATAAGGGTGTTGCGAAAATCAATTTCACGCCCTTCACCATCACGCATAAACCCACGATCAAACACTTGATAAAATAGATTAAGAACATCACGATGGGCTTTTTCAACTTCATCCAGCAGCACAACACTATATGGTCGTTTTCGCACCGCTTCGGTTAATACGCCACCTTGTCCGTAACCAACATAACCGGGTGGCGAGCCCTTCAGTTGTGATACCGTATGCGCTTCTTGATATTCCGACATGTTAATTGTGACTAAAGATTGTTCACCACCAAATAACGTATCCGCAAGTGCCAGCGCACATTCGGTTTTACCAACACCTGATGGACCAACCAATAAAAATACGCCCAGTGGCGCATCTTCAGCTGTTAAGCCGGTTTTGGCTGCGCGAATACGTTTTGCCAGTTCCGCTAGTGCGACATCTTGTCCGACTACGCGTGTACGCAAATCGTCCTCAATGTGTAATAGATGACTTTGCTCATCTTTTAACAAACTTTCGAGTGGCACGCCTGTCCAATCAGCTATGACAGTCGAAACCGTGCGACTATCTACATCAAGCGATAACAGCGGTGCACTAGCTTGCAATTCATGCAGTTGTTGCTGAGCGTCACTGATTTGTTTCATCACTTTTTTATTTTGTGCGTTATCTTGAGCACGTAGTTCTATCAGTTTTTCTACCCATGCTTTTTCTTGTTCAAATTGCGCTTTAGTTTTCGCAAGCACTTTCGTCACCGACGCAATTTGCGCATCAATCTCTATCACTCGGGGTTGTAGATCTTGTTCACCCAATGCCTGATCGGCAATCAATGCTGCCTGTTCCAATTGCAATGAGGTGATAGTTGCTTCAAGTTTAGTAATCGACTCAGGGATGGTATCTAAGCTCATTCTTACTCGAGCTGATGCGGTATCTAATAAATCCACTGCTTTATCCGGTAGTTGTCGACCACTGATATAACGGCGAGAAAGTGTGACGGCGGTTTTTACGGCCTCATCTAAAATATGTACGCCATGATGCTTGGCATATCGTGATTTTAGACCACGTAACATTAAGCAAGCATTATCATCATTCGGTTCATCAACTTTGACCATCTGAAATCGACGTTCTAGTGCTGCATCTTTTTCAAAATATTGTTTATATTCAGACCATGTCGTCGCGGCAATCGTACGCAGTTCACCACGCGCTAGAGCTGGTTTTAATAAATTAGCTGCATCCGCGCCACCAGCTGAATTACCGGCACCGATAATAGTATGAGCTTCATCAATAAACAACAAAATCGGTGTTGGTGATTGCTGTACAGCGTCTATCACGTTTTTTAATCGTTGTTCAAATTCTCCCTTTACGCCAGCACCCGCCTGTAATAAGCCTAAATCAAGTGTCATTATCGTGACATCTTTTAAACTCGTTGGCACGTTACCTTCGACAATTCTTAAGGCGAGTCCTTCAACTAATGCCGTTTTACCAACGCCAGGTTCACCGACTAAAATTGGATTGTTTTTACGACGGCGGGATAAAATATCAATCATTTGGCGAATTTCACTATCACGACCAAATACAGGATCGATTTTTCCGCTATGAGCTTTTTCAGTAATATTTTCACAAAAACGATTAAGCGCTGCTTGGTGATGTTTTTGTTGTTCAACTACCAAAGGTTGAACCTTTGAAGCGGTTTGAGTGTCTTTATGATTTTCAGGTTGTGTTGCAATCGCATTTTCAATATTTTCTGATACTTGTTGATGATTATCCAAGGGAGCCAGAACGTTTTCATCAGAACTGTCATCTAACATTGGCCGTAAACGTTTTAAAGCAACCACTGATAAGCTTAATAATTGCCAAGCATCCTGCGCTTTTAAACTTTGTGGTGATTCTTGTAAAGCTTGCAATAGATGGATAGAACGGATCTGTTCTTCATGATCTTCGAGAGAGGCTTTTAACCACGCAGCTTGTAATAGTTCCATTAATGAGCTTGAAAGACTCGGCTTTTGATTAATGCTATGTGGCAGTGAATCAAGATAATTTAGCAATCCTTGCCAGATGCCATCCATGTTTAGCTGATAGTGACGTGCAATAATAGTAATATCACTATTACCCTGTTCAAGTAATTTTAATAACCAGTGCGCTAATGTGATCTCACTATGTGCGCGCGTTTGGCATAGCCCAGCGGCAGACTCTAACGCTCTAGCACAGTAAGGATTGAGTCGTCGTAATAGTGTAGATGGATCAGTTATCATCGCGATTCCTTTTTAATTTATTATAATTATGTTTTGTTATTTAAATTGTGTTAACGATTAGCGTCATAGCGGTAAAATTTTATAAACACTATCACATCGACAAATCCGCTAATCAGTTTTTGCTTTGATACTACTTAAGCAAATGTATTTAATTTCCCTGTAAACATGATGCTATTGCGGTCAGTAGGCCTTGGTGTTTAAATACATTTGATTAATTAGTCTGTATTTTAATAATGCTGTCATTGATAAAACTAAATAGTTAAAGATGCCATCATTGCCATGATGACATCTGATTTTTAGTAAATTAACTTCGGCTTTCTACCCAGCTGTCTGAGTGAATGATGTTGCCATCTTTGAAAGTCCAAGTAATTTTTTCATAACGCAGTTCAACACGCTCTAAGTGATTGTATTGTTCTTTTGTTGGATCTTTGATGTTGTGCATTTCTGGTTTAACAGAAACAACTTTTACCCCTTCCATGAAAGTATTGAAATATTCAACTTCCTGACCCGCGTTATCAATTTGATACCATTTAATTTCAACAGATTTTAAGTTTTGACCGGTGGTTACTGCTTTGTAAAGATAAGGTGATGAAGAATCAACCTCTTTAACAAACTCAAGGGCTTTGTGTACACGTGTACCAGTTAATTTACCAGTATTACCGTCAGTAGGAATGTAAACTTGATGATCAAATTCAACAACTTCAACACTCCCCTCACGGCCTTCTACTGTCACTGAACCTTTAATTTCAGAACCACCATCATCTTTTAAAAACATATATGCAGGTACTGCCATAGTATTATCTCCTTATTGTTATTGTTAATTACTTAATATTTAGTTCTCATCTAGCAATTGACATGTTGTTATTTGAGGAACCAAATTTATTTCCACCCGTCGATTTTGTGAACGTTGCTCAGGAGTATCATTACTCACCAACGGTTTTTTTGCGCCATACCCTTGTATAGCAAAACAGGTTTCCGGAATGTCACTGGTTTTAATCATCCAATCCCTTACTGCCGCAGCCCGTTCTAATGAAAGCTGCTGGTTTTTATTTGCATCACCCGTTGAATCGGTATGCCCTGAAATTAAGACTAACCAACCTGCATTATCGTTTTGTTTAATTTGGGTTTTAATTTCCATAAGCGCATTGATTAAAACTTTGGTCGATTCAGGTTTTAACAAAGCTTTACCACTTTCAAATAACGATAAACTATCAAGCCGAATCACAGGATATTCTTTAATAACGACCTCTTTTTCTTTAATGATAATTTTTTCTGGTTCAGGTGGCGGTGCTGGGGGTGGCGGTGGTGGAACATAACGACCAATCGCACGATTAAGTGGTACCAGTAAATCTTGACCATGATAAAGCCCTAGTCCTAATTTTACCGGCACGCCTTGTTGATTGTAGTCATTCAGTAAATGACGATCTGCTTTCAAAATTGCTAAAGCTCTATACTTTTCGTCATAACTATCCATGGCAATGAGATCATAATGTTGAATATCATTGTTAATCTGCTGTGCTAACTTGATATTATTCCAATAAGAAGCACCGAGACCCGCCATAAAAAATAAGGAAGTGATCATTATCATATTGCAGATAGCTTTTCTCTTCGGCGAATATGGATAAGCAATCGGCATATATTTAACCAACCTATCTGGTGGGGTAACAATTTCCGCAATCGAATAATGATTGGGAATATCAAGTGTTGTCCGTCGATTGATAGTGTGGCTGAATAAATTGTCATGAATAAAATGTGAATTTAATGGATAAATAGCTATCCCTTCTGGTTCACATTTAGCAATAGTTTGTTTATTATCTGTCAATACACTTAAGACATGCGCATTCAACCACTGCTCATATTCTTGCAACATGGCACGAAGCGATAAACGTTGTTGACGTTCCTGTGAGTTAAGTTTTTTATCATTTATCCAGTTATCAATCGGTGATAAATACTCATCCATTAAGTAAATTTGGCGCGCTACAATTTGATACCAATATACAGGTAATGTCACATCATCATGATAATGGATATTATTTAAACCAATATGCGCTGAGACATATACTGGCAGTTGATATTTAGCGATCCGACAAGTATCCACCCAAGATTGTCTGAATGACTGTAATTTAGCTGTAAATAATCCCTGTTTATTTTCTAACTCAGGCGTGATAGCCAACAATAAACCGATACGGCCTAACATATCTGGCCAACGCGCTATTAGTGAATCAAAAACGATTGGTAACTCTGAATATTCTTCGACATATACCCAAACCGCTTCTGATGAAATAATAATATTGGACTCAGCTAAAGTAAGATCCTCGGGAAAATATTGTTTTGCGCAATTACCGGTCACTAACAAAATAGGTAACCGATAGCGTTGCCTAGCCGGTAATAACGATAGTTTTTGAGTTAAGAAATCAATATTTTTAGTGCAAGCATTTAATTTTTTTCGGTAAGAGAGCTGGCGATAAAATAATAAACTTGCTACACCTAAAATCAATATTACACCGATAATCTGCCAACCAATTGCAATTGGTAAGAAGACCAATAGTAAAACTAAACTTAGAATAACACTATAAATAATCTGTAAACGCCATGGATAATCGTTCATTATTAACCTCTTATCCTTTATTGAGTTAATGGCTTAATAAGAGCATTGAGCCTATCATCTAAGAAAAAATACAGACCAATAACCAATCCAATTGACAGCAAGGTAAAAAACATCAGCAGGGTTTTGCGCCCAAAATAGCGAAAACTTCGGTTTTGTTCAATAATTGCATGTTCAAGTTCTGGCTCGTGATAATGCAAAGCTTCTCTAAGGGCAATAATTAAATGTTCGCGCTCCATTTGCGGCTGATTTAAATAACAACCTTGAAACCCTAATCCTAATACCCGATCAAAGCAGCTTAAGATTAAATACTCTTTTTTGTCGGCACGTAGTCGATTGCGAATTTTTTCAAAGAGATCATGACCAGCATTATTGGTATTAAAAAATACGACTTGTAATGGCGCACCTAACCATTCATCATAATTTTGTGCTTGTTTATTATTTTGACTACATAACAGTACTGTTTCATCCAACAGTGCACATTGCGCATAACTAATATCATCAATCACCTCCTGACTGAAATGCGCGGCATGTAATTGTTCACGTAGAATCATCACTTGTTGTTTACATTGTTTATAAAGATTACTAACCGATGAAATTACTGTTCCTTCTTTTAGTTGCACTACCGTTAAAACGGTTTCTCTTAATAATTCATCAATTTCTATATTTTGTTGTTCAGTACTCATAATGCTAATCCTATGTACGTAGTACCGCAAAAAGCTCTAACGAAATATCGGGTATCGATCTTGGTATATAAAACTCACAACATCTTGCCAATAACATGGCTTTTGCTGAATCATGTGAAAGATCTAATGCAAAATACTGATTTTCTAAACGCATCGGTATCGCTGCCGGAACGTGACTTAATGCTTTAATCGGTATTCCTGATAGTGCAGAGTGAATAATTTGTCTTACATCATCCGGTGCACCAGCCTTACATAAAATCGGAAACTGTGATTGAAGTTGGTGACCAGGCATACTGGATCGAACAGATAAATAAAAATCAGCTTCTTCAACTAAACGTGCATCATGTAAGCGACCTGTCCAGAAAGTATCTTTATCATGTACCAAATCAATTTTAATAACACGTGAAGGTAAACTTTTTTCGAGCAAATTTCGCACTAATTCAAAAAGTGGAGGAAATACGGCATTTAAATTATCGTGTTGATAAGCAGGAATACCATCCACATCATGTTCCAGAGAGAAGGTTAATAACGCACCAGTAAAAGCGACCAATTTTTGATATAAATTTTCTGGATGTAACGATGGGTTATCGCGCAAAAATTTCAGTTGGGGTTCAAAAGTATTTAACGCATTAAGTAACCAGAATAAAGACACATCAGCAACTGCAAATTCGGCCATTTGTTGATTACGTTCATGGCGCATTCCCATTAAACGTTGGCGTTTAGCTTGAACTTGAATACATAATAATTCTAATTCTTTAAGTAACGTACTGTTTTGTTGATGTAAATTTAATACTGGTGGCAGATATTGATTATCTAACACAAATCGACCATTTAAATCGCGTTTTAACACCGCTATCGGACAAGTGAGGTATTCACTATGATCTTCAAAATCAAATAAAAAGCTTAAGGCACATCGTTCAACCGCTATAATTTCTTGACCGCTGCCGAGTAAATCTGAAACTTCCACCCATTCTTGACGGAATCGGGTTGGTTTTTCAATGAGCTTTTCATCATAAGCACAATTTTCACCATTCGCATTAAGTAATGGTAATCCAATATAAACTTTAACTTCATCAACAGCTACCGGAACCTCTGAGGCTAAATTTCTAACCATAGGAATGTTATCTGAAACATCAGTATCAATAAGTACTCCATCTGTAAAACGCATGCTCAATGTTTCTACACTAAGGCGATCAACTAACAACATTTGTTGATCAATTTGCAGACGGTCAATCCCCCAAGGATTTGCAAGGTACAGTTTAGCTAATTGTTGTTTATTATAAGATTCCCACAATGTTTGTTGTTGAAATTGTTCAGGTGTTAAAAATACACCTTCATTCCATAGCGGGCGATATATTTTCATTATTTTGTTAAGCTCCACTTATGTGATCGTTTTATGCAATACTAAAAGCCGTTCTCACTTTATTAAGAATCATTTAGTAGCACGCATTTATAATGATGCGAACGATATTATTAACTTATAAATCTCATACCTGTTTGACAGTCATAAACAAATTTAAATATAAAATTTAAAAATAGGCTTTTTAACTCACCTCACTGACCTTATTAGACCGGTGAGGTGGCGAACTCAAAAGTTTATTTCTGCATTTAACATAGCATTGTTCTCAATGCTTAAGCTTTTGCTTTAGGCATTTGTGATACCATTGATAAATTAATATCCATTCCCTCGATTTGGAAATGTGGCACCAAGAATGTTTTGACTCTGAAGAAGCCTGGGTTATCCTCTATATCTTCAACAATAACTTGTGCTTGACGTAATGGATGAGAAGCTTGCACTTCATCGCTTGGATCTGTCATTTCCGTCACCAAGTTATTAATCCATTTATTAAGTTCCAGTTCAAGAACTCGGCGATCTTTAGTTGCACCAATATTTTCACGTTGTATCACTTTAAGATAATGAGCAATACGTGAAAGTAAGAAAATGTAAGGTAAACGTGAATTAATACGGCTATTCGCTGTCGCTTCTTTGGTATCATATATCGCTGGTTTTTGTGCCGAGTTAGCAGAGAAGAAGCAAGCATAATCACGGTTTTTATAAAAAGATAGTGGAATAAAGCCAAGATTAGCAAACTCAAACTCTCGGGTTTCAGGAATTAACACTTCGGTTGGAATTTTAACTTGATTACCCGTACCGAGATCATATAAATGAATTGGCAGATCTTCAACTAAACCACCAGCTTGAGGACCACGAATTTGTACACACCAACCATTGCTAACAAAGCTTTGTACCATATTGGCAGCAAAAGCAAATGATGCATTTGCCCATAAATAACGGTCATGATCAGGACCTTTAACATCTTCAACATAGTTAAAGCTACGCACCGGCACAGTTTCTGGCCCATATGGTAAACGCGCCAATACTCTTGGCAAGGTTAAACCAATATAACGTGAATCATCGGTTTCTCTAAAACTATTCCATTTAGTGTATTCTGCACGATCAAAGTAGTTAGCGATGTCTTTAATTGCAGCCACTTCATCCATATTTTTCTTACCGAAGAATTTTGGACCAACCGATGCAATAAATGGCATATGCGCTGCCGCAGCGACTTTTGATACGTTTCGTAATAGAGCAATATCTTGTGGACCACGATCAAATTCATAATTAGAAATTGTCACACCAAGTGGTTCACCACCCGGCGTATCATATTCTTGAATGTAAGTATGACGATAAAAACCGGTTTGGTTAATTTCTGGCGCATCTTCAAAATCTTGACGCAAGTCATCTTTTGATACGTCTAATAATTCAATTTTTACATTACGACGGAAGTCAGTACGGTCAACTAAAAATTTTAAGCCACGCCATGTTGCTTCGATTTCTTGAAAAACAGGATGATGCATAATGGCATCGAGTTGCCGACTTAATTTTTGGTCAATTTGACTAATATGATAATCTAGAAGATGCTTATCTAATTTTTCAATTTTTTGTGAAGAATCTTGAATCATTTTTAGTAAAATATTGACCGCCA
This sequence comes from Frischella japonica, assembly GCF_014489845.1. GTDB lineage: Bacteria > Pseudomonadota > Gammaproteobacteria > Enterobacterales > Orbaceae > Frischella > Frischella japonica. The sequence goes on from NZ_JABURY010000019.1 coordinate 24,364, forward strand.
TTGTCACGCGTTCATTAGGTGAAGATTCCGATAAAGTATCATTGTCTTCATACTTATCCATATCCTGTGCTTTATCGATCGGATTTAAATTAATTTTATTAAACAAGGATTGATATACGCCACTGGCGTCTTGTGTCACCGTTTGAACTGATTGTTCTACTTTTTGTTCTGACATAGTTCTATTCCTTTTATCATGATCCAATTTTGATCATCAGCTTTTCTTGCAAATTAGTTAATTACAGCACAATTACGACTGCTAAATTTATTCTTGAGTATTTTGGGCAACAATGGCATTTAATTCTGCGCGAAGTTCATCTGAAAGTTGTTCATCTTTAACGATTTTTTCCAACTCATGACGAAATGTTGCATTATCCATCAAGTTAGATTTGAGATCTCTCAACAGGTTGCGCATAGCCAGCAGTGAACGTAGTTGGGGAATTTTTTTAGCAACTTGTTCTGGTTTAAAATCATTCATCGATTGAAAATCGAGATTAACGTTAACTTCAGAATTGTCACCGGCAAGCGTATCCTGAACTGAAATCGTTGCTTGAGGATTTAATTCTTTTAAAACGGCATCAAAATTATTTTTATTGATTGATACTTTCTGTCTCTCAATAAGTGGACGAGTATCCTTACCATGACTGTAATTTCCCATAGCAAGAATTTTTAAGGGTAATTCAACCTTCTTTTGAGCCCCACCGGTATGAAGGTCTAGTTGAATATTAACACGTGAAGCGGGAACTTCATTTTGATAGCTATTTGACATAATTATTCCTCTTAGTAAATTCAATTGTTAACTTTACGATGACGAGTATATATAAGAGTAGCCATATCAACAACCGTATTGACGTATCAAAATTTATACTAAAATGAATTATTTTTTATGCGATTTTTGATTAAATTTTTATTATTTATAAGGTTAACGGTTAAGATTAATGGTGAAGATTATCTAAAAAGATTATTTATAATGCATTTTATTGTGCAAAAAATAGTCACCCATTTAAAATAAATATTCAATTGATCAGATTTTTAAGATACGAATTCAGATTATTCGACAATAACCATTGGTTAAACAGTATTGAAATGATTTGCACATCAGCATCGAATTAATAAGCGTTTATAACAGACTTTTTTGCCAAAATGGCTTAACAACTCTTTCTTTTCCATTTAGTTTGCAAACGATCAAATAATACTCTGTCAGTGTATTATCTCCCACTTAACCTGATTAGCGAATGTATTATTTTCTTCAACACTATCTATGACAATGTCTGAATGTGGTGTACAGACCGTCGGAATAACATACCAATGCTTTGTATTTATGATCAATTTGATGAAACTATTGCTTACGCTTAAATTAGCTGTACACTATGATTAAAGCTTTTATTATCAATGATTTTTCTTCATAAGTTAAATTCAACAGAGTGAGTTAATCGGCAGCGTTGTTACATTCGCATACACTGTTTTGCTGGCTTCAAGCACAATGTGCTCTATCACAAGCTTGCGCAACGCTATTATGTTTAAATTCACCATAAAACCTTGCTGAATTATTGTTATTAACTTCATTTTAATGAGGTTATTTTATTAGACTGAAATCATTAACCCACAATAGAAATTTTTCAATTATGGTATGTCACACTATTTTAGCATCGATTAGGTGAGTTTATGTAAAAACTGTTGTAAAAAATTGATACCAGATTCGTCAAAATTGCCATTATCATAACGGGAAAAGACGATTAGATTAATGCAATAGTAAGGTCTATTAAGAGGGGATATTATGCGTATCATCTATGCAAAAATACCCTCTTATGAGGGTATTGCAAGTATTTAATTGATCATTAAATATAATCAAGTTGTTATTGTTTCTGCATAAAAGCGTTCTGTTGAATTTTCTGATCCAAATTTGCGACCCAACGTTGATAATTGCGATGCACTTTACCATTTGGTCCTTTTAAATTTTCGCTGGTAGAAGCATATTTAATCGTATAACCTTTTTCAGAATAGATTATATTAACGGTAACATTATAGCCTCGATTATAGAGTGATGCTTCAATAGTATTTTTATTAATAGCATGCATATTCCATGAACCAAAAGCACGTTGACCTTTTGTTGCAGCTGCTAAAATGGATTGTTTTACTTGCTCTTTGGTTAAGCCAGTTAATGCAGTATTGTAGTCTTGTGGTTCTTGGTATTTTCCCGCACAACCAAATAAAGATATAGCTAAAACAGCTGATAATATGATTTTCCAAAACTTCATCAGTTACTCCTTGATATATTATTAGTTTAACGTTTTTTACAAATAAGTAAGGTATGACCTAAACCTAGACCATCAATATCTTGTTCAACATGAAAACCCGCTTTATTCAAGCATTGGTAAAATGTTTTAGAATGATAAAAACGGCTATTTCCATTAGCAAAGCAAGTAAAATAAAGTGATGAAGCATTCAAACTTAATGCTCCTGCTTCGAAAGGTTGTCGATCCCAAAACATTTCCATAATACAGACAACTGCGTCATTTTTCATGCTAGCGTGAATCAGTGACAAAATTGCGATAATTTGTGCTTCGCTAAAACAATCGAGAAATTGACTCATCCACCATAAATCAGCTTGATTAGGTAATGACACCGCCGACAATAAATTAACCGGATAACCTGTAATACGAGACGCAAATCCCGCTGCCTGAATGTTTTCTTGTGCTAGCTTAATTTGTTGCGGTAAATCTAGTAGTGTAATTTGGATATTAGGATCTTGATTAGCACAAAATAAAGCCCATTTACCGGTATTACCACCAACATCATAAATATGTTGCGGATTAAGTGATTTAATTTGTTTAAATGCATCAGGAAATGAACTATCAGAATAGAAATGATCGAATTCAAACCAACTTTTTTTCGCTTTGGTTGGCAATTGACTTAAGTATGGATAAATACTTTGCCAATCGCCAAATACTTGTAAACCTGAAGGCTTGCCTTCTACTAGCGCTTGCTCAAGATATTGCATTCCTTCGTAGCACACATCTTGAGTGAAATCTATATTAACATTGGTCATTTTATCATGTAACAAATAATGTCCGATTTTTGCCAAAATATAATGATCATTGTGTAAATAAACAATATGCATACTTAATGCAACATCGAGCAATAATTGAATTGCGTAGGGTGATAATGCAATATTTTCACATATTTGCTCTATTTTAACCCCTTGCTGATGAAATTGATCCAAATAAGCTAATATACCTTTATTTCGCAAACATAATACAGCTTGAAATAAAATAGGAGAAAACGCAATTTTCTGGGCTTCGGTAATGGCATCTAATGCTGTATAAATCTCTTTGTCATATCTATATTTTTTTGGTTGTTTTGTATCCACTAATCTTCCTTTTTAATTTTAATTATTATTAGGATCCTTGATAACAAGAATAAGAGATTGCTATTTATAGTCTATTTAGGGTTTGAATTAGCGCATTATAATGGGTTTAATTTCAAAACCCAAATAATTAATTGTGCTATAATTGTAAAGTTATTAATTATCGTAAGTTTATTAAGTTAAAAAAATTAAAAAGGGTAATTGGTTAGAGATTGATTAATTTAAAATAGCACTTTCAAATTTTTTATTTTGGAAATCATTTAATCAACGATATAATATTTAATCTTTTATGATTGTTGTAAAATAATAAAAATAATGGCATGAAACTTTCTTTTTCAATTGAAAATTGGTTTGCGATATCTTCTGGTTTATTAAATCAGGCTCAATGGCTTGCATGGTCAAATAAGCAAAACCATGATTGGCATTTACCCTTACCTAAATTGACTAAATTACCACTCTTACAAGCACGCAGGATGAGTATTCCTTCTCGGCTTGCTGTTGAAGTTGGATTAGAATTAATTAAAGAAACCCAAGTTGATTTTGCTATTTTTATCAGTCGTCATGGCGAATTGGAAAGAACCTACAAAATTCTTGATACATTAAATCATAATCAAGATATTTCCCCAACTGACTTCGCTTTATCGGTACATAACACCGCTGCTGGATTATTATCAATTATTGCAAAACAAGCGATCCCGATTAGTTCAATTTCTGCTGGACAAGATGGATTTCATCAAGGATTAATTGAGGCGATATCGCTAATAACACAAGGTTTCAAACGTATTTTATTAATTGATTTTGATGGTGCGATTCCTGATTGCTATCATTCCCAAATTACGGTTACCGTGCCCGCTTATGCTACAGGTTTCATCATATCACAAGGTAATACGTGCGAAGCGGAATCTTTGGTTAATCTTACCAATGAAGTTGTCCCCTATCAAGCCGGTTATCCGCAATCACTCGCTTTTTTGCATGGTTATTTAAATAAGCAATCCTCTTTTTATCTAGAAGGAAATAAACAACACTGGTTATGGACGATAAACTAACGATAAAAAGATTACTAATCAAAATTAATCAATTTTGGCGAATCATTGCTACGGCAATTGGTTTTAGCTTATTTGGGTTAGGTGGATTATTTTTTTTGTGGCTGATATGGTTTAACTTACTCAGAATATTCGTTTGGAATAAAACCCAACGTGCAATTATTGCCCAATATAGTATTAGTTTAAGTTTTAAGCTTTTTTTATGGATAGTTAAATTACTGGGAATTATTAGCTACCAATTCAATGGGTTAGACAAACTCAAACAGGACAAACACTGTTTAGTGGTAGCAAATCATCCCTCGTTATTAGATTTTGTGTTATTGGCATCAGTTATGCCGCGTTGTGACTGCATGGTCAAGGAATCACTATTAAAAAATTTTTTTATCGGTGGCATTATTAAAACAGCGGATTATATTCCCAATACTGAGGCAAGCAGGATGCTACCTCATTGCCAACAAACATTAACAACAGATGGCCGGATTTTAATATTTCCTGAAGGGACACGTAGTATACCTAATGAGAAAATTAAACTTCAAAGAGGTGCGGCGAATATTGCATTACGCTGTCAGGCTGACATTAGGATTATTAACATAGAATGTTGGCCGCCATTCCTCATTAAACAACAGAAATGGTATGATGTGCCATTAAAAAAGCCTGTGTTTAATATTACAGTAGGGGAAAAAATCCCTATTAGTAATTATCTAAGTGAAAATCTTGCTCTTTCAGCAAGAGAATTAACTTATGACTTAACATTAAAACTAAGTCCTAAATAAAATGACATAGCAAAGATAAAACAATAAATACAAGGAAAATACATGACTCAATTACAAGAAGAAATAAAGCAACTTATCATTGACGTTCTAAATCTAGAAGAAATCACCCCTGATGATATTGATACCGATATGGCCTTGTTTGGCGATGGTTTAGGTTTAGATTCTATTGATGCTTTAGAATTAGGATTAGCTATCAAGAATCGTTATGGTATTGTACTCTCAGCCGAAAATGAGGAAACTAAACACATCTTTTATTCAGTAAAAACATTAGCTGATTTTGTCGCTTCCCAACAACATTAATAAAGGAATTTACTCAATGGATAAACAACAAATTTTTAATGAAATTCAATCAGCTTTAGTAAAACTATTTGAACTATCACCGGATGATATTAAACCTGAATCCAAATTGTTTGAGGAACTAGATTTAGATAGCATTGATGCGGTTGATCTGGTTGTTCATCTACAAAAAAAGATCGGTAAAAAAGTCGATCCAGAAACTTTTAAATCGGTCAGGACTGTTCAAGACGTTGTTGATTCTGTTGATAAATTGGTAAATGGTTAAGACGCATTTTTTCAAACTTGCAAGTATGACTAAGTTAATGGCAATCATAAAAATAATGATTAATATTTTATTAATCGGTTACCCTTTTATCATCTTTTTTTCATTACATCATGGTCACTTAAACTTAGCCATTTTAGGTCTGTTCATTATATTTATATTACGTTTATTAACATTACCGGCAATGAATTCACAACTATACTGGTTTAGTAAAATCATGCCGTTTGTCGGGTTGTTTTTAGCTAGTGTCAGCTGGTTATTGTCAGAATATCAATTATTACTTTATTATCCGGTTATGGTAAACAGTATTTTATTGACAATATTTGCCTATTCTTTAAAACATACACCGACTATCATCGAACGCTTTGCCAGAATAAAGCATCATAATTTATCAACAGCTCAAATACACTATACTCGCAACGTTACGATTTTTTGGTGTTATTTTTTTGTATTTAATGGCTCAATTTCTTTATTTACTTGCTTAATCGATGATTTACAGTGGTGGACATTATATAACGGTGCTATCAGTTACTGTTTAATTGGATTATGTATGGGGGGAGAATGGTTACTTCGCCAAAAATATCGCAATTAATACCACTAGTAGAACAAATAGATCGTGATGATAATGATGTGATTGCTATTCGCCAACATCAAGCCTTGTATGCTATTGATTTTAAGAAGTATATTGCTTCATTATATCAACAAATTAAATTATCGCCGGCAACACATTGGGCGATTGCTATGCAAGATAGTTTTTATTTTGTGGTTAGTTTGTTTGCCATACTTTATGCAGGTAAGCAACCTGTATTACTGAATCCAAGACAGAAAGAGATGACGTCTTTTTACCAAGCGTTAATCACTGACCACCTTACTTTAGAATGTGTGCCGTTAACGCCAGATCATCTGATTAATATTCACCATTTAAATACCGATACCGTTATTGATAATTTGCCATCAATACTACCGGCAACATTTGTGTCAGATAGTTTAACCATATTCACGTCAGGTTCTACTGGATTACCCAAGCCTGTTAGCAAAACCATCGCCCAATTGGAAACAGAAAGTCAAATCTTAACCAACCAGTTTACCCCATTATCCGATTTAGTCTTTATTGCTTCGGTAAGTCATGAACATATGTATGGCTTAACGTTTAAAATTGTCTTGGCGTTGATGAATCAAGCACCTTTTATTTGTGAAACCATCAGTTATCAAGAACAATTGGCTAGTTATCGTTACCGGAATATTCTGTATATTACAACACCATCTATTCTTAAAATGCTGGATGCCAATATTGCTCCAATTAGCTGTAACAAAGTCATATCAGCGGGTGGATTACTGACATCTCAGACGGCAAACCTTTGTTTAAAATGCTTTAATCGTTTACCTAATGAAATCTATGGTTCGACTGAAACTGGCATAATTGCCACACGTAGCCAATATCAAAGTGAAACGCCATGGCAGTTATTTGCTCCTATGAAATTAACATCACATCATGAAAATGAGCAAGTCGTGTTACACTCACCGCTAATTACACAACCGGAAATACTTAATGATAAAGTTGCAATCATTGACGATCAACATTTCTATCTTCAGGGACGGACAGATAAAATTGTAAAAATCTCAGAAAAAAGAGTATCTCTAACGTATATAGAACAACAGCTTGAAATACTTAACGAGATCACCCATGCAACAATTATCCCTCTTGAACAGAAAAATCGAACTATCTTAGCTGCGGCTATAATCTTATCTCAAATAGGTCAAGAAAAACTGCAACAACTGGGTCATTTCCAATTGACCCAATATTTTCGCCAACGATTAAAAGATAAATTATCTCTGGTAACTGTGCCCAAAAAATGGCGTTTTGTTAAACAACTGCCAGTTAACCAGCAGGGCAAATCCACCTATATTGAAATAAAAGCCCTATTCGAAAATCCTGAGTTAATAATGAAAAAATTACCCAAAGAACTTAATATTTCTGTGAATGACAATACCGCTGAGCTTGAACTCATAGTTCCAAATGATCTTTTTTGGTTTAATGGTCATTTTCCTACACAACCGTTATTACCTGGCGTAGTACAATTAAATTGGGTGATACATTATAGTGAAATCCTATTTGCCCAAAAATTTAATATTCAATCGCTTGAAATCATAAAATTTCAAATGCCTATACTACCCAATGACACGTTAATTTTACACATCAACTGGCTCAAAGAATTCAACAAATTACAATTTACATATACAGTTGCCAATAAAACAGCTAGTAGCGGGAAAATAAAACTATGCCAATAGATAGTGAAAATACTGATCATTTAACTCAGTACTGTTTCGTCATTCCATGCTTTAATCATAGCTATAAGATTTTTAACGTGCTACAGCAACTCGCACATTATCAACTACACTGTTTTATTATTGATGATGGTAGCGATATTGATAAAGCGGAAATGCTAAAAAATATCAGTCAACAATTTACTTGGGTTACCCTACATCGTTTACCAACGAATCAAGGTAAAGGTGTTGCAGTAATGACTGGAATGAAATTAGCCTATTCGCAAGGTTATAGCCATGCTATTCAAATCGATGCGGATGGACAACATAATAGTCATGATATTGCTAAGCTAATTGACCAATCATTGTGTCATCCAAAGGCTCTTATTTCCGGTAAACCGGTTTATGATGATTCGGTACCTAAACATCGCTTAATCGCACGTTATATCACGCATTTTTGGGTCTGGATAGAAACATTATCTTTTACAATTCAAGATAGTATGTGTGGATTTAGAATTTATCCACTTGAACAAACCATGCAAATAATGAATAAAAATAATATCGGTAATCGAATGAATTTTGATACCGAAATTATGGTGAGATTGTATTGGGATGGTGCTGAGGTAATTTTTATTCCAACAAAAGTGATTTATCCTGCTGATGGGCTATCACACTTCAGGGCCGTTAAAGATAACTTACTCATTTCTTGGATGCATACCAAACTTTTTTTCGGTATGTTGCCGCGTGCTTATGCTTTGATAAAAAGAGATAATTCCCAACAAATGCCACAACAACATTGGTCACAAGTCAATGAACGTAAGGGATTATGGGGCATAAAGTTTATTTTAACTGCGTATCGTATTTTGGGGCGTAAAATAGCACAATTGATTATGCTTCCAGTCATTCTATATTTTTGGTTAACTGGCACAACACAGCGTAAAGCTTCCAAGGCTTATTTACAATTAATTAAACAACAGTATCCATCTGTTCCTCTGGTTAATAAAAATAAATTGACTACTTTTCAACATTTCTATCGATTTGGTGAATCGTTACTTGATAAATTAGCCAGTTGGCAAGGTGATATCACCATCAATGATCTCTATTATCCACATAAAGCCCTGTGTTTAGAGGTTATAGAAAAACGACAAGGCATTATTTTATTGGGATCACATCTTGGTGATTTAGAAATGTGTCGAGCTATTGCCAATCTATCCCACCACGTCACGATTAATGCCTTAGTGTTTACGCGCCATGCAACACGATTTAATCAGATTCTTGCTACGGTAAATCCTAAAGCAACCATTAATTTAATTCAAGTCGATACACTTAATGCTAATAGCGCAATACTGCTTAAAGAAAAATTAGATCGCGGTGAATGGGTCGCCATTATGGGCGACAGAACGTCAACTAATCCTCATCAACGAACCGACGATGATGCCATCATATGGGCCAATTTTTTGGGCCAACCAGCACCTTTTCCCAAAGGTCCATTTATTCTATCATCGGCGCTAGGTGTTCCTGTTTACCTTGTTTGGGGATTAAAACCAAACGGACGTTATCAATTCTATTTTGAACATTTTAGTGAACAATTACGCTTACCACGTAAAGAACGACAGCAAATCTTACAAGCTACCGTACAGCGTTATGCTACACGTTTAGAATATTACTGTTTAATGTCACCACTTGATTGGTTTAATTTTTATGACTTTTGGCACTATACTAAGCCCACACAACTGACAAAAAAAAGATAATAATTATGATAAATAATACAATTCACAGCGCCACAATCGAAGTCATCACTTCATTTCATGATACTGATGCCATGGGCGTTGTCTGGCATGGTAATTATTTAAAGTTTTTTGAGAAGGCCCGTGAAGCTTTGTTTAAAAAATTTAATTATGGTTACAAAGAGATGCTTGATTCCGGCTATGTTTGGCCCATTATCGATACTCGCGTTAAATACGTTGTTGCCACCATAGCAGAACAGACCCTGCAAATAACCGTGCAATTAGCCGAATATGAAAATCGTATAAAATTAAATTATATAGTAAGAGACGCTATAACAGGTAAAAAAACGACCACTGGATATACCATTCAAGTTGCCGTTAATGCCGTGAATAAAGAGATGAGTTTTGTTACGCCACCAATCTTTTTAGAACGTTTTGGATTAATCACATGAAAAATTTCCTGATACTCTGTTTTATTCTTCCTTCGATATTTTTTGTCAGTAATGGTCAGGCCATAACGCTGGATGAATTACAACAAAAATTTAGTCAATATCCGGTTACGCGTGCTAATTTCACACAAGATAGATATATTCAAGGTATGAACAAGCCCTTACATTCAACGGGGCGAATGATCATATCACAACACCATGGATTATGGTGGCAACAGTTGACTCCATTTGCCTTGACGCTAAAAATGAATGATCAACGTATGCAACAAATCATTGGTCAACAACCACCACAAATTATCAGAGCGGATGAACAGCCACAATTATTTCAATTTAATACCTTATTAGCCGCAATTTTTAATGCTGATAAAATTACCCTTGAAAAAAATTTTCAACTGAACTTATCTGATTCTGATAATGCACAAAAATGGCAACTGATATTGATACCGAAAATGGCTCCTTTAAATAAAATTTTTCATAAAATTACCTTAATCGGTGACCAATATTTATTACAAATTACCATTGATGATAAGCAAAACGATAAAACATTGATTGTTTTTACTGATCATCAAACATTACCCTTAACTGAAAATGAAAAACATTTATTCGATTAATTGTGATACCTTGAAAAAAGCAGCTGTTTTATGGGGGCTAATTGTTCTTGGACTATTAGTATTGGCAATATATTTACTGCCAAAAAGTAAACTTAATACCAGTGTACTATCATTATTACCTCAAACACAAAATACAGCTGTTCCTGCAGAGTTAATGACAGGTTTTCAAGAACGCTTAGATAAGCAATTAGTGTGGTTAATTAAACCCAAACTATCCGATGACCTTGAACCAGTAAAATGGTGGTATGACAACTTAACCCAGCAAAAATTTATTGAAAAAGTCAATGGGTTAATGGATCAACAATTTCAGCAAGAATGGGCTAAAACAGCGTATCAATATCGTTATCAACTTATCGATACTGATACCCTAACAAAGATAAAAAATGGCACACATTTACCTTGGATATTAAGTCAACTTTATTCGCCATTTAGTGGCTTAACCATGAATGAACTTAATCATGATCCATTGCTCATAACACGTTCAACACAATTAAATCAACTTAGTCATAGCGGTAATTTAACCGTTAATAATCATTGGCTGACAGCTAAAGATGAACAAAATAATACTTGGTATATGATCTATGCTCAACTGCAAGGTTCCTCATTTAATATGCAGCAATCACAGCAGATTATTAAACAACTCGATGAATTAACGCTGTTACTTAAACAACAATGGCCAGATACAGAAATTATCAAACGAGGCGTATTGTTCTATAGTGATTATGCCAGTTCTCAAGCCAAAAATGATATCTCAACGATTGGTAGTCTGTCGATTCTCGGCATTGTAATCCTCATTTTAGTCATTTTCCGTTCTATACGTCCTATTTTATTGACACTTCTGTCGATTTCGATTGGTATTCTTTGTGGAATAGTTGCCGTAGTAGCGCTATTTGGTGAAATACATATTATTACCCTCGTTATGAGTACCAGTATTATTGGGATTGCGATTGATTATGCCCTACATTATTTAACCGAGCGTATGTTACATGGGAATCAAGAAACCGCGTGGCAAAGTCTTAACAATCTCCTTTATACCTTAATAATTGCTCTGACGACTAGCTTAATTGCTTACGTTATTTTGTTGTTTACGCCCTTCCCGGGATTAAAACAATTAGCAACCTTTGCGATTTTTGGTTTAATGGGAGCTTTTTTTACCGTTATATGCTGGTACCCATTTCTCGTTAATAATTTGCCGGTAAGATTAAATATTGGCGAACGTTATTTAACGGGTTGGTTAACATTATGGCAAAAAAACAGCATGCAAATAATAATGACATTAATGATGACTACTTTTATTGCCATAGGGCTCACACAATTAAAAATTGATGATGATATCGGACAGTTACAAACATTACCTACCGATTTATATCAACAGGAACAAAAAATTATAGCTATAACAAAGCAAAGTCATGATCAAAAATGGTTTGTTGTCTACGGCCAAACCCCGGAACAAACTTTACAACGACTCGAAGCATTCATCCCAATACTAAATCAGGCCAAACAAGATGGATTAATCGGCTCATATCAAACGATAAATTTATTCTCACTCCAGCAACAACAACAGAATATTGATACTATCAAACAATATGCACCTGCTATTATAGACGGGTTAGAAAATATGGGTTTAACGCCTGAGAATAGTCGTCTAAATCTCAATGAATTAGCGCTTATGACCCCACAACAATGGCTAAATAGTTCAATCAGTGAAGGACGCAATTTACTCTGGCTTAGTTTAACTGACGGGCAAAGTGCAACATTAATACCGATTAGTGATATTAAAAACATAACCAAGTTAAGTGACTTATCTTCTGGAATATCAGGAGTGCAGTTGTTAGATCGACGACAAGAATTTAATGATATGTTTATGCATTATCGTATTCATTTAAGTGAATTATTGGTTTTTGCCATTATCATAATTTGTGCTACTTTTATATATCGGAATCGTAATAATGGTTTGTTTATGGCCATTAAAAGCACGTTACCGACCTTATTATCGATTGGTGCCTCATTGGCTATCCTCGGCATAACTCAGCAATCACTTAATCTATTTTCGATGTTAGCATTAATTTTAGTTATTGGTATTGGTATTGATTATAGTTTATTCTTAAGCAATACCAAGAGCCAAACAACTGGCGCATTATTAGCTGTATCGATGGCAGCATTAACCACCTTGCTATCGTTTGGTTTGTTAGTATTAAGCCATACTAACGCTATCGTTGGTTTTGGTTTAGTACTCACTGGTGGCATTTTTACAGCATACTTATTTGCGCCAATTTGCCAACCGCAAAATAAACAACACTAATTAATCAAAATAAATAATAATCAAATAATTAGGTAGCAAAATGAAAAGAATTCAATATTGGCTAATGTGCTTTATAACATTATTACTCTGCTCATGTGCCAACAAACCTATCAGTCCCGAAACTTGGTTAACCAAAGGGGTTAAAGTGAATTTACCAGCCCCTCATTTCGACCAAGTTTATCATGATCAACAATTACTGACATTTAGTTATAACGGTCAACAGCATTCATTAATCACAATGATTGATGCACAAAATGATGCATTAAGTGTAGTTGGTTTATCAACACTAGGCATTCGTCTATTTAAAATTGACTACTATGGTAAAGTAATTACGACTGAACAAAATATTTTTATTAAAGAGCTACCATCCGCGTCTCAAATTTTATCTGACATTATGTTCAGCATTCTACCTATAGAGCAGTGGCAACCTTTATTACCCAAAGGTTGGCAATTAATTGACACCAACGAGCAGCGTTTACTGATTAATGAGCAGCAACAAACAGTGATTGAGATCAAATATCGTCAACCACCTTCATCGCAAATCCGTAAACCTACAAATATCAAACATTATATTTTTGGGTATCAAATCGCAATTAGCAGTATGGAGTAGTTAGAATGGTTTATATCACCGCGTTAGGCGCGATCAACTCTTTAGGCAGTAATATGACGCAAATTAGTCAAAATTTAGCTAAATATTACAATGCTACTCATTATTTAGAGGAAAATAACGGTTGGTTATTACACAATAAAAGGACTTGGTTTGGCAAAGTTAAAACACCATTACCAACAATTCCCCATCATTTAGCGGCATATAATAGCCGAAATAATCAATTAATCTATGCCAGCTACCTTCAAATTGAGTCACAGATACAACAGATTATTGCAAAATACGGTAAACAAAGAATTGCGGTAATTTTAGGCACAAGTACTTCGGGTATCCATGAAGGTGATTTAGCTATCAAACATTATTTGCAATCAGGCCAGTTACCGGGAAATTACTATTATAATCAGCAAGAATTAGGTGATCCATCTTGTTTCTTAAGTACCTTATTACACCTACAAGGTCCAGCTTACACTATTTCAACAGCATGTACATCCAGTGCCAGAGCAATAATAAGTGGCAAACGTCTGATTGAAAGTGGTCTTGTTGATGCTGCCATTGTTGGTGGTGCAGATAGTTTAAGTAGAATGCCAATTAATGGATTTCATGCTTTAGAATCACTATCAGATAAACCTTGCACGCCTTTTGCACAACATCGCTGTGGTATTAATATCGGAGAGGCAGGCGCCCTATTTGTACTAACTAAGGAGCAAAACAGTGAAATAGCGATATTAGGTATTGGCGAGTCTTCCGATGCGCATCATATTTCGGCGCCTCATCCGGAAGGTATTGGCGCACAAAAAGCAATGGCAATGGCTTTAACAGATGCCCAACTGACCGCAAGCGATATTGGCTATATTAATTTACATGGCACGGCAACACCGTTAAATGATCAAGCTGAAAGTAAAGCAGTTTATCGTTTATTTGCCCCATATAATACACCATGTAGTTCCACTAAACATCTCACCGGTCATACCCTTGGAACAGCAGCTGCAACCGAATTAGCGATCAGTTATTTATTAATAGAGCAAAATATCCCGTTACCCCAACAGAATTTCTCGGTTTCACCGTTTGATCCGCAATTAGATAACATCGCCATGGTGACACAATCTATGAAACTTGAAAAACCAATTATAATGTCAAACTCATTTGCATTTGGTGGTAATAATGTTTCTTTAATTATTGGTAAAAAATAATGGAATACGAATTAGCAAAACACTATTTACCGCATGATACGCCAATGGTCATGATACAAAATGTACATTTGATCGATAATGAACAGTGCATTTGTAGTGTTGAAGTGAGCCGCCAAAGTATTTTAGCACCATTCCTCAATGATCAATTTGCTTTACCGAATTATTATGCTATTGAACTTATGGCGCAAACAATTGGAGTATGGAATGGTTATCACGGTCAAAAAAATGAACATCAAACTAAAATTGGCATGCTATTAGGTGGTAGATCGATCGATCTTTCCGTCACGCAATTTCCATTAAATAGTCTGTTAATGATTCAGGCAAAATTAATCTTACATGATAATAAATTGGCCAGTTTTGAATGCCAGTTAACAATCGATGACACATGTGTTGCCACAGGAAGACTCAACGTTTATGAACCGGATAAATCCGAATTGGCAGTGTTATTTGGTAAACCCCGTTTAGGAGAATAATAATGACAAAAACAGTCCTTGTAACCGGCGCAAGTAAGGGTATTGGTAAAGCTATTGCCATTAAACTTGCCCAAGATGGATTTAATATTGCTGTTCACTATCATAGTGACGAAAAAGGAGCACAACAAACTCTGCAAACTATTGAGAATAATGGTGGCAAAGGAAGGTTATTATCTTTTGATGTCAGTAATCGCGCTCAGTGTCAACATATTATTGAATCTGATATTGAACAAAATGGTGCCTATTATGGTGTAATCAATAACGCAGGTATTATTCGTGATGGTGCTTTCCCGGCATTAACTGAAAAAGATTGGTGTGACGTTATTCATACTGATTTAGATAGCTTTTATAATGTCTTACATCCGTGCATTATGCCAATGATCGGTCTACGTAATGGTGGACGTATTATCGTGATTTCATCGATTTCAGGTGTTGTTGGTAATCGGGGGCAAGTAAACTATAGTGCTGCTAAAGCTGGTCTCATTGGTGCAAGTAAAGCCCTTGCAATAGAATTAGCTAAACGCAATATTACCGTTAATTGCATAGCACCAGGTGTTATCAATACTGGTATTTTAGATATCGATCCTATCGTCTTTCATGAAGCAATGAAATTAGTTCCTTTAAAACGGATGGGCAATGTTGAAGAAGTAGCTGGATTAGCCAGTTATCTTATGTCAGATATTGCCGGTTATATAACGCGTCAAGTTATTTCAATAAATGGAGGTATGATATGATTAGACGTGTGGTAATAACTGGCATGGGCGGGGTCACGGCATTTGGTAGCAATTGGCAAACGGTTCAGGCACGCTTAAAACAAGGGCAAAATGCCGTGAGATATATGCCCGAATGGGAAATTTATGATGGATTGAACACTAAACTTGGTGCACCTATCGATGATTTCGTACTACCAGAACATTATACACGTAAGAAAATACGTTCTATGGGACGCGTTTCATTGCTGTCCACACAGGCTACAGAAATCGCGCTGAAACAATCAGGTTTATTAGAAGAATCAGTGCTTACGGATGGTCGTACCGGTATCGCTTTTGGATCATCTACCGGAAGTACAGCGCCTGTCGCAGCATTTGCGACGATGTTAAATGAAAAACACACCAATAATATTACCGCCACCACCTACGTACAAATGATGCCACATACTACGGCAGTAAATACCGGGTTATTTTTCGGCCTGAAAGGACGCATCATCCCCACATCCAGCGCTTGTACTTCAGGCAGTCAAGCTATCGGTTATGCATATGAAGCAATAAAATACGGTCTGCAAACCGTCATGGTTGCCGGTGGCGCGGAAGAGCTATGCCCATCGGAAGCAGCAGTATTTGATACTTTATTTGCAACAAGTCAGAAGAATCATAATCCAAAAGATTCACCACGACCATTCGATCGTGATCGGGATGGTTTAGTGATTGGTGAAGGTGCCGGCGCCTTAATTTTAGAAGAATACGAACATGCTAAAGCTCGTGGAGCAAAAATTTATGGCGAAATCGTTGGTTTTATGACCAATTGTGACGCGAGCCATATCACTCAACCACGTAAAGAAACCATGAAGTTTTGCATTGAACAAGCATTAAAGCAAGCCAATTTGCCATCTTCGGCAATAGGTTATATCAGTGCCCATGGTACTGCAACAGATCGTGGCGATATTGCTGAAAGTCATGCTACTGCTGAAATTTTCAATCATCAAACACCGATTTCTTCATTAAAAAGTTATTTTGGTCACACTTTAGGCGCTTGCGGTGCGCTTGAAGCATGGTTATCTATTGAAATGATGCATTCGGGTTGGTTTAACCCTACCGTTAATCTTGTTCATCCTGATCCACAATGTGGTGAACTTGATTATATTATGGGAAATGGCAGAGAATTAGATATTGAATACATTCAAAGTAATAATTTTGCCTTTGGTGGCATTAATACTTCCATTATTATTAAACGCATGTAGTGAAACGATAAAAGCTTATGTTATCAGTCAGTAATCATTCATCGGTATACGCCTAATTTTTGATTATAATCTTATAACAAGCTCCCCATTTGAGGGTCAAGTACCATTATCAATGGCTAGTAGATTGGCTATGGCACTCTGACCCGATCGTGATTGTTTTTGCTCTTCTCAATATAGAGTTTCTGCCTGCACTTATCATAGGATATATCGTCAGCATCACTGAATCGGATCAGTGAAGATCATAAAATTTCTCCGTTCAGTTAATGTTGATAGAGATCATCTAGACAGGTAGATAGACCATTATCATAAATGAACTATCTGATTAATTTATCTTATATCAGTTTACAAGTAGAACTTTGAGTAAAAAATTTTACCTTGAGTGCATTTGCAACTGATTTCATAAAATAATACCAATAGTTTGTACTAAATAGATAGAATGCCCATCTCTACCGTTACATCTTTGCTTCGTAAATGTTATAAAAATAAGTTTATTATGCCCGATGATTATTAACGCTTTATCAAATTTCAAACTTTACCTATAGACTTGGCTACAGATTTATGCTGGATAAACTGATTTTGTCAGTATTTATTCACTTGGTAAATAAAGTGCTAACACGCTTTTGATTAGACGTTTAAATTTATCTGTAACTTTTTTATTTTATTTACTTTATATCATTTTAATGCGCTTACTTCATTATCTAATCGGGTATTAGAAATGATATTGAACGACTTAACAACGGATTACTCGATCTATCAATCTATATTATTAGTAGCTTTCATTCTAATACTTCATTTGTGCCATTAGCATTGTGAGTTTCTTTATTAGCCATTTGCTCGACTGATGATTCATCTTGCAACATGATTTGCCTAATTTTAAGGGAGTAATCGGTTAATCTGGTCTCTTTCGGTCTTGGTTTACCTTTTTGACCAGCCTCACGAATGACTCTTGGCCAACGTGCTTGCCAACATAAACATTCTGAGACGAAATAACCTATTATATAAAACGGCAACATCACGATAAATACTGGAATCATAATGATATAAGTTGCTATATGCGGTAAACTTTGGCAAATTTTAACTAAAGGTTTAATTTGTTGCTTAAGTGCACGACCTGGTAACGGTAAAGTTGTGGTTATGCGTGGTTTAGGTAATTCATCCATACCGTTTTCCATATAACGACGAATAAATTCCCACTCATCACGATGATCTGCAAGACTATTGGTGTTTTTACCAATACCAAAGCCATCAATAAACGGTAAACCGGTTTTATAAGGGTGAAAATAGAATACATTTACTAAATTTTGAGGATTTTCGTTTTCCTCATCTACACAAATAGGCATGATATCTTTCCAACGAAACACTACCGTTCCACCTAAGTATTTTGGTCGTTGGATATAGACCTGCTTTGTAACACGGTTAAATCTGACCCGAATATGGCGTAGCGTAAATAATTCAAATCGACCGATATGGCGAAAATAACGAACAAAAAAATAAGCAAACACAATAAATAGAATAAAATTGAATGAGGCGGCCAAAATGACTAAAACAAAATCATCTTTGTGATGATTAAAATGTTTAATAAGAATATCAATTGCGAAATAAGCATTAGATAACGGTATGAGAAATAAAAGCAAACTTATCCAGGTAATAATTCCGCGAAAATTTTCAAACATGCCACCACGAATCTCTAAATAATGTTCATTATAAGCATAATATGGCCCGATAGGGCGAGGGGTATCGCTCATTGACTTTTTAGTATAATTTTTACGTAATTCACTTGGGCGTAAATTTTTATCTAATTGTGGTATTTGAAAATTTCTTAGCATCGCAGATGAAACCGAATTACTAAACCACATTAACCATTCGCCAATATACATCTGAATGTTTCCCCCTGTTATCTATTTCATCTTTTAATTATTGTTGCCGTAATATCAATATCGTTACCGATTTATTATTCTCAATAAAACCAAGGCAACTATCACATCGAGTCTGTTGAACTGAGACAGGAGATCAAATAACCTTAACACTATGCTCACTATGTTTGTTCGCTACAAACAAAATGCTAGTAAAACCTCTTTCTTAATAGCAAATAATGAATGGATAATGCTATGATAGCTTAATTTGAACCTGTGCTATCAGCATACATATATGATTATGAATAAATAGAAATTGTTTAATATTTAATTCATAAACAGATATATGTGCTTATATCATTCGTGCAAAAGAGTAGTTAATTAGATCAGTTGGCAATTTATTCTTTCATCTTTCTTCCTACTTCGAACAGTATTTTATCGCTAACAGAGCGCTATTAAACTTATTTTGATGTGAGAAGAACAATTATCGAATAAATTAAAAATTTTCCATTATTTGTTATTGGATGAAAGTTTATTATTTATATCATTTATTTTCAAGACACATATAATAAACAATCAATTAAATTAAAAATTAATGTTCTAATTATCAACACGTTTAAATAACTTAAACGTGTTTTTCTATTATATTGATCATTTAGATTTCTAAATAATCAAGAATGCCTTCAGCAGCCTTACGACCTTCCGCAATAGCAGTAACGACTAAATCAGAACCACGCACTGCATCACCGCCTGCAAATATTTTTGGATTTGAGGTTTGATAACCTCGATTCGCAGGCGCAACAATACGTCCTTGTAAATCCAGCTCTACGTGATGTTCCGTAAGCCACGGCATAGCATGTGGTTTAAAACCAAATGCCATAATGACAGCATCAGCAGGTAACACAAACTCTGATCCTTCAATTACCATTGCAGCGCGACGTCCATTAGCATCAGCCTCACCCAGTGCTGTTTTCACCATTTTGATACCGATTACTTGCCCTTGGTCATCAACTTCAATACTTATCGGCTGAACATTAAATAAAAAAGCTGCGCCTTCTTCTTTAGCATTTTTTACTTCACGCTTAGAACCAGGCATATTAGCCTCATCACGACGATAAGCACAAGTTACCTCAGTTGCACCCTGCCGAATGGAAGTACGCACACAGTCCATAGCTGTATCACCACCACCTAAAACAACAACGCGTTTATTTTTCATATCAACATAGGGTGCATCTGCTGTTTGTGGATGTTGCATAATATGTTTAGTATTGGCAATTAAAAATGGTAAAGCTGCATAGACACCGTGCGCATCTTCATTTTCTAACCCACCACGCATTGATTGATATGTTCCGGTACCAATGAAGACGGCATCAAATTCATCGATAATCGACTGCAAAGAAATATCTTTACCTACTTCGGTATTTAAGCGAAATTCAATCCCCATATCAGTAAAAATCTGCCGACGATTGATTAACACCGCTTTATCTAACTTAAAGGCGGGAATACCAAATGTTAATAAACCACCAATTTCTGGATGACGATCAAATACAACTGGTTTAATACCATTACGAACCAGCACATCAGCACAAGCTAATCCTGCAGGACCGGCACCAATAATGGCAACCCTTTCACCACTCATCTCAACATGATTGACATTGGGTCGCCAACCTAATTTAAATGCTTCATCGGTAATAAACCGCTCAATATTCCCAATGGTTACCGCACCAAATTCAGCACTTAATGTACAAGACCCTTCGCATAACCGATCTTGTGGGCAAACTCGCCCACAAATTTCAGGTAAGCTATTGGTTTGATGACATAGCTCGACAGCTTTTAAAATCTGCCCTTCATTGACTAATTTTAACCAGTTGGGAATATAGTTATGTACTGGACATTTCCATTCACAATATGGGTTTCCACAAGCTAGGCAACGATCTGCTTGTGCTGTTGCTTGCGATTGAGAGAATCCTTCATAAATTTCAACAAATTCAATTTTTCGAATTTTTAGCGATTTTTTTGGTGGATCAATCCGTTGCAAATCGATAAATTGATAAACATTCTGACTCATTGCATATTCTCCCTATTGCGCCTGTACTCGTAATTCATCGGCCGAACGACTACGATGTCCCAGTAATGCTTTAATATCGCTTGATTTTGGTTTCACCAATACAAACTGTTTGGCATAGGTTGCCCAATTCGCCAGAATATCCTCTGCTCGTGATGAATGTGTCAATTGCGCATGCTCCATAATTAAACCACGTAAATGCTCCTCATGAATAGCGAAATCAATCACGTCAAGCATTTCAACGAGCTCCTTATTCATACGTTGATTAAATTCACCATCTTCATCCAGAATGTAAGCAAAACCACCGGTCATACCCGCACCGAAATTAACCCCTGTTTTTCCTAAAACACAAACAATACCGCTCGTCATATATTCACAGCCATTATCCCCGATACCTTCAACCACACTGATTACACCTGAATTACGTACTGCAAATCGTTCTCCAGCTTTACCCGCAGCAAATAATTTACCGCCGGTCGCACCATATAAACAGGTATTACCAATAATGGTCGCTTCATGACTTAAAAAAGCTGATCCAACAGGTGGTGAAATCACAATACGCCCGCCGGCCATTCCTTTTCCAACATAATCGTTAGCATCACCTGTTAAAGTCAATTCAACACCATTGGCATTCCAAACCCCAAAACTTTGCCCGGCAGTGCCATTAAAATGTAATTTAATCGGACTATCAGTAAGACCTTGATCACCATATCGCTGGGCAACATAACCAGATAATGTTGCTCCTGCAGAACGATCGGTATTTTGAATATCAAAATGTAATATTTTTGACTGTTTTGCATCGACTGCATCTTTTGCTTGCAGCATGATTTGGTGATTTAAAACCCCTTGGTCAAAAGGTGCATTTAATTCCGTATGATGCACAGCACATCCTTCTAAAGGTGTAGCGGCTATCAATAAGGCGGATAAATCTAATTTGTTTTGTTTAGCAGTAAAACCTTCAATCTCAGTGAGTAAATCCGTTCGACCAATTAAATCGGTAATTCGCGTGACACCAAGTTGTGCCATAATTTCCCGCGTTTCTTGAGCGATAAAACGGAAATAGTTCATCGCTTTTTCCGGTAGCCCATGATAATGATTATTGCGTAACGTTTCATCTTGCGTTGCCACACCTGTTGCACAGTTATTTAAGTGACATATTCGTAGATATTTACAGCCTAATGCCACCATGGGTCCAGTACCAAAACCAAAACTTTCCGCACCTAAAATGGCGGCTTTAACAATATCTAATCCCGTCTTAAGCCCACCATCTACTTGTAACCGTATTTTATGTCGTAACCCATTGGCAACTAGAGCTTGTTGTGTTTCAACTAATCCCAATTCCCAAGGTGAACCAGCATATTTTACCGAGGTTAATGGACTGGCACCGGTTCCCCCATCATAACCGGAGATGGTGATCATATCGGCATAAGCTTTAGCCACACCGGTTGCAATCGTACCCACCCCAGGCTCTGACACCAATTTTACCGAGATCATTGCTTTAGGGTTGATCTGTTTTAAATCAAAAATCAATTGCGCTAAATCTTCGATTGAATAAATATCATGGTGTGGCGGCGGTGATATTAATGTCACACCCGGCACCGAAAAGCGTAATTTAGCGATATAAGGTGTGACTTTGTCGCCTGGCAATTGCCCCCCTTCACCGGGTTTTGCTCCTTGTGCTACTTTTATTTGAATAACATCAGCACTCATTAAATATCCAGGAGTGACACCAAAACGTCCAGAAGCAACCTGCTTGATTCGGGAAACTTTATTAGTATTATAACGAGCAGGATCTTCTCCCCCTTCACCAGAGTTGGAATACCCCCCTAAAGTATTCATCGCTTGCGCCAATGATTCGTGAGCTTCTGGGCTTAATGCCCCAATCGACATGGCCGCTGAGTCAAAGCGTTTGAATAATGCTTCACAAGGTTCAACCTGATCCAGATCAATCGTTTGTTCTTCAGCCAGGTTTAATTTGAGTAAATCGCGAAATGTTGCCACTGGACGACTATTCACCACTTGGGCATATTTTTTATAATCTTCATAATTACCATTATTCACCGCTTTTTGCAGTGTCTGCACCACATCTGGATTATAAGCATGATATTCACCATCATGAATATATTTGAGAAGGCCACCTTGATCTAAAGGTTTACGTTTTAGCCATGCTCGCTTCGATAAATTGAATAAATCTTGTTGGAAGTCTTCAAAATTTGCGCCACTAATTCGGCTAGTTACGCCAGAAAAACACGTTTTTACGACATCTTCATGTAAACCAACAGCTTCAAATAATTTGGCGCAACGATAAGAGGCAACGGTAGATATCCCCATCTTAGACATAATCTTATAAAGCCCCTTATTGATACCATTACGATAATTAAGTATCACATTACGGTAGCTTTTATTGATTGTTCCATGATCAACCATTTGGGCCAGACTTTCATAAGCTAAATAAGGATAGACGGCTGTTGCACCAAAGCCAATTAGCACTGCAAATTGATGCGGATCACGACAGCTAGCCGTTTCAACAATAATGTTGGCGTCACATCGTAAATTTTGCTCTACCAAGCGCTGCTGTACGGCACCGACAGCCATTGGCGCTGGAATCGGTAAACGGTCAGCGGCTATATTTCTGTCAGATAAAACTAACAGAACCGCACCAGCACGAACTTTATTTTCCGCATCACCACATAGTTGTTCAATAGCATCACTTAAGCTGCCATCAATTTCATAAGTGATATCTAACACATCGGTTTGATAATATTTCGATTCTAACGAGGTTAACTGTTGGAAATCGGAATATAACAGTACTGGCGATTTAAACGATACACGGTGCGCTTGCCCTTCCGCCTCAGCAAATACGTTCATTTCCCGCCCAATGCTGGTTGCTAACGACATAACATGCGCTTCACGCAACGGATCAATCGGTGGATTGGTTACTTGAGCAAATTTTTGACGAAAATAATCATAAATGATACGTGGCCGACTAGAAAGTACAGCAAATGGTGTGTCATCCCCCATTGAACCGGTAGCTTCATAACCGTTTTCCCCCAAAACTCGCAATATTTGGTCAAGTTCTTCAAAGGAATATCCAAATTGTTTTTGATAGGTCGCCAGAGTTACATCATCAAATTCCCGTTGTCCAAGATGTTCATCAGCCAAATCTTCAAAAGGGGTTAATCGTTTGACATTTTTTGCCATCCAGATTTTATAAGGGTGCCGTTTTTGTAAATCATTATCAGTTTCTTCGGATTGCAGAATTTGCCCTTTTTCGGTATCAATTACCATAAGTTCACCCGGCCCAACACGACCTTTTTTGACAACTTCATCGGGTTGATAATCCCAAATACCAATTTCTGATGCACAGGTAATTAAACCATCAGTGGTAATCACATAACGTGCCGGACGCAATCCATTACGATCTAAGCAACATGCAGCATAACGACCATCAGACAGCACAATACCAGCAGGTCCATCCCATGGTTCCATATGCATTGAGTTAAAATCAAAAAATGCCCGCAGATCTTCATTCATATCAGGATTATTTTGCCAGGCTGGCGGAACCAGTAATCGCATAGCACGCACGATATCCATACCACCAACTAAGAAGAGTTCTAACATATTATCTAATGAACTGGAATCCGAGCCGGTGACATTGACAAATGGCGCAGCATCTTGTAAATCGGGAATAAGTGGCGTTTTAAATTTGTAAGAGCGTGCTTTAGCCCATTGGCGATTTCCTTCAATTGTATTGATTTCACCATTATGCGCTAAGTGGCGAAATGGTTGTGCTAATGGCCATCTAGGTAATGTATTGGTAGAAAAACGTTGATGGAATAAACAAATTGAGGTTTCCATACGCAGATCAGCTAAATCCAAATAGAATCTCGGTAAGTCTTTCGGCATACATAAGCCTTTATAAATATTGACTTGATTTGAGAAACTACAGACATAAAAGGTATTATCGGTAACCCGTTTTTCAATTCGACGACGCACCATAAATAAACGGCGTTCTAAATCGATTGTACTCCAACCTGCCGGCGCATTAATAAACACTTGTTCAATTCTTGGTAAGGAAGAAAGGGCGATTTCACCTAGCACACTGACATCAATTGGCACGTCACGCCAACCGACCAAAGAGAGTGTTTCTTGCAGTAATTCTTCTTCAATAATTTCGCGGCTATATTGTGCTTCCTTTTCGTCTTGACTGAGAAACAACATTCCTACCGCATAATTCGTGGCTAACCGCCAACCAGCTTCTTGAGCAACCAACTTAAAAAATCGATCCGGTTTTTGTAGTAATAAACCACATCCGTCACCGGTTTTACCATCAGATAAAATTGCTCCACGATGTTGCATTCTTGCCAAACCGTGAATTGCTGTACGCACCACTTTGTGACTTTGTTTACCTTCTATATGAGCGATTAACCCAAAACCACAATTGTCTTTGTCATGATGCTGATCATATAACATATTATTGCCTCTTAATCATTTTATTTTGTCACCGCCTAGCGTATTGCTATTAAATCTTTGAATACCGCGATATTGAGACAGAAATTAACGATAAAAGCAGTTTCGGTCAAATAAATTCTACTTATAAGTCAAGATTATAATAAGTGTTGATTGGGTATTAATAGAACTAATGAATTTTGCGGAGAAAACCGCGTTATGACTAGCATTATTCCTTCAATAATACCCAAAATTTAACCATTTGGTGTAATAAGCAAGTTGACCTTCCCGAAATAACAGAATTCGGTTACCATGAGTGCAATTTATAATCCTGTTAAAACTCATAATTTTTTGATATGCAATTACATCTTGTGGTAAATACTTTCGGAGCAGATCTGGCTCGTCGTTATGGTGAGAAAATTTATAAACTGACCCTACATGGCGGTTTTAGCTGCCCTAATCGCGATGGTGAATTGGCTAAAGGAGGATGTACATTTTGTAATGTTGCCTCAATTATTGATGAATCCATACAGATTAAATCTATTTCCGAACAATTAGCCTTACAAGCATCGCAAATGAAAAAATCAAAACGTTATTTAGCTTATTTTCAGGCTTATACCAGTACTTATGCCGAAGTGACAACATTGAGAAAAATGTACCAAGAAGCGCTGGAAAATGCGGATATCGTTGGACTTTGTGTCGGTACTCGACCAGACTGCGTACCAGATGCAGCATTGGATCTGCTTGCTAGTTATCAAGATCAAGGGTATGAAGTTTGGTTAGAATTGGGTTTACAAACCTCCAATGACAAAACGCTATGCGAAATTAATCGTGGTCATACCTTTGCTGATTATCATATAACAACCCAGAAAGCGCGGAACTTGGGGATTAAAGTTTGTACACACTTGATCATTGGTTTACCGAAAGAGACCAAACTAGATTGTTTTAATACACTTAATCAAGTACTCGATACCGGTGTGGATGGTTTGAAGTTACATCCGTTACATATCGTCGAAGGCAGTATTATGGCTAAAGCTTGGCGTGCCGGTCGACAGTCTGTCTTAACATTGGACGAATATGTAGATATTGCCGGCGATTTAATTCGCCATACCCCAAAACAGATCTTATTCCATCGCATTTCGGCCAATGCCCGAAAACCAACTTTGCTCGCACCAGATTGGTGTGCTAACCATTGGCAATCAATGAATGCTGTTGATCACAATCTGCGCCAATTTGGAGCACAAGGTAGCGCGTTAGGTGATAGCTACCAATTTTTCGAAGATGTTTAGGGTTGTCTATGTAAAATACACCGCAAGTCATTACCAACCATTGTAACAGAATGATAAGCAAATTGAGGCGCATCGGCAAGTAACGTTAAATGTGGTAAAACTGCCAGATCTTGTGCATTGTGCCCTAAAAGTTTTGGCGCATAATAAACAATTAATTCATCAACTAAATCTTGTTCAATTAGCGCACCCGCTAAATGCGCACCCGCTTCCACCCATAACGAATTCATTTGGCGTTTCGCACATGCTTTTAATAACAATTGAAGATTAATCTGGTTGGGTTGATCAGGGATTAATAGTTGCTGACAATTTATTGGCATAATCTGGCGTTGTGTTTGACTCACGATCCATATTTCACCTGATTGGTGAAAAAGATTTTCATCGCCTGTCAGTTGATTTTGCCGATCAATAATAATTCGTATCGGTTGACGTAACGTTGATTCGGGGTAGATGGTCTGTATTTCTGAAGGTAACTCATCATAACGTACTGTAAGACTGGCATTATCTTTTTTCACGGTAACATGCGTGCTAAGAATGGCACTGGCTTGAGCACGAAAACGCTGCACATCCTGTCTGGCTTGAGAGGATGTTATCCATTTACTTTCCCCCGAAGCCATGGCAATTTTACCATCTAAAGATGCGGCAAGTTTTAATTGAACGTAAGGTAATCCTGTTCGCATACGTTTAAAAAATGCACGATTTAATTGCTCGGCGGCCTCAGCACATAAGCCTATATCAACCCGTATACCTGCCGCACGTAATCGTGCAATACCTTGGCCTGAAACCTGAGGATTAGGGTCTTGCATTGCGACGACAACTCGGCTAATCCCTGCATCGATCAACGCATTGGCACAAGGTGGTGTTCGACCAAAATGGCTACAGGGTTCCAGCGTCACATAAGCTGTGGCATTTTTTGCTAAAGCGCCAGCCTGCTGTAACGCATAAACTTCAGCATGGGGTTGACCGGCTTGCCGATGATAACCGGTGCCAATAATTCGATTATCTTTAACGATCACACAGCCCACATTAGGATTTGGGGTAGTCGTAAAACGACCACGCTCAGCCAATGCAATGGCTTGCATCATAAATTGAAGATCATGATCGTTGAAAACAGTCAGATTATTCATGGTTATTTCTGTTGTAATTTAGCAATCTCTTTACTAAATTGTTCAATGTCATCAAAACTAAAATAAACTGAAGCAAAACGGATATAGGCCACTTTATCTAAATTTTTTAATTCTTCAATCACATAATCGCCTATTAACTTAGTTGCCACCTCACGTTCACCGGTTGCCCGTAATTTTGATTTAATTCGTGTTATTGCATCTTCTATCGCATCAAAACTGACAGGGCGTTTTTCTAATGCTCTTTGCATACCACTACGTAATTTTTCGTCATTGAACGGTTCACGAACATTATTACTTTTTATAACATTAGGCATAATCAATTCAGCCACTTCAAATGTGGTAAAACGTTCATTACAATCAGTACATTGTCGTCTACGGCGAACCTCGTATCCTTCACTTACCAAACGTGAGTCAATCACCTTAGTATCATCAGCATTACAAAATGGACAATGCATATATTGATCTCCGTTATTTATGTTAAATGTTATTACAATAGCTTAGATAATACTTTTAGACAATAGTCAGAATGCTGTCTTTTAATAGCGAATTGGTTTTATCTGATATATTAGTTTAATGATTAAAAAAGAAATGTGATAAGCTCATCCTGGTGAATTAAGTTTCAAAACCGGCGAGAAATAATTATTAGGGGAATTAATATTCCCCTTTTATCTTAATTTACCACGCTAAATTAACTAAAAAATCCTTCAATTTAGCAAAATCATCTGTCATCTTATGCGATAACAGTGGCATATCGGCACGATCTGCTAATTCTTTTGGTAGTGGTATCGCTTTACCAAGAATATTTTCAACTACCTCTTTAAATTTAGCTGGATGAGCGGTACCTAAAAAGAAGTGTGATTAGTTCATTCTAGTGAATTAAGGTTCAAAACCGGTAGGAAATTATGATTAGGGGAATTAGTATTCCCCTTTTTTATCTTAATTTACCACGCTAAATTAACTAAAAAATCCTTCAATTTAGCAAAATCATCTGTCATCTTATGCGATAACAATGGCATATCGGCACGATCTGCTAATTCTTTTGGTAGTGGTATCGTTTTACCAAGAATATTTTCAACTACCTCTTTAAATTTAGCTGGATGAGCGGTACCTAAAAAGAAGTGTGATTAGTTCATATTAGTGAATTAAGGTTCAAAACCGGTAAGAAATTATGATTAGGGGAATTAGTATTCCCCTTTTTTATCTTAATTTACCACGCTAAATTAACTAAAAAATCCTTCAATTTAGCAAAATCATCTGCCATCTTATGCGATAACAATGGCATATCGGCACGATCTGCTAATTCTTTTGGTAGGGGTATCGTTTTACCAAGAATATTTTCAACTACCTCTTTAAATTTAGCTGGATGAGCGGTACCTAAAAATAGACCATACTCACCAGCTTGTAATTGATCACGTAATACGCGATAAGCAATTGCTCCATGAGGTTCAGAAAGATAACCTTTTCGATCAAGTTCCCGCACAGTTGCACTCGCTACTTCATCTGAAGCACTACCATGGCCTAAAGATTTTAATACCCAACCTTCACGTTGATAAATCTCTTCAATTCGTGGCCAGTTATTTGGTTGGCTGACATCCATTGCATTAGAAATCGTTGCCACCGTTTTGTGTGGCTCCCATTTCCCTGTATCCAAATAGCGCGGTACCGTATCATTGGCATTAGTTGCGGCAATAAAGCGTTTAATCGGTAACCCCATAGTTTTTGCCAATAAACCTGCTGTCAAATCGCCAAAGTTACCACTTGGTACAGAAATGACCAGTTGTTCACGTTGTTTTGGCGTTAATTGTGCAAATGCCTCGAAATAATAGCAAATTTGGGCTAATAATCGGCTAATATTAATTGAATTAGCTGAATTTAGACCAATTTTATTTTTTAGTTCTGTATCATCGAAGGATTTTTTTACTAGCGCCTGACAAGCGTCAAAGTCACTCTTAATCGCAATCGTATGAATGTTATCCCCTAAGGTGCAAAAGAGTTTTTCCTGTAACGGACTAATCTTACCTTCAGGATATAAAATAACCACACGAATATTCGGTAAATGATAAAAAGCGTGAGCAACTGCTGCCCCGGTATCGCCAGAGGTTGCTGTTAAGATTGTTACTTTTTTATCATCTGCCACTTGCACTAATGCTTGCGCCATAAAACGCCCACCAAAGTCTTTAAATGCCAAGGTTGGTCCATGAAAGAGTTCTAAAGTGCCAATGTCAGATTCAATAGCTTTGACCGGGGCGGGAAATTGAAATGCATTGTTTACCATACGCAATACATCATCATAGCTAATCTCGTCACCAATATAAGCTGATAAAATTTTGGCGCTACGTGTCACAAAATCAAGTTTTAATAAAGATTCAATTTCAGTGGCGCTAAATTTTGGTAAATCTTGTGGGAAGAACAGACCTTGATCTTTTCCTAATCCTTGTTGCACTGCTTGGGAAAAACTTACCTGTTCCGAATGATCTTTTAAATTGTAAAGTTTCATATTACTGTTCCAATTTTATCTAGTTATTCAGCAAATGTGGGTTATTCATTCGCTGCGTGATATTTTGCTATCGCACGACAGAACTAAATTGTTCTGGCACCTTGTTGATCAATTTTACAAATATGTGTGAAGCCGTCTTCATTTTGTAAGTAATGGGTTTGTAACCATAATTCAATCTGTTGCGCGGAGGCTAAATCATCGCTGACCACATAAATCGTTGGGCCAGAACCCGAAATACCCGACGCTAATGCACCTAATTTTTTTACTGCTTTTTGGGTTTCATCAAAATGAGGTAATAACTTTTTACGATACGGTTCAGCAATATTATCCTTTAGCATTGCTGCTGCCAGTTTTGGTTGCTGGCTATAACACGCATGAACAAAACCACCAACATAACGTCCATGAGCAATACAATCTTGTTTTTGATATTGTGCTGGTAAGATCGCTCGCGCTTCGGCCGTTGAAACTTTAATCCCCGGATATGCCATTACCCAATACCAATTATCAAAATGAGGAATTGACTGACTGATAATACCCATCTCATCTAATATCAGTTGCATCCCCCCTAAATAGCAGGGCGCAACATTATCATAATGTACGCTACCAGAAATACGCCCTTCCAATTCCCCCATCATCGTTAACATTTGTTGTTCATTAAATGGTTTTTCAAAATATTCATTTAGTGCTACCAGTGCGCCCACTACCGAACAAGCACTCGATCCCAAACCAGAACCAATAGGCATATTTTTTTCTAATGTCATCGCAACTGGTAATTCTTTCCCTATTGATTGACAGAAAAGTTGCCAACATTGGTACACTATGTTTAGTTTCGGATCCTTAGGCAATTTTTTAACAAAACGGCCTTTGTTCTTTAACTGAAATTGCGTAGCTGTTTCAACGGTAATGCAATCCCCTAGCATGTTACCATCAATAGGGTTGATAGCCGCACCTAAGATATCAAAGCCGACACTAATATTCGCCATAGATGCAGGCGCATACACCTTTATTATTTTATTCATTTAACCACCAATTTTACTTGACGTTGTTCGCAAAATATCAGCAAAAACCCCTGCCGCTGTAACATCATTACCCGCACCATATCCGCGTAAAACTAACGGAATTGGTTGGTAATAACGGGTATAAAATGCCAAGGCATTTTCACCATTTTTAATTTTATAGAGCGGATCATCACTATCGACAGCGGCAATTTTAACACTGCATTGCCCATTCTCAATGCTACCCACATAACGTAATACTTTACCTGCTTTGGCAGCATCATCAGCACGGGTTTTGAATTGCTCATCAAGTTGCGGTAATTTGTTCATAAATGCCGTTACATCACCCTGTGAATAGGATTCAGGTAATACCGATTCTACATGGATATCATCTAATTCCAACTTTAGACCTGATTCACGTGCTAAGATCAATAATTTACGCGCGACATCAGTTCCGGATAAATCATCGCGAGGATCGGGTTCAGTAAAACCTTTTTCTTTAGCTAACTTAGTTGCTTCAGATAATGTCATGCCTTCATCAAGTTTACCAAAGATAAAGGATAATGAACCTGATAAGATACCCGAGAACTGGATTAATTCATCTCCAGCGTTAAGTAAATTCTGTAAATTTTCAATGACAGGTAAGCCTGCTCCAACATTTGTATCATATTGGAATTTACGTTTACTTTTTGCCGCTTCTTGACGCAAACGCAAATAGTAAGCCATTGAACTGGTATTGGCTTTCTTGTTCGGCGTAACGACATGGAAACCATTTGCCAGGAAATCGGCATATTTATTGGCGACATCACTACTTGAAGTACAATCGACTAGAATTGGATTAAGTAAACGATTGTCTTTTGCAAATGCGATTATATCATCTAGCGTATAGTTATCCTGACTTTGTTTAATTTGTGTGCGCCAATCATTCAACAAAATACCATCACGATTTAAAACACAATGTTTGGAATTAATTAGACCACAAACTTTTAAGTCGATTTGTTTATTTTTAAGCCACACTTGTTGCCGTGCAATTTGATCGAGTAATGCTCCGCCTACACCACCAACACCGATAACAAATACATCAAGAATTTGATCAGTACCAAATAGCATTTGATGAGCAACCCGAACTCCCATTACCGCAACATCATTATCCACAACAACCGAAATCGACCGTTCAGAAGACCCTTGAGCTATGGCTACGATATTGATATTTGCCCGTGCTAGTGCCGCAAAGAAATTCGCTGATAATCCTCGTAAGGTGCGCATTCCATCACCGACCACTGAAATAATTGCAAGTCTCTCGATAACTTCAATGGGTTCTAATAATCCGTCTTTGAGTTCCAAATAGAATTCATCACTTAGTGCTTCTTCAGCACGATATAATTCTGCATGAGGAACACAGAAACTAATACTATATTCTGATGATGATTGGGTGATTAATACCACAGAAATGCCAGCATATGACATTGCGGAAAAGACACGAGCCGACATACCAACCATGCCTTTTAGACCTGGTCCAGAAACATTAATCATTGCCATATTATTAAGGTTTGTAATGCCTTTAACGGGTGTCGAGGAATCAACAATATTTGCGCCAATTAAAGTACCTGGCGCATCAGGATTATTGGTATTTTTAATTAAACAGGGAATTTGGAATTGAGCAATTGGTAAAATGGTTCTTGGATGCAAGACTTTCGCCCCAAAATAGGACAGCTCCATTGCTTCTTGATAAGACATCGTTTTAAGCAGTCTGGCATCTGGTACTAAACGTGGATCACAGGTATACACGCCATCTACATCAGTCCATATTTCACAACTATCCGCTCGCAAACATGCCGCTAATACAGCTGCCGAGTAATCAGAACCATTACGTCCTAATACAACTAACTCTCCTCTTTCATTACCTGCAGTAAAACCTGGCATTAAAATAATATCCTCTTTAGGAATATTTAACGCTTTGATACGACGAGTTGATTCATTGATATCAACCGTTGATTCTAAATAACCCCCATTAGCTAGTAAAGACTCAACCGGATTTATGACGGTAACATGATAACCTTTAGCATTAAGTAATGCTTTCATGATCGCAATAGATAGCTTTTCACCTCGACAAATAATTGATGCATTAATACTGTCAGGACATTGACCTAATAAACGAATACCATGAAGCAATTGCTTAATGTGTTTTAGCTCATTAAGCGCAAATGACTGCAATTCTTCATAAGCAAAATTGGGGTGTGCTTCAAATAACCCAGTTAATAGATCAGCAAAAATCTTTTCAGCATCATAAACATTGCTGTTAATGTCAAGACCAGCAACTGTCTTATCCACCATTGCAACTAAATGATTAGTTATTTTTGCAGGTGCCGATAACACGGTAGCGGTTTGTTCCTGTTTGGAATTATTTTCAATGATTTCAGCAACCCGAAGAAAACGCTGTGCATTAGCGACGGAAGTTCCACCAAATTTTAATACTTTCATATCGCACCTTTATTATTTTCCATTAAAATTGAATATTTTCAAACTTACCCTTTTTGGCGACGATGTCGCTCAATAATTCATTATAATTGCCCTGTTACAACAATATCACTGATCTAACAATCACTACTTATAATAAATGTCTAAGCGTAATCATTCAGCTTAGGTATAAAAAAACCCGCTTATTTTGCGGGTTCTTCTGATATTCTTTAGGAAAAATTAACCCGCTCTGTTCCTAATAGTGCCAGAGGTGCCAATAATAATGTTAATCATTGTTACTGTTTTCATTTTACCTAAACCAAATTCAATTATCTTTATATACCCAAAAAAAACAGCCCGACATTTTAAGTCAGGCTGCACATTTTAAAAAACTTTTTTGCTATTTTCGTATTCGTTAACCACACGATTTAGTGCTTGGTATAAATTCGCCGCATCACCTTTTTTAAGTGCTTCATCAAGTATAGTCAGATAAGACAACATTAATTTCTGGTTGTCTTCAGCAAACTGTGGTGAAACTTCTTGATCTTCGTATAACATAACGTAAGTGCGCGCAAAACCAAAAATCAAAAAATAAACTGAAGCGTTATGAGGATCTTCTTGAATTAATTTTCGCATTGCTGTACGCAACTTCACATAGGTGTCAGTTCCCGGAAGACTTTTGGCGAATGTTGCTACTACTTCAGAAAATGTCATTATTATCAGACCTCAATTCATTTTTCCAAGGCAAGAGAATATCAATCACTGAACATAAGTGCAAGTGGATTTTATTACTATGTTGTCATTTTTTTTATATTATTAATATTTATTATTAAAAAGGCTATCTCGATAATAAAATACTAATAATATGATAGAGTGACAAAATTATTTTTTCTCTATTTGGAGATAAATGATGGTAAACAAGCTTCGTTAGATTATATGTATTTCAACGATTAATAATTTAAGCATTCCTTTGCTAATACTCTTAAGATGTTTTACATAACTTTGCGTAATATTAGTTACTAATTCATATCCTTAACGACTGCAAGTCCCCCCGAAGCTTGAGCAGTTGGCATAATTTCTATTGAATTTACATTAAAATGTTCTGGTGTATTTACTAACCAAGAAACCGTATTGGCGATATCTTCAGGTTTAATGTACTCGACCCCTTGATAGACATTCGCTGCCTTTTTATTGTCACCATGAAAACGAATATTTGAAAATTCAGTATCGCCACATAATCCTGGCTCAATATTGGTGACTCTAATTTTTTTACCTAATAGATCAGTACGTAAATTCGCACTGAATTGCTTAACAAATGCTTTTGTTGCCCCATAAACATTGCCTCCTTTATAGGCATAACTTCCCGCCGTCGACCCAAGATTAATAATATAACCACAATTACGTTCGACCATTGTTGGTAAAATGGTACGCGTTATATGCATTAAGCCAATAATATTGGTCTGCACCATCATTTCCCAATCATCATAATGAGCTTCATAAGCTGGTTCCATACCCAAAGCAAGTCCGGCATTATTAATTAATATATCGATTGGTTTAAAATCTGTTGGAATGCCAATTAATAAATTTTCAACAGCATCTTTTTTGGTCACATCTAATAGTAAAGGTAAGAAGTTGTCACCAAGTTGCACTGCCATTTCATTTAATTTTTCTATGCGTCTAGCACTACCAATTACTTTATAACCATCGGCTATCAATTTTTGACAAATCGCTTTACCAAAGCCAGACGATGCCCCTGTTACTAAAACTGTTTTCATCATTCATCCTCCAAATTATTTAAATTACCTTTTTAAGTCTATACTCAAGATAAATTTAATTATAGTCAAAAGACAACTGACAGTTAATCGATCTCTATGTGCTGATACTGACGATGAAGGGAAATATGATCGAGACTTGTGCCAGATGATAAAATTTGGTGAGTTGGTTATTATGTTTTAAGCTTATATTTTTTATCAACCAAAAGGATATCAATATGGCAATAGTTTATATTGCTTTAGGTGCCAATCTTGGCGAACCAGAAAAACAAGCACAAAATGCGATTTTAGCTATTAAGCAAATCCCGCAAACACAAATTGTTAACGTATCGCCTTTTTATCGCAGTAACCCACTTGGTCCACAAGATCAGCCCGATTATCTTAACGCGGTAATCAAGATCGATACATTATTATCCCCATTTACCCTACTTAAGGCATTACAAACCATTGAAAAAGAGCTCGGTCGTGAAAGAAAAGCTGAACGATGGGGGCCTAGAACGCTCGATTTGGATATTCTGTTATATGACAACATGACAATTAATACTGATACGCTCATTATTCCACATTATGACATGTATAATCGAGAATTTGTCTTGTATCCTTTATTTGATATTGCACCTGATCTGATATTTCCTGATCAAACATCATTAAAAGAACGTATAAAAAAAATTCCAATAAATAACATGACTTATTGGTAAGAAATTGTTAATATGCCGTCACACATAAAGCTTAACTGTTTGATTTTTATTGAAATAAATGATTTTATTTAATATTTACCGGATTATCAAAATTAAATCTTAATAATAATAATATTTTTGCATCGTTTATTGCTGCATTGTTTTAAATCAAATACGGCAAAATATTTTATTTTTAGTAAAAATAATTAAAAACGATTTGATAAAGCAAAATTTGTTGATATAGTTTAGCGTTTTTTAATTTGTTATGTAGGAGATCGGGATGACCAAGGAAACCAAAATCAATACTTCTTCCTTAAGTCTTTTAGCTATGGCAGGTCTTAAACCTTATCAAGAGGCAAAAGATGAAGAGTATATGAATCCTAAGCAATTGAAGCATTTTCGTCTTATTCTTGAAACTTGGATAAAACAACTTCGGGGCGAAATGGGTAAAACAGTTACTCATATGCAAGATGAGGCGGCAAATTTCCCAGATCCTGCCGATAGAGCTACACAAGAAGAAGAATTTAGTTTAGAACTAAGAGCGCGAGACAGAGAGCGCAAATTAATTAAAAAAATCGAAAAAACGTTATTAAAAATTGATAATGATGATTTTGGTTTTTGTGATTCTTGCGGTATTGAAATTGGCATTAAACGTTTAGAAGCAAGACCGACAGCTGATCTTTGTATCGATTGTAAAACACTGGCGGAACTGCGTGAAAAACAAATGGGTATGTAATATTATACCGTCGATATCATATTGGCGGTTTTTTCTTGTCTATATAAAAGAATAGTTTTGTCAATGTATAATGTTGGTCGTTTTGCGCCCACGCCTTCTGGTCAATTGCATTTTGGTTCTTTTATCACTGCTTTAGGTAGTTATTTGCAAGCAAAATCCCAAAACGGCGAATGGTTAGTGCGTATTGAAGATATTGACCCACCACGCGAGGTTGCCGGTGCAGCCAACCACATTCTATTCACGCTTGAACAATTTGGTTTAAATTGGGATCGCGAAGTGTTATATCAATCAAAAAGACGAGAACGTTATCATGCAATTATTGAATCATTAATTGACTGTCAGTTGGCATATTATTGTGATTGTACTCGCTATCGGATACAACACCTACCCCATCATTGCTATGATAATCATTGTCGAAATTTAAAGCTAGTTGCAGCAAATGACCAGCCAATGGCTATAAGACTTAAACAAACTCAACCTATTTATCATTTTGTTGACCAAATTAGAGGTAAACAATCGGTTAATATTCATCAAGCCATGGAAGACTTTATTATTTATCGTAAGGACGGTCTTTTTGCCTATAATTTAGCCGTTGTCATTGACGATTATGAACAGGGTGTAACAGAAATTGTTCGAGGAGCTGATTTACTTCCCGTTACAACAAAACAATTGTCGTTATATCAATTATTCAACTTTGAAAAACCCCGGTATTATCATCTTCCATTGGCTTTAAATAGCGATTTAAGTAAATTATCTAAGCAAAATCATGCTCAGCCTATTACTATAAATAATATTCAACAATTAACCATTAAAGCCTTACTTTTTTTAGGACAAACCATCCCCGATAACTGGCAAGATAGTAGCCAAGAACAGTTACTCCAATGGGCCATTAAACATTGGCAAATTAGCGATATTCCCAAAAACGATTTAGTTTTTTGTGATTAATTATTTTTCTGCCATTCTTGCTGATTAGTAAATCTAGCATCAAGTGAAGCTTAAATTAGTGAGTAATTACTAACCACCAATAATGGAAAGCGTTTGTATCATCCCGGCATTATGTTGATGAAGGTAATGTGTTGGCGGTTTTATTTTTAAGGTGGTGAGAATGCGTTGTTTTAACAAAGCAGATTGGGCATGATCTTGTAATAAATCACGTAAATCAATCGCCGCAGCACCAAATAAGCAGTAATGTAATTTTCCAGTAGCCGATATGCGTAAGCGATTGCAACTTTGGCAAAAGTCTTTACTATAAGGCATAATTAAACCAATCTTACCTTGATAATCGTCATGACAATACACTTTAGCCGGTCCGGCTAAAAATTGTTTTAGTTGCAACTGCCAACCTTGTTGTATG
Source organism: Frischella japonica (assembly GCF_014489845.1). Classification (GTDB taxonomy): domain Bacteria; phylum Pseudomonadota; class Gammaproteobacteria; order Enterobacterales; family Orbaceae; genus Frischella; species Frischella japonica. Next base: position 62,952 of record NZ_JABURY010000019.1, read on the forward strand.
AGTTGTTGTTCTATACTTGCCCCAGAAACATAATAGCGCGAAAAATGTGAGGCACTACTGTTAGTCTCCATTAATTCGATATAGCGTAATTCAACGGGGCGATGTTTAATCCATTGTAAATGCGTACTAAGGTTATCATTTAATCCTTTCATTAAAACCGTATTGATTTTCACCTTCGTCATACCATTTGCTAGTGATTTTTCAACACCATCTAAAATGGAATGTAACTTATTTTCACCAGTAATGAGTTGAAATAATTGTGGTACAAAACTATCAATACTGACATTGAGTGACGTCAACCCTGCATTATGCCACTCTACAATACGTTCATTAAGACGATAACCATTCGTCGTTAATGCAACATCCTTAATCATTGGATATTTGGCAATTAATTCGATGATTTGGGTTAAATCACGACGCAATGTTGGTTCACCACCGGTTAAGCGAATTTTTTTAACACCTAACTCGCCAAAGGTTTTAATAAGCTGGTTTATTTCATTGTAGGTTAAAAATTGTTGAGAATGATGAGATTGATAACCATTAGGTAAACAATATTGACAGCGAAAATTACACAATTCTGTTATGGATAAGCGTATGTACTCAAACCGTCGTTGATAATTATCAACTAATAATGAATCAACTAAAGAATTTTGCATCAAAAGCACCTTTTAAAACAGGTAGCATAACCCCATTTATATTACACCGAATAAAAATCGATGGTAACAATTCTATCCGACCATTAAAACTTAGCGATTTTAATGTATAAGTTAACACATTATCAGTCTCTTTATGTTTATAAAGACTCAGATAGGCGTGAAAATCATAATTAATTGGCTAAGATTGTTCAATATATTATTTCTAATAAATAATTTATAGCTTATTAATAGATAATAGCTTTCAATATAGAGTAATTCCAAACATTTTAAAATAATTTGATAGGGTTTAATAACGTTTTCATGTAGTATATATTTAGATCATAGCATAAACAGTTTAATTTACTTGCTATCCTTGTCTGAAATGATAATAATATAGTCGGAATTATCTGCTTATAATGCAGCAATGGCATCAGACATTATAAGTAATTGGTTGAATTTAAATAAATTTTATTAACACATAAAGTTTACAGAATAACAAATTGATTAGAGCTCATTTTAAATAATGGCACAATAAAATTTAAATTGAAGGGTAAATCAGGCTTCGCTTGATAAGGTATGGAACATTCAATTTAAAATACAAATATCACGTTTTTGAAGTATGGGTTGTTTACTAAAAATGCCCGTATTTATGATACTAGAGCATAATATTCACATAAAATAATAACAACGACAATATTAATAAAATAATGAATATTTGGTATGTGTATTTAATACGTATTTAAAAATGCAATTAAAATAAGTTCTCTTTTCTAGTTTGCTTTGTTCTGTGACTTTTGAAAAGTACAGAGTGTAGAATAATGAAAAGAATGTTAATTAATGCAACGCAGCAAGAAGAGTTGCGTATTGCTCTCGTAGATGGTCAACGTCTATATGACCTTGATATCAAAAGTTTGGGTCATGAGCAAAAGAAAGCAAATATTTATAAAGGGACCATTACTAAAATCAATCCAAGCCTAGAAGCAGCATTTGTTTCATATGGCGGTGAACGTGATGGTTTTTTACCTTTAAAAGAAATAGCGAAAAGTTATTTTCCTAACGATATTACAGAACGTCGCAGTATAAAGCATCTTCAAGAAGGTCAGGAAGTTCTGATTCAAATTGAAAAAGAAATTCGAGGTAAAAAAGGCGCCGCTCTAACAACTTACATCAGCCTTGCTGGTAGTTATTTGGTTTTAATGCCAAATGATTCTAAAGCGGGTGGTGTTTCAAGACGAATTGAAGGCGAAGAGCGTGCTGATTTAATACGCAATATTGATGCCCTAGAGAAACCAGAAGGTATGGGTATTATTGCTCGTACAGCTGGCGTAGGTAAATCACAAGAGGAGTTACAACAAGATCTTGATGCGTTAATTGCCTACTGGAATGCTATTCAAACGGAAGCTAAAAATCATCCTGCTCCAAGTCTTATCCATAAAGAAAGTGACGTGATTACGCGTGCTTTTAGAGACTATTTACGCGATGATATTGGTGAAATTCTAATTGATAACCAAAAAGTACTTGAAGCAGCCAAAAAACGTTTAGTAGATTTAGGTCGGGTAGAATATTTAGATAAATTAAAACTTTATACCGGTGAAATTTCACTATTTAGCCATTTCCAGATTGAAGGACAAATTGAGTCAGCCTTTCAACGTGAAGTTAGATTACCATCTGGTGGATCGATTGTTATAGACACCACTGAAGCCCTCACTGCGATAGATATAAACTCAGCTAAATCGATCAAAGGTAGTGATATCGAAGAGACCGCATTTAATACAAATCTTGAAGCTGCTGATGAAATCGCTCGTCAATTACGCCTACGTGACCTAGGTGGTTTGATCGTTATTGATTTTATTGATATGACCCCCATCCGTAATCAACGTGAGGTTGAAAATCGGTTAAAAAAAGCAATGAAATCCGATCGTGCTAGAATTCAAACGGTACGTATTTCGCGTTTTGGGTTGCTCGAAATGTCGCGACAACGACTCAGTCCGTCTTTAAGAGAAGCAACTCATCATATCTGCCCTCGTTGCCAAGGCACTGGAACTATTCGTGACAACAATTCGTTATCGCTGTCAATCCTGCGCTTAATTCAGGAAGAGGCGATGAAAGAAAATACAACGCAAATTGATGTGATAGTGCCTGTAGCAATCGCCAGTTATTTATTAAATGAAAAACGTCGTGCTATTACTAACATTGAAAAAAATTATCCTAATATCAAAATCGTTATTGCTGCTGATAGTGAAATGGAAACACCTCTTTATAAGGTTATTCGTAAACGTAGTGGCGAAGAAACAGACGTATTAAGTTATAATTTGCCAAAACTCATTCGTGAACTTGAGGAAGAAGAGGAAGAACAAATTACCGAAATCGTTTCCGAAGAGGCGATTTTGTCAGGTGTTAAGGTTGAACTAAATCCAGAAATTAACAAAGCTAAACCAGAACAAATTCACCCAGTCAAAACGGGTTTCTTTAGTTCTCTTATGAAAAAATTAGGTGGTTTATTTGCTGCAAAACCTAACGTTGAAACAGCAAAAAATACCTCAAATAAAACCGAACCGACAGCTAAAAGCCGTAATTACAAACGAACCCCTAATCCTCGACGTCAATCGAATAGAAATAATACTAATATTAGTGATATTAAAGAAAAAGAAGCCAACAAAAACAATCATCGCACACGCGCTAATAGCAAAGTAGCGACACAACCGATCGCAAATCAAGCCGTATCATCAACTACGATTGATGCTATACCACAGCCAAAAGCAGAAGTTAAACCAAGACGTCCACAACGACAATTGGTTAAAAAAGTGCGAGTGACACGGGAAGAACAGGATGACGCAAGCCAAAATAGCGTCCCATCTGAAGCTTTAATCGCCGTGCCAATGATTGCCACTATTTTACAACCTGTTTTGTTAGGCAACTTACCTAACCCTAAAACTAATCCAGAAGATAATGTCAATCCATTTAATCGTCGTACACGCAAGACTTCGCGTCATTTAAGATTAAATGGGCAACGCCGGAAAAAAACAAGAAATACAGCCCGAACCAACTCGCCAATGCCGTTAACAATGGCAGTTTATTCGCCTGAATTGGCTTTAGGTAAAATTAACATTGATTATAGTTTTGTAAACGATAGATTAAGCACTAAGCAAGATCAGAGCCAACCTGCACAAAATGCCAGTAACTGTGTGGATCATATGATTATTCCAACGTTATTAACGCCAATTGTATTTAAAACAGCAAATGTGCAACAAGCTGTCGTTAAAACAGAAATGTTTATAGCACCAACGCTTGAAACAGTAACTCATATAGAGGTACATGAGGATAAGGTATCGAATCAAGACAATATCACTTTACCCAAAATTGTCGGATTCTCCTCCTCATCCATGACAAAAGCACCTGCGCCAAGTGTTAATTCTGAAACATCACCGCTAACGATTGTTCATCGTGATGAATCTAACTATCAATATCTTGGTAAAGAAAAAACAAACGGACTCAATACTAAAAATCATGCTTACTCAAGTGCTGCTAAACCAACACATTAAGTGATTACGATCTTGGTGTGGTATTTACCACACCAAATCGGTTTTATTAATTGAGTTTGTTTATGAGGTAAATTCGCATAACATATTAACGGTTATTCATTGTTGATATTCAATTTTTATATTTAAAATGATAATTTCTAAATGGAAATAAATGTTTTTGGTTGTGTTAAACGTTTTGCGAGCTATTAAAGAGATCGATAATGCTAATTTACATCATAAAGAAATTGTTTTCATTTTTAATTTTGTTTTTTTTATTATCTTTAGTTAGTGTTAGTGTATTATATTTTTCTCCCAATAATTCACTTTATCATCTAACCTTCTATCAATTTTATTATGATTTTTATTATCAATTGCTTAGTAATCATCCGTTATCATTACCGTTATTTGATTACAATATGTCTGAAATTTTACAACATGTTTTCTTACCAACCACAGAATTAGGCTTATTGGCAATTTTCTGTGCCATTATTATTGGTTTTCCGATTGGTGTTATATCGGGGTTATCGAGCAATAGTCGTTTTATTCATATCTTACGTTTACTATGCTGGTTGCTCTATGCTAGCCCATTAGTTTGGATCGCTATTTTAATTATTAGGTTATCAACAGTTGATTGGCATTTTACGCAGCATATTGATTATTCATCAACCATTGGCAATTCATCTTTGATAACAATATTATCAACTAATAATGACCATAAACTACCGTTGTTAGTTAATCATATTACACCGTTATTGCTTCCAGTTATCATTTTAACAATCCAACCATGTATTACCACCATTCAAATCGTTAGTGAGCGAGTAAAACTGATCGCTAATCAAAACTATATAAAAGTCGCGTATATTAAAGAAAATGCATCATGGAAGGTGCTATTCAGGCATTTATTACCAAATGCTATTCCCAAAATAATTCCACAATTAACCGCTAACATTACCACCTTATTGTTTTCAACAATGGTTATTGAAATATTATTAAATCGGTCAGGAATGGGCACATGGTTACTGTATGGCTTCTATCAACACAATTTTAGCATCTTAGCATTAACGTTATTAGGCTGTGGTATTATCATTAGTTTGTTGATGCTGCTAAGTGAAATTCTAGTAGTTATAATCTATCCAACACAATCAAGGCCATTGCATGAATAAAATAAGCAATTTCCTTAGCAAAATTGGCAATAGTATTGTCAATTTTAAAAACACCATTCATAGCAATATTTATCTTATTATTGGTTGCTATGGTATTTTAACCATAGTTTTTATCTGTTATTCAACTAAATGGCTATTTCATGCCACGCTCGCGCCGATATATGAAAACTTATTACCTCCAGCTTGGCAGAATAAAGGCGACATTAATCACATTCTCGGTACCGATGAACAAGGTCGAGATATCTTCAACTATTTATTATTAGCCTACAAATCTTCAATTAAATTAACGTTATCCGCCACCGGTTTTGTGGTCATAATCAGTGCAGTAATTAATTACCTTTTATTTTTTATCGCACCATTACGTCCATTATTTTCAATGTGTTTTAGAGTTATTATCTCGTTTCCGCCAATCCTCAGTGCAATCGTCGTCGCGCTATTTTGGGATAATGATATCGATGCAATATTGATCATTATTGGGTTAGCCTATCTGCCCAGATTTGTCCATAACATTGATTTACACATTATGCAAGAATGGCAAAAAACTTATATCACTGCACATCGTTTAGATGGTATTCCAACGGTAAAAATTATTAATTTTTATATAATTCCTAATATCTTACCGGCTTATCTGACCGAAATCACCAACCTTTTTAGCAATATCATTTTGGCTTTAACGGTACTAACTTTTCTTGGTTTTGGAAGTAGCAATTTTCGCCACCCTGATTTAGGGGTGATGATGAATAACATGTTGACCATCATCCATGATAACTATTGGGCTTTTTTTATCAGTGGTATCGCTATAATTGTCACGATTTTACTTATACATTTGGTTAATTTAGGGATCAATATTATCTTAGCTAAAAAAGGTGAAAGTTAGTTATGGCATTATTAGATATCCGAAATCTTACCATTGAATTTATTACCTCTGACGGATTATTACGTGCAGTAGATCGCGTAAATTTAAAATTAAATGAAGGTGAGATCAGAGGATTAGTTGGCGAATCGGGATCGGGTAAAAGTCTCGTTGCGAAAGCAATTTTAGGTGTTACAAATAAAAATTGTAAAATCACCGCCGATCGTTTCTTTTTCGATGGTGTTGATTTACTAAAATTAACGAATAAACAACGTCGAAAAATAATTAGCGCTAATATTTCGATGATCTTCCAAGAACCACAATCTTGTCTTGATCCGACCATGAAAATTGGTCGATTACTTATTCAATCCATTCCATCGTGGACATTTAAGGGGCATTTTTGGCAACGATTATTTTGGCGTAAAAATCGCGCAATTGAGTTATTACATCGGGTTGGTATTAAAGAGCATAAAGAAATTATGAATGCTTATCCATACGAACTGACTGAAGGTGAATGTCAAAAAGTAATGATCGCTATCGCACTAGCTAATCAGCCTAAATTACTAATAGCTGATGAACCCACCAATGCAATGGAATCCACCACGGAAGCACAAATATTTCGTTTATTAGCCAGTTTAAATCAGAATTCAGGTACCACGATTTTATTAATTAGCCACGATTTACAAATGGTAACCCGATGGACTGATCGGATTAATGTCTTGTATTGCGGGCAGACCGTAGAGGTGGCTAATAGCGAAGAGTTGATAAAAAAACCTTACCACCCTTATACACAAGCATTGATTTTTGCAATACCTGATTTTGGCAAGGCTATGCCACATAAAAGTCCATTAAATACTTTAGCCGGTGTCATTCCGCCTTTAGAACATTTGCCAATTGGTTGTCGATTAGGCCCACGCTGTCCTTATGCTCAAAAAAAATGCATTGAGACCCCCGAGTTGATCACCATTAAAGATCATGCTGTTGCCTGCCATTTTCCACTTAATATAGAATTACCGGATAATAAATCATGAATCCAGCGCTAAAAGTTCGTAATTTGTCGAAACGATTTGCTATACCAAAAGGATTATTTGGTCATCTTTATATAGATGCGGTTAAACCGGTGTCATTTTCGCTTAATGAAGGCAAAACCTTAGCAATAATCGGTCAAAATGGCTCCGGTAAATCAACGTTGGCTAAAATGTTAGTTGGAATGATTAAGCCTGATAGTGGAGATATTTGGATTGAAGATCAAAAATTAGAATATGGTGATTATCATACACGTAGTAAGCTTATCCGTATGATTTTCCAAAATACCGATAGCTCATTCGATCCGCGTTTGAAAATCGGCAAAATACTGGATATTCCTTTAAAACAAAATACGCGACTGACGGCCTACGAACGAGAACAATTAATTTATGATGTATTAAAGCAAGTAGGGTTATCCGCTGAACATGCTAACTACTATCCTTCCGTCATGGCTGTAGGGCAAAAACAACGTGTGGCGCTAGCCAGAGCTTTGATACTTAAACCTAAAGTGATTATTTTTGACGAAGCCTTAACGGCCTTAGATATTTCAATGCGCTCACAAATTATCAATTTAATGTTATCGCTGCAACAACAACACAATTATTCCTATGTTTATGTTACGCAAGATATCGGTATGATGAAACATATCAGTGATCAGATTCTAGTAATGCATAACGGTGAAATTGTTGAAAGTGGTAATACTGCTGAAGTACTTGCTTCGCCATTAAGTGAGATTACACAAAAACTTGTCCACAGTTATTTTGGTGAAGCACTTACTGCCGATACATGGCGTACCGATACTCGCGCTTTTTAATTAAAGTGATTTGGCAAGATTGAGTCATTCCCTATGACTATTATTTTTTTGCTACTAAGTGAATTGACTCAAAATTATTATTTAATCCAGCTAGTTAAATTGCTATTCATAGGCAACGGTATTAAAGATAACGGCATAAGTACGCTGTTGGTTCAGCAACTTGAACACTGAATTCACTTTTTCCTTGAACATGGAAGACTTGACCCACCTGTAAAATTTGCCAATCTTTTGCTGTTGGTAATAATACATTTAACGAACCAGAAATAATGGTGATTTCCTCAGGAAAATTAGTACTAAAAGTATAATCCCCTGGTACCATTACCCCTATACTGGATTCACCACTATTGGCATTGTGAAAATGGATTGATTTTACTTTACCGCTGAAATATTCATTGATTGTTAACATAAAAACTATCCCATTATTTGTTACATGAGATATGAGTATACAAAAAAAACGTATTAATCTGAAGTCAGTTTAACTCGTTATTATTAATAATTAACTTATTGATTTTTTAAATAAAAAATATATACATGAGTATATTTTGAATAATATTGAGTAATAAGAGCAAATTATCATTGATTTAATTGATAAAACCGTCCAGAATTAACCACTGCAGCATGTGCTGTTTAACTTAAAGGTAACCACCTGCTTTATGGAATGGATCATGGATCCAACAATTTGGATTGGTCTTTCGACTCTGATTGTTCTTGAAATCGTCCTCGGCATTGATAATATCGTTTTCATTGCTATTCTTACTGAAAAAGTTCCGCCAGAAAAACGCGATCATGCGCGTATTACCGGTTTATCTTTAGCATTAATTATGCGGATAATTCTGTTGATGTTTACTGGTTGGCTCGTTACATTAACCGATCCGCTTTTCACCCGATTTGGTATCACATTTAATGCGCGCCAACTGATTATGCTTGTCGGCGGTATTTTCTTATTATTCAAAGCAACAATGGAGCTTAACGAGCGATTAGAAGGATCGGCACAAGAAAATGACCGACAAAAGAAAACCTCTCATTTTTGGACTGTCGTTGCACAAATAGTAATACTCGATGCAGTATTTTCTTTAGATTCAGTTATTACCGCTGTTGGCATTGTTGAACAAGTTCCTATTATGATAATCGCGGTCTGTATTGCGATGGTTATCATGATGTTAGCCAGTAAACCGCTAGCCTATTTTGTTAATTCTCACCCAACTATTGTTATTCTCTGTTTGAGTTTCTTGTTAATGATTGGCTTTAGCTTAGTCGCTGAAGGTTTTGGATTTGCAATCCCGAAAGGTTATTTATATGCAGCGATTGGGTTTTCAATTCTCATCGAACTGTTTAATCAAATTGCTATTTTCAATCGTCAACGTTTCCTTAATACTAAGCCGTTACGACAACGCACCGCTGAAGCAATTTTAAACTTATTAAAAGGCGATAACGAAGATGAAGAACTCACCATCAATACCAGAGATAACGTAACTGAGAATAGTAAAAATACCGATGTTTTTAATGCGCAAGAATTGAGTATGGTCGAACGCGTTCTTGGTCTGGCCCAACGTTCAGTGAGTAGTATTATGACATCCAGACAGAATATCAGTATGATTAATATTAATGATAAACGTGACGATATTTGGCAAGAGATTAATGAAAACCAACATACACGGTTAATCGTCACTGATGATGCGTCAATCGATGAACCTTTAGGTATAATACAAGTAAATGATTTAGTTAAAGAAATTTTAAATAATCAACAAAACTTTTCAATTGCAAAGTTGATTAAACAACCGCTTATTTTTCCAGAAACGATTTCATTATTAACGGCTTTAGAACAGTTTAAAACCGGTAAAACACATTTTGCATTTGTGGTTGATGAGTTCGGCTCAATGCAGGGCGTGGTATCCGTGACTGATGTCATGGAAACAATAGCTGGTGAATTCCCAACAGAAAATGATGAAGTTGATGCAAAACATGATATTCAATGTCAGGGAGAAGATTGTTGGATTGCTAATGGGTATATTCCACTTGAGGAGTTAGTACGCTTTGTTCCGATCGAATTAGACGAACGCCGAGAATATCATACCTTAGCGGGTCTATTGATGGAAAAATCACAACATATTCCAAGTGTTGGAGAAATCATTAAATTAGATGATTATCTATTTGAGATTCTAGAAATTGATAGCCATCGCATTGTTAAAGTTAAAATTAGTCATATCGCTCAACATCATTAATCTAATTTTCTGCGTCAGGGGCAACAAATGCCCCTTAGCGATATGATAACGAAACAATAAACAAAAATTTCAAAATATTTAAACCAATAACTAAAAAATACGCTAAAATAAATATCGAAATTTTTTCATCCATGAACAACGCTAAATGAGGTGGAGATGCACGATACTGGACCATTACTTGCTGCAATCATCGGTGGTATCGTTTTAGCCGCTATTTTAGGTATGTTAGCCAACCGATTGCGAATTTCACCATTAGTCGGTTACCTTATTGCAGGTATTATTTTTGGTCCATCAACCCCTGGCTATGTTGCTGATACGGCGATCATAAGTCAATTAGCTGAGATCGGTGTAATTTTGCTCATGTTTGCGGTCGGCTTGCACTTCTCTATCAAAGATTTACTCACGGTAAAAGCTATTGCTATTCCTGGTGCAATCACACAAATAGCTGTCGCAACCTTATTAGGGATGGGGCTATCGGCAATCATTGGATGGTCAATCATAACCGGTCTCGTTTTTGGTCTCTGTCTTTCAACCGCAAGTACAGTGGTTTTACTTCGTGCTTTACAAGAAAAAAATTTAGTTGAAAGTAAACGCGGTCGCATAGCGATTGGCTGGCTGATTGTCGAAGATATGGTAATGGTATTAACGTTAGTTTTATTACCCCCAATTGTTACTATGCTAAATAATAGTGATGATATCAATTTGTGGTATCTAGCAATGCAAATCACTAAAACTATCGGCTTAGTGATTATCTTCATTACTTTTATGATGTTAATTGGTAGACGATTAATCCCATGGTTATTAGCCAAAAGTGCCAGTACAGGATCAGAAGAATTATTTACCGTTTCAGTATTAGCGATTGCATTGGGTATTGCCCTAGCTGCGGTACAATTATTTGGAGCATCGTTTGCTTTAGGAGCCTTTTTTGCTGGAATGGCATTAACTGAATCGGAATTAAGTCACCGTGCTGGTAATAATATCTTACCGCTAAAAGATGCTTTTGCCGTGCTATTTTTTGTCTCGGTTGGTATGCTGTTTGATCCGCATATCTTAATTGAACACCCATTATCGACACTTTGCACCGTAGTTATTATTATTTTTGGAAAATCCATTGCAGCTTATTTTATCGTCAGATTATTTGGTAATAGTAAACGGACGGCTTTAACGATTTCTGCTAGCCTTGCTCAAATTGGTGAATTTGCCTTTATTTTAGCAGCATTAGGTAAATTATTAGCTGTGTTTCCTGATGATGCATATAGTTTAATTCTGGCTGGAGCAATAATCTCAATAGTGATTAATCCAATTATATTTAATCTGATTGAAAGATATTTATCGAAAACCGAAACCATCGTCGATAAAATGATTGATCCGATAGCGGTAATTAATCAACAAGTCCCTCAAAACCTAAAAGATCATGCCATTCTAGTTGGTCATGGACGCTTAGGAAGCACTATTGCAGCACAATTAAAAAACCAAGATATCCCATTTGTGGTAATTGATAATTCATTATCACTTATTGAACAATTGCGTCATGATCATATTGCCGCAGTATTTGGTAATGCATCTAATCATGAAATATTAGATATAGCGCAAATTAATACTGCAAAATGGTTAGTAATTTCAATGCCTAATGGCTATGAAGCGGGTGAAATTTGTTCACTTGCCCGAGAAGCAAGGACTGATCTTGCGATTTATGTTTGTGCTTTCTATGATGATGAAGTGGAATATATTGTTGAACATGGTGCAACAGGGGTAATTACTGGTAAGCATGAAATTGCAAAACATATCCTAAATTTAATTAATCTTTCACCTGATTCTTTGTCTTCGAATACTGAAAATATGGATAAAAAACAAAACATCAGCAAGAACAAAATGAACATTTCAATCAATGCTAACTTACCAGAAGGAAATGGCAGTCCAATCGAATAATTATTTGACTTTACTAAGTTATTTGTCATAGTAACGTCGCTTTATTTAATTTATTAATCAATTAGGTTTTAATATGACTCATCTGAAATCGAATAATCAGCAATCTTTATTTGAAAAAATATTTCAATTAAAAGAAAAAAAGACAACCGTAGGTACAGAATTTATCGCTGGATTCACGACATTTCTTACCATGGTGTATATCATTTTTGTTAATCCAACCATCCTTTCTGCTACAGGAATGGATAAAAATGCCGTATTTGTCTTAACCTGCCTTGTCACCGCATTTGCTAGCATTTTAATGGGTCTATTTGCCAATTTGCCCATTGCTTTAGCCCCAGCTATGGGCTTAAATGCTTTTTTTGCGTATGGGATCTGTATTGGCATGGGTTATTCATGGCAAGTCGGTATGGGGGCTATTTTTTGGGGTTCTTCAATCTTTTTCTTATTATCGATATTTAAAGTACGTTACTGGCTTATTTCCAATATTCCGCATTGTTTAAGAATTGGGATTAGTGCTGGTATTGGATTATTTATTGCTTTTATGGGCTTTAAAAATATGGGTTTAGTGGTTCATTCTGAAGCTACTTTGTTAACCATTGGCGATATTTTATCTCTAAATGTATTACTTGGCGCACTGGGTTTCTTTATCATTATCATCTTAGCTGCTCGTAATGTTCATGCTGCGGTATTGGTTTCCATCGTTGTTGTCACGTTATTAGCACTTTACTTAGATCCGAATATTCATTATGACGGTATCATTTCTATGCCACCGGATATTTCAACTGTTGTTGGGCATGTTGATCTAACGGGTTCATTAAACTTAGGCATAATGGGAGTTATTTTTTCTATTATGATCGTGAGTTTATTTGATTCTTCGGGAACCATTCTAGCCGTTACCGATAAAGCAGGAATTGCCGATGAGCAAGGTCGTTTTCCTAAAATGCGCCAAGCATTATTAGTTGATAGCTTCAGCTCTTCATTAGGTGGTTTATTTGGTACATCATCAGTATTAACCTATATTGAAAGTACCGCCGGTGTTTCTGTTGGTGGTCGTACTGGTTTGACTTCTGTTGTTGTCGGTTTATTATTTTTAATTGTTATCCTCTTTTCACCACTCGCCCACTTGGTACCAACTTACGCAACATCTGGAGCATTAATTTTTGTTGGCATTTTAATGGTATCGAGTTTAGTTAAAATTAATTGGCATGATTTAACCGAAGCTACGCCAGCATTCATTACCGCATTAATGATGCCTTTTGCCTTTGCTATTACCGAAGGCGTAGCATTAGGTTTTATTTCTTACGTTATTCTTAAGTTATTTACTGGCAAATTTAAAGAGTTAAATATTTGTGTTATTGCGGTAGCAATTTTATTTATCCTCAAATTTGTCTTTATTGATCATCACTGATGCCATTTTTTCTATTTCTACCGTTAATAAACGGTAGAAATAGTGTCCATCAAAGCACAACATGCTGTTGTATTGAGGCTTGATGCCTATTCCAGTCTATTACGTTTCTAGCATTAGAGTCTTATTTTAATGATACACTTTTGATAAATAATGATATGCAAATAATCAATCTCGATTACCCATTTTATATAGTTTGATCTATTTCACAAAAAACAAAAATATATGCATATAGATTACAACATTTATAATCCCTCTAGACTACAATCAATCATGACAACAAAACGATGATTTTACCAATTTACTAATGCCATTTAGAGGAATATTATGAATGAAATTAGTTTAGGTTAAACGTTGGGCGAGAAGCGATATGTTTGATTCAAGATCAGTTAACGATTCTAAGTAAGCGAGTGCTGATCGGATACCAAATAACGTTGAAGAAAATACTTTGGATATGTTTGAATTAAAAACGCCGTTCTAAAACTGAGAATTTAATTTCAATTACTAAATTACGACGTCAAAGAGTGGATAAATATGATAGTTACAGCCATATCGCTACAATTGATACTATGGCATTAGTATTAAAAAGGCTAAAAAATTTTAGCTGATAAAACATTCAATCAAAAATTAATCGCTCGTTATACAAGCAAGACTGAGAAAATAGGTTAAAACATTTTAGAAGGTAGGCTATTACTATAATAAATCGCACAATATTATTTACTACATGATCTCAATCTAAATGTTATAGCAGTAAACAAGAAAAATTAGAAAATCAAGTTAACCTGTTTATTTTGGTCAGACTGTCTTTTATATAACAAGGAACAAGACAAATTAATATGTCGTTTTGTTCGCATAACTATAGTGGGGAAATAATATGTATATCGGTATTGATTTAGGTACATCAGGCGTCAAAGTGATTCTGATGGATGAACAGCAAAACATTATAGCTTCCCATAGCGAAAAACTAACAGTATCGCGTCCTCATCCATTGTGGTCAGAACAAGATCCACAACATTGGTGGCAAGCAACAAATATCGCCATGTTGGCACTTAAACAGCAACATAATTTGCAGCCTGTAAAAGCAATGGGTTTAAGCGGGCAAATGCATGGCGCGGTATTATTAAATAAACAATCTCAGGTATTAAGACCTGCCATCTTATGGAATGATGGACGCAGCGATACCCAATGTCATGAATTAGAAAAACAAGTGCCAACATCAAGAAAAATTACGGGTAACCTTATGATGGCAGGTTTCACAGCACCGAAACTTAAATGGATACAACACAATGAACCTGACATTTTTACACAAATTGATAAAGTCCTCTTGCCTAAAGATTATTTACGTTTGAAAATTACTGGGCAATTTGCATCAGATCTATCTGATTCAGCAGGCACAATGTGGTTAGATGTTGAAAAACGTGATTGGAATGATCCGTTATTAGAAGCCTGTGGTTTAACTCGACAGCATATGCCTACCCTATTTGAAGGCAATCAAATTACTGGTTATGTCAATGATGATATCGCACAAAGTTGGGGAATCAACTCAATTCCTGTTATCGCTGGCGGTGGTGATAATGCAGCCGGTGCAATTGGTGTAGGACTTTTTCAACCTGGTCAGGCAATGCTATCACTTGGTACTTCTGGAGTTTATTTTGCCGTTACTGATCACTTTATTAGCCAACCTGAACAAGCTATTCATAGTTTTTGTCATGCCTTACCCAACCGTTGGCATCTTATGTCTGTAATGTTAAGTTGTGCCTCTTGTCTTGATTGGGGGTGCCAATTATTGAAGCTAGAAGATGTTCCAACCCTATTATCTTTAATTGAAACTGAAGCATCCAATAATAAACCACCACTACACTTTTTACCTTACCTTTCTGGTGAAAGAACTCCTCATAATAATCCACAAGCGAAAGGTGTGTTTTTTGGATTAACTTATCAACATAGCCAAGTAGATTTAGCTAGAGCCATTCTATGTGGTGTAAGTTATGCCCTTGCTGATGGTATAGATGCCGTTAATCAGACGGGCGTTACACCCGAAAAAATTATGGTGATTGGTGGTGGTGCACGTAGCGCATATTGGCGCCAATTAATTAGTGATGTTTCAGGCTATACTATTGAATATTGCGAAGGTGGTGAAGTTGGGCCAGCTCTAGGCGCAGCAAAACTTGCGCAAATTGCTTGTCATCCCAATATTCCGTTGGAAAAACTATTAACGCCTTTACCCGTGATTCAAATTCATCAACCGAACATGATCCACAATCAATATCACCAACAACAACGTGTAATATTTAGAAAACTATATCAACAACTTAAACCATTAATGGTATAATCATAATGAAGCAGGAACTGTTTATTATATGCTTTCCTGCTTTTCAGATACTTTGATAGCGCCGATTTTTCCTTCATAAATTACAAAGATATTTTTTTCATTATACTCATCTTAAATTCATTTTACGCAATCGATTGTGCTGGAGACCTGTCAAAATCACTAGCTTAAATCTAATTTCCTGTTACTAAACATGGATTACAATAACTCTATCTCATCAGTCAGCTCATATTTATAATGACATTATTAAGCATGTAACCCAAGTCACATTAACTGAAATTCATAAATTTAAAACCAAATTTTATAATAATATAATACCAATCAATAAGTTATAGTAAAAAATAAATCATGATATTTAACAATATCCCACATCCGTTTTTTATTGTCGTTAACCGACCGAAACCTAGCAAAGAAAATTGGAAATCGATTAAAACGCCGTTCAATAATTTTTTGGGGTTAATTAATAGCTCATACTGCCGACTTTAATAACTAGTATTTCAAACAAAAGCTGATAGTTACTTTTGCAAATTATTTACCACTAATTTTGGTCAAAAAATTTACCAAACCCTTCTAAAAAAGTAATATCGAAGATTTTCACTATATTTTTTAATAGATGATAAATAGTTTAATTAACCAACATAGGGTAATACTTGACATTATGCCTCATCAGGACTAGAATCTTGCGACCCAAATACTATATCTTACGGTATTATGGGTACAGTTGTTTTTACGTATCTAAAAAGTAGTTTTAATTATTTATTAAATAAATCAGGAGCTTATTAATGGCAACAATTAATCAGCTGGTACGCAAACCAAGAGCACTAAAGGAAGCAAAAAGTAACGTTCCTGCGCTTGAAGCATGCCCGCAAAAACGCGGTGTTTGTACTCGTGTTTATACTACAACACCTAAAAAACCTAACTCAGCATTACGTAAAGTATGTCGTGTACGTTTAACTAACGGTTTTGAAGTGACTTCTTACATCGGTGGTGAAGGTCACAACCTACAAGAACATAGCGTGATTTTAATCCGTGGCGGTCGTGTTAAAGACTTACCAGGTGTGCGTTATCACACCGTGCGTGGAGCGCTTGACTGTGCTGGTGTTAAAGATCGTAAACAAGCCCGTTCTAAATACGGCGTTAAAAGACCTAAAGCTTAATGGTTCTCCGTTAAGTAAGGCCAAACTATATCATTCCATTTAACTCATTTGAGTTTTGGGTAAACCTGAAAAATTATTGAAAACGGAGTAATCCAATGCCACGTCGTCACATTGCTGGTCAGAGAAAAATTCTACCTGATCCTAAGTTCAGTTCAGAATTACTAGCTAAATTTGTAAATATTTTAATGATAGATGGTAAAAAATCTGTCGCAGAATCAATCGTATATTCAGCTCTTGATACGCTTGCAGAACGCAGCGGTAAAGATCATTTAGCTGCTTTTGAAGTTGCACTAGATAACGTAAGACCAACTGTAGAAGTTAAGTCTCGCCGTGTTGGTGGTTCTACATACCAAGTACCTGTCGATGTACGTCCTGTACGTCGTAATGCACTTGCGATGCGTTGGATTGTAGAAGCTGCACGTAAACGTGGCGATAAATCAATGGCTTTACGCCTTGCGAATGAATTAATGGATGCTTTTGAAAATAAAGGCACTGCTGTGAAAAAACGCGAAGATGTTCATCGTATGGCTGAGGCTAATAGAGCGTTTGCACACTATCGTTGGTAATCTTGCCACTGGTATTAAGTGGCTTGAAATTAGACTGATAGCACATATCTACTGTCAGTCAACCTAAATGATATTTTATTAAGCAAACGATTCTAAATAGAGGATTAATATGGCTCGTACAACCCCTATAGCACGCTACCGCAATATCGGTATCAGTGCACACATTGACGCAGGTAAAACGACAACTACTGAACGTATTTTGTTTTACACTGGCGTAAGTCACAAAATTGGTGAGGTTCATGATGGCGCAGCGACCATGGACTGGATGGCACAAGAACAGGAACGTGGTATTACTATCACCTCAGCAGCGACAACTGCATTCTGGTCTGGTATGGGACAACAATTTGAACCACACCGTATCAATATCATCGACACCCCGGGACACGTTGACTTCACCATCGAAGTTGAACGTTCTATGCGTGTTTTAGATGGTGCAGTAATGGTTTACTGTGCGGTTGGTGGTGTTCAACCTCAATCTGAAACAGTATGGCGCCAAGCAAACAAATATAAAGTTCCGCGTATCGCATTTGTCAACAAAATGGACCGTATGGGTGCTAACTTCTTACGTGTGGTTGAGCAAATCAAAACACGTTTAGCGGCAGTACCTGTTCCATTAGTATTACCAATCGGTGCTGAAGAAGGCTTTACTGGTGTTGTTGATTTACTTAAACGTAAAGCAATTAACTGGAATGATTCAGACCAAGGTACAACCTTTACTTATGAAGATGTGCCAGCGGATATGGTTGAGCAAGTTGAAGAATGGCGTGCAAACTTGATTGAAGCTGCTGCTGAAGCTAACGAAGAGTTAATGGAAAAATACCTAGGTGGTGATGAGTTAACTGAAGAAGAAGTTAAAAAAGCACTACGCGAACGTGTACTTGCTAATGAAATCATCTTGGTAACATGTGGTAGTGCCTTTAAAAATAAAGGCGTTCAGTTCATGCTTGATGCCGTTATTGAGTATCTACCTGCACCAACTGATGTCCCTGCAATTAAAGGTGAATTACAAAATGGTGAACCAGCAGAACGTCATTCAAGTGATGATGAACCATTTGCTGCACTTGCATTTAAAATTGCAACTGACCCATTTGTTGGTAACTTAACCTTCTTCCGTGTTTACTCTGGTGTAGTTAACTCTGGTGACTCAGTGCTTAACTCAGTTAAGGATCGTAAAGAACGCTTTGGTCGTATCGTACAGATGCATGCGAACAAACGTGAAGAAATCAAAGAAGTTCGTGCGGGTGACATTGCAGCAGCAATCGGTCTTAAAGATGTCACAACTGGTGATACGCTTTGTGCTGAAAATTCACCAATTATTCTTGAAAGAATGGAATTCCCTGAGCCGGTTATCTCGGTTGCAGTAGAACCTAAAACTAAAGCTGACCAAGAAAAAATGGGTATTGCTTTAGGTCGTTTGGCTAAAGAAGATCCATCATTCCGTGTCTGGACTGATGAAGAATCAAACCAAACTATCATCGCTGGTATGGGTGAATTACATCTAGAAATCATCGTAGACCGTATGAAACGTGAATTTAACGTTGAAGCGAATGTCGGTAAACCACAAGTTGCTTACCGTGAAACAATTCGTACAACCGTTAAAGACATCGAAGGTAAACATGCAAAACAATCTGGTGGTCGTGGTCAATACGGTCATGTTGTTATCGACTTATATCCATTAGAAGCGGGTGGTGCTGGTTACGAATTTGTTAACGAAATCAAAGGTGGGGTAATTCCTGGTGAATTTATTCCTGCAGTAGATAAAGGTATCCAAGAGCAATTGAAGTCAGGTCCTTTAGCTGGTTATCCGGTAGTGGATCTTGGTGTGCGTTTACATTTTGGTTCTTACCATGATGTCGACTCATCCGAAATTGCCTTTAAACTTGCCGCATCAATGGCATTTAAAGAAGGCTTCATGAAAGCTAAACCTGTACTTTTAGAACCAATTATGAAAGTAGAAGTTGAAACCCCTGAAGATTATATGGGTGACGTTATCGGTGACTTAAACCGTCGTCGTGGTATGATCGAAGGAATGGATGATACTGCAACAGGTAAAACTGTTCGTGCGCAAGTACCTCTTTCAGAAATGTTTGGCTATGCGACAGACCTTCGTTCACAAACACAGGGTCGCGCTTCTTACTCTATGGAGTTCTTGAAGTATAACGAAGCACCTTCAAACATCGTAACAGCAATTATTGAAGCCCGTAAAGCAAGATAATTATTTATATATAAATAAAGTAACACTTCCCTACAACATGAGGGAAGTGATTTAATAAAGGAACATTAAGATGTCTAAAGAAAAATTTGAACGTACAAAACCCCACGTTAACGTAGGTACAATCGGCCACGTTGACCATGGTAAAACAACTTTAACTGCAGCAATTACTTCAGTACTTGCTAAAAAATACGGTGGACAAGCACGTGCATTCGATCAAATCGATAATGCACCAGAAGAAAAAGCACGTGGTATTACCATCAATACTTCACACGTTGAATACGATACACCGACTCGTCACTACGCACACGTAGACTGCCCGGGCCATGCTGACTATGTTAAAAACATGATCACCGGTGCAGCACAAATGGACGGTGCTATCCTAGTAGTAGCAGCAACAGATGGTCCGATGCCACAAACTCGTGAGCACATTCTATTAGGTCGTCAGGTAGGTGTTCCTTACATCATCGTATTCTTAAACAAATGTGATATGGTTGATGATGAAGAGTTATTAGAATTAGTTGAAATGGAAGTCCGTGAACTTCTATCTCAATACGATTTCCCGGGTGATGACACA
The DNA here is from genome assembly GCF_014489845.1 of Frischella japonica. Lineage (GTDB taxonomy): Bacteria > Pseudomonadota > Gammaproteobacteria > Enterobacterales > Orbaceae > Frischella > Frischella japonica. The sequence continues at coordinate 83,361 of NZ_JABURY010000019.1, forward strand.
CCAGTTATTCGTGGTTCAGCGTTAAAAGCGTTAGAAGGCGATGCAGCATGGGAAGACAAAATTGTTGAATTAGCGGAAGCGTTAGACACTTATATTCCGGAACCAGAGCGTGATATCGACAAACCATTCCTACTTCCAATTGAAGATGTGTTCTCAATTTCAGGACGTGGTACAGTGGTAACAGGTCGTGTAGAAAGCGGTATTATCAAGGTTGGGGATGAAGTTGAAATCGTGGGTATCAAAGCGACCACAAAAACAACTTGTACAGGCGTTGAAATGTTCCGTAAATTACTAGACGAAGGTCGAGCGGGAGAAAACGTTGGTATCTTATTACGAGGAACTAAACGTGAAGAAATCGAACGTGGTCAAGTGTTAGCCAAACCAGGTTCAATCACCCCACATACAGATTTTGAATCAGAAGTTTACGTATTAAGCAAGGAAGAAGGTGGTCGTCATACTCCATTCTTCAAAGGCTACCGTCCACAGTTCTACTTCCGAACAACTGACGTAACAGGTACTATTGAATTACCAGAAGGTGTAGAAATGGTAATGCCAGGCGATAACATCAAAATGACAGTATCGTTAATTCACCCGATTGCGATGGCAGAAGGTTTACGTTTTGCTATCCGTGAAGGTGGTCGTACTGTTGGTGCGGGTGTTGTTGCACGAGTTATTAAATAATTGTTGTAAATTACAACGATATACTAAAAGGCCGCTTCATGCGGTCTTTTTTGTCTATTCAATAAATAACAGCTTATTTTATCGATAAAAAAACTAGTATTAAAAATACTAGTTAGAAGAGTAAGTGAGAACTAAAATTGAAATAACAAAAATATTATTCTTCATCAATGGTTAAAGCAATTTCTGACAAAATAATTCCGGTATTATCAGCATAGACAAAATCATCAGTAAAAAAGGTAACACCACCAAAATTGACCCGAATATATGTCTCACCAACACCCTGATCTTCAGCACCAACTGGAATTGAAGCTAAGGCTTGGATACCAATTTCTGCTTCTGCAAGGTAATCAACTTGTCTCACAGCACCATAGACAATTATACCTTCCCAGTTATTCTGAACTGCAATATCAATCAATTCAGCATCTAGTAGCGCTCGACGTACCGAACCTCCACCATCAATAACTAATACTTTACCAGAACCGTCATTTTGCAATACTTCAAAAAGGAGACCTTTGTCTTCAAAACATTTCACTGTTACTACTTGACCGGAAAAAGATAAAACTCCACCAAAATTAGTAAATAACGGTTCGACAACGTTGACATCTTCTGGGTAATAATCACATAAAATAGAAGTATCAAAATCCATATAAATTCCCCTTTAAGAACTGTTAATAGGTTAAGTATAATGCTAAAAGCGTTTATCTAGCAAAATACCTTTTTATTTTTTTATAATGTGAATCAAATCAAACTTTCGATATCAACATATATCCGTATAAATAACTGTGACGGATAATTTATTAAAACATTATAATAAATAATAGTCATCAATTTATTGATTATTTATAGAAATATTTAAACGAATAGCGTTTAAAAAATGCTCGTGCTCTTCCCTCTCGAACCATTGCAATAAATATACCTAAGAATGCATAAAAACAACCTAATACCATTAACATAAATAAATTAAATAAATTGTCTAAAATAGATAATCCCATTTGATTAACGCCGGCAATCATATTAGTCGCCCACGTTGAAGGCAATAATTTCGCGATACATTTTACCCAATTAGGCATTGCTTCGAGTGGCCAAATGGTACCTGAAAGGTAAAATACTGGCGTGGTCATAAAGGATAAAGTCAAATATATCATTTCAATTTTTCTTAAACTTTCAGTTAATAATTTAGCCAATCCCAATACTGCTAATAAAAAAGGAAAAGTCATTAATAATATTTGCGGTAACGTGGCTAATTGACGATAACCTAAGATCCATGGCCACAAGCCAAATAAAACGATCGATAGAAATAACCAAATTGGAATTAAAGCCGATAAACTTCCCAAAAAAATAATTGCTGGCGGTTTACCTTGAGGAGAAGCGCTGAGTGCGATATGTGTTCTAGTTGACACGATCAATAATGAATGTTGCAACAGCATAACTAATAAGCCGGGAAATGTGATCGCAGCAAAGCTGATACCCGCATTATACAAAGGATCAATCTGACTTTTAATTGGCATTAAAATGATGTTAACTTGTTCAGCCGTTAAGCCACTATTACGCATAAGGTTTGCATTATAACGACTAAGAAATTGTTGGTAAATGGATTTAAAATCTTGTTGAATCATTCCATTTGCTAACCGGCTGGATGCATCACCATATGCGGGAATAGTGATCGTTTCACCTTTTAGTAAACGTTTTTCATAATCATGAGGAATCGTTATAACAGCAAACAATTTTCGATCATTAATATCTTGATAAGCATCTAAAGAATTTTCATAAATGGTAATATTAACTTTAGCACTAGTATCTAATACTCGAATCAATTCGCGGCTAGAAGCACTATGATCGAGATCAACCACCGCTACAGGTAAATTATTAATTGACCCATTAAGATAGACCAAGCTCATCAATACTACCGAAATCATCAACAGTAACCATTTTGGTTCGGCAAGAAATCTTAGAGTAACACGTTTAAATGCAGTCCAATACAATATAAACATCATGAAGTTCCTTCTAGAATTAAACGTTTAACTAAGCGTTTTCTTACTAAGAACGTAATAATGATCGGATAACTAGACAAGATTAAGCATGTTTTTACTACAGATAATAAACTAGCATGACGTAAAAACAGATCAAATAATTTATTTAAAGCATAAGTTAACGGTTCGATTGACGATATAAACCTGGCTATCCAAGGCATAGATAATTCTGGTACAACAACACCGGAATAAGTCAACGCTAAACCGACCAATAATCCGATAAAAGAATAAGCATCAATTATTGAGCGAGTAAAAGTAAATAATAAAATACCAAGACTTTGTGCTGCAATGACATAAAAGAATCCGACAATCAGCATTGAAAAAGGATTACCAGAAACTCTGGCTTGTGAATATAACACTAGTAAAGCAATTTCAAAAATGAGCAGCATGGTATACCACAAAGTATAAGGCGCCAGTTTTCCTAAAATAAATGGATAACTTAAACGCGTTTTTCGTGGTAATTTACCTAAAACATGAATGGTTAAAGCAACAACAAAAAGCTGAATTAAATGTACCATTGCAGAAAATTGCTGAAAATACATAGAATTACCACTAGCATTAAATAACCCATCATAATTAAGATTAGCCTGTACCAACTTGGGAATTGCCAAACCCGCTTTTGCTGCTAACAGTATTCGTAATTCACTATTGAGTTGTGCGATTAAACCTGAATAATCCATAATTGAGTATAATCCAGCACTGTAATATAGGGCATTATAATAAAAAATAGGTGTCGGTTGACGCCCAGCTAGCACATCGGCTTCAAAGTTAGGGGGTATATAGAGTAATGCATAAATATTCGCTTTAGCTAGCGATTTTTCGGCTTGATTTAACGAATCTTCATAATCAATGATATTCGCATGTGCACCTGCATTGAGATCACGTATAATCGTTTTTGAAAGAACACTCTTATCTTGATCGACTACCCCAACAGGTAAATCATAAAGAACCCCTTGCGAAAAAATATTGCCAATTAAGACAAATATCAGTAAAGGTAAAATCCACAATAACCAATGATGAGTAAAACGCCGAAATATAAATTGTAGCTCATCATCAAATGCAGCCTTAAAGCGTTTAAAAAAAACGACAGCTAATTCTCTAAGGTCCATAAACAACTCATACCAACACGTAAATTTTTGATCGGTTTGATCGGATATAATCGTACTTCAAAAGTTTTAAGGTCGAAGTCACCCGTCGCTCGAGTGGCACGTTTAGTAGTAAAATCCCCCATTGTGGCAATATATTTAATTTCGGCTTCAATTTTCTCTTCTCCCAGTGCCGGTACCGTTAAGAAAACATGATCACCTTTATGAATATTGACTAAGATATTCTCACGAATATTATACACAAAATAAGCATCTGGCAGTTGTACAACTGTTAATAATGGACTAGTGGCATTGAATAATTCTCCGACTTCAGCAGGAATTGATCCTACTTCCCCATTAACAGGAGATTTAACTTGTAAATCATCATACTGAATCATTAATTGTTTTAATTGCTCCTCGGCCTGCTGTAACTTAGCTTGATAAATTTGCTTTTGTTCAACCCGATCGCCATTGAGTGCTTGATCTAAATTTGCTTGTGCCGATTTTACTTGCTGATAAGCCGCATCGCGAGCTTTCAATGAATTATCTAAAACCGACTGTGAAACAAAACCTTTACTCGATACTGCTTTATTTCTTTCATAGTCTTTTTGGGCATTATCATAAGTCGCTTGTGCTTGAGCTAATAAAGCTTGGTAGTAACGGATACTTTCTTCACGTGTGCCATGCAAAGACAGTTCCAGTTGTGCTTTAGCTTGATCACGTTCTGCCTGAGCCGCTTTTACCTGAGATAATAATTCAGGGCTATCAAGTGTAATAACAATATCACCCTCTTTAACATCATCACCACGATTGACATGTATAACTTGTACACGTCCTCTGGCTTTAGAGGATAAATTGACATTCGGTGCATCAACTTCTCCTTGCAATATTAGATCACTGTTATGTGAACGAATTAATATTGTCATGGAAATCGTCAATACAATAAACAAAACTACAAAAAAAATCTTTTTATTCATAATTAAACAACACAGTTAGAATGAATGTGATAAGAAAGAAACCTTTAATTTTATATTCTTTTAAATTACAGATACAAAATCAGTAGTTCTTATTATAATAGAAAATGACACTAATCAGCGTAATACAGACATAGATGTCAAAGATGATATAATCCGTATAATTGATTATATTAAACCTATTAGTACTTAACGATAAGTATTAACAATAGGTACGAACGAATGAAGTACGTTACTAGTAATATTTATTATACCATAGTATATGAGAGTAGAGCAAAATACTATAACTAAATTGTACTATTTTTTACCTTAGATTAATAGTTATTACCTATATTATATATTGAACTAAATCGATTAATAAAATCTGACTTATTTAGTATGATATTCGCTATTATAACAATATTTGTTTATAAAATATTTTAATAAGGTATAAAAAAGATGAAAAAAATCGTTATTGTTGGTGGCGGTGCCGGAGGTTTAGCGCTTGCAACGCAACTAGGTAAAAAGCTAGGTAAATCAGGTAAAGCTGATGTAACTTTGGTTGATAAAAATACCAATCATTTATGGAAACCGCTACTTCATGAAATTGCTACAGGTTCACTTAACGATGAACTTGATAATGTCAACTATTTAGTCCAAGCTAAAAATAACTATTTTTCATTCAAACAAGGTCAATTAATCGATATTAATCGTGAGCAAAAAACGATTAAGTTGAATAATATTAATGATCATCAAAATCAAACGATATTCCCCGAAACAGTACTTAATTATGATATTTTAGTTATGGCAATCGGTAGTACCTCTAATGATTTTGGTACACCAGGTGTTAAAGAAAATTGCATTTTCTTGGATGACCAAGAATCGGCAAAAAAATTCCGTAAATCATTCCTTTCGACTTTATTCCGTATTTCATCAGGCTTAGATACAAAAGACAAACTAAATATTACTATTGTTGGTGCTGGAGCCACTGGTGTTGAGATGACAACTGAACTATTTAAGATGGTTGACACAATCGGCTACTATGGATTTAAAAAGTTATCTTCGGAATTATTGAATATTACCATAATTGAAGCAACTGATCGTATTTTAGGGGCATTACCAGAGAATACGGCTAAAGATATTCATCTCAAATTAGAAGAGTTTGGTGCTAAAATTCTGACTAAGACTAAAATTGTAAAAGCCGATGAAAATCATTTCTATCCTGAAGGACAAGAGCCTATTCCTGCCGATATTATGCTATGGACAGCTGGTGTTAAAGCTCCCGATTTTCTAAAAGATATTGCTGCTTTAGAGACTAATCGGGCAAATCAACTTGTCGTTAAATCAACACTACAAACTAGCCGTGATGAAGCTATTTTTGCTATTGGTGATTGTGCATGTTGCGCTAAATCTGGTGGAGGATTTACCCCAGCTACCGCACAAGCAGCACATCAAATGGCTGCGATTTGTTATAAAAATATTGTTGCCCTTATAAACAATCAGCCATTAAAAACGTTTGAATACAATAATAAAGGAACAATTATTTCACTGGCACATACCGCCCAAGGTGTTATTACGACTATTGGGGAAAAACAAATGGGAGTCAAAGGATGGTTTGCATCTTGTATTTATACAATGTTATATCGCTTCCATCAAATCTCTTTATTTGGGATATTTAAAACATTAAGGTTAGTGAGTGCCAACAGAGTATACCGTTCTATTAGAACAAAAATTAATATGGAATAATTTGGCTCTTTTTCACGAGTATTTTTATAACATCGCAAAAAGAAAAACCGAGCTAAAGCTCGGTTTTTTAAATACATTAATAAGTTAAATTAGCTTTTTTCTACCTGACTAAAATCAAGCTCGACTGGTGTTGAACGACCAAAGATAGATACCGACACTTTTAAACGGCTCTTTTCATAATCAACTTCTTCCACTACACCATTGAAATCAGCAAAAGGCCCCTCATTAACACGTACCAATTCACCTGGTTCAAATAATGTTTTAGGACGTGGTTTGTCACCTACCTGTTGTAGGCGATTCATAATCGCATCAACTTCGCGTTGGCTAATGGGCGCCGGACGATCAGATGTACCACCAATAAAACCCATTGTTCTTGGCACGCTACGAACGAGATGCCATGTCGCATCATTCATCGCCATTTCAACTAAAACATAACCTGGAAAGAACTTTCGTTCACTTTTACGGCGTTGACCACCTTTCATTTCAATAACTTCTTCGGTTGGGACAAGTACTTCACCGAATAAATCTTCCATATTATGTAATTTTATATATTCACGTAATGATTGTGCAACACGCGCCTCATAACCTGAGTAAGCTTGAATAACATACCATCGTTTTTTTTGTGTTTCACTCATACTAATGCCCTAATACTGTTAAACCAGAAACTCCCCACGAGAACATAGCGTCGAGTCCCCATAGACATAGACCAACAACAATAGTTATAACAGCAACTAACACTGTCGTTTGTGTGGTCTCTTTTCTGGTTGGCCAAACGACTTTACGAAGCTCGATTCGGGATTCCTTAGCAAAATTGATAAAGATTTTACCTTTAGTGGTGGTTAATACAATAAATAGTGCCAAAGCAGAAATCGCAATCACACCAACTAAACGAACAACTGTATTGGGTTCATAAATTGCATTTGGTTCCGAAAAATAAAAATTACCCCAAACAATAAAAGCTACAAGTAAGATAAAAAATATCCACTTAACTTTATCAAGCGATCCCTTCGCTTCTTGATTTTCGCTATTAGTACTAGTTCGCATATAAAACCCGTCATCTATTTTTATTTCTGAAAATAATTCACTTCATAAAATGCTCTTTAATTGCGATAAAAACATTTTACTAAATAAACTATTATTAACCAAATAAACTTAATAAGATAAGAAAGGGTATCTTAAGACACCCTCTCTTATTAAACTCATTATTAAAATAATTATTTAATAACTCGTGCAACAACACCCGCACCAACAGTACGACCACCTTCACGGATAGCAAAACGTAAACCTTCTGCCATCGCAATCGGGTGAATTAACGATACTGTCATTTTGATGTTATCGCCTGGCATTACCATTTCTACACCTTCTGGTAATTCAATAGTACCTGTTACGTCAGTTGTTCGGAAGTAGAACTGTGGACGGTAGCCTTTGAAGAATGGAGTATGACGACCACCTTCTTCCTTGCTTAATACGTAAACTTCTGATTCAAAATCTGTATGTGGGGTGATTGAACCTGGTTTGGCTAATACTTGACCACGTTCGATTTCTTCACGTTTAGTTCCTCGTAATAAGATACCAACGTTTTCTCCCGCTCGACCTTCGTCTAGTAATCTACGGAACATTTCAACGCCTGTACAAGTTGTTTTTGTGGTCGCTTTGATACCCACGATTTCAACTTCATCCCCAACCTTGATAATACCGCTTTCTACACGACCTGTTACCACTGTACCACGACCCGAAATTGAGAACACGTCTTCAATTGGAAGTAGGAATGGTTTGTCGATATCACGCTCTGGTTCCGGAATATAAGTGTCTAACGCTTCCGCTAATTCAACAATTTTGTCTTCCCATGCTGCATCGCCTTCTAACGCTTTTAACGCTGAACCACGAATAACTGGCGTGTCATCACCCGGGAAATCGTACTGAGATAGAAGTTCACGGACTTCCATTTCAACTAATTCTAATAACTCTTCATCATCAACCATATCACATTTGTTTAAGAATACGATGATGTAAGGAACACCTACCTGACGACCTAATAGAATGTGCTCACGAGTTTGTGGCATCGGACCATCTGTTGCTGCTACTACTAGGATAGCACCGTCCATTTGTGCCGCACCGGTGATCATGTTTTTAACATAGTCAGCATGGCCCGGGCAGTCTACGTGTGCGTAGTGACGATTCGGTGTATCGTATTCAACGTGTGAAGTATTGATGGTAATACCACGTGCTTTTTCTTCTGGTGCATTATCGATTTGATCGAATGCACGTGCTTGTCCGCCGTATTTTTTAGCAAGTACTGAAGTAATTGCTGCTGTTAAAGTTGTTTTACCATGGTCAACGTGGCCGATTGTACCTACGTTAACGTGGGGTTTTGTACGTTCAAATTTTTCTTTAGACATTAATTGTCCCTCTAATGTAATACAAATCGGTGTTAAATCACCACATTAACCTCGTATTTTTAACCGTTCTTCAGCTTTTTAATATTTGATAATAAAAAACGTCCAAAAAGTAAAAACACTCACTTAAAAATCAGCTCTGAATGATAACAGATAAAAGTACCTTGTTACAAGCTTTATAGTATAATTTTGCTTAAGTAAAGAAAATTAATTTTGACAGGTCGAGATTAAGTATAAAATTAAGGGAAGACATTGGTGCTGATAGGCAGATTTGAACTGCCGACCTCACCCTTACCAAGGGTGCGCTCTACCTACTGAGCTATATCAGCATTGGAGCGGGCAGCGGGAATCGAACCCGCATCATCAGCTTGGAAGGCTGAGGTAATAGCCATTATACGATGCCCGCATGTTCAACATTGGCTACCTAAATGCTTATATAGTTAGATATTGCATACTTTACGCGACCTTACTAATTTTCGCACTTAGCTGCATAATTATAAAATAGAACTGGCTATCATTCTACTTTATTAAAAATCTATTAACCTGAATAATATTATAAATTATGTAGTTTTAAAAATTATTTATCTTACAATAAATGGTGGTGGGGGAAGGATTCGAACCTTCGAAGTGTGACACGGCAGATTTACAGTCTGCTCCCTTTGGCCGCTCGGGAACCCCACCCGAAACTACAACTTACTTTTTAAAATATTACTTAGGATAATATGGTGCCGGCTGCCGGAATCGAACTGGCGACCTACTGATTACAAGTCAGTTGCTCTACCTACTGAGCTAAGCCGGCCTAAGTGCTGCGCATTGTAGATTTATTTAAAAGCCATTGCAAGTGCTAATTGCAATTTTTTTTTCAGTTGCTTAAAAAGCATTCAAAGATACTCAATTACAGATATTTTTTAATATAAATTATAACCTGACTTTGGCTGTTTTTTCATCTTAATTATGCGTTTCATTGGTTTTTTTTAAATAATAGCATCGAAAAATATATCGATAATCATATGTTTTATATAATCTTTTTATAAAGATATCCAATAATATACTAAGGCAACAATCTAACAAAATGAATTTCATACACTTTTTTTAATTTTAAAAAAGAATATGACAACTTTAGCAGCGAGATAAATTACAAAAATTCTTACCAACTCGAAAAAAATAGCCGTTATTTATCATCGATAATTTTAGGTTAACTGCTAAATTATTTCCAATGGTTATATTGTGTTTATTAGTAAAATACGCATAATGAATCAATTATAACTGGTTATTATTACATCCATCTCTTAAGCACATTAATCAAACATAATAATTCTTTTGCAATATTGGTAAAGTATTTAGAATATAGGAACATCACAATGCACATTCATTTTATTATTCACGAAGCATTTGAAGCACCCGGTGCCTATGAACATTGGGCAATCAGTCATAAACATATTATGAGTTATTCTCGCGTTTATTTAGGAGAATTACTACCAGATGACATAGATAACCTTGATTTTTTAATTATCATGGGTGGCCCACAATCACCGTCGACCACCCAACAAGAATGTGCCCATTTTAATTCTCTTGCAGAACAAAGCCTTATTCGGTCAGCAATTAAAGCTGGTAAAGTGGTAATTGGGGTTTGCCTTGGTGCACAATTGATTGGTGAAGCTTTAGGCGCAAAGCATGAGCATAGCCCTGAAAAAGAGATTGGTAAATTTCCAATTAAGTTAACCCAAACGGGCAAAAATCATCCGTTGTTTTCTGAGTTTGGTGATGACCTAGCAGTAGGGCATTGGCATAGTGATATGCCTGGTTTGACTAAAAATACCCAAATCATTGCATATAGTGAAGGGTGTCCTCGTCAAATCCTTGCCTATGATAAATTGGTTTATGGTTTTCAATGTCATATGGAATTAACTAATGAAGTAGTTGAACAACTTATTTGCCATTCACAAAACGATCTCAGCCAAGCAACTAAATACCGCTTTGTTGATACGCCTGATCAACTTCGTGCACATGATTATACCGAAATGAATCGAAAACTTTTTACTTTTCTTGACAAGTTAACTCTCGACTATTTGTCGAGCTAAAAAACTGTTTTCGATTAAATAATTAGTCGGGAATAAACTGAACAAGAAAATATTATTGATGACCAAACACAGCATTGTCATTTAAGGTTTAAACTGACAAAAAATAGTTTGTTTTAAAACGCTAATCGAATTGGTGGCGACAGCACAAATCCTATTTGGCATCAATAGAATTCTTTTAGCAACGCAAATCAATCTAGTCAAATCACCAGCAAACAATAAGCATTATTTTAAGTAATATTGCAAAATATCATTAGCCATTATTGATAAATTATGTTTATTTGAATCTATTTTCTGATTGCATATTCCAATATCAAATGATAAGTCATGATTAATATTCTAATGCATCAGGATCAATTCCCAACTTAATCATCATTTCGCGAGCCTGAACAGGAATACCATCATCACGTTCTTTATTTAGATCATTGTCACTTGGTAATGGTTGACCGGTGAAAGCATGTAAAAACGCTTCACATAACAATTCACTATTCGTTGCATGTCTCAGATTGTTAACTTGTCTTCTAGTGCGTTCATCAGTAAGAATTTTTAAAACTTTCAAAGGAATTGACACAGTAATTTTTTTCACTTGCTCGCTTTTCTTTCCATGTTCAGCATAGGGACTGATATAATCACCGTTCCATTCCATCATACAGCTACCTCATCATTTGGTATTAATAACAAAATATATGTGATTAATTTTATCGTCTTTTTTTAATCGTCGCAATCTACACATCGAAGTATTTAGACATCTAGACATGTTGACGTCTTATACTGGTGTGCTATATTTGAACATATATTCTTATAAAGGTTGAACATTATGAAAAAATACAGCGATCAGCCCGTTCTTTCTCAAAGAACAATTGCCGTGAGGAGTGGATTAAATACCGACAATCAACATGGTGCCGTTATTCCTAAAATTTCTCTAACGACTTGTTATCGTTTTGAAGAATTTGCAAAACCAAGACCATTCGATTATGGTCGAAAATCGACACCAAATCGAGATTCAGTACAAAAAACGATTGCCGCGCTCGAAGGTGGTGTTGATGCCATTTTAACAAATTGCGGTATGTCGGCCATTCACTTGCTTTCGGTTGCGTTACTTTCTCCTAATGATTTAGTTATTGCTCCCTATGATTGCTATGGTGGTAGCTACCGATTATTTAATAGTTTAAGTCAAAAAGGCTATTTTAAAGCAAAATTTATCAATCAGGCTGACGATGAGGCGGTTAAACAAGCATTAGCTTTGCAGCCAAAATTAATTTTAATTGAAACACCAAATAATCCACTATTACGCGTAGTCGATATAAAAAAAATAGCTGATTTAGCCCACCAAGCAGGTGCATTAGTGCTTGTCGATAACACCTTTATGACACCCATTTTACAACAACCCTTTACACTCGGGGCTGATATAATTATTCATTCATGCACTAAATTTTTAAATGGTCATTCTGATTTATTAGCTGGCGTTTTAGTATTTAAAGATCAACAGCTTGCTGATGATGTTTTGTGGTGGTCAAATAATATCGGAACAGCTAATTCATCGTTTGATACTTATTTACTCCAACGTGGCTTAAGAACATTAGCGGTGCGCGTTTTAGCACAGCAAGAAAGTGCTATGAAAATCGTCGATTTTCTCTCACAACATCCAAAAATCGCAGCTGTTCATCACCCATCTTTAACCTCCACTTTGGGACATGATATTGCCAAGAAACAACAAAAGGGTTATGGTTCGTTATTGAGTTTTGAGCTAAAAGGCGGAGCAGAAAAAACACCTATTTTTGTTGAAAAACTAAAGATTTTTACCTTAGCACAATCATTAGGAGGTACCGAAAGTTTGATTTCTCATCCAACTACTATGACCCATGCGGGTATTAGTGCTCAAGCTCGTCAGGCCGCGGGAATTTCGGATCAATTGTTAAGAATTTCAGTTGGCTTAGAAGATGTTAATGATCTGATTGCCGATTTAGCTCAAGCGTTAGAGCAGATTTAATCCAACGTAAGTGGGTTAAAACCCACTTATCAATTTGAATTATAATAAAATGACCAATATCCAGAATCAAAATGTTTTATGATTCTAATCAAATTGCACTATGCGCGTATATTTTTTACTTATTATCACAATCCCACTCGCATTGTTTAATGCTAATATCACTTCATTACTGATTCGTCGTGACAACTTACCTGACTAGGTTAGTTAGATTTTTGTCTCACGACTTCAAACAAACAAATACCAGTTGCCACGGAAACATTCAGCGAAGAGACCATCCCTGCCATTGGAAGACTGACAAGCTCATCGCAATGTTCTTTGGTTAAGCGTCGCATTCCCTCACCTTCAGCGCCCATTACTAAAGCAAGTGGCCCAGTTAACTTACTCTGATATAAGGTATGGTTGGCTTCTCCTGCTGTACCGACAATCCAAATCTGAAACTCATCTTTTAACATTCGCATGGTACGTGCCAGATTGGTGACTCGAATAACCGGTACTCCTTCAGCAGCACCACAGGCTACCTTTCTAGCAATAGCATTCAGTGGGGCAGATCTATCTTTAGGTACAATAATAAAATCCACACCCGCGGCATCAGCACTTCTGATACAAGCACCTAAATTATGTGGATCGGTAACACCATCTAAAATTAAGATAAAAGGTGTCGTTACTTTTTTAATTAAATTTGGCAAGTCATTTTCATGGTAATTTTGGCTCGGTTTAATTTCTGCCATAATACCTTGATGAACGCCTTGTTTCGTTTGTTCATCAAGCCATTTACGCTCAACTAACTTAATCACAATACCTAGTGATTGTAATTCTTCAATTAATGGTATTAATCGTTTATCTTCACGATTTTTTAATAGATAAACTCGCAAAAATTTTTCTGGCGAGCGGGCTAAAACAGCTTGTAAGGCATGAATGCCGTATATTATTTCACTCATATTGATTGACTACTTAGTTTTCTTCTTAGCTGATGAATTCGTATTTTTTTTCGCTTTCACAGATGATGTTCCGGCACGTTTACGTTTTTTCTTGATCGATTTATCAAGATTAAGTTTAGGTGCAGAACGTTGTTGTTTATTACCCCGTTCTTTGCCAGTTTTTCCGTAACGACGTGGCTTATTATCGCTGCCAACTAAACTAAAATCAATTTTTCGCTCTTCTGGATTTACCGCCTCAACTTTCACTTTAACCTTATCACCCAAGCGATAACTGAAGCGAGTATTTTCACCGATTAAACGACTTCTTGCAGCATCAAAACTATAATAATCATTTTCTAGAGATGATACATGGACTAAACCGTCAATAAACAGATCATCTAATCGCACAAAAAATCCGAAGTTAGTCACACTACTAATAACACCGTCGTAAACTTCACCAACATGATCTTGCATAAAATCACACTTTAACCAGTCTACCACATCTCTAACCGCTTCATCTGCACGACGTTCAGTCATTGAACAATGCTCACCAAAATAGAGCATTTCTTGCATATTATAGTGATAACCACCTGTTTTGCTATCACAATGCGCTTGATTAGCTAAAATCCATTTAATAGTGCGATGTAATAATAAATCGGGATAACGCCGAATCGGTGAAGTAAAGTGAGCATACGATTCAAGAGCTAAACCAAAATGACCTCGATTTTCTGGATCATAAATAGCCTGTTTCATTGAACGCAGTATCATCGTCTGCAACATGTCATGATCAGGGCGTTTAGCGACCAATGCCATTAATTTAGCGATATCTTTCGGTTGCGGCTTTAACCCACCTTCTAAAGTTATCCCTAGTTCATTTAGTGTGGTTCGTAAATTATTTAAACGATCTTCATCAGGCTTATCATGTACACGATAAAGCGATGGAATCTGTAAGTGCTCAACAAACTTTGCTGCGGCGACATTGGCTAAAATCATACATTCTTCAATAATTTTATGGGCATCATTTCGTTCAGCCATTTCTATTCGCTCAATGCGTTTATCGGCATTAAAAATAAATTTTGGCTCTGCCGATTCAAATCCAATTGCCCCTCGTTCATTACGTTTTTTATCGAGAATTTGATAAAGATTATGAAGATTTTCTAAATGTTTAACTAACGGTTGATAATGATCACGTAACTGCTGATCACCATGTAACATTTTATGCACTTTAGTATAGGTTAATCTTGCATGAGAATTCATTACTGCTTCATAGAACTGATAAGACGTTAAATTGCCTTTTAGCGAAATAGTCATTTCACACACTAAACATAATCGATCTACTTGTGGATTTAAAGAACAAAGCCCATTAGATAATACTTCGGGTAACATCGGCACCACTCGAGATGGAAAATAAACTGACGTTCCTCGATTACAGGCCTCTTTATCTAATGCGGTTTTAGGTTTGACATAATAACTGACGTCTGCTATCGCTACCCAAAGTCGATATCCACCACCACGATTTTTTTCACAATATACTGCATCATCAAAATCACGCGCATCTTCCCCATCAATTGTCACCAAAGGCAAATGTGTCAGATCTTTTCTACCTTTTTTAGCTTGAGCGGAAACGGTTTCAGATAATTTACTGATGGCTTTTTCAACTTCAACAGGTAACACATGAGGAATATCATGATTGCGAATGGCAATTTCAATAGCTAGACTGGTACCCATGTTTTCGCCTAATATTTCGGTAATTTTGCCGATGGCTTTTTGGCGCTGTTGTGGCCTTTTGAGTAATTCAACCGCAACTACTGTCCCCATACGTACCGTTTTAGGTGGTTTTTCAGCAATTAAAATATCAAAATTTAATCGGTTATCATCAGGAACGACAAATCCAATGCCTTCTTCAATAAAATAGCGACCGACAATTTGATCACTACGAAACTCAAGCACTCTAACAATACGCGCTTCGGTTTTACCTTTATATTGACTAGCAATCGGTTGAGCGAGAACTACGTCACCATGAAGTGTTTTTTTCATCTCCTGGTGCGATAAAAAATAATCATCAGCCTGACCTTCAACCCGTAAGAAACCATATCCATCGCGATGAGCTAACACCAATCCTTTGACCATTAATAATTTTTCGGGCAATGCATAACATTTACGGCGAGTAAAGATGACTTGTCCATCACGCTCCATGGCCCGTAAACGACGATGCAATGCTTCTTTTTGTTGTTCATCAAGCAATCCCATTGCTTTAGCAATATTTTCCAGATTAGCTGGTTTAGCAATATTTTCTAAATAGTTGATAATATGTTCACGACTTGCAATCGGTGATTGGTATTTTTCAGCTTCGCGATCATAAAAAGGATCTTTGATTACCATTTGTTTATCCATTATTGATAAAATTACCTAATAGCATAGCATACTTTCATCAACTCCATATCGATTAGCTATAAGTTTAAGCAAATAAATAATTAATCTTTACTGTGTTATTTAGCCGTGATAACTCAAGTATTGTTCGATTAACTTTAATAGCGAATCATGATAGATATGATATAATTTAACAAATGTTTATTAAGTTGTTAGTAACACTCATTACAATGAATAAACTTCAAGCTGAAGATTATTCAATGGAGAATAACGGAATATGATGGAAAAAATTCGTACGGCAGGTAATAGTACTATTGTTAAAGTAATATTTGGTTTAATTATTATCGCTTTTATTTTTACTGGGTTTGGTAATTTTTTGCAATTTGGATTTTATAGCTCAAACGATAGAAACTTATATATTGCTAAAGTTAATGGAGAAGGAATTAGTCGGGAAGTTTACGAAAAAGAACTCCAGATGGTCTTGAAAGAGGCAAAGAATTTGAAACCGGATGATCCTCTGCTCGAAGAGGTCAGTAAATCAGTTCTATCTAATATTATTAACGATGTGTTATCATATGAATTTGCCAATTCACTTGCCTTAAATATCACGGATGAGCAAATCAAAAATGTAATTCGTCAACAAAAGATTTTCTTTGAAAATAATCATTTTAGTAATCAACGCTATTTACAATTACTAGCAGAAAACAATCTGACACCGGACGTTTATGCTGCAGGATATCGCACTGAAATGAAAAAAAGTCAGTTAATTAATGGATTAATTACTACTAATTTCGTTGTTCCCAAAGATTCCGAGATTTCTGCATTGATTAACCAAACTCGAACTATCTACTTAACTGATTATAGTTTATCCAATTTAAAAGAAGATTTTTCGGTTTCAGATCAAGATATTGAGAACTTTTATAATATTCACAAGCAGTCATACACACATCCTGCTCGATTAAAAATGAAATATCTTATTAATCCTTATCCGGAAATTGAAAGAGATATTACTATTTCTCAAAATGATATCCAAGAATACTATAATGAAGGTAAACCGGGAACGATGTCATTACCAAAGCAATCCTATAGTATTTTGTCATTTAATTCACTAGCTAAAGCTCAAGCTAGCTACCAAAGTCTGATTGCTATGCCAACTCCCAAACGTTTGGCGGTAAAAATGGATCATTTAGGATGGTTTAGTAGTGAACAATCGGTTAATGAGCTTTTACAAAATCAAAAGCTAACGAAAGTTGGCAGTATTTCTAAACCCATTAAGCAGGCAAATTCATACTATATTATTCGTTTAGATGAAATTCAAGTAGCAAAAAAATTACCTTATGATTATGTTAAAGCTAACATAGAGAGTGTGTTAAAAAAAGAACAAGCTGATAAAATCTACAATGAACAACAAATCCGTTTGGAAAAAGCCGCTAAGCTACCTACTTTAGAGGAAATATCCCGTGCATCAGGCCTTCACATAAATGAATCAGAATGGACAACCGAAAATGAGATATACTCAATCGGCAGATTCCAAACAATTCGTAATATCATTTTTAGTGATTTAATGATAAAAGATGGCAAACCAACCAATGCCATTTCAGATATTATCTATGCCCCTGAATACCAAAGTAGTTTTATTGTCCAAGTGACTGATTATCAAGATGCTGGCATTAAGCCGTTTGATGAAGTTAAAAATCAAATTAAAGACTTTTTAATCACACAGAAAAAGAAAGAGCATTTTTCTGAAGCTGTTGATACAATTGTTACACAAATGAATAACGAAAATTCCAATGGCGATATCGCCTTTGCGCAGCGAGTAACATTAAAACGCACTAATAATGAAAGTAACTTACTTGATCAAAGCAGTGTCGATAAAATATTTGCCATGGTGCCAAACGCCAAAACAGGTAGAATTTTTGGCGGATCTATTGAAACCCCAACAAATGCTAAACTATATGTTTTAATCAACGTAAAAGATGGTGAAGTTGCTGATTTGTCAACGCCATTACAACTTGATTATACAACCATCAATTATGATTATGTACTTGATGAACTTCGTTCAAATGCAAAAATTGAATTGCTTTCGCAAAAATAACTATGTTATTTGATGTGATTAATTATCGTTACTTTCAAACCATCCTGACGGATGGTTTTTTATTGCTATTACTGATTAATCAACCATTAACCGCGGCAAAATCAACCATTGATATATGGTCATTGAATAATTAATAATGATGTTAGCTATAGGAAAAATTAGCACGTTTATAAAAATAAGATAATTAACTTACGTAACCCCAAAAAATGGGTAGGAAAATCTTTTTATCAATTTTAATGTTGTATTAGAATCGGTCATTTTATTTATTATACTTTCGTTAATAAGAACAGAAGCGGTTTGATTTAATTTTACCGATATATTAGTTGGTTTGTGATTTTACAAAACTATCGGGCAAATAAAAGTTAAATTGTATTAGCTTAAATTCAAACTAATACTTTTGCAACTCATAGATATATCTAATCTGACAGTCAGTTTAATGTATAGTTATGCTGGTTAGTCCTTTTTGCTCATCGTCACGGATCCATACCATAAACACTCGAGTTGAACCCGATAGGCCACTTTAACCAACTTCGCCACCGCCGAGGAAACATGTAAGAGCAGCAAACTCCCATACGTCATCCATAGACGCAGCAATTTTACGTATAGTTAGCGTCTCCATCTGATATTATTCACCAAAGTTCCGTACTCGCCGAGCAAACGCACCTAATGGTTCGCTTACTGATGGGTGATCCCTCCCCAATAACCAAGTGCCATCTTCAGTATCGTAAGTGCCGACTACTTGCACTGGTGCAATTATAATCAAATCCTTTGCGTCATTGATAAAAGCGATCTTAGCTAAATCAAGAGCAACTTTTTATGAAACTGTATCAAGGTCCTACATATCTATTGCTGCTTGTCTAGGCAACTGTATCTCATGGTTCAGCGTGTGCAATAGTCAGATCTGGCTCTAAAAGCACGACCGTAATGTTACAAGAACCTTTTCCTTTGCAGCTAAAAGTTTTTAAAAACAGATTATTTATTCTTTTTAATGTATTAATTTATGTTAATGAACCTTATAAATGTTCAATATTGGCAGTAGGATGACATACATATGCAGCATCCATTGAAGCACAATATTTTTTATATTAGATTAGAATACAATTATTGCCATTCAAGTAGATAATTTTTTGTAGATATTCGATCGTTCACAACTTGACCGAAAATTAGTGGCTTAATTTATTCTAGCAACAGAGCAACCCATATCTATCAGATATTTTGACTCTTAGTTAGATTAATTAATCCATGTTCATTTTATTATTTGCATATTTATTTCATACCGATTTATTAGGAAAAGGTTTTTAAAAGCAAATTTATCTTATCAATTTTACTATGTGTCTCTCCACTAATAGCTTTGAAACTTCACTTGATTGGCTAAAGAACAAAAGCTAAATATAATAGCGATTTAGCAAAAAACACCTCGAAAGGTGTTTTTGATTAAGAGTTTAACAATAGATGTTGGCAGCCTAATAATAATTAAATTATTCCTATTAGTTTTTATTAATCACTTAATAAACGTCTAATAAGTTCTGGACTATCATCCAATTGCGTTGTAGTAGCTGAAGTTCTAATTACAGCAGTATCGTTATAAGTTGCATCAACGCTTAAATAATACCCTTGAGCACCTGCATAACGAAGTTGTACATCAGAACTATTCTTAATTTTCAAATTACCATTTACCGGAATTTGATAAACAATACCATTTATAGTTGGTCCTTGTTGATCCATAGTTGTATTAATGCTAACCAAATCTACCACATTATCTTGGGCGGATGTAGTGGCGCCTATAGCATTCACGTCTTGATTTACCAATGACCATTTATAGTTAAAATATCCGGTTATATCAGTGTTGTCTTCTGACATTACTTTTACCGTGAAATATTCCAACACTTTTGGAATTCCATTCCCTAATTCATCTCCGATGGTAAACGTACCATTATTAAAATTTGCGCGATAAATCTTAATCTGCGCCCCGTCCTCAAAACGACGCACAACACCGCCGCTAACAGCTGTACCACCAGTACCATCATTAACGCTAGGTTCGGAAGATGAATTTTCATCAAAAAGACCTGGCGCTGTAATCTGGTGAACATAACCAACCACTACTTTATCAAATTTTGATGGATTACCGTAAGGTGTATTAGGTTGAATTCGGTAGGCTAATAATGAACCTACTGCAGCTGCAGGAATCTTCCATTTAACGGTACCGGACGATAAATCTGGATTTTGGTTGTCTTCGAAGGTAATACCACTATCCGACCAAACAAATTGTCCACTAGTGCTATCTTTATATCCAAACTTTACTGTTTGGCGTGTTTGTTTACCACCTTTATCTTCGTCAAGATCTTTATCAACCACTACGAATTTTAGCGTAAGCGTATCACCAACTTTGAGTGGCTGATTATTATTCCTGCTACTAGTGATATCCACAGAATTAGCAGTAAAAATTGATGTATTATTTACCATCTTCGATGGCGCATTAACTAACGGTGCATGACCACGTATAATGCCTGTTGTCGCAGCGATATCGTTTCCACTGGCATACGCCACATTAAAAAAATAGCCTGTTAAAAGCATTCCTAAAGCTACTTCTTTTAATATTATATATTTCATATAGAAAATACTTCCTTTGTGACGATCATTTAAATTATATATATATTCTGTTTAATAACATTAGTAGTAATTTTATGAATGCTCTTATTCATTTTCAGTTAAAACGTAAACTCAGGTAGAAGAAACACCGATTAAGGTGTTTCTTTATAACAAGTACCCTATATTAGTTTAGTTCGTAGGCGTTGCCTCAGAAGCAATTACCTTAAGTTTATATCCTTGCGCTCCTGCCACCAAGTTTTGTACAGTTTGTCCATTAGCACTCACTAGACCATTCACTGGGATCTGATAGTATAGACCTTCAATTTGCTGTCCACCTGATGACTGTCTCGCATTTACAGCATCAAGTTGAGTTATGTCTGGTTGACTTGGCGTCGGAACATTAGCCGGCTGACCCGAATTAACAATGTCTTGTCGGTTGGTGGTAAAATCAACTAAATTCCATTCGAATTTAAATTGATTCGTTATATCCGCATTCGTTATTTCGGTAGAAGTAACTTTTGGTGCATATAATAGACCAACAACTGGGGAATCATTAGCACCAATACTATTAGCGCTATAAGTTATGACACCACTGTTAACCGATATTGCGTAAAGCTCAATCGTATATGAGTCACTATCTAGACCAATTTCACCATTGGTAATGGACGGAATATCAGTACTACCGGAACCTACATTAGTCGCAGCTGGTGTGTCCCCCGAATTATCTTTAAGGCCTGCATCGTCTGATTTAAATACATCACCGTATACATACTGACTTGCTACGGACGGATTACCAAAATCTGTATTTGCAAGAATTTCATAGTAAATATGAGATCCAACCGCATCTTGTGGTATGATCCACTGAGCATAGTCACCATCATTGTCCGTACCAACACTACCACTTGCTACCCAAACAAATTCCCTAGAACGATCTTGTTTAAGCTTATTATAACCAAATTTAATCGTTTTAGCAGTTAGCTGTAAGCTATCTTTATCACCATCTTGGTCAACAACATTAAAGTAGATTCTAATTTTATAACCATTAGTTACTGTGTTGGCCTGCGCAACTGCATTATCGTTTTTGTCAAAAAGTTTAACAGTAATACTGTTTTTATCATAGACCGCTGTTGTTTTGTTTTTAGCATTAACGAGCGGTGCACGTCCTTTAATAATTCCAGTGGTAATACTATTTGCTGCATATGCTCCACTAATGCTATAACCTGCTAACAATAAGCCTATAGCGACTTTTTTTAACGTTAAATTTTTCATAAATTAAATTTCCCATTTATCTTCAACATATTGTGTTGTATTTATATAAATACACCACCTGGTGGTGTTTGCTGCTCAATAGCTAAGCTTATTTGATGATATAAACTTAGCTAAACTTATTAACTTATTTTTAATAAGTTGTTACTTGTAATTGAAAGCCTTGATCCCCGGCACATGCTGCTGGTGAAACAGGAGGATGCGCTGCGCCCCAAGTTTTCCCCGCCACGGCTAAACCAGTTGAACCATCACTTGCCAAACTGATTTTACCATTTACTAAACCTTTAATCGTATAGGTATCACTTAAACTTACATTAAACCATGGTCCATTCGGATTACCAATATAATCATTTAATTGCGTATTATTTGATCTAGAACACGCTGCATTGTTATCACCAACCAATGACCAAACAAAATTAGCTCTTATAGTAATTGCCCCATTCTGACTCGGATCAATATTATATGCTTTAGCTTCATAAGTTGAATCAACCACGAATGGATGTGTGCTATCTGGCGTCACAATAATTGAACTAGTGTTATAACTAAGTCTACCTGAAGCAACCATTTCACCGGTATCTTTGTTATATACCGCAAGCCAATTTGCCGAATTATTACTATCCACGAAATAAATCGGTAATGTTGCCGAACCATATGGAGCCACTTTAGTTGTGATATTCACTTGATTCAAGGCTGCTGTTGTTGCGATTTCTAGCAAGTACTTATCAGGTGTACCAGCTACCGGATTGATGGATTTAACTAATAAACAATCCTGATCACTCGGACATTGAGCTCCTGTTGCTGAACCATCAATAAAGTTGATGCTTCGATTATCAGTAGCGGTAACCGCTGACCAATATTGATTAATTTTATCAATATTATATGAATTAGGATAATCACTTAAAATAGTTGGATCATTAAACGATGAACCTACCTTGTTATCAAATAAGGTAACTTCTAACAATACTGAATCTACACCATCGTTTCTGGCCGCTGTTTGTAGACTTGAACCAACTGGTTCACCTGTACCGACAACAGTGGAAATGTTACGTAACTTTATTTCTCTGCGCGTAATTGATGGCTTAATGGATAACCAAGTTGTATTAGATTGAGCTATTTTTCCTTTACCATCGGTAACTTTAACATCAATTTCATAACGGCCCGCTGTTTTCGTTGTTGATGGCGCTGGATTGCGTATACCTTGTTGATTAATATACGATGGAACAAGAATTGACCAATGTTCAACATCCTTAACCGTAATAACCTTAGCACTATTACCGGCTTGACAAGGACTATTATTAACACGTCGTTCGTAACAAATATCACCACCATCATTAAATAATGCATTAAAATCGAGAATACCACTCACTGTGTTCCAAGAAGTTGGTGATATTGTAATACCATCTTTGGCATTATGTACTGCAATAGAAAGCGGAATGCTGATACCTTCCTCAAATTCACCCAATGCAGCGAGATCAACACTGAATTTTTTCTCTTTATACTCCAAAACGATAAAATTATTACGATCAACCAGATCATAACGGCTACCCTTAAGTGAACGAGCCACCTGTACCATATCTGGATCCAACTGATCTTTTAATGGTACGCCAATGCGATAATTCATCGTCATTTCAACTTTAGCTTGTTTCTTAGCGTCTTTACCTTGTTTATGTTCACCTTTAATGGTGAATAATGGAACAGGTGTATAATCAATACCGACTGTTAAAGCATAAGGATCTTTTTGTAAATTATCTTTACCAAATAAAGCAACTTTTTTACCATAATATTGCTCAAACATTAAAGATGCACCAAAATGCGGATAAGATGGTAAATACCCTTGGAATCGAATATCAAATCCTCGTGCTGCACGTTCTAGATAATCATCAAAATCTTTAGAATGTTTCCAATCGGATAATGGCATATAGTAGTTAGCCGCAAATTTCATATAATCCGACCATGCTTCCAAACCAAGACCTAAACGATTGTGATTACGTTTAAAATCATGGTCAAAAAATACGTTATAACCCAATAACCAACTCTTATCAGCCACATCCCAACGCTGACCAATACCAAAGTTAGCAATCCGGCGATCTTTTTCGTATTCCTGATAGGTTAATTGTGAAAAGATCAATGTTCGATCAGAATCGTACCAAGGACTAAATAATTTTACATTTACATTATTTAGTCTGGCTTGATCGCTCACATCGAATGATAATTGTGCTGTTCCAAAAAGACCTAAGAAGTCTTGCGCAGCTGTTTGAATAGGATCGATGACTTGGCTATGGACTTGGCTTCGAATATAGCTTTCAGCATAATCTTTAGCATTAGTGTGTAACTCATCTTTTATTCTACTGGAAGACATATTTTCCCAATCTTGTTGCCCCAAGAATTGCAATGCATTGGCTAAATGAGTTTCGATGACTTCATTATCCGAAGCTTTTTTATTATCTACCGTTTCGGAAGATCCCAAACTAGGGAGGTTATATTTATTTTCGCTCTCAATTTTACTTTCCGCAATAAGAGGTGGCAATAATGGCGAATTAGCGGGCAATATAATGCTTTGACCTTCTTTAACTACATCAACATTATCATATTCACCTTTATTAAGTTCACGTAATTCCATAATGGAAATACTACTCAATAGCGCAATTTGATACAGGCTGCGTTGTTGATCATTGATAAAAATTCGCACAGCATCTTCAGTTTTTTCAGAACTGTTAGTATAATTATTGGTTATTGTAGAATTAGCACTTATTTTAGCATAAGCAGCATTATAACTTAAAGTCACAATCACAAATGTTGCAACAGTAGTTAAATTAAAATACTTCTTTATCATAGTAATTCCTTAACTTTGCTCATGTTTTTTTATAATTATGTGCTTTTATCAAAAATTCATACAAAAATTCTTATAATTTTCCGTCAAATTTATAATATTTTAACAAAACAATCAATAACTATTTTGTTATTATTGGTATTAATTATAAGCGACAAATGATTATATTCCTTATAATTCAACTGGTTACGATTAAAAAAAATATGACATATTTGTAATTTAGTAACATATTTTTGTAAAAATTACTTAACAAATATTTAATAATCTAGATAAAATAATTAATTCTAATAATAACTTAAATTTATAAAACTGATTTTTATTTCTTTTTTGAAAACAATCCGTTTACTACCTTATTGATTTCGCGGATTGTTTATTTGTGAATGGTGGTTTAGTGAAAATTGAGATAAAAATTAACCAAATTTATTTTATTCCTTTATCAATAATACTATTGACGCGAT
The DNA here is from genome assembly GCF_014489845.1 of Frischella japonica. GTDB lineage: Bacteria > Pseudomonadota > Gammaproteobacteria > Enterobacterales > Orbaceae > Frischella > Frischella japonica. Next base: position 108,845 of record NZ_JABURY010000019.1, read on the forward strand.
TTTGTATTTTTAATCGTGAAATAAATTATAATTTTATATGTCAATAATCTTTAGTTATTGATCGACATTATAGATTTCTAAATTTTCTGCTTCTTTATTAAACAATGTTGAATTTTTCTGACTCCTGGTTAATTCAAGAGCAGATAAATAGGATTTAGTAATATCTCCTGTTATATAATGACCATCAAACACAGAACATTCAAATTCGGTAATTTTAGGATTACCTTCATTGACCGCAGCAATTAAATCTTTTAAATCTTGAAAAATAAGTTTATCGACACCTATTTTTTGTGCTATTTCATTAATCGTCTTATTATAAGCAATTAGTTCTTCTGCTGCTGGCATATCAATTCCATACACATTTGGATAACGTATTTCAGGGGCAGCTGAAGCCAAATAGACTTTTTTAGCACCGACAGAACGAACCATTTCAATAATTTCTTGCGAAGTGGTACCACGTACAATGGAATCATCAACTAATAAAACATTCTTACCTTCAAATTCAATCCGATTAGCATTTAACTTCCGTCTTACTGAACGACGACGAATTGATTGACCTGGCATAATAAATGTACGTCCTACATAGCGATTTTTCACAAATCCTTGTCGATAAGGTTTGTTTAAAATTCTGGCTATTTCTAATGCTGCATCACATGATGTTTCTGGTATTGGAATAACCACATCAATATCTAAATCATGCCATTCACGCGCGATTTTTTGACCTAACTTTTGTCCCATTAAAATTCGTGATTGATACACTGAAATCCCGTTCATCAATGAATCCGGACGAGCAAAATAGACATATTCAAAAATACATGGACAAAATTCAACTTGATCAGCACATTGTTGTGCAAAAAGTTGCCCATCATAAGTAATATAAATCGCTTCACCCGGTTTAACATCGCGCATAAATTCAAAATCTAACGTATCTAATGCAACACTTTCAGAAGCCACCATATATTCTGTATGCCCATCAATAACCCGTTTACCTATGACCAATGGACGAATCCCATTGGGATCACGGAAAGCAATCAATCCATGGCCGATAATCATTGCCACGCATGCATAAGCACCTTTAATGATTTTGTTAAGCTGATAAATTGCCGAAAAAATATTATTTGGGGTTAATCGCGCAGTAGAAAACTTATCAAGTTCACTGGCAAAAATATTTAATAATACTTCGGAATCAGATTGTGTGTTAACATGCCGTCTAACTTTTTGTAATATTGTTTCTCGCAATTCACGAGTATTAGTTAAATTTCCATTATGAGCTAGTGTGATACCATATGGAGAATTAACATAAAATGGCTGGGCTTCTGATACGTTAGAACTACCTGCGGTTGGATAACGCACGTGCCCTATTCCGATATTTCCTTGTAACCGCTGCATATGTTGCAATTGAAATACATCTTGTACCAATCCATTGGCTTTACGTAATCTGAAATAATTATGCTGATCTATGGTTACAATTCCTGCTGCATCTTGTCCACGATGTTGCAACACAGTAAGAGCATCATAAATAGATTGATTGACTGGACTAAAAGCAACAATTCCTACAATACCACACATAAACTAACCCTCAATAAATTAATTATTATCATTGATGCGCTGCTAATAAAGCGGTTGAACTTTAAAATACTCCAAAAAACCAATGAATTAAATATTCAAAATGGGGAATTAAAATTGAATTTTGCCACATTAAACTCTGTGATAATGAGGTAAATGTATCACAACAGAATAATATTGCTGTAACAATCAATATACCGCGTAACACACCAAACACCGTACCCAAAATCCGATCAATCGTTGATAACCCCACATGATGTATAATTTCGCAAATGATATATCTCACCACGCTACAAACTATCATTGTTGTAATAAAAAGCACAATGACAGCGATAATATTACGAATATATCCATTATCAAAATAGGTTAAATAGTCAGCTATATGATAGTAAAACTGACTGGCAACAAAACATGCACTAATCCAACTGATTAACGATAACGCTTCTTTAACAAAACCACGTAATAGGCTAACTAAAGCTGATAAGCCAATAACACAAAGAATAATAATATCTATCCAATTCACTACAAATAGATTCCTCTAAAAAATGACAATTTTATTGCTATTCTACTGTAATATATAGCCTTTAAGTTTAGTCAAATTCTCTAAATCAATAATAACCATATCAGCCTGTTCTCGGGTTTGATAATTTCCAACTAATAATCGTGTAAGCTGACCATCTTTAACAACTTGAGGAACGGTGTAAACATCATAATTATTTAAACGTAAAAGAGCGATTAATTCATCAATTTTTTGTTTATTTTTTAAAGCAACTAATTGTATAACATAGCCTTTATCACTCGGTGAATAGCTACTTTGATTATTGGCAGGATATTGTTCATGTTGATCAGAATTATTCACTTGAAAATCAATATTATTTCTATTATCAAGTGATGCAGACGGTGATAACTGGTTATTGTCTGTTTCGAGATTATTCGTTGAAGGGAGTAAAGGAATCGTAGTGGTAGTTTTTTTGGTTTTGTCAGTTATAACATAGGGGGCAATAATTAAACTAAACAATATTAAAGAGATAATCCCGATTAGTCGATTTCTAATTTTACTGCTCATCATTTTTAACGATTCCTAAAATATCTGATACGGTATGAAATGAACCACAAATAACAATAATATCATCATCATCTGCATCCGATTTTACCTGCTCCCAAGCAGATTTTACGGATGGAAAAGTAAATACAGTCGCGACGGATTGATCAATAAAGGCAGCAATATCACCAGCCTTTGCACCTCTTTCACCATACAATGATGCACAATACCAATAATCAGCATGCAGAGCAGCAATAGTCGATTTGATATCTTTATCTTTTAGCATCCCAATGACAAACCGTAGTTTTTTAATGTTGCCACGTTGTATAATGCATTCTTGCAATTGATTGGCTAAATACGTTGCAGCATGAGGATTATGTGCAACATCAATAATAACTAATGGTTTTTCTTGAATAACTTGAAATCTGCCGGTTAATGCGGTATTAGCTAAACCTTGATAAATACTCTCTGAATCAATATCTAATTGTGAATAACTTATCGCAGCTAAGGCTGTTGCTGCATTCGCTAAAGGAATTTTTGGTACTGGCAAATTATTATAATGGTTTTTTGATGATTGAAATTGCCAAATCCGGTCGTTAATTAAACGATATTGCCAGTCAAAACCTAAGTTAGGCGCGCAAATATGCAATTGAACATGTTTTTTCTTTGCACATGCAATAATAGATTGAGGTGTATTAGGTTCACCGACAATGGCAATACAGTTTTGTTTAAAAATACCGGCTTTTTCTTGCCCGATACTTTCAAGCGTATTACCCAAATAATCTACATGATCTAATGCGATTGAGGTTATGACCGCTACATCAGCATCAACAATATTGGTAGCATCTAAACGTCCGCCCAAACCGACTTCTAAAATCACAACGTCAAGATTGGCTTGTTTAAACATTAATAAGGCTGCAAGGGTCGAATATTCAAAATAAGTCAGTGAGATATCCTGACGTTCCTGTTCTATGAGATTAAAGGCATTAGTATGCTGTGTATCAGGTAGCTCCTGATCATTAATACGAACACGTTCGGTATATCGTAAAATATGAGGAGAACTATAAACGCCAACCCGTAAACCTGCAGCTAATAAAATCATTTCAAGGGTACGGCAAGTTGTCCCTTTACCATTAGTACCAGCAATAGTGAACACATAAGGAGCCGGTTTGCCTATATCTAATCGTTGAGCAACTTGACTGACTCTTTCCAAACCTAATTCAATTGTTATAGGATGAATTTGTTCCAAATAACTAAGCCAAGTTTCTAACGTTGACTTGGCATTTGGTTTTTCTGACTTCGCTATATTCATGATATAAGCTACAATTAATTTTGATCCACTGAAACTTCCACAGCAGCGGTATTAAAAGGATCGGGTAATCGCATCAATTTAGCCAATATACTAGCCACTTTTGTTCGCATATCCTTACGATGAATGATGAGATCTAATGCACCTTTTTCGAGTAAGAACTCACTTCGTTGAAAACCGGTAGGAAGTGTTTCTCTTACCGTTTGTTCAATAACGCGTGGTCCGGCAAAACCAATTAAAGCTTTAGGTTCAGCAATATTAATATCACCTAACATGGCAAGGCTTGCTGAAACGCCACCCATTGTTGGATCTGTCATAACAGAAATAAAAGGTAATCCTTCATCTTGCATTTTGGCTAAAATTGCACTGGTTTTTGCCATTTGCATTAGTGAAAATAAGGCTTCTTGCATACGAGCGCCACCACTTGTTGAAAAACAAATTAATGGACACTTATCTTCAATCGCTTGCTCTGCTGCTCTGACAAACATCGCACCGACCACAGATGACATTGAACCACCAATGAAAGAAAATTCAAAAGCGGCGGTTACCACAGGAATACCAAATAAAGTGCCCTTCATAGCAATCATGGCATCTTTTTCATGGGTTGCTTTTTGTGCTGCTGTTAAACGATCTTTATATCTTTTCGAATCTTTAAATTTTAGTACATCTTTGGGTTCTAAATCGGTACCAAGCTCAATATCAGAACCTTCATCTAAAAAATAATATAAGCGAACACGTGCAGGCATTCGCATATGATGATCACATTTAGGACAGACTTCTAAATTGCGTTCAAGTTCTGCTTGATAAATAATTTGTTCACAACTAGGACATTTAGTCCAAACCCCACCAGGGATATTTGCTTTTTTATGATTCGACGAGATATTATTCTTATTCAGAATTTTTTCAATCCAACTCATTATTAACCTTCTAGTAGCATATTGAAAGTACTATACAAGCACATATTGTAATAACATCAACTTTAAAATATTTCCTATTGTATATTATTTTAATCCGTTACTTAATAAATATTTTAAATTTAGCATAATTTCTAAGCAAAAATTAACATCACTTTCAGATACCAGACTTAATCAATAAATTCATAAAAATAAAGGACCTAATGAATTTTTAGGTAATTGGAAATGATCAGGATAGATCACATCGACTAAATAGAGTCCTTCTGGTTTAGCTGTCGCAGCGGCTAATGTTCGATCTTTTGAGGATAATAAAAATTGTATCCATTCTTCAGATTGATGACCATTCCCAACTTCAATCAGACTACCAACTATATTTCTGACCATATGGTGCACAAATGCATTAGCTTGAATATCAATAACAATATAACGTTGTTGTCTAGTTACCCTAATATGATGTACATTTCTAAATGGAGACAAAGATTGACATTGGGCAGCTCTAAATGCGCTGAAATCATTTTCACCTAATAAAACTTGGGCAGCTTTATGCATTTTATTTTCATCTAAGTCTGGATAATAATGGCTAATCCCCTTATTGAGAATGCCGTGCCGAAGAGGATGATTGTAAATAATGTAGCGATATCGACGAGCCAATGCACTAAATCTAGCATGAAAATCATCGTCAACAATTCGTGCCCATTTAACCGCTATATTAGCTGGTAAATTAGCATTTACACCAAAGGTCCATGCAGTAATCGATCGTTGTGTTTGCGTTTCAAAATGAACGACTTGCCCAGTAGCATGGACACCAGCGTCAGTTCGACCGGCACAAAAAATTGAAATAGATTCGTTCGCAATTTTACTCAATGCAGTTTCTAATGTTGCTTGAATAGAAACAACACGTTGTTGTTTTTGCCAGCCAAAATATTGGCTGCCATCATATTCTATACCTAATGCCACTTTCATTATGGTAACTCGCAATTATAAATATTCGGTAAGTAATTTTTCGGCCGTTTCTAATAAAATTTGTGCCCCTAAAAAACGAATATTATCACTCACGCTAAAACATTTTATTTGCTCAGAATGACCATGATTATAGCGAATATCAGCAAGATGAATCGATTGCAACCCTTCTTGTTCAGCTTTAACTTGTGTTACTGGTGTTGGATAATCAGAAGTCATAAGCGTGACACCATATTCCAAGCCAAAACTATCATCGTAACCAAAATCAATATTGACAGGTGTTGAAGAAGTAAAAGTCAAGGATTGGGTTAGGCCATAAAATACTGGGACCAACATTGCATCAATCGTTATTGATAACTGGTAATCACCGGTTATTTTTCTAATTTCCTCAATAATAGTCACCTCATCTGCCAGCGCATTATTTAGTGGCAAAATATTAAATGCCATTTGTTTATTAAAAAGTTCATTTTCAGCCGGTAATCCATTAAGCAAACGTGCGCTTTGATTGGCTAATTGTTCAGCTCCATTTTTACCATAAAATGAGGCCGGAATTAAATTAGTAATATGCAATTGTAATAACTGCCGTATATCTGTTAATGTTGCAACTGTTCTCAGCGCCTGACTAACAACCGGATTAGCTACCGCAATAATATTTTCATTACGAAAATCCGCTAATAAACTATCATTAATCCTCGGTAAAACTAAGGGAATATTATCTTCTTGTGCAAAACAACCAGAAGCATCAATTACTATACATCCAGACTGTGCAACTAAACGAGCATATTGTTGAGAAACAGACTGATTAACGGCAAAAAATGCAATATGATATTGTGACCAGTCAACTGTGTTAATATTTTCAATCGTGAGATTTTTACCTGATACACGAACGGTTTCACCTTCACTATTATCACTGCCAATTAATCCAATATTATCAATCGATAAGTTGCTAAATTGTAACAAATCAACTAAGGCTTTTCCTACCTGACCACTCGCACCAACTACGGCAATATTCCATGATGACATAATTTACTAACCTATTAATAATTTAATCAATTTCGGCTGATTATACTGACTATTGTAACTAAGATACAGTGGTAATCCATTATTAAATAATGATACATAAAATTCCTAACGGTTATAGGATTACTTAAAAAGTCTTATACAACAATTTGAATCTAATTCATTAAAGAAAATAACTAAAAATATCATTAAGATCATACTATTTACAGTTGATTATCGGTTTTATTTAAAATATGGAATTACCCTCATATTCAATGAATTACGCTATTAAATTTATCCAACTTAATAGCGTTAATTTAATTTGAATTATCAGTATATTACAGCGAAATTTTACCATTGTTTCTATCAAGTATCGATTGACCAATTCCTGATACTTCTTTAAGTTGTTCTATTGTAACAAAGGGGCCGAACTTATCCCGATATTCAATAATTTTTTTTGCTTTATTTAAACCAATGCCATTTAGTCCTTTTACTAATTCTTCTGCTGAAGCAGTATTAATATTTACCGTTGCCATTTGCGCAATTTGATTAGGGGGATTATTTTCTGATGTTTGTTGTTCAGCCATAGCTGTAGGAGATAAGTTAATAGTTAATAATAATAAAATAATAACATTAAAATACACTTTAAATTTTTTCATAGTTTTTTCCTGAATTAGTAATAATTGGTAAAAAGACTATGCCATGAATAAATATTTAATAAGACAATCAGTGATAGTATTTCCTAATAGTTTGAAAACCATTTTGTTATTTTTCTTATCATTCTTAATATTTGTGATTTAACTAGCAATATAATATGTGGTTTTCCATCTTGTATATCTGCTATACCTAATGATAAGTTTAGATATTTAATCAAAAATGACATTACAAAAAAACCAGCTTTTATGCTGGTTTTTTAAATAGGTTTTTGATTAATTTAATCTTCCTAAGTTGGAAAGATCATTCTTTGATTTTTTAGTTGTCCGTTTAATTGACGTTTTAGCAACCTTCACTGGTTCACTTCCGAATGGATTATTAAGCAGTGCGATAGTCAATACCTCATCAATCCATTTCACAGGATGAATATCCAATGCAGCTTTAACGTTATCCGGGATATCTTCTAAATCTTTAACATTGTCTATTGGAATAATTGCCGTTTTTATTCCTCCACGATGAGCAGCTAAAAGTTTTTCTTTTAAGCCTCCGATTGGTAAAACTTGTCCTCTTAGTGTAATTTCTCCAGTCATGGCAACATTGGCTTTAACTGGATTACCCGTTAAAGTAGAAATCAGAGAAGTACACATCGCAATACCAGCACTTGGACCATCTTTTGGCGTTGCGCCATCAGGTACGTGAACATGAATATCACGTTTTTCATAAAAATCGGTATTAATACCTAACTTTTCTGCGCGAGATCGTACAACTGTTAATGCTGTCTGAATCGATTCTTGCATTACCTCACCTAACGATCCTGTATAAGTCAATTTACCTTTACCTGGCACACTTACCGATTCGATTGTTAATAAATCACCACCTACTTCAGTCCATGCTAAACCATTCACTTGCCCTATACGGTTTTCACTATCAATTTTGCCATAGTCAAAACGCTGTACTCCCAAAAATGCTTTTAAATTGTTTTGATTTACAACTACTTTCTTCTGTTTTTTATCTAACGATAATTGCTTAACCACTTTGCGGCAAATTTTCGCGATTTCACGTTCTAAACTTCGAACGCCTGCTTCACGGGTATAGTATCGAATAATACCGATAATTGCTGAATCTTCGATAATAATCTCACTAGGTTTAAGACCATTATTCTCAATTTGTTTATAAATAAGATGCTGCTTAGCAATGTTTAGTTTTTCATCCTCGGTATAACCTGATAAACGAATCACTTCCATTCGATCTAACAATGGTCCTGGAATATTCATTGAGTTTGCGGTTGCCACAAACATCACATCCGATAAATCATAATCAACTTCTAAATAGTGGTCACTAAAAGCATTATTTTGCTCAGGATCAAGAACCTCAAGCAACGCTGAAGCAGGATCGCCACGCATATCGGAAGCCATTTTATCGATTTCATCCAACAAGAAAAGCGGATTTTTAACACCAACTTTTGCCATTCTCTGCAACAATTTACCAGGCATTGAGCCAATATAAGTTCTTCGGTGCCCACGAATTTCAGCTTCATCACGCACACCACCTAATGCCATACGGACATATTCACGTCCTGTGGCTTTGGCAATAGATTGCCCCAATGAAGTTTTACCAACCCCCGGTGGTCCAACTAAACATAAAATTGGACCTTTCACTTTATTTACCCGGCTTTGTACAGCTAAATATTCTAATATTCGGTCTTTTACACGTTCTAAGCCATAATGATCACGATCAAGAACTTTTAAAGCCTCTTTTATACTTTTCTTAACTTTGCTTTTTTTATGCCACGGTAACTGTAACATCCAATCGATGTAACCTCTAACAACAGTGGCTTCTGCAGACATAGTTGGCATCATTTTTAATTTGTTAAGCTCAGCCATAACCTTTTCAGTGGCTTCTTTTGGCATTTTAGCTTTTTCAATTTTCTTTTTTAGCTCTTCATATTCATCAGGTTTATTTTCAAGATCACCCAATTCTTTATGAATCGCTTTAATTTGCTCATTAAGATAGTATTCTTTTTGCGCTTTTTCCATTTGCTCTTTAACGCGCTGGCGAATATTTTTTTCAACTTCTAATAAATCAATTTCAGATTCCATTAACGAAGCCAAAAGTTCAAAACGTTTCTCTAAATCCAGCGTTGCTAAAATTTCTTGTTTTTGATCAACTTTAATAAATAACGTTGCGGCAATAGAATCGGCTAATTGATCAGGTTCCTGAATATGATGAATAGAATCTACAACTTCGTGAGTGATTTTTTTATTTAATTTGGAATATTCTTCAAAATTCGATAATACTACACGTATCAATGCTTCATTTTCAATACTTTTAGTGGCTATTTCAGGTTCGATACGTCCAATAAAAAATTCTTCTTTATCTTGATCAACGATTTCAATAAGTTTAGCTCTTTGTGTCCCTTCAACTAAAACTTTAATCGTACCATCAGGTAACTTTAAGAGTTGTAAAATTTCAGCGATTGTCCCTACTGTATAAAGATCACTTTCTTGTGGATCTTCTTGCGTTGCATCTTTTTGAGTTACTAAAAAGACTTTTTTATCCATTTCCATTGCTTTTTCTAAACAACGAATTGATTTTTCTCTTCCCACAAACAGAGGCATAACCATATGTGGAAAAACGACCACATCTCTTAATGGCAATATTGGTATCATCTGTTTTGATTGTTTTGTTCTCATATAACTCTCTCTAGTAGCGTTACTTAATATTAAGCTTATATTGGGGTCAATAATGAATATTCAAGTCTATTTATTGAATCTCATATTATTCTTGTTAAAATTCAACATATAGAATTAATATTGCTCATTGAAGGAGGCAAAATCTGTTATAAGTTATTATTAAATGTATATAATAACGTTTCATTTTAACACTAATAACTAAGAATAAAAGAAAAATGGTAAGATGCAGATCTCTGATAAATAAAGAATAATCAACACACCTGAAATTTCAAGTGTGTTGGGATAGGATTAAATATGATATATAATTTCTGGTGTGGTCGAATTTTTGATTGTTTCTTGATTTATAACCACTTTTTTCACATTTTTCAACGATGGTAAGTCATACATTGTTTCAAGTAACACTCCTTCAACAATCGATCTTAAACCTCTTGCACCTGTTTTACGTTGCATCGATTTTTCAGCGATCGCATCAAGTGCTTCATCCGTAAATTCTAATTCAACATTTTCTAAATCAAATAATACTTTATACTGTTTAGTTAGTGCATTCTTCGGTTCAGTTAAAATTTTAATCAATGCGATTTTATCTAACTCAGCAAGAGCGGCAATAACAGGCAATCGGCCAATGAACTCAGGAATAAGACCAAATTTAATTAAATCTTCAGGCTCAATTTTAGCAAATAACTGAGATTCGGATTCTTTTTGTTTTTGGCTCTTAACTTCAGCACCAAATCCAATACCTCTGTTTACCGAGACTCTTCTTTCAATTACTTTATCAAGTCCGGCAAACGCACCACCACAAATAAATAAAATTTTTGAAGTATCAACTTGCAAAAATTCTTGTTGCGGATGCTTGCGACCACCTTTAGGTGGTACCGAGGAAACCGTACCTTCAATAATCTTTAATAATGCTTGTTGTACACCTTCACCTGATACATCACGCGTAATAGATGGATTATCAGATTTTCGGGAAATTTTATCTATTTCGTCAACGTAAATTATTCCTCGTTGCGCTTTTTCAACATCATAATCACAATTTTGTAATAATTTTTGAATAATATTTTCAACATCTTCTCCAACATACCCCGCTTCCGTTAGCGTTGTCGCATCAGCTATAGCAAATGGAACATCCAAAAAGCGCGCTAAAGTTTCTGCAAGTAAGGTTTTACCACTTCCCGTTGGTCCGATAAGAAGAATATTACTTTTCCCTAATTCAACGCCACTTTCATTTTTCGGCGCTCTGATTCGTTTATAATGGTTATAAACAGCAACAGATAATACTTTTTTTGCCTGATCCTGACCAATGACATATTCATCTAAGTGAGCGCGGATTTCATGTGGAGTTGGTAAAGCCTTTTCGGTTGAAGTATCGTCAACAAAAAGGGTGTTTGTCTCTTCTTGTAAGATATCATTACATAATGCAATACATTCATTACAAATATAAATTGATGATGGCCCTGCAATTAGCTTTTTTACTTCATGTTGGCTTTTCCCACAAAAGGTACAATAAAGTAATTTACCGGAATTCTCTTTATTCACTACATCCACCTATCGATTACAAATAAATTGATTTACTCATTTTGAATCATCATATCTAACTCTTAATTTAAGAGTTAACCACTTAAATAACGTTTCTTTATGTTATTTATTCCTATTTCTAAAAGAATAAACATAAATTAACGAGTTAAAAATTCAATTAACCAAAATGAACTAATGGTTAATGATATCATAAACTAGCTAATGTGATCTTAAATAGTCATATTTAGACCAAAAGTTCACTTTGTATGCCAGTTTATCCTTACAAAAAGTTCTGATTGAAAAACATTAATTATATTTCTCAAAAACCAAGCTATTGAGCACGTTTATTAAAAATAGCATCAACTAACCCATACTCTACGGCTTGCTCTGCTGACATAAAATTATCGCGGTCAGTGTCTTTTTCTATTACTTCAATTTTCTGTCCAGTATGGTAAGCCATCAATTCATTCATTCTATTTTTAATTTTCAAAACTTCTTGTGCATGAATTTGAATATCCGAAGCTTGCCCTTGAAAACCCCCTAACGGTTGATGAATCATCACTCGTGCATTGGGTAAACAATAACGTTTACCTTTAGTTCCCGCTGTTAATAAAAATGCGCCCATGGAACAAGCTTGACCTAAACAGATTGTACTTACATCCGGCTTAATAAATTGCATCGTATCATAGATAGACATGCCGGCAGTAATGACACCTCCTGGTGAATTGATATAAAGATAGATATCTTTTTCTGGATCTTCTGCCTCTAAAAATAACATTTGCGCAACAATTAAATTAGCCATATTATCTTCAACTTGACCAGTTAAAAATATAATACGTTCTTTTAAAAGACGAGAATAAATGTCATAAGCTCTTTCACCACGTGAATTTTGCTCGACAACCATTGGGATCACTGCCATTCTTTCTTCAATAGAAGTGTTGTTAAAAGACATTTTTTCTCCTTAACTAACAAAACAGCCCAAAAAAGAGTATTCTCATTTTGGGCTATAATTTTAAAAAAATCAAAAACTAACTTTATTAAGCCGGTTTTTGGTTCATTAACTCAGAAAATGAATATGTTTTTTCAGTTACTTTTGCTTTTTCAAGTAATAAGTCAATTACTTGATCTTCTAAAGCAACTGCTTTTAAATTTTCTGATGCTTTCTTATCTTCATTATAATAAGCTATGACTTCTTGAGGATCTTCATAAGCGGTAGCAATTTCCTCAATCAATGTTTTCACGCGCTCTTCGTTTGCTTCCAGTTTATTAGTTTCAATAATTTCGTTGAATAATAAACCAACCACTACACGATGTTTCGCTTCATCGGCAAATAACTCACGTGGTAAATCAACCGGTTGTTTTGTATTAGCGCCAAAACGTGCCATTGCTTGTTTTCTTAATACATCAACTTCACGATCTATTAATGCGGTTGGAACGTCAATATTATTATGTTTTACTAACTCTTTAATCACTGCAGCTTTTGTTTTGTTACGGATAGTTGCCGTCAATTCGCGTTGCATATTTTTTTGTACTTCTGCTTTCAAAGCTTCTAGCGTACCATCAGCAATACCGAAACGTTTAATGACTTCCTCAGTTAAATCGGGTAATTCCAACTCTTCAACTTTTTTCAATGTAGAAGCAAATTTAGCCGCTTTACCTTTTAAGTTTTCCGCATGATAATCTTCTGGGAAAGTTACATTGATATCAAACTGTTCACCTGCTTTATGGCCTAGGATTGCATCTTCAAAACCAGGAATCATACGACCTTGCCCTAATACTAAAGTAAAGTCTGTCGCTTTACCACCTTCAAACTCTTCACCATCAACAGTGCCTAAGAAATCTAAAACAACACGTGATTGTTCTTTCGCTTCGGTTGCCACTTCTTTCCAGGTACCTTGTTGTTTACGCAATGTCTCAATCATTGTTTCAACATCAGCATCACCAATATTAGCTACTGGTTTTTCAACTTCCATTTTATCAAGATCTTTAATTTCAACTTGCGGATAAACTTCAAATTCAACTGTAAAGTGATAATCTTCACCATCTTTATATTCTGTAGGATTATAAGTAGGCGAACCAGCTGGATTAATCTTTTCTTGAATAATCGCTTCAATAAAATTACGTTGCATTAATTCACTTAAAGCATCCTGAAGAATAGAAGCGCCAAAACGTTGCTCAACAATTTTTAAAGGTACTTTACCTTTTCGGAAACCATCAATACGGACTTTCTTTGCCGTATTTACAACTTCTTTTTGTACCGCTTTTTTTATCTCTTCTGATGGAATAGTAATCGCCAAACGTCTACCTAATCCCTGTGTTGTTTCCACCGAAACTTGCATCTTTTTATACCTCAGAATCTTAATTTAATATGTTTATTACATAACTAACAACAATAAATGCAACAAACACCAAGAGTTTACAAAATAGGCATGCATTATACAGCCCGATATCTATTACGTCGAGAATATTTATACTGCCAATTGTAACAGTTTTTTCTCGAGTGATTTTAACCGTTTATTCATCTCATCAATATGTAGCACTAGTGAAGCTGTTTTACGCCAGATTTTATTATCTTGCAAAGGAATACCAGAAGAATAAACACCAGGTTTAGAAATCGGACGCATAACCATCCCCATTCCTGTAATAGTCACTTTGTCGCAAATTTCCATATGCCCATTGATAACACTTGCACCACCGATTAAGCAATATTTGCCTATTTTTAAACTACCCGCCATGATAACACCGCCAGCCACAGCTGTATGTTCACCAATTTGGTCATTATGTGCAATTTGGCATTGATTATCAATAATGACACCATTATGAATAATGGTGTCATCTAAAGCCCCTCGATCGATTGTAGTTGAAGCACCAATTTCAACATTATTACCAATAATAACTCGCCCAAGTTGCGGTATTTTAATCCACTGGCCACGGTCATTAGCATAACCAAAACCGTCTGAACCAATAACTGTTCCCGACTGTATCAAACAGTTTTCACCAATTTGGACATTATGATATACGGAAACATTAGCCCACAATTTGGTATTCTTACCAATGATTGTGTCTTTCCCTATAAAGCATCCCGCACCAATTATGACATTATCACCTAAACAGACACCACTTTCGATGACCGCATTAGCACCGATTGCAACATCTTTTCCTAACTTAGCCTGTGATGAAATTACAGCTGAAGGTGCAATATCATTAGCTGGTAATGGTGTAGTATCCAATAATTGAGCTAACTTAGCATAAGTTAAGTATGGGTTTGCAACAATTAATGCTGCTCCATTCCAATGCTCAAGACTTTCTTCCGTTAACACGACAATACTTGCTTGGCAATTTTGCAATTGTGTTTGATACTTTTTATCAGCCAAAAAAGTTATTTGTCCTGGCTTAGCATTAGCCATTGATGCTATAGCATCAATGGTTATATTTTCATCACCACGAAAGGTAGCATTTAATTCATCAGCTAACGCTTTTAGGGTATATGAAGTCATTATTTAACAACCTTTGCTAAAACTTTATCGGTGACATCAACTTTGTCATTTAAATATAGGACTGTTTCTGTATTTAAGATCAAGTCATATTTATCGGCTTCAGCTACAGCTCGTACTGCTTTTTCAATTTGAACAAATAATTTTGCAAACTCTTCTTTTTTACGTTGCTCATAATTGTAATTGAATTCTCCAAGATTTTTTCGGAACTCAACAAAAACATTCTCTAATTTATTTCTTTCAGAGGCAGATAATGTTATACGATCTTTTTCCAATTTGCGCGCAGCTTCTTTGGCTTTCACCTCTTCTGCTTGTAGTGCTTTTTGGCGTGCTTCAAATTCTTTATTTAACTGTTCAATAATCTTCTTCGATTCCGGCATCTTATCCAAAACAGTAAGAACGTCGACAATCGCAACTTTCATTTCTGCTTGTACTAACCCCGTAAATAACAATGCTACACTTAACGTTATAATTGATAACAATTTTTTCATAATATTTACCTTTTTTTAATTTATTCGTTTTACCATGTTGAACCAATATTAAACTGGAATTGTTGCGATGAATCACCATCATATTTTTTAATTGGTTGGGCATATGAAAATACCAAAGGTCCTAACGGGGACATCCATTGCACAGCCAAACCTGCAGACAGGCGAATATCGGTTGCTGAACCGTAATCAGGAATATCACGACTCTTGAGATCCCATTCAGTATCCCATACTGTACCAGCATCCACGAAAAAGGATGTTCGAATACTATTTGCATATTTTTCACTGGTAAAAGGGGTTGGAACTATCAGCTCCAGACTAGCAAAAGCAAGTGCATTTCCTCCCACAGCATCCGAAGAAGCTCGACATCCAGAAGTATTACTCAAATCACATGTTGACGATCCAGAGAAATTATATTTTACTGCTTTTGGACCAACCGTATTTGATTTAAAGCCACGTAATACCGTTGAACCACCTGCGTAAAAGTTTTCATAGAATGGTAACTCTTTACCGCCAAAACCTTTGCCTATACCAAATCGACCACGAGCTAAAGCAACCCAGGTATGATCATAATCAATTGGATAATAATAAGACCCATCAACGACAAATTTAACAAAACGGTTATCAAATACTGGTGCCGTCACTTTAGCATTCGCCGTTAATCTTAAACCATCAGTTGGAAAAAAACCTCTATCTAATGAGTTATAACCCCAATAAGCATTCAATAATAGATCATTCGTACTAAATGAAATATTTGATCGGTTAATATCTTTACCCATCGACTTAAAATAACGCCACATGCCATACTGAGCATTCATATCATCAAGTTTGTGATTAGCAAATTCAGTACCAAAACGGACAAAATTCTTCTCACTAATTGGGAAACCTAAATTAGCGGTGCCTCCCCATGTTTTACTAGAATATTCAGATACATCACCGCTCTCTTTATCGGCTTCATAAGTATTGTAATAAATACTTCCCCCTAAACTAACACCATCAATAGTAAAATATGGATTAGTTACCGAAATAGAAGCTGTTTTATCAGAATCAGTTGTATTGACATCAAAAGCGACACTATTACCTGTTCCTAACCAGTTTTCTTGAGAAATACCTGCATTGAAACTTAATCCACTATCGGTCCCAATACCGATACCAAACTTAATACTCCCTGTATTACGTTCAGTCACCTTATAAGTAATATCGACCTGATCATTAGTACCAGAGACTTTTTCAGTTTCAGTTTCAACATTATCAAAGAACCCTAGTCGATTAAGTCGTGTTTTCCCTAATTCAACTAAATCATTACTCAACCAAGCCCCTTCCATTTGCCGTAGCTCACGACGAATGACTTTTTCACTTGTAACATTATTACCAACAATATTAATATTTCGGACATAATAACGTGGACCAACATCAACAAAGATAATTAATTTAGCAGTGTGTTCAGTATCATTTAATTCAGGATGGGTAAGAACTCGTGGATAAGCATAACCATAGTTAGCTAACATCTTCTTAATTTTATCTTCGATTTGGGTAATTTTTTTGCCATTATAAAGCTGACCCGGTTTAAGTTCGGACGATGCAATCTCTTGCACTTTTTCTTTATAGTTAGCAAAATCCCCTTTTAATTCAATGTTAGATAAATTATATTGTTCACCTTCGTGCAAATTAATTGTGACATAGATGCCTTTTTTATCTGGTGTCAAACTAACTTGGGTAGAATTAATACTGAAACGAGCATAACCATGATCAAGATAAAAACTTTGCAACTCATCTAAATCTGCTGCTAATTTTTGTTTTTGGTATTTACGATCGCCTAACATGTTCCACCACGGAACTTCATCACGAAGAGAAAAACGAGAGATTAATTCTTCAGACGAATAAGCTTTAGCGCCAACAATATTTATTTGCTCAATCAGCGCTGAAACACCTTCGGCAATCTCTAACTTCAAATCGACACGATTACGAGCCAACGGCGTCACCACCGCTTTAACTTTGGCATTATATTTACCAATACTATAATAAAAATCTTCTAAACCTTTTTCAATGGCTGATAACGTGGTACGATCCAATGCTTCACCAACTCGTACACCAGAACCATC
Organism: Frischella japonica; assembly: GCF_014489845.1. Taxonomy (GTDB): domain Bacteria; phylum Pseudomonadota; class Gammaproteobacteria; order Enterobacterales; family Orbaceae; genus Frischella; species Frischella japonica. The sequence goes on from NZ_JABURY010000019.1 coordinate 126,581, forward strand.
AAGATTGGTCTTTAACATATCATCTTTCACAGACTTATTGCCTGAAAAGGTGATATTAGCAATAGTTGGGCGCTCTTTAACTTTGATAACTAGATTATCGCCATTGCGAACAATATTGATATCTTCAAAATTACCACTTGCGTACAGAGACCTAACAATATCACCTAACTCCGACTCGTTTACATAATCACCAACTTGTACTGGCATTTTCAATAACGCGGCGCCAACGGTTACCCGCTGTAACCCTTCAAATTGAATATCTTTAACTACAAAATCTTTAGCACCTAATGCTATTGGTACATAAGTAGCAGAACTTAACAATAAGGATGCTATGAGCAATTTATTAAATTTCATTTGCGCGGCTCACCTATAATTATATAACCCCATTTCATCACTACAATAACCTTATAAAATCATTAAAAAAAGCAATACCCATTGTTGTTATTACTAATATAAAACCAATCCGATAAAATATTACTTGTTTAGCCTCAGATAAAGGGGTACCTTTTAATTTTTCAATCGTTAAAAATAAAATATGACCACCATCTAACATCGGTAACGGTATTAAATTCATAACACCTAGACTAATGCTAATACATGCTAAAAAGAATAAATATGGCACAACTCCATTCGATGCTGATTGTCCAGCACTTTGAGCTATTCCCACTGGACCAGATAAATTTTTTAAACTCAATTCACCTGTTAATAATTGGTAAAAAGATTGTACAACTAATTTTACCATTGAGGTCGTTTGCTCAAATCCTTTTACAAACGCGCCTACTATACCATACTGTTTAACAATTGTGTTATTACTTGGAAAAATTCCTGCAATTCCAACAAGTTGTCCTTTTGCATTTAATTCACGTTTCGGCTCAAGATTTACCGATATAAACTGATCTCCACGCTTTACGCCTAAAGTAATTGATTGTGCTGTTCTTACAAGCGCTGAAAAGTTTTCCCAATTATCAAATTTGCTAGCGTTATAAGACACAATTTCATCACCTTCTTTTAGACCAGCTGCTTCAGCTGCTGAATTAGGTTTGATTTGTCTTATTATGGGATAAACTATAACTTTAGCGGGCACTAAACCAAATGCTTTTACGGCTGACTCTTTTTCAATATCAAAACGCCAATTTTTAATATTTACTGTTTGGTCATAAATATCTTTCTTATCGGTTTGATATCTGATATCGACAAAATCTTTCCCTATTTGACTTATTAATATCATGTTAACATCTTGCCAAGTCTCAATTTGTTTACCATTAATCGCTTTTATTTCCGATTGTAGGGGAATATTGACACTAGCAGCAGGTGTATTCGGCAAAATTTGCTCAATCACTATTGGATAACGAATTACTCCAATTTGGAAAATAATCCAAAATAGAACAAAAGCTAAAATAAAATTAGCAAGCGGTCCAGCTAAAATAATCGCAAAACGCTTTAATATCGATTTATGGTCAAAGGCAAATGAGATATCTTGTTGAGATATGTCACTATTATTGTGTCCATTCAACATTTTGACATAACCGCCCAATGGAATCATCGAAATAGCGTATTCTGTGCCAGATTTCGATACATGTGACCATAATTTTTTACCAAAACCGATAGAGAAACACTCTACTCGTACGCCACACAATCGGGCAACAATAAAATGCCCAAACTCATGGAAAGTAACAAGAATACTAATCGTGATTAAAAAAGAAATTGTCGAGTTAATCACACAAAAGATCCTAAACAATATACAAAAACAATGCGGCAAAAACTGGCATTGCTGCAGTCAAGCTATCAATTCGATCAAGAATCCCACCATGACCAGGTATTAGATGACCACTATCCTTTATGTGTGCTTCACGTTTAAACATGCTTTCGGTTAAATCACCTAAAACCGAAACCATGATAGCGAAGAATGAACTTACCATTAAACGATAAAAAGAAATCGTAAAGAAATGACAATAATAAACTAAAATAGTAATAGTTAATGATAATGCAACACCACCGATAAGTCCTTCTATGGTTTTTCCTGGTGATACCGCCGGTGCTAACTTATGTTTTCCCCATATTCGCCCAGCAAAATAAGCACCTGAATCCGTTGCCCACACCAGAACTAAAACATATAGCAACCATAAAGCTCCCTCAAAGTTGTCATAAAAGTAACTATTTTGCCTCAATTGAATCATGGCAATGAAAAAAGGAACTAAGGTAAAAAAGGCAAACATTAATTTGATGATTAATGAATTCTTCCACCACTGTGCTGATTTAGGATAAAAGAATACCAATATTAAAGCGAATAACCACCATACTAACGATAGAAGTAATATTACTTCATACAAATAGGTCGATACTGTTGTATATAAAGGCAAATAATAAATAATCGCCGTCATAACTGTAAAGATTATAGTAAAGACCAACTTGCTTAGTTTAGTATTGAAATGTAAGAACTGCGTCCATTCCCAAGCTGATAAAGCAAAAACAACTAACATGGCTATAACAAAACCAGTCGTAGATAAAAAGAATAAACCGATTATGACAAGTGGAATCAATACCAATGCCGCAAGTAAACGTGGAATTAACATTATTTTTCCCTAATATTATTTTTCAAGCGCCGGATATTTGACCAAAGCGTCGCTCTCTTTTAATAAATTCTGATATGGCGTCATCCAAAGTTTCTTTATTAAAATCAGGCCATAATACATCTGTAAAATACAATTCAGAATAGGCAATTTGCCATAAAAGAAAATTACTTATTCTGTACTCTCCCCCCGTTCTAATAACTAGATCTACAGCAGGTAAGCCATATAATGCAATCTCTTTATTAATCGCTTCTTCGTCAATCATATCTAGTGTGATACTTTGTCGTTCATATTGATTGATGAGTTTTTTAACGCTGTTAACGATATCCCAACGGCCACCATAATTTGCAGCAATATTTAAAATTAAACCAGTATTGTTCTTCGTTTTTGCCTGTGCTAGTTTAATCATTTTTTGTATTTGTGCTGGAAAGCGCGTAATATCACCAATAATATTTAATTGTATATTATTGCGATGAAGAATCTTCACTTCCTTGTTCAAGGCGTAAATAAATAAAGCCATTAATGCCGATACTTCTTGCTCTGGTCTATTCCAATTTTCGCTGCTAAAGGCATAGAGTGTCAAAACTTTGACACCAAGTTCATTAGCTCGTTCTACAGTTCGGCGAACAGCTCTCAAGCCAGCTCTATGGCCGACAATTCTCAATAGATTGCGATTTTTTGCCCATCGCCCATTTCCATCCATAATAATGCCAATATGTTTTGGAATGAGTGTTTGTTGTATCATGCCAATCCTAAGTTATAAAATTTATTGTTTGCCATGTTAACATAAGCGCATCTAACCAAAAAATTAATTTTTTTTATATCATTAGTTTATTGAATTTTATTCGCTAAATAATCGTTATTCATTCAAACTTATCTATAACGAATTTATTTATCTTACTAACGCGTACCATATACGACAATTGTTTTGCCGTGTGCAGAAATAAGATGTTGTTCTTCCAACATTTTTAATATCCTACCTACCGTCTCACGAGAGCAACCAACAATTTGACCAATTTCTTGACGAGTAATTTTAATTTGCATGCCATCTGGATGTGTCATTGCATCAGGTTGTTTTGCTAAATTAAGTAAAGTTTGAGCAATTCTTCCTGCAACATCAAGAAACGCCAAATTACTGACTTTTTCGGAGGTCACTTGCAAACGATTTGCCATTTGTGCAGCAAGTTTCATTAATATATCTGGATTCACCTGTATTAATTGTTTAAATTTCTTGTAGGAAATTTCAGCTATCTCACAATTTTTTCTGGCTTTAACCCAAGCACTGCGTTCAACACCTTCTTCAAACAAACCAAGTTCGCCAATAAACTCTCCTTGACTCAAGTAGGATAAAATCATTTCTTTACCTTCGTCATCTTTAATCAAAACTGCGACTGCGCCTTTTACAATATAATATAGTGTTTCAGCTTTTTCGCCCTGATGGATTAAGGTACTTTTAGCAGAATATTTATGAATATGGCAATGCGACAAAAACCAATCTAATGTTGTATCGGACTGTTGTTTACTAATAATCATTAGGCTCTTCTCCGTTTATACAATACCTAGAAGGTGTCTAGTTATTTTTGTGTAGCACACTATACCAAAGTTGAATAGTGAATAGTATAGCTTTACTAACATTTTCATTGATCTTAAAATGTTTGTCGCAAAATTATTTTAAATCAGCGACATATTTTAGGTTAATTGTTTCGTGTATTTCAGACCAAACAATCACAACTAATCCCTGCTGTAATTGTGTTTTAATATCGGCAACTTTTTCGGCTAATGCCTTTTCTACCAAGCCATAATCAGTTCCTTCACGTAACACAAATGACTCAATAATATTATTTAGCGTTTCATCTTCAAGTTCTTGCCAAGGAATAATCATTTCATTTACTACTCAACTAAAGTTAATCAATTATTGCATGCAAACTATCAGTGCTAACCAAAATAATGGTTAGCGTCTAAAAATGAGCAATGAATTTAAAATAAAAAAACCACTTTCAAAAAAGTGGTTTTTTATTTCAGATAAGAAGCAATTAAACGTCGTCAGTTGAATTTAATAATTCAGCTAAATTTGCTGTTGCTTCCTCAGCGGTGATTGTGGTGACTTCTTGTTCATTTCCATCAATCGCTACAGCACGTTTACGTAAACGCTCTTTATGATAAGCGTAACCTGTTCCTGCTGGAATAAGTCGACCGACAATAACATTTTCTTTAAGCCCACGTAATTCATCATTTTTACCAGCTACTGCCGCTTCCGTTAACACTCGTGTTGTTTCCTGGAATGATGCCGCAGAGATAAATGATTCAGTAGTCAATGATGCTTTAGTGATACCTAATAAATCATGTAAATAAGTCGCAGGTTCTTTACCTTGTGCTTCAAGTTCGCGATTAATAATCTTAATACGTGACACTTCAAGTTGTTCACCTTCTAATAAGCGTGAATCACCTGGATTGATAATTGTTGCTTTACGTAGCATCTGGCGAACAATCACTTCAATATGTTTATCATTGATCTTAACACCTTGCAAACGATAAACTTCTTGAACTTCATTCACAATGTAACGCGTGACCGCATTCACACCACGTAAACGTAAAATATCATGCGGTGATTCAGGACCATCAGAAATCACATCACCACGTTGCACGTGCTCACCTTCAAATACGTTAAGCTGACGCCACTTAGGAATCATCTCTTCGTATGGCTCGCTACCATCTGCAGGACTAATTACAAGACGACGTTTACCTTTCGTTTCTTTACCAAATGAAACTATACCATCAACCTCAGCCAAAATTGCTGGCTCTTTTGGTTTACGTGCTTCAAATAGATCAGCAACACGAGGTAAACCACCGGTAATATCTTTGGTTCCTACCGAAGCTTGCGGAATACGCGCTAATACATCACCGATATTAATTTCAGCACCATCTTCTAATTGAACTAACGCCTTACCTGGTAAAAAGTATTGTGCTGGCATTTCTGAGCCGGTTACAAATACATCATTACCTTGTTTATCGATAATTTTAATCGCTGGACGTAAATCTTTACCAAGTGATGTTCTTTCAGCAACATCAAGTACAACGATTGAAGATAGCCCAGTTAATTCATCGGTTTGACGGGTAATGGATTGCCCATCAATCATGTCAACAAATTTTACAAAGCCTTGTACTTCAGAAACAACTGGCATGGTATGCGGATCCCAATTTGCGACAGTTTCACCAGCTTTAACTGCGCTACCATTACCTTTGGTCAAAATCGCACCGTAAGGCACTTTATACGTTTCTTTCATACGACCTAAATCGTCGACAACAGTTAGTTCTACATTTCGAGACGTAATAACCAGTTTCTTATCTGGGTTAATAACAAATTTCGCATTAGCTAATTTAACGTTACCGTTATTTTTAACTTGTACGCTTGATTCTGCTGCTGCTCGCGATGCCGCACCACCGATATGGAACGTACGCATGGTTAACTGTGTACCAGGTTCACCGATTGATTGCGCAGCAATAACACCGATTGCTTCACCTTTGTTAACAATATGACCACGCGCCAAGTCACGACCATAACATTTCGCACACACACCAAAATCAGTATTACACGATACAACTGAACGTACTTTAACACTGTCGATTGATTCTGCTTCTAATAAGTCGCAAAAACTTTCATCAAGTAATGTATTACGTGGGATCAGAATATCAGCTGAACCTGGTTTTAATACATCTTCAGCGGTCACTCGACCAAGAACACGCTCACGAAGTGGTTCTTTAACATCACCACCTTCGATAACGGGTGTCATTACCACACCTTCATGAGTGCCACAATCATCTTCAATAACGACTAAATCTTGTGCCACGTCAACTAAACGACGGGTTAAGTAACCTGAGTTCGCGGTTTTTAATGCAGTATCGGCAAGACCTTTACGTGCACCATGAGTCGAGATAAAGTACTGTAATACGTTCAAGCCTTCACGGAAGTTTGCCGTAATAGGTGTTTCGATGATCGAACCATCTGGTTTTGCCATCAAGCCACGCATACCAGCTAGCTGACGAATCTGTGCAGCAGAGCCACGCGCACCAGAATCGGCCATCATATAAATACTATTGAATGAAGATTGTGCTTCTTCTTTACCTTCTCGGTTTATTACTTTTTCAGTGGACAAGTTATCCATCATCGCTTTCGCAACGCGTTCATTGGCTGCCGCCCAAATATCGATAACTTTATTGTAACGTTCACCGGCCGTAACTAAACCTGATTGGAATTGTTCCTGAATTTCAGCTACTTCAACTTCTGCTTCACGAATAATCTCTGCTTTTTTAGCAGGGATTTCCATATCATCAATACCAACTGATACACCTGAACGAGCAGCATAAGCAAAACCAGTATACATTACTTGGTCAGCTAAAATGACCGTCTCTTTCATGCCCAATTGGCGATAGCAAACATTCAATATTTTCGAAATCGCTTTTTTACCTAATGGTTGATTGACTACTGAGAACGGTAAACCTTTTGGCATAATTAACCATAGTATCGCCCGACCAATTGTCGTATCAACTAATGATGTCGATGCTTCCCATTCACCTGCACTATTACGATGATGTTCGACAATACGCACTTTAACACGTGCATGCAGCTCTGCTTCACCTAAACGATAAAGTTTTTCTGCTTCTTTCGGTCCAGTTAATACCATACCTTCACCTTTGGCATTAACTTTATCACGTGTCATATAGTAAAGACCTAATACAACGTCTTGTGATGGTACAATAATTGGTTCACCACTTGCTGGTGATAAGATGTTATTGGTTGACATCATTAACGCACGCGCTTCGATCTGAGCTTCAAGCGTTAACGGTACATGCACCGCCATTTGGTCACCATCGAAGTCAGCATTGAATGCTGCACAAACTAATGGATGCAACTGAATCGCTTTACCTTCAATCAAAATCGGTTCAAATGCTTGAATACCTAAACGGTGGAGCGTTGGTGCACGGTTTAATAATACCGGATGTTCACGGATTACTTCATCTAAGATATCCCAAACAATCGCATCTTCACGTTCTACCATTTTTTTCGCCGCTTTAATGGTTGTTGCATAACCACGACGTTCTAACTTACCGTAAATAAATGGCTTAAATAGTTCAAGTGCCATTTTCTTCGGTAAACCACATTGATGTAGACGTAAGTAAGGACCAACAGTAATAACTGAACGGCCTGAATAGTCAACACGTTTACCCAGTAAGTTTTGACGAAAACGACCTTGCTTACCTTTGATCATATCGGCGAGCGATTTTAATGGACGTTTGTTAGAACCAGTAATTGCCCGACCACGACGACCATTATCTAATAATGCGTCAACAGATTCTTGTAACATCCGTTTTTCGTTACGCACAATAATATCTGGCGCAGCTAAATCAAGTAAACGTTTTAAACGGTTATTACGGTTGATCACACGACGATATAAATCATTTAAATCAGACGTTGCAAAACGACCACCATCCAATGGTACTAATGGACGCAAATCGGGTGGTAATACGGGTAACACGTTTAAAATCATCCATTCTGGTTTATTTTCAGATTGGATAAATGCTTCTAAAATTTTGATACGCTTTGTTAACTTTTTACGTTTAGTTTCTGAATTTGTAGTGAGTAGTTCATCGCGTAATGCTTCACACTCTGCATCCAGATCCAAATTACGTAATAGCTCTTGAATCGCTTCGGCACCCATACGTGCATCAAACTCATCACCAAACTCTTCAAGGGCATCTAAATACTGCTCTTCAGTAAGGATTTGACCACGATCAAGGTTAGTCATTCCACCATCAAGCACCATAAATGATTCAAAATAAAGCACACGCTCTATATCACGTAATGGCATATCTAATAACAAACCGATACGAGATGGTAAAGATTTTAAAAACCAAATATGGGCAGTTGGTGATGCTAATTCGATGTGTCCCATACGTTCACGACGTACTTTAGCTTGAGTAACCTCAACGCCACATTTTTCACAAATTACACCACGGTGTTTTAAACGTTTATATTTACCACATAAACATTCATAGTCTTTTACCGGACCAAAAATTCTGGCACAGAATAAACCATCACGTTCCGGTTTAAAAGTACGGTAATTAATGGTTTCTGGTTTTTTAACTTCACCAAATGACCACGAGCGGATCATATCTGGTGAGGCTAGTCCAATTTTAATAGCATCAAACTCTTCAGTTTTTGTCTGCGCTTTTAGAAACTTTAATAAGTCTTTCACGAATTGGCTCCTATGGAGTTAAACCAACTGGGGGATGGCATAATTACCATCTCCCATATAAATAGCAATCTTATAACTGGATGTGATTATTCTTCATCTAATTCGATATTGATACCAAGCGATCGGATTTCTTTTAACAATACGTTAAATGATTCTGGAATCGCTGGTTCCATACGATGATCACCATCTACAATATTTTTATACATCTTAGTACGTCCGTTCACGTCATCCGATTTCACTGTCAGCATTTCTTGTAATGTGTAAGCTGCGCCGTAAGCTTCAAGCGCCCATACTTCCATCTCACCGAAACGTTGACCACCAAATTGAGCTTTACCGCCCAATGGTTGTTGGGTAACCAGACTATAAGAACCGGTTGAACGAGCATGCATCTTGTCATCAACAAGGTGATTGAGTTTTAACATATACATGTAACCCACGGTTACTGGACGTTCAAATTTCTCACCTGTACGACCATCATATAAGGTAATTTGACCTGAAGTTGGTAAATCACCTAATTCTAACAATGATTTAATTTCTGCTTCTTTAGCTCCATCAAATACTGGCGTCGCCAATGGCATACCATTACGCAGATTTTGTGCCAACGTCATGACTTCTTCATCGGTAAACTCAGCAACATTAACTTTCTGAGCTGCACCTAATCCTAAATCATAAGCTTTTTGGATAAACTCTCTTAATTTAGCTAACTCTTGCTGTTCTTTCAGCATTGCATCGATCTTCTGACCAATACCTTTTGCCGCCATACCTAAGTGAGTTTCTAAAATCTGACCGATATTCATACGCGATGGTACCCCTAATGGGTTCAACACGATGTCCACTGGTCGACCTTTGTCATCATATGGCATATCTTCAATTGGGTTAATTTTAGAAATAACCCCTTTATTCCCATGACGTCCTGCCATTTTATCACCCGGTTGGATTTGACGTTTAACCGCTAGATATACTTTAACAATCTTCAGTACACCAGGTTGTAAATCATCACCTTGGGTAATTTTCATACGTTTAGCTTCCAGTTTCTTATCGAAATCAGCTCTGATTTCATCATACTGAGCCGCTAATTGTTCAAGTTGTCCCTGTTTGCTTTCATCTGCTAAACCGATTGTTAACCATTTATCATGTGATAACATTTCAAGTTTACTAGCTTCAATACCACCAGAAATTAAAACATCTTTGATATGTGCAAAAAGTGCAGCTTCGAGGATTTTGAACTCTTCTGTCAAATCCTTACGTGCTTGTTTCAATTGCATATCTTCGATTTGCAAAGCACGTTTATCTTTCGCAACACCATCACGCGTAAATACTTGTACGTCAATTACCGTACCTGAAACCCCATTTGGTACACGTAATGAGGTATCTTTAACATCTGATGCTTTTTCACCAAAAATGGCACGTAATAATTTTTCTTCTGGGGTTAATTGTGTTTCACCTTTTGGTGTTACCTTACCAACCAGAATATCACCACCTTTTACTTCCGCACCGATATAAACGATACCAGATTCGTCAAGTTTAGATAACGCTGCTTCACCCACATTTGGAATATCAGCAGTAATTTCTTCAGCACCTAATTTAGTATCGCGTGACACACAAGATAATTCTTGAATATGAATCGAAGTAAAACGGTCATCTTGTACCACTTTTTCAGAAACTAAGATCGAATCCTCAAAGTTATAACCATTCCACGGCATAAATGCCACACGCATATTTTGACCAAGTGCTAATTCACCTAAGTCAGTTGATGGACCATCGGCTAATACATCACCACGTTCAACTTTTTCCCCTAATTCAACGCAAGGAATTTGGTTAATACAAGTATTTTGGTTTGAGCGAGTGTATTTAGTTAAATTATAAATATCAATGCCTGCTTCACCAGCATACATTTCATCACGGTTAACGTTCACTACAATACGTGATGCATCAACATATTGAACACTGCCGCCCCGTTTGGCAACCACAGCGACGCCGGAGTCAACAGCTACAGCACGTTCCATCCCCGTACCAACAAATGGTTTTTCCGCTTTCAGCGTTGGTACTGCCTGACGTTGCATGTTTGCACCCATCAATGCTCGGTTCGCATCATCGTGTTCAAGGAATGGAATTAACGATGCCCCCACAGAAACGATCTGTTGAGTCGAAACGTCCATATAGTTAATTTGTTCAGGACTATATAAGCCTGATTCACCATTTAAACGACATGTCACTAAATCTTCTTTAAAGCGACCATTATCATCTAAATTTGAGTTCGCCTGCGCGATGACATAGCTACTTTCATCGATTGCTGATAAGTAATCAATTTCATCGGTTACCACACCGTCAACCACTTTACGGTATGGTGTTTCTAGAAAACCGTATTCATTAGTACGTGAATAAACTGCAAGAGAGTTAATTAAACCGATATTTGGACCTTCAGGGGTTTCAATCGGACATACTCGACCATAGTGAGTAGGATGTACGTCACGAACTTCAAATCCTGCACGTTCACGCGTTAAACCACCTGGACCCAGTGCCGAAATACGACGCTTGTGGGTAATTTCAGATAATGGATTATTTTGATCCATAAATTGCGATAATTGGCTCGAACCAAAGAATTCGCGAATCGCGGCTGAAATCGGTTTAGCATTAATCATATCTTGTGGCATTAACGCATCGAGATCGCCAAGAGATAAACGCTCTTTTACCGCTCTTTCAACACGTACTAAACCAATACGGAATTGGTTTTCTGCCATTTCACCAACACTTCGGATACGACGATTACCTAGGTGATCGATATCATCTACGTCACCATGACCATTACGGATGGCGATAAGTTTTTTCATCACTTCAATAATGTCTTCTTTGGTTAAAACACTACTACCTTCAATATCATCGCGGTTTAGTGAACGATTAAACTTCATTCGCCCTACAGCTGACAGATCATATCGTTCTTCAGTAAAGAATAAGTTTTCAAATAACGATTCTGCTGCTTCTTTCGTTGGTGGCTCACCTGGACGCATCATACGATAAATTTCAACTAATGCACCTAACTGATCTTGAGTTGGGTCGACATTTAACGTCTCAGATATAAATGCTCCATGATCTAAATCATTGGTAAATAATGTCTCAATTTTTTTGTAACCAGCACTGGTTAATTCTGCTAATAATTCCAGTGAAATTGGTGTATTTGCTAACGCAATAACCGAACCAGTTGTTTCATTTAGATAATCTTTTGCCAGAACTTTACCGATAATATATTCGACAGGCACATCAATTTTCGTTACGCTATCTTTTTCTAGCTGACGAATATGTCTAGCGGTAATACGACGACCTTTCTCAACATAAACTTGACCTTTTGATTCAATATCAAAAAGTGCTGTATCACCACGTAGTCGTTCTGGAATAAGTTCCATTTTTAATTTTGATTTTGCAACTTCAAATACTGTTTTATCAAAGAAAATGTCTAAAATTTCTTGAGTAGTAAAACCTAACGCTCTTAAAATAATCGTTGCAGGAAGTTTACGACGACGGTCAATACGGGCAAATAAATTATCTTTAGGATCAAATTCAAAGTCTAACCATGAACCGCGATAAGGAATAATTCTTGCATTATACAACACCTTTCCAGATGAATGAGTTTTACCTTTATCGCTATCAAAGAACACACCAGGACTACGATGTAACTGAGAAACAATTACCCGTTCAGTACCATTAATAACGAATGTTCCATTATCAGTCATTAAAGGAATTTCGCCCATATAAACATCTTGTTCTTTGATATCTTTTACTGTGCCTTCTGGCGCATCTTTATCAAAGATAACTAAACGTAATTTCACGCGTAATGGTGCAGAATAAGTAATCCCTCTAATTTGGCACTCTTTTACATCAAAAACAGGTTCACCCATTTTGAAAGAGACATATTGAAGTTCTGCATTACCACTATAACTTTTTATAGGAAAGATTGAACGAAAAGCGGCTTCTAAACCATATTGACCTTCTGGATCTTGGTCAATAAACTTCTGGAACGAATCAAGTTGAATAGAAAGAAGATAGGGTATATCCAACACTTGTGGACGTTTACCAAAATTCTTACGAATTCGTTTTTTCTCGGTATAGGAGTAAACCATTAGTTCCTCAACTTGCTGATCGGCCGTTAATAATAATTTACTATCAAAACGGCTTTATTAAATATTCATCAGACCCTAATTATCGACTAATTAAATCTGACACCTGCTCGAAATATTTATAAATATCAATTGATTAGGTTCTTAACTATACATTCATTAAATCTATAGCTATATACAATTTCTTTTTTCACGCCTTTACAGCGCAAAAAGGCTGGAGGTAAAAACCACCAGCCATCAGCCTTATTAGGCTGCATATTTTGTATCAAACTTATTTAAGTTCGACAACTGCACCTGCTTCTTCAAGCGCTTTTTTAAGTGCTTCAGCATCATCTTTGCTTGCAGCTTCTTTAACAGTAGCGGGCGCTGATTCAACAAGATCTTTAGCTTCTTTCAAGCCTAAACCAGTTGCACCACGTACCGCTTTGATTACAGCTACTTTATTACCACCAACGTCTTTTAAGATAACGTCGAATTCAGTTTTTTCTTCAGCTGCTTCTGCTGGACCTGCTGCTGCGACTGCAACTGCTGCAGCTGCAGAAACACCAAATTTTTCTTCCATCATTGATACTAGTTCAACAACGTCCATTACAGACATTTCAGCAACTGCATCTAAAATTTGTTCTTTAGTGATAGACATAATATAGTTTCCTAAATTTAGAATTTTTAAATTGTTAACTGTTCCCAATTAAAACTAACTGCAATTTTATCAATAAAATTATGCAGCTTCTTGTTTTTGATCGCGAACTGCTGCCAGAGTACGAGCCAATTTGCCAGCTGCGGCTTCTTTCATGGTCGACATCAAGCGAGCTAATGCTTCTTCGTAAGTTGGTAAAGTTGCTAAGCGGTCGATATTTGCCGCAGTAATTAACTCACCTTCAAAGGCTGCTGCTTTAATCTCAAATTTTTCATTTTCTTTAGCAAACGCTTTGAAAAGACGTGCTGCTGCACCTGGGTGCTCATTTGAAAATGCAATAAGAGTAGGACCAACAAACGTATCTTTTAAGCACTCATAAGGAGTACCTTCAACTACGCGACGTAATAAGGTGTTACGAACCACACGCATATAAACGCCAGCTTCACGAGCTGATTTACGTAATGCAGTCATTTTTTCTACAGTCACGCCACGAGAATCCGCAACGACTGCAGAAAGCGCACCTTTGGCAATTTCGTTAACTTCAGCAACAATTGCTTGCTTATCTTGAAGATTTAATGCCATTAGTTTTGCTCCTGAATTAAACTAGGTTTACACCTAGACTCACTGTACTAACTACTAAAATCACATCAGATCATTTAATAATTAGCGTTGTTACGGTGAGCAGAGTCCTGTTAATTCAACTATATATATCTAATCAAAATAACGTTTAGGTTCTGTCACCGTCTACGTAGGATATTAAGTCATTAATTTAATCACACCTACGGTCTTGGACGGGGTCTGGATTAGGCCAGACACCAACCGATTCTTATGTAATTAAGAAAAATTAAACTGATGCACTTAAGCTAGTTTGATCGATAGCCACACCTGCACCCATAGTGGTAGAAAGGCTAACTTTCTTAATAAATACACCTTTAGAAGATGCTGGTTTAGCTCTTTTTAATGCCACAAGTAGCGCTTCTAAATTGCCTTTTAACTGTTCAGCATTAAAATCAACTTTACCGATAGTGGTATGAATAATACCATTTTTGTCATTACGGTAACGTACTTGACCAGCTTTAGCATTTTTTACAGCTTCAGCAACGTTAGGAGTTACGGTACCCACTTTCGGGTTTGGCATTAAGCCGCGTGGCCCTAAGATTTGACCTAATTGACCAACGATACGCATTGCATCAGGTGAAGCGATAACAACATCGAAGTTCATTTCACCTTTTTTGATTTGTTCAGCAAGATCTTCCATACCCACTAATTCGGCACCAGCTTCTTTAGCTGCTTCAGCATTAGCTCCTTGGGTAAATACCGCAACCCGAACGCTACGACCAGTACCATTTGGTAATACAATAGCACCGCGTACATTTTGATCAGATTTACGCGCATCAATACCTAAATTAACCGATACGTCAACACTTTCAGTGAATTTTGCTGTTGCTAGCTCTTTTAATAAAGCGATAGCGTCATTAATTTCATATTGTTTAGTTGCATCAACTTTTTCGCGGATAAGTTTAGCCTTTTTAGATAATTTAGCCATTAATTAACCCTCCACTTCCAGACCCATTGAGCGAGCAGTTCCTTCTATAGAACGCATCATTGTCTCAATAGTTGCACCATTCATGTCCGCAGCTTTCGTTTCAGCAATTTCACGAATCTGCGCGCTTGTTACTTTACCAACTTTTTTCTTGTTTGGTTCACCAGAACCAGACTTGATATTAGCAGCCTTTTTCAATAATACTGCTGCTGGAGGTGTTTTAGTAATAAAAGTGAATGAACGATCAGAATAAACGGTAATTACAACAGGTGTTGGTAAACCTTTTTCTAAACCTTCTGTTTTTGCATTAAATGCTTTACAAAATTCCATGATGTTAACACCATGTTGACCAAGTGCTGGACCAACTGGTGGACTAGGATTTGCAGCACCAGCTGCCACTTGCAGCTTGATGTAAGCTTGGACTTTCTTTGCCATTTTTTGTTCCTTTTCTCGGGTACAATCGCCCTGTTAAACCGATAACAGAAAGCTCCCCTAAGTTAAATAAGGGCGACATTTTGCTATAAATAGAGTAAAATTGCAACAATTATTTTCAATGTATAGCAAATAAAATGACAAAAAATTAAGTTAGACTGTAATTAATATTTCACACAAATAGCATAGGCATAATCAGGGTCAATAATAACATTTCCTTCAACCGAACCAACACTGTAATATCTTGTATTTCTTGGGCCTTTTTCACTGGTAAAATAGTATTCATATAGGAAAAAGGGTTGTAAGTCATTGATACCATTCATCATATCACGACCGATTTTATCCAACGGTGCATAATAATACAGTTTACCCCATTCTCCTGTTAAACTATCGCCAATTGCTCTTTTATAACCATTATTTTTTGCATAATAACCTACATTATCTAGATCGGTAAAATCACCATATGCATAAACCGAGTTAGACAGTTCTGATCTTGTTGGTAGGCGATCACCATTGCTTGTACAAAAATCCTGAGCTTTATTCCATGGCATCCACATACTATCTCCCTTATAAGGGTAGAACCAATGCTCTAAAGAAAAAGTATAAGTGAAGGTGGCTTTCGTATCGTTGTTAGTAACAGCAATCACAAAATTCTCACCTACTGCCGGCACATTATCAGTAAATTTAAATTCGCTCTGTGTATTTGGAGCGAAATTACGACTGGTACTTATCAAAGCAGAATTAGGATTATTAACAATGGTATAAGAATAACTTGGAATGGTATTTAAAGGCACCAATCTAAATCGCGCCTCAGGAAATGCAGTTGTCGGGAAACTTTTTCCGTTATTACTTTTTGCCGACACGATAAATCCTTTATGGGGAATAAATTGACTGGCATCATAGGCATCAGTTCTATTTACCATATTACTTCCCGCATCAAGATAATTATTACCTTCCGGCCAACCATTTGGAATATTTAATGCCAATACACCGGGCTGAATATAACATAATCCATCATCGGGTTTGATTTTAAAAGTTTTTGACACTTCTCGTATATCAGACACTTTCGGGTCGCCATATTCAGTCACGGCATGAAAATTAACCGTAACTTTAACCGATGCATCGCCTTTATAACCATCATTATTACATAAATTGCTACCTAACGCTTTTTGTGAATTCGCATCTAAACTTTTACTATTACTATCCGTCCATTCCGCAGTGATACTGTCAATAACAAATCCTTTCGTCGAAGCTAGAGTATCTCCATCATTATCATAAATATCCCCAACTGCCAAATCAGACAAATCCACATCAAAAGTATAGTCATTAGGCGAAACATTAAAAGCAACATGTATCTCTTCTAATGAACCAGGAGTAAAGGTCAGATTTTGCCCATCTGCTACTTTTAATTTAAATTGAATTCCATCTAAAATTTTATCATCTGCTGTTGGTAAAATTTGTGGCGCTTCCCCACGAATAGTATTGGCAGAAGAAATGGATAGGCTAGCTAGTGCTATATGGGATAAAGAACTTATCACTAAGAAAATAGAAGTCATAGCAATAGATAAATCCGATTGATATCTAACCAATGCTTTTTTTGATATTTTAATAAAATTAACACTATTGTAATTATTATTCATTGTTACTCCTCTTTTCATAGACCACCCCATAACTAATTAGTTTATCGGTTTAAAATTGAGTGAATTAACAAACATTAATAATAAATTGATATAGAATAAGATTTTATTAAAATAATAAATGATCAATAAATATTACTAACATAAGGAACTTACATAGATTATAGAGATTAAAACAAAAATTTCAATTAAAATAATAGGTTATGATTTTTTTTACTAAGATTTAATACAAAAAATTTATAAAAAAGGATTGCTAGTTAACCAATCCTTTTTAAAAATGGTGAGAGGAAATTACTTAAAAAATGAAAAAGATTAAATCCCTAATTCATCCCAAATATTATCAATATGCGCAACAATCTTGGCATCTTTTGTAATAATTTTACCCCATTCGCGCGTTGTTTCACCTTGCCATTTATTTGTCGCATCTAAACCAATTTTAGAACCAAGACCAGAAACTGGCGATGCAAAATCAAGATAATCAATCGGTGTATTTTCAATAAAGGTGATGTCACGCTTGGGATCCATGCGGGTTGAAATTGCCCACATAACATCTTTCCAATCACGAGCATTAATATCATCGTCACAGATAATTACAAATTTGGTATACATAAATTGCCGTAAATAGGACCATATGCCCATCATGATACGTTTGGCATGTCCTGCGTATTGTTTTTTTATCGTCACAACTGCAATACGGTATGAGCATCCTTCAGGTGGTAAATAAAAATCAACGATTTCCGGAAATTGTTTTTGTAAAATAGGAATAAACACTTCATTTAAGGCCAATCCCATTACTGCTGGTTCATCTGGTGGGCGTCCAGTGTATGTTGAATGATAAATCGCATCATTACGACGAGTAATATGAGTTATAGTAAAAACGGGAAAACGTTCTACTTCATTATAGTAGCCAGTATGATCACCATAAGGACCTTCTAAAGCCGTTTCATCTGGAGCAATATAACCTTCTAATACAATTTCTGCACTAGCCGGAACATCTAAATCACAGGACAAGGCCCTAACTACGTCACTACGGTGTCCACGTAATAATCCAGCAAAAGCGTATTCCGACAATGTATCAGGTACCGGTGTAACAGCAGCTAGAATAGTAGCCGGATCAGCACCTAATGCCACCACTACCGGAAAATTTTCACCTGGATGAGCTTTTTGCCATTCTTGAAAATCTAATGCCCCCCCACGATGCGCTAACCAACGCATAATCAATTTATTTTTTGCTAATCGCTGTAGACGATACACACCCAAATTATGACGTTCTTTATTGGGACCTTTCGTAATTGTTAATCCCCAAGTAATCAAGGGCGCCACATCTTCTGGCCAACACTGCATAATTGGAATTTTAGTTAAATCAACATCTTGATCTTTTACCACGTGCTCTTGACAAGCAGCCGATGAGCGTCGTTTTACTGGCATATTCAAAACTTGTTTGTATTTTGGCAGTTCAGTCAAAAAACTTCTGACCCCTTTTGGTGGCTCGGGCTCCCGTAAAAATGCTAATAAATGTCCAACTTCGCGTAATGCCGATATTTCTTCCTGCCCCATCGCCATTGCAACCCGTTTAGGGGTGCCAAATAGGTTACAAAGTACCGGAATATCATAGCCAATCGGATTTTCAAATAGCAATGCCGGCCCACCTTGACGTAACACTCTATCAGCAATCTCGGTCATCTCTAGATGAGGATTAACCGGATAACTTATCCGCTTTAGTTCACCCTGTGCTTCTAATTGAGTAATAAAATCTCTAAGATCTGTAAATTTCATAATTGATCCACATAATAATATCTATCCATAATTATAACGTGATTAGTACTAATCGGCACGTACTGTATTTAATTTGCCTGACCATCATAATAATTGTGTTTTACCTATCATTAACATAATGAGCAAAATTCAATAAATCTGAAGATAAAAAATAAAGATATATAAAATAGATTAATTAACTTTAACGTTAGTACGTTACATTATGGGGCTATACTTTTTCCTAATATACGATAATCAGGCATAACCTAATTTGCAGAACATGGTGTAGGTACTGCCAAGGTTAACTATTTTAATGTGGCAATTCCTTATGAAAATCGTCAGTTAATACGCGCAATCAAACAGCAATGCGATCCTAGTAAAAGGTAAAATAATCAAGTATATATTTCACATATAAAGAAACTTTAATCTATTGTCTTTAATGCATGATGACCAACAGATAATTACATATCCGTTGGATCTTCAACTTGATTATGCCAGCGACATGATATAACTTCACCACCAACGATAAAAATGATGAGTTGGTCCAATCCCTTTGCCAACATGGAGTCTATCTGCATTAGCTATTGCACCACTTAAATAATCCTTTGCTTGTTTAATTGCTTCGCCTAAAGTTAGTACTGGTAATAATGCGGCAATCGCTGCGGATAAAGTACAACCAGTACCATGAGTATTATTAGTATTAACTCTTCTTGTCGCATAACGTATTATCTCTTTCGATGTGATTAGAAAATCGGGGCATTCATCACCCGGTAAATGTCCGCCTTTCATCAAGACAGCCTTACAACCTAACTGTAATAATGCTTGCCCTTGCTGTTGCATTTGCGACTCATTAGTTGCTTCTGGACAATTAAGCAGAGCTGCGGCTTCCGGTAAATTTGGTGTAATTATCGTTGCCAGAGGTAAAAGTTTCTGACGAATAACATCTATGGCAGTTTGTTTTAATAATGCATGTCCACCTTTTGCTACCATTACCGTATCTAATACCACATATGGTAGCGGATTTTGACTTAATAGTTCAGCGACAGCGTTAACAATCGCTTCATTCATTAACATGCCGATTTTTAAACAATCAATGTTACTATCGTTAATTAACACATCAAACTGCTGTTTAACAAAATCAGCGGGGACAGGAAAAACATCTGATACGCCTTGGGTACTTTGCGCAGTAAGTGCTGTAATAACTGCCATTCCATAAGCACCTAACGCGGAAAACGTTTTTAAATCAGCTTGAATCCCAGCACCACCACTGGGATCTGAACCTGCTATTGTTAATGCTATTGTCATTTTTTTATTCCTTGTTTAGCTTGTTCAATAACATGGTAAAGTTGCCTTGTGGCATACGGTATATTTGGCTGCCCACAAATAGCTGAAATCACGGCGATTCCGTCACTCCCACTTTGCATAACTTCGGCGGCGTTTTGTAAATTAATTCCCCCTATTGCTACCGCAGGACATTGTTTACATTGATTAAGTTCTGCTAAAGTTGTTATACCTAATGGTGGTGCAGCATCTTGTTTCGTCATGGTTGGGAAAACGGGTCCAATACCTAAATAATCTACCTTTTGCCAATTAACTTGATTGATTTGTTGTAAATTTGATATTGATAATCCCAATAATTTATCGGCACCAATTAATTTGCGTACAACATCAACTGGAAGATCTTTCTGACCAACATGCACACCATCAGCTTCAACAGCTAAGGCAATATCAACTTGATCATTAATGAGTAATGGCACCGTGGTATCCTTTAATACCTGTTTTAATGCTAATGCAGCGAGATACCAATCACGACGGGTAAATTCATGTTCAGCTCTTAGTTGTACGGCGGTAACACCATTTGCGACAGCAATTCGAGTAGTATTAACCATACCGTCAATTCCACCACATAAATCAGGATCTAAAACGAGGTAAAGGGATAAATCGAGCTTTTTTTGACGCATATTATCTCTGCTACTCATGATATTGTTTCCATCAGCGAAAGCTGATCCCATAATGATATGGCAAATGTGCCAAGTCCTTGTTGATGAATGGCCATGTCAGCAGCTCTTTTCATCATAAAGCAAGCTGAAGCGGTAGCGGTTAACCGATCATCCGGTGTAGCAGCAACAAATGCGGCAACCATAGCCGATAATGAACATCCGGTACCGGTAACACGTGTAAGGGCGATATCGCCACCTGAAATGGCATAAACTTGTTGACCATTCGTCACATAATCCACTTTACCGGTCACTGCTACAATGGTTTGCACCTGACTGGCCAATTCTTTTGCCGCTTCTAACGCTATTTCGGTAGAATCTTGACTATCAACGCCTTTAGCTTGGGACTTTTGCCCAACCAGCGTCAATATCTCCGCCGCATTTCCACGAATCACGGTTGGATAACAAGATAATAACGCCTTTGCAATATTGGTTCGAAATGTGAGTACTTCTCCTACCGCAACAGGATCGAGTACCCATGGTGTTTTAGTCATCATTGCTGTATGTGCAGCAAGTTGCATACTCCTTGCCGATGATTGTTCGATGGTACCAATATTAATTAATAAACTATTGGCAATTTTTACAAATGATTCCACTTCTTCTTCCGCTACCACCATTGCCGGTGAAGCACCAATTGCCAATAGAATATTAGCAGTAAAATTTTGTACTACATCATTCGTAATACAGTGGACTAATGGATTTTGCAGACGGACTTGTTTTATAAAAGGAATAGCTTGATCGGCTTGAAATGAAATAATAGTGGTCATCCTCTCTCCTCATTAATATCGTAGAGAAGGTGACTATCGCAAGATAGCATTCCGACTTCCCTACGCTGGCATGATCCCAGATCAGGTTCAACGGGTAAGCTCTCAGCCATAAAACAATTCATCATTGTTATGACACCCCGAGTCAAATAAATAAGTAGTTATTATGCATGCTATTTTATAAACAATCAAATATCAAAATGATAATAAAATGAGCAAAAAATTTTTATTATTTTAATTTATTGTTACGGTTTTATTTAACAAATGTATGACGTCAATTAAACGTTTATTTACTTTTGAATGATTGTTGGTACACTAATTAAAATTTTAGATTAAGTACGATCAATTATATGAATTCACCATTACGCACAAAATTATTAGAATACGGACGTGAAGTAATAGAGTTAGAACTTAGTGAAGCGAAAAAATTACCTGCTCGTCTTGATCATAACTTTATTCAAGCCTGTGAATTAATGTTAACGACAAAAGGAAAAGTGATAGTTTCAGGTATTGGCAAATCGGGACATATTGGCAAAAAAATTGCTGCATCCTTAGCCAGTACTGGTACACCTTCATTCTTTATGCATTTAACGGAAGCATTACATGGTGATTTAGGTATGGTTAGCGAAACAGATATTATCATACTGATCTCATATTCTGGTCAGGCAAATGAATTTAATTACATATTGCCAATACTGAAAGATAAAGGTATACCAATTATTGCAATCACTGGCAAAAAAACATCGCCATTAGCCAGAGCAGCAAAAGCCGTCTTAGATGTCAGTATTGAAAGAGAAGCCTGTCCTATGGGATTAGCCCCAACGTCTAGTTCAACTAATACGCTACTAATGGGCGATGCATTGGCTATAACAGTAATGAGAGCGAAAAACTTTAATGAAGAAGATTTCGCCCGTTCTCATCCTGCTGGAAGTTTAGGGGCAAAATTACTTAATCGTGTAAAAGATATTATGCGTACTGGTGAACTTATTCCTAAAATACCTGAAAATGCTACTGTATTTGATGCAATGTTAGAATTAAGTCGTACGGGATTAGGATTAGTCATTATTTGTAATACCGATCGACACATTAAAGGTGTATTCACCGATGGGGATTTACGTCGTTTATTATTGAAAGACGGTACATTAAATGATCCAATTATACAAGTTATGACAACACCAGGGTATCGTCTTCCTGAGAATTGGAAGGCCATTGAAGCACTTAAATCATTTAACGATTATAATATCACTGCAGCCCCAGTGGTTGATCAAAATGATTGTTTGGTAGGAGCAATCAATATCCATGATTTGCATCAGGCTGGTATTTCATAAGGCTGAAAACTCTATGCAATTAAAGAAAGTTAATATTATTTATGCTTGGAAATAAATAATCAGCATTTTTTTATTGCAAAATAGCTCTATCTCCTGCGATAATTATCGCCCTAAATTTTGTCTTTAGAACGGAGACTAAAAGTATTGCAGTTTGTTTTTTTATCTGATAAAGATATTTAAAACAAATTGTCAGCATGTTTAACTAAATATAGATGATGAATTTATAATGGCAGAGAAGCGAAATATCTTTTTAATTGGCCCAATGGGGGCAGGTAAAAGTACTATTGGTAGGCAGATCGCACAACAACTAGGCATGGATTTTTTTGATTCAGATCAAGAGATTGAAAAACGAACTGGCGCGGATATCGCTTGGATCTTTGATTTAGAAGGAGAAGAAGGTTTCCGTACTAGAGAAGAGAAAGTGATTAACGAGCTTACTGAAAAACAAGGCGTTGTATTAGCCACTGGTGGTGGTTCTATTTTATCTAAAGATACACGTAATCGCCTATCTGCAAGAGGAATTGTGGTATATTTACAAACAACAATTGAAAAACAGATGGCACGTACGCAAAAAGATAAACGACGACCATTATTGCAAGGTAATAATAATCTTCGTGAACGTTATGAAGAGCTTGAAGAAGAGCGTGTACCGTTATATGAAGAAATAGCCGATATTACAATTAAAACAGACGAACAGAGTGCTAAAGGTGTAGCTAGTTATATTATTGAGCAAATAGAACAGATATAATTACACTGCTGAGTAATTATAATGTTTTCAAAATTTATGCATTGTGAGTCATAGGAGGCGTTGTGAATAAACCAATTCGTACAAATAAAGAAGATCGCTATTTCTCTGAGCAACCACAGAGCACATCAATTCTAACTCAATCTTTTTTTATGAATAAAAAGTTGATAATAATCATTATGGCTATAATTATTGTTGCTTTATTATTGATAATTTTTTTAATGGCTACAGGTCGTTCGCCGCAAGATGAGATTAGAAATAATTCTTTAAATGCTGGCGGTGGGCAAGTTAGTAATAACCGCGGTTATCAAACGCTAAATCCGCCGAGTCATATATCGTCTAACTCAACTTTTACAGATGTCGATCTCAGTTATGGCACAGAACGAATTCAGATACCTGATGACATAACTGAACATATGTCGCAATACTATAATGCAAATGGTTCGTTGATAGAATTCAATGGCGAAAACACCGATGTTGATTTCGAACATAACGAATTACCATTAGGTAAAACGATTCAAAATAATCATTATACCATTCAACTTATTGCAACATCTTCACTTGAAAGTATGATGGCTTTTGTCAAATCAAATAAATTGGCTAATTACCAAATCTACGAGACACGCAGAGAAAATAAACCTTGGTTTGTGCTTATTAAAGGTGAATTTGCTAACATTAAAGATGCAAAAACAGTTATACAATATTTATCAGCAGACTTACAACGCAATTCTCCTTGGGTTAAATCCGGTACAGTTGTAAATAAAGAAAAGCAAGTTTTGCAATGATCGATCAGTATTCTCAGAGAGTTAACGGGAGTCGCGTTTGAAAAAGCAACGTGCTTTTCTTAAGTGGGCAGGTGGAAAATATTCGCTTGTTGATAAAATAGTAAAACACTTACCAGATGGTGATTTATTGATTGAACCGTTCGTAGGAGCTGGTTCAGTTTTTTTGAATACAAATTATAAGCGGTATATCTTAGCTGATATTAATAAGGATCTCATTTCATTATTCAATTTCATCAAAAATAAACCGCAAAAATTTATTGAAGATGCCAAGCTATTATTTACCGAACAAAATAATCAAGCCGAAGCTTTTTATGAATTACGTGATCACTTTAATCATAGTAAAAATCCTTATCAAAGAGCATTACTATTTTTATATCTAAATCGACATTGCTATAATGGATTATGTCGCTATAACAGTAGCGGTGAATTCAATGTTCCATTTGGACAATATCATAATGTTTATTTCCCAGAAAAAGAATTATTTGCTTTTTCGGAAAAAGCACAGCGTGCTGAGTTTATTTGTGCCCCATATCATCAAGTCATGAATAAAGCACAAAAAGGATCCGTTGTTTATTGTGACCCACCTTATATGCCTTTATCGCAAAGTGCTAATTTCACGACTTATTATTCGATCAACTTTACAATACATGATCAGAAACATTTAGCACATATTGCACTAAAATTATCAAAGCAAGAAATTCCAGTGCTAATTTCCAATCATGATACTATTCATACTCGAAAATGGTATAAAGATGCTCAGCTACATTTAGTTGAAACTCGCCGTTCTATTAGTTGTGATGGACAAGGGCGAAAAAAGATTGATGAATTATTAGCACTTTACTCATATTAACTTTTTCAATATATTAATATATTTCAGTTAGAATACCCATAGCAATGTTGAACAGCTTGCAATTAAATTTTAAATAGGTCTTTTCTAATACATTAATAATATTAAAAATCCAGTGCAACTTTAAGACTTAACCCAAGTAAAATGACCGCTAATAATTTATCAATAATAAACTGTATTTTAAAATACCCTCGTCGCACTATTTCAGATTGAAAAACAATAGTAACTAAAGGCCACCATAGCACAGCTTCAATCCAGATAATCAATGCTACACATAATTTTTCTAATAAAGAAGAATCCAATGCCAAAACTTGTGTGAATATCGCTAAAAAAAATAGCGTAGCTTTAGGATTAAGTAAATTACATAAATATCCTTGCATAAAAGCTTTAAAGTAATTGATTTTACAGATATTGTAAGAACGATCTACATAACTCACACCATTTGTTTTAGCCAATAGCGCCTTTATACCAATCCACCCCAGGTAAGCAGCACCAACATAACGCAAAGTATTAAACAGCCATGGTGTTGTTTGAATCAATACGGCAATGCCAGCAACACAGTAGCTCATATGGGTAAAAATTCCCATAATAACACCCCAGCAAGTCATTAACGCATATTTATGCGGATAATTAAGACTGTTTCTCACAACCAAGAAAAAATCTGGCCCTGGTGAAATCATACCTAGCAAGCTAATAGTCGCAACAATGATAAATGACTCATATTCCATATTTTTTATACTCTAAAAGTTAATTGCCAACTATATTTGCCATTTATCGATAATCAACCGATATATTAATGACTGACGATTATTACTCATAATTCATGCTAGTCATAAATACAGCAATGTTAAGGTATGGCGGCTGAACAGTTCAATGTTGCTATATCGGTTAATACACGTTCAACATATTCTGCCCGATGTGTCACTTTTTGATCATTAAGATAATCGGTCCAGAATCGAGCATTAGATTTAATTTTTGCACCATCGAGAATAATTCGTGGCATATCTAATTGATAAATATTATCTGGTAAAGAGGCATATGGCCCGAGATCTTCCTTATTAGCATTAGTGATAACATAAAGAGAACGTGGCTTAGTCGATAATTTAGCAATGGTAGGTGTACCCGCTCCCATCATTAAATGGTCTGGAAAAATATAAAAAACAGTGTTTTCCAATATACCTTGCTGTTCAAGATAAGCAATAAATTGCCCAATATTATAATCAAGTGAAGCTGCGGCAAACGCCATATTATCATCTTGCTTATCAATCACTTTTTCCATTCGTTGATCATAAAAACCACTTGGAGCATGAGTTGATATAGTCGAGATAAATAATGCAAATGGTTGATTTTCTTTAGATAACTCTGTCACTTGACGTTTAGCAATATCAAACGTATCTTTATCATACAAACCAAAGGGCGCCTGTGGATATTGACCAGGATAATTTGATTCACTGACAATATCGATTCCTAGCATGGAAATGATATGGCCAATACCTGAAAAGGTTGGATCGCCAATCACATATCGCGTCTGATAATTTGCTTTATGCAGCACATCAGCTAAACTAACTAATTGGGTTTGTGAATAATTAGCAAATGGTTTAGTGTTTATCCCTCCTACTAAAAAAGGCATTCCCGTCATATAAGTATACATGGAAGCCGTGGTCCATGAACTGCCTTTCCCCATTGGGATATCGCCATAAAAACTATATTTTTGGCGTAATTGATTCAGATTAGGAGTTAATTGATCAAAATCTAAAAACCCTTTTTCAAATGACTCTAAAGATATAACGATAATATTTTTACCTTGTGTGGCATAAACCTGATTTTTTAGTGGATAATCACGCATATTAAGCTGAGTTAGAGCCTCTTGAAAATCTATCTTAGATGCACCAGTTATACGAGACAATTCAAGTAGTTTATCAAACGGGCCATGGCTATAATTAAGCGATAATGTCATTATTACGAATACCATTAGGCGCATTTGGACATTAATTTTTCTACGACAAATAGCGGCAAGTTTGGTTAATAAAAAAATAAAAACCAAAAATAGTAATACCGTTAATAAAGCTTGTAATTTAAAAATTAACAATCCTTCCCAAATATCATTAATATTTAAGTTAACAAAAAACTGATAATCAATAAATCCGCCACTAAAATAGATGGATATCACTTCCATTACAATAAAAATAGTTAGCATTAATACGATAATATATTTATATTTTTTAGCAGTAACAAACGAAGCTAACATCGTGGTAATAATTACTAAAGGAAAAACTATCCAAGCATTAACAGGAAAAAACAACATAATTCGATACAACTCATCGTTAAAAATACTGGTTAGTATATACTTAAACCTGTTTTTTTGCAGTTTTGATCAGTTTTTTATTTGCAGAAAACATAATGATCTTATGCAGTCGATCATGGTTTATAATAAAATAGCAAAAATAAGATTTATACGATTACAACAATAAATAATCTTTATTATTTTTTATCAATTAGATTGATATCAAATTGCTTAGATTCTGCTATGATACGTTAACAGCAATCACAATTGGCAAATATGATAAGGAAAATATAATGAAGATCCTTTTTGGTGTTCAGGGTACCGGCAATGGACACATTAGTCGTTGCCGCACTTTAGCTAAAGCTTTAAAAGCTGCTGGAGCTAATGTTGATTATATTTTTAGTGGTCGCAACGTTCAAGACTATTTCGATATGAATGATTTTGGTGATTATAAAACTTATGAAGGTATGAGCTTTGTTACCCAAAATGGTAAAATTAATATTCGTAAAACAATTAGTCGCATTCGTGCATTTCGTTTAATAAAGGATGTTCGAGAATTAAATCTTGACCAATATGATACCATTATCAGTGACTTTGAACCGGTTAGTGCTTGGGCGGCTTATCATCAAGAACGAAAATGCTTAGGGATCAGTAATCAGGTTATTTGCCAATATTTAAAACCGAAAGAATATGGTTTAATTGCTAATGCCATTATGAAATATTATGCGCCAGTAACTGATCCAGTGGGTTTACATTGGTTCCATTTCGGTCATACTTTAATCCCACCAATAATTGACCCAATGGTAAGTCAACCGGAGAATGAAAAAATAATTGTCTATTTACCATTCGAATCATTGAATAATATTTTTAATTTGATAGCACCTTTTAGCCAACAATATCAATTTGAATGTTTTCACCCCAATATAGAACATGCTTCAGTCGAGCATAATATTAGCCTACACCCATTATGTCGCGATAGCTTCACTCAAGCGATAGCTTCATGTTCCGGTATTATTAGTAATACTGGCTTTGGGTTGATCTCTGAAGCATTAGTGCTTGGAAAAAAAATTCTCACTAAACCCGTTTCCGGTCAATTTGAACAAATATACAATGGGCATTGTTTGCAGCAATTAGATTTAGCGACAGTGATGAATTCACTTGATCAAACTGTTCTTGAATATTGGTTGACACAATCATCACCAGATCCTGTTATTTATCCTGATGTTGCCCCACAATTAGCTAATTGGATTGTCTCTGGTCAGGCTGAACCGCTTTCCAATTTAAGTGAGCGTTTGTGGCAACAGACTCACTATCCTGAACATGTCCAGCAAAAAATTGCTGAATTAGGTTATATCTTATAGTTTAAACTAGGAAAAATATTTTAAAGAGCTAATTATGATCTTAAGTATTATTGTCGCGATGGCCAACAATCAAGTAATTGGGTTAAATAATCAAATGCCATGGCATTTGCCTGCTGATTTAGCATGGTTTAAAAAAAATACCTTACATAAACCGGTTATTATGGGACGAAAAACCTTTGAATCGATAGGAAGACCACTACCGAATCGACATAATATTATTATTAGCCGAACGCCTCAAACCAGCAATAATCCAAATATTACATGGACAACATCATTACCAGCAGCATTGGCTATTGTTAAAACGAGTCCAGAAGTATTCATTATTGGTGGAGGTAATATCTATCAACAAGTATTACCACAAGTGAATCGGCTTTATCTTACCCACATTAATACCGACGTTGCCGGCGATACTCACTTTCCTAATTATCATTGTGAACAATGGCAATCAATATTTAAAGAGTATCATCTAGCTGACGAAAAAAATCCCTATGATTATTGGTTTGAGATTTTGGAAAAAAAATAAACTTATTGCAATAATGATAGCAACAAATATTTCAAATTCATTTAATTACTGTTGATATTAACGATTAGATTTAAAAAATTTAAAAGCTCACTTTGTAATTTCTCACTTTACTATCATACTTAGCCTGATTTGAAATTCAGGCTATTTTGACAGGTGCAATCATTTTGATGCAATCTTTTAACTGGTTTCTATTTACTTTAGGAGCAAATGCTTCATTTGATCCTCACAGAAACACCTTACACAACATAAACTAAATTATGTTCATTAGCCATAAAATGATATTTACTTTTTAAAATATATATCTTGATGAAGGGCACATCGGGGATTAAATTCAGCCAAGCAAAATGGACATTTATAGTGTTGATATTGTTCATATGTTAGACATGCCTTACACTTCCCGCACATTACAGGTTTGGTATGATGAATTTGTATCGCGACAAACGGATGATCGCAAATTTCGTCATGACATTGATAACACGCAAAATATTGCTTACATTGACCACATTGAAGCGCCACAATATCATTTTCATTATGGTAATGTATACAGCGTCCGCTGTCGTCAGTTTGAATTCCTCGAATCATAGCCTACACCCAACTAAAGACAAAACAGTTAATGATTTCTCAAAAACGTAATATACCACCACTCAAACGCATCTCAGTTTATTATTATTTAACTGAATAGACATTTTCAATATTGAGTATCAATTATCAAACATATTCACTTAGAATATAATATATATCTTATAATTCTTGAATTAAATGCATGATGGTTAAAAAGTATAACTACTTTTTTTATTTACCACACAAAAAAAATCGTACTTAAAAAAATTTGCTGTTTTCTGCCAAGAATAACAACATTAAAAAGATGATTAATAAACCGCAATTAAGGCGATTATCGGTTGTACGAAACGGGTCAATACCTATTTCTTTTTAAGCAAAAAATAAAAAAATATGACTTGATAGGATATTTTCTTTATTAAAACTATCATACGCTAAATCCGTAAAATCATAGATTAACGATTAATCAACCATTTTGGTCTAATAGAGTCAAACACAAAAGTACCCAATTGTTTCTGAAAATAATCCCCACTTTCTGTAATTAACAAAACATACCAATTTTGATAACAAATCGCAGCTTATTAAAATTTCCCAATACCTAAACCTTTATTACACTTATTATTAATTGCAATTTTAGAATAGATAACTTTGTATTTAACAAATGATAGAACAGTTTATAGATGATTACAGATTAACTTTCACCAAACCAGAATAAAAACAATATAATTATTACTGAATATCTTTTGCCTTATTATATTATTCCTTATCAAAAAAACCTTGATAAATTTACTAATATTTAATAAAAATCGAAATATATTGTTTAATAAAGCTTTTGCTAAAGATCTCTTAAAAGTTGTTGAAATGTCTTCATATTTCACAAGAAACTGTGCAACTAGCAAAGATATAACTATTAAACAATAAAATATCACAGTATATTGTGGAAAAACTAGGCAGTTTATCGTAATGAAAATGATTTAACAGACTAAATCAACTTGCATTTTGCTATGACATCGAAATAAAAAAAATATAATAATATTAGCAATTATTTAATCACTAACTGAAATTTGAAAACCAACTTAAGCATAATGTTTGCTTTTCCATTAGCCTAAGTCGATTTGAAAGGTGACATGCAAATCTATCAGCAAATTGGCTAAAAACTTACAAGAATAAACGATACCTTTTTCAATAATGAATCACACTAATAATGCCATTATTTAGCTATAAATTTTTTTATCAATTCATCTGGCATTTTAGGCATTGGACCACTTTGTGTGCAAACATACGCTGCAACATGGTTTGCCTTAATATTAATCTCTTTTAATGAGCTCCCCTTTAAATACAAGGTACTTGCAGTTGCCATAAATGAATCGCCAGCACCAACCGTATCAATTGGGGTAATCTTTTCCGCTGGGCAGTAATCTTGCTCAGTTTGATTAATTAGGTAACTCCCTTCACTCCCACAGGTATAAATTAATAACTCTAATTGATAATGTTGATTAAGATAATCAAACAATACCTTAGGATCATTTTTAATATTGAGTAATTGGGCTATAACCGGAAGCTCTTCATCATTCAGTTTTAAAATGTGGCTTTGCTCAATTGAAAAACGCAAAATATCATTGGTATAATGGTTCTGGCGAAGATTAATATCAACAATAATTTTTACCTTTTCCGGCAATTCAGCCACAATTCTTTTTAATAATTGATGATTATTACTATTGCGTTGAATAAGACTACCAAAATAAATAGCCACGATATCATCTTGAAGTAAATGTTCTAACGATGTTGTTAGTTGGATATCATCCCAGGCGACGGGATTAAGAATGTTGTAGGTCGGCTTGCCGTCTGCATCGAGTTCCACCATCACTTTACCCGTTGCATAATTGGCTGAAATTTGTACGCTATGCGGAATAGCTAACATAGCCAACTGATTCAATAATTCTTTGCCATTATCATCATCGCCAACGGCTGATACCAATATAGCTTGAGCGCCGGCTGATTTAGCATGATAACAAAAGTTAGCGGCAGCGCCGCCAATTTTTTTGCCGTTAGGTAAATAGTCCCATAGAAACTCACCTACTGCGATCATCTTTAGGTTAGTCATATTCGATTATTCCTTGTTTGATATCGATATTTTTTTCCATACTGTCGGCTTGTTGTTGCCAATCTTCAAATTGTCCGTAAGCAGTATAAATTGTTGAACCAGTAGGCAGTTCTGGGTATTCATTTTCACCATTCGTTCCCCAATTTACCCAACCGGAATCTTTACGTTGCACAATTTGATAGCGACCAACAATATTACTGGTGTACCAGACCATAGCATACCCCGATTGTGGATTGATTTCAGCTGTTTTATTGGCAGCTAACGGAAAAATAGTTTGTTCTGGTACACTATTTACATCAACTTCCTTAGCAAACAAAACATCTCGATGACGCGGGCTTTTATGTACCACGTGATGCGCTTCACGTAAAATATCTTTTACATGGTCTCTAATTTCTTCATCTGTCAATATGCCTTCTTTAACACAAAATAATCGCCAAAAGAAATCCCAAGATACCGCATTAATATTATCACCAATAGAATCACGATATTGTCTGGCATTCTCAGAAAGTGTCTGCGTGGGTTGTGATAAAATACGATTTACTTCGGCTGCTAAAATTTTGGCATATAAATCACCTTCACGATAATAGGTTCCGCCATAACTAGCAAAACGCGAGAATACAACATCGTTCTGACCACTTTCATATTCATCACCAACGGTTATTTTGTTGATAACAGGCATACCATCGACAAAGGTAGTAAAATCATCAACGTCATAACGACGTCTAAACCAAGGTGATTGATAAAAGAATTCCCAAACAATGGAAAATTTTTTATTGTGTAACGCAGGATCAAGGCCATTAGGAACCTCACCATTAAAACGATAACGACAATAAATCGGTCCCTCAACCTCAGTGATACAATCAACAATACAATGTTCGGGTGGATTGATTAATCCGTTTGCTGGCGTAAAGAATGGACCGTAAAACCCACCAATAGCATTAGAACAATCTTTAATTAAATTACGTCCCTCCGCTTTTGCGGCAAAATATCTTATACCCCACTTACCGTATGAAGTTCCATCACCAGTACCACGACAGAGTTCTAAAATATAATGACCGGTATCCAGCCGTTTTACCCCGTCTGATAAAGTAGGTTTTAATTGCTCAATGCCCTTGATGTTTGCTACTGGGTTATTAGGTTGACATACCAAGGTATAGTTTTCGACTAATTTCGTCATATTGTTAACGATAAAAGCGATAGAACAAGCTGAAATACGCTGCTCATTACAATAAATGAGATCAAATAATTGATGGGGAACCGTTTCACCTTGTTCATTAACTAATCTCAAATCAGCAGGATTTATCCCTTCATCAGGAAAACATAATCGGGTCAACACCGGCTCATTGTTTCTGGTTAGTCCATCAGGATTATTGAGCATTAAGGTACATTTTTTCATTATAATTTGTCCTATATTTAATTGTAAAATCTGTTTTGTTGCTTGATAGCTTTCTTTTTAGGCAGATTTACTTCGTTTTCTTTTCAAGATATCAACATAAACCGCTAAGAAAATGATTACCCCTTTCGCAACCAGTTGCCAGAATGAATTTACGCCAAGTAAATTTAGACCATTATTAATAATACCGATAACAAAAACGCCTAAAATAGTACCACTTATACGACCAATGCCTCCCGACATGGAAATGCCACCTAACACACATGCCGCAATAGCATCCATTTCATAACCCTGCGCAACAGAAGGCTGCCCTGAATACATTCGTGCAGCAAGGACAATGCCGGCAAAAGCAGCCAGAAAACCAGCAATGGTATAAACAATAATTTCCACGCGTTTAATCGGAATGCCCGATAATCTTGCCGCTTCACGATTACCACCTAAAGCGTAAATATATGTTCCTAAACGCGTTCTATTGACAATAATTAACATAACGACGATAAATACAAACATATAGATAACAGGGTAAGGAATTACGCCTAAGTAACCGGTGCCAATTGTGGTAAAGTTATCATCAAAAATACGAATTGATTGACCACCACTGTAAATAAAGCCAATACCACGCGCAATCATCATCATCGCTAAAGTAACAATAAATGGTGGTATCCCAGTGTAGGCTATTGCAGCACCATTTGCCGCACCACATAACGTACCAATAAGCAGTCCCAATAAAATAGCGGGTACGATGCCCATTTCACCAATAGAGATGAATCCAACGGTCAGCGTTCCCGCCATAGCCACAATTGAGCCTACAGACAAATCGATACCACCCAACATAATAATTAATGTCATACCTAGCGCTAAACACATATTAGTAGAGACTTGTCTTAATACCGACAACATATTATCTTGGGTAAGAAATACCGGTGTTGAAAATGCCAGAATAATACAAATTAAAATTAATGCGATTAAAATACCAATGTTGTTAATAAAGAAATCAAGAAAGTTTTTTATAATTAAATTATGTGTATTTGCATACTGGCTAGTATGATTGCTATTTAAACTGTTATTAGGTTTACTGAACATTTTAAGCTCTCCCTGTCGCTAATTTCATAATTTTTTCTTGTGAGAGTTCAGTCTGAGATAGTTCACCTTGTATTTCGCCATTAGCGACAACACAAACTCTGTCACACATGTTAATAATTTCGGGTAATTCCGATGAAATCATAATGATGGCAATACCATTAGCACATAATTCATCAATAATTTTGTATATTTCAGCTTTGGCACCGATATCAATGCCCCTTGTTGGTTCGTCTAAAATAATCAGTTTCGGCGATGTTGCTAACCATTTAGCAATAACAACTTTCTGTTGATTACCGCCACTCAGTTCACCAACGATTTTATTCGCGCTCGGTGTTTTTATATTGAGTTTTGTAATATAATTTTGAATAATTTTTTCACGTTGCTTGTGATTAACAAAACATCCATGAATAAATTGCTTGAGAACAGTTAATGACAGATTAAAACCAATACTATTATTAAGTACTAATCCCTCTTTTTTACGGTCTTCTGGCACCAAAGCAATACCTAAATCGATAGCATCTTGTGGGCAGCGTATCAAGATAGGTTTATTTTCAAAATAAATTGTACCGCTGTCATATTTGTCGACGCCAAAAATCGCCCGCATAATTTCGCTTCTTCCTGCGCCCATCAAACCGGAAAAACCGAGAATTTCACCTTTTTTTAATTGAAAATTTATGTTACTAAATACACCATTTCGAGTCAGGTTTTCTACGCTTAAAATCACATCATTGGATTGTTGATAATTACGTTGATAATAATTATTTAAACTTCGCCCCACCATCATCTTGACTAGCTCATCAATATGGGTTTGAGAAGTTTTAACCGTATCAACATATTCACCATCGCGAATAACACTAATTTGATCGGTAATAGCAAAAAGTTCATCCATACGGTGAGATATATAAATAATACTAACGTTATGTTCTTTTAATTTTTTAATCATGACAAACAATTGTTCAACTTCTTTTTCCGTTAAAGAGGATGTTGGTTCATCCATAATTAAAATTCTGACATTAAAAGAAATAGCTTTAACAATTTCGACTAGCTGTTGTTGTGCAATTGTTAGCTTATAAACGGGTGTAAGAACATCGATTGATAGGTCCATACTTGCCATCATAATCTGTGCTTTACTAATCATTTTTTTATGATCTTTCAAACCCCATTTGTTAATAGGTTCTCGGCCTAAAAATATGTTTTCGTAAATGCTGATATGTGGTACTAATACGATTTCTTGGTGGATAACATTAATCCCATAAGCTTGTGCTTCTTTGATGTTATTAATGGTGACATTTTTACCATTAATTCTTATTTCACCATGATCGGGTTTATATATACCACCAATAATTTTTATCAAGGTTGATTTACCCGCGCCATTTTCACCTAATAACCCATGAACTTCGCCTTGCTGCAATGTAAAATGCATATTTTTTAGAGCATGGACGCCAGCAAATTTTTTTTCAATCTGATTGAGTTGTAATGCAATTGGTTCCATAGTATTACCTTCTGGATTTTAATCGATTAACTAATACACGCTATTGTTATCTTTATTTTGTATATTAGTTAACCGAACTAGTCGTTATTGCCAGGCTTTAACACCATATTTTTGAATCAATTCTTCAGTAATTGGAAAGGTTGGCACAAGGATTTCTTTATCAACCTTTTCACCAGCAAGAATCTTTTCGCCAACTTTATAGCTTTCTTTCGCTAATTGAATGGGAGCTTGCGCAACAGTTAGTGTTATTTGCCCGTCTTTAAACGCTTTTTTACCATCAGGTGAACCATCAACAGTATAAATTTTAATATTTTTTAATTTATTTGATGCCTTTAATGCCACCACGACCCCTAAAGCTGATGGGTCATTAACAGCAAAAAAAGCTTGGACATTAGGATTAGCTTGAATA
Organism: Frischella japonica; assembly: GCF_014489845.1. Classification (GTDB taxonomy): domain Bacteria; phylum Pseudomonadota; class Gammaproteobacteria; order Enterobacterales; family Orbaceae; genus Frischella; species Frischella japonica. The sequence continues at coordinate 163,194 of NZ_JABURY010000019.1, forward strand.
ATATCTTCAGCAATTGGCATGGTGACTTCCAAAGCACATTTACCATTTTGTTGAGAAACGACATTAAATTTGCTACGGCTCTCGCCTAAACCAGCAAAAAATCCGTCTGCTCTTAGTACGCTAGCCCGATTAAATGGACAATCAATCACTGCGATTTTAGCTCCATCAGGAAAATCTTTAACCATCCGTTCCCCATTAATTTTGCCAGCTAAAAAGTTATCAGAAGCAATCGTACTTACAACCAGATCGTCATCACTAATTGGATTATCAATTACAACAACAGGAATATTTTTCTTTTGTGCAGCGAGCAATCCTTGGCGAATTCCTTCTGAATCAACAGCAATTAAATAAATGATATCGACTTTTTGATTAATCACGTCTTCCATCATTGAAATTTGTTTGGCTTGATCATATTGTGGATCGATCAGAATATATTGATCACCATTTTTTTTAGCAATATCAGCAAACGTATCAGAAATAGCGGTAAAAAAAGAGTTGTTTAAGGTTGATGTTATAAAAGCAAATTTTATCGGTTTATGGTCATTTTCCTTGGCGTATATTGAGTCAGTTGTAAAAAAAATCATTATTATTGTCATGAATAACGTTATCAGTTTTTTCATTTATTTTACCTCACCTACTTGCAGAATGAATAAGACATAAATCTTATGATTACTAGATCTAAATTATATTGAATAATATTATACCTAGTACATGCTAGTCTAAGAGACTCATTTTATATTACAATAACAATCCATTTTTTTTACTAGTTATGATAATGATGTCACTATTTAAGATTAACTTGTAAAAATTAAATTTAACAAGTTTATCGGTATGGCATAATGCATAATAATAAATTGTTAAGCCATAATTTTGAGGATGAAATATCAGCATGGCAAAAAAAAGTGAGCAAATATATCAGGAAATTTTAACCCACATTCAAAACGGTGTATTCGGGCTTGATGGCCCTTTACCATCAACTTCCGAATTGAGTACCATGTTTAATGTCTCCAGACCAACAATAGCTAAAGTGTATTCACGCTTAAAACAAGAAGGCTATATTGATGGTAGTCAAGGAGCAAAATATTATGTAAAACAGTTTGATAAAATTAGCAGTAAATATATATTTGGTATTTTAGCACCGAGACTTGATCAGGATGAAAGTCGGATTATTTTAGATAGTTTATATTCAGAAATAGCCAGTTTATCGAACCAATACCAATTTTCATTATTATGGGCAGGGATGTTAACGGGTAGTTATGATGTTCAGACCATTTTAAGCAATATTGAAAATGTCATCATTAATTATAAAAAGAATAATCTTAATGGTATATTTTTTTCACCTTTAGAGTTTCATCCATATGCTAAACGTATCAATGAAGGCATTATTACATGTTTAACAAAATACCAAGTACCGTGTATTTTACTTGAACGAGATTATTGTGTCTTTCCTGCGCGCGGACAAGCAGATTTAGTCAGTATAGATAATATTGCGGCAGGTTATATTGTTACACGGCATTTTATTAAGCAAGGCCATAAACGAATCGCTTTTATCTTAAAAAGTGACTCTGCTCATACCATTGCATTAAGAATCATCGGGTATAAACAAGCGTTAATGGATGCTAATATTGAATATGATAATAATTGGATTATCCAAGCATCACAAATTGACGAAAACATCATTAAGACACTCGTTAAGTTAGACGTGAAGCATGTAGTATGTGGTAACGATTTTACCGCCATGCAGCTGCTTTCATTAAATCAACGTCATTATCCTCAGCGGCGAATATTTACCATCAGTTTCGATGATGCCGAATATGCCAGTCATTTGGCACTGCCACTTTCTACTTATAAACAACCGTTGGTTAGCATTGCGCGTACTGCCGTTGAAACATTAATACAACGGGTGAATGATACCACATTACCTATTCGAACAATTTATGTAGAAGGCGAATTGGTAATTCGTAACTCTAGTGAGGTATTATTATAATTAAACAACAAATGAATAAATTAAATTTTATTGATCGTAATATGTTGTTTATTTGCTCAAATAATTAGCAGTAACGGGTAAAATTACCACATTGTTGTGGAATTTCGAGTTAAGGCAAATCTGATTATTATGTTATATACACACTGCATAAGCATAATAGCCAATTCGGAACAAAAGTTATATAACTTCACATATTTATCGGTTTGACTTCCATCTTAACAAAAAGCTCAAAATACCGGGCTTTTTTATTTAGATATTACCCTTAAATTATTGAGGCAACTAAGTAAACTAACTGAAAAAAAAATAACGTAGCCATCTTATTAAGGGTTCTATTCAATAAAACAAAAGCTAACATTCTTCAATTCTGGTATTGATTAATTTTTTCTCGGTTGGTGAAAGTAGATCCCACAACAATGGTGAAAAATAGATTGCCGTATTAACAATCGTATTTTGTATGCTGTTTATTTTTTGTTAGGTTAATTAGCATATACTTTAACGATTTTTTTAATGCAGTTAATCTAAAGAAATTATGTTTTTTTTATGCTATAGTTACCGGCTCTCACCACGTGGCATCAATATTTTGAAGATTATCGAGTAGCCCAATTCTTTATCATCAATTATTGCAAGTGCCACTTATTTTGCTTTAGGAAAACTATGCTATTAACAATACTAAAAGGTTTTACAGTCAGCTTGTCATTAATATGTGCTATCGGTGCGCAAAATGCATTTGTATTAAAACAAGGATTATTAAAAAACAATATCTTTTGGATTTGTAGTGTCTGTTTTTTGTGTGACTTTTTATTAATGACAATGGGTGTATTTGGCGTCGGTGAGATGATTAGTTCAAATCAAATCTTACTCATTATTCTTACGTTAGCAGGCTCACTCTTTTTATTTTGGTATGGTTTTTTATCGTTTCGTTCTGCGTTGAGAGGCAACTCAAGTTTTAATATTGAAAATAATAACACAAAAAAAATTAGTGTGTTATCAAGTATCTCTGCAACATTAGCCATCACCTTGCTAAACCCTCATGTTTATTTAGATACGGTAGTCATCATTGGTGGTATATCTATGACACTGATAACAACCATGGAAAAGATAGCTTTTATTATGGGTACAGTACTTGCTTCCGCCACTTGGTTTTATTCATTAGGTTACGGCGCACAAAAATTATCCGTTTATTTTACCAAACCAAAAGTATGGCGCGTAATCGAAATCGTTATTGCAATAATAATGTGGCTTATCGCTTTAAGTTTACTGTTATATTTATTTCACAATGATCTTCTACATTAAAGATATGTGGTGTTTGTTTGATAAAACAAATGCTACTTTTGATTACAACCAAAATAAACTAAAAAATAAATGTGGCAATTCGGGCGATGCTGTCTTGACTGATTTCTGGATTACCAAACATCAATTTTAGTCAATTCCGCTAGAGATTGCCTGTAAATTGGCATATGATATAAGTTATTCTAAAAGCAATAATGTATTAAGGTTTAACCATGTCTGTCAGTTTTGTCAATGAAACCGAACCCTTTGGCACTTTACTTGGCTTTGCTCCTGGTGGAGTAGCAATTTATTCTTCTGATTATACGACGATTAATAAAAATGACTATCCTGATGATATTTCCTATCGTAGTTACATTGGTCATGAATATATGGGATATAAGTGGCAATGTGTCGAGTTTGCTCGCCGTTTTTTATATATCAATTACGGCATGGTATTTACTGATGTTGGTATGGCCTATGAGATATTTTCATTAAGAATTTTACGTCGAGTTGTTGATGAAGCATTACTGCCATTACAAGCATTTGCCAATGGTAGTCAAAAAGCCCCTGTTGCAGGAGCATTACTCATTTGGCAAGAAAGTGGAATTTTTAAACACACAGGTCATGTAGCCATTATTACTGAAGTTTTTGCAGATAAAATACGAATTGTCGAACAAAATGTTATTCATCATCGATTACCAGTCGGTCAACAATGGACAAGAGAACTCCGTCTACATATAAATGACGGGCATTATGTTTTACATGATGATTTTCAAGACACTATTATTCTTGGTTGGATGATTCAAACCGATGATACCACATATAGTTTGCCCCAGCCGAGCACTCCTCTCCCCTATCGTTCAATTCATTGCGAACATTTAGACAACCATGGTCAGTTTAATGGCAAATGGTTAAATGAAAATGATGCTATTGAGCAAGCTTATGTTTTAGCCAATGGTCACAAAATTAACCATGATGATCCTTACCAATATTTTACAATGTCTGCCTGTGCCGAACAGGAGTTGATTCGTGCAACCAATGAATTACATTTAATGTATCTACATGCGACCGATAAGGTATTAAAAGATGATAATTTGTTAAAAAATTTCGATATTCCTGAAATTTTATGGCCCCGCTTACGATTATCATGGCAAAAACGGCGTTATCAAATGATTAGTGGGCGTATTGATTTTTGTATGGATGAACGTGGCTTAAAAAGTTATGAATATAATGCTGATTCAGCCTCTTGCCATACAGAATGTGGATTAATAACCCAAAAATGGGTCGAGCAAAGTGGTTTATCCATTGGTTCTAATCCTGGATCTGCCTTATTAGATAGCTTAGCTGATTGTTGGAAACATAGTGATGCTAAACAGTTTGTTCATATCATGCAAGACAATGATAGTGAGGAAAATTATCATGCCCTATTTATGCAAAAAGCATTAACTCAAGCTGGTTTTGAAAGCAAAATTCTACATGGATTAGATGATTTACATTGGGATAGTCGTGGCAGAGTGGTTGATAATGAAAATCGCAAAGTAAAATGTGTTTGGAAAACTTGGGCGTGGGAAACCGTTCTGGAACAATTACGACAAGAAAGTGAATCACAAGTAGCAGCTCCGCCGATACGCACAGGTCAAGCAGACGATAAAGTGCGCTTAATTGATGTACTATTGCGACCTGAAATTTTAGTATTTGAACCACTCTGGACCATCATTCCAAGTAATAAAGCAATATCACCGGTACTATGGGCATTATTCCCTGATCATCGTTATTTATTAGAATCAGAATTTGAACTAAACGACCAATTAATCAAAAAAGGTTATGCCGTAAAACCCATTGCTGGACGCTGCGGTAGTAATATAGAATTGGTCAATAGTAAAGAACAAGTATTAGATAAAACGCTCGGACGTTTTGCTCGCCAAGAAAATATTTATCAACAACTTTGGTGCTTACCTAAAGTAGCCAACAAATATTTACAGATCTGTACATTCACAGTGGGCGGACATTATGGTGGTGCATGCTTACGTTCTGATTCTTCGTTAGTCATTAAAGGAGAAAGCGATATGGAAGTTTTACGAGTTATTAATGATCAAGATTTTGTGCAAAATAAAACTTGATACTAAAACCTGTCCGATCCGGATAAAATATCGGGCAGGTTATCATATGGCTAATAATTACGCTTTAATTTTTGCTGAAGCTTTTACCGCTTCAATGACAGCATTACGCAAACCGTATTTTTCTAACTGAGCTATTCCTCGAATCGTCGTTCCACCTGGTGAACATACACCATCTTTTAGTTCAGCAGGTAACATTGATTGCGCCAGCAATACACTTGCAGAACCAAGTACCGCTTGCTTGCTCATCAAATAGGCTTCTTCGCGAGTTAATCCAGCCAATACTCCCGCATCAGCCAATGCCTCAATAAATAATGCCACATATGCTGGTGAACAGCCGGCTATGGTACTACTGATATCTAATTTACTTTCATCAACAATAGCAATTTTACCGATCGCCATAAATAATTGCTTAACTATTTCTAACTGTTTATTGGTAACCTGTTTGGCAGGGCTTATAGCGGTCATGCCTTGGCAAACTCTACTTGGAATATTCGGAATTGCGCGAATAATAGCCTGATGTGAGGTGAGAATTTCTTGAATTTGTGCCATAGTAAAAGATGCAGCGGTAGAAATAATCATTTGATTCCCACTAAGATAAGGTTTTATTTCTTCAAGAACACTCGGTAATATTCGAGGAATCACTGCCAAAATAATGATATCAGTTTGCTCTACGACAGCTCGATTCGTCAAGCAAAATTGACAATCTAAGTCTTTAGCTATCTGTTGCGTTTTACCACTTGTTCCACCACTTATAAACACATCTTGTGGCGTAACATATTGACTGAATATTAGGCCTTGTAATATGGCTGAGCCTAAATGACCCACGCCAATAATTCCAATTTGTTTCATTTTTATTCCTTAAATATAATTTATTCAAATTACCATCATAACGAACAATGACTATCAGCTTAGCCAAATAAAAACGCTGATATGATCTCGTAATAATATGACCATAAAATTAATGATATCATTAACTACGAATTATTATTTAATCAATAATAAAAGATAGCGGTGATAATATGAACGTTCACATTGTAAAATGCATTAATCATTTTGAAAATATTCATGAGCATAATACCTTATACCCTTTATTTAAAATTTTTCAAATTGCTATGATTAGATGATAACTAAGTGAAGTTGTAAATTTTTTTAAACATAACTTGAGATAAGTTATTTGCTACATTTAAAATGTCCAGTTTTACTACAGTTGCAATGTAAACAAAATAATTTAGAAAACGATGATAGGATAAAAACTGATAAGATACAAAATATGGCACCTTAAATAAGTTTAATTCGACCATATTTTGCAGTCTTTTCACTACTACATTAGATAAAAATCTAAATGACGCTATGTTATTTAATAAAAGAGAAATTCCAAATAAAATTTCTTTTAGCGATGATTTAAATCAATAAAATATTTAACATAAATAATTATTGTTTTAACGCTATCGAAATAGCTTCATCAGGATTATTTGCATTTATATTTGCGACAAATGCATAGCCCCTTTTAGTTAAATTGGCTTCTCTTAAACTATTTCCTTTTACACCAAGAAATATCGCGATGCCCAATTGTAACAAATTACCGAATAAACCGAAAGCGGCTGCAGATGTAGATTGCTCATAATAGTCGTAAGAGCTTGGCATCATCATGACAGAAATAATATTTATCAGTACCGCTATACCAATTAAAATAGCCGCAACCGACCACAATTTCTTAACTAGCGCCCAAATTGCGCCAAATAGGAACCCAGGCCAAGACCAACCTTGTTTTACTGCTTCAACTTTTCCATCCGCATGTTTGTATACATTATAATTTTTCATAATAACTTTGTTAATTTATTTAAAAAGGAATTGGATTGTAACCTAAAATTTAAAGAAAATAAAACTGAATTATAAGCTTTTTAATTTTAATGACTAAACATTTATATTATTTATAATTTCAATATTTCTAATTTGGCCAAATAGACATTAACTTTGTTGGGCTTTATTAGGGAGAAAAAAATAGTAAGCCTGTTGTGCCAAACAATATCATTTTAACCGTAATAATTGATAAATAGCCGATTATAATAAATACCTATGCAAACACCACATAACAGAATATTATTACGGCGAAATAATTTAAGTTAATGAAGGCGCTATATTTAAATCCTTTATTTTCTTTTAAAAATTTTATGTTAATTTTTGTCTAAGATTCGGTGATACAATAACCACAAATAAAAAAATAGTTAATATTAGTCAATATCTTGAATACTTTCCAATCTATTAAATAGAGATACCTTGAATTACGTTTTTTTTATTAATCTTATTGCTTCAATGGAGCTTTGTGCTTAAACATTCATGAAAAAATAACCTCTTTCATTAATCAACCTCTTCTAATGAATTTCTTTTTATACCTAAATAAATAATTGGTTGATAGCAAATATGAAAGGTACAAAACATTGCAGAATAAATTCTCTATAATATTTGTCATCAAACCTGCCATAATAATGCTCTAGTTCCAGTAAACCTACAATAATCTATTGAAGGATAAAAATCGCGCATTAAATGCTAGTCACTCTATTTATGAAACAGTTAATGTCCTAATCCCATTAAACAAGGTTAGCCATAACCAATCTTGTTTAAGCGCTTCGAGTTAGCCATTGATACTTTTATAACCATAATAATTTTCATCGATGTATTTATCTATTATTAAGCAATAGTAATGTTAAATTTTTAATATAAACATTTAAATATGATTAATTTATTTCAATTTAAATCCATACTCTTGAATCAGTATTTTTAATTCTTCAATATAACGCTGTGCTGATTGGCTTAATTGTACTTTTTGTGAAGTGATCCACCCCACCAATATTCGTTCATCGGTAACTAAAGGAATAGAAGCAATATCAGAACCATTGAGATCAGTACTCAGTACACCGGTACTGATAGTGTAACCATTTAAGCCATGCAGTAAATTGAATAGGGTTGCGCGATCGCTAACATGGATACTTTTTTTGTGATAAACCGTACTAAGGATTTCTTCAGCAAAGTAAAATGAATTATATTCACCTTGTTCGAATGAAAGGTAAGGAAAGTTATCAAGTTCTTCCAGTGTGATCATTTTTTGCTGTGATAATGGATGTTGTGTACTGATAAAAACGTGTGGACTCGCTTCAAACAATGGGAAAAAAGTGAGTTGATGTTCTTTTAATAAGCGCTTTATGACTTTACGGTTAAAATCATTCAAATATAAAATACCAACTTCACTACGTAAGGTTGCCACATCCGTAATAATATCGTGAGTCCGAGTTTCTCTTAAAGTAAATTCATATTCATCAGTATGATTTTTTTTTATTAAATTAACAAAAGCATTCACCGCAAAGGCATAGTGTTGCGTTGAAATACTGCAAAGTTGTTTAGATGGGATTTTACTATTATAATGTTGTTCTAATAATTCAGTTTGATCGAGAATTTGTTTCGCGTAACCTAAAAATTCAACCCCTTCCGTAGTTAAAGAAACCCCTTTGGCTGTACGTAAAAAAATTTTTATTTTAAATTCATCTTCTAACTCTTTGATCGCGGTTGATAAACTGGGTTGAGTAATAAACAGTTTTTTAGCTGCTTCATTAATTGAACAACAACGAGCAACTTCAATAATATAACGTAATTGATTTAATTTCACCGTAACGTCTCTTATAATGATAATGTAGATAATTTAAACAATGATTATCAATTTTTCATCTTAGTCTAATCATTGCTTGTTAAGCAATCAATAGTACATTCAAGATATAATTCGCATAGAAGAGAGCTTAAAAAATGTAGCCCAGTTAAAAATGGGCTACTAATTGAAGATAAATCAACTGCTTTATGGAAAATTTTAATAAAGATCTTTAATAATTTGAACAACATTACCAACAATATGATAGGAATTAAAATCGTGACGATGAACCACAATTGCTTCACATTGAGGATTATTTGCTAATAAAACCCAGCCTTCGAGTGTTATCTGAATACGTCTAACCATAGTGATATCTAAATATTCAATTAGATAAATATTACCATCTACAATATCTTTTGGTGTTGTATCTATGATTAGCCCATTATTATTCTTGATATCAGGTGCCATCATATTACCTTTAGCCCAATAAATAATTAATTTTTCTGCATTTAATCCTCGGTAACCTAACCAACCGGCTAATACAGGATAATTCATTACTGGCGGTGTCCCTCTAACATATTTTTGTGTACTTGCTTCTTCAGGTGTTGGACATTGTTTACTATAAACAGGAATCCGATAAATCGGATCATTATAATTCTGGCTATCTTCAAGTAAATCTATATCTTGAGGATTATATCCCGTCGCCAACCATGTATACGTTACATCACATTTTTCAGCTATAATGGCTAAACGATTTAAAGAAGGGTAAGTTTTACCTGATAAATAATCACGTATCACGGTTTCAGACATATCGCATTTTTTAGCAAAACTAGCAATTGAATTATTTTGCATTATCTCGGCAAGTCGATGCTTGAAATTTTGCACACTTTTATTCGTTCTCATTTTTATTTCCTATTCTATTCTTGGTACAAAATGTTAGGAACATCATTATAAATTAATTTTTTATTTATAACTATATGAATATTATGTAAATATTAAAAAAATCATTTTTTTATGAAAATAGTAAATGATTATATTTTGCAATTTAGTTAGCAATTAAAGCGATCGAACCTTTTTCGATGGTTGTCTTTGTAGCGGTATTATCGTTACGATAAATATAAAGATGATGCCGTCAGTGACTAATGAATGGCGATAAATTATGTTATTATTCACTCTACGAACTATAAATAAGACGAGGTTAGCGTGATTGATTTCGACGTTGCTATTGTTGGCAGTGGTATGGTTGGCTTAGCGACTGCTAGTGCTTTATATCGCCAAGGAATGAAAATCGCTGTTATAACGGATAATCAACAATTATATCACCACTTAGATAAAGAACGGGTTGAGATCAGAGCCTCTGCCATCAATCATGCTAGCCAACAATATTTTCAACAAATTGGCATTTGGGATAAATTGCTCCACAGTGGTAGAGTACAACCCTTTGATCAAATTGAAGTACAAGAAGTATCAGGTTTTGCGAAATTAGTGGAAAATTGTTCAGCCTATGCTTACACAAAACTAGGCTATATTATTGAAAATCAACTAATTCAAAATACCTTATATCAAAAGCTTATTGAACAAAAAAATGTTGTTTTTTTTTATCATCAAGTGACAGATCTAACGTTTAGTTCCGACCGTGCTTTTATCAAATTAGCTAATAATGAAAAAATTGCAGCAAAATTAATTATTGCTGCTGATGGTGCAAATTCATTTATACGCCAACATCAGCAAATCAAAATGTTAAAACAACCTTATCGACATCATGCAATTATTGCAACAGTACAGACTGAATTAGCTCACCAAGCATGTGCTAAACAGATCTTCTATCCTGAGGGTATTGTAGCTTTTCTACCATTATGGAAATCACATGAGAGTTGTTTAGTTTGGTCAACCCATCAGCATAATGTCAATGTACTTAACACGATGGCACCCGCTGCATTTGGTCAACAATTAAGTCAAATTACTGCTCGTTACGTTGGACAATGCAAAATAATTAGCGATCGTTATACCTTTCCACTTATCGCCCGTTACTGTATGGATACCGTAAAACCACGATTAATATTGATTGGTGATGCAGCACATACCATCCATCCTTTAGCTGGTCAAGGTGCAAATTTAGGTTTTCAAGATGCACAGCAATTAACAGATACCATAAATCATCTTTATGTTGCTCAGCATGATATTGGACTAGTCAAATTCTATCGCCAATATCAATTGAAACGTCATAAAGATACTTTGATTATGATGGCAGCAATGAAAGGTATTCAGGATATTTTTACTGGTTATAATCCAGTAAAAAGTTTTACCCGAGGAATCGGTATGAATGCCATTAATCATATTAATTGGCTGAAAAAAACAATCGTTGAATATGGAATGAAATAAGCCCAATCAAACTCCCATTGTGGGAGTTTTGATTATCATTGATAACTAATTTTTACAGATTAGAAATCCAAATTAGCTGCTTTTAGAGCATTCTCCTCAATAAAGGCACGTCTTGGCTCTACTTCATCACCCATTAAGGTAGTGAAAAGTTGATCGGCGGCAATTGCATCTTTAATCGAAACTTGTAACATCCGTCGACTGGTTGGATCCATGGTAGTTTCCCAAAGCTGTTCTGGATTCATTTCACCCAATCCTTTATAACGTTGGATTGTTAAACCACGGCGGGATTCTTTAACTAACCATTCAACCGCATCTTCAAATTTACTAACAGGTTCAACACGTTCACCGCGTTTAATGAAAGCACCTTCTTCAATTAATCCTCTAAGCTGCGCACCCAAATGGCAGATATTGCGATATTCATTACTATGAGCAAACGCTAAATCAAGCGGATATTGATTGTCAACACCATGCGTTCTAATCTTCACGACTGGTATATATAACTGTTTTTCTTCGTTATAGTTGATTTCAAAGTGATAAAGATTACCATGTTGTTCTTTTGCCTGTAAAGTATCAACTAATGTCTGTGCCCATTGCTGAGCCAGTTGCTGATTGTGTAAAATCGTTTCCGTCAATACGTCGTGATAAACTAATTCAGCCATCATCGCTTTTGGATAACGGCGTTCCATTTTTTCAATTAGTTTTTCAATTTTCTGATATTCAGCAATCAGTCTCTCCAATGGTTCACCGGCAAGGGCTGGCGCGTGAGGATTAACGTGTAATGAAGCCCCTTCTAATGCTAACGTAATTTGGAATTCCGTCATAGCATCATCATCTTTAATATACTGTTCCTGTTTACCTTTTTTCACTTTATATAACGGAGGTTGTGCAATATAGACATAACCGCGTTCGATAATTTCTGGCATTTGTCGATAAAAGAATGTTAATAATAACGTCCGAATATGTGAACCATCGACATCAGCATCAGTCATGATAATTATGCTGTGATAGCGCATTTTATCTGGATTATATTCATCGCGACCAATACCACAACCTAATGCAGTAATCAGCGTAGCAACTTCTTGTGAAGAGAGCATTTTATCAAACCGAGCTTTTTCAACATTAAGAATTTTACCTTTAAGGGGTAAAATAGCTTGATTTTTACGGTTTCGACCTTGTTTGGCTGATCCGCCAGCCGAGTCCCCTTCCACCAGATAAAGTTCCGACAATGCAGGATCTTTCTCCTGACAATCGGCCAGTTTACCCGGTAAACCACCAAGATCTAATGCGCCTTTACGACGGGTCATTTCACGGGCTTTACGCGCCGCCTCACGTGCTCTGGCTGCATCAATGATTTTTCCTACCACGATTTTAGCATCAGTTGGGTTTTCCAATAAATATTCAGACAACTTTTCAGCCATAATCGATTCAACAACAGATTTAACTTCTGACGAAACTAATTTATCTTTAGTTTGCGATGAGAATTTCGGATCAGGTACTTTTACTGAAACTACAGCGATCAACCCTTCTCTTGCATCATCGCCGGTTGCACTGACTTTGGCTTTTTTACTATACCCTTCATTTTCCATATAGGTATTAAGGGTACGCGTCATCGCACCGCGAAAACCCGCTAAATGCGTTCCGCCATCGCGTTGTGGAATATTGTTAGTGAAACAGTAAATATTTTCCTGATAACCATCATTCCACTGAAGAGCGACTTCAACACCAATTCCATCTTTTTCAGCACTGAAATAGAAAACTTTTGGATGAATTGGATTTTTATTTTTATTCAAATATTCAACAAAAGCACGAATCCCACCTTCGTAATGATAATGTTCACTTTTTCCAGTACGTTCATCAAGTAGTTTGATTGAAACGCCGGAATTTAGGAATGATAACTCTCTTAACCGTTTGGCAAGAATTTCGTATTCAAATTCAATGTTAGTAAAAGTCTCAGGACTTGGCCAAAAACGCACATAAGTACCACTTTCAGTCGTATCAGCAACGACTTTTAACGGTGCTTGCGGTACTCCTAAGTTATAAAGTTGGTGATGTTTTTTACCTTCACGGTAAATAATTAACTCTAATTTATCAGATAGGGCATTAACCACTGAAACACCCACACCATGTAAACCACCGGACACTTTATATGAGTTATCATCGAATTTACCACCGGCATGTAAAACGGTCATGATGACTTCTGCAGCCGATACACCTTCTTCTTCATGAATACCTGTTGGGATACCGCGCCCATCATCACGTACCGAAACCGAATTATCGGTATGAATAATCACTTCAATATGATTACAATAACCTGCAAGTGCTTCATCAATTGCGTTATCCACAACTTCAAAAACCATGTGATGTAGACCTGTGCCATCATCAGTATCGCCAATATACATACCAGGGCGTTTACGAACAGCATCGAGACCTTTAAGTACTTTTATACTTGAGGAATCATAAGAATTAGACATGTATTTCTCGCTAGAAAATTTTATTTTATAGAAAAGACGAAATTATCGGCTAATTATACCAGAATTTATGTGAAAAATCTTGTCATTTTCACTGATCATCGTTTGGATTTGCGATTGATCAACTGCCGTTATAAAAACTTGTGAATGCATTGATTTTAGGCGTTTGGCAAACAGTTCTCGTTTTGTCGCATCTAACTCTGAAGCAAAATCATCAATGAGATATAAACATGATTGCTGATTATGTTTTGCATAAAATTCACCTTGAGCAAGACGTAACGCACAAAGTAGTAATTTCAGCTGGCCACGAGAAAATAACGCTTCAACAGGAATATTATTAACTTTTAGTCTCAATTCAGCTTTATGAGGGCCTATTGTTGTATAACTTACAGCTTTATCGCGATCAAAATGTTCAGATAATAAATTTGCATAATCATTAGAATGCTCCCAACCCTGATAGAACTGACAATCTAATTGATATTCTGGTAAAAAATCCGCCGTTGTATTAAGGATATCATCACGAATTTGCCCGATATAATCAGCACGAATTTCACTGACTTTATTAGCAATCGGTACCAACTCTTTATCCCATGGTAATAATTGTTGATAAGAATTGGCATTTTTCAATAAAGCATTGCGTTGTTTAAGTAACCGTCGCAAATTATTCCATAAACCTATAAATTCCGGATAATGATGAAAACATCCCCAATCAACAAATGCTCGGCGATATTTAGGTCCACCTATTAATAGTTCGAATCCTTCAGGTGTAATTAATTGTAATGGTAATAATTTAGCTAAATCGGTTAGTTTATAACCATCGTTACTATCGATACGGATTTTATTTTCGCCATGACGTGATTTGGATAATCCCATTGTATGGATTTGTTCATGATTACCAATTAATTTACAAAATAATACCAGTTCAGGGTAATGATGCTGAATTACACGACTTGATAACTGATTGCGAAAAGCTCGGCCATGTCCAAGCATATAGATAGCTTCAAGAAAGCTCGTCTTACCACTACCATTATTACCGATAATAAAATTAAACGCCGTAGAAGGCATAATATCAGCACTTTCAATATTACGAAAATGGTGAATTTGGATTTGAGCAATAGTCATAATAGAACATTGATAACTACCAGCATATTGCTTTTTAGAATAAACAATATGCTGATACTACTTTTATAACCGCATTGGCATTACAACATAAGTTGCTGATTCATCATTGATATTTTCAATCTGCACACTTGACGTTGAATCGGTTAATAACATTTGGGCTGTTTCACATCTCAGTGCATTAAGTACATCGAGTAGATAAGTAACATTAAACCCAATTTCTAGTGGTTCGGCATTATATTGAACATCAATTATTTCTTCAGCTTCTTCCTGTTCAGGATTATTCGCCGTGATTTTAATACGATTATCATGAATATACAGACGAATACCACGAAATTTCTCATTGGATAAAATTGCGGCACGGGATAATGCACTTCTTAGCTCCTCACAAGGTGCTTGCAGAATTTTATCTGGATTACGAGGTAAGACCTTACGATAGTCAGGAAAACGGCCATCAATTAACTTTGAGGTAAAAGTTAAATCGGCTAAATTTACCCGTAAATTATTACTGCCAATTTGAATATTGATTAATTCGTCACTATCATTAACCAATTTAGCCAGCTCTAATACACCTTTTCTCGGCATAATAACAGAACAGCTAGTTGGAATTGTTTGCCCAACTGGTAAAGCACATACTGCTAAACGATGCCCATCTGTTGCAACCGTCTTAAGTAAATTATTTTCGGTTTCAAATAACATACCATTTAAATAATAACGAACATCCTGACTAGCCATTGAGAACTGCACTGAATCGATCAAATGCTTTAATGTTTTTTGTGGAACAAAGAAATCTGCTGCACATTGCCAATTTTCTAAATTGGGGAAATCACTGGCAGGTAAAGTTGATAAAGCAAATTTACTTCTTCCTGATTGAATGGTTAAACGATTATCTTCAAGTTTAATTGCAATTTTGGAACTAGCTGGCAAACTACGGCAAATATCTAAAAATTTACGTGCAGGCACCGTAGTTGCTCCAGATTCATTTGTTTCAATCAATGGTATCCGGGTAATCATCTCTATTTCTAAATCAGTTCCCGTCATTGATAATACATTTTCACTAACCTGTAATAACAAATTACCTAAAATAGGTAAAGCTGGCCGACTACTTAATGGCGCACTCACTAGCTGTAATGGTTTGATAAGTTTTTCACGATCAATAATGAATTTCATAATGGTTTCTTTACTTAAAAATAGTTATGTAGAAAGTGTACGAACTAAATTGGAATAATCTTCTTTGATATCATTACTTTCTTCTTTTAATTCAGCAATTTTTCGACAAGCGTGTAACACAGTGGTATGGTCCCGCCCACCAAAACCATTACCGATTTCAGGTAAACTTTTATTAGTTAATTCTTTTGCTAATGCCATTGCCACTTGTCGTGGTCTAGCAACTGAACGGGAACGACGTTTTGATAACAAATCCGAAACTTTAATTTTATAATATTCAGCGACAGTTTTTTGAATATTTTCAATGGTTACTAATTTTTCTTGCAATGCCAGTAAATCTTTTAATGCATCTTTGACAAAATCGATATTAATTGCTTTACCAGTAAAATTAGCGTTAGCAATCACACGATTTAATGCCCCTTCTAATTCTCTCACATTGGAACGCAAGCGTTTTGCAATGAAAAATGCTACTTCTTCAGGCAATTTAATATGATTCTCTTCAGCTTTTTTCATTAATATCGCAACGCGTGTTTCTAATTCAGGTGGTTCAATGGCAATTGTGAGCCCCCAACCAAAACGCGATTTTAAGCGATCTTCAACACCATCAATCTCTTTCGGATATCGATCAGAGGTCAAGATGATTTGTTGATTACCTTCCAATAATGCATTAAACGTATGAAAGAATTCTTCCTGTGAACGCTCTTTATTTGCAAAAAATTGAATATCATCAATTAGTAATGCATCAACTGAACGATAATATTGTTTAAAATCTTCAATGACATTGTTTTGTAAAGCCTTAACCATATCTTGCACAAAACGTTCAGAATGCATATAAATCACTTTAGCATTAGCTTTATTTTGAATAATTTGATTCCCAACAGCATGTAAAAGATGCGTTTTACCTAACCCCGTTGAACCATATAAAAATAATGGATTATAGGCTTTACCAGGGTTCTCAGCGACTTGCTTAGCTGCCGCATTAGCCAATTGATTTGATTTCCCTTCAACAAAGCTATTAAATGTGTGTTTAGGATTAATTCCAGAACGATAAATAACTTCTTCTGTTTTTTTAATTTCTCTAGTTTTTATTGATGGTACTGCTAGTTTTTGTTTTATATTTTGATTAATAATTTTGGCACTGGTATTAGATTGACGAAGTGAACCAACTTCAATGGATATCTTTGGGGACTGACCATTGGTTAATTGGCTTATTTGTGCCGATATTGTCGATAAATATTTGTTTTTGACCCAATCTAATACAAAACGATTTGGCGCGTAAAGATAAAGGTTGTCGTTATCAATTTCCACTTGTAATGGTCTTATCCACAGATTGAATTCAGTAGATGTTAACTCTTCTTGAAGTTGAGATAGGCATTCTTGCCAAACAGTCGCAGACACAATAACTCCAATTTGTTTGATTGTACTAATTATTCACAGGTAAGTGTCGTGAATGAGAAAATTATCAATAATAAAAAAATCATTACGCGTTAATAATCGTGGTGATACTTAAATATTGCATAAATTTGAGAAACAAATCCAGATTATTATTTTAATCAATGTATCTAAATAATCAATAAAAAACCCGGTGATCCGGGTTTTTTATTACTTGTACAGATGCCTGAAGAATTACTTAATATTGTCTTTTCTTTCTTCAACAACATATTCTTCAACAGTTTTAGCTTTCACTTCAACTTCTACACGACGATCTGGTGCTAAACAATCTTTAAGCTTAGCGCCTTTAAGTTCGTTACATTTATTGCCAGTTACTGACTGATTTTTACCTTCACCACGTACTGTGATTAAACCAGCAGGCACGCCTTGCGAAACTAAATAATTGCGAACTGCTTGAGCACGACGTTCTGAAAGTTTTTGATTATAGCTTGCAGAACCGATACGATCAGTATGACCAATAACGATAATCGCACTGTCAGAAGGATTAATTTTAACTAATGTACGGACTAACTCATTTAATGCAGCTTGCCCCTCTGGTTTAATGTCAGATTTGTTGTAGCCAAATAATACATCTTCATTAAATACATAGCGATTTTCACGTACATCACGTTCTACTGGTGCTCTTGGAACATCAGGAGAACCTAAACGATAAGTGACACCTAATGATAACATACCATTGTCTGGACGTGTTGGACCATCATTGCTAATTCGGTTAACCCATTGATACTCTAAACGAGTTGAAAAATCATCATTTAACCGATAATCAAGACCCAATGCAAATACTGGAGACACACCAGTTTCTGTATCACTACTATGATTATGTTGTTTCCATTTAGTGATATGAATAAATGCACCAGCACGCGCATAAATATCTAAATCATCAGAGATGAAACCTAACGGATAACTTGCTTTACCAGTTAAAGATACTCCATGTGCAGTTAACTTACCAGCTTTACTTCTATGGTGTCCTTTATATTCTAACTCACCAAGCCAATCATATCCCAATTCAGCGGCTAAATAAGGAGTAGCTTGAAAGCCAACAAAAGCACCACCACCAACACGGTTATTGGTTACTTTTCTCGCATCTTCTACTTTCTGTGATTTAGTATCAAAGAATTTAGACCAACCTATTTTACCACCTACATAAAATGTATCTTCTGGTAGTGCAGCATTTGCTACAGATGACATACTAGCAATTGCCACTGCTAGTGCTAAAGTCGTTTTTTTCATTTTATCCCTCAACTAAAGTGTTGTTGAAAACATATCCCAGTATTTAATATAAATTTACTGAGAGTTTAATTAACCTCTTTCTTTTTGTAATTTATACGCTAATACTAATTAAGATTATATCACAACATTTTAATATTAAAATGCTTTATCTTTTATTTAAGTTAAAAATATTAATATTTTTAAACAGTTATGATTTCTTCTATAATTTTTTGCATAGATTTAAAAGTATCAGTTAACTGACTGATCATGAGCATAAAATCGGCTTCTAATTTAGCATTGCTTTCTTCTGGTAAAAAATCTTCATTTTTATCCAAAATCGCGTTATCAAATTTAATTCTTTTTAAAGTATAATCACGATTCAAAATGAAACTCATTCCGCGTTCATCAAGTAACTTCAATTTACTGATTTGTTTACCTGAATCAATATGTACAAAAATTTCCTGGCTATTAATTTCTTGATTTTTACACTTTACAACAATACTATCTTCTACCGCATCTTTTAATTCAATTTCATCACCTAATATTATAGGAGGAAAACTCAAAGACTCTTTTACCCACTTAGTTAAAGTTTTTTCTAATGGCGTATCGCTTGCATAGGGCGTTAAAGCTAATGTTCCCATTTCTTTACGTAGTAATGCCAATATATCTTCTGCCTGCTTAAAACTACTACTATCAACAATCACCCGTTTATTTACCGTATCAATCCATAACCAAAAAAATTGATATTTACTAAAAGCACGAGGTAATAAATCAATATAAACTTCATCTTTTAGCGATAATTTTTCAGCTTTCTTTAATTTACGATTAAATAATTGTTCTTGCTGAGTAACCTTTTCTGCTAAAGCTTGTTTAATGACCGAAGAGGGTAAAATTTTTATCTCTTTTTTTAACCGTAATAACATTTGGCCATTATTATCAAGAACTAAGGGATTATCCTGACTTTCACCAAATGGCGAAACCCAACCAGATCGCATGCTGTCAGTATTACCACATGGTACAAACGGACAAGCATTGACCGCATTTGTAATCGCTTGTGTATCAAATAAATTATCTTTGTTTAATTGATAAACAATTGCATTTTTAAACCAAAGCATAGTTATCACTCTTTCCTAACTCATAATTCAATTAAAATAAAACCCCACACTAATGAGATTAATCGTTAAAATACATTAATATCTGGGTAAATAAGGAATAATATTTCTGTTTAAAATTGATAATTAATACCAGCATAGACATTAGGAACCGTACTATTAGCAACCATGGGACTCTTTTTCACATCACCAGTTAGTTGATCGATTCGAAATCCTATAAAACTATTAGCATGTGAAGTTATAGCATAACTAGCCGTCATAGAAATATAAGGTGTAAATGAACTTTTAGCATGATGGTACCGAAGGCCAGAACGAGCTGATTCACGATGAGATACACCAAAATAGTAATTATTATGGTTACCATCAGCCCAATTTATACCAATAGTTTGCACAAAAGTAAATTTGTTATAAAAAATTGGAAACATATAATTGGTATCTACTAGTATACTGTTACTCTCATTTAGAACATCCCCTGATAGACTAGCCGACCAAACACCTATTGGTGTGGTCAATGAATATAACAATTGTGCAACTAATGTTGAATGACGTTTATTTAACTGTTTTAGCTGCCTATTATCACTATCTTTCGGGTTAAACTCATCTGCCAGATAACTTAATCCAATCGAAAGTTCTTGATTATGGCTATTATATACATAAGCACCCAAACTGGTATCATCGATAAAAAAGTTCCCATTATCATAATCAATATGTGGTAAAGGATCATAGGTTGTACCATAACCTTTATACGGAGAATCACTGACATTAATACCTAATCCTAATGACGATGGATCAGCCTGTACCGAATGAGAAACACAAAATAGTGATGACGTCATCAACGTTATAGAAACAATATAATATTTATTCACAAAAATACTCAACAATATATGTATATCGAATTTTTCCATTATAAACCAGTTATGAAAAAATTTCTTTGCATTTAAAATTATCTAAAAATAAACATTAACGTATTGATAATTTTTTATTTCCTAGAAGTTTTGCCAAGATAAAGTTTAATATATTGAAATCTGTTATCATTAGCGAGGTAACGAAAGCATCTATCGATATTATGTAAATGATAATTCGAATTTAATAACATTCCCGAAGCGTAAAAAATTTGCTATATTCACTATTCATTCATACTATACATTTTAAATTAGGGGATTTTTATGAGCGAAGTTGAAGCTCGTCCAACAAATTTTATTCGCCAAATCATTGAAAGTGATTTAGCAGAAGGTAAATATAAAACCATTCAAACACGTTTTCCACCTGAACCAAATGGCTATTTACACATTGGTCATGCTAAATCAATTTGTTTAAATTTTGGCATTGCCCAAGATTATCGTGGCAAATGTAACTTACGTTTTGATGACACCAATCCTGTAAAAGAAGATGTCGAATATGTGGAATCTATTAAGTATGATGTTCAATGGTTAGGGTTCCATTGGGACGGTAATGTGCGTTATTCTTCTGATTATTTCGATCAACTTTATCATTATGCAATTGAACTTATTGAAAAAGGATTAGCTTATGTTGATGAACTATCAGTTGAGGAGATCCGTGAATATCGCGGTACATTAACCCAAGCCGGTAAAAATAGCCCGTATCGTGATCGCAGTGTGGATGAAAACTTATCACTATTTAATAAAATGAAAAATGGTGAATTTGAAGAAGGCAAAGCTTGTTTACGTGCCAAAATCGATATGGCATCACCTTTTATTGTGATGCGAGATCCTGTGCTATATCGTATCAAATATGCAAGCCACCACCAAACTGGGGATAAATGGTGCATCTATCCTATGTATGATTTTACGCATTGTATTTCCGATGCAATTGAAAATATTACTCACTCTTTATGTACGTTAGAGTTTCAAGATAATCGTCGTTTATACGATTGGGTCTTGGATAATATCACCATTTCTTGCCGTCCTCATCAGTATGAATTTTCACGTTTGAATTTAGAATATGCCATTACCTCAAAACGGAAACTGAATTTATTGGTTACGGAAAAAATTGTCGATGGATGGGATGATCCTCGCATGCCAACCGTTTCCGGTATGCGTCGTCGTGGTTATACACCAGCTGCCATTCGTGATTTTTGTCAACGAATTGGCGTAACCAAACAAGAAAATACCGTAGAAATGAGCACGTTAGAGTATTGTGTCCGAGAAGATCTAAACCAAAATGCCCCACGAGCAATGGTCGTAATCGATCCAGTTAGAGTCATTATTGAGAACTTTTCCGCTAATTTGGATGAAGTGCTAACTATGCCAAATCATCCTAATCGTCCAGAGCTAGGTCAACGTCAGGTTGCATTCACCCGTGAGCTATTTATTGATCGCGCTGATTTTCGTGAAGAAGCTAATAAAAATTATAAACGTTTAGTACTTGGTAAAGAGGTTCGGTTACGTAATGCGTATGTGATTAGAGCGGATCGTGTGGAAAAAGATGAAAAAGGTGAAATTACCACTATTTATTGCAGTTATGATCCTGCCACATTAAATAAAAATCCCGAAGATGGTCGTAAGGTTAAAGGCGTTATTCACTGGGTATCAGCTAAATTCGCGTTACCGGCTGAAATTCGACTTTATGATCGTTTATTTAATACACCGAATCCTGGTTCAGCCGATGATTTTTTAGCAACAATTAATCCGCAATCATTGGTGATTAAACAGGGTTTTGTTGAACCTAGCTTACGTGAAAGTAAGCCTGAATCAGCCTATCAATTTGAACGTGAGGGTTATTTCTGTTTAGATAGTAAATATGCCACAGAAGACAAATTGGTTTTTAATCGCACTGTCGGTCTGCGTGATAGTTATGCTGAATAAATAACTTTATTCATTATAAAAAACCGCCAGCCAGGTGGTTTTTTATTTTGGATACTCAAAATAAATTTACTTCGTTTTCATGCAAAATTAAATTTAAATAAAAAAATCAATATCATGCTAGTTTTAATAATAAATAGTTTCGTAAAATAGAGTAATACGATACCATTAAGCAACTTATTATATTAGATAGCAAAATTTATTTCTGCTTAAACAATAACCTATCCTGAACCACCTTGACCATTAGCAGCATAGTCAACCTTAGCGATAATAGCGACATTATTAATAAACACCTACTGACAATGTTTAGCTACATTTTTTAAATTAACTTACCAAATATTCTCGCAAAAAATGAAATATAAATAAAATTATCAATAACTTAATTACAATGATAGTTTGATCATATTTCATAAATCTGCTTATAATTCAATTGGTTAAAATATTTTATTAAACTAGCTTTTTGGGTGGAAAATAATGAAAAAATTGATGTTTGCTTTTATAGTATTTATTTTATCAACTTTTCAAATCAATCAAGCTCTCTCTCATGCAACTGAAAATAAAATATCAACGAAATCATCAGCAAAAAAAATACCTGTGCTCAATTTTCCCGATCAAGTTGATTTTCTTAATATGCCGTTCCGACGAATAGAAATGTTTAAATCACCAAACCCGAAACATCAAAATAATGACAAGCGTCTTTTTCTATATACCAATCATTTTGATAATGCACGCATTTTAATTGTCAATGAAATAGTCGCTAACGATAAAGAAGCAATGAAACTTTTTTTACAGCAAGCCAAAGCTCGAGCTAATAAAAATCCGCAAATCAAACATTTTCATAATGTAGAATACATTGAAGGTACAGATTCTAAAATAAATGGTCGTTATATTATCACTAAAGAATATAATAAAGCTAACAAACATGTTATTTTACGTTCATTAATGTATCAAAAAAATGCCCAAAATCGCGATTTTTATCTTTTGGCTAATAGCTTAAAAGAAGAACAATTGGTGAATCAATTAATCAACTTTGGTAAAAAATAATTGATTAAGTGTGTTAAAAAGCCATTTTTTATTTGATAACTAAAGCATAATTAAATAAACAATTGGCAATAAACTAATTAGCATTACTTATGCAAGTAATAAATTATGTTAATTTGCTCACGACTAATAAGTTGTTGATTTAACGCCATACATACAGGCGAGTAAGTTAAAATTATTCGTAAAATTACCCCCAATGATTGTGCTTAACGTGTTGCACTAACATCGGTGTACTGTTAGTATGCCGGCATTAAAAATATAGAAATAGTACTTATGCAAAATACATTATCTCAAACTTATTATCAACGTTTTGGTGGAATTGCACGTTTATATGGCGAAGCGGCACTCACGGCATTTGCAAACGCACATATCGGTGTTATTGGTATTGGCGGCGTTGGTTCATGGGTAGCTGAATCATTAGCGCGAAGTGGGATCGGTGAAATAACCTTAATTGATATGGATGATGTTTGTATTACCAATACCAATCGGCAAATTCATGCCTTAAGAAATAATATCGGCCAGGCCAAAACTGAAGTGATGGCACAACGCATACAGCAGATCAACCCAGAATGTCGAGTCCACTGTATTGATGATTTTATTACTCAAGAAAATGTAACAGAGTACTTAGGTTCACAACAAGCTCCCAAATTTCAATATATTATTGATGCGATTGATTCAGTGCGTGACAAAGCTGCCGTTTTAGCCTATTGTCGCCGTAACAAATTAAAAGTTATTACTATCGGCGGAGCTGGTGGTCAAAAAGACCCAACTAAAATTCAAATAAGTGATTTAGCTAAAACAATACAAGACCCTCTGGCGGCTAAATTACGCGAACAATTAAAAAACCGATATAAATTAACCAAAGACAGCAAGGGTAAATATGGTATTCCTTGCGTTTTTTCTGTTGAACAATTGACTTATCCTGCGGCTAATGGTCAAACGTGTTTGACCAAAAATCAAGCACAAGGTATCAAAAAAATGGACTGTGCCTCTGGATTCGGTGCAATTACTAATGTAACAGCAACATTTGGTTTTGTCGCTGTTAGTTATGTATTGGAAAAATTATTGCACTAACGTTTAAGTTTAACTCAATATTACAACTTTTTATTTTTAATATAATTATTCAAATGAAACGTAATCAATTGTTACGTTTCATTTTTCGCAAATAACGTTAATGGTGCTGATAGCTATTTTTATCGCATAAAAATATCATCCAAATTCACTAACTCGTCTTATTTGAAAAAGGTTATCCTTTTAGATTATTCAAATCATATTCGCGTGACTTTCTAATTAACGACAAATTGTGCCGATCATATCATTTTAGTATTGAATAGATATAGAAACTGATTTACGATAGCGGCATTCGTCTAAAAGATATAATTAGAATTAAAAACTATTATGGCTAAAAGCCACTACTTTAGAGACGGCCAGATTTAAACTTAAACTTAAATTTAAAATTAGGAGATAGTAGTATGGCAGTAACTAACCTAACAGAGTTGGATGAACTTCTTGTGCGCGTTAAAAAGGCACAGCAAGTTTATGCAACATTTACTCAAGAACAAGTAGATAAAATCTTCGTCGCAGCAGCAACAGCAGCAGCAGCAGCACGAATTCCATTGGCACAACAAGCTGTTGCCGAATCAGGAATGGGAATTGTTGAAGACAAGGTCATTAAAAACCTATTTGCCGCTGAGTATATCCTTAACAAATACCGAAATGATAAAACCTGTGGTATTGTTGCTGAGAATGAACCATTTGGTACCATCACCATTGCGGAGCCACTTGGTATTATTTGTGGAATAGTTCCAACCACTAACCCAACATCTACCGCAATTTTCAAATCGCTAATCAGTCTAAAAACACGTAATGCTATTGTTTTTTCACCACATCCACGCGCTAAAAAATCAACTATAGAAGCGGCACGTATTGTCTTAGATGCAGCAATTGAAGCGGGTGCTCCAAAAGACATTATTGGTTGGATTGATGAGCCATCAATCGAATTATCAAATGCCCTTATGCATCATGATGCTGTTGCAGCAATCTTAGCAACAGGTGGTCCTGGCATGGTGAAAGCAGCTTACAGTTCTGGTAAACCAGCTTTAGGTGTCGGTGCGGGGAATACGCCAGTGATTATCGATGAAACTGCCGATCTAAAACGTGCGGTTGCTTCTGTTTTAATGTCTAAAACCTTTGATAACGGGATGATTTGTGCATCAGAACAGGCAATCGTAGTAGTAGAATCTGTTTATGATGAAGTGCGTCGTCTTCTAACACAATACGGTGCTTATGTACTGAATACTAAAGAAACAAAAGCCGTACAAGGAATTATCTTAAATGATAAAGGTGCTTTGAATGCGAACATTGTTGGTCAACCTGCGACTAAAATTGCCGAAATGGCTGGCATCAAAGTTCCTGCGGGTTCTAAAGTACTGGTTGGTGAAGTGTCTAAAGTTGATTTATCTGAACCTTTTGCTCATGAAAAACTCTCTCCAACTTTAGCCATGTTTAAAGCTAAAAACTTTAATGATGCAGTTGAAAAGGCTGAAAAATTAGTCGAAATGGGCGGTATGGGTCATACATCAGTGCTTTATACTGATCAAGACAGTAATCGTGAACGTATTACCTATTTTGGCAGCAAAATGAAAACATGCCGTATTTTAATCAACCAACCAGCAGCTCATGGCGGTATCGGTGATCTATATAACTTTGATTTAGCACCATCTTTAACGCTTGGTTGTGGATCATGGGGTGGAAACTCAGTATCAGAGAATGTCGGCCCGAAACATCTTATTAACAAGAAAGTTATCGCTAAGAGAGCAGAAAATATGTTGTGGCATAAGTTACCAAGTTCTATCTATTTTAAACGTGGTTCCCTCCCTGTTGCTTTAAATGAAGTTATTGAACAAGGTGCAAAACGTGTTTTCGTGGTAACCGATAAATTCTTATTCAATAATGGGTACTCAAAACAAATTACGGATCAATTAGAAGCAAATGGGGCAATTTGCGAAACATTCTTTGATGTAGAAGCTGATCCAACATTAAGTATTGTACGTAAAGGTACTGAATCAATGAAAGCATTCAAACCGGATACTATCATTGCATTAGGTGGTGGTTCACCAATGGATGCAGCCAAAATCATGTGGGTACTATATGAACATCCAGAAACTAAATTCGATGAATTAGCATTACGTTTTATGGATATTCGTAAACGAACTTGCCATTTCCCACATATGGGTGAAAAAGCAAAACTGATTTGCGTCACAACTACTTCTGGTACAGGTTCTGAAGTGACGCCATTTGCGGTAGTAACTGATGATGCAACGGGTCAAAAATACCCATTGGCTGACTATGCTATCACACCACATATGGCTATTGTTGATGCCAATTTAGTCATGACAATGCCAAAATCTCTCTGTGCTGCTGGTGGTTATGATGCCGTGACTCATGCTTTAGAAGCTTATGTTTCGATTATGGCTAGCGAGTTTTCTGACGGCCAAGCATTACAAGCTTTAAGTATGCTAAAAACCTATTTACCAGCAAGCTATAAAGAAGGTGCCAATAATCCTATTGCACGTGAAAAAGTACACAGCGCCGCAACGTTAGCTGGTGTGGCTTTTGCACAGGCATTCTTAGGGGTATGTCACTCAATGGCGCACAAAATTGGGGCGGCATTCCATATTCCACATGGCGTAGCTAATGCAATGTTAATCAGTAATGTTGTTCGCTTTAATGCTACAGATAAACCAACTAAACAAGGTACATTTAGCCAATATGGTTATCCTAAAGCGGTTAGCCGTTATGCTGAAATTGCCGATCATTTAGGTTTAACCGCAGCATCAGATAAAGATGACAAGAAAGTTGAGAAATTGATTGGTTGGTTAGATCAACTTAGAAAAGATCTTGATATTCCATTCTCAATTAAAGAATTTGGTGTTGATGAAAAAGCTTTCTTAGCTCAAGTCGATCAACTTGCTGTTGATGCATTTGATGACCAGTGTACTGGTGCCAATCCACGTTATCCTTTAATTGCTGAATTAAAACAAATTCTGCTCGATACTTATTATGGTCGCGCTTATCAAGACCACGGTGATATCAGTGAAGATGTGGCAATTAAAACAACTGCAAAAGGCGCTGCCAAAATTTAATCTAGTAAATAGGTTAATATCAAGTTTTCGGTTTTAACCGACCAAAACATAAAACCTAATACAGTAAACTGTGTTAGGTTTTTTTATTATCTGAATATTAAGTTAATTGAATTGTATTATTAAATAAAAATAGATTGATGAATTTATTTACTTGTCGCTAGGATCTCATATAAATTTAATGCTGTTGCCGTTCAATCGCACGATATCCAATATCATGGCGATAAAAACATCCTTCCCAATGAATGCTTTTTGCTAGTTCATAAGCTTGTTGCTGTGCCTCAAATACTGTATCACCTAATGCTGTAACACAGAGTACTCGTCCACCATTAGTATAGACTTTACCGTTTTCTAAAACGGTTCCAGCATGAAAAACTTTGCTATTGGTTGATGCCTGCAGTAGTAACCCATGAATTTCATCATGCTTGGCATATTTACCTGGATAACCTTTAGCTGCCATAACAACACCTAAGGCTGGTCTTGGATCCCATTGCGATTGAATCTTATCTAACTTGCCCTCAACAGCAGCTAAACATAATTCGACTAAATCAGATTGTAAACGCATCATAATGGGTTGAGTTTCCGGATCACCAAAACGACAATTAAATTCAATCACTTTTGGTTGCCCCTGTTTGTCAATCATTAATCCGGCATATAAAAATCCCGTATACGTATTGCCTTCGGCTGCCATACCATTTACGGTAGGATATATGATTTTTTCCATCACGCGCTGAAATACATCGATAGTCACAACCGGTGCAGGAGAATAGGCCCCCATTCCACCAGTATTTAACCCTGTATCATGATCTCCCACTCGCTTGTGATCCTGACTGGTAGCCATGGGTTCAACATGTTTACCATCTACCATAACAATAAAGCTGGCTTCTTCACCGTCAAGAAATTCTTCAATCACTACACGATGACCTGCTTCACCAAATGCATTACCGGCAAGCATATCTTGTACCGCATCTTCAGCTTCTTCAAGTGTCATAGCGACTATCACCCCTTTACCCGCGGCTAAACCATCGGCTTTGATCACGATTGGTGCCCCCTTTTCCCTTAAATAAGCTAAAGCCGGTGCAACTTCGGTGAAGTTTTGATATTCAGCCGTAGGGATATTATGTCGGGATAGAAAATCTTTAGTGAATGCTTTAGAACCTTCCAGCTGTGCTGCTGCCTGAGTCGGCCCAAATATTTTTAAGCCTGCAGCACGAAATGCATCAACTACGCCAATGACTAATGGAGCTTCTGGGCCGACTATGGTTAAATCGATTTCTTCACGTTTAGCAAAATCAACTAATGCATTAATATCGGTTACTGCAATATTAACATTATGTAATTTGTTTTCTAAGGCCGTCCCAGCATTACCTGGCGCAATAAATACATCACTGACCAATGGCGAATGCGCCACTTTCCAACCTAGTGCATGTTCACGTCCACCATTACCAATAATTAAGATTTTCATTGCTCTTCCTTAAATTAGGTTTATTGACTGATACTATTATTTATCTCATTATTAATGACGAAAATGCCGCATTTGAGTAAAAATCATCGCCATATTATGTTCATCTGCCGCTTGAATTACTTCATCATCGCGGATTGAGCCACCAGGCTGAATGACACAAGTCACACCGACTTTAGCGGCAGCGTCAATACCATCACGGAATGGGAAAAACGCATCCGATGCCATAACGGAACCTGCAATAGGTAAATTTTCATCCTGAGCTTTAATGCCCGCAATTTTTGCCGAATAAACACGGCTCATTTGACCGGCACCAATACCGATTGTTGCATGATCTTTAGCATAAACAATGGCATTAGACTTCACAAATTTCGCTACTTTCCAGCAAAAAAGGGCATCTGCTATTTCACTTGGTGTCGGCTTGCGTTTGGTCACGATAGTTAAATCATTTTTGTTGACCATACCTAAATCACGATCTTGTACCAATAATCCACCATTGACACGCTTAAAATCTAAACCGGCCACCCGTTGTTGCCAGAAACCACTGATTAGAACGCGAATATTTTTTTTGTTGGCCAATATTTGTCGCGCATCATCATCAATAGCTGGTGCAATAATCACTTCAACAAATTGTTGATCTATAATAGCTTGAGCCGTTTGTGAATCTAAAGAACGATTAAATGCAATAATGCCACCAAATGCAGAAGTTAGATCTGTTTGATAAGCACGTAAATAAGCATCAAGAATTGTTCCGGCCACCGCGACACCACATGGATTGGCATGTTTTACAATCACACAAGCTGGTTGATTGAATTCTTTAACACATTCAAGTGCTGCATCAGTATCAGCGATATTATTGAAGGACAGTGCTTTGCCTTGTAATTGTGTCGCGGTTGAAACACTGGCTTCTAACACATCTTCTTCAACATAAAATGCTGCGTGTTGATGACTATTTTCACCATAGCGCATATCTTGCTTTTTAATAAATTGTAAATTAAGCGTGCGTGGGAATTGACCTGACAATTTTTCTGTGTCGCCAAAATATGGAGGAACAAGTTGACCAAAATAATTGGCAATCATACCATCATATTGAGCAGTGTGTTCAAATGCTTTAATCGCTAAATTGAAGCGATAGTCAAAGGTTAACGCATTTTGATTATTATCCATCATACTGATAATGTGATCATAATCATCATTATTGACCACAATAGCAACATCTTTATAATTCTTAGCTGCAGCTCGGACCATTGTCGGACCGCCAATATCGATATTTTCAATGGCATCGTTTAAACTACAATTCGCTTTCGCAACTGTTTTAGCAAACGGATATAAATTAACCACTACCATATCTATGGGAGCAATATTATACTGTTGCATAATCTCGGCATCTAAATCACGACGACCTAATATTCCACCATGAATTTTGGGATGTAACGTTTTAACCCGCCCATCCATCATTTCTGGAAAACCTGTGTAGTCGGACACTTCAATTACAGGAATGTGATGTTCTAATAATAATTTGGCAGTCCCACCGGTGGATAGAATTTCGACATTACGTTGTGAAAGAGATTTTGCGAATTCAACAATGCCTGTTTTGTCAGACACGCTAAGCAAAGCGCGTCGAATTATACGATTTTGTTGCACTGTATTTCTCCAAATAAAACTTTGAAGGTTAATTTAAGAAAGCAGTATACAAAAAATGTCAACGAAAGTTTAGCAAATATAACTTATACCGATAAAAAAGGTCTATCAACTGATAGACCTTGTTAATAAAAAAGCTACTTAATTGTTAATTAGCGATAATCAAACGTCCGTGTAATGGCTGGATGGGGCGATTATTATGATGTTTAAATGCATGTTCAAATTTTACTATTTCAGTTTTAGATAATTGAACCGGCTGTTTTAATACAATCCAAGTTACCCCTTCCGAACAAGGTGGTGTAGTTAATGAACCCGAGAAACGATAATAATCATTAACTGGTGGTAAAAAGGAACGAATATCAAGATCATTGATATTGCTTGGCAAATTTTCTTTTTCATTAAGAGCTAGCAATATCTCTTCTGCAGTGGGATTTTCATTACCTTGTTCTAACATAACAGCCATTACCAGCAATTCGCCGTCACCATTCTGATGAACAAAATGGGCTTCCATAGGGTAAGACTGACCATTTATTTGATTTTCACTCGGCGCATGAAAATGAAATTGTGTTAATTTGTATTTTTCACCATCGATAGCAACATAATCATTGGTATTTTTATCATTTATTTGCACAGTATGACCATTATTCACAACATTACCTGATACCAAGCCATAATGGATATCTAAAGCATTAGCCTGTGCATGGATGGTGCCAGCAATATTAACTGGTGATTGATTGCGACCGATATCACACATTTGATAATCAGGTGATAATTTAGCCCAATTTTCAGGTATTTCATCCCCTTCATAGCCCCAATGAGGGCCAGAAATAGCTGGAGTAATAAATCCTATGCCTGCAATTAACATCGGTACTATTTTGATTATTTTTTTCATTCCTAAACACCCATAATAGATTGATTTAATTAAATTATCATCATTTTACGCTGACTATAGGCAACAACAAGTCGTTTTTAAAAAAAACAGTATATATTGTAAAATTATTCATCAAGGGGGTTATTAGAAATAACTTCTGCAAATATAATCGTCAGTATTAGATTTAGCAGCCGATGAGTTTCGGCATATATTTACTGAATATAGGCATGAGTTAAAGTTTCGCTTCAAAGTGATCCAATTGTTGTTGGATATCTAACCAATTGAGTTCTTCCTCTTCTAAATTGGATTTAATTTGATGCTGTTGCTTGAGTAAATCGGTCAATTTTGTTTTATTTTGTGGTTCATAAATTTGCGGATCAACCAACTGTTGTTCAATCATGGTTAATGATAAGTTAAATTGTTCAATCAGTTTTTCTGCTTGTTGCAGCGCCTTTTTTAAAGGTTGCATTTGCGCTCTGAATTCAGCTTCTTTGCGTTTTAACTCTTTTTTCTCTTGAGAAGTAAGATTCTCAACTATAGGGTTTATAAACTCAAGATCGGATTTTTTTAACGCTTTTTGATCATTATTAAGCCATTTTTGATAATCATCTAAATCACCATCAAAAGGCTCAACCTGTTGGTCATAAACCAAATAAAATTCGTCGGTCGTCGAACGTAATAAATGGCGATCATGGGATACCACAACGATTGCCCCTTCGAAATCGATCAACGCTTCGGTCAATGCTTGCCGCATATCCAAATCTAAATGGTTAGTTGGTTCATCCAACAACAGCAAGTTAGGCCGTTGCCAAACAATCAATGCTAAAACTAAACGTGCCTTTTCACCTCCAGAAAAGGTCTTCACTACTTCGTTTACTTTATCACCACGAAAATCAAAACCACCAAGATAATTACGCAGTTCTTGCTCGGTATTTTTAGGATCAGCAATTTGCTTTAAATGCCATAATGCCGATTCATCCGCCCGCAGGTACTCTAATTGATGCTGGGCAAAGTAACCCAATTTAACATCTTTAGCTAAGTGAATATGGCCTGCTTTAGGTTGTAACTCTCCAGCCAATAACTTAATTAATGTTGATTTCCCAGCGCCATTGCGCCCAAGTAGACCAATACGTGAACCCGGTACTAAATTCAATTTAATGTTATTCAGAATAATTTTATCATCATAACCGGCGACAATTTTTTCCATAGTAATAAGTGGACTAGGTAATGCTTCAGCAGGGCGAAAACAAAAATGAAATGGATTATCCACATGTGCCGGGGCAATTTTCTCCATTCTTTCCAACATTTTTAATCGGCTTTGCGCTTGTCTGGCTTTGGTTGCTTTGACTCGAAAACGATCAATATAACTTTGTAAATGTGCGATTTTATGTTGTTGATGTTCATATAGCGATTGTTGCTGGGCTAATTTCATTGCCCGCTGGTTTTCAAATGAAGAGTAGTTACCGGTATATTCAAAGAGATTTTGCTGTTCAAGATGAATAATTTTATCGACTAATGGATCAAGAAAATCACGATCATGTGAAATTAATAATAACGTACCGTTATAACTTTTTAACCATTTTTCAAGCCACATTACCGCATCAAGATCCAAATGGTTAGTCGGTTCATCTAATAACAGCAGATCAGAACGGCACATCAGTGCTTGAGCTAGATTAAGCCGCATTCGCCAACCGCCTGAAAACGATCGCACCGGCAATTGCATCTGCTCTTGACTAAAGCCTAAACCATCCAATAATGTCGCCGCACGTGCCTGTATACTCCAACCATCAATGTATTCTAGTTTACTATGTAATAAAGCAATTTCATTACCATCGTTTTTTTTATTAGCATCGGCTAATTGCTGTTCTAACAAACGATATTCGCGATCCCCATCAATTGCATACTCAATCGCAGCAACATCAAGGGCTGGGGTTTCTTGTTCAACCCAAGCTAATTGCCACTGATGAGGAATCGAAACGTCCCCCGTATCAGTACTTATTTCGCCTTTAATTAACGAAAACAAGGTTGATTTACCTGAACCATTCTTACCAACCAAACCAATTTTTTGTCCCGGATTAATTTTGGCGGATGCATTATCCAGCAAAAGATTAATCCCTCGGCGGATTTGAATGGAAGAAAAAGTAATCATAATTCACCTGTCATTAATATTGAATTGGGTTTGACGCAAAATAAGTTGCCCATAATAACAAACTTATTACTTTTTGTTGAGTTAAACACATGATCAATAGCAATGATTAAACCTTGAACCAGAAAATCACTATATGAAAGCCTAAAATCTAAACTAAATAATCTTTTAAATATGTTTGTGAGATAAACAATCAGGCTAGTTATCTAAACGGTTAAGGTCACATCATTGGCATGTATTATGATATGTATTTTGTTATTTTCTAGCTTGGTAGTTGAATAAACGACCAAGCTAAACGCCCTTATTATAGTAATTTCTCGATATCATTAATGCTTTTACGATCAGGAAGAAAAACAATCAAGTGATCGGCATCTTCAATAATCGTATTATCTTGACCAATTAACACATCTTCACCTCTGATGATGGCACCAATTGTTGCACCAGACGGCAATCGAATTTCATTAACCGTTCGCCCGACTAATTTAGAGGTATCATGATCACCATGAGCAATAATTTCGATCACTTCCGAAGTACCTTGTCTTAACGATACCACTTTGACCACACCTGATTGACGAATATGACTTAAAAGTGCCGAAATAGTAGTTAATTGTGGTGAAATTGCTATATCGATCACGCTTTCATTAATTAACTGTAGGTAGGCTTGACGTTGAATTAAAACAATAACTTTCTTCGCGCCCATTCGTTTCGCTAACATCGCTGACATAATATTGGATTCATCATCATTTGTAACAGCAATAAATAGATCTGTTAATTCCACTTGTTCTTGGGAAAGTAATTCCTGATCGGCCGATTCACCATGCAACACAGTAGTATTGATTAATTGTTCAGCAATATGTTCCGCATTTTGAATATTTTGTTCAATTAATTTTACTTGATAATCACTTTCCAACTGTTTTGCTAACGAAACTGCCACACTACTCCCACCGCTGATCATGATCCGTTTAAATGGTTTTTCTAAACGTTGTAATTCGCTAGTAACCGCTTTAATATTTTGTGGCGTAGTAATAAAATAGACTAAATCACCGGCTTCAATAATTGTAGAGTCAATTGGTCGAATAAACCGTTGTTGGCGATAAATGGCAACAACTTTGGCATCAACATGTGGTAAATGTTCTTTTAATTCGGATAATTCACTACCAACGAGTGCACCACCATAATAAGCAGCTACCATGACTAAGAATACATGTTCATCATAGAAAGAGGCTATTTGTAATGCCCCTGGGTATTGCACTAATTGGCTAATATGTTGGGTAATGAGTTTTTCCGGTGAAATAATATGATTAATCGGAATACCATTATCAATCGAAAATAATTGATAATCATCATCACTATATTCAGCCGCCCGAATACGCGCAACTTTTTGCGGAATATTAAATACAGTATGAGCTATTTGGCAAGCTAACATATTGGCTTCATCAGAATTAGTCACGGCAACTAACATATCCGCATCCTCTGCGCCGGCACTTTGCAATATTTGTGGATAACATACTTTGCCATGAATCACTTGCAGATCAAATCGTTCTTGTAATGATTGCAGTTTATCTGCCGCTTCATCGATTACAGTAACATCATTAGAGTGTTCAGTAACCAGATATTCAGCTAGTGCACTTCCGGTTTGACCTGCGCCAAGGATAATGATTTTCATAATAAAACCTAAATTTATTGAGTCATATGCAGAATAGAAAATAAGGCTAGCGATTACATATCGTAATCATGATATATATCATATCATATATTGTTTTGATCCGTGGAATGGGTGATGCATATAAAAATGAAAAGGCGACATTAAGTCACCTATTATCTGATAAAACCGATAGCATCATAAACTTTTGCTAAAGTTGCTTGCGCTCTTGTGGTCGCTTTTTTTGCACCATCATGCATTATATCTAATAGCAGATCTTCATTATTACGATAATGATAGTAACGTTCTTGCAATTGAGCTAACATACCTGACACTTGAGCAGCCACTTCGGTTTTCAAATGACCATACATTTTACCCGCAAACTGTTGCTCCAATTCAGCAATAGAGATTCCGGTAATTCCCGTCAAAATATCCAGTAAATTTGATACACCTGCTTTATTTTGTACATCATATCGCACAACAGGAGGTTCATCGGAATCCGTAACTGCGCGTTTGATTTTCTTCTCTACCTCTTTTGGGTTTTCCAATAAACCAATCACATTATTGCGATTTTCATCAGACTTAGACATTTTCTTAGTTGGATCTTGTAATGACATAACTCTGGCGCCGGCTTTGGCAATAAAAGGTTCTGGTACTTTAAATATGTCGCCATAAAGTGCATTAAAACGACTAGCTATATCACGCGTTAGTTCAAGATGTTGTTTTTGATCATCACCTACCGGCACTAAATTAGCTTGGTAGAGCAAAATATCGGCCGCCATCAAAACTGGGTAATCAAATAAACCAGCATTAATATTTTCAGCATGACGCGCTGACTTGTCTTTAAACTGTGTCATGCGGCTTAATTCGCCAAAATAAGTATAACAGTTTAATACCCAAGCCAACTCTGCATGTGTGGGGACTTGGGATTGCACAAAAATAGTACTTTTATTCGGATCAATACCACAGGCTAAATAAAGCGCCATCGTATCAAGCGTCGCTTTTTTAAGTTTTTCAGGATCTTGCCTAACTGTTATAGCATGTTGATTAACAATACAATAAATACAGTCGTAGTCATCTTGTAATGTGACCCAATTGCGTAGTGCACCAAGATAATTACCGATAGAAAGCTCGCCTGAAGGTTGGGCACCACTAAAAACAATTGGTTTACTCATAATCAATTCCTGTTATTTAAATTATTTCACTTATTTGGTCGGCGCAAGTTTCGGACATGGTAAAAGTGTCAAAATATCGGCAAATTGATCAAATACATAGTCTGGGTGACTGGTGGTAATTGACTCACCATAGTTATAACCATAGGTTAAACCAACCGTAAAACATTGCGCATTTTTGGCTGCCATAATATCATTTTTTGAATCACCGACAAACAGCAGTTGATCATTGAATAACCCAAAACTTGCCAATACTTGGTAAAGTGGCGCTGGATGTGGTTTTAATTTAATTACATCCCCCCCACCCAATACTAAATCGAAGAAACTATCGATACCTAATGATTTAAGCAATGAAGGTAAAAATTGGCGTGGTTTATTGGTGACTAATGCAATTGCATAGCCATTTTTCTTGAGAGTTTGTAAAGTAGTAAGTACATTAGGAAAAAGTTTGGTACCTTCGTCAATAACTTGATCATAATGGTGATTAAAGGCTGTCTTTGCTTCTGCTAGGTGTGCTTCATCGGCACCAACAGCTTTTAAAATCCGTTGTAACATTACATCAATACCATTGCCCACCCAGTTTTTAACCTGTTCATTTGTTACGGTAGGTAGGGCTAAATCCGTTAACATTCTTTGTGCAGCCAAAGCGAGTCCTGGTACACTATCAACCAGCGTACCGTCTAAATCAAAGGCAATCGCCTGAATATCGTTAGGTTTTTTCATATTTATTTTACCGTTGCAAGTTGCTGTCTCATTGCATCAATTACTGTTTTATAATCCGACGCGCCAAAAATGGCTGATCCTGCGACAAACATATCAGCTCCAGCCTGCGCTATTTCGGCAATATTCTCCACTTTTACACCGCCATCGACTTCAAGACGAATCTCCCGACCTGTTTGATTAATTCTTTCACGAACTTGTCGGATTTTCGTTAGCGTGTGTGGAATAAAAGATTGCCCACCAAAACCAGGATTAACTCCCATTAGCAATATAATATCAACTTTATCAAGAACATAATCTAAATAAGTAAGCGGTGTTGCGGGATTCAAAACAACGCCAGCTGTACAACCATGATCTTGAATCAATTGTAATGACCGATCCAAGTGTTGAGTCGCTTCAGGATGAATAGAAATGTTACTAGCTCCAGCTTTAGCAAACGCTGGGATTAATTCATCAACTGGTGATACCATTAAATGTACATCAATTGAGGCCTTAATACCATAATCTCGTAATGCTTTGCAAAACATGGGGCCCATGGTTAAATTAGGTACATAATGATTATCCATAACATCAAAGTGGATCACATCAGCACCGGCATCAAGTACTTTTTTAGTGTCTTCCCCTAATCGAGAAAAATCAGCAGATAAAATTGAGGGTGCAATAAGAAATCTTTTCATGATGTTAGCCTCTTATTTTTGATGTCAGCAAAATAAACAATCATTAAATATATTAAGCCATTATACACTTTATTAACTATAATCCAATGCTTAGCAAAATGTAATATGAATAATATGGCGGTTAATTTTCTGATATTTTAGCGCAAAAATTAAACTATGATGAATTCTCTTTTTTATTTATTTTGCGATCACAAATGCATTTTTAATGAAATCTATGTTAGATTTTTATTTTAATAAAATAATGTAATCAATATTTGAGATGTGGTTGTTTAATCATATCGTCAATGATTTTTTTGATTTGTTGTTCACATTCATCACCTTTTTTAATAGGCAAGCAAATAATATCCATACATGACCACTCCCGCCAAATAATCCATTTAACCTAACCTATTGAAACATATAAATAATTAAATTTAATAAATAAAATCAATATATTATATTTTTTATTTTATGTTATTTAATAACGGGCGTTTTTAGAATGATTATTTTATGAATCTTTTTGCAATACAGATCGCAAAAATCAATTTTATTTGCTTACGCTTTGTCACAAAGTAATATGCTATGTACCATTGCAAGAATTTATAATGGATAACTAGTAATGAATATTAAATTAACGAAGTGTGATAAATATCAGATTGAAGGTACGGATGATATATATGCAATAGTACAACGTTTATTATTACACGGAAAAAACAATGTACAGCAAAAAGAACATTTTTGGATGATCGGCATAAATCAATCCGGTTATATTATTTATATCGAACTAATTGCCTTAGACGCATTTAACACTGTCGAAATTGAACTGACAAATATTTTCCGTGTTGCAGTATTGAAAAATGCCAAGCATGTTATTGCGATACATAATTCCCTATCGGAACCACTTATCCCGTCTGAGTTTGCCAAAAATATTACCGCTCGTCTTATTCAAATCGGACAGATTTTAAATATCGAACTTGTCGACCATTTAATGATTTCACCTAAAGCTTACATTAGTTTTAAAGCGATTGGTTTAATGGATGAACTCAAAAAAACATGTTAAATGAATATCAACATATCAAAACATAAAGCAAATTAGGGAAGTAAAAAAGGTTATAGCACAAAAAAGTTAACGATTGGCAATAATAAAATCTGCAAAAATAAAACTTTCTAAAAAACAACACAATGAAAAATTGAACAAAATATAATCAGAAATTTACTTAATAATTTGTATGTTATTACTCATTTAAAATTAATGACCCAATTCCGCCAATATTGCTACTAATTTGTTGAAAAATAGATTGAATAAATACTGACTGAATGGGACGATAGTCGGCATGAGGTAGCTAAGTATAACCAGACCAAGTAGCAGTGTTGCCGGATAACCGACAACGAAAATAGAGAGTTGAGGCGTCATGCGGTTTAAGATACCAAGTGCTGCATTAACAATCAGTAATAATGTCATTATTGGTAACGCCAGCATAATACCATTGATAAAAAGTAAAGCACTACTATCAATCATCGTTAAATAGCCATTGCCGTTAAGTAGTGTAGTACTGATGGGAATAATGTCAAAACTTTGCCCGAGACAGTAAAGTAACCATAAATGCCCATCTAAACTTAAGAAGATTAATAAGCCGATAATATTAAATAAACGTGATAACACTGATGTTGCTGGGCCGCCAATCGGATCATAAAAGGTTGCCATACTTAACCCCATTTGCATGCCGATCAATTCTCCTGCAATCCTTAAGGTCATAAAAGCCAATTGCATGGTATACCCCATTACAATACCAACTATAATTTGTTGAATAATGATCCAAATCCCAAGTGGCGATAATACGGTAATGGCTCGGTAGTTATCTGCTGGCGGCAACAGTAACGTTATTATTACAGCTAAAGCAATTTTAACTCGATTTGGCACCTCTTTTTCACCAGTGATAGGTGCAACCATAATTAATGCTAAAACCCGCACAAACGGAAAAAAATATTGTTGGACCAGAACAGAAAAATCGAAATTAAACAAGTTATCCATATTGATATTTGTGTCGTAATTATCACCTGTTTAATGGGTTAAATTAGGAATATCCGTTAATAAAATTCGAATGTAATCAACCATAATCGATAACATCCATGGTCCAGCAATAATTAGGACAAGAACTACTGCTATAATTTTAGGAATGAAGGATAAGGTCATTTCGTTAATCTGTGTTGCAGCCTGTAATAAGCTGATAATCAAACCAGTGATTAAGGCTGCTAATAATAATGGTCCGGCCAAAGAGGCCGCAACTTTGATCGCTTGTATCGCCAATGTAGTAATATATTCTGGTGACATCGTTATCCTTAGCTAAAAAAACTTTGTGCTAATGATCCAAGTAATAGATGCCAACCATCCGCTAACACAAATAA
This sequence comes from Frischella japonica, assembly GCF_014489845.1. GTDB lineage: Bacteria > Pseudomonadota > Gammaproteobacteria > Enterobacterales > Orbaceae > Frischella > Frischella japonica. The sequence goes on from NZ_JABURY010000019.1 coordinate 203,837, forward strand.
CATTAGCTTAAATGGTAAAGAGATGGTCGCAGGTGGTACCATCATCATCCCTAACGCCATTAACGTACTGGCAACCACCAAATCAATCACCAAAAACGGAATAAAAATGGTAAAGCCAATTTGAAAAGCCGTCTTCAACTCGCTAATAACAAAAGCAGGAACCAATACCCTTAATGGTACCTCTTGTCGAGTTTGCAACTCACCAATGTGTGACATATTGGCAAAAAGTGCTAAATCGTTTTCTCGTGTTTGAGTTAACATAAATTCACGCAACGGTTGTGAGGCTTTACTAAGCCCTTCCTGCATAGTAATTTGCTGCTGTGAATAAGGTAGGTAAGCATCTTGATAAATGTTATCAATCACTGGCGACATAATAAATAAAGTCATAAACAATGCAATACCCAAAAGGACTTGATTAGGTGGTGCTGATTGTGTGCCAAGGGCATTACGTAATAAACCAAGGACGATGATAATGCGGGTGAAACTGGTCATTAGCAATAAAATAGCTGGAATGAAAGTTAATAGCGTTAAGAAAACTAACGTTTCAATTGGTAACGACCAACTTTGCCCACCACTTTCCAAAGGTTGCACCATCATTGATGCAAACGGCGTACTAGCCATACCATCATAGCTATAAAATAATAGCCCCATTATTATGACGAAGGTTAATCGCACGACTTATTCCTTTTTAATGCTGACTGCAAAAACTGATAGAATGTTGAGTTACTAGCTGTAGGGTTAGTTATACCGTGCTCAGTTAATAATGCCTGACTATCCGTTTGATTGATTGTATGAAGTAACGTCATTTGCTGTGCTGTTACTCCCACTATTAATAATTGTTGATTAACCTCAATAACGATAATCCGATCTTTGGCGTTAATCATATAACTATCACGGACATTAATTAAACGATGAGTTAAATTTCGCAATCGACTACGTTTCACCAACCAACCTAAAGCCACTATCAGGCCTATCACTAAAATAAATGAAGTAACCATATTAGTGTAAACATTCAATTCTGGCACTGTGGTAGGCTGGTGAACTGCAATTGTGCTGGTTAATGAATTAGCTAAATTATCCGGTATCGGTTGATCACTATCCTTCATTAACGACTTAACCTCCGTACCCGTTCTGACGGAGTGATAATATCAGTAATACGCACACCATAGTTATCCCCAACAACCACAATTTCCCCTTGTGCGATGAGATAACCATTAATCAATATATCCAATGGTTCTCCCGCAATACCTTCCAAACCGATAATGGCGCCTTGTGTTAAATTTAGCAGTTCTTTGATTGTCATTTTAGCGCGCCCCAATTCAACACTCATATTCACGGGAATATCCAAAATCAAATTGATGTCTTGCGGTTGATTTTCCGTTGCATGTGGCGATAACGTAGCAAAGATCGCCTCTTCTGTGGTTGACTCATCAAGCTGTTTATCTGCTGTATTTATATCATCTGATGTGGTTTTGACCTCAGTCATTTAGAATTTCCTCATTCAATTGTTCTAAAACAGGATTGATCACCTGCTCAACTTGAATTGCATACTGTTTATTAACCTTACCATATAAACCTTTTAATACGGGTACGCCGCCGACCGTCACATCAAGCATGGTGGGTTTATCAATAATCAATACATCGTTAACTTTTAATGCTAACAATTTATTGATTGTCGTTTCAATTTCAGCAAAATTAGCCACTAGCTCTATAGTGGAGCGCTTAATTCCGGATGTTAATGTACTTAACCATGCTTTATCATCTTGATAGGGCTGTTGTTCAATTGGCGGTGTAACTAATACTTCCTTAATGGGTTCAACCATTGCATAAGGAATACAGATACAAAATTTTGCTTTAAACTGCCCCACTTCGATAGTGAAACTTGATGTTAATACAATATCTTCTGGCGAACTGGTTATATTGGTAAATTTACTATGCATTTCCGAACGCACATATTCGGTCTCAATCGGGTAGATATCGGCCCAAGCAGTTTGATAAATATTAAGTGCCAGTTCTAGTACTCGCTTAATAATTTGCTGCTCAGTATGGGTAAACTCACGCCCTTCGAGCTCATCAATACGATTAAAACGCCCTTCACCACCAAATAGCGTATCAACGACAATGAAGACTAATTCTGGAGATAAAGCAAATAAACAAGTCCCTCTAAGTGGATTCAAATGTACAAGGTTTAGCTGTGTGGTCGAAGAGTTTTGTGAAAATTCATTAAAAGTCTGCGATTCAATTGGTGCAGTTATCACATCCGTATTACGTCTTAATAAATTAAATAAACCAATCCGAAATTGTCGCGCGAAACGCTCATTAACAATTTCTAAGGCCATTAAACGTTCTGGTATAACATTATGTTTAATCGCCAAATCATATGGTTTTACATCTATTTGTTTAGCATTGGTTTTCAATCCCAATTGTGGATTATTATTGGACAACTCAGTCATTGATACCGAATGCTCATCAGATTGCTTTGTTTCTAAATTATTTGCTGAAGTGACTTCCTGCTTATCAGTCATGACAATCACCGTATGATAAAATCCGTAAACAATACTTCATTTATCTCAATCGGCTGATGATTATCATAACGGCGAGATAATTCTGACTTGATTAATTCTTTAAGTTGCTGTTTACCTGAATCATCTCTAAGTTGATTAATGTCTTGTTTTGATAATAATAACAAAATGTCACTTCTGACTTCAGGTAGGTATTCAAGTAATACCGTTTTTTGTTCTTCGTTGGCTAACCGTAACACCATACCGATATAAATAATTTTATTCACTTCATAACCATTTTTCATGGTTGGTAATGAAATCGTAAAAGGTTTTAATGTTAAAAATATTGGTATTGGACTCGGTTCTTCTATTTTAATTTTCGTTTTGTTTTTCGATTTTTGATGAGATTGTATTAATGACTGATTTTTATACCAAAAATAACCGGCAGCGCTTGACGACAGTAAAGAAATGATAATTAGTATTAAGTTGAAAATACTTACTTTTTTTGGGGTAATCGGCATAGTTTTTATTGTCTCAATAAGGATTAAAAAATATTTAGACCCAATCTGTTATAGTGTATTGATCGGTTAATTGGTTTTAATACGATTTAAATTATTGATTTCAATTAGCTTTACGCGTTTGCACTAAATACCACAAACCAGCTAACCAAAAATCCAGAATGACCATATCCACATGATCTGATTTCAATTTATAACGAATAATAAAGTATTAGCTAAAATTTAATTCGAAGAATAAACAATAAAAATATCATCTATTCATCGTTTTCGGTGCCAGCATGTTCGTCGTTAACAGCATAACGAATGTCTATTTACGCAAACACACTGAGTCCCGAATGACAATTAGTTTGCCGTTGATGCGCCTCATTCATTGGGTCTTCTATCATGGATTGAGTCATTTTTTGTGGTAAAGATGACTGAGTATGCTGCTGAAATGGCGATGATGAATCGTTATCTGCTGTTGCGGTAAAGTCGGTTACTTCGGTTTGCTGTAATTCAATACCTTGCTCTGCTAAAGACGTCCTTAAATAAGGTAATGCTGATGCTAATACTTCTTTTACGACGCTCACGGCGGCAGCCATCTGTAATTGCATCTTACCATTATGCATACTCAATTTAATCTTTAATGACCCTAATTCAGCAGGATCCAAGCGTAATTCAGCTTGTTCAATATTTTGCTGTTTGAACAGGATAATTTGCTGTGAAAGTGCCGTAGGCCATTGAGGATGCTCAATGCTAATCGGTAAATTCACCGTCGGTAACGGATTATTAGTGACAGCTTGTGCCGTCGCTTGAACATGGGGCATGATCCCATCCAATAAAAAATGATTTGATGGCATATCAGCCATGTTCTGATTGGTTACTGAAGTTGCAATGACTGGGCTATGATGGATAACTTGCTGATGATTATGATAAATAAATGTTTTGGTAATTTCATTGCCTGATACAGATTGTGCCGTTAACCGATATTGTTGAAGATCGGTTTGTGTTGGCTTAACACTCAAAGTTTCCATTAATGATGATAATTTTTCATTAATGAGTAATTTTTTTTGTTGCCTATCTGAGTCTTTCCTATCATCATTCACTCTATCAATAATGACATCGGTTAATGATTCGGAATGTTTATTTTTTGTTCCACCTATCTCAGTCAATGAATCTAAGTCTGGCTTATCCTGAACAGAAGGCAAGATCATGATAACTTGACACAATATAGCCTGTTCAGCTGCTTGCTGTTCATGCTCTATACATTGAGCCTGTTCCTGATGTGCATCCTCTGGAACGATTTGATTTTGCGAGATTAACCACGTATCTCCATTTTGTTGCATTAATTGTTGAAATATCCCTTCGTCATTCGAATGCGTCACATTTACATGACTATCGGTTTGCTTAGTTGATATATTCGGAATAGATGTCATCGAATTAAGATTCATACATTGTTCTCCTAACTGATTGTTGCTGTGCAAATTCATCGGTTAATTTTTGTTGTAAACGATTTTGTTGCTCAAGCAAAATCAGGTGTTTCTTTTCGAGTAACGTTTTATAACCATTCAATTTTTTTTGGCATTGAAATAAATGCTGGGTAGCTTGCTTCTGTTTAATACTTAATGACAATAATTGCTGTTGCTGAAGTGATATTGATTTTTCTAATGTACCAATAAAAGCATGTAAATTGGTTAAATCACCGCTTTTAACGCCCTTGGTTAATGAATAGTGCAAGCGTTGTTGATATTCTAAATAATAATCTCTTAACTCATTTAATTGCTGCTGAGCATTGTGATATTTATCATCAGCTTTTTTTAACTTAATGACGGCATCATCCACCGATTTTTGGGCTAATTCCTGTAGCGTTAAAAAAGCGCTATGAGTACGCGAATAATCCATCTTGCTTTACCTCTGATCAGTTAAAACCGGTGCTACAATTTGGGCAAGTTGCTGATAAGCATCGTGATAACTACAATGTTCATGAATTCCTTGTTGTAAAAATTGTTGCAGAGTTGGGAAAAGTTTAATGGCTTGATCTAATAGCGGGTCACTGCCAGCAGCATACGCCCCAACATTAATCAAATCGCGATTACGTTGATAACTTGAAAATAGTTGCTTAAATAAACGGGCTTTTTGCTCATCTTCAGGTGCGGTCAGGTCGGTCATCACCCGGCTAATCGATGCTTCAATATCAATTGCTGGATAATGACCCGATTGTGCAAGTGTTCGCGATAATACAATATGCCCATCTAATATTGCACGCGCAGAATCGGCAATCGGATCTTGTTGATCATCACCTTCGGTTAGCACAGTATAAAAAGCAGTAATAGACCCTTTACCTTGCGCATCATTACCGGCTCGCTCAACTAAGGCAGGTAATTTGGCAAATACTGATGGAGGATAACCTTTGGTTGCCGGCGGTTCACCGATAGCAAGAGCAATTTCTCGTTGTGCCATAGCATAACGTGTCAAAGAATCCATAATTAATAAGACATTAAAACCTTGATCACGGAAATCCTCGGCAATTTTGGTAGCGTAAGCCGCCCCTTGTAAACGTAATAAAGGTGAAACGTCAGCAGGTGCTGCCACTACCACAGCTCGAGCGAGCCCTTGCTCCCCTAGAATATTTTCAATAAAGTCTTTAACTTCACGCCCACGTTCACCAATTAAACCCACAACAATAATATCTGCCTGTGTATAACGTGCCATCATACCCAATAAGACACTTTTACCGACACCCGAACCAGCAAATAGCCCCATTCGTTGCCCTTGTCCAACTGTCAATAGTGCATTAATTGCTCTAACACCAACATCTAATACCTGGTGAATGGGCGTTCGTTGTAAAGGATTAAGTGTTTTATTGGTTAAACCTTGATATTTTATCTGCTCGGGAAGTGGTTTACCGTCTAAAGGTTTACCGGTAGCATCCACTACGCGCCCCAATAGCGCCATCCCAACAGGTAATAGTTTTTGGTTACCTTGCTGTTGTTCATGGTAATTGGTATAAACTCGAGCTCCTGATAAAATCCCATCTGTGGCATCAAATGGCATAAGATAAAGATTTTTAGCATTAAAACCAACCACCTCACATTCTACCGCTTCAATATTATGTAGGCTCTGCCGTTCCACAAAGCAACTTGCGCCCAGTGGTAATGTTAATCCGGTTGCCTCTAATACAAGTCCTGATGCCTTCACCAATCGGCCATAATTTCGCATTAATGACGTAGATTGTAATCGGCAGATTGATTGATCAATTTTAACAGTCCAACGGGATATATAGCTCACCTTAAGTGTTTTCCCTATTCACAGCATCTGTAATCGTTTGCCATTTGCTGGTTAACGTAGCATCAACTTCATTTTTATCCGTTATGAGTTTACATCCTCCTGGTTCAATTAATGGATCTACAACTAATTGCCAGTGGTAATGATTTAGCTCTTTACTTAGAATTGTTTCAACGCAAGCAATATCCTCTGGATTAACATGTAATTGAATCGGATCTACCAATAGTGGAAATTGCTGAATTAATGATTTAATGGTTAAGGATAACTGTTTATACTTTGTTTTAGGTAACTCACCGACCATTTTTTGTGCAGCAACTAAAGCCAAATCAGTTAATTTGGGAATAATCAAATCATCAAGTCCATTTAAAGCCAATTGAAAATTAGCCAGTAAACTTGCCATTGACTGAACCAATTTCATTTTCTCTTCATTGATCTGTTGTTCAGCTTGAAGCAGACCTTGCTTTAATCCAATTTGATAACCCTCATCGTAACCTGATTGTTGTCCAACATTAAAGCCTTCTTGTTGACCTAAAGCATGCCCTTCTTGATAAGCTTGCGCCGATATGGCAGCTTTTAATTGTTCCAACTCAAAATCACTCGGATGTATTGCAATTTCAACTTGACCTTCAGTTGTAGGAACTTGGTCTGGATTGATTAACGCGCTATCGTTTTCCGCTATTATTGATACTGCTGAATTTACCGTGGCAGAAAAATCTTGAAAACTTAATGGTTGCCAAAGCGGGGAATTTGCTTGATTATACATATTCATCATCTCCTCGACTTAAAATCATTTCACCGCTTTCCGCTAACCGACGTGCAATAACCAAAATATTTTTCTGTTCAGTTTCTACTTGTGACATACGGACAGGCGGTCGGTTTTCCAAATCTTCTCGCAAAATAGCTGCAGCACGTTGTGACATATTGTTTAAGAATTTCTCGCGTAATACACTCGAAGCACCTTTTAATGCAATGATAAGTGTTTCATTATCTACATCTTTGAGTAAACGCTGAATACTTCGGTCATCCACTTCCACCAGATTTTCAAACAAGAACATTTCATCAATAATTTTTTGTGCTAAATCATTATCGTATTCACGTAATGCATTAATCACCATCTCTTCTTGTTGACTCTTCATTAAGTTGATGATTTCGGCTGCGGTACTGATACCACCCATATTATTGAGTTTGATATTTTGACCATGTAATAAGGTTGATAACGATTCTGAAAGCACTTGTAATGCTGAAGGCTCTACGCCACCAAAAGTCGCGATACGTAGCATGACATCATTACGTAATTGATCATCAAATAGGTTTAAAATTTCTGCTGCTAAATCACGGTTTAAATGCACTAAAATCGTTGCTATGATTTGTGGATGTTCTTTTTTAACAAGATCGACCGCAGTGTTTGCATCAACATAATTGAGCATATCTAATCCATTTGATGTCAGTTCATTATTGGTCGCTAATAATTCATCTAATAAACGGTTAGCTTTTTCACTGCCAATCGATTTTTCTAAAATATTGCGCAAATATTCATTGGTATTAATATTTAAAATTGCACACTCTTCTATCGTTTTTTGACATTCATCTAACACCATTTTCAGTTGATCTTGCGACATTTGCGGCATAGCGACCATAGAGCTACTAATCAGTTGGACTTCTTTTGGTGTTAAATAACTAAGTACTTTTGCCGCTAAATCCTCACCTAAAGTCATTAAAATTGTTGCGGCTTTTTGTGATTCGCTAAGTATCATTTATTACCACCCTCCTTATTCATCCAACCGCGAATAATGAGTGCTAATACGCGAGGATCTTTGCTTACCATTTCACGGATATACTGTTGTTGTTGCATACTATCTTCAAAAATTTTCTGTTGTTGCTTACTGTATGCTTTAAAATGACTTTCCTCTTCTGAACTATCTACCACATCACTATTACTTTCTTGACTAGGTAATATATGTTTTTGCCATTTTGACCAAATTGGTCTAAGCACTTTACGCCACGCTAACCATCCCATTAGTATCCAAATTCCATATTGCAACAACATTTTCATCAATTCAAAAAAGGCCGGTGTTTGCCAAAAAGCGATGGTTTCATCAGTTATTGCTGGTTGATCATTAAATTTTAGGTTAGCAACTGTTAACGTATCCCCTCTTGCCTGCGAATACCCCATAGCTTGACGTGCTAATGCTTCAATATTTTTTAATACTTCATCATCAAGTTGTTCATATTCTATGGTCAGTGACGGTTTTTCGGATTCATCTGACTCCTCTAGTTCTTCATCTTCTTTCGGTTCTGATACCTTTTCTACCGCTTGATAATTGACTAATACAGCGACTGATAACCGTTTGATTCTGCCTTCAGGGATTTGGCTATGCACTACATGACGATTTACTTCAAAATTGAGCGTATTATTTAATTGTTGACTATATTTATGATTCTCTGCCGTTTCGGCTGATAGTGTCTTATCTTGTTCACCATCAATAGGAGCACCTGGCGTAGGTACCGGTTGATTCGATAATGCACCTGGTACCCCTCCGACACCTTTTTCACTACCCGATTGACGGTTTTCCACTTGATGCTTACTACGAATTGTTTGATGCGCAATATCACTATTCGGATCATAAGTTTCCATTGTGGATTCTTGTCGACTAAAATCAATATCGGCTGTGACTTGAACATTGACATTATTTTTGCCAACCACAGAACTTACAATTTTAACAATTCGTTCACCAATCCGTTTTTCAATTCGTTCAGCAAAATCAATTTGTGATGCATTTAATGTTATATTACGTAGTTGCTCGCCGGTTAATAAATGACCATACTGATCAATAATGGTTACTTTATCTTCCACCATTTCGGGCACACTACTGGCAATCAAATGAACAATAGCATCAATTTGACCTTGGGATAAGGTTCTTCCTGAATGTAAAGTTAGCGTAACAGAAGCAGATGGTTGTTTACGTTCACGTACAAATAATGACGACTTAGGCATTGCCAGATGAACTCTAGCGGTTTCGATGCTGTTAATCGTAGCAATTGTACGGGATAACTCACCTTCCAGTGCACGCTGATAATTAATCTGTTCAGTAAATTGGCTCATACCAAACCGTTCTTTATCGAGCAATTCAAAACCAATTGCCCCACCTTTGGGTAACCCCTGTTGCGCTAAACGTAAACGAGTATCGTAAACTCTATTATCAGGAATAAGAATCGTACTACCACCCGATGAAAACCGATACGGGATATTCATTTTTTCTAGTTGACCAACAATTTCACCACCATCTTTATCATTGATATTGCTGAATAAAACACCGTATTTTTCTTCCTTTAGCCATAATAATGCCATCATGATAATGGCTATGATAACAACACCACTAATTAGCAGTAGCATTTTAGGATTTTGTTTCAATTTAGTGATAAAGGATAAGGCATTATTCGTCTGATCACCTTTATTGCCTACCGTTTGGGTATTCATATTTATCCTGATTCTGATCTCATTAGACTAATTTCATCCTGTATTATCTGAGCATTTGAGGAAATCAATAGCTAAAAAAGCACATTTTTTTTGCCTTAGTTAGCAGCATTAAGCCTATTTAACTGTGATAAATTAGTTTCGTAACCGACCAGAAGAGAATATTTATGACAATCAATGCCTTCGCAACCAATCATCATGTTGCATTGACTAAAGTAAGCGAATCGCTCGACACCACAAAATTAACACAAACCAGCGTTGAGGGCAGTTTTCTAACGGAATTAACCTCAGCATTAGATGCCATAAGTCAAAATCAGATTAATGCCCATAACCAAGCTAAAGCGTTTGAGATGGGTGAATCAGGTGTCTCTTTAAATGAAGTTATGGTGGATATGCAAAAATCAGTAGTTTCTTTACAATTTGGCATTCAGGTGCGCAATAAACTCGTTGCGGCATATCAAGAAATCATGAATATGAATGTTTAACCGATTTGCCTCGGCGCAACGAATAACCCGCATAATTTTATTTCTTCAGGCTTTCCTGAGCGATCATACGGTTAAAATAATAAAGCAACTTGTTGATAGCTATGAATATGACCTCGCTGATTGATCGTTTTACCAATTAATTGACCAATTTTATTGTACTGCTCACGCATTAGCTGGGTTAATTGCTGTTGTTGACACAATGTTTCATTAAAACATGCAGTTAAATTAATTTGTTGCTGTGAATCCAATGTATTAATAATTGTAAGCATATCAAGTGAAGATAAATGTTGAGCCAGCTCAATATACTGGCTTTGTAATCGTGATAATGCTGACCAATTGTCATCCTGTATTGCTGTTGACATGTTTTGCATCAGTTGTTGTAGTTGCTGATACTGTTTTAATACGGTTAAACTCATCTCCATTCCTGTTATTTAAGCAATTTCACGCCAAGATTGAGCAATATTATCAAGTAGTTCATAACTACTGACCAATTTTTCTAAGTCATTATGTAAATTAGCTAAAACTAATTGATGGCTGATATAATGATAAAGATTATCAAGATTAGCAGCAATTTCACCACCTTTTTCCATATCTAAACAGCTTTTTAAACCATTATCAATAATATTAATTGCTTTTGATATTGCCGCACCTTTGCCAGCAATATTGCCTTTTTCTAAATATAATTTAGCCAATTTAATTGCGTTAAGGGCACCATCAAACAACAACACAATTAGTTGATGTGGTGAAGCTTGATTAACACTGGTTTCTAAACTGACTTGCTGATAAGCCTTTGAACCGGCTTGATACATCGAATCACTCCTATTTCAGATTTTTCATCATTTCAAATTGGGTGGTTAAATAATTACTCATACTATCTAACGAACTAATTAATACATCTAGTTGAGTAAATTGGGTACGATAACGATCAAGCGTTTGATCAATTGATTGATTAACTTGATCGTAACGTTTTTCCAATGATTTTAAGGTGCTATTAAGTCCATCGGTTACCGTGTCGATGGTGCCTTCACTGTCAATAAAACCGCTAACTTTAGCAAAGACTTCATTTGCGATACCTGTCGTTTTGCCATCACCTACAAACAATGCGGCCACCGCTTCACTTTGATTATTTAGAGCTTGGGTGAGTTCATTTTCTTTGATGGTTAATGTGCCATGACTGTCCATATTAATACCAATTTGAGCCAGTACACTGATTTCTCCTTCTTGACCTTTCGAGAAAATTGAACGAATACTTTGATCAATATTACGTAAAGTTGCATCTCCCACTAATGGACCATTGCTACTATTTAATTCAGCAGAATTGGCATCATTCGCTGTGAATTGGGTTAAAGATGACATAGTAGATTGCAATTGATTATACGCATCAACCCACTCTTTGATAGCTGTTTGCGCTTGTGAATTATCCGCTTCGATGGCTAAGTTTTGTTCTGTTTCGGTTACTGCCTTTAAAGTAATATCAACGCCGGTTACCACATCTTTAACGGTATTACTGGCGCTCGTGACCGCAATACCATTTAAACTAAACTTGGCATCTTTTGCTTGAGTAACTTCGCTCATTGCACTGGTTTGAGCATCTTGACTATCGAAACTGATTAAACCATTTAATGTTTCATCGGTTGATGAGATAGCTGTAATCGCATTTTGTTCACCGGTTTCTTTCGATGTGATCACTAATTGATAACTACCTGACCCCGATTGTACAATGGCTGCATTCATGCTGGATGAACCTGTGCCACTATTGCCATCATTTACTTTACCGTTGTTGATAGCATTAGCAATAGCTTCTAAAGATGTTTCATCTTTACCTAGAGTAATTTCGAGTTTTTCACCATTAGCTTGTTCAATGGTAATAGTTCGGGATTCGTCAGCGTTACCGAGTAGTGTCGTTTTATCGTTGATCGCGGTTGATGCTACCGAATTAGCCGTAGCAAGTTGATCAATTTTCACGCTGTAATTACCTAAAGTAGCTTTACTATTGGCTTTTGCGGTAAAATAATTGTCACTACCCGTTATCTGGCGACTCTGAAAAAGATCCGCTTTTTGTAATTTTTCCGTCGCTGAATTAAACGTTGTCAGTGCACTTTTCAATTTACCAAAGGCACTGATTTTGGCATTAATTGCTTTTTGCTGTGTTTTAATTGGTGTTAAACGGGTCTTTTCGGCTGCTTCTAACTGACTTAAAACTTCATTTAAATCGATACCAGAACCAATCCCTAATATACTCATTGACATAACTAACTCATCCCATGACAAAATTTTGCTTATTGATTTATCGGCAGCTTCATGCAAAAGTTTAGGATTTTTTTACTCTTTTTAAATAGCTTGATGATTTACCCCAATGACAAATGCAGCAATGAATAAATGGTTCTATCCGTAACTAGTGGTTTATTTTTAAAAAAGGTAAAATTCACATATTGCCATTTATCGGGATTATATATAACGACTCGAGCTAATTGATCCTGATATTCAGTCGTTTGAAAAACAAAGTTTTTTAAATTAGACTGAGGCACAATATCGTGATATTCCTCTAAAACAAATTGGCTTTGGGAAAATTCATCAGTTAACTCCACTTGTAACGGAATACCAATATTAATGGTTTGCCAGCCAAAAGAATCAAGAATATTGTCGAAAAAACCATCAAAAATAAAGTGGTTCATACTTGTCGATTTTTGCCAGATATAAAGTGGGCAATAACTATTAGTCAAACTACCATTTGCTTTTTCCGTGATTAAGTAGGCTTTGAAAAGAAGATCTGGAAAGCGATCAGTTTTATGACCATTATCTTTAATGCGTTTTTTAATAATATTCATATCATAGTCGGACGGTAAGTTGATTTTATATTGCATGGCTGGCATATTTTTTCTCCTAAATTAGTTGGAGTTTTAGTATAGTGATTAAATTGACTAATGAATAATTCTCATTTAAGATGAGGTTATCATTAAATGTGATAACAACTAAGTTAAATGGACTTTAAAGAGCTTTTAATTTTTAAAACAATTTATGAGACCAATTCATTAAATAAAACAGCAAAAATTTTAGGTTCAAGTCAATCGAATATCACCGCTCACTTGAAAAAGATGGAATATACATTAAAAACGGTGCTATTTGTTCGTGGATATGATGGCGTAACGCCAACGCCTGCAGCCAAACAATTCTTTGTATTTGCTACCACAGTATTAAAGCAATTTAGCGATTTAAAAGCTTCATTAATTAATCATCAAACTAAAGTACTTATATCTGAATTATTATTTAGATATATTGTAATTGAGAAGCAGCAACTTTCTTTGGACACGCATCAATTCACCATCAAAAGAACCGATGAAATGAATCAGCTTATTCAACAGGACGATTATGATTATGTGATCAGCTTTACCAAGATGACTCATAAAGATTATCAATTGTTCGAAAAACATCATTTACCGGTTTGTTGTTTAAAAAGTCCAACCGTTAAAGACATTACTGACTTACCAATATTTGTTAATGATGATGTAAATTGCCCATTGAGAGCATTAACCCTAGAACAATGTGACGCTACAATGCACTTGATTACTGTAAACTCATTGAATAATTTGTTGCAGTTAATAAAGACCAGTCGTGGCTATGCGTTTTTACCACATTTTTTAATCCACGATGGTTTAACAATGGTCGATCAGGCGATTTATCCTATCAATTATTATATTCTAAAACATAATTGCTAAATCTTCGCACCGATTACTAGCCAGTAAAGAGTAAGTTTTAAAGCGACATTCTGTTATAAAACACAATCTGAAAAAACATAACCAATTAATTTTATTAATTAAATGTAATTTATCAAATAAATTTATCTTAAAATTCCGAATAAATTTTTAAAAAAAATTAAAGTTTCAAAAATGCCTACCGATAACTTAACTGTCAGCAAAATTAATGATACACAAATAATAAGCTGAATATTTTAACAATTTAAGAGGATATAAATATGGCACAAGTAATTAATACCAATACCATGTCTTTGGTGGCAAAAAACAACCTGAACAATTCACAAAGCGTGTTAGGAACAGCAATTGAACGTCTTTCTTCTGGTATGCGTATCAATAGTGCAAAAGATGATGCTGCTGGTCAAGCAATTGCAAACCGTTTTTCTTCAAATATTAAAGGTCTTACACAGGCTGCACGTAACGCAAATGATGGTATTTCAATTGCCCAAACTACGGAAGGTGCATTGAACGAAATCAATAATAACGTACAACGTATCCGTGAATTAACGGTTCAAGCAGCTAATGGTACTAACTCACAAAGCGATCTTGAATCAATTCAAAACGAAATTGATCAACGCTTAGACGAAATAGATCGTGTTTCTAAACAAACTGATTTCAATGGTTCTAAAGTTCTTTCCCAAGATAAATCTTTAAAAATCCAAGTGGGAGCAAATGATGGCGAAACCATTGAAATCAATTTGAAAAAAATTGATAGTACTGAATTAGGCCTAGCTGGTTTCAACGTATCAGACACACCTACTGCTGATCCATTAAAAACGCTTGACGCAGCGCTTTCTAAAATTGATTCATTACGTGGTGAGCTTGGTGCGGTACAAAATCGTTTCGAATCAACGGTTAATAACATCAACAATACCGTTAATAACTTAAGTTCTGCACGTAGCCGAATTGAAGACGCTGACTATGCAACCGAAGTATCAAATATGACGCGTGGTCAAATTCTTCAACAAGCTGGTACTTCTGTGTTAGCCCAAGCTAACCAAGTACCACAATCTGTATTGTCTTTATTACAATAATAAATCGTCAAAAGTGAACGTAGTGATTTTGTATGATTAAATACCTTCACTAAAATTTGGGGCTATACTTTAGCCCCTTTTTTTATATTTTATCATTTAAATTTATCGACTTGTTAAATTAGTGCGTTTGTTTAACACATCATCAATCAAGATTTACGATCATCAGTTAGTGGCTGATTTTTCGCTCAATACGTTGCTAACACTACTTGAATATTGATTATGACTATTCCCCTTTTTATATTGAGTTCATCCCACCGTTTATTTAAAAGTAACCAGCATTTCACCATCGCTTGATATAAGGTTTATAGTTCAATCGTGAATCTAAATTATAAAATTGCCCCTAATATTATGATTAACCAATAAATTACTTGACCATATTCGTTGTTTTTTGGGCTTTAGATAATTTTATGATAAGCTTGCGAGCTAACTATTTTTTTGGAATAAACTCATGATGTCTTTACCTATGATTGTCACGTTTGCTATCTATATAGTAGGAATGATTGCAATCGGACTATTTGCCTTTTATGCCACTAAAAATTTTGGCGATTATGTATTAGGTGGTCGTAAAATTGGCAGTTTTGTCACAGCATTATCTGCCGGAGCCTCCGATATGAGTGGTTGGCTATTAATGGGCTTACCCGGTGCGGTGTTCCTGTTCGGTATTTCACAAAGTTGGATAGCCATTGGCTTAATCATCGGTGCTTATTTTAATTGGTTATTGATTGCCGGGCGCTTACGCGTTTTTACCGAAGTGAATCATAATTCTTTAACGTTACCTGATTATTTTGCACGTCGTTTTAATGATAAAAGTTCATTACTACGTCTAATATCAGCGATTATTATTTTGGTTTTCTTTACTATTTATTGTGCCTCGGGCGTGGTTGCTGGTGCCAAACTGTTCCAAAGTACTTTTGGTCTCAGTTATGGTTGGGCTATGTTAGCTGGAGCGGGGGCAACGATTGCTTACACTTTTGTGGGGGGGTTTTTAGCCGTTAGTTGGACCGATACAGTGCAAGCCAGCTTGATGATGTTTGCCTTAATTCTAACTCCAATTATGGTGATTATTTCGTGTGGTAGTTTTGGTGACACAATCACATCAATCGCAAATTTAAATCCACAATATTTAAATCTATTTTCCGGTATGGATATCATAACTATTATTTCATTATTAGGTTGGGGATTGGGTTATTTTGGCCAACCGCATATTTTAGCGCGTTTTATGGCAGCCGATTCTCACGAAGTAATGAAGAATGCTCGTCGTATTAGTATGACCTGGATGGTATTGTGTTTAGTCGGTGCAATCACCGTCGGATTTTTCGGTATTGCCTATTTTTCTGCTCATCCTGAGTATGCTTATTTAGTAAGCAATGATAATCATGAGCGTATTTTTATTGAGCTTTCCAAATTACTGTTTAACCCGTGGATGGCTGGTGTACTACTTGCTGCAATTTTAGCGGCAGTTATGAGTACTCTTAGTTGTCAATTATTAGTCTGTTCTAGTGCTATTACTGAAGATTTATATCGTGCTTTTATCCGTCCAAAAGCAAAACAAAAAGAATTAGTCTGGATTGGGCGTTTTATGGTGTTATTGGTGGCAATCATCGCTATTTTATTGGCACTCGATCCCAATAATAGTGTATTGAATCTGGTGAGTCACGCTTGGGCTGGTTTTGGCGCTGCCTTTGGACCATTAATTATTTTCTCGGTCTTTTGGAAACGAATGACCCGCAACGGTGCTTTAGCTGGGATGTTGATCGGTGCGCTCACCGTACTGTTGTGGATTCAATTTGAATGGTTCAATCTTTATTCATTGATTCCTGGCTTTGTGTTTGCTTCCATCACAATTGTCTTCGTTAGTTTACTCGATAAACAGCCAGCTGCAGATGTAATAGCACATTTTGAAACGGCTAGTAAACTTTATCATAATAAAGAATGAATGCGGCTTATAACTAATTAATTAGTTGGTAAAATAAGCCGGATATGCATATAAAAGAAAAATGTGACAACAAAAGACAATATTACAAGAATGCGTTATACTCATCGCGAAAAATGATGAATGTAAAATAAACATTTAACTGAAAATAGGATACAAAATACAAGGTAATATTATGGCAATAAATGTGATCAAACAACTTCAGGAAAGAGGTCTAATCGCGCAAGTTACCGATGAAACGGCGCTAACCGAACAAGTGATGCAAGGTCCAATTGCCTTGTATTGTGGTTTTGATCCCACTGCCGATAGTCTGCATTTAGGTCATTTAGTACCATTACTGTGTTTAAAACGTTTTCAATTAGCCGGCCATAAACCTGTCGCATTAGTAGGTGGGGCAACAGGACTAATCGGCGATCCAAGTTTTAAGGCAGTTGAACGCAAACTCAATACCCAAGATACGGTGCAAGAATGGGCAGATAAAATTAAGCAACAAGTTTCACCATTCTTAGACTTTAACTGTCGCGATAATGCTGCAATTGTTGCCAATAACTATGACTGGTTTGGTGGTATGAATGTGCTAACGTTTCTGCGAGATGTTGGTAAATTCTTTTCCGTTAATCAAATGATTGCTAAAGAATCAGTTAAACAACGCATTGATCGTGAAGATCAAGGTATTTCTTTTACCGAGTTTTCTTATAGTCTGTTGCAATCTTATGATTTTGCAAGCTTAAATAAACAGCATAAAGTCATATTGCAAATAGGCGGTTCTGATCAATGGGGTAATATTACTGCAGGTATTGATTTAACGCGTCGCCTTAATCAGCAACAAGTATACGGATTAACGGTTCCTTTAATTACCAAATCTGACGGAACGAAATTTGGTAAGACTGAAAGTGGTGCGGTTTGGTTAGATCCGAAAAAAACCAGCCCTTATAAATTCTACCAATTTTGGATCAATACGGCGGATGCTGATGTGTATCGTTTCCTTAAATTCTTCACTTTTATGCCTCTGGAAGCTATTGATGCATTGGAAGAAGAAGATAAAAATAGTGGCGTTGCGCCCCGCGCCCAGTATGTCTTGGCCGAAGAAGTCACTAAATTAGTTCATGGCGAATCCGGTTTGATCGCAGCCAAACGTATTACTGAAAGTTTATTCTCTGGCTCACTCAAATCATTATCTCAAGACGATTTTGCTCAACTTGAACAAGATGGTATGCCAACTGTTACGTTAACAGTCGATGCCGATTTACAACAAGCATTAGTTAATGCGGGCTTGGCACCATCGCGTGGTCAAGCCAGAACGATGATTGAATCTAATGCAATTTCAATCAACGGAGAAAAGCAGTCTGTAGCCGAATATAAATTTAGCGAAGCCGATCGTTTATTTGGTCGTTATACATTATTACGGCGTGGTAAAAAATATTATTGCCTATTAATTTGGAACTAAATGTAATCTTATATTACAATGAATTAAGAAAATATTTCCCCTCTTGATGCAATAAATATTTGAGCATACAGCTAATGATAGCGTTGCGTTATTTGCGCGTCAGGTAGGGAAAGTCTATGATCCGTCCATCATAGCTAAATTAATAATAGAACCGTTTTAATACATTAACTTGTGTATTAATAATATTGATCGGAATATTAGCAGATAGATAGGTTGTACTGTGATTGCTTACAGTTTTGTTATCACTAACATTGAAATTATACTCATTTCTGAGAATAATCACCAAAATCAAACAACAAAACAATGATAGTAGCTAGTACAAAAAACTGATTCAGTGATAAAATGTTAAATCTATCAGTGGTTTTGTGCTTGAATAAGCATAGATCATAATAGAAATATCGACAATGCCATACTTTTTCTTTTGTGAGGTGCTCATGAGCGAAGAAAATATCGCTAACCATGAACAAGATGTTTCATTAGGTAATAAATTATCCATTCTGCGAAAAGAATTAAATTTATCTCAAACGGATATTGCTGCTAAAATTTATATCCATTCTGCTATCATTCAAGATATTGAAAATGATGACACTCTCTATATTCCTGATGTTTTTTTCAAGAGCTATATTAAATCCTATGCTGAAATCGTTGGATTACCTCCAGAAGAGTATTTACCATTCTTAAAAATGAAATCAAAGCAAAGACCTAAGCGAAAAATGAAAAATTATTCACAAAAACCGCAGCAGAAACGTTTAGGTAACATTCTTTTCTTCATGACGATCGTAATTATTTTATTTGCGTTAGGCATAACTTGGTTTTCTGTTTGGAAAGATAATAACCAAAATTTAGTTGAAGTTAACCACTATACTGCCACATCAGAATCAACAACTAATATTTAATTAAGGGAATATTTTTTTGCACTTACTGAATTATTCCTTCGAATTTTGCTATTTATATAGAAAACTTAATCAGTATTGATAAAGATCGTAGAATCAGGAATAAAATCAGTGATGACCATTGTGAAAAAATTTGAATGTAAAAACTTTAGATAATACTGATATTTTTCGTTTTCATTTACAGACATTTTTAAGAAATCTTGTTAAGATTAGCCAATTTATTTTATGTTCAGTTTAGGCTAACTTATGGGTCACAAAGATTCCCCGATTAAGCGACGGCAATCTACAAGAATTAATGTCGGAAATGTGCCGATTGGTAATGGTGCACCAATTGCGGTACAATCAATGACCAATACTCGGACAACCAATGTAGAAAGTACAGTTGCTCAAATCAAAGCATTAGAACGCGTTGGCGTGGATATCATACGGGTCTCAATTCCGACGATGGATGCAGCGGAAGCATTCAAATTCATCAAACAGCAAGCCAAAGTACCATTGATTGCCGATATTCATTTTGACTATCGAATAGCCTTGAAAGTTGCTGAATATGGTGTTGATTGTTTGCGGATTAACCCTGGTAATATTGGGAATGAAAACCGAATTCGTGCTGTCGTTGATTGTGCCAGAGATAAGAATATACCGATTCGCATTGGTGTAAACTCAGGTTCGTTGGAAAAAGATATTCAGGAAAAATACGGTGAGCCAACACCGCAGGCAATTGTTGAATCAGCTATGCGCCATGTAGATATTCTTGATCGTCTTAACTTTGATCAGTTTAAAGTCAGTGTTAAAGCATCCGATGTATTTAATGCGGTTGATGCCTATCGTTTATTGGCAAAACAGATCAAGCAACCACTTCATCTAGGTATTACTGAAGCCGGTGGCGCAAGAAGTGGCTCAATTAAATCGGCAATTGGCTTGGGTATGTTATTGTCGGAAGGCATCGGTGACACCTTACGAGTGTCATTAGCTGCCGATCCAACGGAAGAAGTAAAAGTGGGTTTTGATATTTTAAAATCATTACGCATCCGTGCGCGAGGAATTAATTTTATCGCCTGTCCAACCTGCTCACGGCAAGAGTTTGATGTCATCAATACTGTTAATGAATTAGAAAAACGCTTAGAAGATATTATTACACCGATGGATGTTTCAATTATCGGCTGCGTAGTAAATGGTCCTGGTGAAGCCTTAGCCTCGACCTTAGGTGTAGCTGGTGGACATAATAAAAGTGGTTTTTATGAAGACGGTATTCGCATAGATCGTATTGAAAATGATAAAATGATCGAAGAATTGGAAACTAAAATTCGTGCAAAAGCAATGCTTTTAAAAAACCGAATCGAAACTAAAGAATTGTAACGAACTTAAATTAAAATAGTGAACAAAATGGCAGAAAAAAAGATACAAGCTATTCGTGGTATGAACGATTTACTTCCAACTGATTGCATGCTCTGGCAACAAGTTGAAGAAACAGTGAAACGTGTTTTTAATAGCTATGGCTATAATGAAATTCGTACTCCAATCGTTGAAGATACCGCATTATTCAAACGCGCTGTTGGTGAAGTTACCGATATCGTTGAAAAAGAGATGTACACCTTCAATGATCGCAATGAAAATGAGAGTATAACCCTAAGACCTGAACTAACAGCAGGTTGTGTTCGAGCTGGAATTGAGCATGGGTTATTATATAATCAAGAACAGCGTTTATGGTACTTTGGTCCTGCTTTCCGGCATGAACGTCCACAAAAAGGACGTTACCGTCAATTTCACCAATTCGGTGTCGAAGTCTTTGGTCTTACTGGACCCGATATCGATGCAGAATTAATTTTATTGACCGCACGATTATGGAAAGCATTAGGAATTGCTGAACATACCACGTTAGAACTTAACAGTATTGGTTCACTAGAATCGCGCGCCAATTATAAACAAGCATTAGTCAGTTATTTAGAACAGCATCAAGATCGGCTTGATGAAGACTGTAAACGTCGTTTATATACCAATCCATTACGGATTTTAGATTCAAAAAATGCCGATATTCAAGAATTATTAAATGAAGCGCCTAAATTATTCGAATATTTAGATGCGCCATCATATGAACATTTTGAAGGTTTATGCAAATTACTCGACGATAATGGTATTAAATATAATATTAATCAACGTCTTGTAAGAGGTCTAGATTATTATAATCGTACTGTATTTGAATGGGTAACAAGCAGTTTAGGGGCTCAAGGTACCGTTTGTGGTGGAGGGCGTTATGATAGCTTGGTGTCACAACTTGGCGGAAAATCGACTCCAGCAGTTGGCTTCGCCATCGGTGCAGAAAGATTAATCTTACTGATTCAAAGCGTTAATCCTGAATTGAAAAGTAATAATAACATTGATATTTATATGATATCATCAGGAGATAAAACCCTAGCGGTCGCCCAACAATTAGCTGAGCAATTACGTGATGTGATGCCAGATAAGCGTATTATGACAAACTATGGTACCAGCAATTTCAAAAAGCAATTCAGCAAAGCAGATAAACATGGTGCTAAGATCGCGATCATAATTGGTGAAAATGAAATTTCAGCTAACAAAGTGATCATTAAAAATTTACAAAGTGGTGAACAATTTGATGTTGCCCAAAACAGTGTTGCCGAATATTGTATGAACATTATGGATTGAGGAGAATAATGTGAGTCATTCTGATACAGAAGAACAGTTAAACACAATCATTTATTTTTTTAATAGAACATGGAAAATTATTGTTCCTATTGTTATTATCATTTTAATCAGTATAGCAGGTTGGTATTATTGGCAATCATATAAGACCGAACAACTTGCTATCGCATCTGAGAAGTATGAATCTTTAATTAATAAAGTAGACCCAGCAGATCCTAAATCAATTGATGAGTTAGTCGCATTTGCTAATGAAAACGATAATATCTATGGTATTTTTGCGGATTTGAAAGCGGCACAGTTCTATGTTGAAACACTAAAAGATTATGCTGGTGCTGAATCATTACTGATTAATGCGCGTAGCAATACAAACTCCGAATTGATATTAGCCATTATCAATATCCGAATTGCTAAATTACAATATCAGTTGGATAAATATCAAGATAGTTTGGCTACTTTAAATCAAATAAAGAGTCCAAAATGGTCAGGAGCTGTTAATGATATTCGGGGCGACATTTTTATTAAACTTGAAAAATATCAAGACGCATTTAATGCTTATGATGCAGCGCTAGCAAGTTCTGTTCCTGAAAAACTAGCTGAATATATAAAAATGAAACGCAATAACGCTGAAATTTTGCGTGATATACAGAATATTGAACAAGAGAAGGCTGCTCAACAATCTAAAGCAGAATAATAAAGTAGCTTTATTATTGATGAGATATTTCAATTTTTAATATAAATGTTTGCGATGTTTAAAAGTAATATTTGATTGGTTAGAATTAATCTGATCAAGGTTTAAATTTGCTATTATTGGCTTTTATCATCAAAATCATGACATTAAATTTATACTGAATGTTAAATTATGATAAATGAAATTTAACATTGCCATAGGAAAATAATATGAATTTGCGTAAATATTTTTTGGTAAGTGCTATCGTCATTTCGATTGCATCGGTGACCTCTGGTTGTTCACTATTTGGAGGAGAACAAGATACCATTGAAGTGGCACCTTCTCCAGTTATTGATACCGCATTTCCACTTCATCAGCTTTGGCATAATGACTTATCAGGCGATACAAAAATCTATTCATTATTATCGCCTGATGCCTATCTTAATGTGGTTTACGCAGCTAGTCGTAAAGGACAAATTAAAGCTATTGATTTAACCACTGGTAATACCCTATGGAATATTGATGTTTCAACGAGCTCATTATTTAGTAGTCAATCCGCTTTATTGTCCGGTGGTGTTACGGTAGATGAGAAATATGTTTATGTAGGTAGTGAGCGTGCAACACTTTATGTTTTAGAAAAATACACTGGTATGATCATGTGGCAAAAAGAGGCCAAAGGCGAAATCTTAGCTAAACCGATTTTGGTTAATGATAATCTTATTGTTTCAACCTCAAATGGTTACATTCAGTGTTTCAATCGTAATAGTGGCAATGAATTATGGGAAATTACTACTGAAGTGCCAACACTAACATTACGTGGGCAATCAACACCGACGCTGGCTTATGGTGCCATTTTAACGGGCGATAATAGTGGTCATGTAAGTGCTTACTTTGCTAAAGATGGGCAATTAATATGGCAACAACGTATTTCACAGCCAAAAGGTTCTACGGAAATTGCAAAACTAAATGATGTCGATTCTTCACCAGTTATTGAACAAGGTTTAGTTTATTCTGTAGGCTATAATGGCAATATTGTCGCATTAGATTTAAGCGATGGACAAATTATTTGGAAAAAACCTGTCGGTTCTTACCATAGTTTAGTCATGAATCAAAACCATCTGTTTGCCGTTGATCAAAATGATAATATTTATGCTTTAACAAAAAATGATGGTACGGTTGTTTGGAAACTATCTGATTTATTACATCGTCAGTTAACTGACCCGGTTATTTATCATGATTATATTGTTGTCGGTGATTATGAAGGTTATCTCTATCTCATTGATAGTAATACAGGTAATATTACGGCAAAAACTCAAGTGAATAGTAGTGGCTTACTCTCCAAACCGTTAGTTGTTGATAATGATTTAATTATTCAGGCCAAAAATGGCGATATTTATGCATATGGCCTAAAATAATGGAGAATAGTATATTTTTTGATTGATAGTTAACACACTTAAAATAAAATCAATGATATTATTAGGTCGTTTTTACGACCTAATATTTTAGAAATTACAACAATAAAGGTTTGGTTATTAAGTTAATAAGTATTTTAGTTTAATTATTGTTTAAATCGTTAGAACAATATTAATATTAAATAATATTAGTTTAAGCGCATTTTTCATTATCAGCAGAAGCTAAGTTACCTGCGGTTGTAATAGAGAGTGCTCACTAAACTTTATTAGTATAGAACTGAATTTACCGTCAATTTTTATCGATTTAACGATAGAATTGGCGCCATTAATAAGAGAATTGACATGATACCTGTCATTGCATTAGTTGGTCGGCCGAATGTCGGCAAATCAACACTATTTAATCGTTTGACCAAAACCCGAGATGCTTTGGTGGCCGATTTCCCAGGATTAACTCGCGATCGTAAGTATGGTCGTGCTGAAATTAAAGGTCACGAGTATATTGTTATTGATACGGGTGGAATTGATGGCTCAGAAGAAGGCATTGAAAGCTTTATGGCAGATCAATCCTTACAGGCAATCGAAGAAGCTGATATTGTTTTATTTATGGTTGATGCCAGAGCCGGCGTAATGCCAGCTGATCATGCAATTGCCAATCACTTACGTAGTCGCTCAAAACCAAATTTCCTAGTGGTGAATAAAACGGATGGACTTGATGCTGATGTTGTGACAAACGAATTTTATGAATTAGGGCTAGGTTCAGTTTACCCAATTGCGGCCAGCCATGGACGCGGTGTAACTTCATTGATTGAAACAGTCTTAGAACCCATTTTTCATTTTGCAGACACCATCGTAGAAGATAATAGCGACGATGATACAAGTGCTTTACCTGAATCTTATGATGATTCAATATTAGATGATACTCAAGCATTAATTAATCAACCAATAAAAGTAGCTATTGTTGGTCGACCAAATGTAGGTAAGTCAACACTCACTAATCGAATTTTGGGTGAAGAACGCGTGATTGTATATGATATGCCCGGCACCACACGCGATAGTATTTACATACCGATGACTCGTGATGAGCGTGAATACATCATAATTGATACCGCCGGTGTTCGTAAACGCGGTAAAATTAATGAAACGGTAGAAAAATTTTCTGTTATAAAAACCCTACAAGCGATCGAAGATGCTAACGTTGTGATTTTGGTGATTGATGCCAGAGAGGGTATTTCCGATCAAGACCTTTCTTTACTTGGCTTTATTATTAATAGCGGACGTTCGCTAGTGATTGCTGTCAATAAATGGGATGGCTTATCAATGGATGTCAAAGAACAAATCAAATCGACGTTGGATGATCGATTAGATTTCATTGATTTTGCCCGGTTACATTTTATTTCGGCATTACATGGTAGTGGTGTAGGTAATTTATTTGATTCTATACAAGAAGCATATGATTGCGCTACGCGTCGCGTTAATACTGCCTTATTAACTAAAATTATGCAGATGGCGCAAGATGATCATCAACCGCCTTTGGTTCAAGGCCGACGTGTTAAGTTAAAATATGCCCATGCTGGAGGTTATAACCCACCAATTGTGGTTATCCATGGTAATCAAGTCACCGATCTACCTGATTCTTATAAACGTTATTTGATGAACTATTTCAGACGTTCTCTAAAAATCATGGGGTCGCCTATCCGTATTCAATTTAAAGAAGGTGCCAATCCATTTGAGGGTCGAAAAAATAGCTTAACTGCATCACAACAACGTAAGCGCCGACGTTTATTAAAGCATGTTAAAGGACGCCGTTAAAATTTTATGAACAACGAACAGAATTTATCTAATATTGAAGGGGTTTGTCCGGTGTGCCATCAACCAATGAAACGGACTAGCCCTAAAATTTGTTATTGTGAACATTGCCATCAAAATTACGATGAGCAATACCTTTGCCCAGTATGTTCAGCATTTCTACAACAAATTAAGGGTTGCGGAGCAATCAATTATATTTGTCAAAATGATGGATTGGTATCCACTAGCAAAGTTAAATTTCATTATCGCCCTGTTTTGGGTGAATAAATTATAAATAAAAGAGGTTATTGTATAATGCGAATCATTCTATTAGGTGCACCAGGAGCGGGAAAAGGAACTCAAGCTCAGTTTATTATGCAAAAATATGGTATACCACAAATTTCGACAGGTGATATGTTACGCGCAGCGGTCAAAGCACAAACATCGTTAGGCTTGCAAGCTAAAGAACTTATGGATAAGGGTCAATTAGTTACCGATGATTTAGTCATCGCACTAGTAAAAGAACGTATTAGCCAACCAGATTGTAAAAATGGTTTTTTACTTGATGGATTTCCACGTACCGTACCACAAGCTGATGCCATGAAGGCGTCAGGGATTAAGGTTGATTATGTATTAGAATTTGATGTACCTGATGAAGTTATCGTCGATCGTATGAGTGGACGACGTATTCATCAAACATCTGGACGTGTTTATCACGTGAAATATAACCCACCGAAAAATGAAGGTATTGATGATATCACTGGAGAACCCCTTACAATTCGTAAGGATGATCATGAAGATATCGTAAAAAAACGTTTAGTCGAATATCATCAATTAACTAAACCGTTAATTAATTATTATCAAAATGAGAAAAAAGCAGGTAATACTGAATATTTCCGCATAGATGGCACACAACCAGTTGAAAAAGTTACCCACGAATTAGAGAAAATCTTAGGTTAATTAACCATATAATATAATCGCCATGACAGTCAGATAATAAATAAGTTTGGCTGTCATTTTTAATAAGTTAATACTTATTACATCCTTGATAGATATAATCTTACCCAATTCATCAGCTGGACATGAAAAGCTAATTAAGCTCAAATCATTTTATTTTCTTATCAGCAATGCTCCCTTAAGGTTTTTTTAAGATTAGCTTATTAAAATCAAGCAACATATTAATAGACATCATAACTTGAATAACCTATGTTAAGTGACTTAAATTACCGCCTATTTATGATGATCAATGCTGCAGCAGATGCGCCTCATTTTATGATTACATTTGCTATTTTATGTGCTAACTATCTCATTTATTTACCTATATTAACTATTATCTATCTGTGGCTAAGGCGACCAATTTCACGCGAAATCATTGCTAAAATCTTACTTGTTATATTAGTTAGCTTGAGTTTGACCACAGGCACTAATTTTTTATTTCATGCAGAGGGTAATTCTTTTCCCAGCAAACATACCACTTTTATATTCGCTATTGCCTTTACTCTATTTTTTAATATTAAACATCATCCGCAACAGAAAATAGCTTGTTTAATAACGTTGATTATTGCTTTGTTGATAGGCTGGTCACGGATTTATCTAGGTATACATTGGCCATTTGATATTATCTTCGCAATTATAATCAGCTTAATTAGTACTTATTTGCTCAATTATTATTGGCCAAAATGTGGGAAATTAACCGTAGAAATTATAAGTTGCATTTATCGAATAATATTTTTCTTTTTTATTCGTTTTGGGATTACTAAATATTAACGTTAGTTATACTAATTAAATTTAAAGGATAGTACTGACTATTCTATATTTTTATTTTTGGCTAAGAACCTCATAAGTTACGATGAATATTACAAAATTGCTTGGGAACAAATAATAAATTTTTTTGTCTTATCATTTTGTGGAAAATTTTTTGATGTAATAATGAAAGTAATTAAAGCCGGAAAAAACGTAACTTATTGGATAATAAATCATAATGAATAAGGGTAGCTAATGAAAATATTAATAACCGAAGATGATACATTATTACAAAAAGGATTGCATAAAGCATTGACTGCTGAAGGTTTTGTTTGTGAACTTGCCGAAAATGGTAAACAAGCTGAACAAT
Source organism: Frischella japonica (assembly GCF_014489845.1). GTDB lineage: Bacteria > Pseudomonadota > Gammaproteobacteria > Enterobacterales > Orbaceae > Frischella > Frischella japonica. Next base: position 231,777 of record NZ_JABURY010000019.1, read on the forward strand.
TGATAGAAAACTTTGTATTTAGTGTTATTATACTTGACTTAGGTTTACCTGATTGTGATGGTTTGCAATTACTTCGCAAATGGCGTAAACAAAACAATGCTGTACCAGTATTGATTCTAACTGCCCGTGATACAATTGAAGATCGCGTCGAAGGTTTAGATTTAGGTGCCGATGATTATTTAATTAAACCCTTTGCTTTACAAGAGTTACTTGCTCGGGTGAGAGCCTTAATTCGTCGTCATGAAGGTATTTGCCATAATATTATTTGTTGTGGCCGTTTTACGATTGATCTTAAACAACACATCGCGTTTGATAATCAAATTCCTCTTACACTCACACCAAAAGAGTTTGCCTTATTAGCCAGATTAATGACTAAACCGGAGCAACAAATTCATCGTGAAGTATTACAAAATGATTTATATACATGGAGTAGTGATCCTAATTCAAATGTACTTGAAGTTCATATTCATGGTCTTAGACAAAAAATTGGCAAAAAATTTATTCAAACCGTTCGAGGTTACGGTTATCGTTTTACTTTAAATTAATCATCATCGCTAGGAAATACCAAAAATGCAATTAAAACAAACATTCGTAAACCTAAAATATAGTATTCGCTGGAATCTGTTTATTACACTTGGTTTACTTATGCTTGTTTGTCAAACAATTACCGTATTATGGTTATGGCATGAAAGTAAAGAACAAATCGATGTTATGGTTGATTTAACGCTCAGCAAAAAAATAACCGATACAGTTGTTAAACAAGAAGAATTTGAAGCTATCTTAGTATTATTAGTGTCAACCTTTACAATTATGTCAATTACGTTACTACTGGCTTATCAGGCAATTAAAAAAATCACCAAGCCATTAGAGCGATTACAAAAAAAATTATCACTGCGTACCGCAGAAAATCTGACGCCAATTGATCCGCTAAGCCAAATGAATGAAATTAAATCGATTACACAAGCATTAAACGGATTATTTATGCGATTAGATGAAACATTACAACAAGAACGCTTATTTACTGCGGATGTTGCCCATGAATTAAGAACACCTTTAGCCGGTATACGCTTACATTTGGAATTATTAGAACGTAATGAAAATATCGACTGTCAGGAATTAATCGAACGAATCGATCGTTTAGTTAATACGGTTGAACAGTTACTCACTTTAGCACGTACCAGCCAAAAGTTTATCAGCGGTTCAGAACAAACCGTCAATTTTAAGACTGATATTTTTAATCAGCTTGCAAATGAACTTACAGATATGCTACAGACAAAGCAGCAAACCTTAATCTGGCAATTAAGTGATGGCCCCTTATTATTTAAAGGCGATCATACCCTAATTTGTCTTTTATTACGTAATTTAGTAGAAAATGCATCACGATACAGTCCACCAAACAGCCAAATTATTATCGATTGCCATCAATTTGATCATCATATCATCATTGAAGTGATCGATGAAGGTATTGGTATTGATGAATCGAAACTGTCTCAATTAACTCAGGCTTTTTTTCGTATGGATAGGCGCTATAAAGGCGTTGGCCTGGGGTTAAGTATTGTTAGTCGAATCATAAAATTACATCGTGGTAAATTAATTATAAAAAATCGTAATAATACATCGCATGGTACATGTGTTAAGTGTCTTTTACCTGATTTAACTATATAATAATAATTGCGTTTTTATCTTAAAGAGATATTAATATGTTAAAAGTATTTAAAAATAGTGTTGATTGTAAAATTATAATTTGGACCACTCTCATTGGTGGATTTATGAGTTCGTTAGTAAAATGGGGCTCAGAAGTCAATATGCCACCTCGTCAACCAGGCGAAGTCTCACCACCTGGGGCAAATATTGATGCTTGGTTAGGTTGGACAGGTTTTAATTCGCATAGCCTTGATTATATATATCAAGCTACGACGGTTAATGGTGCAGTAACGCTTTACCATTGGTTATTCAGCTTTGCCTTTGCTTTTGTTTATGTATATATTGCTTATTTTTGGAATACCATTAGGAAGTGGTATGGAGCATTATACGGTATTCTCATCACTGTCATCATGCATGGTTTTTTCATTCCATTATTTGGTTTTAGAAACCCAGCTTATGATCATGGTAAAGTCGGTTGGTTATGGAATCTTAATGGTTATGAATTATGGAGTGAAATTCTTGGACATATCTACTGGTCAGCCTCAATTGAAATCTGTATGATTGCTATATTAGCCCATTATGCACGTCCTATTCGTGGAGTGTGGCATCAATAAATTTTAAATAAATAGAATTTAAACATTGAAAAGCCATAATAAAAATATGGCTTTTTTAGTTATTAAATCAATAAAAGTAACGATATAGCTCAGATATGAGCATAGGGTTTACTTTGCCACAACTACCATTGCTGGACGAAGTAAACGACCATTTAGGGTATAACCTTTTTGAATTGTATTAACAATTTGCCCTGATTGATGTTCTGGCGATTCAATCATAGTAATAGCTTGATGTACATCTGGATTTAATTGACCACCTTCGGTAGACACAATATCAACACCAAATTTTTTCACAGTATCTAAAAATGATTTAAGGGTTAATTCTAATCCTTCTACCGTTGCTTTATGCTCTGGATTCTCTTTATCGGTAGCTTGCAAAGCACGTTCAAGATTATCAATCACCGGTAATAACTCATTGGAAAATTTTTCTAACGCAAATTTATGTGCTTTTTCAATATCCTGTTCGACACGTTTACGCACATTATCAATTTCGGCCCTTGCTCGTACCATTGCTTCGCTTTCATTCTTCTTAGCGATTTGTAGATCTTTTTCCAGATTCGCAATGAGTTGATCTTTTTCCTTTAGTAAGGCTTCCAACTGTGATTGCTGCACGTCTTTTTCAGATGTTGTATCAGCAAAATTATCTGTCGATTCTGGTTTTGTGTTAATATCTTCATTAGTTTCTGACATAGTCTTTTCTTGATCAGTCATAGGTTACTCCGAAAATTATCAAAAATATTTTTATTTAAGGTATTATGGGGATAAAATTCAATATTACAAGACCAGACCGTCAAGCGGAAGGAATAAAACTATTTTATTGCAAATAATCAATAAATTACTAAGGATGATTTTATGAGTAAACCATTTAATTGCATTGGATTAATCGGTATTCCAAGACAACCTGCTGCGCTCGCTACTCATCAAATAATTTATACATGGTTAAAAAGTAACAACTATCGAGTTTTAGTTGAAGATAAACTACAAAATCACCTCTCATTTGCCGTTGAGCATTATGCTTCATTGGAAGAAATTGGTCAGCAAGCCGAACTCGCTATTGTAATAGGTGGGGATGGTAATATCTTAAGAGTCGCACGTTATTTGGCACATTATAAAATTAAAATTATTGGTATCAATCGTGGAAATCTTGGATTTTTAACTGATATTAATCCCAATAATGCGATTGATAGTTTAAGCGAAGTTTTATCAGGTGAATATATCGATGATCCACGATTTTTGCTTGAAGTTTCCATCTACAATAAAAAAGGGACAAACACAGTTTCTAGTTTTGCTGTCAACGAAATCGTTCTTCATCCTGAGCATGTGGCACATATGATTGAATATGATGCTTATATTAATAATAAAAAAGCATTTTCACAACGCGCCGATGGCGTAATCATATCCACACCAACTGGTTCTACTGCTTATTCACTTTCCGCTGGAGGGCCTATTATAACGCCTAACTTGGATGCTTTTATTATAACACCAATGTTTCCACATTCATTATCTGCTAGACCGCTAGTGATAAAAAGTGATAATGTGATTAAACTTAAATGCCCAACTACTAAGGAACAACTCCAAATTTCCTGCGATAGTCAAATTATCCTAACAGCTGAAGCAAATGATGAAATCATTATTAAACGTTCTCAATGTGAATTTAACCTTATTCACACCGCTAATTATAATTACTTTAAAAATTTATCTAATAAATTAGGTTGGTCAAAAAAATTATATTAATTCTTTCTTCCCTTACTTTTTAATGACATGTTTTAACTAATATATTCTTTTATAGATAGCGTCTTGACATGATTAAACCCTTGAAAAAAGTCTTTATTTTCATGCTTTAAGCTTGATTCAAAAGATCATCATTCCGATATAATTTTTTTAAGCAATCTAAAATCCTAAATCAGTAAAAAAATGTAATTTCAAAGCTTATTGTAATTAAATTGATTTTTCAATATGGTCCTCAGCCAGCATTTTATTTTATAATAACTAAACAAGTAAGCAAGTTCCCTATTTTGTTTCTATTAAAACATCTCTTTCTACATTTGAAGTCATGGTGGCTCTCATTACATAGTGATTATTTATTTTTACCCGATTTTTACCTATCGATATACTGCAATTTAATAGTTGAACATTATTTTTAGAAATTAAGCTAAACTATGTTAGTTTAAATCGCAAAAATTAATTATTAAGCTGTTTATATAGAAAAAGATCAATATACATCTTGCACAAAAAACGAATAGACTGGGGTTAGAGAACTGTTGACGTTATATGGATTACCAGAAAAGTCACTTATTAACCGATACGTATGATTTGATCATAGTCGAATAATAACGTATTCATCCTGGATATAGATATTTATAGATACGCCTTATTAAACTTTAGAAAGAAGAAAGAAATTATCGTGCCTACAGCACGATAACGGAATAGATAGCTATTAGCGATTACTTCGTGTTAAATCGATAACTCGTAATTTAGCCAGTGCTTTTGATAATTCAGCTGATGCTTGTGCATAAGTCATATCACCACTTGGATTATTGATATGTTCTTTAGCTTGTCTTACCGATTCTTTTGCTCTCGCTTCATCAAGATCTTCACCACGAATCGCCGTATCGGCCAGAATAGTCACCATTGTTGGTTGCACTTCTAAAATACCACCGGATAGATAGATAAATTCTTCTTCCCCATCAGCTTTAACAATACCAACCATACCGGGTTTAATCGTTGTTAGCAGCTGAGTATGACCAGGATAAATACCTAGTTCACCTTCGCTACCGGTTATTCTGATTCGCTGAACCTCACCTGAGAAAAGGTGAGATTCAGCACTAACAACTTCTAATTGATAGGAAGTTAGTGCCATAATACACTCTCCACACTAATTATCTCTTACAGAGATTTTGCTTTCTCAATTGCTTCATCAATTGAACCAACCATATAGAATGCCTGTTCAGGTAAATGGTCATAATCACCATTCATAATACCTGTAAAAGCACTAATCGTATCTTTCAATGGAACATATTTACCCGGCGAACCAGTAAATACTTCAGCAACAAAGAACGGTTGAGATAAGAAACGTTGTATCTTACGCGCACGAGCAACGGTTAATTTATCATCTTCAGATAATTCATCCATACCAAGAATTGCGATAATATCTTTCAACTCCTGATAACGTTGTAAGATTGATTGAACACCACGCGCACAATCGTAATGCTCTTGACCAACAACTAACGGATCTAATTGACGGCTAGTTGAATCAAGTGGATCCACTGCCGGATAAATACCTAATGATGCAATTTGACGACTTAATACAATTGTTGCATCCAAGTGGGCAAATGTTGTTGCTGGTGATGGGTCAGTTAAGTCATCAGCTGGCACATAAACGGCTTGAATCGAAGTGATCGATCCTTTTTTAGTTGATGTGATACGCTCTTGCAATTGTCCCATTTCTTCAGCTAATGTAGGTTGATACCCAACCGCAGATGGCATACGACCCAATAATGCAGATACTTCAGTACCCGCTAACGTATAACGATAAATGTTATCAATAAATAACAAAACGTCTTTACCTTCATCACGGAATTTTTCGGCAATAGTTAAACCCGTCAAAGCTACCCGTAAACGATTTCCTGGTGGCTCATTCATTTGACCATAAACCAATGATACTTTATCAAGTACGTTTGATTCACGCATTTCATGATAAAAATCATTCCCTTCACGTGTACGTTCACCCACACCAGTAAATACAGAATAACCTGAATGTTCAATCGCGATATTACGGATTAATTCCATCATGTTAACTGTTTTACCTACACCGGCACCACCAAACAAACCAACTTTACCACCTTTAGCAAATGGGCAAATTAAGTCGATTACTTTTATACCTGTTTCAAGTAATTCAGTCGAGTTAGCTAGCTCGTCATAATTTGGTGCATTACGGTGAATCCCCCAACGCTCTTTTTCGTTAATTGGACCAGCATTATCAACTGGATCACCTAACACATTCATAATACGACCTAGTGTTTCAGTACCAACAGGAACTTCAATACCATGACCGGTATTAACAACATTTAATCCACGACGTAATCCATCAGTAGATCCCATTGCAATACAGCATACGACACCGCCACCTAATTGTTGCTGAACTTCCAGAACAAGTTTATCTGCGCCAGTTTCCACCTCTAATGCGTCATAAATATTTGGTACCGCATTTTCTGGAAATTCGACATCAACAACTGCGCCGATAATCTGGACAATCTTTCCAGTAGCCATCTTTAATCCTCTATGTCTTAATCTTAATTAATCAGTTGCACATTAAAATGCAACATGACTTTAACGTTAACCTGAAACTGCTGCTGCGCCCGATACAATATCTATCAACTCATTAGTAATAGCACCTTGACGTGCTTTATTATAGACAATTTGTAACTCACTGATGAGATTTGCACCATTATCAGTTGCCGCCTTCATTGCGACCATCCTGGCCGCTTGTTCACTTGCCAAGTTTTCAACAACAGCTTGGTAAACTTGTGATTCAATATAACGACGAACTGTCACATCTAATAATGATTTTTCACTTGGTTCATAGATATAATCCCAAGTTTTAGATTTAAGCTCTTCATCATCAGCAGGTTCAAGTGGTATCAACTGTTGTATCATTGGTTTTTGCGTCATGGTATTGATAAATCGATTAGTCACAATATATAGACGGTCAATTTTACCTTGATCATAAGCTTGCAACATTGTTTTCACAGGTCCGATTAAATCAGAAAGGGTTGGATCATCACCTAACCCTGTTACTTGTGTTAAAATATTAGCTTTTAACGAAGTAAAAAAAGAAACGCCACGTGACCCAACCACAGCTAAATCAGATTCAACACCTTTTTCCTGCCAATTCTGCATATCAGCTACAACAGTTTTAAATAAATTAATATTTAAACCACCACATAAACCTCGATCGGTTGAAATGATCAGGTAACCAACACGCTTAACATCCCGTTCATTTAGGTAAGGATGCTTAACACATGATTGTACTAACGCTAAATGTCCAATTACGTTACGTATTAACTCTGCATAAGGACGACTTGCTGCCATTCTATCTTGCGTTTTTCGCATTTTAGAGTTGGCAACCATTTCCATCGCTCGTGTAATCTTTTGAGTACTTTGAATACTTGCGATTTTCGTTCTTATCTCTTTTGCATTAGCCATTTATTCACCTCTGCTTGATAACTACCAAGTCTGTGTAGATTTAAAGCTATCTAGAATTTCTTTTAGCTTATTCTCAACATCATCATTGTAATTACCAGTTTTAGCAAGCTCAGCCATAAAATCTGTATATTGACTGTGCGCATAAGAAAGAAGCGCTGCTTCAAAAGCCAATACTTTTGGCAATTCAACATCTTCTAAATAACCACGTTCTGCTGCAAATAGCACTACAGACTGTTCAGCGACGGTCAAAGGTGAATACTGTTTCTGTTTAAGTAATTCAGTTACTTTTTCACCATGGCTTAACTGATTACGCGTTGCATCATCAAGATCCGAAGCAAACTGTGAGAATGCAGCTAACTCACGATATTGAGCTAAAGCAGTACGAATACCACCTGATAATTTTTTGATTACTTTAGTTTGTGCCGCACCACCAACACGCGATACCGAAATACCTGGGTTAACTGCGGGACGTACTCCAGAATTAAATAAATTCGTTTCTAAGAAAATTTGACCATCAGTAATCGAAATAACGTTGGTCGGAACGAAAGCAGATACGTCACCAGCTTGGGTTTCAATAATTGGTAAGGCAGTTAATGAACCGGTTTTACCTTTAACTTCCCCTTTTGTAAACTGCTCTACATAATCAGCGTTAACACGTGCTGCACGTTCTAATAAACGTGAATGCAAGTAGAATACATCCCCAGGGTAAGCTTCACGTCCAGGCGGACGTCGTAATAATAATGAAATTTGACGATAAGCGACCGCTTGTTTTGAAAGATCATCATAAACAACAAGTGCATCCTGACCACGATCACGGAAGTATTCACCCATTGCACAACCTGCATAAGGTGCTAAATATTGTAATGCTGCCGATTCTGATGCAGAAGCAACGACCACAATCGTGTTTTGCAGTGCACCATACTCTTCTAATTTACGTACAACATTAGCGATAGTAGATTGTTTTTGACCAATCGCGACATAGATACATTTAACGCCTGAATCACGTTGATTAATGATTGCATCAATTGCCAACGCTGTTTTACCTGTTTGACGGTCACCGATGATTAATTCACGTTGTCCACGCCCGATTGGAATCATTGAATCAACCGCTTTATAACCAGTTTGTAAAGCCTGATCAACCGATTGACGCTCAATAACTCCTGGCGCGACAACTTCAACAGGTGAAAAACCATCATGCTGAAGTGCTCCTTTACCATCGATAGGTTCACCTAACGTATTAATAACACGTCCAAGCAAGCCTTCCCCTACCGGGACTTGTAAAATATGACCGGTACATTGAACTTTCATACCTTCAGCAAGGTCTTCATAAGGTCCCATTACCACAGCACCAACAGAATCACGTTCTAAATTAAGTGCCATTGCATAACGATTTCCTGGCAATGCAATCATTTCTCCTTGCATTACTTCAGTTAAACCATGAATACGAAGAATTCCATCACTAACGGATATAATTGTTCCTTCATTGTGAGCATTACTCACAACATTGAACTGAGCAATTCGCTCTTTAATTAGTTCACTAATTTCAGTTGAATTTAGATGCATTATCAGTCCCCTTAAGACTGTAGCGCGTCACTTAAACGATTAAGGCGCCCTCTAATACTACTATCAATAACCATATCACCCGAACGAATAATAAAACCTGACATGATTGATTTATCAATATGACATTTCAGTCTTACTTTTCGAGATAAACGTTGTTCGACTCCAGCTGCAATTTTATCAAGTTGTGCATCTGTTAACGGCGTGGCAGATATTACATCAACATCTGCCACGGCTTGTTTTGCTAACACAAATTGAACAAAAAGCATTAACACATCTGGCAGTAAAATTAATCGCTTATTTTCTGCCATCACTTTGATAAAATTTGCTTGATATTCATCAAGTTGCTCACGACAAACATTAATAAATAACTGCGCAATTGAATCTGGCTTCATATCGGATGTCAAAACACTTTTAATTTGTTCATCCTGACTAATATGTGACACTAAAGTTAGCATCTTTTGCCATGCTTCAATGCGATTATGTTCAACAGCAAAATCGAAAGCAGCTTTAGCATAAGGACGAGCAACTGTAATAAAGTCAGCCATTATTGCTCAATCTCCTCTTATAATTCTGCTACTAGTTTGTCAATAATGTCACTATTAGCGGCTTCATTAACAGAACGTTCAATAATTTTCTCTGCACCAGCAATGGCAAGCCTTGCAACCTGTTGTTTTAACTCTTCTCGGGCTCGTTTGCGTTCGGCCTCAACTTCAGCAAGACCTTGTGCAACAATTCTTTCTCTTTCACGAGTCGCTTCTTGTTGGGCTTCCTCGATTATTGATGCTTTGCGTTTATTTGCTTGCTCAATAATAGCATTCGCCTCAACCTTAGCCTGTTGCATTATGTCAGATGTATTAGCTTTGGCTAATTCCAAATCTTTTTTTGCTGTTTCTGCTGAAGCAAGCCCGTCAGCTATCTCTTTTTGGCGTTTTTCAATCGCACTGATAATCGGAGGCCAAACAAACTTCATACAGAACCAAACAAACAATACAAATGTAATTGCTTGGCCGAGGAGCGTTGCATTCATATTCATGAGACAATTCCTCTTACATTACTCATATTAAATAATAGCTAATTAAGCGCGAGCGAAAATAGTATATAAAGCAATACCCACACTGATCATTGGGATTGCATCAACTAATCCCATAATGATAAAGAATTGAGTACGTAACATTGGCATTAATTCTGGTTGGCGTGCAGCACCTTCAAGGAACTTGCCTCCTAAAATACCAATACCAATTGCTCCACCAATTGCAGCTAATCCCATCATCAATCCAGCAGCTATAAATAACATACTCATGTCCATCTTTATACTCCAGTAATATCATTAAAAATAATTGTTTATTAGTGATCTTCTGTTTCCGATGCCATAGATAAGTAGACAATCGTCAACACCATAAAAATAAATGCTTGTAACGTAATAATTAAAATATGGAAAATCGCCCATGGTAAAGATAAAACCCATTGCGACCACCAAGGAATTAATGCTGCTATAAGGATAAAAATAAGTTCCCCTGCATACATATTTCCAAACAGCCGTAGACCTAAAGAAATCGGTTTAGATAATAGACTAACTGTTTCCAATAGTAAATTAATCGGAGCGAAAGCCCAATGATTAAAAGGATGTAAAGTATAGTCTTTAATAAATCCTTTTACACCTTTATATTTAAACGTGTAGATAATAATTAATAAAAATACCCCTATAGCCATTGACATCGTAATGCTAACATCTGCTGTAGGCACGACACGTAAATAAGGCAAACCTAGTTGTTGTGAAATGTATGGTAAGAAATCTATTGGTAATAAATCCATAAGATTCATTAAAAACACCCACACAAATATGGTTAAAGCTAATGGTGCAATCAATTTATTTTGACCACTAAACATGTCTTTAACGGTCTTATCAACAAATTCAATGATCATTTCAACTGCACATTGTAATTTTCCAGGAACTCCCGTAGTTGCTTTATGGGCTACCCGATGGAATATAGACAAGAATATTACACCTAGCAAAATTGAGAAAAATAAGGAATCGAGATTAAACGCCCAAAAACCCTCACCAAACTGTAAACTATGAAGGTGGTGTTTAATATATTCCTGTGGTGAACTTGGAGAAGAGATTGTCATATTACCTCTTACCTTAATTATTAAAAAAAGAAAAATATCGCCCCACACTTTCATTATGGTTTTAATAAAAAGTGTAAAACAATCGCTTTTATAATTTTATTAGTGCCCGTTATTTTAAACCTAATTACCTATGCCAAGTCAATAAATGTTTAGGTAAAATTGGAAAATTCGACACTATTTAACAAAAAATTAACAATTGTGATCAATATTCAACCTTGTTTTTACCAAAATTAAACAATGTTTAATAAAATATAGATAAAAAATAATCCGATTTTTATCGGATTATCATGGTAAATATACAGTGAAAATTAGAATTCCATTAATTCTTTTTCTTTTTCCACAAGAAAGCCATCTAATTTTTTGATCATTGAGTCGGTTATCTTTTGGACAACTTCTTGCGATTTTCGTTCATCATCTTCGGAAATTTCTTTATCTTTTAATAATGTTTTAATTTGATCATTAGCATCACGACGAATATTACGAATCGATACACGTCCTTGTTCTGCCTCACTGCGCACGATTTTGGTCAAATCACGACGACGCTCTTCGGTTAATGGTGGTAATGGTACACGAATTACCGTACCTGCCGACGCTGGATTTAGTCCTAAATCTGACGCTAAAATTGCCTTTTCAACTGCTGGTGTTAAAGACTTATCAAAAACAGTAATTGCAAGTGTTCTAGAATCTTCAGCAACAATATTTGCTAACTGACGCAGTGGCGTTGCACTGCCATAGTATTCAACCATAATTCCATCTAATAAATTTGGTGATGCTCGACCAGTACGTATTTTTGCAATATGATTTTGGAACGCTTCTAAGCTTTTTTCCATTCTATCTTGAGCATCTTTCTGAATCTCATTTAACATAGTAAAAACCTTTTCCTTTTATATTAACTCACTTTCACATCATTATTAATTAAAGTACCTTCTTGTTCACCTAAAATAACGCGGCGAAGTGCGCCAGGCTTATTCATATTAAAGACACAGATCGGTAAATTGTGATCTCTGGCTAAGGTGAATGCTGCTAAATCCATAACTTTTAATTCATCATCTAATACTTTTTCATAGCTGAGTGTTTTGTATAGCTGTGCGTCAGCATATTTAACGGGATCTGCAGAATATACTCCATCAACTTTGGTTGCTTTTAATACCACATCGGCTTCTATTTCGATCCCTCTAAGGCAGGCAGCAGAATCTGTTGTAAAAAATGGATTACCCGTTCCAGCGGATAAGATAACTACTTTTCCATGCCGTAATAAACTAATCGCCTCCGTCCATCGATAATCATCACAAACACCATTTAAGGGGATCGCTGACATTAATCTAGCATTAACTTCAATACGATGTAATGCATCACGCATCGCTAATCCATTCATAACTGTCGCTAGCATTCCCATGTGATCGCCAACAACTCGATTCATACCGGCTTTTGCAAGTCCTGCACCACGGAATAAATTACCCCCACCAATAACTAACGCGACTTCAACACCCATTTCAACCAAATCTTTCACTTCTAATGCCATTCTGTCAAGGACAGAGGCATCAATACCAAAACCTTCATCACCTTGTAATGCTTCACCACTCAGTTTTAAAAGGATACGTTTATAACAGGGAGTTTGCTTTGTCATTGCGGAAAAATCCTATAGATAAATAATAATAACTTGATCTCTCTAATTTTAAAGTATTTTGCTGATAAAAAAAACCGCCAAAGAGGCGGTTTTCATATATTTACCAATAAATTAAGACTGTTTAGAAATTGCAGCAACTTCTGCAGCAAAATCAACTTCAACTTTTTCAATACCTTCGCCCACTTCAAAACGGATGAATGTTGCTACAGTTGCTTTTTTCTCTTTTAACAAATCACCAACTGTTTTTGATGGATCCATAACAAATGGCTGACCAGTTAAAGAAACTTCGCCGGTAAATTTACGCATACGACCTTCAACCATTTTTTCTGCGATTTCACGTGGTTTACCTGATTGCATAGCGATATCAATTTGAATTTGACGTTCATGTGCTACGACATCCGCTGAAACATCTTCTGGATTAACATACTCTGGTTTACTTGCGGCGATATGCATAGCAATATGTTTAACTAATTCATCTTCAGCACCACTAGCTGCCACTAAAACACCTATACGTGCACCATGTTGATAGCTACCTACAACATCTCCGGCAATTTCAGCCACACGACGGATACCAATATTTTCACCAATTTTAGCTACTAATGCAGTACGTTCTTCTTCAAATTTTGCTTGTAATACAGCAACATCACTAATACGATCAGCAAGTGCAGCTTCAGCAACTTTATTACTAAATGCCAAGAAGCCCGCATCTTTTGCTACAAAGTCCGTTTCACAGTTAACTTCTAAAATCACACCAAATTTCTTATCTGCAGAAATTTTTGAAACAATGACACCTTCAGCTGCCACACGACCCGCTTTTTTGGCCGCTTTAGCTTGACCTGATTTACGCATATTATCAATGGCTAATTCAATATCACCATTTGCTTCAACTAACGCTTTTTTACATTCCATCATGCCTGCGCCAGTTCTTTCGCGCAGTTCTTTAACCATAGAGGCAGTTACTTCAGCCATTTTTTAACCCTCTGTTTGAAATTCTGTCATTTACTCAAAACATTTTCAGTAAATTATATTTGATACACAAGATAGGAGGAGTAAACTCCTCCCTAATTATAAGGCAAATAATATTTTAAATACTATTCAGCAGCCGCTACAGATTCTTCAACAAAAGTTTCTTCTGCAACTGGTGCTTGATTTTGCTCACGACCACTACGTACTGCATCAGATACTGCATTAGCATAAAGTTGAATCGCACGAATAGCATCATCATTACCTGGAATAACGTAATCAATACCATCTGGATCTGAGTTAGTATCAACAATCGCTACCACTGGGATACCAAGATTATTGGCTTCTTTAATTGCAATGTGTTCATGGTCTGCACCAATAACAAAAATTGCATCTGGTAATCCACCCATATTTTTAATACCACCTAGGCTATTTTCTAATTTAGCCATTTCACGAGTACGCATTAGGGCTTCTTTTTTAGTCAATTTATCAAAAGTACCATCTTGTGATTGTGTTTCTAAATCTTTTAAACGCTTAATAGATTGACGAACGGTTTTCCAGTTAGTCAACATACCACCTAACCAACGGTGATTAACATAAAATTGTCCACAATTTTCTGCAGCTTGTTTTATCGCTTCACCTGCCGCACGTTTAGTACCCACAAATAAAATTTTACCACGACGAGCAGCGATTTTATTTAGTACATCTAATGCTTCATTGAACATTGGAACCGTTTTTTCAAGATTAATGATATGAACTTTGTTACGAGCACCAAAAATAAATGGTTTCATTTTTGGGTTCCAATAGCGGGTTTGGTGACCGAAATGTACACCAGCTTGCAGCATATCGCGCATAGAGACTGTAGTCATGATTTCCTCATTAAAAAGTTGGGGTTATGCCTCCACATATTCGCTCTAACCGACTTTAATAAAAATTAAAGCACCCCGGCAAAGTGTGGTAATATGTGTGTGTTATAACGTTAATAAAATTAAAGTGTTTTACTTCTTCTATTTATATAGAATAAAGCACGCGTTTTATATCATATTTACTCCGCAAAAACCAGTATTATTTATACACGATATTAAATATAGGTATACATAATTAAATAAATATCGAATGTATAACAATGATTTTTAATATATCATTGATTAAATTTAAATCATTTTTATCAAAATATTATTGATAGGAAAGACCATGAAACTGAATCAGTATCAATTTATCATTGAAGGAATGACTTGCGCTACATGCGCTAATCGGATTGAGAAAGCATTAACAAAAGTCCCGCACGTTGTAGATGTTAATGTGAATTTAGCAACCGAAAAAGCAATCGTAAAAACCAATGAAATTGTAGAATTAACCACTTTAATCAAAGTCGTTGACGATGCTGGTTATCATGCTATACCTTTATCTAATATCAGCGAACCTTCAAATATTTCATTATCGATAACGGGAATGAGTTGTGCTTCATGTGTTAATCGCGTTGAAAAAGCGCTTAAATCAGTGATTGGTGTTCAGAACGCAGTCGTTAATTTAGCAACTGAGACGGCAACAATAAGTGGAAATAATCTTAATGGAGCTGATCTTATTTCCGCGGTTAAAAAAGCAGGATATGATGCCGAATTCATCAATGAACAAAAACCACAAAAATATCATTATAAACAACCTTCTTTCATTCCAGTTCTTTTAGCAGCATTATTAGCTTCACCATTACTAATACCTATGCTTTTGATGCCGTTTGGAATTAATTTAATGTTACCGGGTTGGCTACAACTTTTACTTGCTACATTAGTACAATTTATTTTAGGTGCAAAATTTTATCAGAGCGCTTGGAAAGCAGTTAAAGCCTTGACCGGTAACATGGATCTTTTAGTCGCCCTTGGCACCAGTGCAGCATATGGATTATCCGTTTTTGAATTGATTAAATATTGGCATAGCCCCCAAATACCTCATCTTTATTTCGAATCGTCTGCCGTGATAATCACGTTAGTCTTATTAGGTAAATGGCTAGAATCTAAAGCCAAACATCAGACCACTCAAGCTATTGAAGCACTAACTGCTCTACGCCCAGAAACGGCTCGTGTTCGACGTGGCGAACAAGAAGTGATACTACCTATCGATCAAATTAAATTAAACGATATTATTATCGTGAAACCTGGTGAACGAATTGCAGTTGATGGCATTATTTTAGAAGGCGCATCGAGTAGTGATGAATCATTAATTACCGGTGAAAGTCTACCCGTAAGTAAACAAATTAATGATACAGTAATAGGTGGGGCAATTAATGGCGAGGGTTTACTAGTTGTTAAAGCAACCGCAACATCAAACGAATCAACTTTAGCAAAAATCATTCAAATGGTGGAATCAGCCCAAACTAAAAAAGCCCCAATACAACGAATTGTTGATCACATTAGTGCGATTTTTGTACCGATTATTTTGTTAATTGCTTTAGTAACTTTACTAACTTGGGGGATTTATACTCATGACTGGCAGCACGCTTTACTTAATGCCATTGCCGTGTTAGTGATTGCATGCCCGTGTGCGCTCGGTCTTGCTACACCGACTGCAATTATGGTTGGAACAGGTGTTGCCGCACGACAAGGTATTTTAATTAAAGATGCTCAGGCTCTTGAGACTATTCATAGCGTGAAAGCTGTCGCTTTCGATAAAACAGGAACACTAACCATTGGCAAACCGGAATTGGTGATTTTTAAAATTATAACTGATTCTGATGAAAATAGTTTATTAACTATCGCCGCATCAATCCAATCGGGAAGTGAACATCCTTTAGCCAAAGCTGTTATAACCAAAGCTAATGAAAAACATTTATCCTATCACTATACACAAAGTTTTAAAAATATAGCGGGTTCGGGAGTTAAAGCTGAAATTGATAATCATCAATATTATTTAGGTAGTTACCGTTGGCTAAAATCAATGAACGCTGATGTTACAGAACTACAAAATAGTATCGATGAATTGGAGATGAAAGGCCTAACTATTTCTATATTGGCGGAAAAAGCATCTGAAACTATCAAAATTTTAGCTATTTTGGGTTTTTCTGATGTGATAAAACCAGAAGCTAAAACAGCAATTACTGCCTTACATCAATTAAATGTACGAACGATTATGTTAACCGGTGATAATATTCACTCTGCAAACACCATTGCAAAAGAATTATCCATTGATGAAGTTTTTGCGCAAATTACCCCTGAAGTTAAAGCTGATAAAATTTATCAACTTCAAAAAAACTATGGTAAAGTTGCTATGGTAGGCGATGGTGTTAATGATGCACCAGCATTAGCTGCAGCAGATATTGGAATCGCGATGGGAACAGGCACAGATGTGGCCATGCATACCGCATCCATGACATTAATGCGCGGTAATCCTTTATTGATTGCAGATGCCATTGATATTTCACGAAGAACTTATCATAAAATTAAACAAAATTTATTCTGGGCTTTTTTCTATAATCTTATTGGTGTACCACTTGCAGCCCTAGGTTTACTCAATCCGATGATTGCCGGTGCTGCCATGGCATTAAGTAGTGTTAGTGTCGTCACCAATGCATTATTACTTAAACGTTGGCAACCAAAATCTTGATATTAAAATTGTAAAAATAAGGCGGCGATTTGGACTGCTGCTAATATTATTATACTAAATTTTATATCTTGAAAAAAATTGGAATAGGTTTTAATTGAGGTTGAAAATAAAAATTTAGCCTAAATATTTAATATTAATCTAGTTATTTATTCGGAATAATCATCAAATTATGCGTATATTTTGTTTTTTCTGTTTTTTCATCTATCTTTATGTTGAATTTGCAATATTTAATGCAGTAGCCAATACGATCGGTGTATTGCTAACTTTAATTGCTATCTTTGCAACATCCATTTTTGGATTATCTTTAGTTAAATCTGAAGGCATAAAAAATTTTATCCAAATGAAAAATAAAATAGTTAATCGAGAAAATCCCACCAATGAAGTCATTAGAAATATCTCATTATTTATAGCTGGATTTTTACTGTTAATTCCAGGTTTTTTTACCGATATACTAGGGGTGATCTTATTATTATCCCCAATACAACGATTTCTTTTCAGCAAAATCATACCTAAAATGAATATTAAAACATATGGTTATGAATTTAAAGCGAGTAATGATGCTGAGCTTGATATTATCGAAGGAGAATTTAAGCGCAAAAATGATTAATAATTAGTCAATTGAAAAATTTTTTTTCGATCTACCTTGAAGTATATAAATAAATCCCCATTTTAGGATAACTACATTGTAATATGATCATATATTATGATTTTGTTTTAATTCACTGTATTGAAACTTAATTTGAAATTAGTTTAGGAGAATAATAAATGAAAATTCGTCCATTGCATGATCGCGTGATCATCAAACGTAAAGAAATCGAATCAAAATCAGCTGGAGGTATTGTTTTAACAGGTTCTGCTGCTGGTAAATCTACTCGTGGTGAAGTGTTGGCTGTAGGTAATGGTCGTATTTTAGAAAATGGTCAAGTACAACCATTAGATGTCAAAGTTGGTGATATTGTTATTTTTAATGAAGGCTACGGCGTAAAAGCTGAAAAAATTGATAACGAAGAAGTTTTAATCCTTTCTGAAAACGATATTCTAGCAATCGTTCAAGCATAATTAAGTTATTAATCAGAATAAAAGACAGAATTTTAGGAGAAATTAAGAATGGCAGCTAAAGAAGTAAAATTTGGTAATGATGCGCGCACAAAAATGCTGCGTGGTGTAAATATTCTTGCTGATGCAGTAAAAGTAACATTAGGACCTAAAGGTCGAAATGTTGTTTTAGACAAATCATTCGGCGCACCAGTTATTACTAAAGATGGTGTATCAGTTGCCCGTGAGGTCGAATTAGAAGATAAGTTCGAAAATATGGGTGCTCAAATGGTTAAAGAAGTTGCATCAAAAGCGAATGATGCAGCTGGTGATGGTACCACTACCGCAACCGTACTTGCTCAAGCGATTGTCAATGAAGGTTTGAAAGCTGTTGCTGCGGGCATGAACCCAATGGACTTAAAACGCGGAATTGACAAAGCTGTCATTGCTGCAGTTGAAGAACTTAAAAAACTATCTCAACCTTGTTCTGATTCACGGGCTATTGCTCAAGTAGGTACAATCTCTGCAAACTCTGACGAAACTGTTGGTAAATTAATTGCAGAAGCAATGGAAAAAGTCGGTAAAGAAGGTGTCATTACTGTTGAAGATGGTACTGGTTTACAAGATGAATTAGATGTTGTAGAAGGTATGCAATTTGATCGAGGATACTTATCACCTTATTTCATCAATAAACCAGAAACTGCAACGGTTGAATTAGACAGCCCATATATTTTATTAGTCGATAAAAAAATCTCTAACATCCGTGAATTATTGCCAGTACTTGAAGCTGTTGCTAAAGCAGGCAAATCTTTATTAATTATCGCGGAAGATGTTGAAGGCGAAGCGCTTGCTACTTTAGTGGTCAATACTATGCGTGGTATTGTTAAAGTTGCTGCGGTTAAAGCACCTGGTTTTGGTGATCGCCGTAAAGCAATGTTACAAGATATTGCAATTCTAACTTCAGGTACTGTTATTTCTGAAGAAATTGGTTTAGAACTTGAAAAAGCAACTTTAGAAGACCTTGGTCAAGCTAAACGTGTTGTAATCAACAAAGACAACACTACCATCATTGATGGTATTGGCGAGCAGTCTCTAATTGAAGCGCGAGTGAACCAAATTCGTGGTCAAATTGAAGAATCAACATCAGATTACGATAAAGAAAAACTCCAGGAACGTGTAGCTAAACTTGCTGGTGGTGTTGCCGTAATCAAAGTTGGAGCTGCAACTGAAGTTGAAATGAAAGAGAAAAAAGCACGAGTTGAAGATGCCTTACATGCTACTCGCGCTGCAGTTGAAGAAGGTGTTGTTGCTGGTGGTGGTGTAGCGTTAGTTCGAGCAGCTAGTGTCATTTCATCACTTGAAGGTGATAATGAAGATCAAAACGTAGGTATTAAAGTTGCATTACGCGCAATGGAAGCGCCATTACGCCAAATCGTAACTAACTGCGGTGAAGAAGCGTCCGTTGTTGCTAACTCAGTAAAAGCAGGTCAAGGTAACTACGGCTATAATGCTTCTACTGAAGAATACGGTGATATGATTGCGATGGGTATTTTAGATCCAACTAAAGTAACACGTAGTGCATTACAATATGCAGCCTCTGTTGCCGGTTTAATGATTACCACCGAATGTATGATTTCTGAACTTCCTAAAGAAGATAAACCTGATTTAGGTGCTGCTGGTATGGGAGGTATGGGTGGAATGATGTAATTTCCCCTATCCATAGCTAAATAAAATAAAAACCACTCCAGAAATGAGAGTGGTTTTTTATTTTTGAAAAAATTATTGTTAACAATATCTCATTCATTATATAAACAGAATTGATTTATTGAGTTTTATTCGTTTTTCAAATATTGATTGCGTTCTTCAATATTTGAATGAAAAGTGAACAAATTTGATAAAAAGGCCTTTCAAAGTTAGTCTTCAATAAATATTATTTATAATATCATAAATGAAATTCTGAGCTTATCTCTAAATGGTGCATCTATATTTTATTAGTTACATATTTTTAAATAATATATCATTAATACCTATTTCAGTGGATTAAATAAGCTCAGTAACTGGTCGTGATGAAGAACACCGTTTATAGAGATACTAAATAAACAATTTCCTTTTCACTCGTAAATATCATTAAACCTTCGGCTTGACTTTTACCGTCTAGATATCACTATAATGGTATATTAAAGATAATAAGTTCTTGGTAATTCGATAAAAACGATCAAGTTATTTATATCAGTGATATTAAATCTCACATCTTAACAATGTTTACATACTTCTAAAATTGTATTTTATTCGAAAAAACTATAATACCTTGAAATCTTATTTATTTTTAAAAAATCTAGATAAATTTGTCTGTTATGGTAATAAAGTTTACCAAGATATAATAATTAGTAGATTGAAAAGAAAAAACAAAAAGGCTCACACTTTTGCTTGGCACTACTCAATTTGTAGTAGCCATGTTTTGGCAGGATAACGATAATTTTATTGTTGTTAGTCATTTAGAACCATTTAATTATATATTCAGTTCAGACGATCAGGTTGTAAAATATATATGATATCAAACCTAAAAATCTTAACACCGGTTAATTACTGAATAACCTTGCCCAAAAGCGTATTACAGGTGGAGATTGAAGACTATTTAGTACAAATTTTATTAAACTTATCGTTATCACTCACCAATTTCAACGATTTAAACATCTAAGCTGAAATATGTTGATAAAGTGTTATTGAACCAATCACAATAAGTACTAAACCGCCCAAAAATTCAGCTCGTTTACCAATCCAAGACCCTATTTTCTTACCCAGTAAAATCCCTAAAGTAACCATTAAACAAGTTGCAGCACCTATCATACAAGATGCAAAAACAATATTAACTGTTGCAAGCGCTAACCCGATACCTACTGCAAATGCATCAATACTGGTTGATATTGCGGTCAAAACAAGCAAAAATAATGACTGTTTTTTAGTGTTTTTATCTTCTTGAGTTTCATCATCTTCAAGAAAAGAATTATAGATCATATGACTACCTAAAAATAACATCAAAAGAAATATAATCCAGTGATCCCATTTTTCAGTAAAGTGTAGTGTGAGAAAACCACATAACCATCCTAACATGGGGGTAATACCTTCAATCAAACCAAATATTAGTCCCACTTTAAACGCATCTTTCAGTTTAGGAACATTGAGTGATACTCCTTTACAAACAGCCACAGCAAAAGCATCTGTCGACATGGCAAACGCCAACAGCATAACGGTTAAAAAATTCATAAAATTTGCTCGAATTGTTTTTATTAAAATATTATTTTGAAATATTGTCTAAGTAGTCAGCAACGTAAATTGCACCACGCTGCCGATAATCTTTAGCTGATTTACTCACTCTATCTCGAGCAGTTTGATCATAGCGAAATAATTGCTTAAAAGTTTGATCCGCTTCAGCCTTATCATTATTTTGTATGGCACAATAACCTAATTGTTCTAAACCATTAATTTTCCATATGGGATTGTTTAATTTAATCGCATGTTGGAATTGTTTTTTTGCTTCAGCATATTGGTCTCTGGCACATAAAAAAGCACCATAATGATTAAAATAGAGCCCATTATTGGGTTCCATTTTAGTGATATTTTTATAAATCATATCTGCTTCATCATACTCACCTACACGTTGATCGAACAATGCCATACCAAGCATGATGTTCGGATTATTTGGTGAATATTGATTTGCTAAAGCTAAATTATAATGTGCACGTTTAATATTTTCTGCGGAATCATCTACATCTGCTTGTACCAAATAACCTAAGCCTAATTTTAATCGTGCAAATGCCGCCTTTTCTGGATTAAATTCTGCCTGTTGCTGCTCAGTAAATTGGCATCCGGTTAAACAAGATATTATTGCAACGCTTAAAATGACTGAATACCTTTTTTTTGAAAGCATCATTGATTTAATCCTCTTAATGTCAAGCTTGTCTCACTTCAATATGTGTTTTGTTTAACGACGATTTAATCAACTTAGTACGTTTAGTTCGATCAATTACATCACCAGCTAACTGACCACATGCTGCATCAATATCGTCGCCACGAGTTTTTCGAATAATGACAGTAAAACCATACTCCATTAATGTTTTCATAAATCGATCTATTCGCGTATTTGAACTGCGTGAATAAGGTGCTCCTGGGAATGGGTTCCAAGGAATAAGATTAATTTTACAAGGTGTATTTTTTAGAAATCTAGCTAACTGGTGAGCATGTTCGACACTATCATTTATTTGATTAAGTAACACATATTCAATAGTGACTTTACCATGATTAGCATTAGATACGGCTAAATAACGATGAATTGAATCACGTAACATTGCCATATTATATTTTTCATTGATTGGCATTATTTGATTACGAATTTCATCATTAGGTGCATGTAATGAAATAGCCAATGCAACATCAATCATACCAGCAAGTTTATCTAATGCGGGTACTACACCTGATGTGGATAACGTCACCCGACGCTTTGACAAGCCATAACCAAAATCATCCAACATGATTTCCATGGCCGGTACCACATTAGAAATATTTAATAACGGTTCCCCCATTCCCATCATTACGACATTGGTAATCGGTCTATCTGCAAGTTTACCGGTCAAACCGATAACTTTTGAAGCTCGCCAAACTTGACCTATGATTTCTGAAACGCGTAAATTGCGGTTAAAACCTTGTTGGGCAGTAGAACAAAACTGGCAAGCTAATGCACATCCCACTTGCGATGATACACACAACGTCGCTCGATCTTTTTCTGGAATATAGACACATTCAATTAGTTGATTATGACCGACATCAAGTGCCCACTTAATCGTACCATCTGCAGAACGCTGTTCTTCAGCAATCTCAGGGGCTTTTATTTCAGCTATTTTAGCTAATTGATCACGTAATTTTTTATTAATATCGGTCATTAGTTCAAAATCATCATAACCAAAATGATAAATCCATTTCATTACTTGATCTGCGCGGAAAGGTTTTTCACCCAAATTTTTGAAAAATTCACGTAATTCTTGGCGGGTGAAATTTAATAAATTTACTTTTTCGAAAGATGCTTCATCTAATACAAAAGATTGAGCCGATAATTCGGTTTGCATTTCTACATTATTTACTACTGTCATATGGCCTCGTTTTTACACATTGCGGCGAAAAAATATATGAAAAAAATTGAGGAGAGATTATACTGTTTTTAAATTCATCTGGCTAATATTATTCTATTTTTTGCGATATAGATAACATGAAAAAAATTCTATTTTTTCTTTTACTTAATCTAACTTTTACTACTATGGCAGAAACAATACCTTTAAACAAATTGATCGGACAATTTAACGAAAAGACAGATCCTAATTTTGTCGCCTTAGATTCTACTATTTTACCTGTCAATAAACCCGGTATGTATTTGCAAAAAGAAGTCGCCGATCAATTAACAAAAGCTTATCAAGATTTCAAAATCGCACATCCTAATATACCTTTTATTGTTGTCAGTGCGACACGAAATTATGCTTATCAAAATAGTATTTGGCAAAACAAATGGGATAGGCTATTTAAAAAATTAAAAAATGAACCAAAAACAGCACAAGAAATTTTAAAATATTCTTCAATGCCAGGAACATCACGTCACCACTGGGGAACAGATGTTGATATCACCAGCGTTTCATCCGATTATTTTACTCAAGACCCAAAAGGTAAAATTCTTTTTCAATGGTTACAAACAAATATGTCTAAATACGGTTTTTGTCAGTCTTTTAATCATGGTCGAAAGGGTGGATATCAACCTGAAGAATGGCATTGGTCTTATCAACCCATCGCTAAGAAATTTTTAGCTCAATACAAGAAAATTTTAGCTAGTAATGAAAAATCCATTATCAATCAATTAACGTTCGCTGGTTATAATAAAATTAAATTACGTGATTTAATTGAAGAATATGTTTTTGATGTTAATCCAGATTGTTATTAAAAATTAACCACGCCAATAAGGTAATTTAATAGTAATAATTAAACCTTTTGTTTCCTGATTTTTAGCTTGAATAGTACCATTGTGCATACTAATACTTTTACGGGCGATAGCTAATCCTAAACCATAGCCTTTACCTAATTGAGGTGATTGTATTCTGACAAAAGGTTCAAATATACTTGATAATTTATGCTCTTCAACACCTGGGCCGTGATCACTGACAACGACTTGTAAATATTTCCCCACTTCTTTTAAGTGAATATCAATCTGTTGTTCTTTCTCAGAAAATCTAATTGCATTTCGAATAATATTTTCAACCGCTCGCCTGATTTGCTCTGAATTTCCTTTAATAATAGAATGAATAATTGGCTCACATTTAAAATTAATCACAATATGTTGAGGAGCAGCTTCATATCGTGCATCATCAACAATAACATTAATGAGCTCTTTTAGGTCAAAGTACTCATCAAGACAATTATTCATTTCAGCTCGTGAATAGTTGAGAATTTCACCGATCAATGCATCTAGCCGTTGGGATTCCAGTTCTATTCGAGCAAGAGCGTTATCAATATTTTGTTTATTTTGTTGCGCCAATCCTATTGCTAATTGAAGTCTTGCCAGTGGTGTTCTAAGTTCATGAGAAACATCATGCAATAATACTTGTCTATCAGTAATTAAAATATCTAATTGTTCAACCATTGAATCAAAATCATTTGCTAATTCACTAAATTCATCATGACGGGATTTTAAGCGCTCATAAAGTCGAACATATAAATTACCTTGTGACACCTGATAAAAACCTTGTCGCAATAATTTCATGGGTCGGGTAAGATTTAATGCTAAAAACAAACTAAATAGTAAACCACCAATAATTCCCATCAAAAACATAGGAACAGGTAAGTTAAAAAAAGCTCCTTTAGCATAACTTTTATTGTTATCTTTGAAAGTAATTAAATAAACGATACCATCGGGTGCAACGGCGGTTTTTTGATAGATAAAAGAACCATCTTTTAAATAATTTGGTCCTGTAGTCAGAAGTTCTTCTTGCACGCTGGACAAGGTAATTGAGAAGCATAAACGCTCAGGTTCAGCTAAATGTGAAATAAAATTTACCGCCTCACGTTCACCGGAAATCTGTAGTAACTGTGCTATCATCTCAACTTTTGTTGGAATGTGGTAATACATTTTAGATTCACGATTTTCCAGATAAAATGTGAAACCAATCCAAGTTAATTGAAAAGTGAGATAAAAGATACCCCAAAATATAATGAGTATCTTCCAAAATAAGCATCTGTTCATCGAAGTTATTATCTAATACGATAACCTACAGCTCTAATTGTCTCAATTGTTATAGCATCACGAGTGAGCTGATGCAATTTTTGTCTAATATTACTAATATGGACATCTACACTACGATCATACAACTCTCGAGCTCGACCTAAGCCTTCTTCAGATAACTCTTCCTTAGTAACCACACGCTCATGATTTTTAACTAATAAAGTCAGTAAATTAAATTCCGTTGAAGTTAATTCAATTGTAGTATTTTTCCACATACATAAACGTTGTGGGATATCTAATGTAAGATCATGAAAAATATATTTTTTGTCATCAAATTCAGGATAAGGTGGTTTGTCATCCATACGACGTAGTACAGCTCTAAGCCGGGCAAGTAATTCTCTGGGATAACATGGTTTAGGAATATAATCATCAGCGCCAAGTTCTAGTCCTAAAACACGATCAATATTATCACCTTTTGCTGTTAGCATGATGACAGGCGTGTTCAATGTTTGGCGAATATTTTTAAGAACATCAATACCATTTAAATCGGGTAACATGATATCTAAAATAATCGCTTTATATTCGCCAGTTAGCGCCTCATTAATACCTTCTTGCCCTTGATGGACAACTTTAACTTTAAAGCTTTCATTCGTTAAGTACTCACTTAACATCTGAGATAGTTCAACATCATCATCAATCAATAAAATATTAATCATAGCTATATAAGAAAATAGTGATAGATAATCTATATTATCAGTAACATAAGAAAAATGTCAGTTATTTTTACTAAAATATTACATGATCCAATTAATTTTTATAAAAAAATTTTATAGTTAACAAATATCACTGTTATCAATTCTAATTTAAACCATTATTTTGATTATATATTCATTCAACCTGAAATATAGAATTAGGATAAGATTATAAAGCAGTAGCGTAACATTGCTAACAAATAAACAAAGTTATAGATGAGATTGTATAATAGATTATAAATTTATTCAGAACAGATTTAGGATGGCAATTTGTGCAGATTTTATATATAAAAAACCCCGACATAATGTCAGGGTAAGGTATTTTATAGTCTGGCGGTGACCTACTCTCACATGGGGAATTCCCCACACTACCATCGGCTCCACGGCGTTTCACTTCTGAGTTCGGCATGGGTCAGGTGGGACCACCGCAACATCGCCGCCAGACATATCCTGTCTCACTTCTCTAACTCTTCAGAACAAGCTTTCTCAACACACTTTATTCACCAAAAACAACTCCGAGTTGTAAGGTTAAGACTCTCGGTTCATTAGTATCAGTTAGCTCAATGTATCACTACACTTACACACCTGACCTATCTACGTCTTAGTCTCAAACGGACCTTACTGAATCTCTTCAGGGAAAACTCATCTCAGGGCTAGTTTCGTACTTAGATGCTTTCAGCACTTATCTATTCCGCACGTAGCTACCGGGCAATGCAATTGGCATCACAACCCGAACACCAG
>NZ_JABURY010000002.1 GCF_014489845.1 Frischella japonica
GTGTGATTCATGACTGGGGTGAAGTCGTAACAAGGTAACCGTAGGGGAACCTGCGGTTGGATCACCTCCTTACGAAGCGCCTGACAGTGTTCACATAGATTGTTTGTTGTAGAGAGAAAACACTTTATTGGGTCTGTAGCTCAGGTGGTTAGAGCGCACCCCTGATAAGGGTGAGGTCGGTGGTTCAAGTCCACTCAGACCCACCAATTTAGGTTAAGTCAGCTGTTGCGAATTTGGTAGTGCTAAAAAGCGAAGGCAAATCGAATTGGTAGAAGTGATGAAGTGAAGATAGATGGGGCTATAGCTCAGCTGGGAGAGCGCCTGCCTTGCACGCAGGAGGCCAGCGGTTCGATCCCGCTTAGCTCCACCATTATTTGTTCTTTCTGTTTACTTTTTATTTATCCTTTTCAATGTTTTTCATACCTACCAAGCCGGTAGAATTCATGTTTTAAAATCAAAAGTTTTCATGGTTTAACATGGTACATTATTGCTTATTTTTGAAGCAAAGTTGCACCACATTAAATTAAATTGACTTACTTATCCATTTCAAATAAATCAAGTTATCTATTTCTCATTTACTAATTTTAGCTTTGCATTGTATTTAGTTGTTTAGTATTAACTTTGGTATCCATTTTGCAATGATCTTGTTTTAGGTTGTGTTTTTATATCGTTATTTAACAGAGGATCCTAAAATGATGTCAGAAACAAACAATAAAGTTATATTATCTCGTCGACATTTTTTAACTTATTCCGGTATTGCCATTGGCGGTATAACGGTTAGTTCTACTTTACGGAAAAGCTATGCTGCTCAAGAGCCTGTTTTAACTAATGTGAATGCTCTATCTTCAGTTAGTGAAATTGCGACCCCCAGTTTGGAAAATCCGGTTCGTTTAAATTTTAATGAAAATGCTTTGGGTATGTCACCTAACGCCAAACAAGCGGCTATTACAGCGGTGAGTAAAGCAAATCGTTATGCAAAGCATGAAATGCCTTTGTTAAGTCTGGCAATAGCAAAACATCATAATTTAAATTCTGATTATGTATTATTAACAGCCGGATCATCAGAAGGTATTCGCAGTTCAATTGTTGCATTTACTAAAGAAAAAACACAATTTGTTATCCCAGAACTAACTTATGGCGATGGTGAATATTTTGCAAAAATAGCCAATCTTCCTGTTATTAAAGTGCCCAATTTGACAGATTGGGCAATTGATATAGAGGGATTGATAAATAAGGTCGAACAATATTCGGGATATTCTATTGTATATCTTGTAAATCCAAATAATCCGACATCAACTATCACTGATACAAAAAAAGTTTTTGATTGGATTCGTAGCAAACCGAAAAACACGATATTCATTGTTGATGAAGCATATGCTGAATTTGTGAATGACGCAAGTTATCAGTCAGTTGATACTTTAATTGAACAAGGCTATGAAAATGTCATCTTATTGAAAACATTTTCTAAGATTCATGCTATGGCGGGTTTACGAGTAGGGTATGTACTTGCCAATCCAATCCATATTAAAAACATCGCCCAATATGTTGCCGGTGAAAAATTGAATTATTGTGGTGTGTGTGCTGCATTAGCTTCAATGGAAGATCAATCTTATTTGAAATATTCTAAAAAGGTAACAGATACATCACGATTAATTATGGAGCAAGTTCTAAAAGAATTAGACTTATATTATGTTGCTTCGGAGACCAATTTTATTTTTCATAAAATTCCAATTGCACTTAATGAGTATCAACAATTATTAAAAGACAAATTTATTTTAGTTGGTCGAGCTTTTCCTCCAGCAAATGGCTGGTGTCGAATTTCATTAGGAACACCTGGGGAAATGTTATATACGGCAACTATACTAAAACAGCTACGCGAACAAAACTTTATTTAATCTTAAAACATAAATTTCTAAATTTATAATGATAAAATGGCATCAAGCGATGCTATTTTTTTCTAAATTAAGATGATTTTAGATAAGATGTATTTCTGCTAGCCAGATATAGCATAAAATAGATACAAACGTGCATTATTTTGATATTTTTTTAAAATTAATGTTGTGTTATTAAAAATTCTGTACTAATATAGCGCCCACTTCAGAGATGAGGTGTTTTAAAAAAGAAATGCAGTAAATTTAATGTGCGAGTTGCTCGCAGTTTATTGGTAAGTGCATGTAGTTGTGTGCTAATTAATAAAGCTCTTTAACAAGTAGGAACAAGCTGAAAGAAACGAGTTCTCGTTTTTGCGGAATAGATTGATATGAAAGTA
>NZ_JABURY010000020.1 GCF_014489845.1 Frischella japonica
TCAAAATTTTCTTCTACATACTGTTTGAATCAGAATTCCTTTCGTCGCTCTCAATCAATCAGTGGATGCGCATTATAGCGTCCTTTTCAGTTTGATCAAGTACAAAATGCAATTTTATTTCCGAAAGTGCAGTATTTAAACATCATCAACATTAAGATGTTGATATTCAACAAGATTATATTTCGCTATACTTTTGAGCACATTAGCCACTTGTGGATTAAATAACGTACTATTTACTTTATTAATTCCTTTATTACCATTCAATTTTGTTAAATCAAAATTGTCTTTCAATAAATGATAGACTCGTGAAGCTATCGCATAACCTGAATCTATAAATGAGGCTGATGGAAAAAGGGTTGCCAATTCATCTTTTATAAAAGGATAATGAGTACAACCAAGTACAATGGTATCAGGGGGAACCGTCAGTTGTAACCATGGCTGCATTAGATTTTTTAATTTTAGCATATCTACAGCGATTCCTTCTAATTTACGTTCAGCAAATAATGCCAATTCAGATAAACCTAGTAATTCAATATGGTAGCCTTGGGCAAATTCAGAAATTAAGTTTTGAGTATATTGCCGTTGTATGGTTGCTTTTGTTGCTAATAAACCAATACATTTATTTTTTGTGATTGTTGTTGCGGGCTTAATTGCAGGAACGACGCCTACAATTGGTATTGAAAAAGCTTGTCTTAGTGATGGTAGGCATATCGTGCTGGCTGTATTACAGGCAATAACAACAAGATCAATCGGATAAAGCGCAAGTTCTGCGCGAATGACTTTATTCACGCGTTTTATTAAAAACGCGTTTGATTTATCACCATAAGGAAATGCTTGGTTATCAAATAAATAAAAATAGTTTGCATTGGGAATTCTTTGCTGTATTTCATTATATACTGATATTCCACCAATACCCGAATCAAAAACAAGTATGTTAGGCACTCTACTCATTACATCGCCTATTTAACCATAATGGAAAAATCGAAAATTGTACGTTACGTATATGCTAAGCAAATTTTAATTTAATGCAATACTCCACCTCTAATTGATGTTTTTTCAGCTAACCAATCTCGATCCATTCGTTAAAAAACATGTACTATCGATACAATTGTTAATATTGGTCATCTATTTAATTAACGAAATTTAACCATGAAATTTTCTAAAATTAGCTGGTTTTTTAATACTGAGTTGATTAGAATAGCCATCTAGACGCTAAAACTGCTAGATAGATAATAATAAATATCGTCTTTCTACGCGCCCATTTAAAATTTAAGAGGGTATAATCATGTCAGAATATTTATTTACTTCTGAATCTGTATCAGAAGGCCATCCTGATAAAATTGCAGATCAAATCTCAGATGCCGTACTAGATGCCATTCTCAAGCAAGATCCAAAAGCTCGAGTAGCCTGTGAAACCTATGTTAAAACAGGTATGGCTTTAGTTGGTGGTGAAATTACCACTTCGGCTTGGGTTGATATTGAAGAATTAACCAGAAAAACTATACAGGACATCGGTTATACCAGTTCTGAAATGGGATTTGATGCTAACTCATGTGCAGTATTAAATGTGATCGGTAAGCAATCCCCTGATATCAATCAAGGTGTTGACAGAAAAAATCCTTTAGAACAAGGTGCAGGTGATCAAGGAATTATGTTTGGCTACGCTACTAATGAAATGCCTAATTTGATGCCTGCTGCGATTAGCTTTGCTCATGAATTAATGAAACGTCAGGCATTAGTTCGTAAAAACGGTTTATTACCTTGGCTAAGACCTGATGCCAAAAGTCAAATTACCTTAATTTATGAAGATGACAAAATTAAAGGTATCGATGCTATCGTTTTATCAACACAACACGCAGAAGAAATTACGTTAGACGTGTTACAAGAAGCTGTAATGGAAGAAATTATAAAACCGGTTTTACCAGCAGAATGGCTAACTTCACGTACTAAATATTTTATCAATCCGACAGGACGATTTGTCATTGGAGGTCCAATGGGCGACTGTGGTTTAACAGGGCGTAAGATCATTGTCGACACATATGGTGGCGCAGCTCGTCATGGAGGTGGAGCATTCTCGGGGAAAGATCCTTCTAAGGTTGACCGTTCAGCAGCTTATGCAGCAAGATATGTAGCTAAAAATATTGTGGCAGCCGGTTTAGCTGATCGTTGCGAATTACAAATATCCTATGCGATTGGTATAGCAGAACCAACTTCTATCTATGTTAATACCTTTGGCTCTGAAAAAGTCCCGCATAAAACAATTGTTGGATTAGTTAAAGAGTTTTTTGATTTACGACCATATGGACTAATCAATATGCTTGATCTCATTCAACCAATTTATCAAAAAACGGCCTCATATGGACATTTTGGTCGTGATGAATTCCCATGGGAACGTACTGACAAAGCTGAGTTATTACGTGATGCTGCAAATTTGAAATAAACAATAATTAATTACTTTCACGACATCACTGTGAAAGTCTTATAACGATGCGGCTAATGAATCATTCCAAGGTTCCTATTTTGTTACATAATCAAGTGATATCATGTTTAAAAAAACATATATCACTTGCAAATTTGTTTTTTAAAACAGACATTAACGAGCCCTTAATTCAGTATAAAAATAAAGGTAGTATTGCTGGTAGCGCTATATTAAGTAAATGGCAAATTCAAATTAACTCTATAATGTTAATCGAACATAAGCTAGATTTTATTTATGAAGTAATACCTCATGAATTAGCGCACCTTATCGTATATCAACAATACGGTCGCGTTAGCCCACATGGTAAAGAGTGGCAATTTGTGATGCAGGCTGTTTTCAATTGCGTCCCTAAACGCACACATGAATTTACCATTCCGTTATCAATACAAAAAAAACGCTATCGTTATATTTGCCAATGTCAGGATTATTGGTTGACCACAATTAGACACAATCGTATCCAACACCAAAAGGCGAAATATTATTGCAAGTTATGCCATACGTTATTGCAACTCAATAAGAATGATGTTAACAATTCAGAATAATGTTTTACACTTTATAGTTAAAAATACTATTCTATTAGAATAGATAACCTATTAATTTTATTAACCAATATTTAATAAGCAATATTATGATACAAACAAGCCTGTATTTGATGATTAAAAAACCTAAATTTAGAATGAGACCAAAATGTTAAGTTATCGTCATAGCTTCCACGCTGGCAATCACGCCGATGTATTGAAACATACCGTTTTAACATTATGTATCAATTATTTAAAAGAAAAAGAAAAACCATTTTTGTATCTTGACACCCATTCGGGGGCGGGACGATATTTACTGCAAAGTGAATATGCTGAAAAAACAGAAGAATATCTCGCCGGTATCGGACGCATATGGCTACAAGATCACTGTCCGGAATTATTAATGCCCTATTTATCCGTACTTCAATATTATAATCGTACTGAAAAGTTAAAGTATTATCCCGGTTCACCACTTATCGCCAAACAAATGTTAAGAGAACAAGATAAACTTAATCTCACTGAACTCCATTCAACCGATTATCCTCTTTTGAGGCAAGAGTTTATTAAAGATAAACGAGCAAAAGTACTTAAAGAAGATGGTTTCCAACAATTGAAGTCAAAACTGCCACCTGAATCACGTCGCGGCATTATTTTGATTGATCCTTCTTATGAAATAAAGGATGACTATCAAAATCTACCTAAAGCACTACTGGAAGGTTATAAACGTTTTGCCACCGGTAGTTATTTAATTTGGTATCCGGTTATAAATCGTTCTCAAACGCAACGAATGATTAACCAAATCACCAATTCTGGAATTAGAAATATTCTACAAATTGAGTTAGCCATTAAACCGGATAATAATCAGAAAGGTATGACAGCTTCAGGCATGATTGTGATTAACCCACCATGGAAATTACAACAACAAATGGCAACTATACTTCCTTGGTTACGTGAAAAGCTTGACCCCAGTAATATAGGTCATGGCTTAATTGAACAACTAGTTGCAGAATAGAGATAGATTAATGGTTTATTAATCGTTTTAATCTATCGTTTTGTTCTGATATTGTATCTTTTTTTATTGTTCTATTTATGACATAGTTAGAAAACTATTAAACACAGGATTTAGATAATGACAATAAAACATTATGATTATATTGCGATAGGTGGTGGCAGTGGTGGTATTGCTTCAATTAATCGTGCAGCTTCATATGGTAAGAAATGTGCCATAATTGAAGCAAAAGCTCTAGGTGGTACATGTGTAAATGTTGGGTGTGTACCAAAAAAAATTATGTGGTATGGTGCACAAATTGCTGAAGCAATCAACTATTATGGACCTGATTATGGTTTTGATACTGAAATTAAACATTTTAGTTGGCAAAAACTAGTTGCTAGTCGTTCCGCTTATATTGACCGAGTTCATCAATCTTATGATCGAGTATTAACAAAAAATAATGTAGACGTCATTAATGGTTATGCTAAATTTATCGATGCGAAAACATTAGAAGTGAATGGTAAGCACTATCGTGCTGATCACATTTTGATTGCCGTAGGCGGTAAACCAATTATTCCTAATATTCCTGGTGCCGAACATGGTATAACATCAGATGGTTTTTTCGCGTTAACGGAACAACCAAAACGTGTGGCTGTAGTTGGTGCGGGTTATATTGCTTGTGAAATTGCCGCTGTGCTTCACGCATTAGGAAGTGAAACACATCAATTTATTCGTAACGACACACCATTGCGGACCTTTGATCCATTAATTATTAATACATTAATGGAAGTGATTAGCACTGAAGGGTATCAACTCCATACACAATCAATACCAAAATCTGTGGCAAAAAATCAGGATAGCTCGTTAACATTAACCCTACAGAATGGTAAACAATGTGAAATTGATTGCCTAATTTGGGCTATTGGCCGTGAACCTGCTACTAACGGAATCAATCTTGAATCAACAGGAATTGAATTAACTGAAAAAGGTTTTATTAAAGTCGATAAATATCAAAATACTAATATTAAAGGGATCTACTCAGTTGGCGATGATACCGAAGCTGCGGCTTTAACCCCTGTCGCCGTAGCTGCTGGGCGTCGACTATCTGAACGTCTATTTAATAATAAACCTGATGAACATTTAGATTATACCAACATCCCAACGGTAGTATTTACCCATCCACCGATTGGAACCGTCGGCTTAACAGAACCACAGGCTATATATGCTCACGGCCAAGACAATGTAAAAATTTATCAGTCAACATTTACAGCCATGTACACCGCTGTCACACAACATCGTCAACCATGTAAAATGAAGTTAGTTTGTGTTGGCGAAGAAGAAAAAATCGTCGGTATTCATGGAATCGGTTATGGTATGGATGAAATACTGCAAGGATTTGCTGTCGCATTAAAAATGGGAGCAACCAAAAAAGATTTTGATAATACAATCGCCATCCATCCAACTGCAGCCGAAGAATTTGTAACTATGCGTTAATCATGTATAACACGATGAATGTATAACATTGATATATTCATCGTGGTATCTTTGAAAAACTATCCAAATTACATCTTTTATTACTAATTGGTTATAATAGATCAATCACACTCGATAAAAATCAACTCAAGCAGATTTATCTTCATAATGATGAATCATTTCTGAATAAATTTTTGATAAAGCGCTTTTTCGAAATTAATAATGGCAGTATTAGTCGGCTCATTATTGTTTTTCACATAATTGTAACCAGTAATAAATTGCACAAATGCAATATATTTATGCTCTTCTAATTTTATAAAACCGGCTAAATTATAATTACCTTCTAAATGTCCTGTTTTAGCATAAATGACTGATTTAAATTCTTTACCAGTGAAACTTTTACGATATTGTAATGTACCATCAACTCCTGCAATTGGCAGTTTATCAATTAAATGCAACGTCTCATCATTCGCTGCGATAAATTGTAAAATTGACATTAATTTCTTGGCATCAATAAGATTTAATCGCGATAGCCCTGAACCATCATTTAATACCGCATTTTCTAAATTAATATTTGCTTTAGTCAATAAAATCTCTTTCGTCGCATCACTGGCACTTTTCCATGTTCCAGGTACTTTAAAATGATGAGCGCCAATCGTTCTAAATAAAGTATCAGCGATTAAATTATTAGATTTTTTTAACATCATCGTTAACAATTCTGGTAATGGTTCAGATTGATTAATTGTCAATGGTATTAAGGCTTTTTTCAGTGGTTTTTTAGTTTCTCCAATTTTTCCGTTAAATTGTATATTTTTCTTTTTTAACTGGGATTTTAAAATTTTGCTAAAATAGTCAAGATGATCCATGATGGCAAACTTGAAATAACTTTTATTATGACTCTGTTTTATACAACCTGTTAAATGATAATGATTTTGGGTCCTAGGAATAATATCTAATTCACAATATTTATCAGCTAACGATTGGGACTCTTTAGCAATAGTACGCACATCACTGGTCAATGTTATTGGGTATAGTGGTGATACAGAAATAGTGGCTTTTTCACCAATTTTTTTACCCGGTAAAATTCCAGCATAGAAATAATTTTCGTCGATGAGCATCGCCGAAGGCGCTGTATTATACGAAGCGGTTAAATTATTCCATGACCATCCTAATGCTTTATCGTGACCATTAAATATTGAAGTATCAATAATAATATTCCCACTTATTTTATCTATTCCTTTTAATTTTAATACGGTCAGCATTTCACCAAGCTGTATCCGAGTAAAAGTCGGGTCACCACTCATTTGAATAACTAAATTACCTTTCAATTGCTTATTTTCAATTTTTCCATCCGTTAATATCTTGGTGATAAAACGAAAATCATTACCCAATTCTAATTGAGCGGCTAATGCAGTAATTAATTTTTGCAAGCTAGCCGGTTGTCTAAACTGACCATCTTGATAACTTAAAATTGTAGTTGGATTTTTTTCGACGGATTGCACCAATATCGAAATATCAGTACCATCAGGTAACAAGGATAAATAAGGAGCTAACTTCGCTTTATCATCGGCAAAACTATAAGTTGCCATAAAGCTCATCATTAGCATGATGAGTACTTGTCTCATGTTCATGCCTAACTGGTAAAACATTTAAATATATTAATATAAATTAAGTAATTAGACCAAATGTATTTAGTCATAAAATAACGATATTTTAATTCCTTAATCAGATTAACATCAATAATCGATAAATTAAAATATCATTCATCATAATATTAGGCTATAAAACCTTCAATCATAAGGTAATATTACACCACCACTATCGTTGCGTATTACCAATTCAGGAGCTGATGGCATACTTACTGGTATAATTTTACATATATCGCCTTCAGCCACTTGTCCTTCAAGAATTTTGCCGTAACTCAGCACACTGCTTGTTTGAATTATTAACAACTTACCGACGTTAGTTTGTTCATTTCCCAATACGCTATTAGTATAAACATCCTTTATCTTTTTGCCGATCCGAATTACATCACATTGCGTATCAACCGCTAAAGGTTGATCCAATATTATTTGTTCTCTGTCTGCTTTTAATACCCGAATAGGATAAATTTCATTGAGCAATTCATGGGTCACCAGCTCGGCAATTACTCGGATGGTATTATTCATCGTGGTGGTTAAATGCTCTCCATAGGTTGTACTTTTTAACTGATAATGTAATGTTCGACTGAAAACAATTTTATTTGTTTTAGATTCAATAAGTTGATACGCAAGTTTTGCTGACACGCGTTTTTCCTCAACACCTTGACCGGTTGCTTTTAATATCCGTACAGTCTCTTCAGCATTAAGATGGCTCAAGGTACTTTTAAGATAAAATTCAGCTTGAGCTCGCTTGTTAGAATAAATCGTATTGTTAGTGTTTTGATCAGATGCTAAATCTGATGGCTCATCATAATTTAATATCTCAAAACGATGTGAGTCATGCAAAGCATTCGTTATTTCGTGTGTTACCGTTTCAGAAAGCTGACGAGAAGAAACCGATGATTGATTTTGTTCAATAGCATCATCGATTTGAGCCGGCAAAACCACTAGTTTGTAACGTTCTGTTTGTTGTTGACCCAATCCATTTTCAAAAAGTGTTGTTTCATCAGCAATTTCTGCTAAATACGCCGTAGTTTGTTGTGCCTCATCAGAAGACGCTAGGTTTTCTGATTGCGCACTACACGCTGATAAAATAACCGTAGCCATAAACCCCATACTTAATTTTAATATTCTATTCATCATGATTTAATCCGATTACCATGCTGTTGATTTATTACTTCCTAACTTGCGTACCACACTTTCATTTTCCCAATAAGCTAAACCACTTTTAATATCCGTTAAAGTAAGTTGCAAGTAATATTCTACTAGCTGCTTATTTTTACCAGTTCGAGCAATACGTTGGGCTATTTTACCTGTTAATGATAAATCTGGTGCATATAATGTTCCTTTACCTGCAATGGTTTGTTGTTTAAATTCATCATTATCTCGCAATTCACGGACGTCATAAATTAAGTCATCAACATTTTTATTATCACCAGCAACTGCTGTTGTAACGACAGCTTTACCAGATTGCAACATACCAATACGAATTTTCTTAACTAGCATATCGGTATCAATGCGGATGGTCGTATCATTAATCATTTTACCTATTGCCACAACATAACGACCACCACCGGGTTTATTAAGTGCATTACTTGTCAACAATGAGTTTAATGACTCTTGAGCGGCTTGCTCAAAGTCTTGATTATCAAGTCCTAATGTAACCGCATCTTCAGCATTATCCTTAGTGACATATTCAACATTAGAAGAACACCCCACTAAAGTTAGTGTTAGTCCTAAGGTTATAGCAGTTATAGTTTTATAAAATGGTTTTGTTATTTTCATTAATATAGCCTCATTGATGGTAATTGATATTTTTTTGGATAATATGAACCTTAAAGTGATCGATTATATCCGATTTAATGTAAATTATTGCATCACGATCAGTTGATAATGGTGCTATTGTGGTTAATATTGAGCCATCTGGTTTATAAATATTGATCGGTTGGTTAGCCAATTTGGTTCTGGCAATTTGAAAATTTTTTGGTAATGTTCGCCATTGTCGTATATCAGCTTTATCTGTCGCAAGTTGATAAAATAAACCGATCCATTTCCCGCCATATTCAGCAAAATTGTCCTCTAAATAATATTGTATCGCAACTTTACTCGCCATATTCAGCATCGCATCAGTATAAACTGCTGGCAACTTTTTATTAAATTCAATTTGAATAATACTATCCATATTAGCGATTTCAGTGGTCTTTTGCTCATTCAATAATAGATAAGGATAAGACGTTGACCGTTGCTCAATGGTTGGTAAACTGACTTGAGCAGACACAACTTTATTAGTAAATAAATAGGCTGGGAATTCATAGGTAAACGACTGCTTAAGCATACCTTGCCCATTTTCATAAATAAGCCAAACATAATGCGTTTTTTTGGTTGAATTTTGTTCAATTAAGTTCAGATCTCGTTTAACTTGTTGCTGATTTGGTAACATGCGTAAAGTCTGTTTAAATAAATCACTCGCTTTACTGTAATCATTATCTAAATAAAAGAATAATCCACTCATATAGGTGGCAAATGGATTAATAAAATCTGGATAAATACTTTGTGCGGTGATGTCTCCCTCATAATCTGTGATTTCTGACGAACTATTTGGTAGCATAGACACCTCAGAACGCACACGAGAGCGGTTAAATTCCTGATAAGCTTCAGTAATCTCTTTTTGGAAATATTCACCGGCACGTCTTTGCCGATCAAGTGCCCGGTTGAATTCAATACGCGCGTTATCAAAATCATCTAATAGCATAAAGTCTAAACCTTTATAAACATTCATCATGATTTTTTCATAATTTTCGCCACGATAATTATTAACATTATTATTAATTAAAATGGATAAAACCGAACGTTCAGCACCTTTAATTTCCAGTTCTAATTCTTGTTGTTTAAAAATGGCTTCTGCCGTATCGAAAAATTCAATACTTTTCTGATAATCACCACAATGATAAGCTAACGCACCACCATTTAATGACCATAACAACGGATCACGTTCAATCTTATCTTTGATATCTGAATAATGACAATCATCAGCATAAAACTGCTGTTCATAATGGTTGAGATCTTTTTTATAATTATTTAAAGCATTACAACCATTTAGAGTCATCAAACTCATAATAATAATAAAGCTAAATATTAGTTCTTTCATCTATATTACTAAAAATTATTAGTATAATTTGATTATCATAGCAGAGATTGCCACAATCTATACATTACTGCGCATGAATTGTTCAAGTTTTGATTAATTTAGCATAAAAGAAACCATCACCACCATTAATGGTAGGTAAATACTGAATAATATCATTTACTAATTTCGCATCTGGCACAATAGCTAAAAAGCGCTCAATTTGTAAACGATTTTCATCAGGCAAAATCGAACACGTCGCATAGATTAATGTGCCACCCGATTTCAGATATGGCCAAATATTGGTTAAAATTTGAAATTGCAATTGAACCAGCTCAGCAATATCGCTTTCACGACGCAACCATTTAATATCAGGATGACGTCGAATCACGCCAGTTGCTGAACAAGGCGCATCTAATAAAATGCGATCGAATTGTTGCCCATGGGCCCACTGTTCCGGCGCTATGCCATCACCAACGATGACTTGCGCATTCAATTTCAAACGACTAAGATTTTCATCAATCCGTTTCACTCGCTCTGGATCAATATCAACAGCTAACACATTTGCTTGCGGCGCCAACTCCAAAATATGGGTAGTTTTCCCTCCAGGAGCGGCACACAAATCTAAAATTAACTCACCATTTTGAGGCTCAAGCAAAAAAGCGGCCTGTTGCGCGGAACGATCTTGTACCGTAACCACACCTCGCTCAAACTCTGGCAACTTATTTACTCCA
Organism: Frischella japonica; assembly: GCF_014489845.1. Lineage (GTDB taxonomy): Bacteria > Pseudomonadota > Gammaproteobacteria > Enterobacterales > Orbaceae > Frischella > Frischella japonica. The sequence continues at coordinate 10,960 of NZ_JABURY010000020.1, forward strand.
ACCGGCACATCTAATTGTAATGCGCTAGATAGCTGTGGATCACTTGTTGATGAGATATTCTGTGATTGCAGTAACATTTGATAATCTGGCACAGAATAATATTGTCGGTTTACACGCAGCCACATCGGTGGTTTTTGGTTATTATTATCAATAATCGTTTGCCAATCATTTGGATAGGCGTGCTTAATTCGCTTTACTAACCAACTTGGATGCAAGGAAGTATTTCCCTTAGCTAAAAACAGCTGCGTTAATTCAGCCTTCTCCCGTAAAAAAGTGCGTAAAACACCATTAACCATGCCCTTTAATGCTGGCTTTCTAAGTACATTCACGCCATTGACCGTATCACCGACTGCCGCATGTTCAGGCACTCGAGTATAAAGAATCTGGTATATTCCTACCATCAATAAATAATGAATAATACGATTTTTACCAGTAAGTGGTTTCGCCATTAATGATTGAATATAAAATTCCAATTCTGGTAATACGCGCATAATACCAAAACAGATCTCCTGCACTAATGCTCGATCTTTATCAGTGATGTTATTCGCTTGCTGCGATAAAGCACTACTTAATGAACTACCTTGATCTAAAACATCATAAATAATTTGGCTACAAATAGCCCGCAAATTATAAGGTTTAGGTTTAATTTGAGTCTTTAATACCATTGTATAAAACGATTACAATTAAAATTGTTGATAAGCATAACGTAATCCAATTTACTGTAAAGTCATTTTATTGTTAAAACGCTTTTAATTAAGTATAAACACGGTATTGCACTGCCAATTAACACAATATTTAACCAATAAATAGACACAAAATGGTCAATGTGTTATTTTTCAACCAATCAAACAATATTTTTAGAAAATAATAAATAAATGGGATTGACGAATTAAAGTTAATCATGTTTAATATGCATCCATTGTTGCCCGGATAGCTCAGTCGGTAGAGCAGGGGATTGAAAATCCCCGTGTCCGTGGTTCGATTCCGCGTCCGGGCACCAATTCCAAAAAAAGAACACCAGCGAAAGCTGGTTTTTTTGTGTTTGAAATTCCGCTAAATATATTCTCTATCTTTTTTAAGCATTTTCGTTGTAATACCAATGATAGTTATAATACTTGGAAATTCACTTTAAAAAATAAACTAAAATAAGATTAATCCACTAGTTCTAATTAGCGTTCATATCAGTTCCATTATTTTAGATAAAATAAACAGTATCAAAGAGCTTAAGCAGCAATTCAAAAAAACGATAATAGCGACATATAAAATAACTTATTTATGGTATATGGCTAAGAATGGCGTTTATGGATTTTTGAGGTATTCACCTGTATTATTATACTCAAAATAAGTCAATTAGGTTGTTCGTCAAAAGCATGAACTAGCTCGGCTAGCAAGATAAAACATTGCGGATTGGCGTTATGGCGCCTAAACGATTCAATTTTAAAAATTAGTTCATTTTGATAAAAATTATCAAAATTTATATTGTAAAGATAATTGTTAGATTTTATCTGATTTCGATAACATCACCAAACAGGATAAAAATGAATAAACAACAATTGGCTGCTAAGATTTGGGAATCTGCCAACCAGATGCGTTCTAAAATTGAGGCGAATGAATATAAAGATTACATTCTTGGTTTTATTTTCTATAAATATTTAAGTGATCAGTTAGTACAATTTGTTTCCAAAGAAGGCATGACACCAGACGATATCAAATTGCTTACTGAAGCCGATAAAGATACGGTAAAGTTCGTGCAAGATAACTTAGGTTACTTTATTGCCTATGATAATTTATTTTCCACTTGGATAGATCCCAAATATCCATTCGATGAATCTAATGTACGTGATGCACTATCAGCATTTAGCCGTTTAATTTCACCAACCTATAAAAAGCTCTTTGAGGGAATTTTTACCACTTTAGAAACCGGTTTAAGTAAGCTCGGTGAAAGTGCAGGTAAACGTACCAAAGCTATCAGTGATTTACTTCAATTAATCAAAAGTATTCCAATGAATGCTAATCAAGGATACGATGTATTGGGTTACATTTACGAATATTTGATTGAAAAATTTGCGGCGAATGCGGGTAAAAAAGCTGGTGAATTTTATACACCGCATGAAGTTTCAGTACTGATGTCAAACATCATCGCTCATGAATTAAAACATAAAAATACTATTAAAATTTACGACCCAACATCGGGGTCAGGTTCTCTGTTAATTAATATCGGTGAGGCGTTCCAGAAATACGGCAAAAATAAAGACAGTATTACCTATTATGCTCAAGAATTAAAAGCGAACACTTATAATCTTACTCGTATGAACTTAATTATGCGGGGTATTAAAGCCAGCAACATTAAAACCCGTAATGCCGACACATTGGAAGAAGATTGGCCTTATGTTGACGACAGTGACCCACAAGGTTCATATGACCCTTTGCATGTTGATGCAGTAGTATCAAATCCACCTTACTCCCAAAGCTGGGATCCAAGTTTTAAAGAGAGCGATCCTCGTTATTCTCGTTTTGGGCTCGCCCCCAAAACCAAAGCCGATTTTGCGTTTTTGTTGCATGATCTATACCATTTAAAACCCGATGGTATTATGACGATTGTTCTTCCTCATGGTGTTTTATTTAGGGGGGGTGAAGAGGGCGAGATTCGTAAGCAACTTATTGAACAGAATCATATTGATACAATTATCGGTTTGCCGGCAAATATCTTTTTTGGTACCGGTATTCCGACGGTAATTTTAGTACTTAAACAAAAACGTCAAAATACTGACGTATTGGTAATTGATGCCTCGAAACATTTTATTAAAGAAGGAAAAAATAACAAACTGCAAATTAGTGATATCAAACGTATTACAGATGCGGTGATTAATCGTGAAAGTATCGATAAGTTCTCGCAACTTGTTAGCAAGGATACTATACGCGCTAACGACTTTAACCTTAATATTCCTCGCTATGTGGACTCTTCAGAAGCGACACCAAACTGGGATTTACATGCCACCATGCTGGGCGGTATACCTAACAGTGAAATTGCTGAATTACAGCACTATTGGCAAACTTTTCCAGCGCTGCGTAACAAACTGTTTGCTGCTAAATCAGCGGCTTATAGCGAGCTGGCTATCGATAAACAAGTCGTCAATGTCACTATTGCGCAGCATCCACAAGTGTTGGCATTTATTGACGCCTATAATCAAGCCTTTAACGGTTTTGATACATACTTACAAACGCAATTAATTGAAAATTGGCAGAGTGTTAAACGTAATCAGTGTGAATCGGCGTTAAGTGCTGAATTATTTAACCGTTTAGCGTCAAATAACCTAATCGACAAATATCAAGCTTATCAGTTTTTAAGTGATCAATGGCAAATCATCAGCGTTGATTTAGAAATGATGCAAACAGAGGGTTTTTCGGCCACTAAACAAGTTGATGCCAATATGGTGATCAAGAAAAAAAACGGTCAAGACATTGACGTACAAGACGGTTGGAAAGGTCATATTTTACCGTTTGATTTAGTGCAAAAGACTTATTTGAACGATGCTTTACAAGCTTTAGCTGAAAAGGAAACTCGCTTAGCTGAAATTGCGAGTTTGCTGGAAGAGATTCTAGAATCGCTCACCGAAGAAGAAAAAGAACAAGATATCATTAAAGAGAGCCAAGATGGTTTTGCCAACACCGAAGTTAGTAAGGCCGCCAAAAACTTCTTAAAAGAGCAAAAAGAGAGCAAAATCAAGTTTGTTGAAGAAAGCTATGAGCACAAAATAATTCAAGCTAGTCGGTTGATTGACGAAGAAAAAACATTAAAGAAAACAGTTAAAGACGCCGCTATTGAGTTGCATCTAACAACCAAAACGACTCTTGAAAGTTTAACTGATGAACAGGTGAACAATCTACTATGCCTTAAATGGATTACCCCATTATGCAGTGAACTTGCCACAATGCCAAACGTAATAATTAACCAACTCACTACTCAAGTACAAGCACTTGCCGATAAATATGCCGTGACCTATTCGCAAATAGCTAATGAAATTAAAACCACCGAGCAAGAGTTGGCACAGATGATAGGTGAACTCACTGGTAATGAGTTTGATATGCAGGGCCTTGACGAACTCGCTAGCTTGTTAAAGGGTGAATAAGATGAGTGTGGATAGACAGTTGCCAGAGATACGATTTGAGGGGTTTAACGGAGAGTGGAATTCTCTTATTTTAGGTGAAAATGCTAAATTTACTAAAGGACAAGGATATTCAAAAGGAGATTTAGTTGAAAGTGGATCACCAATCATTTTATATGGACGACTTTATACAAATTATCAAACAGTAATTACAAATGTCGACACATTTGTAACGGAAAAAGATAAGTCCACTAAAAGTATTGGAGGAGAAGTTATCGTTCCTGCTTCGGGTGAATCATCTGAGGATATATCAAGGGCTGCAGTCGTTAGAATGAAAAATGTAATTCTTGGAGGAGATTTGAATATTGTCTTACCCAACAAAAATATTCATTCAATTTTTTTAGCCTTAGTATTATCAAATGGACGTGTAAAAAAAGAACTCTCTTCTAAGGCGCAAGGAAAATCTGTTGTCCATATAAGAAATTCAGACTTATCAGATTTAAACATTATCGTACCTTCTGAAGATATAGAACAAACCCAAATCGGGAACTACTTTCAAAAACTCGATAACCTTATCAACCAACACCAAAAAAAGCATGATAAGCTTTGCAATATTAAAAAAGCCATGCTGGAAAAAATGTTTCCCAAGCAAGGGAAAATCATTCCAGAAATTCGTTTTAGAGGGTTTAGTGGGGAGTGGGAAAATAAAGGAATAGAGGAAATTTCTAAAGTTTTCATAGGGTTGGTGACAACAATGACTACTTCATATAGAAATCAGGGGGTATTATTGATAAGAAATTCGGATATAAAAAATAATAGATTTGAGTTTTCGGATAGTCCAATTTATTTAGATAAAAAATTTGCGGATGAGAACTCAAGTAGAAAATTAATGCTGGGTGATGTTATAACTGTTCATACAGGGGATGTCGGTACGTCAGCAGTTGTTACTGAAAAAGAGGAAGGTTCAATAGGATTTGCAACTATTGTTTCAAGACCAAATAAAAATATTGTTGATTCAAATTATTTAAGTGTATTTTTTAATACGGATATTCATAAAAATTTTGCAATGAATGTCTCTACCGGAGATGGTAGAGCTAATTATAACTTAAAGGATTTTTATAAATTAAAGGTTCCACTTCCAGCTATTGATGAGCAAATAAAAATAGGATTATTAGTTCAAAAACTTGATGCCTTAATCAACCAACACCAACAACAAATCACCAAACTCAATAATATCAAGCAAGCCTGCTTGAGCAAAATGTTTGTTTAAGGAGAAACAATGATAACCTTTAAAACTGAAGCCCAATTTGAGCAGGCCTTTATTGATGTCCTTACCCAAAAAGGGTGGGAACAGGAAATACTTAAAAATAAAACTGAGGCGCAATTGTTGCAAAATTGGGCAACTATCTTGTTTGAAAATAATCGCCAACAGGATCGGTTAAATGATGTGCCCTTAACCAATACTGAAATGCAACAAATCATTGAGCAAATCAAAGAGCTTAAAACACCGATTAAACTAAATGGCTTAATCAACGGTAAAACCATTGCCATCAAGCGAGATAACCCATTAGATACCTTGCATTTCGGTAAAGAGGTCAGCTTAAAAATTTACGACCGCCAAGAAATTGCCGCTGGTCAAAGCCGTTACCAAATTGTGCAACAACCCAAATTTGAACGTGGTAGCCCTTTGCGTAATGACCGTCGTGGTGATGTTATGTTACTCATTAATGGAATGCCGGTGATTCATGTAGAGCTAAAGCGCAGTGGTATTCCGGTTAGCCAAGCTGTTAACCAAATTGAAAAGTACAGCAAAGAGGGGATATTTAGCGGGCTGTTTTCGCTTATCCAAGTATTTGTGGCTATGGAGCCTGAGGAAACGAAATACTTTGCCAATCCGGGGGCAGATGGCAATTTTAACCCTGATTATCAATTTCACTGGGCTGATTTTAATAATGAGCCGATGAATCATTGGAAAGATATTGCTTCGACCTTGTTGTCTATTCCTATGGCACACCAATTGATTGGTTTTTACACTGTTGCTGACGATACCGATGGCATCCTTAAAGTGATGCGTAGTTATCAGTATTATGCTGCCAATGCAATATCGGACAAAGTTGCCAAAACCAATTGGCAACAACTTAGTAATACTGCAAATAATTCAGATTGCCTCGGTGGTTATGTATGGCATACTACTGGCTCAGGTAAAACCATGACCAGTTTTAAATCGGCGCAGTTAATTGCCCAATCCAAAGATGCCGATAAACTAATTTTTTTAATGGATCGAGTTGAACTCGGTACACAATCCCTTGCAGAGTACCGCAATTTTGCCAATGATGGTGAAGACGTTCAAGCTACAGAAAATACCAATACGCTCATTACCAAATTGAAAAGTAGTAATCCAGCCGATACATTAATTGTTACTTCCATTCAAAAAATGAGTAATATTTTTGAAACGGTTAATGATGAAGGGACGGCTACTAACTCTGCCGATATTGAAAAAATTCGTACCAAGCGCTTAGTGTTCATTATCGATGAGGCTCATCGATCAACGATGAGTGGCGGTAATGAAGATAAAGAAGGCATGTTGGTGCGAATAAAAAGGACTTTCCCTAAGGCACTCTTTTTTGGTTTTACTGGCACACCGATTCATGAGGAAAATCAGATCAATCTCAATACTACCGCTGATGTGTTTGGTAACGAACTACATCGTTACAGTATCGCCGATGGTATACGCGATGGCAACGTACTGGGTTTTGACCCCTATAAAGTTTCTACGTTTAGAGATATTGATTTGAGGGAAAAGGTAGCGCTTGAGCAAGCTAAAGCTAACACCATTATAGAGGCCATGAACGATCCCGTAAAGAAGGAAAAATTTAATTATTTTATGAATGATATGCCTATGGCTGGCTATAAAGATGCTATGGGTAAATATCACAAAGGCATTGAAGACTATATACCGAAAAGCCAATATTTATCCGATGCGCATCAAGAAAAGGTTGTCAGCGATATCTTAGATAAATGGGAAATACTCAGTCAAGGCAATAAGTTTCATGCTATTTTAGCTACAAGCAGTATCGCCGAAGCCATTGATTATTATCGACGATTAAAAGCAGCCAAACCGGAACTGAAAGTGTCCGCCTTATTTGATCCACATATTGATAACAGTGGTGATGAAAATCGAGGCCCAACCTTTAAAGGGGATGGTTTAGAAGAAATAATAGCCGATTATAACGCACGTTACAGTCAGAATTTTGATTTTGCCCGCCATGCTGCTTTCAAAAAAGATTTATCGACTCGTCTTGCTCATAAAAAACAATACAAACATATACATACTGAGCCTGCAAAACAGTTAGATTTATTGATTGTAGTAAACCAAATGCTTACCGGTTTCGATTCTAAATGGCTTAATACGTTATATTTAGATAAGGTTATTGAAAATCAACATATTATTCAAGCGTTCTCGCGCACTAATCGCTTGTTTGGTCCCGATAAACCTCACGGCATCATTCGCTATTATCGTTACCCACACACCATGGAACGGCACATCAACGATGCGGTAAAACTCTACTCAGGTGATAAGCCGATCGGTTTATTTGTTGATAAGTTAGTAAACAACCTTGAGGCTATGAATGAATTTGTCGCAGATATTCGAGAGCTGTTTATTAACGCTGGTATTGATAATTTTGAAAAACTGCCAGAGGATATTGATACTTGTGCTAAATTTGCAAAATTATTTAATACGTTTAATCAACACTTAGAAGCAGCAAAAATACAAGGATTTAATTGGAAACAGTCGATCTACTCCTTTACTGAAAAGGATAAACCGTATGAGGTAACATTAGCTATAGACGAACAAACTTACTTGAGTCTCATTTTACGTTACAGAGAGTTAGTTGCAAAAGGCGAAAGCATTGGTGCGAGAGGGGGGGATGTCCCTTTTGATGTCAGTGGTTATTTAACGGAAATCGATACCGGTAAAATCGATGCCAACTATATGAATAGTCGATTTGATAAATATTTGAAAGAGCTGAATCAAAATTCAATCAATATTGAAAACACCTTAAATGAGCTGCATAAGTCATTTGCTTCACTTTCTCAAAGTGAGCAAAAGTACGCTAAACTTTTTTTACATGATTTACAACGTGGTGATGCGCGGTTAATTGATGGTCACACTTTTAGGGATTATATCAATATTTACAAAGATAACGCTGAAAATGCGCAAATGAATATGGTGGTTGATGCGCTTGGTTTAGATAAAAAACTACTTTTAACGTTAATGAGCGATAGAGTGAATGAGAATAATCTCAATGATTTTGGTCGATTCGATGCCTTAAAAGAAACGGTCGATAAAGCAAAGGCGAAAGCCTATTTTGAAAAACAAGACGGCATCACAATATCATTATTTAAGCTCAATATTCGCATTGAACAGTTTTTGAAACAATTTATTTTTTCACGAACAGATGATCTTTAAGATGACGTTGTTTGTAGGGATTTTTTCAAATTAAATTTTTTAAATAAGTTTTAATCTAACCATTACGACAAACTTTGGTTTTTTCGATTCAATTCATAACGTTTTGTAACGTTATACAACAGATTATAGAGTTTTTTTCTCTATTGATATGAATAAGTTGAATTTAATGGGACCGATATAGATGGTTGTGATAAGCTTAAAAATATCATCCATTATATTAAGGAGAAATAAATGGCTATTCCCGATTATCAAACGCTTATGCTACCACTTTTAGAATGGTTATCCGATGGAAAAGCGCATACGACAAGGAAAACGTATGATCATTTGATTCAGCTATTCAACTTAACACCTGATGAAGCAAATCAATTACTCCCTAATAGCAATCAAGCGATTATTGAAAATAGAATCGGTTGGGCTAAAACCTATCTGAAAAAAGCAGGATTAATTGATAACGCTAAACGAGGTATTTGGCAAATAAGTGAATTGGGATTAAAGTTTTTACAAAGCAAGCCTACGCGATTAACAAATGAAGAGTTAATGCACATACCAGAATTTGTATCATTTAAACAATCATCGTCTGCCACTCCAACGCAAACAAAGCCAATTAACGTTGAATCAGAAAACACACCGACAGAACTTATGGATTCATCCTATCAAGAAATTCGAGGCTCACTTGTCACTGATCTACTGAGTTCAATTAAAACGTGTTCACCTGCATTTTTTGAACGGTTAGTCTTGGACGTTATGCTTGCTTTAGGTTATGGTGGCTCTCGCCGTGATGCAGGGGAGGCAACTCGCATAGCAAAAGATGGTGGCATTGATGGGATCATCCGAGAAGATAAGCTTGGACTTGACATGATTTATTTACAGGCTAAAAAGTGGGAAGGTACTGTCGGCCGACCTGAAATACAAAAATTTGCTGGCGCCCTACAGGGTGTAAAAGCTAGAAAAGGCGTGTTTATTACAACTTCCAATTTTAGCAATGAAGCAATTGATTACGTAACACATTTAGAGTCAAAAATTATTTTAATTAATGGTAGTCAGTTAGCAGAGTTAATGATTGATCACAATGTTGGGGTTTCAACAAAGCAGACTTATGAAGTAAAGCAAATTGATAGTGATTACTTTGAGGAGGTTTAGTAAAAGGTATTTCCTATATGAGTTTAATGTCATCATAAATCGATACTTTATTAACGCAAAATGAAAAATAATGCGGAATTAGTAACCGTTGCTCCGATAAATTTTTCCAGCATTTATCCAATACAACGATTATTAAATATAGAAAAGGGAAATAATATGGAATCTGCTCGTGATAAATTGACAAGACAAATTGTTGAAGCTGAGGATTTATGGAAGCTAAATGTTGTTGACCCTAAAGGTTATGAATGTTGGGGGTGCGGTATTGATATGGCACCCCGTTCATGGCGTAAAGAAAATAAATTGCGTCCAAATTTCTCTAAATATCCAAATCAATCTCATGCTGAAAATTGTGATGCAGACGCAGAAGAGAAAATTATTAATCAAGGGATAGGAAAAAAACAGAGTATCAAAGATAAATTAGAAAACACGCCTGGATTATCGCCTTCAGGATTAGTTCTGATTGAAAAAAGAGAGCATGTGGGGGATTCAGTAAATCCAAATAGCAAAAAGACATCCTCATCAGTTAATACAAATAGTAAAAACCAAGATCTAAATCATGATCTTAATAAAAAATCCAGGCGGGCTGCTAATACTATTCGTCCAATATGTCGGGCTTTTGTCAACTTTCCTTACGATCGTAATATGTCTTTAAATGTTCCCGAAGTTTCTGGTTATAATTATATGACAATTTTCAAAAAAATTGAAAATAATGCGATTAAAAAATATAACGAAAAGAAAATTTTTTATTCTCCATTGCAATGGAATAAAATCATACATAATGATGAGTTATTGATTATACCGTTGACTGCTGGAATTTGGACTGACAATAAACCAGAACGTACTTATAAAATTCACATCGATTGGTCTACATGGTCTCAAGCTAAAAAAACAATGTTATTGAATGAACTCGAAGCCGCTCAAGACGAGGCAAAGCAGGCTAAAAAAGAAAATAAGAAAGATAAAGCTTGGGTCTTTTTTATTGGCGAACAAGATGAAGAAAACGATGATATTTTTTATCTAAAAGATCAAAGGCTGATTTGTTCTATTGTTGGTCATATTATTTATCCACTCAGAAAATAGATTTTCGGAGACATTAAGAAAAATCATAACAAAAAATAGTACAAAAAGAGAAGTTAACATTAGTTTTTCTTCACGTCTCTAACAATTCCAATCAGAACTACACTTTTGCCGATAAAACTTAGTTATTATGGTGATTTGTCATTAATAATATTTGGTCTAATTTTATTATTTTATTAGTTTGCCGCTTTTTTACCATCTAATAAGATGATGTTTGCAATATTATATAAAACAAAGAAAAAAGAAGATATCTAACTATATTTTATACATTACTAGAATGAGTGAAAAACAGCTGTTGTAATTTTTTACGGTCTATTTTTCCAACGCTTGTCATCGGTAGTTCGTCGATAAAAATGATTTTTTTTGGCATCTGATAACGGGCTATTTTTGATTTAAGCCAATCCTGTATTTTAGTTTCGGATTGTTCGGTATTAGGATTTAAAACAATAAAAGCGACCAATCTTTGCCCGAATTCTTCATCCGGCACACTTATCACTGTTACATCATTAATTTCCGGATGAGTTGATAAGCAGTGTTCAAGTTCATATGGATAAACATTTTCACCACCTGAAACAATCATATCATCAACTCGACCTGCTAAAAAGTAATAACCGTCAGCATCTTGATAGACTAAATCTCCTGTTGAAACCCAATGGTTGCCTACAGTTGACCAAGCACATTTAATAAACAGCTCATGGTGTTTTTGTGATTCATTGTTTTGCTTCTGTAATTTAGTTGATAATCCTCTCAGCGGTTTACCAATGGTTTCTGGCTTGATAGAGAGATCATCTGGCGAGGCAATCATGCAAATACCTGCTTCTGATGTGCCATACAAATTGAATAATATCTTTCCAAGCGTAGCAATGACTTGATCAACTAATATTGCTGTAATTGGCGCTCCTCCAGTAATAATACATTTTAAACTAGTGAGTTGATGTTTAGAGCATTTCAACATCCTATTTAACATTAAAGGAACAAGTGTGACCACCTCTATTTGGTTACTAGCAATTAACCCACATGCTTTTTGACTATCAAATTTTTTTGTTAAAAACATTGTTGCACCTAATAACACAGCTATACATAAACTTGCCATGCCATACCCATGATAAATAGGCGTTGCAATATAGATTTTTTGATAACGGAAAAGATTTAGTTTCACCAGTAGTTGACAAAATGGGTTAATAAAATTTTGTGCCTTACTATCGCGTTCTGCTAATTTAAAACGTCCTGTTGTGCCACTCGTTAACACTGTAATTTTTGAGAAGTGGGTCGTTTTAATTTTTACATCAATTGTCGAGGTAGAAGCTAATAGAGAGTGAATTGACATGAGGCTTTCATGATAAATGGGTAAACTTTTTACATTTGATAAACACGCTATTTCTGGATCATGAATTATCCAGTCAAAACCGACATTTTCGTGAATGGACTTAAGTTGATTTGTCGACAGTTCAGTATTGATAAGATAAACATCAACGCCTAATCTTGTCATAGCAAATAAAGTGTGAACTAAGAGTAGGTGGTTGTGCGCTATAATAGCGACTTTTTGATGACGCTTTATTTTAAAATTAATCGCTAATTGTTTGGCAAGGTGCTGAGATTGATTAAAAAGGGTACGATAATCAGTGCCAGTGCCGTTCTCATCGATAGCAATTTGGTTAGGAGAAAGTTTTTGACGAACATAAAGCAACGCCATTAAATTGATACCAACAATATGAATGCTATTTAATAAGTGCCAAATGCCTAATAAAGTTAATAATTTCTTTTTATACAGCGCTTTAATAAGTTTTATCATAGCTTTTTCTTCAAAAAATAACGGTTCAATTTAACCCAAATATTATTAAAAAATAATGAGGCAAGTTGAACTATAATGGTCCACCATGGTTTATATTGATGTTTTTTTGTTTGTAATAAACGGCAAATTATGGCTGCAGCTTCATCAGCTTGCAAGGCAGGAAATCTCTTATATATCTTAGTAGGTTCAATCATTCGTGTTTTAACAAGAGGTAAATAAGCTGTTGAAACCTTGATTTTCTGATTTTCCAATTCTGGCCTTGCACAGTTTAACCATTGGTCAAAGGCCGTTTTTGAGGCTTGATAAGCAGCCCAATTAGCCGTTGGGGCTAAAAGTACGTTTATGGCGGAAACATTAATAATTTGCCCTTGATTACGCTGTAAATGGGGAATTAACGCCAAGCAGAGTTTGACCGGTGCATAATAATTTAACTTCATCGTTCTATCAAAATCATGCATACGTGATAATGATTGCAGTATTGGTCGACAAATTGATTTGCCAGCATTATTGATTAAGATATCAACAGAGTATCGCTGTAAATTAGTCATTAAATTATCCAATTGTTCCGATTCGCGCAAATCAACCGAAAATATATCAATCTTAGCTTTTTTGTGAGCTAATGACTGCTGTATATTTATTAATTTATCATGTGTTCTAGCAACTAAAATAAGATGGCATTGAATATTGGCTAAAAGATTAACCAGACTTTCACCAATTCCATAGCTAGTGCCGGTAATGACAATCACTTTATTTTCTAATTGCCGATTTAATTTTGAATAATTAGGCTTAACGATTGGAAAGAGTACACAATTGAGAAGATTTGAGGAGTTGAACATTTTTGTACTGCCGGTAAACAATTGCGCATAGTATAAGGTAAACATTCAATCAGTCAACAAGTTAATGTTTTTTAAAATAAGTTGATTTTAAAGTTTATATCTAAATAAAAAACAGCCCTTCCTTAAGAAACTTGAAATTATTGTATTGATCTCTAATTGTCAGTATTTCAAGCTTGTTTCTTACTAGCTTGCTTGTCTCCTATTTAATGAAAAAAGAAACCCTAATTTTATTGTTAGAAATAAATGAATTTTTTAATAAGGTATTAAATTTATAAAAAGATAATATTTTTGGGTATAACCGTGCTGAAAAAATCCCTAACACTGATAGGTTTTTGATATCTATATTCGATACCACCAACTATACCTATCAAGTTAAGGATATTACCGCATATACATTCTAGCTTCTAAAAGTCCTGCCAAATTACTATTATATCAAAACTTAGAAAATGCGCTTCTATTATGTATTTGAACACCAATTCCCAAAAACACCAGCGAAAGCTAGTTTTTTGTATCTAAATTTTCTTATTATAATTTTTTCATCTTGTTTGACTAGTCAACAAAATTCATTAGAAATCAAACTTCAAAATTATTATAATCCAGCTCATGATTTAAAAACGTGATAGGTAAAATTGATCTGAATCACAGATCCACACATCTCTTGAACAGAAACTTGGTCTATTAAAATGTATTTATAATTTTAAAAATCGTGAATTGACCGAGTTATAAAGTAAACTCACCAAAAAAAGGAGATTATTAATAATCTCCTTGTTCATTTTTTAGGATGCAATATTATAACAATTAGCCCCAAAAATTAGTGAGTTACTGAGGTTAATTTTTACAATATAAAAAAAGCATTTTAGTCATTTTAATAAAAAACACATATGTTTATTTCTAAACTATCTAAGACTTTGCTCATAGATATTTATATCGCTAATAACCTTTTTTTGCGTATCTTTATCCCAAGTTTTAAGTATTGTTATGAGAGCTTTACTTTGCTCTATTTCTCCATCTTGATTTTCACTTAATATATAGACTTTGGCGGTCGTCTTAATTCGTTTTTGATAACGATCTAAAAATAGACATAGTTTTTCTTTTAATTCTTTATCTTGTTCTTTTGATGGAGTAATTTTCCATTTTTTTAATATTGCGTCTGTTTGTCTACCATCTAACTTATTTTGATTTTTATTTTCATATTCCTCTAAAGACATTTCTTGATAACCTATAAACTTACTTGGTGCAAATATCCAATTTCCTAATTCATCCTTATGGGCAAACCAATTTGTAAATTGACCTAAAGCATTAACTAGATCATTTTTTCCATTTTTTTTATTTAATTCAATTTGAAATTTCTTTATATTTTCGATAACTTGGTTAATATTAGTAGTTAATAACATTTTATATCTCCTTTGTTTAATAATTTAACTCATTCGATTCATGAATCGGATGCATTGTATGAAATGAATGTTATTAGGTCAAGTTTTAATTTAAGAATATTTAATTTAATTCTGAGAGATATTTGATAAATTAAAAAAATCAAATCATTAAAGATAAGAACACAGATACATTTCCCTATCTCAAATTTGCTAACTCAACACCTCTAATACTTAAGCGGTATCTTAGATTCCATGTTCGATCGACACCAATCAGCAAATTTTATGACCTGCTTTTAGCCGTTTTTTATGTCTAAAGTCTTTTCTGATAACCCTTGCTTTTTTAATGCCCAACCAAGTTCCAACGCAATTTATCTAAATAAAGCTAAAAAGTAAGTATAGTCAGGTAACTAATGGTTTTAGCTACCTTCAGTAAACAGATTAAAATTTTTGTAAGCAATCCCACAAAATAATATAATATTGTTTACATGGTTTAATTTATATCAAAACTGCAACAAAAAATGACTGATATCATCATTTAGAAAAGGATAAACAACTTCTCCCCCCTAGTTGTAACAATGAGATTGCACTTTATTCATAACATCATTCCGTTTTTGATATGGGTATATAATGGGCTTGATAATAGCTTAAACATCAAAGTATTAAGTGGCGTAAATGCCAATCAAATAGCAGAAAATTATTTCTGCAATTTTGCAAGCAAAATAAAGAAGGAACAACAAAAAACTCATACACCAGAACATTTATCTGTTGTTATTCGTTATCTTACTAACCCCCTGATTTTAAAAAAAGGGATTAACAAAACCGCAATGTTTAAGCGACGAAGATTTCAGTCCAGAATTTGAGAGAGACAAGAAAAAAATATCCAAAAAAATAACAAAAATGATTAAAAATTAGCTTTAAATTTAGAGATGATAGTAAAATTTATCAAGACCAGCCTCTAATATTAATTATTTTTGTTGATTA
Source organism: Frischella japonica (assembly GCF_014489845.1). GTDB lineage: Bacteria > Pseudomonadota > Gammaproteobacteria > Enterobacterales > Orbaceae > Frischella > Frischella japonica. The sequence goes on from NZ_JABURY010000020.1 coordinate 26,736, forward strand.
GGATTCAATTATTTGCCTTTGTTTCCTTGGTTTTTATCATAAGTTTATTTGTTTATTGTGTCCCTTTATTTTTGTTTTTCATATCTGCTGGATGATTTGCTTTTTTATTCATCTTTATACTTCTTTCTGATTATTTTTTAATTAATAAAACTTGATATATTTTCTATGATATCAGAATAACTATAACATCATATTAAGGGACTTTAGGAACAAATAAGAGTTATACCAATTAAATTTTTTCAAAAAATCTAAATAAGACATCAAATATAAAGCGAAATTGATTATCTTAATTTAAATACCGTCTTCTCACTATTTTTTACAGCAGGAAATTGCTAGTAAGAAATAAAATTTATTCTGATTTTTAAAAAGGTTATTTATCTTTTTTATTTATGTTTCATGTTTCTTAGATAATTCCATCTTTAATAAAATTGTAAATCGATTTATTTATTTATCATTGTGCATTAAAATGGCGAATTACTATCCAGAATAACATATGAGAAAGTGATAATGGGATATGATATTGATATACTCAGTATAATATTAAGTTTGATTGCTATAATAATGGCTTGTAATGTATTCACCAACTTATCTTACTTAAAAAAGCAAATTAACCAGATACAAACGCAATTAACCGAGTTAAATAAGAAAATTTACCCATCTGAGATAAGTGAAAAAAAAGAGATTACGGATACAGCGGAAATAGCAAATACGGCGATTCCTGAACCGAAAATTAGCAGTGAATCAATAGTCCACACACCGATAGAATTAGAAAATAACTCGCTTCAAACCAATACTGACAATCAGCCAATCATTGGAAAAACACCATCGTTGTCATTAAAAGAATCTGAAATCATTATCTCATTAAATGATGAAATCCCCCCTAAACAGCAATCTATGCATCAACAGGGTTTTAATTCCCAAGAAAAACAATATCTTGATTTTATTAACTATTTTATTACATGGCTGTTTAAAGGTAATGTTGTAGCCAAAGTCGCCATTATCATATTGTTTTTCGGTCTATCTTATCTGTTTAAATATAGTATTGATCATGGATTATTATCACCAGAGATTCGTATATTAGGCGCTTTCGTTTTAGGAATTGTACTATTAACTTTTGGATGGCGTTTACGTCAAAAGAAACAACCTTACGCATTAATATTACAAGGTGGTGCCATTGGCGATTTATATCTAACCATATACGCTGCTTTCAAACTTTATCAACTCATTCCTTCAACATTCGCCTATATTTTACTGCTCGTCATATGTGGAACGAGTGTTTTATTTGCGGTATTACAACGTGCAATCAGTTTAGCTATTTTGGCTAGCGTTGGTGGCTATCTTGCACCCATTTTATTATCCACAAATTCCGGTAACCATATAGCCCTATTTAGTTATTATTTAATGATTTCTAGTAGCTTTCTCATCATCGCCCACTGGCAATCATGGCGAATACTAAATTTAATCGGTTTTGCCTTTACCTATATAGTATCTTTAATATGGGGTTATAATAACTTTCGTCCAGAATTTTATGCCGAATGTCAGTTTTTTATTTTAGCTAATATGTTGATCTATGGTGTTTTAGCTGTGTTGCTGTCTGTTCGCTATGCAAATAAAGAATCCAATCAAAACATTATCGATTTAATCTTACTGATAGGTACACCGCTACTAGCTTTCTTATTACAATATGCCATTACTAAACAATGGGAATTTGGTCCAGCATTTTCTGCGCTTGGGTTTGGGTTATTTTATCTTACTGGCTCTTACATTATATTACGCCGTTATCCACTATTTACCAAAACAGTATCCTTATACGGGCTAGCAATTGGTCTTTCATTTAGCAATCTGACCGTTGCACTGGCATTTGATCCTCAATGGATAGCTTTGATTTGGTTATTTGAAGGTTCTGCATTAAGTTGGGCTATGCTTACACAAAAACAGCCCCGTTTAGCGTGGTGTGGCGCCTTAATTACATTGTTAGGTTTCTTTTCCGGAAATATATACCTTTCTTCTTATTTAGAGAACAGCCCCTATATTATCGCTTTTGGGTGTATAAGCATCTATATGCTGTTTAATGCATGTTTATGGCATTATTATCAACCGTTAGACTTTTCAACCAAGATAATAAAATTATTATTTATAACCCTTGCCGGCATTACGTGGATTATCTGGATTGTGAGCAGTATTATGAGAATAAACGAAATAACCGCAAAACTGCAAGCGATTACTTTATGTTTTATGATTTCGACATGGTTATGGTATATCATCGGTCAGAAAATTAACTGGCGTATTCTCAATAATGCGGTTATCATCCTTTGGCCTATTCTCTTCATTTCACGCCTAACAATCATTCGTTTTATTTTCGATGACACGGTATTAAACAGCAGTCTTTGGTATTTATTCTGGCCAATCGCCTTCTTAAATGCATATTTTTATTTATATCTTTCAGTAAAACGCCATATTGCATTGCCAAAATGGCTTTTATTGGCATTACATATCAGTCTATTTTGGATAACGTTGGATTGGTTATTCGATGGAATAGAATTATTGTTTATTTTATTGCCAATGGGATTAGCAACGGTTGAGTTTAGCGTATTACTGGCAACCAATAGTAGTATTGTTTTATTATTCTACATGTTAGTTAAACGACGTATTATTACAACACCGTATCTTGCTAAAACCTATTGGTTAATTGGTTTAACTCCGATAATTCTATATTTAGTCTATCAGTTATTAATCGGTATATTTATGAACGGAAAAATTAATAATTGGTACTATATACCATTTATTAATCCACTGGAGATAAGCGCAATATTTGCCTTAATGATGCTCGGTGTCTGGTTAAAATTAGCTGAAAACCATTTGCGAATAAATAGCCAATCAACCAACATGGCGAACTTAAGTGCATCATTACCAAATATCATTTTAATATTATTAACTTTGCTCACTTTTTTATGGGCAAATAGTCTGGCATTAAGGTGCTTAAGTCAGTGGTTCAATATTGATTGGTCATTTTATTTTTTATGGCATTCAAATATTGTTCAAGCAACATTGTCATTGATTTGGACATTAATTGCCGTCGCATTAGTAACTACTGGCCACCGTTATTCAAACCGGAAACTATGGTACACCGGTGTCTTCATCCAATTAATTGTGGTGATTAAATTAATATTTGTAGATAGTGTTGAACTCGATGGATTGTTACGTGCATTTGCTTTTATTGGCGTGGCGTTATTAATGTTATTAATAGGTTATTTGGCTCCGGTGCCTCCAAAAATAAAACAGCTATCTAATGAGGAATAAATAAATTATGAAAAAACGATTAATGTATGCATTACTATTGTTTAGTGGATTAACTCAAGCTGAAGATACGCTAGATAATTATCTCTTTGGTGCCATAATTGAAACCGCCAATGAGACAAGCATGTATAGTCGTATTGATATCCCTGAAGATATGTATATTCACACATCATCTACACATTTAGATGATGTGCGAATATTTAACAACAAAAAGCAACCGGTTCCTTTCGCGTTAGCCAATCAGTACGAACAAAAAGAAAGCATCCAAACGTTTCCTGTGATCATTTACGCTCTGGACCAACAACCCAAAAAACCCCAAAATAGCTCGCAAGATTCATTAGATGTTGATCAATATCATGTTAATATTAATAGCAAAGATATTCAGATTAATGTTGATAAAAAGAAGGGTAAAAATATATTCACAGCCAATTATTTATTGCAAATTCCAGATAACATTAAATTAGAGTCTGGCGCTATCCGTCAACTAACGCTTGATTTTGATGATAACGAAAATCCTAATTGGCAAGCGAAAGCAAAATTGCTTTACAGTTATGATTTAAACAATTGGCAAATAGCTAGTAGTAACATCCCTTTAATGTCATTAACTGACCAGAATAATCATCAATCCCTCAAAGTACACACGATTGATATCCCCGCACAAAGTAACGACCAGATACGTTATTGGCTTATTACTTTAACTTCAGATCAGTATATAATTCCGACAATTAAACAGATTGAATTTACATCGAAAATCAGAATTCCTCAACAAGTTCAATATCCGCTTAAGTTCGATTTAATTGCATCCGATCATGAAGAAGCTATTTATCAACTGCCTTCACCACAGCCGGTAAATGAAATTACTATTGAATTACAAAGTTCGCGTACCATTTTACCGCTCAGCATCTTTTATAAAGCTACCGATAGTGATAAAGATAAATCGTGGCATAAACTTAATGACTATATAATCCGTCGTAATGGTGATCAAGATGAACCACAAAAAATCATCTTACACGATGCGAATATAACAATGAAACAATTAAAAATAAAAGCTATCAATGCTAGTTTTACGACTGCACCTAACATTATCGCTTATCGTAATCGTATCAATCTAATCTTCAATAGTGGTGACAATGGACCATTTACTTTAGCTTGGGGCTCAACACAAGCAACCCGTGTAGCATTACCACAACATGTATTAATTCCTGAAACACAATCAATAGCAGATTTACCAGAAGCACATATTGGTAAAATCTTCAAACTTGCTGGTAAAACTGACATAGAATCACAAAACAGTAAAAGTACTATGCTTAATTGGGTAATTTGGCTGTGTTTAATTGCCGGTGCTGCTTTTTTAGTTATATTAGGATTTAAACTATTTACCGAAATCAAAAAGTCACCGCAATAATTCGCCACAACTGTAATCACATTTATCGAGATTAATTGATGAATGTGATTCACCTTTCTTTTACTATTATCACGAGAACGAATAGTATATTTGGCAATATCATATTTATTCAGCGTATTTACATGTTGATGTTGATAAACTACACGATCACTAAAACACTTAGTCGTTAATATTTCGCATATAATGATAGATTTTCATTTAACTCTGATGCTATTTAAATAATTTATTAGAATAAACAATTAATTATAGATAATTGTCTTTATCATACTCACCTAAGTAATCAAAATATTAACTGTTTTTGCGAACTTACTAATAGGCTGTTTTTTCTATTTTTATATTAAAGATAAGTTGTTAAGTGCTAGGTTAACTGCTGGGCGTCGGTTTGCAACACTCATTCTTATCCATATTGCTTAAAAAATTCGTAGAGATTATTTTGTGCGTCAAAAAATAAAAATAGCTATAAAATTAGACAAAATTTGCGATAATAAAAAAGAGAAAGGGATATAACGTCAATGGAGATAGTGCTTAATGATAATAATTAAAGAGCAATCGAATTTTGGTTTTTTAGCTGAACACGATCCACTGTTTGTCGAATTAGCGTGTACAGCAGAGCGAGCATTTAGCAGTGATCCTAATACCACATTAATAAAATTACGGCAATTAGCTGAAGCAATGGCACAACATATTGCTGCCAAGGCTGGTATTGAATTTAATGAACGCACTTCTCAGTCTGATTTGTTGTATAAGATTAGTAATGAACTCAAATTGGAACCCATTATCCGTAATCTTTTTCATACATTACGTATTGAAGGGAATAAAGCTACTCATCAATTTAAAACCAAGCACAAAGAAGCAAAAGATGGACTTTTAGTTGCTTACAAATTAGCGATATGGTTTCACCAATCTTTTAGTCAAGCTGGTGTGCAATTTAAACCAGGACCTTTCAAACCACTTGCTGATCCTAGCGAGCACTTGCGCAGTTTACAGTCAGAAATCAGTAAACTTAAAATAGAACTAGAACAAGCCAATATTGAACTCAATTCCAGTCAACAATTTAATGAATTACTCGCTAAAGAAAAGACTGAATTTGAAACCTTAGCGTTAAAAATGGATGAAGAGGCGCGATCCCTATCTCAACAGGCCCAAGAAAATGAGGCAATGTTACTCAAACAACAGAAAGAATATGAAATAAAGATTAAGGATTTACAACAAGCACTTGCTTTACAAGATGTAAAAGCTCAAAAAGTATCTCGTAATACAATAAGTAAGAAAGCTAAAAAAGCAAGTCAACAAATAGAATTAAGCGAAGAACTCACACGAATTTTAATTGATATGCAGCTTATTGAAGCGGGTTGGCAAGCTGACACCGAACAGTTAAATTATAAAAAGGGTACTCGCCCAGAAAAAAATAAATATTTAGCCATTGCCGAATGGCCGACAGAACATAAAGGCGAAAAAGGATGGGCTGATTATGTTTTATTTGCGGGATTAACACCAATTGCAGTTGTTGAAGCTAAGAAAAAGAATAAAAATGTTTCCGGAAAAATCGGTCAAGCTGAACGTTATAGTAAAGGCTTCCAAGTATTACCACCATTGATTGGTGCCTGGGAACTTGAAAAAAGAACGATTGCTTGGCCTGATGAATCAGATTGCCACTACAAAATTCCTTTTGTTTATTCTTGTAATGGTCGTCCATACATTCAACAATTAGCTGAACAGTCAGGAACATGGTTTCGTGATGTTCGTGATGGCGCCAATTTAAAGCGTCCTTTATTATCTTTTCATTCGCCGCAAGGACTCTTAGATCTACTTAATCGTAGTCGAGAAAACGCTGAACAACAACTAAAACAAGAACCATTTGCCTATTTGCAATTAAGGGATTATCAAGAAAAAGCAATTGTTGCGACAGAAAATACCCTTTCCAAGGGGATACGAACCGCTTTACTTGCGATGGCAACAGGAACAGGTAAAACTCGCACAATTATAGGATTGATGTACCGCTTTTTAAAAACTGAACGATTTAAACGAATTCTATTTTTAGTCGATCGTACCGCTTTAGGAAAACAAGCAATAGATTCCTTCAATGAAGCGCCATTAGAACAAAACCTTACTTTATCTAAAATTTATAACTTAGCCGAGCTTGGTTCTATGGCTACTGAAGCTGAAACACGAATACAAGTGGCAACCGTGCAAGCAATGGTCAAACGCATTTTTATGAGCGATAATCCACCTTTAATCGATCAGTTTGATTGCATCATAATTGACGAGGCGCATCGTGGTTATACATTAGATCAAGAGATGACAGAAGGTGAGATGGCAATACGTGACGCCACGCAATATTTATCAAGTTATCGTCGAGTATTAGATTATTTTGATGCGGTAAAAATTGCGCTAACGGCAACACCCGCAAAACATACTAGCGATATTTTTGGTAAGCCTGTTTATATTTATTCATATCGAGAAGCTGTTGCCGATGACTGGTTAATTGATCATGAACCGCCAATACGTTACCAAACTTTATTAACACAAAATGGTATTACGTTTACCAAAGGTGAAAAAGTCAGTGCCATCAATACGCAAACCGGTGAAGTTGAAACCGCTGAATTAGAAGATGAGCTTAATTTTGAAGTCGACGCGTTTAATCGTCGGGTTATAAATGAAAACTTTAACCGAGTAATTTGCGAACAATTGGTGAATGAACTCGATCCGTTTGGTGAAGAAAAAACATTAATCTTCTGTGCTACCGATCTACATGCAGATATGGTTAAACGCTTATTAGATGATGCATTTAAGAATCTCTATAATGGTGAATATAATCAAGCAGCTGTCGCTAAAATTACCGGGCAGAGTGATAAAGTTAATCAATTAATCAAACAATTTAAAAATGAACGCTATCCAAATATAGCTATCACTGTTGATTTATTAACAACGGGTATTGATGTGCCTAAGATTTGTAATTTAGTCTTTATGCGCCGAGTCAAATCCCGTATCTTATATGAACAAATGATTGGTCGCGCAACAAGACGATGTGATAGTATAGGTAAAACGGTATTTCGAATATATGATCCGGTTGATATTTATGCCGCACTAAAAGACGTTAATACTATGCAACCGTTAGTTAAAGATCCTAATATCCCCCTTGAACAATTAATTGAGGAACTAAGTGATCCTAAATTATTATCTAAAGCATTACAAACACCTGGCGATATGGCGGGTGAAACTTATGCTGATGTAATTTTAAATCAATTAAATCAAAAATTAATGCGAATCTTGCGTAAGGCAGAGCAAAAAGCAGAAAATAAACCTGAATTAAGACAAAAGTTAGATGAATTACAAACCTTATGGGATGTTGAACCGAAAAAACTACATAATTATTTACATGAAATTGGTCCTGAATCTGCTGCGAATTTTATCAAACAACATCATGGGTTAATTAATCAATTAAATGAAGTCAATCGATTGCTAGGTAGTGAACGTTTACCACTCATTTCTCAACATGAAGATCATCTTCGAGAACGCTCGCAAAGTTATGGCTCTCACCAAAGACCCGAGGATTATTTAGACAGTTTTAATCATTTCATTCATAATCAATTAAATGAAAGTGCTGCGTTGTCTGTGGTTGTTAACCGCCCACGTGATTTAACCCGTGCGCAATTGAAAGAAGTTAAACTGTTATTGGATGGTGCAGGTTATTCGGAAGCTAATTTACGCACTGCCGTACGCAATCAAACTAATCAAGATATTGCAGCGAGTATTATTGGTTATATCCGACGTGCTGCCTTGGGCGAACCATTAATTCCTTTTGAACAACGTGTTAAACAAGCCATGCAACAAATCTACCAAAGCCATAGTTGGACACCGGCTCAACGCAATTGGTTAGATCGTTTAGCCAAACAAATTATCTTTGAGATCGTTATTGATAAAGAATTTATTAATCAACGCTTTACTGATAGTGGTGGTGCTAAGCAGCTTGATAAAATATTGGGCAATCAACTTGATACGGTATTAGATGAATTAAGCGAGGCTATTTGGTCAGCACTTACCGCATAATATAGCAAAGTCACTTGAAGTTGCTAAAATATACATTTACTCTAATTCATAATGGCGATGAAAATACTGGTCTTGCCTATTAAGTATACGAGTATAAACTTGGGATAAAAAATGACTAATAACAATATTGTACAAAAACTGTGGAATTTATGTGATGTATTGCGTGATGATGGTATTAACTATTCAGATTATGTAACTGAATTAGTACTTTTATTATTTATTAAGATGGTACATGAAAATACCGAAGCAGGGATTTTGCAAAAACATCCTTTACCTGTTGGGTGTCGTTGGACTAATCTCAATGATAAATCAGGTATTACCCTATTAAATGATTATAAAGCCATGTTATTAGCCTTATCAACAGGTAAGCGTCAAGAAATCGATCCTGAAAATCCAGAACAATACATTGAAGTGACAGTACATAATGACCCATTAATAAGCGCCATTTATGCCGATGCACAAACTCGATTACGAGAACCACGCCATTTAGAGCAATTGATTAAAACATTAGATCAAATTGATTGGTTTAGTATTCAAAAGGATGGGCTGGGTGATCTTTATGAAGGATTATTAGAAAAAAATGCCAATGAAACAAAATCCGGTGCTGGTCAGTATTTTACGCCAAGACCACTGATTAATTGTATGGTGCGGTGTATTAAACCACAAATAAAACATATCATCCAAGATCCTGCTGCCGGAACGGCAGGATTTCTTGTCGCAGCAGATCAGTATTTACGGCAACAAACCAACGATTATTATGATCTTGATGCTAAAGATGCTGATTTTCAAAAAAACGAAGCGTTTATTGGTGTTGAATTAGTACCAAATACTCGTCGACTTGCCTTAATGAATTGTTTATTACACGGTATAGAAGGCGGTAATGATGGTGCAATTTTATTAGGCAATTCACTTGGTCAAGTTGGGCAAGACCTAAAACCTGCGGATATTATTCTCGCTAATCCACCATTTGGTACCAGTAAAGGTGGCGATGCCAGTATTACTCGTAAAGATTTAACTTATGAGACCACCAACAAGCAATTAGCTTTTTTACAACATATTTACCGTAATTTAAAACCCGGTGGTCGCGCTGCCGTGGTATTGCCTGATAATGTATTGTTTGAAGCGGGTAAAGGGACTGATATTCGTCGCGATTTAATGAATAAATGTAATTTACATACAATACTACGCTTACCGACCGGGATTTTTTATGCCCAAGGTGTAAAAACCAATGTGCTATTTTTCACTAAGGGCTCAGTAACAAACAAACTGCAACAAGAAAACTGTACGCAAAATGTTTGGGTTTATGATTTGCGTACCAATATGCCAAACTTTGGTAAACGTACACCATTTACTGAGCAATATTTACAACCATTTGAAACCGTTTATGGTATCAATCCCGACGGCACCAGCCCAAGACAGGAAGGTGAATGGTCATTCAATCCAGATGATATCAAAGCAAACTCGTCAGCCAGTCAAGAAAACTTAGACGTTAATAATCAACTAGCACAATCAAGATGGCGCTGTTTTAGCCGCGATTGGATTGCTGACACAAAACAGGATTCACTCGATATCAGTTGGTTAAAAGATAAAAATAGTGTGGATGCAACCAAACTCCCAGAACCAGCCATACTCGCCAAGCAAGCAAAAGATGAGTTAATAGTTGCTTTGGATAAGTTGGAGAGTTTGTTGAGTGCTTTGGGAGGGGGTATATAACAATGGATTTATTAGAAACGAATTGGGCTAATATAACTTTAGAAAAACTTTTCACACATATTATCGGTGGTGATTGGGGAAAAGACGAAAGTTATGAGGATGATGATTACAAGATGGTTTCTTGTATACGAGGATCCGAATTCAAAAACTGGAAAAATGATTATGGTTCAACCGCAGTCAGAAGAAAGATAAAATTATCAAGTTTAATGTCTCGTTGTTTAAATAATAATGATATTTTACTCGAAATATCAGGTGGCGGACCAGATCAGCCTGTTGGTCGAACCGTGCTTATCACTCAATCTATTATTAATAACTTCCCTTACCCCGCGGTTTGTACTAATTTCTTACGTTTAATGAGACCAGTAAAGAATATTAGTGCTACATATCTGAATTATTATCTTAATAAATTTTATTTATCTGGGGAGGTAACCAATTATCAAGGAGGAAGTAATAATCTTCGTAATCTTAAGTTCAAAGAATATTCAAAGATTAACATTCCAATTCCCTCAATAAATGAACAAAAAATCATAGCTGAAAAACTTGATTTATTACTAGCCCAAGTACAAGAAACAAAATCACGCCTTGAACAAATTCCCGAACTTTTAAAACAGTTTCGGCAGTCGGTGTTATCGGATGCAGTGAGTGGTAAATTAACGGAAGAATGGCGAGAAAGTAAAAATCTAAATGATTGGAAAAATGGAATACTTAAAGATTTTATTAAAAAACCTTCATATGGAACATCTACAAAATCTAAAAAAGTTGGTTCTGTTCCTGTTTTAAGAATGGGAAATCTTAAAAATGGGAATTTAGACTGGGCTGATTTAGTTTATACATCTGATCAAACAGAGATAGATAAGTATGAATTAATAGCCGGAGATGTATTATTTAATAGAACAAATAGTCCAGAGTTAGTAGGTAAAACTTCTATTTATAGAGGTGAAAGAAAAGCTATTTATGCAGGATATTTAATTAAAATTCAGTGTTTAGATGATTTAAACCCTGAATATCTTAATTACAATTTGAATAGTCCAGAAGCAAAGCAATATTGTTATGAAGTCAAATCAGATGGAGTGAGTCAATCTAATATTAATGCACAAAAACTTGGCGAATATCCAATCCAAATTCCTTCATTACAAGAACAAAACGAAATCGTCCGTCGTGTAGAACAATTATTTGCCTATGCTGATAAAATTGAACAACAGGTTAATACAGCTTTAGAAAAAGTGAATCATTTACCGCAATCAATTTTAGCCAAAGCGTTTCGTGGTGAATTAACCGCACAATGGCGCGCTGAAAATGTTGATTTAATTACGGGTGAAAATTCAGCAGCATCCTTACTTGAAAAAATTCAGGTTGAGCGCGCGCAAAACAATAAAAACAAAAAGAAAAAATAAATGCTTCAAGAACAAATTGATTTGCTGGAAATAATCACCATTAAACAAAATAGTAACCCTGAAATCAACACATTGTTTAAAGGGTTATTATATTCACCTTGGCAATGCTCGAATAAATTAATCGATAAATATGTTACTAAATCATTAGCAAAAATAGTAAAACGATATAAACAGTCTGTGTTACATTTTGTTTTTAATACAACTAAATTTAATTACTACCAAACTTATATTTGTGGAATTGATTTAGTGCTTAGTGATAGCAAAACAGGTGAAGAAGCAAATTTCTTAGCGCAATTAAATTTGTACAAAGAAGTAATTTCGGAAGATCTCGAAAAAGCTAACCTTAACTTTGATGAATTATCATCACAAGGGCAAGGTACATTAGTCGGTTTGTATATTTATGCGACCATCGCAGTATATGAGGTGGCGGGAATTATACAACCTATCGATAATTCAAAACACTTTCATCTCAAAATTAAAAAATGTTATTTAGATGCTTATTTAATAAAACAGTTTAGAACTTTTTGCAATCAATATAGTTGTATATCAGATTATTTAACTCTCTATGAATTAACCAAGGATTTAGGACTATCTCAATTACAAAAAAATAGTGAACCATTGAAAAGTATTACTAACCATTTAGTCGATAAAACCTTATCCATTAATATCAAATATCTTGATACGCCGCTTTCTTATTCATTCCAACAACTTTTTAATCGAGCCCAACTGTTAACTTTTTTAACTTGCTTTTTAGTTGTTCATTGTTCAACACCAAATAAAATCGAATTAAAACCAGTCAACATTCATAATGTGGAAATTCTCAAAGCTGGGTTTAATCAAAATGAAATTGACAACTTAATTGCCGATATTGACAATAGAACAGGATTTTATAATACAGTATTAGAAAGAACGGAGGTGAATGATTGGCTTAACTTAAAAAATTTCAATCTTTACTACATGTTCAATATTCACGCCAAATCATTGTTAGATAAAGCGTTAAGAGCACATCAAAAATGGTTTGAAATTAACTATTTAATTCCTTATTTTCGCAAAGAGCTTGATCAAGAAAGATTTATCATTGGTCAAGGTTTCAAACGAACTAATAAATATCAAAATAGGATCGCTAATTATGATGTCGATGTTGTTATATATGATAAAAAAACAGATCTTATTTATTTTTGTCAATTAAAACACACGGTAAATTTTCTAACAACTAACTTTAGAAATGAACTAAACACATTTAGTAGTGAAATCCTTGAAAAAGGCGTTAATCAGTTAACCGCACTAAGGAAAATTATCAATGATGATTTAATCAAGCAGCAACTTATCACCGCATTTCAAAATACTCCTTTAACAAAATCATATATAAGAAAAAATGATTTCTCTAAAAATAGTCGTTTTATATTAATTCATAATATGCAAGATTTCGATCTTTGTACAAAAAATAGCATAACCTTGTATGAATGGAACACCTTGCGTAACCTACTGAAAGGGAGTTGCATTTTTACAAAAATAGATAAAGATCACTATTATCGTGGTGAAAAAATAAAAGAATTGTCGATTGATTTGGCTGATCTAAATGCGGTAAAAGAACATAGCTATATGAATAATAATATTAATTCGAGCTTCAAAATTAGTAAAGAATACCTTGAGTTATCAATATATAGCCATTCACAAACCGTCATTTTCAACAAAATAATTATAAATAATATAAAATTAGATTGTATAGCTCCTTATTTTAATTAGTTATCAATAAATTTATGACTAGATATTTTATATTTCAAGCAGGTATCTAAAAAATCCTTCCTTGCTGAAGGAAAATCAACGTCAAAACAGCAAAATTAAACTACACCAACCTAAGTCGGTGTAGTTTTGACTTTATGGCTATACTTTAAACGTAATCCACGGTTTAAGTTTAACCACTGTTTGAATCAAACCGGCGTTTTGTTGTGCTTCAATCACTGGTGTGATCGGTTTGTAGGCTGTGGGCGCCTCTTCACGTAGCCGTTCTTCTTTTAAGGTAATACATTGCCATGGCAAGTTGACCTTATCATATTCGACTTTTTTGCTACGCATAGCTTGTCGTCTTTCTGCTCGACCTGCACCGTGTGAGCAAGACCATAACCAATCTGCATTACCTTTACCTACTGCCACATAAGAGTGATCACCCATCGAACCTGGGATTAAAGCTATCTGACCAGCATAAGCCGGCGTCGCTCCTTTACGATGAATATTCATCTCATGTTCAGGCAAAATAATATTGTGCGAAATATCGACCACAAGTTGACTATCATCTTGATGAAAAATAGTTGAAAGCGATTTACGTATCAATTCGGTAATCACAATTCGATTAATCCAAGCATAACGCGCAGCAACGCCCATAGCTTGTAAATAGGCCTGTGCGTGACTATCTGTTAAACCAAACAATCCTGATTTTGGTTGCTTTTCATTAGTCGGCCATAAAGCTTTTGCTTTATCTTGCCAACGCTGACCAATGTAAAAACCAACATCACGCAATCCGGTGTGAATCATGACGACGACACTATTTTTTTCAAGACCTAATTGATAAGCTAAATGTCGATCGATAATATCATCAACAATTTGTAACTCGACAAAATGGTTACCAGATCCGACAGTACCTAAACTCGCTGGGCGGATAATATCGCGCTTTTCAAAAAAGGCTTCAGGTGCATACTGACTATCTGCCTTAATTAAGTGATTACCCGATATTTTATTAAGCTCTGCGTGTAATCGTTCATAATTAACTGAATTCCATAAACCTTGCTGCGGTAACTCCGATAACCATGCTGCAAGACCTTGATCGAATAATGCTTGAAAAGATTGCGGAGTAACAGGTACATCGCGTTCATCTTGCAATAACACACGTTTTAATTGAGCAATAATTGTCGATTTTGTTCACACACCTGATCAAAGCTTAAACCGGTGGTAAAAAGCCGCATACCGCAATTAATATCAGTACCAATTGCTTCAGGAATAATTAAATCCTGCGTAGTTGCAACAATACTACCAACAGGCGCAACCGCACCTGGATGAAAATCGGGTGTAGCACGAGCCATGCAAACTTTCCCTACACTATTAGGGACGTTCACTGATGCAAAGTTCAGAAGCTGTTCTACCGCTTTTTGCTCTAATGGCAATGGACTCGGTAACAAAATCTGAGCAGATGTATTTTCTTTATTTAAAGTATAAATATCATTATTAAAATGACTTTCAATCCCAAGACGGGACAAACGTTTTTGTAAACGGGAAAATGTAGACATAATAGCCACCTAGAAAACAATAAAAAAGCGTCCCCTCAAATCGAGAAGATAATTACTGTTTTCCTGCAGCAGCAATTAGTAGCCAACGCCACTAATCACGAGCTTGACATCACCAAACAACAAAATACCCAAGAGCTGGCGATCAAAAATGGGTTAAACAGCTTGATTTGCAATATCGACGGATAAAGTTGGTTTTCTATAGAAAAGCTAAGGGATTAATTTTAATGATTATAACCAACAAAAATTGAGGAACAATCCTCGATATATATAAGAATATAGAAAACAATAATCATTTTCTTTAATAAAATTCAACCATTCATCTAAAGATAAGTTTGTAGTATCTATAAACTCTTTATCTTTTAATTTTCCGTTCATTTAATTCCTTATCAAAATTAATAGAAAAAAAGTTATTTTATATTAGTGTTATAACTAAAAATATTCTAATTTATCTTTAAAACTATTATTAATAGTAGTAACAACTATCACTTTCTCAAAATATCATTTCTAATGCTTGTGCTTTGCCTTAGGTTATATTCGAGTATAATATTATATTTAATATGAGAGTTTTTGAATGGAAACCAATTTAATAAAAGCTATTTTATACTTAGTAAAATCGCCAGTATCTCAAATACTGCAAATGAATAGTGGAAGAAATAGAATAAATAATCAAGGCAAAGGACTTGAAGAATTTATTATTGATCTCTTTTGTGGAACTGTTGGTGAAATAGATGAACAACTACGTATTAGAAGACGAAATGAATTGTTTAGCTATCTAGGGAATCAAAATAATCCGCCTGATGCCATGATATATGCTGGTGATGCGATCGAAATTAAAAAAATTGAAACTACAAATGCTGCTATTGCTCTAAATTCGTCTTATCCAAAGGCGAAATTATTTTCAAATAGCCCTATGCTTGTCAAATCTTGTGTTTCTTGTGAGGATTGGATTGAAAAAGATATGATTTATGCAATAGGTCAGATAAATAATCAGAATTTACTTCATTCCTTATGCTTTGTTTATGGCGTAGATTATGCAGCCAGTTTAGATATTTACGAAAGAATTAAATTAAAAATTAAACAAGGAATTCTAACCATAGAGGGTGTTGAATTTTCTGAAACAAAAGAATTAGGTAGAGTAAATAAAGTGGACCCTTTGGGAATTACAAATTTAAGAATACGTGGAATGTGGCATATTGATAATCCTATTAAGGTATTTAATTATATTTATGAACCTCAAAAAAGTGCTTCTTTCAACATGATGGCACTAATTAATATTGAAAAATATTTAACATTTAGTGATGAAGATCGCAACGAATTAGAAAAAAATGAAAAAGAATTAGAAAATCTAATGATAAAAGACGTAAAGATTAAATGTCCTGATAATCCAGCAAAACTTAAAGATGCTAAACTAATCACCTTTTTCTTATAGCCAAAAGAGTCGTATATATGAATATTATTTCTTTATTTTCGGGAGCCGGCGGACTTGATTTAGGTTTCAAAAATGCAGGTTTTCAAATAGTTGTTGCTAACGAATATGATAAATCCATTTGGGAAACTTATGAAAAAAACCACTCCACACCATTAATTAAAGGTGACATTCGAAATATAAACTCAGATATATTTTTAAAAAATACAAATAAAATTGATGGGATCATTGGCGGTCCACCATGTCAAAGTTGGTCTGAAGCTGGTGCACTAAGGGGAATTAGAGACGAAAGAGGAAAATTATTTTTTGAATTTATTCGACTTTTAGAGGATTTGCAACCTAAATTTTTTGTTGCTGAAAATGTTTCTGGGATGATGTCAAAAAGACATTTAGAAGCCGTTCAAAATATAATTCATTTATTTGATCAAGCAGGATTAGGTTATGATGTTTCTATCCAAACATTAAATGCCTGTGATTACGGTGTTCCACAAGACCGAAAACGTGTATTTTATGTTGGTTTTAGGAAAGATCTTGAAGTTAAATTTGAATTCCCAACACCTTTAAAAACAAAAGTATCATTGAAAGATTCTATTTTTGATTTACAAAATTCTGCTGTTCCTGCATTAGAAAAAAATAAATCTCATGGGGATAAATTATCTATACTAAATCATGAATATTTTACGGGTGATTTTTCAACAATCTTTATGTCTCGCAACAGAGTAAGGACATGGGATCAGCAGAGTTTTACTATTCAAGCTGGAGCTCGGCATGCACCTATCCATCCTCAAGCCCCGATTATGATTAATGTCGGTAAAGATAAATTTCAATTTGTTGAAGGTAAGGAAAAATTATATCGACGATTGTCAGTTAGGGAGTGTGCAAGAATTCAAACTTTTCCTGATGATTTTAAATTTTATTATAACTCACTTGCTGATGCGTATAAAATGATTGGAAATGCTGTACCTGTAAAGTTAGCAGAAGCTGTAGCTAATCAAATTAAAGTATTTTTACGGTAAAAAAAAATTTTCTTAAATTCTGTGTTCTTTTAGTAACAATTCGAAATAACACAGAAAATAAGAATCTTTATCAAAAATTAATTTATTGATATAACCCTCTCCACAGCCTTAATCCCCAAAATCTTAGCAATATCTTCAACCGAAACACCTTTATCCAACAAAGCATTAATCAATATTTTCTTTTCAGTCTCAGCTTTTCCTTTTATTTCTTTTGCTTTTTGTTGAGCTGTTTTAGTCTTATCCTTCTCCACCGCTAACTTCTATTTAGCAATCTGCTTTTCTTCTTTACGAATACGAACAACCACTTGATAAGCTGGGACGTATTTTAGGCTTTGTTCTAACTCGTCCATAAGTTTGGTACTGCGGAAGCTGATATAGGATTTTGGGGTGATGATTAGGTGGTAGATTTGGTTATCACGCAATAACACACGTTGCATAATGCTGTAGACATCATCCGTGCCTTCATCATGCTTGGTGAGTTTTATATCCATCTTATCGCCTTGTAAAATCAGTTAAAAAATAATGTAGCCTATTCTGTTTCGGATGGCCTGTTATTAAATAAACAATTCCGCAAGCTGACTTTTTGGGCTGTATTTTTGTTACAATTATTCAGAAGTCTATACCGTTTTAATTATTAATTAAGATTCTTGTAAATCAAAACAGATAATACAAGTTGATAAATAATATTTTATGTAATTGATTCATTTAGTCACTAGTCTAAACATCACCAAATTATTATATTGCTTAAGGTTGCAATAACAATAGTTCTACCATCCCATGAGAATCCATAGCAAAAAACATAGCCAGAAAAAATTCTGGTAATAGTAAGTTTGAAAATGTTCAATAAGAACTGATTTTTCATTAGGGAACAAATAAATATTATTTTTTAGACATAAAATAATTTACGAATTAGATAGTTAACGTATTGTGACTCTATTGACTTACTGCTAAAGCGCATATTGTGATGATTTCCAGCAATCTGGTGTCTAGCATGAAGAAGGTTTGTTATAAAAGCGACCAAGTAAACGGAAAATCGCCCACAGTTAAACTTTTTTAACAGTCAAAATCAAACAAACTACTTTGAGTACAAGTCGAAGTTGGCACGTATATGCCAACTTGAAAACAATTTAACTATGGAGATTTAAAGAAGTTTTTTGAATAATGCAATCAAGGATAAATTCTTTTCTCCTAGTCGCATAAAAAATTTCTTATCTGTCTCTTCAACAACTAACGTTGCCTTAGCCGCAATGTTTAGGCCTGCTTTTGTTACTGAAATCGCTTTGGCTCGGGTATCTTGTGGGTGAGGAATACGCTCAAAATATCCCGCTTTTTCAAGCACACGAACAACCTGAGAAGTCGTCATTGGATCACTACCGGTTAATTGTGATAACCGAGCTTGTGTCAGTGGCTCCTTTTCATAAAACCAACTAGCTACAGCTAAAACAACAAATTGTGTGTGTGTCAGTCCAATGTGTTGCAAAGCATTTCGCTGTTCCCTTTGCCAACTATTTGACACTCTCCATAGCAAAAAACCAGGGCTGTCATATGGTCCTTCAAAACAACTTGGTAAAGGCTTGTTAGATTTAGATGACATACAATCAAACCATCTTATCAGCTAGATATTTTGCTAAACCAGCCATCACATGTGGAAAGTCTGAGCTAATACCTTCTCCGAAAGCCTGCGCATCGGGACCTTGTGTATGAATAGCGTAGATAAATTTGCTCTGACCTGGGTTCACTACTTCTATCCGATGTTCGACTCGGACCCGTGTTTCACCTATTAAGGTTTCGTCAATAAAATGTATTTCTTCAGCTACATCAACAAGCTGACTACGGACGATCTCACCATCAGGAAGTTCCATTGAAAACCATGTTCCTGACACAAATGGCCCTTCAATCTTGATTGATTTTACCCCTGGATTCCACTGTTTCCAGTTAGCAGTATCGACAAATACCTGCCAAATTTGTTCCGGCGTATTATTGACATTTAACTCAAAAGATTTACTCCAAACGTTATTTTTATTCATAGAATGTTCCGATATTATTATATGTAAGTGCAAATATTATATGTGCGCTTATAATATCACTATTAGTACTAATTTCAAGTATCAGTACTGATTAAAGATTATTTTAATTTTTCTGAATAATGATCTTACTTATCATCTGATTAGGGTGGTGCTTTCTTTTAAAGTTATTATTTTCTCGAATCTTCAACCTCGTTTTGTGCTAAATAATATTACGATTCAGGGCATGGAGAATATGCTGACTCACTATTTGAGTAGAAAAATAAACTAGCTAAAATCTAATTATTGATGATAATAATCTCATCTGAAAGGGAATTTTTAACATCCACAACGAAATACAACAAAAAATGATTTAAATAAAAAATAACCCACCTCCCTTCTTGTTTAACCGGAACTAAAAACGCCTCTTATTTTAGTTCCGGTTAACTATTTACTGTATCGTGTAATACATTTTCATTGACTTAATTGCTTAACATTATTTATTTCATTAAGATATTCATTTCTTCCCTAACTTGCGGTACCGTTAAACCGACAATAATTTGTAATGATTGACCTTTGTAGACAACATTTATCGCACCATGGCTTTGAAAATAAGCAGTTTCCTCAACCAATTCAGGATTATCTACTTGGATACGTAACCGTGTTGCGCAGTTAGTTATGTGTTTAATATTTTCTTTACCGCCCAATCCTTCAATAAAGGCGATGGCTTTTTGTGTCACGACATCATGCTCATTTGTGTCAGACTCAGCATGATGCGCATCCTCACGTTTACTTTTTTGGTAATCAGATTTTGTAAAGAGTTTGATCTTAGCATCGGAACGACCTGGCGTCATAAGATTAAATTTAACAATGAGGAATTTAAACACATAGAAGTAAATGACAGTGAAAGTTAAGCCAATAGCAATTTGAATAACATACGTTACCCAATGATTTGCCCCTAGTGGTAACCAGTTTTGGAAAAGAAAATCGACAACACCTAAATAGAAATTTCCTGATACACCAAATAGGTACATAATTGTTGCCATCGTTGCTGCCAAAATGGCATGTACCAAAAATAGCATCGGAGCAATAAAGATAAAGGTAAATTCAATTGGTTCCGTGATCCCCGTCAACACAGCCGTTAGCGTTGCACCGATTAACAGTCCGGCAACCATTTTCTTATTTTCTGGCTTAGCCGTAGCATAGATAGCCATAGCAATACCAGAGCAACCGAATACTTTTCCCATTCCAATTAACATAAATCCACCTTGTGGGAATAATTCGGTTAATGGTGCATCGCTGTTAGCAAATTCAGAAATATGAGAAATCCAATAATTGACAGTACCACCATCGGTAACAATTGGACCAAAATAGACCGGACCATAGACAAAGTGATGTAGACCAGTCGGAATTAAAATACGTTCTAAAAAGGTAAACAACCAAACGCCGATCGCACCAGAATCTAAAATAATAATCTGTAAACTTTGAATTCCACTTTGGATAGGCGGCCACACCAACACCGTCAAAATTGCTAAAATAAGCATTAAAGGAAAACAAAAAATTACGATTAATGGTGTCCCAGTAAAGATATTCGCCCAATCAGGTAAACGTAAATCAAAAAAACGATTATGCATCCAAACGGTAAAAGCAGCAGTCATAATCGATCCAACAATAGAAGTATCTAAAGTTAATACGCCGCCAACTTCGGTTAATCCTGTTTGACCAGCTTGATAATTGATACCGAGCTGCTCAGACCAAACATCAATGATTCCACCAATAAAATAGTTGAATGTTAAATAAGAGATAAAAGCAGCCAATACCGCACGGCCGGATGCCTTTTTAGCTAATGCAATTGGTAAACCAAGAGCAAATAACATTGGCATATTTTGAAACAAAACCATAGATGCTTTTTGAAATATACCAACAATTTTCACATAAGTAGAGCCTTCTACTGCAAAAGGAAATAAGTGAGGATCAAGTAAAACAACCGTTAGTCCCAATAAAATGCCCGCAGCGGGAAAAAGTAAAACAGGAACAAACATTGCTGCACCAAAACGTTGAATTGTATTTCTCATATACATTAACCTTTTATTAATATATTGATTTTATTATTTTGGAAATAGTGATGTGCATTTTTAAGAATAACACTAAGCATTGATTTCAACCTTAGTGTTACTCCCAGTAATGATATAAAAATTATTTAAAGAACTGTGGCAAATAGTCTTTATTTTCGTTTAAAATCTCTTCAACAATGGCTTTGGCTTTCGGAACATTTACAACAGTTCGATTAAGTGTTAATGCATTGATTAATTTCTGTTTAGAACCTTCATACCACGCATCAACCACTAATTTTTCATAACCTAATTGAATTTCAATCATGGCTTTTTGGAATGTAGGAATAGTACCAATTGCAAATGCTTTTGGACCATCTGAAGTCAGCATACATGGTACTTCTACCATCGCATCATCTTGTAGGTTACGAATAGCACCATTATTTGGCACAATCACCAGATAGATATCACCTTTGTTATAGGCAAGTGATGCAGCAACTCGAATCATATAACGGCCGTGGATGTCATCATGAACATCTTCACCAGCAATGGAATTTTTTTCAATAATGCGTCTACACATTGCAAATACGTTTTTTTCACGACCATTAATGACTTGGCGGGCTCGGGTATTGTTAATGTCTTCTTTACTTACCATTTTTTCTGGATATAAATAGTATTGTAAATAAGTATTTGGTAAAAACTCAGGATTATCTCTTAACATGGTTTCCATGTTTTTAAATGTTGCTTGCCAAGAGGCATCGTTAGCAATCACCGCATCAACTGCTTTGATACCATCTTTTAAAATAATATCTTTAATACGTTGAGTTAAATCCTCACCTTGTTTATTTTTAATTTTAGTAAACCAACCATAGTGATTTAAACCAAAGTATTCAGGTACAAAATCCCAAATTTCACAGCCGAGCAAATTAGCATAACTCACCATGATCGCCGCTGGCATATCACAGATATTTAAGATTCGCTTATCATCCGGAAATTCCCTATTTAAGGCTTCTGCGACGATTGCGGCTGGATTAGTATAATTTAAAATCCAAGCTTCTTTTTGATAAGAGCGAATTTCACGAACTAATTCAATCATATCGCCAATTGACCGCAATCCATAAGCCATACCACCTGCTCCACAAGTTTCCTGACCGACACATTGATGTGACAAAGGAATTTGCTCATCACGTTCACGCATTTTTAAACCGCCAGAACGAATTTGCATAAAAAAGAAATCAGAATTTTCAAAAGCAACTTTTTTGTCAGTGGTATAAATAAACTCTTCAATTTCGGGATAGAGTTCTTTAAACATAATTTCCGTTGCTTTTGCATTTAATTCTTGTCGAGCAGCATCAATATCATAAAAAACTACCCTTTTTAATGGAAAGCTTTCTTTCTCTGTAACCAAACTTCGCATAATACCTAATGTATAAGTACTACCAGCGCCGACAACAGTTAAATTAATCTTTTTCATAGTATGCTTCCTAAATTATACTTGTTAAATAAAACTCACACTCAATATGTTACCAATAAGTATCTAACCAAATAATACCAATTTAATACAAATGTGAAAAAGATCACAAAATTTTTTCATTTGTTATAAGTTATAAGCTAGGAAATTATGTATATGGTAAAGTAAGAAATGCTAATAAGATGAGGCTATTTTGTATATGCTATTTGAATTATTCAATGTTAAAATAATACAAATTTAATACTAGAGAAAATACCGTGAGTAAACCACTTTACCGACAAATTGCTGAAGCTTTTGAACAAAAAATTCGCTCCGGTGAATTAGATGTTGATGATGTATTACCAACCGAACAATCTTTACAAGATATGTATAATGTAAGTCGAGTCACCGTTCGAAAAGCTATTGAACAACTTGAAAATCAAGGTTTAGTTCAGCGTATCAAAGGAAGTGGCACGTATGTAAAATATAATCCAGCCAAATATGATAGTTTTCAATTAAAGGGATTCGACGAAAATATTACCGCCCAAGGACGTACAGCTGGTACAAAAGTAATACATTTTCAATTAGAACCAGCACCATCGGCTATCGCAGAACATCTAAAAATTGAAGCGGGTACGATGATATTCTCAATTATACGAATTAGAACAATCGATGATGAACCAGAAATATTGGAACAAAGTTATATGCCTCTTTCACTCTTTCCAGATTTAAGTGTGGAAGTGATGCAAACATCAAAATATCACTATATTGAAAAACAAAAAGGCTACCAAATATCCCATAGTCGACAAGATTTAAAACCGGTTTTAGCTACTGATGTGATAGCCAAGCATTTAAATATTAAAACCAATCATCCTGTAATACGTCAACGTTCTACCAGTGAGTTAATAAATGGTGAAATATTTGAATATAGCGTTCAATATTTAAGAGGATTCCAATACCGGTTTGAGTATATTGCCCGCAGAGGATTGGAATAGGAATTCATCAACACAGTAAAGAATTTTTGATATTAATAAAAAATAGGTTTTTATGTACATCATTATTAATTGTTAAACTCGTAATACGATATCGTATTGCTAGTCGCGGTTCACGTGAATGAATTAAATTACGATTAATTGGTTAAATTAATTAAATTTACCTTATTCAGTATTAATGATCTAATGTCAAAATAGAATTTTTAACATGTACAACAAATTAAAAAAGCTAAAGAATTGAATAAAAAGATTAATAATCCCGTCGAGGTGAAACGTTAAACTGTCCTTGATTTTTGTTATATCATTCAAGGTCAGCATGCTTACCCTCTCACCAATTGGTTAATGAAAAGCAACTTGAACAACACTTATGTGGTTTAGTGAATGTGCCACATAGTCGAGATTTATATGCGCTTTTTTAAGATGCATCTGGGGATTGTGATTATCATGGCATTATTCAGCATGATGATTCGACCGAACTGTGCTCGTCGTCGGTAAAAGTAGGCCCCCCAGTAAATGCTTACTTAAGTTTTAATCGTGATGGTTTTTCATCGCATTGTCGTGATTATAAGGCTTACTGGCAATGGGTTGCTAAACGTAATGAACAGCGTTATCGTAGCAATATTGAAAACGGTAATGATTTTGATGCTAAAAATATGATGCATACCATTCGCTTATTACAAGTTGCTCACGAAATAATGACCAAAGGCACCATTACCAATAAATGCGTAAGTCGTGATGAACTGCTCGCCATTAAAAATGGTCAATTAAGCTATAATGAGATTATAAATATGGCCAAATCATTATTTGCTGACATTGAAACCGCATTACTATCCTCAACCTTACCTATAACAACCCAATACTACACAAGCGATTGCATTGTTGGTTTCGATATGTAAAACATGGTATCTCGATTGACAAGATTTCCCTAATCTGCCATCGATGAATAAAAATGGCGAAAGTTAAGGTGTATTAATATTTAATATCATTTTATTCTCATATAAATATCAATTTATAATCCTTTAGCCATTAGTTAATGAATTCGCCATCTATAAATATGTCATATAGCAACGAAAATAAGAACGTTACCTGAATAAAATTTGGTGATTATTTTTATCATTTAATCAGATAAAGGCGTAATAGCCATTTTTACTTAAAATATTACCAAAAATAAAATTTTTTATTATGAAGTATTAGGTTAAATTTAATTTTAAGTAATAAATAAATTAAATATTTTCTTTTTCAATATTTTTGAATTATAAATAACTTACTTTTTAGATAATTGGCATTTTAGTTAGAGTGATAATCATTTTTAATGCTTAAATCAGACATCATCATTATGTCATTATTAACCGTTAAAAGTATTTTTAGTTTGATATATTTATAAACAAGTTATTACTTAATAACAATTAGATGACATGCAGTAGTAAGGCTAATTGCCTTGGCTTTATCATAATAGGTCAATATTACAATATGGTTTATCTATATGACTAAAAATCTTAAAGGTAATGATATTATTATATATGCTAAAATTCTCATTCCTTCTTTAGGTAAAAAAGAACGTTTAGTGGCGAATTTTATTGTAAATAATTATGAAAATTTAAAAGCCATAAGCATTATTGAACTATCAAAACAGTTAAAAGTAAGTACGGCATGTATTACTAAAGTTGCGAAAAAGTTACGATGCAGCGGTTTTTATGATCTAAAAAAAGCCATTTCACTGAGTGAGCAAGAACAGCAAAAATCCGAATCAATCACTCGCTATGAAGATGTTTTAGAACAAACTTTTTTGAATTCAATCTTAGCATTGCAAGAATCACTATCCTTAATTGATATGAAACAATTTAAACAGATAGTGTCATTATTAGTAAACATTAAAGATAATAACAAAATCGTTATGGCTGGATGTGGTGGTTCTGGCGCCATATGTGAAGATTTTTGCCACAAGCTGTTAAAAATTGGTATTTTCTCTATTGTGTACCATGACTCCCACTTGCAACAAATGGGAGCATCGTTATTAGAAAAAGGTGATATTGTGATAGGTATCTCGCACTCAGGAAAAACAGCCGATATCGTTAATATGTTAGAAATTGCCCAGAATAATGGTGCTACAACAATATGTATGACCAATTATGTGAATAGTCCAATCACTTTTGTTTCAGACCATCCTTTGATATGTTCAGTAAAAAATCATCCTATTACTGGTGAAAATGCGACTACCAGAATTGTATTGTTAAATATACTAGACGCTATATTTACCATATTAGCCATGCAAAAAAATTCAAGTACTCAAAATAATTTATTAAAAACTCAAAATGCGGTAAAAAATAAAAGATTATAATTAGTTATCCATCATCGAGAATGATGGTTTAACCATGTTAATTATTTTCAATATTGGTATAAAACCATCGCAATAATATTGACAAATTTCAAATCCCTTCTGCTACCGATCGAGCTTTAAAATAACATTTCCTAGTTTTATTGATGAGTGATATATTCAATAACACTGATTACATACAAGTAAAGTCAATATAATCAAAACATAAAAGGCATAATAAAATAGTTATCCTGAAAACAAACATTAAGTCCACCCAATATTCACTATGTATTTATGTGTTTGTTTAAAAGTCATAACTGTTTATCGATAAATCTGTTCCTAGGGGATTTATTCTAATACCCTTTTTAATTCAGAATAATCCCCATTTATATATATTTATGGCGCATCTCGGGCTTGATTATGTATTAATCCAGCTGACAATTTTTTTAAACTTTACGACAGTAAATCATCGTCGTTTTTTAGATTGGTTGTTAAATCTAGTATTATGCTAATAAAACTATTTACTACCCAATTTTCAAATTATATTATTTTACGGCGACGTCTTCTTTTGCTACCAATTCATCTGGTGTTTTAAGTAATGGTGTCAATATTGCACTAAGAATATAAAGTCCCGAATAGATACCAATAACGCCGCCAGCCCCAATTATTGAATAAAAAACCGCTGTGATAGCTGGTGCGATAAATGCTCCTAATCCTGCACCTAAATTAAGAATTGACATAGCCGCGCCTTTGTTATCAGGGGCTAACATTGGGAATAAAGCAGATAACGGTACATAGCCAGCCATGGTGACACCACATAAGCATAGTACAACCGCCATGATATAAAAGTTATGACCTAAAATTTGCGGAACTAACCAAACAAAAATTAAAACGATAGCATAACTAACGCCTCCCACCCACATTATGGTATTTCGCCAACCAAAACGATCGCCGAAAAAGCCAAAAAATAAGTTGGCAAAAATCGCGACTAAAAACACTGATGACCACATATGTAACCATTCCGTTTTGGAATAACCAAAACTGATTAAGTAAAGTGGCAAAAATGTTGCCAATCCATATTGTGCAATTCCATTAATTGATTTAACGACTAATCCAATTGACATCACTGGACGTTTTAAAATAGTTATTGCTTTTACTAGTTCTGCGATACTAAATGGATGAATCTCCTCTGCAGCCACTGTATCTTTATTGATTAAAATCGCTAATATTGCCCCAATAATGACAAAAATCATCCCAGTCCAGAGTAAAGATTTCTCACCCATGATTGGTAGTGCCATGGCTGAAAACCAAGGTCCAATAACACTTAACCCTAAAGAAAAAGTAAACCAAAACCAGCCTACCGCCGTTGAACGACGATTAATTGGTGAACTGTAATTAATCCAGACAAGAAATGAATAGGCAAATAACGGATAACCAATTCCTCTGATAGCATAAAAAGGTAGCATCACCATCATTTCCATATTGCGTAAACCAATACCAATAAAACCAATACTACCAATTACAAAAGCAATAACGCCAAAAAACATCACCTTTCTCGGACCAAGTGTTTGTACTAGCACTCCTGTAATCCAAGCTGCCAGCGTAACTGTCACACCATAAGCCGTAATCAGATAGGAAGCTTTAGCAACAGAAAGTCCTTTTTCAACCAACCAAATAGATATCCAAGCCTGTTCCAAGCCATCGCCAATCATAAATATTGTTAACCCAATATAACCCCATAGCAAATTTTTGGGTAATCCTAACTTATCAAACATAGTAATCTCCAAGCAACTTGGTTGTATCATATAAAACGAGATAAAATGTTTATACACAAGTTATATTCAGGTGCGATTCCATCACTTTATTTTGACAAACTAAAAATAGTAATATTAATTTCTTTTCTAAGATGCCTAATATTTAAGTATTTCAAATATTATTATTTTTATGACAGACTACTTGCTTTAAGGGACGCTTCAAATTCATCCCCTTTATCTCTTTTGCACCTTGAGAATAATTTGGTATAGCGTTATTTATCACCAATTAATGTCATTAATAATTTTTGTACTTTTATTGCATCTTGATGGCGAATAATATCAGCAATATTGTCCATACCGATTTGATCAATAAAACGTGATATTTTCTGATACATTCTGATATTCTGTGTACATTCGGCCACAGGATCTTCACGGGTTGGAAAAGTATCAAAATAAATAAGACCGGAAAAATTAACGCGTTTAGCATAATAGATATATTCTAATGTTTGCATTAAATGCACAGAACCCAGCATTAGACCATCATCGCAATAACCATATCCATCATTCAGATGAAATCCAACTAAACGTTTTTGCATTGAAGTTAAAAACAGAGAAAAAGCAGGATTTTCTTTTTTCATAATCATATGGCAAAAATCTAAAGTAACGCCTAAATTCGGTGAGCCGACTTTTTCTATTAATAACAGTGTTGCCGCACAATCGCCAATAAATGAGAAAGTTCGCGGTTCATATGGCTTGTATTCAAAACTGAATTGCATATCAGGATTAGGTAAAGTTACCCGACGTAACGCATCGACAAGTAATTCATAAGCGCAAAAATAATCTTGTTGAAAACAATAGTCATAACCATCATAACCAAACCATAATGTCACTGTATTTCCGCCCAAGAAACGGCACATATCTACAGCATCTAATGTAATTTGTATAGCTTTTTCTCTGATCGTTTCATTAGGATTGGTGAATTCACCGTCAATAAATTCTTTATTGTAACGTAATGCGATCCCCCCCATCTTAAGGTTATTATCTTCAATACACTTTTTGATAGCTTGTTTATCTTGATTAATAAAATGTTCAGGATAATTTAATTCAATATGTGTCAAACCTTCTACTTGACCCATGCGATTTATAAGATCACAAGTTGTCATAGTGTTTTGTGATTGATAAAGATCTGGACGAGATCGAAATGAATTGATACGCGAAGAAAATTTCATAGTTATATTACCTCTTGTAATGTGTTTTTTTTGTTATAACCAATATTTTTATGGAGGTAAATGAAGGTTGTTAGATGTTACTAAAAATAAAATTAACCCGGCTAAAATCTTGTCGATATTTTATTTCTAGTAACATTTTTGTTTAAAAACTTTTAGGTTTTGTGATTGGTTAACTCTTTACATATTATGTGAAGGAGTACTCATTCAGATTTAAATTTAACGATGTTTTTTTATTTTAAAAGGTTAAAAAAATGGTGATTTAAACATCATTCAGCTGAATTTTTAATTAGAAACATTGACTAGTAAATACCAGTATAAATCTGAAAATACATACAAATTCTGCTGAGAATAAAAACAATTTAAGTAAGGAGTTGCCATGAAACATGATGTAGTAGTAATTGGTAGTTTAAATTATGATATTTTAATTCAGCAAGATAGGTTACCTTATGTCGGTGAAACTTTTATTGGTAATGAATTATTAATGATGCCAGGAGGTAAAGGTGCAAACCAAGCGGTTCAATGTGCAAAACTGGGTCTTAACGTAAAATTTATTGGCTGTGTTGGTAATGATATATATGGAGGTGAACTATTAAAATCACTAATAAATAATAATATCGCAACAGATGATATTTATCAAAGAGGTCCGAATTCAGGAATTGGGATTGTCCAAATCTTAGCATCTGGCGATTATTGTAGTACGATCATAAAAGGAGCTAACTATTTACTAACTAAAAATGATATTAAAGATACCTTTTTTACACATACTAAATTAGTGATTTTTCAATCCGAAGTTCCTGTCGATGTGGTTGAATATGCTATTGAGCGCGCAAAATTCTATGGCAGCCAAATCATTGTAAATAATGCTCCAGCCAGACATATTCCAACCGAAATATTAGCCAAAATAGATTATCTTATTATTAATGAAACCGAAGCGACATTTATGTCAAATCAAGATATTGTCAGTATTGATGATGCTCAAAGCTGTGCCTATACGTTATGTCGTGATCATAATATTAAAAATGTTATTATTACGTTAGGAGAACAAGGTGCTATTCATGCTGATGAGAACAAAGCTCTTCATTATCCTGCGGTATTTTGCCCGCAAGTTATTGATACAACAGGCGCCGGTGACTCATTTATTGGCGGAATTGCATGGGGAATTATTCACAATAGACCGATTGCGCAAATTATGCCTTTTGCTGCTGAAATTAGTGCTTATTCGATTCAAAAATATGGCGGTCAAAGTTCCTTTCCGTTGTTATCAGATGTTAAACATGCATTAAAAACATCTGATTAAAACTTAAAAATAATTGTTTTCTTAAAAGCCAATATTGGATAAAACGTATTTAATCATTAATATTTACCCTAAAATTGGCTTTAAATTTTGAAAATTTATTTTCTGATATTAATTTATTACTGATAACGATAATGCAAAATAGAATGATTTCATTACGTTAACTTCGTTTATTATTGGTCACTCTGGCAATATAAGTCTTATCTCGATTAAATACTCTATCTAATGTATTTGGTGCAACATCATGATAAGTTCCATCCTCGGTTTTATACTTACATTTGCGAGTAGCTTTACTATCTAAGCCGATTCAGTGTAAAACACAACTTATGATCTTTTTAGTACGGGATAGCCACTATCCCTTGCAGCATGAACGACACTTGGAGCATCTAAACGCGCTTTGTGTGGCCAATATACCTTTTGATATATCCATTTAGCGCTACCGGTTTTGCTGCTTTTTTAACCAAGCGTGAAAACCCGACCAACTTACATTTTTCACAGGCAGACTGGTTTAATTGAATAGTGTACTAAATGGTTTTCATATAACGCTATTCATCGACTTGGATGATTAAGGAAGTTAACATGCGCCTTTTTCAGGAGTTCATTCGCTATTTTCAGTTCTTTTACTTATTTTTTCTAACCCAATATTCCGTTGCTGCTCTGCGATTAGCTTTCGGTGACTAGTTTTATTTGCTGTGAATTGACTACCCCATTTATCGTGGGTGGATTTACCCACACCAAGGTGGTTGGCTAGCTTACTGATAGAAAGATATGTATTTGATAGCACATAATCGATCGCTTGTTGTTTGAACTCAGCGTTGACATTTTTGACCATGATGTTTTTTCTTCTATGATTTTTTAGACATATGATAGCGGTGATATATGTCCACTTTTTTTGCGAGAATCATCTATCCCATGGTTGTACAGAAAAAATGTTATCTTTTATTTTTATTTAATATTTCTAGTAAATAAGAAATAATAAAAGTTTAAAAAATTGAATGAATGAATCCATTAAAATTACCATTAGAGAAATGATAAAAAATGAAGAAAAAAATAAAAAAAATTTTTTTTCGAAATTAGATGTAATTAACTACAAGCCCTAGTTTTTTAATAAGAGAAGCTATAAAAAAGCTAAATTATATTATATTTTGATTAGTAAATACTCAAAGCAATGTAAACAAAAAACAGTGGTAATTAAATTTATTCAATGATGTTTCGTATTAATTTAATTACCAAGATGGTAATTTAAATAATCGTCCTTGTATCCCTTCATCATGTAATATCAATGCAATTTCATTCTTATCAAAGAAAATATCGCTATCAAGCGGAATATCTGAATCAATTACAGTAATAATTTGTTGAATACCTAAATTAGAATATTGTCTTATCACATTAAGAAGATTTATCTTTTTTCTGCCATCTAAAGATTCAAATATTCCATCGTGGTAAACAAAACGAGGAAAATTATCTTTAAGATGACTACGTATTATAGCTAAATCAAAAGCGACACATAACAATTTTTTATAAGTATGACCATCATCAGCACTTGTTGAGCGACCCGTTTCATCTAAAATATCAGCATTAAAATCGAGATGATCTTTTTGATTAATATTAACGCTGAGTAACGCTTTACGAGAAATAACATCTTCAACAATGCGATTAAAATACAACCTAGTCTCGGAAAATAAACTTGTTTCCTGTTTATTTTGCGTATCTAAATCTTTTTCCATATCAATTCGAACTTTTTGAGATTGCTTATCTAATAATCTAATTTCGGTCTTAAGAGCTTGCAATTTGTGAATAAATTCTTTTTGTTTTTCTAAAAAAGCAATATCAGCTTTTAAGGTAATTAAATCATTAGATATTTGTTTATATTTATCAAAAATATCTGTTTCACCTAAAAATGATAAAGTTTGTGTTCTTTCTTCACCTAATTGCAATAATCTTTGATTAATATTTGTTAGCTCTTTTTTTATTGATAGTTGATTAAAATCTTTTTTTAATTGTTCAGGGAAAAGAATACCGGCTTCTTTGTACAAGCTTTCAGCCTCATCAGGATCAAATAATATTTGTTGTTTTTGTAAAGATAATTCTATCTTTTTTCGATTAAAATCCAATGAGTAGCGATTTTTATTCAATGTAGCTATTTGCAAATCTAATTCATCAATGAGTTTTTTAGTTTTTGCTTGATCCACTGAGTGAAAATCGAACTTATCCAACAGGCGTTGCCGCTCATTAACATCCTGCTGTTTTAATAATAAAAGCCCATCAATCCGGCTTATATCTTCAATTGAACCACCTAACTCTTGTTTTACTATCGTTTCTCTATCTTGTGCATCTTTAAGTTTAGCTTCTAGTTCATAATGCTTTACAATTAAATCAGAATTAAAACCAAGAATATGAGCAAGAAAAGGTTTCCAATCTTTATGTTTAGAGGCAAACTTTCTTAATTGAAAAACATCACGGTAATCATCTTGAGAACGTAATAAATAACCTAAAATTTTGCGATATTGCCATGGTTTAATCAAATAAAAATTTAATATACTGTCTAAAATCTCTTTCGCTTTATCAAATGGTACATTTTCATGATCCCAATGTGCTAATTGCGTAAAATCTTGGTGTGAATCGGTGTGTTTCTTTATACTGATACGTGTTGCATCTGTAACACTGCGACGAATAGTGAGGTAAGAACCATCTTCTAATACCAACTCTAAAAAAAACACAAATTGCTTAAATAGTTGTTCATGTTTAAATAAAAAGAATTCTGATTTTTTTTGAGATAAAAAACAAAAATCAAGTAATTTGCCTAATGTCGATTTACCTAAATTATGGGTATCTTTTTTCTTATTTTCAGGAAAGCGAATTTCAGCTTGAATTACGTTCAAACCTGATGAAAAAATAATAGTTTCAAATAAATCTGGTTTATTTGAATATAATTTAGATAGTTTCATTTATCCCCACATATTCGATTGAGTCAGTTTTTGCATGATACTCAACTAACCCTAATAAAAAAAGAAGATTAAGTGCAGGTAGAAATAAAAATTGACCACCTTCAACTGACTTTTTAGCATATTCTAATAAACCATCATATTTTTCTAGTCTCTTTTTCTTAATATAATAAAGTAATAAAAAAGACATGTTAATAATAGTCTTATCCGGGTGAGTATGTTTATTGGGTCTTAGCATCTTCATTCTCACCTATATCACAACTCCAATACATAAAAAACAACATGACATTCACTAATCGTTTATGTTTAGCTTGCCTCAAAATTGGCTCTCTATCAACTAATAACTTTGATAAGTAATTCATTATGTGATCAAAAGTCTGATAATCTTTTCTTTTTGCAATAATATTTAAGCAAAACTCTTCTGCTGCAAGCTCATAACGTTCACGTAGTGCAGTATTTTCAGCTAAAGATAGAAAAGATTCAATTTCATTAACGTCTTTTAAGTAACGCCGCTTAAGCTCATTAGCATAAGCCTCAGTCATATTATTTAGCTGATTTTTTCTAGCGTAAGTGGTTCGCTCAATATTGATATTGGTTATACTTCTTTCTAGTGTTCGCGCTTGATTTGCAAATGCCTGGATAACTTCTGCTAAATCGTCAGGACTAACAATTAACGGACCATCGATAGGATCTAGATCAGCGATTCTCATTATTTCAGGATATCGTTTAAGATAAAGTTCTATCTGATTAATATCTATGATCTTTACTGATGCTATATCGACTTCAATATAGTCTGAAATCGTTTTACATATTTCACTCTCTGCATTACCAGTTAAACGACGATTAGTAAACAAGACATAATTATCCAGCTCACCTTTATCTTTTAACTTTTTGATACGAAGCAGTTCACCACCAATTACGGTATTGGGGTTAGTTTTCTTTATTATAAAAATCAGATTCAGAGCAATTACGATTATAGCCATTAGTATGTTTGGCTTGAATAATTGTTGTTCCAACCCAAGGTGAACTTCTACTGGGAAATAATTCGGCAGTACCAATAAATTTAGCGTCTCTCCCACCATCAGGACCCTTAGCAAATCCTTGTGTAGAAATACCCATTATATGCTGGCAAATAATAACAACTAATCTTTCAAATTGTTCATCACTCATATCTTCATAAGCATATTTCATGATATATGTATTCCTTACTACTAAAAGTGCCAAACATTATAACTGTGTTTATATACATAACAATAATAAGTTTATTATTTTACGAGCAAGCTCGCATTTTTGATACTCATTACTCTTAAGCTTTCACCGTTTTCTTGCTAAAATTTTTGTACTTCTTTAGCATCAATTTCCATAATTGTTTTACAGTAATGCATGCAATTCGAATACTAATTGTTTTATCTTAGAGGAAATTACCAAGATGACAGAAAAAGAAAAAACACAAATAACCCAAACTATTTAATTTGTAAAAAACATTGAGGATGTCTATACCGTTTCAATCAGCACGTTAAATGATTTCTCTTTAAAATCGCGATTATAGAATTTTGACTGCTGTTTTTGCTTTCTACATTCTATAGTCGATATATTAAGTATTAATTACCCAAAATTCATTCAAATAAATCGGCCATATCAATTTAAAATCAAGTTAGCTACTTTATTCAAGACAAAGCCAATTATCTATCTAATACTACTGTTTTCTACCCTTAATTATGTTGTAGTTAGACGGATAAAAGTATGGATAAAGAGATAGATTCGCCACCGCAGCCAATTAAACGTAAAAAGAAGCTGATTATATTAACGCTATTATTTCTTTTTTTTGCTTTGGCTTATGGCGTTTATTGGTTTATGTTTAGTCGATTTAATCAATCAACTGATAATGCCTATGTTATGGGTAATCAGGTCCCGGTTGATGCGCAAGTAAATGGTGGAATATTGACGATTAATGTCGATAATAACGATTTTATTCAACAAAATGATGTGATAGCAACGATTGATGCAGTTGATGCAGAAAATGAATTTGGTTATGCCAAAAATGCGTTAATCAAAGCGATTAGAGAGTTGCATCAAATTCAGATCACAAATGAAAAACTTTCAGCCAGCATTCAGTTAAAACAAGTCACCTTAGACAAACTTAAGCAAGATCTTGTACGCCGGGAGAATCTTTGGTTAAGAAAGGTCATTTCAAAAGAAGAGATTATTCATGCAAGGCAAGATGTCGATTTTGCTATTAATGATTTAAAGATATCTCAGCATGAATTAGCCATTAATAATGCGCTACTAATGAAAACGCCATTATTAGAACAACCAAGTATTCAGCAAGCAATTTTTAAATTAAAACAAGCTTGGCTTAACTTAAAGCGAACCAAAATCACCGCACCTGTAACTGGGTATGTCGCGAGGCGAAGTGTCCAAGTTGGTACACAAGTGACTAAAGGTGAGCGTTTAATGGTTATTGTTCCGTTAGATCAAGTATGGGTAGAAGCAAATTTTAAAGAGGTACAGTTAAACGATATTCGTATCGGTCAGCCAGTTACCTTAGAAAGTGATTACTATGGTGAAAAAGTTGAGTATAAAGGAAAGATAAGTGGTATTGCGATGGGCACCGGTGGCGCTTTTTCTTTGCTACCTGCACAAAATGCGACAGGAAATTGGATCAAAGTGATTCAACGTTTACCGGTACGGATTGAATTAGACAAAGCGCAACTTAAACAATTTCCATTACGTATAGGCTTATCAATGCGTGTCAATGTGGATACGCATGATACGACAGGTAAGCTTTTAACCGATATTCCAGCGAAGACGATAAAATATCAAACGGATTCACTTTCTTTTGATGAAACTGAATTTGAGCAGCTCGTTAAGAATATTGTAAAAACCAATTTCTACGCTACGCAGATTATTCAATGAATCAAAGTAAAGCGTCCTCATTGCCTTTAACCGGCATCAGATTTATCCTACTAATTATTTTATTAGCGATAATCGCGTTTTTACAGATTTTGGATTTAACAATTACTAATGTGGCGTTATCAACCATTACGGGTAATCTTGGTGCTTCAAATTCGCAAGGAACGTGGGTTATCACCTCTTTTGCCGTTGCTAATGCTATTTCGATCCCCTTAACGGGATGGTTAGCTCAGCGTTTTGGTGAAGTGAAATTATTTACTTATTCTATCTTATTTTTCGTAGTCACTTCTTGGCTTTGTGGTATTTCAAATAGTTTAGCCATGCTGATTTTTTCAAGATTATTGCAAGGTATGGTTTCTGGACCAATCATCCCTCTATCGCAAAGCTTGCTATTAGCGTATTGCCCGCCGGCCAAAAAAAATATGTCATTAGCCATATGGTCAATGACAATTATTATTGCGCCAATCTGTGGTCCAATTCTAGGTGGTTGGATTAGTGATAATTATTTTTGGGGATGGATCTTTTTAATCAATATTCCTTTCGGGATCATCATTTGGTTTGGTGTCCACCTTTTATTAAAAGATCGTGAAACGGCTACCAGCAAATTACCCATTGATAGGATTGGATTAGTTTTATTTATAGCTGGCGTGGGGTGTTTACAACTGGTATTAGATAGAGGAAAAGAGCTTGATTGGTTTAATTCTAATCAGATTATTATTCTTTCTGTATTAGCTGTTGTTTTTATTAGTTATTTTATTATTTGGGAACAAACAACAGATTATCCAATTATTGATTTATCCGTTTTTAAATCCCGAAATTTTACCATTGGCACAATTTGTATCAGTTTGGCATTTTTACTCCATATTGGCACGCTGGTTATTCAACCACAATTATTACAACGTGTGTTTGGTTATACTGCAACTTACGCCGGTTTAGTGTTGGCGCCAATTGGTTTGGTTCCTATTTTTCTTGCGCCAATAATTGGCCGATTTGCTTCAAATGTTGATATGCGAAAAGTGGTGACGTTTAGCTTTATTGTGTTTGCACTCTGTTTTTTTTGGCGAGCATATACATTTGAATCAAACATGACTTTTGCTGATGCAGCATGGCCGCAGTTTTATCAAGGCTTTGCGATAGCATGTTTTATTATGCCCTTAAATATTATTATTTTATCTGATATTCCTATTCATAAATTAGCAATTGCCGGCAGTATTTTTAACTTTTTTAGAACGTTGTCGACATCAGTTGGTACCTCGTTAACCGCTACTTTATGGGAGCGTCGTGAAGTGATTCATCACAGTCAATTGACTGATATAATTTATCAAAATTCCCAAGCATTAAATTACACTTATCAACAGTTCAATCAACTAGATTTATCTAACATGCAAGTGTCAGCTATGCTGGCACAACAGATTACCAATCAAGGATTATTAATTGGCATTAATGAAATATTTTGGCTATATGGTATGATATTTTTAGGTTTAATTGGTATAGTATGGTTAGCAAAATCTTCAGTGAAGGTTAATTGATACTTGGCTAATCAAGTCAATGTGATTTTTATTTTGTGGCAGGAGTTAAGTATCAATCATTGGTATAGTATTCAGATATAAAATAAGCAGGAGAGCGCATTTTGCATATTGATTCAGTGATTCAATTAGATGAACAAGACTCAGCAACTTTGTACTTTCTCCATAACGTTAATACCGATTTTCATCGCCATCCTTGTTTACAATTAACGATATCACTAAACGATATTTTTTTAAGTTTAGAAACAGAAGATAAAAAGTATCGTGAATTTGGTTTTATTATTCGTTCAAATCTGTCACATAAATTAAATACAACTTGCGCTATCAATTTTTTACTCGAACCCGACGCGCCTTATTTTCATTTGTTGTCACATTTTACCGAAAACGATCCTATTTATCGTTTATCGCGTGAAGAAGCCTCAATACTGGCACAATATTTTATACAAACTATTGAAAATAAACAGGTATTCGATGTCGAGCATATTGTTAATTTATTATATCGCCCTAATACAAGTTGTCTTTGTCGGCAAGATAGTCGAATAGTTAAAGCAATTTCAATAATTTCGTTATTGCCGGTAAAACAGATATCCTCAAAAGACATTGCTGATAAAATTTATTTATCCGAAAGTCGTTTTTTACATTTATTTCGAGAAAATCTAGGTATTAATTTCCGAGGCTATCTGTTATGGAAAAGATTGCGTGATGTTATTAATACGCTTGACGCATCGGCAACTTTAACAACGTTAGCTAATGATATGGGCTTTGCCGATTCAGCTCACTTTAGCCGAACTTGTGTTGCAAGTTTCGGATTAAGGCCCTCAGAGCTGAAACGAGCGTTAATTTATAATCAAAAATTGCCAAACAATAAACATGGTAAACATATTTATTGTTTGCATAAGCAAAATTTAGATATAAATTAAACGATGCAAATAACAACAGTGGGATAGTTGCAATGGAACGGCGAATAAAACAGAAAATTACTGAATTAGAACAACAATATCATATCCATATTTTATACGCTTGTGAGTCGGGTAGTCGGGCGTGGGGATTTCCCTCGCCAAATAGTGATTATGATGTGCGTTTTATTTACGTTCATCCGTTGGATAAGTATTTAGCTATTGATAATCCTTCATCACATTTAACTTTTCCTGTAGATGATGAATTGGATTTACAAGGTTGGGATCTGAAAAAGACGTTACAGTTAATACGTAAGTCCAACACCACACCATTTGAATGGCTACAATCTCCAATTATTTATCAACAAAATGAAGCCATTGCGGGCCAACTGTGGCAACTGTGTGCCCACTTTTTTAATGCGCGTGGTAATATTTATCACTATTTAGGTATTGCCAAAAGTGCATTACAAAACCGTGATGGGCAACAAATTGGTATAAAAAAACTGTTTTATGTGCTAAGACCACTATTGTGTGCTAAATGGTGCCTAGAAAAACGGCAAATTGCGCCCATGTCAATCATTCCGTTATTAACGTTGTTACCGGACAGTTTGCACCAGCAAATTAATGATATTATTACCTTAAAAGCAACCATGGTGGAATCAGCGCCAATTACCATTGCGCCAGAAATCTTATTGTTTATTGAACAATCAATGATTGATATCTCTGAACAAGTTCAATCTATCTGCGAACAACATTTTAATGCAGATAAATTAGATCAATTTTTTAGGCAAACATTAATGACTTTAAAATAGCGTTGAGGGAGACTTAATGACAATTGATGATTTAAAAGCGCAAAATCTTATTTTGTTTGAAGTGATTAGTGGTAGTCGTTCATTCGGATTAGCTACCGAAACATCGGATACGGATATCAAAGGGGTATTTTATCTACCTAAAGATAAATTTTATGGACTGGAGTATATTCCGCAAATTAGTAATGAAACCAATGATATTGTCTATTATGAATTAGGACGCTTTGTCGAGTTATTACTAAAAAATAATCCGAATATTTTAGAAGTATTGGCTTCTGCACCAGACTGTATTTTATATCAACATCCGATAATGCAGCAGTTAACCCTTGATCTATTTCTATCTCAACAAACTAAACAAACCTTTGCTCACTATGCCATGTCACAAATTAAAAAAGCCAAAGGATTGAATAAAAAAATTAATAATCCCATTGAGGTGAAACGTAAAACAGTCCTTGATTTTTGTTATATCATTCAAGGTCAGCATGCTTATCCTCTCACCAATTGGTTAAATGAAAAGCATCTTGATCAACACTTATGTGGTTTAGTGAATGTGCCACATAGTCGAGATTTATATGTCCTTTTTTATGATGCATCGGGAGATTGCGGTTATCATGGCATTATTCAGCATGATGATTCGACTGAACTGTGCTTGTCGTCGGTGAAAGAAGGCACCCCAGTAAATGCTTACTTAAGTTTTAATCGTGATGGTTTTTCATCGCATTGTCGTGATTATAAGGCTTACTGGCAATGGGTTGCCGAACGAAATGAGCAGCGTTATCGTAGCAATATTGAAAATGGTAATGATTTTGATGCTAAAAATATGATGCATACCATTCGCTTATTACAAGTTGCTCACGAAATAATGACCAAAGGCACCATTACCAATAAATGCGCTAATCGTGATGAACTGCTCGCCATTAAAAATGGTCAATTAAGCTATGATGAGATTATAAATATGGCCGAATCATTACTGGCTGACATTGAAACCGAATCACTGACATCATCACTACCTGAACAACCTGATTCAACTAAGGTATTACAGATTTTGGTTAATATGCG
This sequence comes from Frischella japonica, assembly GCF_014489845.1. Lineage (GTDB taxonomy): Bacteria > Pseudomonadota > Gammaproteobacteria > Enterobacterales > Orbaceae > Frischella > Frischella japonica. Next base: position 67,553 of record NZ_JABURY010000020.1, read on the forward strand.
AGAGTCGTTGTATAATCAATATTTATTGTAATAATTTTTCAAAAAAATTGATTATAACTTTATACTTGACAATTTATAACCAACACATAATAATGGCGCCGATTTTTTCAACATATCACTTTAAATGAGGTGGCAAAATGCCTGTAACTTACTTTTTATCTTAACGCCGACACGGTGATCTTCTATATTTCTTTATGCTTAATTTTTATTAAGCATGCTTAATTCCTCTCATTTATAGATCTATTTACCTTGTCGGTTTCCTCTTATTTTTTAATAGAGAAAACATTATGACAACGGAATTATATACTCAAAATTTACAATTAATTAAATACCCACGAACACCACATTTACAAGGATCTCGTTTGCAAACCGGTGATAGCGAACAAGGTCAGTTAGCTTATAAACTGTTAGCGAGTCAATATATTGTGGTTGAGGAAAAACTTGATGGAGCTAACTGTGCTATTAGCTTTTCTGCTGGCGGTGAAATGTTACTACAATCAAGAGGACACTACTTAATAGGCGGGGGGCGAGAACGCCAGTTTAACTTGCTGAAGCATTGGGCAAAAGTACATGAACATTGGTTATTAGATCATTTACAAGATCGCTATATTATGTATGGGGAATGGTTACATAAAAAGCACTCAATTTTTTATGATGCTTTACCACACTATTTTTGTGAGTTCGATATTTGGGATCGACAACAACAATGTTTTTTATCAACTCAAGCGCGACATGCTTTATTAGTTAACGGTCCGATATTATCGGTTCCTGTTTTATATGCAGGAATAGCTCCAGCAAAACTGAGTGATTTAGTGGCATTAGTTACTAACTCATTAGCCAAAAGTCCTACATGGAAAAGCTGTTTTGAAGAAATTATCCAACGTGAAAAACTTGATCTAACTAAAGCATGGAAACAATGTGATAAATCTGATTTGATGGAAGGGTTATACCTCAAAATTGAAACTGATGAACATACAGTTGGTCGACTAAAATGGGTTAGACAAGATTTTGTGCAAGCAATTTTGGACGCGGGTCAGCATCATGCTGAACAGCCATTTATTCCAAATCAATTAACCGGTGAGGCTGATATTTATTCGCCTAAATTAGTAATCAATTGGAATAAACTAAATACATGGGAATAACGTATGAATTATCAAGATTTAAAACAACTTGTAGTACATAGTATAGCACAAGATAGTTTTGACCAATGGTTAACGGTTATTCCTGAACTTAACGCACTTACCACTACACCACAAGATCCGCTTTATCATGGTGAAGGTGATGTATGGACGCATACCCAAATGGTATTAAGGAGCTTAATAAACCAACCAGAATTTTCACAGCTAACGGAAGATGAACAATTTGTGTTATTTATGACCGCATTATTGCATGATATTGCCAAGCCAGAAACAACAATAATTGATTCAGTAACAGGTAAAATAAGTCAACCGCGGCATGCTAAAAAAGGAGAAATTCGTAGCCGAGTGCTTCTTTGGCGAATGGGGGTACCATTTGAATTAAGAGAGCAAATATGTCGCATTATTTGTAAGCACCAAGTTCCTTTTTTTGCCTTAGCTGAACTCAAAAAAAATATGACACCAGCGTTTTTAGTTCATTGGTTATCCTGGCAATTACCAATTTGGATGCTTTGTATGCAAGCAAAAGCAGATATACAAGGACGAATTTGTGCTGACAATAATAGACTGTTAGATGAAGTAGAATTATTCAAACAATTTGCTCAGGAAGAAGGATGTTTATATCAACCAAGAGTTTTTGCTGATGATTATACTCGAGTTCAATATTTTCGTGGTGCGAATGTTTTGCCAGATTATACTTTGTATCCGAAAAATGGCGCTAATGTCATTATGATGGCGGGACTACCTGCAGCAGGTAAAAATACATGGGTAAGTAAATACTACCCATTATTACCTGTTGCATCTTATGATGATGCAAGAGTTGCGCTTAAATTAAAGCATGGTGAAAATGAAGGAAAAGTCATTCAATATGTATTAAAGCAAGTTAAACAGTGGCTAGGTGCTAAACAAGATTTTGTTTGGAATGCAACGCACTTATCATACGATATACGTCAAAAGGCTTTAGATTTATTATATGCTTATCATGCCAATGTGAAAATTATTTATATTGAACAACCGGAAAAAGAACTTTATCGACGTAATATTAAACGAGATACCAGTTTAACTAATAACAGGCTTCAGTCAATGTTTAATAAATGGGAAATCCCACAACAAACCGAAGCTAATCAAGTTAGCTATATCATTAATCAGGGCGAATAAATATCGCCCTTCACTTTCTATTATCTTAATCAATCGAATGCTTTTAAGATATTAATTATTTGCTATCTAAAAAGCAAACTTGAACAAAAAATTTCAATCTTCTTATTGTTAAGTAAATATTGTTGTTATCAATACAAATATCAAGCTATTGAGCTTTTTAGTACGTACATCACGTCATAAATTTGCAACGTTATCCATCATATAGTTTCATTGTTGTAACGGCTTAATACTTCAATTGGTTAAATGAAAAGCATCTTGATCAACACTTATGTGGTTTAGTGAATGTGCCACATAGTCGAGATTTATATGCACTTTTTTATGATGCATCGGGAAATTGCGGTTATCATGGCATTATTCAGCATGATGATTCGACTGAACTGTGCTTGTCGTCGGTGAAAGAAGGCACCCCAGTAAATGCTTACTTAAGTTTTAATCGTGATGGTTTTTCATCGCATTGTCGTGATTATAAGGCTTACTGGCAATGGGTTGCCGAACGTAATGAGCAGCGTTATCGTAGCAATATTGAAAATGGTAATGATTTTGATGCTAAAAATATGATGCATACCATTCGCTTATTACAAGTTGCTCACGAAATAATGTCCAAAGGCACCATTACCAATAAATGCGCTAATCGTGATGAACTGCTCGCCATTAAAAATGGTCAATTAAACTATGATGAGATTATAAATATGTCCGAATCATTACTGGCTGACATTGAAACCGCATCACTAATATCATCACTACCTGAACAACCTGATTCAGCTAAGGTATTACAGATTTTGGTTAATATGCGAGAGTCATTGTATCAATATTAGTCGGTATGATTAAATTAAACAGCGTAACCTTTATTGATTACGCTGTTACTGGATTTATTAAAAGCCAATAGTTAAAATGATTAATCTTCGTTCAATAGATAATACATCGCTTCGTAAGGTTGCAATGTTAATTCCGATTCTAACGTTGTTTCAGTTTGGTAATTACTCAACAACTTTTGCCAAGAACTATTTTCCAATGCTTTAGGCAATTGCCATTTAACCGTATTTTCGGTCAGATTGGCTATCACAAGTAACGTTTGATTATTCCAATGTCTGACATAGCACCAACAATCAGCATTATCAGGCGTTAGATCTTGATAGTCACCGAAAATAAAGATCGGGTATGTTTTTCGTAATTTGATTAAAGTTTGATAGCAATAAAAAATGGAATTAGGATCGTCAAGCGCTGCCATCACATTAATTTTCGGGTAATTGTTTGCCACCTCAATCCAAGGTTTACCTTGGCTAAATCCGGCATTGGCGGTGTTGTCCCATTGCATTGGCGTTCGGCTATTGTCCCGTGATTTACTGGCAAGAATCGCTAACATATCAGACTCTGACACACCTTCGGCAATTTTTTCTTGATAGATGTTAAGACTTTCCACATCTTTATATTGCGAAATATGAGTAAAATGGGGATTGGTCATCCCGATCTCTTCACCTTGATAAAGATATGGCGTGCCTTGTAGTCCATAAAGAATCATTGCCAGCATTTTGGCCGATTCGCTGTGGTGTTGGTCTTCATTACCTAAACGTGACACAATGCGAGGTTGATCGTGATTACACCAGAAAATCGCATTCCACGCCTTACCGTGCATACCCACTTGCCAATAGCCAAGTATCTTTTTGAGTTCAAGTAAATCTGGCTTAGCCAGCGTCCATTTTTCCCCATTTGGATAATCAATTTTTAAATGATGAAAATTAAAGGTCATGGTCAACTCTTTGCCATCCAATGCGGCATATTTTTGACAGTTTTCAAGCGTAGTGGACGACATTTCGCCCACTGTTTTTAGGTCATTAGGTTGAAAAACATCTCGGCTTAGCTCTTGTAAAAATTCGTGTATTTTCGGGCCGTCCGTATAATATCTTCGCCCGTCACCATTCACATCATCCTGAAAGTCTTGCTGTTTAGAGACCAAATTAATCACATCAAGCCTTAATGCATCAACCCCTTTATCCGCCCAAAATTGACAGACGTTTTTAATCTCTTGGCGGACGGTTGGATTTTCCCAATTGAGATCGGCTTGCTGTTTTGCAAAGAGGTGTAAATAGTATTGTCCTGATTGCTCATGCCACTGCCAGGCTTTTCCGCCAAATTTTGACCGCCAATTATTAGGTTCTGAGCCGTCAGCTTTGGCGTCTTTCCAAATATAAAACGATCGAAAAGGGCTGGTTTTATCTAAGGCCGATTTAAACCATGGATGCTCTGTTGAAGTGTGGTTAAATACCATATCCATCATAATCCGAATATCACGTTCATGCGCCTGCTTAACCAATAATTCAAAGTCGTCCATCGTGCCATAAGCCGGATCAATATCATAATAATCCGATACATCATAACCATTATCTACTTGCGGAGAAGGATAAATTGGCGTTAACCAAATCGCACTAATGCCCAGATTTTTCAGATAATCTAATCGACTTATGATACCTAATAAATCCCCCGTTGAACTCGCACCACTGGCTTGAAAACTTTTGGGATAGATTTGATAAATAGTACCATTTTGCCACCAAGGGATTTCGTTCGTATTCATTGTTTGCTCTTTATTTTTAATCAGTAAAATTAAATTCACATAAAACGGGTGAATTACTATTTATTATCATTATTGAATATTTAGTGTGCCTTTTTTCTGTTTTATTTTATAAACAATGATGGTTAATGCGATTGGAACAATAATCGCTACTAGCATTGCTAAGGCATAAATTGACCAATAAACAGGTTTTATTGATAAGATACCAGGCAATCCTCCCACACCGATACCATTAGATAATACACCATATAAACCACAGATTAATCCAGCACTAGCCGCACCGACCATGGCACAAAACATTGGGAATTTATAGCGTAAGTTAATACCGTACATAGCTGGCTCAGTAACACCTAGATAGCCGGATATAGCAGCAGGAATGGAAACTTCGCGCTCATTATGTTTTCGACTGATCAAAATGATGCCAACAACGGCTGAAGCTTGAGCAATATTGGATAAAGCAATGATTGGCCAAATCGGTGTACCGCCCATACTTTCTGTCATCTGCATATCGATAGCTAATGTAGTATGGTGAATTCCAGTAATAACCAACGGTGCATAAAAGAATCCAAAAATTGCCGAACCAATGAAGGCATAATCACCAGTCATTAAGTATTTAACCACATAAGCAATACCATTGCCTAACATTCGTCCGATTGGCCCTAAAAGAAAATGTGCAAGGACGACGGCTAATAGGAGTGATACGATTGGTACAATCACTAAAGTTAGGTAATTAGGGACAATTCTACGTAATCGAGTTTCGATCCATCCTAACGCTAAACCAGCAAAAATAGATGGAATCACTTGTGCTTGATAGCCGACTTTTTGAATCGTAAACCAACCAAAATCCCACACGTCAGGAACCATTTTCCCTAGATTATAAGCATTCATCAGTTGTGGAGAAACCAATGTTATGCCTAAAACAATCCCTAACACAGGAGAACCGCCCATTTTTTTGACTGTCGACCAGCAAATAGCCACCGGTAAAAAGTGGAAAATCGCTTCACACGGTAACCAAAGGAAACTATGTATAGGTACCAACCAAGTATACGTGTCAGTAAGCGGTTTATCGTTAATAGTTGGCATTTCACCAATTACATTACGCAAGCCGAGTAATAAACCACCCGCAATCATTGCAGGTAATAATGGTACAAAAATTTCAGCTAAATTTGAGATTAACCGTTCAAACCATGACATATTTTGTTTAGCTGCGGCTTTTGTTTGCTCTTTGGTCGCTTCGTCAATATTTAATTGTTCAATCAATAACTTGTAATAACTATCAACATCCGTTCCAATAATAACCTGAAACTGCCCGGCATTATTAAAGCATCCTTTGACAAAAGACAATCCTTCAATCGCTTCAACATTGGCTAATTTGGGATTAGCAAGCGCAAACCTTAATCTTGTCAAACAATGGGTAACACTAGCAATGTTTTCTTTTCCTCCAACAAGTTCAATCAATTGCATAATTGATTTTGTTGAAACTTTAGGTGCTTTTGCCATTGTTAAGTCTCCTTATTTTCAATTTAAGCCAAAATTTTTTAATTATTTCGACCCTAATTTGGTAACAATTAAGCATAAATTGAATTATTATTTAAATAAATGGGAACGTTCCCTTTTTTGTGATAAACCTCACAATTTAGGCAATATATCACTCAAAAATAGTTAAATGAGTATTTGGGAAGGAACCGTAATAATTTTAGGTTTTGATCCACTTTGTAGTATTTGCAATAACTCGTTTGCAGCATAAGTACCAGCTTTATCAAAACCAAGATCGACAGTAATCGTTTTGGTAAACAAGAATTTAAGCAGCTCACTACTACCAATGCTAATAACAACAATATTATTGATATTTTTTTCAGATAAGAACTTATTTAGACCTAAAGCAATTGAATCGGTAGCACAAATGATTGCTGTTGGTGAATCAACCAATACCGACTCGGCAAGTTCATAACCAGAATAATAACTTAATTTGCCAAGCACCGCATTTGGCTTAAGTTTATGAGTATGACAAAAATTAGTATACGCTTGGTAGCGTAATTCACCAGTAGTCTGATCTTGTTTAGTAATACCAATATAGCCAATTTTTTTATGCTTTTGATATAAATAGGTTAATGCTTTGTTTACCGCCCCTACATCATCATAACAAATACAAGTATATTCAGAAAAAGGCCTAGCAATAACCACACATTTATCTTGCCAAAATGTCAGTCGAGAGCTATTCAATCCTGTAAAAGCAAAAATTACTACACCGTCAGCTTGCTTTTCTTTTAACATTGTCAGGTGTTCTTCGACTTTTTGCGGGCTAAATTGGCTCTCAATAATAATCGGATCATACCCATTTGCATAAAAAACAGGCAACATGTTTCGAACTGCATGATTTTCGGATATGGAATCAAGGCGAGTAACAATTATACCAATCACTTTATTACCATAACCACGCATTGCTCTAGCTGATTTGGATGGGGTAAATTGATATTGTTCAACAATTGCCATCACTTTGTTACGTGTCGATTCCTTCACCATTGGGTCGTGATTAATAACTCTCGAAACAGTGGATTTACTCACCCCGCTCAATTTGGCAATATCTTTAATGGTTAAATTCGGTGATGGCTTATTCATAATCAATTTTTATAATGAAAATCAATTAAATCATAGTAATATAGTTTTAACAAAATGGCGATAGGGTGGCTAGTAAGTTAATATCAAAATTATTAACTATTACTTATTCTTCATTTATAATTAGATTGAGATTTGACAGAGGAATAAAACAGAATCAACAAAGCATTAATAACCTCACATAGACAATGAATTATGAAAAAATCATATTTACTTTTAGGTTACACGCTATATTTTTTGAGTTTATCTGGCTATGCATCTAGTGATGACACGAAGACTGCAACAGAACAATTTAGATCGGCTTTATTATGTCAGTCAAAGCCTTTTGCCATAGAAGATAAAAAGATCATTGCTGAACTTGCAAAACAAAAAATTACTATAAAAAACAAAAAGCAAGATAGTATAACTGAAATCGAATACCATTTTGAGCAACCTATCAAAGTTAAAAATGTATGGGTGAATATGATTCGTTATGAAAGCGATAATTTCGTCACCTCTTTTTATGCTAAAGCCATAGGTGATATGCACAAGTTCGCTAAATTGATTGAGGTTAACCCTATATTACGCAGCTGTGAAGAACCTATTCCTTTGGATGATACCGACATATTCCGAAAAGAAATTACCCCTATTACCGACAATAATCTCTACCCAGATACAATCGTTATTGGTCAGGATAAAGACTCAAAGCCGGATGAATTTTATTTCATCTGTTCTAAATTTGAGACTAATTAGCTATAATTTTTTTACTCAATGAAAAATCATGCTATTAGTTTACTAACATTACTTATGTATAAATAGAAAAATTATTTTATAAATAAAACCTATTTATTAGCACTTTGCTTTGATTTATAAGCACTTCCCCACGCTAACATAGCACGATCAATAATGAAACTTTTACCAAACGGATTAATTGCAATACCATGATATCCGTTTGATTCGTCAAGTATTGCTTGGTAATCGGTTAAGTTGACGACTGGAGTTTGTTGATCTGCAACATTTTGCCATTTTCTTAATTCATCCCAGTTCATAAATATTGGAAAAAAGGATTCATTGTTAACAATATTGATTGCCACAAATGAAATTATCGTACCTTGCTGTAAGGTAAGGGAGTTATCTTTATTGCGTTTAATATTATCAGGTAATTCCATAATAATTGGCACTAATAATTTAGCAGCTTTTAACGTATTAAAAAGAGCTGTTTTATTTTTTCAGATGTCGGTTGTTCATCATATCTTTGCCATGCATCGTTAAGTTCTGGATTGGTTACTGGATTATTAATATCAAAACTCATAAATAGTTCTTTATTATTTAACTAAATGTATTACTTTTGTAAAGTTACATGTTTTTTTCGTGTGACATTATCATTGATGTTTATAGTTTTATAATCTTTAATGGATAAATAGCTGTTTTGGTATCTCTAAACCACTTGCTCACCCTTTATTATTTAACGAATACTATTACTTTTGTGAAGTTATATGAATATTTTAATTGCTCGGCAATGATAATTGATGTGTATAGTCTGGCAATCTTGAATATATAACAAGCTGTTTTTATTTTTCTAACCGCTAAGTCATCATAAGCAATTCCCCTACATTGACATTCTTATAACTTGGTTGCTAATGGTTTGTAATTAAACTCTTATTTACCCTGCATTATTTAACGAATACTATTACTTTTGTGAAGTTATGTGATGTTTTCAATTACATGGTAATGATAATTGAGGTGTATAGTCTGGCAATCTTGAATATATAACAAGCTGTTTTTATTTTTCTAACTGCTAAGTCATCATAAGTAATTCCCCTACATTGACATTCTTATAACTTGGTTGCTAATGGTTTGTAATTAAACTCTTATTTACCCTGCATTATTTAACGAATACTATTACTTTTGTGAAGTTATGTGATGTTTTCAATTACATGGTAATGATAATTGAGGTGTATAGTCTGGCAATCTTGAATATATAACAAGCTGTTTTTATTTTTCTAACCGCTAAGTTATCATAAGCGATTCCCCTGCATTGACATTCTTATAACTTGGTTGCTAATGGTTTGTAATTAAACTCTTATTTACCCTGCATTATTTAACGAATACTATTACTTTTGTGAAGTTATGTGATGTTTTCAATTACATGGTAATGATAATTGAGGTGTATAGTCTGGCAATCTTGAATATATAACAAGCTGTTTTTATTTTTCTAACCGCTAAGTCATCATAAGCGATTCCCCTGCATTGACATTCTTATAACTTGGTTGCTAATAGTTTGTGATTAAATCACTTATTCGCTCTTCATTATTTAACGAATTGTATTACTTTTGTAAAGTTTAATTATTCCAGTTATTGTGAAAATAATGATTTTCACTAATAATCTAACCATTTTTGACATAATAAACAGCTATTTTGTGTTTCTGGTGTAGGATCTTATCGAATACATATAATATGTTGTCAGTTAGGGATTAGTTATTAACTGATTGACAGTCGAATCTAAATCAGCATTATATCAATTGATTATAACTGCTTAGATTATTTAATTCATTTACTTTAGCATCACCGTTATCAATGATCCAAAAGAGGAAAACAAAAAATTGTCATTATGAATACTAAAATTCAATAAATTAAGAGAAACTCTGAAAAAATACTGAGTATCTACGATGATTTTAACATTAATGCGATTTACTTTTTTAGATGAAAAATATGCTATGCCTTATAGTTTCTTTCATAAATTAAATTTTAATAGAGAAATATTCTTCAATAATGCTCTTTTAATTGATAATAAATAAGTTTAAAAATTAACATCTAAATGCTATTCATCAAATTTATACTAAAATAAAATTTTCAAACAAATTGAAAATTTACTTAAAGATAACATTTTGGATAGATATAGAATCACTTGAATTTCATTTAATATTAAAAGATTTATTAAAAAATCTGGGTTAGATTTTTATTTATGCATTTAAAAATTATCGAATACAAAATTACAAAGCTGAATATACTTGAGAAGTATTAGATACCTTGTATAGTCGCATTAACAAATAAAATGCTATTTTAAACCGAACGAAAAACTTGTTTTTATAATAAAAATTTCTTTATGCTTAATTAACTATTGAGAATTTAACATGAAATCACAAAATAAATTTTTAGGTCTATGCACTTCTCATGTTTACGGTATCAGGCTATAGCATAGCGGCAGATAAAGCTAAATCCATCATGAATCAATTTAAAGATACTTTGCTATGTCATCAATCTCCAGAATCTTTAATATTTAATACTTCTCCTGAGGCGTTTGCTAAAGAAGGGATTACGGTTACTAAAATTAGTGAGTACAATCCAGAATATATATATCACTTTGCCAAACCATTGAAAATTTTGAATGTGACATTTCAAACTGTTAAATATTTAGGAAACTATCATTATGGCTTTGATTTCTTTGCCGTTGCTAAAGGTGATATGGAGAAATTTGCCAAATCAATCGGAGCTAAACCCACTCCGGCTGAATTTAACGATTTTCGCTGGAAGAGTCCATATGTAAAATATTTCACTTCAACAACTGATCAGGAATATTTTAGACGTATCTTCCTTATTGGTCGAGAAGCAGACTCCAAACCAGGCGAATTTAATTTTGGTTGTTACCTATATTATTAATATTATCGCGGGAAATAGGTTGTGAAACAATCAGTCTTAACTGATATTTTGGTATGGGTAAAATACAAAGTTGATTTCCCCTTTTTAATACTCTTTTTTTAATTTATAAGCCTTCCCCCACTCTAACATAGCATCATGAACCTGTTTTAAACTTTGTCCAACATCGGTTAAAGTATATTCCACTTTAGGTGGTACTTGGGCATAAACCTTGCGAGTAATTAAACCATTTTTTTCCATAGCACGTAAATGTTGCGTTAATACTTTCTGTGACACGCCATTAAGTGATTTTTTTAATTCACCAAAACGTTTTGTACCTGTTAATAAATCACGAACAATTAAGACTTTCCATTTATCGCCCATTAGCATTAATGTGGTTTCTACGGGGCAAGGTGGTAAATTTTCATTACTTAACACGCTGATAATTTCCTTAAAATTCAGCAATAGTTACTAAATAGATACTATATTACTATATGGTACCTACTTTACAATGGAAACTTTGAATATTAATCTAAATATATTCATTTTTTGATCAACATGTTAAGTCAAAAAGTGTTAACCAAAATTTTATTTTGATAATATTAAAGGAGTAGACCATGAAAATTGCGGTCATTGGTGCGAGTGGTAAATCAGGTAGTTTAATCGTTAAAGAAGCAATTGCGCGTGGGCATGATGTGACGGCGATTGTTCGTAATCCAAATTCGCATGTCGATCCTAATGCAAAAGTTCTCGTTAAAGATCTGTTCGAACTTACTTATGAAGATTTGAAACCTTTTGATGTGATTGTTGATGCATTTGCCACATGGAGTCTTGAATCACTGCCTCAACATCAAACCAGTTTAAAACATCTTACTGATATTTTAAGCGGTAAACCTAATCGTTTATTAGTTGTTGGCGGTGCGGGTAGTTTATATGTTAATCCAGAACATACTATTCGTTTAGTTGATACCCCAGAATTTCCTGATGAATTCAAACCATTAGCCAATAATATGGCTAAAGCACTAGATGAATTAAAAAAATGTCAGGATGTGAACTGGACGTATTTAAGCCCAGCCATTGAGTTTATTGCTGATGGCGCAAGAACCGGTCGCTACAAAGCAGGTGGTGAACAGGCCTTATTCAATTCGCAAGGACAAAGCCAAATAAGCTATGCCGATTATGCCATTGCCATGATCGACGAAGCTGAAAATGCTAAGCATATCAAACAACGTTTTACAGTTGTCGCGGAATAATCCTTTTCGGTACTTGACTGTAGAAGTTTAAGTTTAAGTTGAATCTGAAAGCTACTTATTATGCATCGACATTCATTTTAACAAAATGGGTGTCCGATGAACAAAATACATTCTCTCGTTATCATTATTTCATGATTATTATCAAATAAAATTCTAATATAATGATTCGTTGCTGTGATTTTGATTGTTTTAGCTTCCACCAAAAAACTTGAACGCTATCGATATTTTAAGCTCAATGGGATTAAATGTCGTTATTCTGCTAAGTTAATTGTAGCTTGTTTAAATTGGCGATCCTATTTTGACCCATCAGAGACACCTTTTTTATTATTAAAAAATCTCCGTTAAAATGGGAGCAGATCATATAAAATAACTTTATGTAATTAGGGTAAAAGTAGAGTTACGCCTGTCTTTTGCTTGCCCTTCACTAAGCGGCATACTATAACTAACCGAATTCGTGTATAAAGAGTCATAACTACCATTCTAATAATAAACGCGCTAAGGAATAGCAAAGCCTATGAATCTTTATCAACTGATGTTAAAAAAGCAGTGGTTAATGTGGGAGGGAGATCAGGCATCAAGAACCTTCTCTTATCAGCCCCCAAAGTTGTAAAGACTTTTACCTATCCTACAGCAAGTCGGTCTGCCTTATCAAAGTTATTATGACAAAAATCCCGGCTAAAGTCTCGGATACGTTAAAAACCGCATTATATCAAGAACAGGTGGTATTAGTTCAGTTGCCGGTGATTAATGGCTGTCGTGAGTAAAAACCATCTTTGAAGAAACGTTACCGTTTAGATAACTTTTCAACTTGGTTTAAATTAGCCAAAGAAGAATCATCCCAACATATTAAATAGAACGATCAGTGTTAGATAAGATTTAGTCAAATATTAAAAAAGTATTAGGAACAGCATTAGTCAACCAAACACCATTATCAGCCAAGTAAAATTTAAAGCCTTGTTGATACATCTGCAGAGTATTTACTTTTAATACTACTGGTTTACCATGTCTTTCTCCTACTTTTTTAGCTGTCTTCTCATCACCAGATAAATGGACATAATGGCGACTGCCAGCGACTAATCCTTGTTTTTTAATGGAATCAATAAATCGGGTTGCAGTGCCATGATATAAAATCTCTGGTGGCATCTGTTCTATATAGCTTATCTTTACTTGTTGAGTTGAATGTCCTTGTGCTGCACGTATTTTTAGACCATCATCCGAAATCGTAAAACGTTTTTTATCATTTGTTTTAACAACTTGCTCAATCAACTTTCTGGTAAGTGGTTTTCCATGTTGATTAGCTTGCATGATTAAATTATCAATATTGATCCAACCATCAGAATCTAATGTGATACCAATAGTTTCTGGTTGATGTCTCAAAATATAGCTTAAAAATTTACTTATTTTATCTAGTTGTTTGTTCATATTTATTCCTTGAATAATCACCACATAGTAATGGGGGAAATCTACCATTTTTTTAAATTTGCAAATCAATCTCTATTACCAGCTTACCTTGCTTGATTTAATGATAACTAACAGGCAGCCTACATAAAAGCCAAATTGCTCAAAGCAATCTGCCCTTAATTGTTAATTGTGAACAGCAATAGTAGTTGATTGTTGTTATACTTCAGTGCTTTATTCAGTCAGCTGTTGAATCTGTTTCTTGGTAAAAAAGTATCTAAAAATAGCTTAATCACGATTTAATCTTCTGAAACAGTTTTAAAAACTCGCTATCTTCAAATCTGGCTTTAGCCGCTTCACCTTGAGTGCCTTCAAGGCAATAATTGCTGGTGACATTCAAAGCAACCGCTAATCGTTTTAATGTGTAAATACTAGGTAATTGCTTTAACGGTGACCAAATTAAAGAAACGGTGGTGGAAAATCTGCCGAGAATAACCGGTGCCGCTGAGGTTGTGAGTGTGGTATCATGAGTCTTTACGTCACAGCGGCAGTTAGTAGAACCGGTGTAAGGGCGCCAGCCTGAATATTATCTAATGCCACAAGGCACAAAACCCAACCCCAGACCACAACTGACCATTAAAGGCAGGTGGCTGGAACAGATAGGGTTTTATGTCGGCTACCCTGTTATCATTAAGATTGAACAGGGCAAGTTGATTATTGAATTTGCAATTCATTGACTATTAGTTATATAGATAACCTATAATAATCCAATCTTTTTATGGTGTTTTCTTGTGCATAGTTGAACACATTGAAATAAAAGATTAAACATTACTGAAAATCTAGTTTTATTGATCTAATTTATCTGCTATGTATCTTAAAAGATAAGATAATTTTCTCAAATCTCCATTTATGATAATATCTTTCTCAATTGAATTTAATAAAAAATCATAATCTTCACTTAGTTGTCCCATATCAAATTGATTTGGTTTGTTATAAGGGTCATATAGTAAATCTGATGGAATATTCCAATAAAAATCATCATCAAGAGATATTTTATGAATGCCGTCTTTTTTCAATTTATCAATAATTAAATTAAATATAATTTCAATCTTATTTAAATCAATACCCATAACTAATCTTTCCCTTTTTTTATTTTATCTATATTCTTTTTAAAAGTGTTTATTTCATGTTCTAAATGTTTAATTCTACTATTTATAATATTTTGCCTAACTTTATCATTTGGAGCATTTTTTAAAAAGTCTTTATTATCAATAAGAATAAGGATCTTTTATGTATTCCTTTAATTCAATCACATTCTTCTGATTTAAGCTGATTTTGTCAATGGATATTGTCACTTCGGTCGGTTTGATTGTCTGTCCGACTTTTACGGCGGTTGTTGTGTTCAGTTTAATCACATTTTCGGTTTGTGTTGCCATTTTGACTACCGATGAGGCTTTGGTGATTAAACCAATATCAATCATTTCAGTGTAATCAAATTAGCAGATTTATCTAAGTGCGAGTTGTTTCAAGAATTGGTTTATAGAGCTAAAAAATATTTATATATAGCTTATTTTATTGACTATGATTAATCATTGTTGAGAATCCAAACCGTGTCGGAACATATCCGGACCAATACACTCTATAATATTAGTAAAAATCTTCTCGTTTGAATTGTTTACCTGTTGATTTTAAACAATTCATCTTAAAATAATGACCATATTCAGCATCATATAAATCAACAGCATAACCAAAAATCACTCCATCTTCTTCACTCACACCCATCACAACTCCTTTTTTACCAATATATTCTGGGTGTTCGCAATTAGGGAGAATCTCTACTTCTTCATAGAAATTAAATTGTTGTGTCATATTTCATCCTATTTATGAGTTATTTTGCCATCTAAAGAAACATTTAAATGCTTACCATCTCTTGATGCCCAGCCAAGCTGTTTAGCTCCTAATTTTAGTACTCTTGATTAATTTTCCAACCCCATTTTTTTATGAAAATTACCTAAACCTTTTTCAATATAGGCAGTTAAGCCGTTAAGATTCTCAAAAGCTATTGCAGCAAATTCAGGATGATATTTCGACATGTATTCACCAACGAAAAGCCGTTGTTCAAGTGCTATTGATTCAATTTCACCGCTTTTATCTTTATTTTAAACACTAATTAAATAAATCATTCCAGCTTATTTCATCATATTTTTCTTTATCATAATGACTATCAAGATTTATTGTTAACCATTGGTTGTTATTTTCTAGTAGAAGTTTCGTTGGATTTATGCATCTTTCTTTTGTAATATTATCAATAGAAATTGCCCCCTCCATCTCAGCACGATGAAAAATTGCAGGTCCACCGCCATTAAATAATATTCGTCCATCATGTTTTAAAATATTATATAGCCCATCTTTTTTAATAAAGATTTTGGGTTGTTCCCAATAATTACTTTGCCCCTCCCAGTCTAATAAATAAAAACCGTTATCTAGGCTTACTAACCAACCTTTAGCTAATATAATATTAGCTGAGTCCAAATTTAATAATCTTTTAATATCACTCATTTCAAAATCACTCCATTACCATTCATTTTAGAATATAAAAAATCTGCTCTAACTCCCATTGCCCCATTATATGGATCTCGAATCATATAATAACCGACATTATCAACTACTTTATATGAGTCTACTATTATAAAGTGTCCTTGATTACCAACGGAGACACCAATGATTGTTGATTGATTTTTAAGACTTAACTCTTTTAGATGATTTGCTGTAACTGTTGTAATTGCTTCGTTTGATATACCATTTTTATATAATACACGACTCATTTCATCTATATTCACCCCAGAAGGACGAATATTATCAAATTGCCTAACAATAAGATCTAAATTAACAGTATGTCCTTTATTATCACTAATAATCATTGCACAACTTGTTGGTCCACACAAATTTATTCCACCTGATACATGGGAAGTTTGATTAATATATGTTCCTTCTGGGTGATAATCGATTTTAAGTTTAGAAAATACTCTGGAGTCAGCTGCACCGCCTATAATTCGCTGTTCAGCTAAAAGGTTATCGGATCTTTTTAACTCAATCACATTCTTCTGATTTAAGCTGATTTTGTCAATGGATATTGTCACTTCCGTCGGTTTGATTGTCTGTCCGACTTTTACGGCGGTTGTTGTGTCCAGTTTAATCACATTTTCGGTTTGGGTTGCCATTTTGACTACTGATGAGGATTTAGTGATTAAACCAATATCAATCAGTGTATAGGCGATTTCACCATAACCTTTAGCTACTAATCCTGACCATTCTATCAACTCGCCACCGTGGGTCGGAGTTACCTCGTTACTCCACATTGAACGCGCGCCAGCCTGGATATTATCTAATGCCACAAGGCACAAAATCCAACCCCAGATTACAACTGACGATTAAGGATAGATGGCTGGAGCAATTTGGTTTTTATGTCGACTGCCCTGTTGTCATTAAGATTGAACAGGGCAGGTTGATTGTTGAACTTGTTTTGCAAGTTTAAACATAAATGGTTGATTTTTCCCACTACTATATGAGGATTTATCCCTTATTTTGAATAACGTTCTCTTAATTTATTCATATAAAATTCTATTGAATCTTTTTCACTAGGATGTGCATTGATATATGCATCGGATACTATTTGCATTAAAGTTATAAACTGATGGAGAGGCATTGGATAACCTTCACAATCACCAAAAACAAAAGTTACTCCATCAAATTCTTCGGGATTATCTAAATCTTGATCTAAAATATACTCAACTCCTTCAGAAACATTAGCACCAATACCTTTTGATGCATCATAAATTAATTGTAAAAAATTCATTTTTTGTTCTTTACACATAACTTCCAATAAACAATATAGCTCAGCACCACCATTATCAATCAAAAGTTTTTTCGTTGTTTCCAACCATTGAAGTGTATTATTCATTTATTATTCCTTTTAGGCATCGTAATGAATGAATTGCTGATTTTACCAGATTTAGCATCGCGCGTAACTCTAAACCAATAACCATCAATGTTAACGTCATGCACAAAACTTGCTGGATCAGATGTAAAATGACTTTCAGCTTGTTTTGCAGCCCGATTAGACATATCAGCAACTTTAGTATCAGATAAAATATT
Source organism: Frischella japonica (assembly GCF_014489845.1). Classification (GTDB taxonomy): domain Bacteria; phylum Pseudomonadota; class Gammaproteobacteria; order Enterobacterales; family Orbaceae; genus Frischella; species Frischella japonica. Next base: position 85,450 of record NZ_JABURY010000020.1, read on the forward strand.
AGGGTCATAAGTCGTTTTTGTTTGAGTTTTTTTAAACCCATCAGTTGTACCTGCATTTGGTCCATTTGCGACCTTCTTTGG
>NZ_JABURY010000021.1 GCF_014489845.1 Frischella japonica
TCTCGCTGTGAGATCGCCATAGGAATTCCTTATTATTTGCAATCAATGTTTATTATTGTTCACTTATTAAGTTTTTTTATGCACAATAACGATAAGCAGATTCATTCCTAAAGATAGGTTATTTTTTAATTTAGATCAATTATTTTTTGTACTATTTGTGATAGTAGTCTGTAGTTAATATTGCTAATAAGCTTTAAAAAGCGATTTGGCTAAACAATATCAGCAATGATTCGCGTTGGATTATTAAATAACCAATTATGCACTTTTAGGGGCGTTTTTACCTGATCTGCCCGCGTTTTAGCGGCGACTTTTTAATATTAAAAAGGAGTCTATGATGAGTCAAAAATATCATCCCTATTTTAAACAAGAAGCGATTAATTTAGCCTTAAAGAGTGAACAAACTTATCGACAAGTGGCTGATGATTTAGCTATAAATTACAAAACCATTTGTAATTGGCTATATCAAATGAAAATAAGCCATAAAAATGAATATAAAACCAGATTATCAAGCATTACATAGTCTGCCAAGCTTTAATAATGGCGATGTTACATCGTGGTTAGACACTTGTAGTAATCGTTCACAATGATAGAAATGGTCTGTACAGTTCTGATGAATATCAAGCAATATTAACGACCTTAAAGTCTCTTTTTATCAGTTCAACTAACACTTTTCTCTTTCCGTATATACCATCCATTTGGTTATGAATTGATTTCATGGCAATTTCAAGCCTAGCGTTCATTAATATAATAGTTCGATGCTTGATTCAATAATAAAAAGTACTCGGTGATAATAATAAACATCGACAGATTTGAGTTGTTTCATTTTCGGCCTTCTTCAACATTAACGCTAATTGTTGCCTCTTGTCATTTTTATTGCGAAGAAGGTTGGAGCTTTTTTAATAACTGATTATCGCTTTGTAATTGCTTAACTTGTTTCTCTAATGCTTGTATTCGTTTTTGTTCAAGTGTCAAGACACTACTTTTAGGGTGAATACCTTGTCGCTCTGTTATATATTGAGTTAACCAATTTTGGATTGATAAAATACTGACATTAATTATTTAGTGGCATCTTTGTGTGCATAACCATAATTCAGCACCAACTCCGCATATTCTCGCTTAAATTCACTACTTAGTTGTCTTGTGGCAGAATAATCGCCTTAGTTGATGGTTTATCATACCGCTGAGAATGTCGACAAGAAAAGTATACCGTTACATATGTATGTTGCCGTTTTATCAATAAAAAACACTAAGTTCCCCATTATAATTAGCCTTTTGAATACCATTTATATCAATGTTCAGAGAACCAATTCAATTGCTTTCTTAAAGCCACAACTGTTCCGACAATTATTAAACTAGGACTATGTACCTGTAGCGCTAATTGCGTTAAATCTTTAAGCAAGCCGGTTAAAACTTTCTGCTTGATAGTGGTACCTGCTTCAATAATTGCGACTGGCATATTGATATCCATGCCGTGTTTAATTAATTGTTGACTAATCGCTTCCGCTTGGGAAAGTCCCATATAAAAAACGAGTGTTTGCTTCTCAGCCGCTAAGCTTTGCCAATCCAGATGACTACCATCTTTTAAATGACCAGTGACTAAACGAACACTATGCGCATAATCACGATGCGTTAATGGAATACCGCTATACGCTGAACAACCAGAAGCAGCAGTAATCCCAGGAACAACAGAAAAGGGAATATTAGCTTGAAATAAGGTTTCTAACTCTTCCCCCCCACGTCCAAAAATAAACGGGTCACCACCTTTCAAACGTACCACACGCCGTCCTTTTTGTGCTTGTTCAAGCAACATTTGATTAATTTGTTCCTGTGGAACACAATGAAATCCAGCTCGCTTACCAACAAATACCCGTTGCGCATCACGTCTGGTCAACGCCATAATTTCATCCGAAACCAGCCGATCATATACAATAATATCCGCCTGCTGAATTTGTTGTAGTCCCTTTAAGGTCAATAAACCCGGATCGCCAGGTCCTGCGCCCACTAAAACCACTTCACCACGATGCTCCAATTCAGTATCAAATAACTCATGAGTCAATCTTTCTACTTGATCTGAATCATGATTGGCTAAAGCCTGAGCTAACCGATCATGGGTAAATAGTTTTTCCCAGAAACGTCGACGTTCGATCATTGTTTGGTACTTTTGCTTTACTTTTTGGCGTAAATAGCCTGCATAATCGGCTAATTTACCTAAATGTTGCGGTAAAATTGCTTCCAGTTTTTCACGTAATAAGCGTGCTAATACCGGTGCATGACCTTCTGAAGATACCGCAACCATAATCGGCGAACGATCAACAATTGACGGCATAATAAAACTGGCCTCTTTTGGTGAATCGACTACATTGCAGAAAATACGCCGTTTTTCAGCTTCGGTACTCACCCGTTGATTGATTGAGGCATCATTAGTGGCCGCAATCACCAACCATTTATTATCTAATAACGCTACCGAAAAATCACCGGAAACTAAGGTTAATTGTTGCTGTTCTTGCCAGCAGATGAACTGTTGATTGAATGCTTTCGCATTAACTGTAACACGTGCTCCGGCATCAAGTAATAAACGGGCTTTACGTTCAGCGACCTCTCCTCCACCCACTAAAAGACAATCACGATTTTCTAATTTGCAAAATAAGGGAAAATAATCCATAACATCTCAAAATAAACTAACTAGTAAAGATTTAATCATTAATTGGCAACATTACTCATAAGCTATCTCAAGTGAGATAACTTATAATCTGATAAAGCGGTAATGTAAAATTAGTTTGGTCGTTCTATTTTTGGTGTGGCATACCAATAGCCTAACCCCATAAATATGACACCAGATAACAAATTACCTAAAGAAACCCATAATAAATTATGACCAATTCCCATAAGGTTATAAGCTTCACTATGGTGACCAAACCATGACAAGGAAAAAAGTGTCATATTCGCAACCGAATGTTCATAACCACAAGCAATAAAGGCAAGTAGGCACCACCATATGGCAATAAACTTAGCCGAGCCCTCTACACGATTTGCCATCCAAATCGCTAAACAAACTAACCAATTACACAATACACCACGGAAAAATAGCGCGCTTGCTGGTGCCGAAGTTTTTGCTAAAGCAGCTGTGTGCACTAAACTGGTATCACTATTTAACAACGGACTTGCCGTTAAGAAAAATAGTAACGCAACCAAGATTGACCCCAATAAATTACCCAACCAAGTTTGTGGTAAGACTAGCCACATTTGTTTATGGGTAATTTTTTTGGTTTGTACACCAAACGTTAAAAACATAGTATGACCAGTAAATAATTCTGAACCAGCAATCACTACTAATGTTAAGGCAATACCAAAGGTTGCCCCCATCACCAATGGCCGAAACGAAGGTTCTAGCAAGTTACCTAAAGTAAAAATAAGAATAATGCCTAATCCAACATAAGCACCAGCCATTGCCGAACTTAACCAAAAACCAATCGGATTAGTTTTGGCTAAACGTACAATACGTGCTGCGTTAGTCGCACATTTAGTAATTGTCTCCGTATACATCGTTTTATCCTTCCATTTTATAAAAATTAAGGCAATTTTACCTGAACCAATCCCGCCTCATTAACCTTCACGTCATAATGTGCGACCGAGTAATGCGCATCTTCCAAACAATAGCCATCTCGCAATCGGAAACGTTGTTTTTTTAGTGGGCTGGCAACCCATAACTCATTGTCATGTTCAGCAATAATCCCACGCGATAACACGCTTGCTTGCGCAAATGGATCGATATTACTGATTGCATAAAGTTCATTGCTATTATATGGGCGAAATATCGCGACATGATCTTGATTCACTAAAGCACAAACGCCGGTTTGTGGTAAAATATCATCAAGTCGACAAATGGTAATCCATTGCTCCATAGCTATTCTCCTAATATAATTTTACGTTCTTTTGCGGTTGCTGGACGATGTTGCTGGCGTTCAGGCACAAATTTAACATTATCATCACGCTGTGGGCTATTAATAAAATGGGCAAACCGTTGTTGATTTTCAGAGTGTTCGACCGCCTCTTTCCATTCACAAACGACTAACTTACGAATGCGAGCCATTTCCTTTTCCAGCTCATCATTAATACCCAATTTATCGTCAATAATAACACTACGTAAATAATTAATGCCACCATCTAAGCTTTCAAGCCAAACCGATGTACGTTGTAATTTATCAGCAGTACGAATATAAAACATGATAAAACGATCGAGGTAGCGGATTAAGGTCTCTTTATCCAAGTCAGCAGCCAGTAAGTCCGCATGACGTGGCTTCATACCACCATTACCACACACATAAAGATTCCAACCGTTCTCAGTAGCAATAACACCAATATCTTTACCTTGAGCTTCGGCGCATTCACGCGTACAACCAGATACGCCTAATTTAAATTTATGCGGCGCTCGAATACCTTTATAGCGGTGTTCAAGCTCTACCCCAAAGCCAACACTATCGCCAACCCCAAAACGACACCATGTACTACCAACACAGGTTTTTGCCATACGTAGCGCTTTAGCATAAGCATAACCACTTTCAAAACCAGCATCGATTAATGCTTGCCAAATTGCTGGCAAATCATCCTTTTGTGCACCAAATAAACCAATACGCTGTGAACCGGTAATTTTAGAATAGAGCTGATACTTTTTGGCGATTTGACCTATTGCAATTAATCCATCCGGAGTAATTTCACCTCCAGCACTACGCGGAATCACTGAATAGGTACCATTTTTCTGAATATTACCTAAGAAAATATCGTTACTGTCTTGCAAAGGGGTAAGCGCAGGCTCAAGAATGTAATTATTCCAACAAGAAGCAAGTAATGAACCAATTGTCGGTTTACATATTTCACAACCATATCCTTGTCCATGTTTATGAATAATTTCATTAAATGAAGTTAACCCTTCCACTCGAATAAGATGATAAAGTTCCTGACGGGAATACTTAAAATGTTCACATAACGCATGGCTCACTTCGATGCCTTGCTTGGTTAATTCCATATTAAGAATTTGTGTCACTAACGGCAGACAGCCACCACACCCAGTACCAGCTTTGGTTTCAGCTTTAATAGCCGCTACGGTATGGCAACCCGCCTGAATCGCTTGCACAATGCGTGCTTTGGTCACATCGAAACAAGAACAAATCTGCGCAGAATCAGGTAAGGCATCTACCCCGAGTGCGGGCTTAACCCCAGCATGAGCAGGTAAAATCAATGTGTCAGGATGTTCAGGTAATGGCATCTGATTTAGCATCATCTGTAACAAATTGCTATAGTCAGCTGTATCACCAACTAATACGGCGCCAAGCAGTCGTTGATGATCGGGTGAGACAACTAATTTTTTATACACGGGAATATTTTCATCCAGATAAATATAACTACGACAATTAGCCGTCTTTCCCTTAGCATCGCCAATACTACCTACATCCACCCCCATCAACTTTAATTTAGCACTCATATCGGCACCATCGAAGGTTAACGCTTCACCAAGTAAATGAGCAATAGCAACTTGCGCCATTTTATAACCTGGTGCAACTAACCCAAAAACCCGCCCTTGCCAAGCAGCACACTCACCAATAGCATAAATATTAGCATCGGATGTTTGGCAATAATCATTAATGACTATACCACCACGTGGTGCTATCTCAAGTTGGCATTCGCGTGCTAATTTATCTTGTGGCCTTATACCTGTTGAAAAAACAATGAAATCGATTTCCAGTGAGCTACCATCAGCAAATTGCATAACCTTTCCATTAGCTGCATCGGTAATTTCTAATGTATTTTTATTGGTATGAACACCTACACCCATGGCTTCAATTTTGCGACGTAACTGTTCGCCACCTAATGCATCAAGCTGTTCTGCCATGAGGACTGGAGCAAATTCTACAACATGGGTTTCCATACCTAAATTTTTCACTGCCCCAGCTGCTTCTAATCCTAATAACCCACCACCCACAACTGCACCACGTCGACTATATTTAGCACATGCGCTTATCGCGTCAAGATCTTCAATAGTGCGATAAACAAAGCAGTTTTTCCCATCCGCACCTTTAATTGGCGGCACCCAAGGGTAAGATCCGGTAGCGATAACTAATTTATCGTAAGGTATTACTTGACCAGATTGCGCATAAACCTCTTTAGCTTGACGATTAATTCCAATAGCCCGCTCATTCAATAACAGATTAATTTGATTCGTTTGATATAATCCGTCACTAACTAAAGAAAGTGCTTGCGCATTATGATCATTAAAATAGGAAGAAAGATGAACCCGATCATAAGCTACTCGCGGTTCTTCACAAAAAATCGTTATATTAAACTGATTAGACACCTGTTTATCGATTAGTTCTTCAACAAAACGATGCCCAACCATCCCATTACCAATGATAACGAGATTCGTTTTATTCATACAAAGCTCCCCAATTATTTTAGTTTTATATCTTTAAATTAGTTATGGTGCACATTGTATGAAACCTCACACAGAATATAATTACCCACAAGCATTACTACTTTAGAGGTATAGCGAAATAATTTGTGCGGCGGTAACGATTAATTAGACTATCTACATATCATTTATATCGGCATAATTTCGACCGACACAGATTAAATATTAATCCATTTAAAACAACATTGAGACATCAATAAATTCCACGCATTAACATAAGGTGTTGTTTTATTTAATTTTATAAGCCATCCCTTTCATAATTCAAACCGTTGCAATTTTTTATTTCACTGATATAATTAGCCGACTAAATAATATGAGTTATCATTTATGTATTACAATTCACGGACTTTACCTTCTCGAGAAACCCTAGCGCGAGCACAAAATCTAAGTGAACATACAGTAGACGTTTCTGGTGTCGATTTAGTCTTGAGTTTAATTACAACTGCGGATTTGATCCGTTCGAGCATTTACGCTCAATTAGCCAAAGATTACGATGTTTCAGAAGGAAAATTTGCATTACTAATGTCATTATATTCTGAAGGTGAGACCTGTACCAGTGAACTGGCTCTGCGAGTAGGGGTAACCCCGGCCACAATTTCAGTAATGGTTAAAAGAATGTTGGCGGCTAAATCGCCCTTAATTTGCATTGCTAAAAATGGGGATGATGGTCGTTCACGTCTCATCTCATTGAGCCCGGACGGCGTAAAGCTTATACAAAAAGCCTTACCAAATCATCTCAAAGCAATTCGAGCATTTGCTAAAGTCCTCGAACCACAGGAACAGGAGTCGTTAATCTTAATGTTACGTAAATTGTTAAGAAAATAAACTAATGATAGAACACTATCGTTAGTCTTTTTTAATTAGATAGTTAGTCGACTAAATAAACGGAAAATAGTATATATTATGAACAAAAACGTTAAAATCCCAATTATTTTTTTAGTATTACTTACCATTGGTTCTACCTTGATCTATTTTGGTTCGAGAAACGATGCCGTCACCGTAGCCAAAAGTATTAAATCAGGCGTATTAACAGCTGATGAAATCAATGTAGCGTTCCAAAATGTAGGTGGAAAGGTATTAACACGTGCTGTTCAAGAATCTCAGTATGTTAAAAAAGGTGATGTTTTGATGGTATTAGAAGATACTGATACGCGTTTAGCCATTGAACGTTTAAAAGCTGTCATTGCTGGACAAGAAGCATCAATCCGTCAGGAAGAATTAGCGATTAAAATCGCTGAAAATGAAACTAATCTTGCTGAAGAGGCTACTTGGCGCAATATTGAAGCGGTACAAGCCAATCTTGATGCCGCTATATCAGCTCGCGATTTTACACAGACCGAATATGAACGGCACATTCAGTTACGTAAAGCGGGCGGTGTCTCGCAATCGCAATTAGATAGCACACGTAATACCTACATCTCAGCAAAGATGAGTGTCGTGCAATTACAAAGCCAATTATCAACATTAATGGTTGGTGCAACATCTGAACAATTAGCCCAGTTCGCTAAGACTAAAAATGCAACCGGTATGACATTACAATCGATTATTAATGCTCGCCAGACTATTCAAAACCGTCATAATCAATTGACCCAGTTGCATGCTCAGTTAAGTCAGTCGCAAGCTGAATTAGAACAATTACAAATTAATTATCAACGCCTTACATTAGTAGCACCGGAAGATGGAAAAGTATTAAAGCTAATGTATGAAGATGGTGAATTAGTCCCGACTGGCGCACCAGCAGTATTACTTGAAACGGATCGCAAATATGTTGATATTTATGTCAACGAAAGCATGGTAAATGATTACCAACCGGGAACAACAGTTACTGCAAATGTTGTCGCATTAGATAAACAAATTAAAGGAAAAGTCCGTTTTGCAACCGTTGCACCATCTTTTGCGGATTTACGTATGACACGGGAAAGAGGCCAAGCGGATTTAACGTCTTTTCAAGTTAGAATCTATATGGACAATATTCCTCATCTTTTAACTGGAATGACAATTGAGGTCAATGATGCAAAACATCATTAAATCTATATTAGAAGAAGTTGATGCGATGCTGTCTGGGCATTTCATACCTTACTATAAGGTAGCAATAGGTCTGGCTGCTATCATCGCATTAATATTTTCATTAGTATTGAGTCATGGATCAGTTTTTGAAGGCAAGATTGCAGTAATCGATCTTGATGGCTCTAAATACTCGACTGAATTGATCAGCAAAATTAATACTTCACCTTATATACAAGTAAGTGAAGTCATTCGCGCCCCTGTTAATCCCATAACTTTAGTCTCGCACGATCGTAATCTTGGCGTCTTATATATTCCGAAAGGATTAGAAAAAAGTTTGAAAAGAGGTGATCAATCAGTCAATTTAGGTTACTTTGTAGATGATACAAATGATGCGCAAAATGCCAAAATCTTACCTAGCTTAAATGAATATATTCCTGAGTTAGGGGCTGAAATTAGCGTAAATCGCGTATCAGCTTTAGGCTTGGGTAAAGAAAGTACCGAAGCAACACTGGTACCAATGCAACTAAAATCACGCTATATGTTCAATCCAGCTAGTGCATCAACCATTTCTACCATTATCTATTTTGTGTATTTCTTTTCTTCATTAACGTACGGGTTAACTTCGTTAATGATTGTTGGTCGTCTAAAAGTGACTGGCTTATGGAATAGCGTAATGGAAAGAGGTCCGTTAGCATTAATGGCCAGAACGATACCTTATGCGCTATTTTATACCACGGGTTTAACTTTGATCGGAGCAATATTAGTGATATTTGGGCAACTACGTTTTGAAGGCAACTACTTTGCTTATGTACCAAGCATATTTATGACTGGTTTAGCATTTGGATGGTTAGGATTTTTGTTGTCCTGGAATACCAAAAATCCCGGTGAAGGTGCTAGTCGCATGATATTCTTAGTTCCTCCTGGTTTTATTATGGGGGGATCTACCATGGCAGTCGGCCTTTTACCACTTTGGGCATATTATACAAGTTATGCATTCCCGTTAGTTTGGTTATTCCGATTTTTCCGCGATTTTGCGATGCGCGGACGTACATTAGTTGATATGTTTGCTACTTACGGAGCATACATTATCTATTTAACCATCATCGCAGCAATTGTCATGGCAGTATATTTTCATGCTCAAAAATCTTACACGCAAAATGAGGCTGTAAAAAATTGTTAAGCGCTGGTTGATTCTTTAGTAAAGCGTTATATCATGGATGAATCTTAATAATAATGGAGTATATGTCTTATGCTAAAAAATGTAGATCCAACCAAAACGGCTGCTTGGCAAGAATTACAGTCACATTTTGAGCAAATGCAAGATTGCACTATACAATCTTTGTTTGCTAAAGATAGCGATCGCGCAAATAAATTTACGTTAACATTTAATGATCAAATTTTTATTGATTATTCCAAAAACCGAATCACTGAAACAACGCTTGAAAAATTGCGGGCACTAGCGACACAAAGCGGATTACGTGAAGCAATTCAAGCAATGTTCAGTGGAGAAAAAATTAACCGTACTGAAGATCGCGCTGTTTTACATATCGCTTTACGTAACTTATCTAATACACCGATCTCTGTCGATGGCAAAAATGTAATGGATGATGTCAATGCTGTACTAGCGAAAATGGAAACCTTTAGTCATAGAATTATCAGTGGCGAATGGAAAGGCTTTACTGGTAAAGCGATAACTGACATCGTAAATATTGGTATTGGTGGTTCTGATCTCGGTCCATTTATGGTGACTGAAGCACTACGACCTTATAAAAATCATCTAAATATGCACTTTGTATCAAACATTGATGGTACCCAAATCGTCGAAACATTGAAAAAAGTCAATCCAGAAACGACATTATTTTTAATCGCTTCAAAAACCTTTACGACACAAGAAACTATGACCAATGCACAAAGTGCCCGTGAATGGTTATTAGATATTGCTAAAGATGAAACTGCCGTTGCTAAACATTTTGTTGCGTTATCAACGAATACCAAAGAAGTGGAAAAATTTGGTATTGATACGGCTAACATGTTTGAATTCTGGGATTGGGTCGGTGGTCGTTATTCATTGTGGTCAGCAATTGGATTATCAATCGTATTATCAATTGGTTTTGATAACTTTAAGCAATTATTAGCGGGCGCGCATGATATTGATAAACACTTCTGTGAAACATCATTTGAGAAAAATATTCCTGTAACGTTGGCTTTAATCAATTTATGGTATAACAACTTCTTCGGTGCTGAAACTGAAGCTATTTTACCTTATGATCAATATATGCATCGTTTTGCTGCTTATTTCCAACAAGGTAATATGGAATCAAATGGCAAATATGTCGATCGTAACGGTCAGAAAGTTAGCTATACTACCGGGCCAATTATTTGGGGTGAACCAGGTACCAATGGCCAACATGCGTTTTATCAATTAATTCATCAAGGCACTAAATTGATTCCTTGTGATTTTATTGCCCCAGCAATTAGCCATAATCCACTAGGCGATCATCATCAAAAATTATTATCCAACTTTTTTGCCCAAACTGAAGCATTAGCATTTGGTAAAAACGAGGCAGTAGTTGAACAAGAGTTTACTGCTGCCGGCAAAAATTTGGATGATGTTCAAACCATTATCCCATTTAAAGTCTTTGAAGGTAATCGACCAACTAATTCTATTCTTCTAAAAGAAATTACACCTTATGCTTTAGGTGCATTAATTGCCATTTACGAACATAAAATTTTCACACAGGGCGTTATTTGGAACATCTTTAGTTTTGACCAATGGGGGGTAGAATTAGGTAAACAATTAGCTGGACGTATTTTACCTGAACTTGAGAATGATAACCCAATTACCACTCATGACAGTTCTACAAATAACCTAATCAATCGTTATAAATCTTGGCGTTAATTGGATGTTATTCTAATAAGTAAAAGAAAAACCGCCGTTTGGCGGTTTTTTTATTAAGATGATAACCGTTTATTTTTTTACCTTCATGATCGGCGTTTTACCTTCTTCAACGGTTCCGACTAACTTCACTAAATTATGGATACTATCCATATTAGAAATAACAACCGGTGTTAACACAGACTTAGCTTTATTGGCTAAAAACGGCAAGTCAAACTCAATGACTGTATCACCAACTCTGACTTGTTGTCCTTCATAAGCAATACGTGTAAAACCTTCACCTTTTAACTCGACCGTGTCAATACCAAAGTGAACAAAAAGTGCAATACCATCATTAGATTCGATTGCAAAAGCATGGTTCGTTTCGAAAATCTTAACAATCTTACCAGATACTGGTGCAACAATTTTATTCCCATTAGGTTTGATTGCTACACCATCACCAACAATCTTTTCTGCAAATACGACATCAGGTACATCTTCAATTTTAACAATCTCACCAGAAAGTGGTGCTAAAATCTCAATAAAATTCTGATCATCATCAGAAACAAACTGTTTTAACTTATCGAAAAAACCCATGGCATTCTCCTAATAAACTTGCTTTTCAGCAGCAAATTTTTCAAGTAAATCACTAATTTCTTTGGCTGTCGCTTTTTGTAATACCTCATCAGCTAGTTTTTTCGCTTCACTAAAATGGGTATTACGAATAATTTTTTTAATTTTTGGAATCGAAATTGATCCCATACTAAACTCATCTAATCCCATACCAAGCAATAAGACCGTAGCACGCTCATCACCACCCAATTCACCGCACATCCCAGTCCATTTACCTTCTTGATGTGATGCATCAATCACATTTTTGATAAGATTCAATACCGATGGTGAAAGCGGATTATAAAGATGAGAAATTAATTCATTACCACGATCAACTGCTAAAGTATATTGTGTTAAATCATTAGTGCCAATACTTAAGAAATCCACTTCTTTAGCTAAATGACGCGCAATAACTGCTGCAGATGGTGTTTCAACCATTACACCAACTTCAATATTTTCGTCAAATTTTTTGCCTTCAGATTTTAGCTGTTGTTTAAGCGTATTTAATTCTGATTTTAAAATCTGTACTTCTTCAACCGAAATAATCATCGGGAACATAATACGTAATTTACCAAAAGCGGAAGCTCGTAAAATGGCACGTAATTGTGCGTGAAGAATCTCTTTTTTATCCATACAGATACGAATAGCTCGCCAACCTAAGAATGGATTTTCTTCCTTCGGTAAATGCATATATGGTACATCTTTATCACCACCAATATCCATTGTACGAACAATAACCGCTAAACCATTAGTTGATTCCGCAACTTCTTTATAAGCTTTAAATTGCTCTTCTTCGTTCGGATAAGCGTCACGATCCATAAATAAAAATTCAGTACGATAAAGCCCAACACCTTCATAGCCATTACGTTCAGCACCAGCAATATCACGCACTGTACCGATGTTAGCACATACTTCCACTTGATGACCGTCTAAGGTAATAGCCGGTAAATCTTTTAATTTAGCTAACTCTTCTTTATCGGCGATAAATTGCTTTTGAACGGATTTTAATTGCTCAATGGTCTTATCATTCGGATTAATGTAAATTTTATTATTGATGGCATCGAGAACCAGAAAATCACCATGTTTAATTTCTTTTGTTGCATTCGATGTTCCAACAATGGCAGGAATTTCAAGAGAACGCGCCATAATCGAAGTATGCGAAGTACGTCCACCAATATCGGTGATAAAGCCAAGTACCATTTCTAAATTTAACTGTGCGGTTTCAGACGGCGTTAAATCGTTAGCAACTAAAATACATGGTTCATTAATAGCACTTAAATCAACTATTTCCAAACCAAGAATATTTTTAAGTAAACGTTTACCAATATCACGAATATCAGCCGCACGTTCTTTTAAATATTCATCATCTAAACCTTCAAGTTCTTTCGCTTGCGCTTCAAAAACAGCATTAACTGCAGAATCCGCAGATACATGTTTTGTTTTTATACGATTAATTACTTCAGATTCCAGATCTTCATCTTCCAACAGCATGATGTGACCTTCAAAAATTGCGGCCTTATCTTCACCTAAAGTTTTTTTAGCGCGCTCCATAATAGAGTTTAATTGTTGGCTCGATTTTTCGCGGGCACTTTTAAAGCGCTCAATTTCATCATTCACCTTGTTATCAGCAATGGGTCTTGTGTTAATAACAATTTCATCTTCTTTTAATAGTAGAGCCTTAGCAAAGGCTATGCCTGGCGACACAAGTATACCTGTAACCATAATATTTTATCCTTATATGATGATATTATAGAAATTTAACATTTTTAAATTCGGAAGGAGGAATTATTCAAGCTCTGGTATTAGCTTGACCAGATGGTCGACAGCTTCTTTTTCGTCTTCACCATCAGCGGAAATGGTAATTACTGTTCCCTGAGTTAACCCTAAGGTTTGTAATTTAAATAAACTTTTTGCACTCGCAGTTTTGCCATTTGAAGTCACCGTTATCTCAGAATTAAACGCTTTTGCTTCTTTGACAAATTGAGCGGCCGGCCGAGTATGCAGACCATTTGGTGCAGTGATAGTGACATCTTGCCTATGCATGTTTATGTACCCCTAAGTATAATATATTTTGTTCAATATAAATAAAATTCATGATAAATACCAGTTGATTTATCATCTATTACGAACTAACTATGGCTGCTATTATGGCGAGGAAATTGGATTGAAACAAGTATAAATGTTAACCCATTGTTATTTATAAGATTTATCTGACATAAGATCGCATTCATTCCTTAAAAATAGTAAAATTTATAAAATATCCGCTTATCAATATTTTAATTTTTTATAACGCTATAATTTATTAAATAAATTCAAATTTTCTGTTTAATTAATCCGATGTCTTGACAGTTCTCTTAATATAAAACACAACATTTTATCAAGCCGATTATAATATAAGCAATTAGACACTGCTTGATAAAAAATTTACTGGACAAATCTCCGCTAAATGCGTAATATTGCGTCCTGATTCGTATGGTGGCTATAGCTCAGTTGGTAGAGCCCTGGATTGTGATTCCAGTTGTCGTGGGTTCGAGTCCCATTAGCCACCCCACTTATTCTGACGGCGAGTAGCGCAGCTTGGTAGCGCAACTGGTTTGGGACCAGTGGGTCGGAGGTTCGAATCCTCTCTCGCCGACCAATTTAATATAAAAAAGCCTACCTATTCGAGTAGGCTTTTTTATTATCTTAATTTCAATGAGTTATCATTCAACTTTAGCTAAATATTCTTCCGTCATTTATTAGTTAGCCATTCACATACAAGACTCAATCAGCAATGAAATTATGATAACAGATATTATCGAATTAATTATTATTCAAACTAATTTAGCGTGAAAAAAGATTTAAACGCTTATATAAAAAAATAGGCACACAAAATCGATCACCCAAATTGTACCTTGACAAAAAGTTAATCTAAAATAAGCCATACCTGTAGTTAATAACTCATATTACTAAAAATAAAATGCAACAGTTACAACGTTTTACACCAAATGAGCTATACGAGTTAATTTTCGTTTTTATAGGGTGAAAAATAAACTATTGTTTTATTAAAAATAAACAAATTACGTGATCTTGCTCTCATTTATGAAAGTTTAGATTTCTGGCTAAAAATTTAGCTAATTAGTCTAAATCTACTTTCCTTAGATGGAGCATAAAAAAATGAGTACTGCATTCTATAAAAATACCAACTATTGGTTTTCATCTTGTTACAGTATGGTCTATTATGCGGCAGGAAGTTTAGTCTTTTCCTTTTACGCAATCTGGCTAAGTAAGAAAATTGGTTTAACCGCTGAACAAACTGGCATTCTTTACTCTTGCAATTATTTTATTGCCTTAATCATCATGTTCTTTTATGGCATCACTCAAGATAAATTGGTTTTGCGTAAACATTTAGTTTGGTTTCAAAGTTTGATCATCACCGGTGGTGCGCCGTTTTTAATTTATGTTTATGAACCACTACTACGCTCCCATTTTTATATTGGTGTTATTTCCGGCAGTATTTATTTAGGTTTTGGCTGGATAGCTGGAATGGGATTAATTGATTCTTATTGTGAAAAAATAAGCCGGGCTTTTGGTTTTGAATTCGGACAAGCTCGTACATGGGGATGCATTGCCTATGCTATCGGTACCTTCATTGCAGGAATACTTATTTCAAAAAATCCACATCTTAATTTTTGGGCAGCTTCCGTAATTGGTCTTTTATTTATTACGTTAAATATCTTATTTAAACCTGATTTAAGTAGAGCTAATTTATCAATGGTCAAAGTCAATGAACCATTGAAATTAAATGAGATTATTGCTGTTTTCAAATTAAAAGATTTCTGGGTTTTCGTCATATACGTATTAGGAACTTACAGTTTATACAATATCTATGATCAACAACTCTTCCCTGTTTATTTTACTAATCTATTTGGTAATGAAGGCGCAGGATATGAAATATATGGTATGTTAAATTCGTTACAAGTATTTCTTGAAGCAGCTGTTATGTTTACTGTGCCATTTATTGTCAATAAAGTTGGGGCTAAAAATGCACTTATCTTTGCAGCATGTGTGTCAGCAGCTAGAATCTTAATGACTGGCTATGCCGAATCAATTTTCTTTATCTCAATTATCAAATTAATGCACTGTCTCGAAATTACAACTGTTTTGGTTGCAGTGTTTAAATATATTGCCCTTAATTTTGATAAACGTTTATCCGCCACCGTTTTTTTAGTTGGTTATCAAGTCGCTGGTTCCGTCGGTGTCATTCTATTTTCGACTATTGCCGGTAATTTTTATGATGCCAATGGCCCTGCCGCTACCTTTAAAGGTCTGGGATTTATCGTTGTCTTATTTATGATTTTTGCCATTGCGTTTTTAAATAGTGAAAAGAAAAGTTTGGTGCAAAATCATAATTCGATTAATGACGTTAACTAATCGAGTTACATAATATTTTAATATAAATTATCGCATAATTAACTACGAGGTATCATAATGAATTTACTTAGCTCTGTAACTACATTTCAACACGAACAAACACGTACAATATCGCCCGAAAATATGACCGGTGAAAAAGGTAAATCATGCATGGCAGCCAGCCATCTCGGACCAAGTCGAAAAGGCAGTGGTTATATTCGTATTAAAAGCGGTGAAAGCGTAACCATTGCTGATATTAAAGGGCCTGCTGAAATCCGCCATATTTGGTTCACACTGACAGATAAAACGGTTCGTGGTAGCTTTGTTTTACGTGATGTTGTTATTCGAATTTATTGGGATGATGAACAAGTGCCATCGGTTGAATCGCCTATTGGGGACTTTTTCTGTAACGGTTTTGGTGCCCGTTGTGATATCAACTCGTTACCTATTGTAGTGAACCCTACTGGTGGATTTAATAGCTACTTTAGAATGCCATTTAATAAATCAGCTAAAATTGTTATCACTAATGAACATGAAGCTGATCTTGAACATTTCTTCTTTACTGTCAATTATGCCTTGATGCCACAACCCTTTGTTGAACCGCTATATTTTCACGCACAATGGCGCCGTCAACGTGTGACTAATCCTGGGGTTGATTATGTCATTATCGATAATGTTAAAGGTCACGGCTATTATGTGGGAACTTATCTTGCTCTTACCGCTCTAGAACGTTACTGGTGGGGTGAAGGCGAATTTAAATTTTATTTAGATGGTGACTCCGACTATCCAACACAAAATTCTACCGGATCCGAAGATTATTTTGGTGGTGCTTGGGCATTTCATCATCGTGATGATAAAGGGCGTGCTTCGGCGCAATGCTTCCAAACTCTATTTGTGGGTTATCCATGGCAAACGAATCGCGATCATACACGAGATTATTTTCAAACTGGTGATGCCAATCCAGTGCATGGTTTTGGTGATGATGCTTTACCAATGCATGGGCTATATCGCTGGCACTTACCTGATCCAATTGCTTTTCATGAAGATCTTAAAGTAACTTTCCAACAAATTGGTAATGATGATATTCGTTTATATGAACGGCAAGATGATATTGCTACTGTGGCATATTGGTATCAAAACCCAACGCAAAATCATAATCCAGTTTTCCCAAATCAACAACAACGCTTGCCGCGTTAGGATAACAATTTTCCACAACCTAGCGTATTTAAAAATGCCCTAGGTTGTGCTTAATAGCAACAATGAAAAACTGCAACGTCAATTCAGACTTGTAAGTTGTAAAACTTTAACTTTAGTAAGCTAAATATCACTTACTGCTAATCCGATTTAGATAAATAAGAGAAACGATAAAATGACAAAAAGTTATTTAAAAATGGTAATGGAACTTGTTTCATTACTCGGAGGTGCCGAAAATATTAATTTTGTTACCCATTGCGCTACGCGCTTGAGAATTGATATTAAAGATAGCAAACTTGTGCATAAAGATAAAATCGCAGAATTAGAATCTGTAGCAAATATATCGGAAACTGAAGGTAAATATCATATCGTGACAGATCAAGATAAACTAGATGGAGTATTCAGTGAATTAGAAAAAACTTTAGAGCAAAAACATTAACACCTCATTAACATTTGCTATGCTAAGCAATACCTTTTAAATCGATATAATCTATTTAAAATTATTACTGATGATAAAAAATGGTACTTGGTTGAATATAAGTTAACGATCGCTTGAGCACCTTTCGCTCAATGAGTAATTGGATGTTCTTAAAACAGTTTTCTGCCATAGCATCATAGTTTTGTGCAATAATATCAACGTCATAGCATAGCAAATTGTGATACAAGTTATAATCATAAGAACACAAATAGATATCCTGACGCTGAACATGTTGTGCTTTCAAATATAATAACACCCCTTCTAAAAGATTGCCGGAAGGGGTGAAAATAGCTCTCGGTATCCGACCGATTTGATTTACCAAAGTTTGTGTAAGATAATAACCTAAATTTTCTCGGTATTGCTCACATATAATCCAGTTAGATTTAACAGTTAATCCGGCTAATTCAATACCGTGTTTAAACCCGATTAAGCGTTCATTAATTGTTGATAATTGACTATCTCCGGCCAGAAAATAAAACTCCCCTAATTCTTTGGCTTTCTGTGCAATTAACGTTGCGACTGATTGAATAGATTCACTGGTTACACAGGGAATAGAACTACCCGAAATATAACGATCATAAAATAGGATTGGGGTATTGTCTTTAATCTGTTGATAAAAAGCATCATCAGTTAAAGAAGTAATCGTGATGATACCATCCACTTTACGTTCTAGTAAATTTTGGACTGATACTACTTCTTGATGTGCATCATAATGGCTACTGGCAATCAATAATTGAATACCTTGTTGACTCGCTATGGTCTCTAACTTATGCAAAAACAATGAAAAACTGATATTTGAAATATCCGGTACAATCACTCCAATGGTCTTGGTGCGGGTGGCTTTAATAATTGCGCGTTGAATATGCGGTTGTTGTTGATATTGCTTAGCAATATTAATTACCTTGGTTCGGGTGCATTCGGAAATTCTATGTCGCGTTACATTGCCATTAAAAATATGACTAACAGTCGTTGTCGAAACCCCTGCCATCTGAGCAATGTCTTTAAATTTTATTTTTTTCATATCATATTGATACAGTGAATCATGAATGACATTAACCAGCAATCAGTTTGATAATATACACTATGTTTAGTATATTTAGTATTGAAAAAGCACCACGTATTTTCAAATTCATGACAATCAAAAAATTATCCAAAATTGCCACTAAGC
Organism: Frischella japonica; assembly: GCF_014489845.1. Lineage (GTDB taxonomy): Bacteria > Pseudomonadota > Gammaproteobacteria > Enterobacterales > Orbaceae > Frischella > Frischella japonica. The sequence continues at coordinate 19,190 of NZ_JABURY010000021.1, forward strand.
AAGCTCACTATATGACTTTTTTATTTATATTGTTAGCTTTCAACAATACATCAATATCTGTAATGATAAATTTATCTGGCAAATATATTATCAGCTTGATTTTGTTTTGAAAGCATTGAGTTAGTATATTTTCATCTGTTTGTTTTCCAATAAATTTAATTTTAAACCTTTCTTATTTTATATGTTAATTTAACCTGTTGATTTTTTTATCCTTTACTTTATGTTCTCACGTAAATCTTTATATATGTTGACTTTAACATCTAATATAGATAGGCTTCTCTCACAAAAAATGGTTAATCTTTACCTAATTTAAAGGTCAATGGCAATCATAATAAAAGAAAAAACCTTTGGTTTAATAAAAAAAATAATATTTAAAGAGTGAAAATGTCAAAAATAAGATACTCAAATTTTGAATTACTCAGAATTCTTGCTATGTTATTAATTGTAACCCATCATTATTCAATTCATGGTGATTGGTATTTTGAATCAGGTGTTTCATTTAATAAACTTTATATTCAATCATTATCTATCGGGGGTAAGGTTGGGGTTAATCTTTTTGTATTGATATCCGCTTTTTTTCTTAGTAAACAAAATAATCTTAATATAAAAGATTCAGTCATTAAGATTATCACACCAGTATACTTTTATTCATTAACAATAGCTTGTATACTTTTCTTTTTCAAAGATATTTCAATAAAAGAAATAATTAAATCATTAATTCCTGTTGGATATTGGTTTGTTAATGCATTTTTATTAATGGTTATTTTTAGTCCCTTTATAAATATCATAGTTGAAAATATTCAACAAAAAACTCATTTAATTATAATAACCATATCCACAATTATTCTAAATATTCCTATCCTGAATATTGAAATAGGAAATTTTGGTTTTTTTGTTTATCTTTATTTTATATCAGCTTACATAAGAAAATATTTAGCAGATTTTAAATTCAATAACCTATTGCTAAATTTAATAATTATATTGTCTGTTTCTGCTGTATTTATATCAATTCTGTTACTAGATTATCTTTCTTTAAAAAATATATCATTTAATCATCCGCTATATTTTATTAAAGAAAGATCGATCTTTATAATAATTATATCAATTTCCTCATTTATTTTGTTTAAACAAATGAAGATTACAAAATCTGAATTTATAAATTTATTGGCATCAACAACATTTGGTATTTATTTGATACATGATAATTATCTTATTAGATCATTTATTTGGAACGATCTTTTAAAGGTTACTCAATATTTTAATAGTAACCTAATTTATATAATGTCAATTTTATCAATATTATTAGTTTTTTTTATTTGTTCGCTTATTGAACTATTGAGGCGTTTTTTATTCAAGTTGATATGTGTTTCACTCAATTTCAATAAAAATAAACTATCTATATAAAAATTTGAGACTAACTATAAAATATAAAAATTCATAATCTTTTTTGAACAAATAGAGCATAATATATATATTATGTGCCCCCTATGATAATTACATTTTTTTATAGGGTTAATAATTTATTCTTTTAGGTCATTAAGACAACAAAAAATTTTAAATAAAAAAATAATTTCACATTCAATGTTAAATCAGTATTTTTTAACTCTTTCGCTGGCATCAAATTTATTGATTTTTGTCATCCATAAAAAAACCGACATATCACTTGTCGGTTTTTTATCTATTAATCGTTATTGAAATAATATCTCATTCGTTACCCAAAGAATTTTTTCACTTTATCAAAAAAACTTTTCTCTTTTGGACTATGTTTTGAACCTTTGTCACCCTTGAGACTTTCACCAAACTCTTTTAGCAATTCTTTCTGTTTTGAAGTCAGGTTAACCGGGGTTTCAACAATAACATGACAATATAAATCACCCATTGTACCACCACGTAGAGATATCACTCCTTTCCCTTTAAGTCGGAAAACTTTACCTGTTTGTGTTTCAGCAGGAATAGTTAAACTTACTTTACCATTTAAGGTTGGCACTTCCACATTTCCACCTAATGAGGCCAATGCAATATTGATTGGAATTTCACAATGCAGATTAATGCCATCACGTTCAAAAATATCATGTTTTCTAACCTGGACTTGAACAAACAAATCACCTGCAGAAGCTCCATTTCGACCAGCTTCTCCTTCACCAGACAATCGAATACGATTACCAGTATCAACACCTGCAGGAATGGTAACCGATAATGTCTTAGTTTTTTGAATACGCCCATCACCATGGCATTTTTTACACGGATTCTTAATAATTTTACCCGTACCATGACAAGTTGGGCACTCTTGTTGCACAGCAAAAAAGCCTTGTCGCATTTGCACAACACCACTACCATGACAAGTATCACAAGTTTTAACATCTGATGCATTTTCTGCACCTTTACCGTGACACACATCACAAACTACTGCAGTTGGTACTTTTATCTCTTTTGAAACACCGGCAGCCGCTTCTTCTAGTGTTAATGTAATATTGTATTGTAAATCATTACCGCGCGCTTCCGCCTGTGCACGACTACGCCCACGACCGCCACCGAAAAATTCACTAAAAATATCACCAAAAGCATCACCAAAATCAGCACCACTTTGGAACCCACCGAAACCACCAGCACCACCACCTTGTTCAAAGGCAGCATGACCATATTGATCATAAGCAGCTTTCTTTTGCGGATCCGTCAAAACTTCATACGCTTCCTTAACTTCTTTAAATTTTGCTTCGGCTTCAGTCTTATTATCCTGATTCTTATCTGGATGATATTTCATGGCAAGACGCTTATAAGCTTTTTTTATTTCACGCTCATCAGCACTTTTATTTACCCCTAAAATTTCATAATAATCTTTTTTTGCCATATTAACCCTTACTTTAATTCAAATTATTTTATTTAAGTGCCTAACTAAAATTGGTTAAAACAAGCAAAACTTCTGTTCTCTAAGCACTTTATTCATAATAAACAAACATTATCTAATAGATTACTTACCTACCCATAATCTATTAAACAAAATATACACATTCATTAAAAACAACTAAACGGGCTTGAGTTACCTCTTGCCCGTTTTGATTTCCCTACTTCAAGCGATCTGAAGTAACTGTTGAATCCTTAAATAATTCATTATTACTTATTGTCATCAACTTCTTTGAAGTCGGCATCAACAACATCATCTTCTGGCTTGCCACTTGTAGCTTGTTCTGCACCTTGTTGTGCCTGAGCCTGAGCTTGATTTTGTGCAATTTCTAGCAATTTTTGCGAAGCTTCCTCTAGTGCTTTAATCTTCGCTTCAATTTCTGCTTTATCTTCACCACGTGCAGCCACTTCTAAAGCACTTACCGCATCTTCAATCGCTTTCTTATCATCAGCAGTTAATTGATCACCCGCATCACTCACTTGTTTACGAGTACTATGTACCAGATGATCAGCCTGATTACGAATCTGAGCTAATTCTGCAAATTTACGGTCTGCTTCCGCATTCACTTCTGCGTCATGTACCATTTTTTGGATTTCTTCTTCACTTAAACCTGAAGACGCTTTAATGGTAATATTTTGTTCGCGACCAGTATTTTTATCTTTCGCTGATACATGTAGGATACCATCAGCATCAATATCAAAGGTTACTTCGATTTGTGGCATACCACGAGGTGCGGCTTGAATACCATCAAGATTGAATTGACCTAATGATTTGTTGTCACCAGCACGTTTACGTTCACCTTGTAACACATGAATTGTTACCGCTGATTGGTTATCTTCCGCAGTTGAGAATACTTGACTATGTTTAGTCGGGATAGTGGTATTCTTTTCAATTAACGGAGTCATCACACCACCCATAGTTTCAATACCCAATGATAATGGGGTGACGTCAAGTAATAACACATCTTTAACATCGCCACCTAATACACCACCTTGTACTGCGGCACCCACTGCCACGGCTTCATCTGGATTAACGTCCTTACGCGGTTCTTTACCAAAGAAGTCTGCCACTGCTTTTTGTACCATCGGCATACGGGTTTGACCACCAACTAAGATCACGTCTTGAATATCTGAGACAGATAAACCAGCGTCTTTTAAAGCAGTCTTCACAGGATCCATTGAACGTTTAACTAAATCTTCAACTAAAGATTCTAATTTAGCTCGTGTCACTTTGATATTTAAATGTTTAGGACCCGATGCATCAGCTGTGATATATGGTAAGTTAATATCTGTTTGTTGAGCTGATGATAATTCAATTTTCGCCTTTTCTGCTGCTTCTTTTAAACGTTGCATAGCAAGTGGATCATTTTTCAAATCAACACCTTGCTCACGTTTAAATTCTTCAACTAAATAGTTGATTAAGCGTGAGTCAAAATCTTCTCCACCTAGGTGAGTATCACCATTAGTCGCTAATACTTCAAATGTTTTTTCACCGTCTACTTCATCAATCTCGATGATAGAAATATCAAATGTACCACCACCAAGGTCATATACAGCGATAGTTCGGTTACCCACATCTTTGTCTAAACCATAAGCAAGAGCTGCCGCTGTTGGTTCGTTGATAATACGTTTAACATCTAAACCAGCAATACGACCAGCATCTTTAGTTGCTTGACGTTGTGCATCATTAAAATAAGCAGGAACAGTAATAACTGCTTCAGTTACTGGCTCACCAAGATAATCTTCTGCTGTTTTTTTCATTTTCTTCAATACTTCAGCAGAAATTTGTGGTGGAGCAATTTTTTGACCTTTAACATCAACCCATGCATCGCCATTATCTGCTTTAACAATTTTATATGGCATGATGCCAACATCACGTTGTACTTCAGCGTCTTCATAACGACGACCGATTAAACGTTTAATAGCAAATAATGTATTTTGTGGATTAGTAACTGCTTGACGTTTAGCAGGTTGACCTACTAAGATTTCGTTATCTTGTGTGTAAGCAATAATCGATGGTGTAGTACGATCGCCTTCCGCATTTTCTAATACGCGAGCTTGCCCATTATCCATCACAGCAACACATGAATTTGTTGTACCTAAATCGATACCAATAATTTTACCCATAATAATCTTCTCCTAAAATCCTATACTATTTCTTGTATATAAGATCGAAATATATTTTTTCAAGACCTTAAAATTCACAAGGAATTATTTGTTTCCATATAAATGGGAGCATTAGCTTCAATATCAAGGGGTGAAAATAAAAAAATTTTTTCATCGCTCTTGATCGCAAGATTGTCTCACCGTATTATTACCACGCTTTAAACTTTAGTTACACATATATATAGGATTTTTATGGAAAATATTAAACTTGCTAATCCAGGACCATTAGGTCTTATGGGCTTTGGTATGACCACTGTATTATTAAATATTCATAATGCGGGATTCTTTCCGGTTGCGACTGCAATCGTTGCTATGGGTATTTTTTATGGTGGCCTAGCGCAAGTCATCGCCGGAATTTTAGAATTCCGCAAAGGTAATACGTTTGGTACGACCGCATTTACTTCTTATGGCTTTTTCTGGATAGCGCTTGTCGGTATCTGGTATTTACCAACATCGCCAGCTACTGCAGCTACCGATAAAACATTCTTAGGTATCTTCTTAGCGTTATGGGGAATTTTCACTGCCTTTATGTTTATTGGCACTTTGAAAGCGAATAAAGTTTTACAATTTGTATTTGGTAGTTTAGCAATTTTATTTGCTTTATTAGCGATTGGTAATATATGTGGTAATCACACTATTATTAATATTGCAGGTTTTGAAGGCATTATTTGTGGGGCAAGTGCGATTTATTTGGCAATGGCAGAAGTGCTAAATGAACAATACGGTCGTACAATATTACCCATTGGTGCTGCGAAAGGTTCAAGTCACTAAGAGTGACTATTTTAAGACAAATTGTCAATTCGATAAAAAATAACCCAGTTATTACACTGGGTTATTTAAAATAAAACAACGTTATTACATGTTAGTCGTAAAAGTACGGGAAATAACATCACGTTGTTGTTCAGGAGTTAATGAATTAAACCGAACAGCATAACCTGAAACACGAATAGTTAATTGAGGATAATTTTCTGGATGTTTAACTGCATCTTCTAAAGTTTCACGGCGTAAAACGTTAACATTTAAGTGCTGACCACCCTCAACCTTAATGGTTGGCGCGATATCTAATGGAATTTCACGATATTCGAAGTTTCCGAGCTCTGCTTTTGGCACAACTTGATCTTCCTTATAAATCGCTTTAGCTGCTACACAACGAGCTTCGTTAGTTGTATCGTCTAATAACCAGAAAGAATTTTGAAGAGCCGCATTATCTGCTTTTGTAATTTGGATACCTGTAATCATTTTAAACCCTCCTTCCGAGCTTAATTTATTTCTCTAAATTTTTATAACGTCACTACTATAGCACTTATAATTTTTGATTTAAATCAAAATAAACTATTAATCTAATAATTATTTCCTTTACTATTATTTTTATACCATTAAACATATTGTAAAATACTTGGCTAACTGATACACAAACCATGTTTAATGTTAGGTGTATTGCCATTTTTCGGTATAATTAATATTACTATGTACCACTTCAATGATTACTACTGAGAATAAAGATTATATATGACAAAACAACTTACCTGGCACGACGTTATTGGTGACGAAAAAGAAAAGACATATTTTCAACAGATTATGCAATTTGTCACAAACGAACGGAATAGTAGCAAGATCATCTATCCCCCCCAAAAAGATGTATTTAATGCATTTCGATTCACCCCTTTTTCTGATATTAAAGCCGTTATTTTAGGACAAGATCCATATCATGGTCCCAATCAAGCTCATGGGTTATCTTTTTCAGTTTTACCGGGTATTAAACCACCACCATCCTTACAAAATATGTATAAAGAGCTGACCAATGATATTATTGGTTTTCAAATGCCTAATCATGGTTATTTAGGATACTGGGCTGAACAAGGTGTGTTGTTACTCAATAATGTATTAACCGTTCAGGCGGGTCATGCTCATTCACATGCTAAAATTGGTTGGGAAACCTTTACTGACCATGTTATTGATGCGATTAATGAACATCTTAGCGGTGTAGTCTTTTTATTATGGGGATCACCCGCTCAGAAAAAGGGACAATTTATTGATCGGCAAAAACATCATGTTTTAACTTCTGTACATCCTTCACCATTATCTGCTCATCGTGGATTTTTTGGCTGTCGACATTTTTCGAAAACCAATGAAATATTACTACAGCAAGGCAAAACACCTATTGACTGGCAGCCTCGATTACCTAGTGAATCGATAAAATCATCACAATAAAAAGCGAGGTACAAAAACTAATTTTAATGAATTAGAAAGTGGTAATGTTATTTCATACCAATATTTACATATTGATAATAACATCATGCTTAGCGAGTAGATTAGCTATCTCAGTGTTGGTAATAGCCTGAAAATTGATCACCGATTGTGTTATTGTAAGATTTAATTCGGTCATCGAATCAGTACTTGCATAAATATTGGTGACATCATAGAGTTCCAACATTGCTAGTGTAGATATATAATCGCGCATTAAGATCTTATCAGGTTGTTGGTCAGTTAATAAATGAAAAATTCCATAATGGATAAAAAACACCGAAATCGTGTTAATGTCAGATAAGGATAGAGCTAAATCTAGTGCCTCACGCCCGTTACTAGTTCCATATGGAGGATGACTAAAGATAATAGCAACTTGTTTCACGGTAATGGCGGCTCGTCATAAATTAAAACTGTATAACTCTATCACTATTGGCAATTGAATCACTCAATTCACCTAACCCTACACACTGAAATAATGAGCCAACATTATTATGAGGCGATTGATTCACTACACCACGGCGTTGCGCAGCGGCAATACAGACAAACAAAGGAATGTGATAAGTTTCTGAAAACTGTTGCCAAGCAGTAACGATAGCAAATTCATCATTTGCTGGATTGACAAAATCATTTGCATTAAGTGTACCATCGGCATAAAAGAAAATTGACTTGATATGATGCAATGTGTTATCGATTAAGGAATGACAAAATTGATAAGCACAAGACGATGACTGGGTCCCATAGGCTGGACCCATCACCAGAATGGTATAATTCAAACCATCCATTTTAAGTAAATTATTACTCTGTTTCGTTTTCATTTGTAGTATTATCTTGATCGTTTTGATCATTAATACCCAATAATTCAACTTCAAATACTAAAGTAGAAGCAGCAGGAATATTTGGATTTGCTTGATCACCATAAGCCAATTCAGGTGGCACCACTAATTTAATTTTTCCACCCACACCAATTAATTGAATACCTTCTTTCCAACCTTTAATTACTTTAGATAATGGAAACTGAGCCGTTTCACCACGATCATATGAACTATCGAATTTTTTACCGTCAATTAATGTTCCAACATAATGAACAATCACCGTATCATCGGCGGTTGGATGTTCTCCTTTACCTTCATCAATAATTTGATATAGTAAACCTGAATCCGTTTTTTTAACACCTGACTGTGTAGCAAATTTTTCTCGATATTTTTCACCCGCTTCACGATTAGCACTTATACGCGCTTCAGCTTCTTTTTCAAGACGACGATCTAATCCTTTAAGAATCGTTTCAATTTCTTCTCGATTATATTTCGCTTTGTCACTTAAAGCGTCTCTGAAACCATTACCTATATAATCGGCATCGAGTACGACATCACTACGCTCAAGATTTTCCTTTAGATAACTTCCCATTGATACACCAACAGCATAAGCTTCATCTTTTTGATCATACTGTTTATCTGTATTTACTGTAGTACTAACTTCCGTACTAGTTGGTTGTACTGGATTGGTTTCTGCTTTTTTTTCATCACAACCTGTTAATGCAAAAATAATTGCGCTACCAAGTAATGTCATTTTTAATAATGATTTCATCTAAATCTCTCCAAATATTAAACTATTTATTTTTTCTTTCCATAACAAAAAAGTTAAGTTTGCAACATTATATAGAAATATTTAATTGTTAGTATCTATTTTACAAAATAGTTAAGGTTATTGTCTATTAATCTTGATTGTATCTAATTAAATGATTTCATCTTATTGATTATAAATCATGGCCTCATTTCATATTTCTTTATTTGAAGTAAATATATTAAATAAAAAATTGAAACGATTCCCCCAATCAACAACATCAGTTATAATGTCACACAATATAAGTTAGTATTTAAAAAGGATGAATATTTTGAGCACCGAACTAAATTCTCTTGATATTGAAGAAATTATTCGTTTATTACCGCATCGTTTCCCATTTCTAATGGTTGATCGCGTTGTAAGCTATGAAAAAGGTAAAACGCTGCGAGCAATTAAAAATGTATCAGTAAATGAACCTTTTTTCCAAGGTCATTTCCCGAATAAACCCGTTTTTCCTGGCGTATTAATTTTAGAAGCTATGGCACAAGCAACCGGTATTTTGGCTTTCAAAAGCATTCAGGAACTTACACCAGGGCAGCTCTATTATTTTGCCTCAATTGATAAAGCGCGTTTTAAACGACCTGTTGTACCAGGTGATCAAATGATTCTAGATGTCACATATGTGAAAGAACGTCGTGGTATTGCATTATTTCATGGAGTTGCTACTGTTGATGGACAACTTGTGTGTGAAGCCGAAATGATGTGTGCGCGTAAATAATTTAATAAAGTGCTGACAATACCGATTTAAGGAAAGTTTATGGCAATTGACAAATCAGCTGTAATCCATCCAAGTTCTATCATCGAAGATGGTGCAATTATTCATGCCAATGTAAAAATTGGTCCATTTTGCTATATTGGCGCTAATGTTGAAATTGGTTCTGGTACCGAATTAAAATCACATATCGTCATTAATGGCCATACTAAACTAGGTCAAGATAATAAAATCTATCAATTTGCATCGATTGGTGAGGACAACCAAGATCTAAAATATCAAGGTGAGCCAACGCAAACGATAATTGGTGACCGTAATCGAATTCGAGAAAGTGTCACCATTCACCGTGGAACTATCCAAGGTAGTAATGTTACCCGCATCGGAAGCGATAATTTATTAATGATTAATGCTCATATTGCACACGATTGCCAAGTCGGTGACCACTGCATTTTAGCAAATAACGCAACCTTAGGGGGTCATGTACAATTAGATAATTATGTTATTATTGGTGGTATGACTGCTGTACATCAATTTTGTGTTATTGGTTCACACGCAATGATAGGCGGTTGTTCCGGTGTCGCACAAGATGTGCCACCTTATTTAATTGCACAAGGTAATCACGCAACACCGTTTGGTGTCAATTTGGTTGGTTTAAAACGGCGTGGTTTTAGTAAAGATGCATTACAAGCCATTAATAATAGTTATAAATTACTCTATCGTAACGGATTGTCGCTAGAAGAAGCTAAAAATAGCATTAGCGAAATTGCTCAATCGCACCCTGAAGCAAATCAATTTCTTAATTTTTTTGCTCGTTCAACGCGAGGCATCATACGATAAAGCCTTAAAAGGCAAGACACAACTTGCCTTTGCTTCTAAACATCAATAACCTATTCTAAGAATATCATGACAATTAAACACACAAAACCGCCCTTAACCATTGCAATAGTTGCCGGAGAAACCTCTGGTGATATTTTGGGAGCAGGATTAATTCGGTCGTTAAAAGCTCGTTATCCTAATATAAAGTTTGTGGGTATTGCCGGTCCAAATATGCAAGCAGAAGGTTGTGAAGCATGGTATCAAATGGAAGAATTATCTGTGATGGGAATTGTGGAAGTGCTTGGCAAACTAAAAAGAATTCTTACCATTCGCCAAGATATTACCAAAAGGATCAAAGCGCTAAAACCCGATGTATTTATTGGTATTGATGCTCCAGATTTTAATCTGAGTTTAGAAGGTAAACTTAAACGAAATGGCATAAAAACTATTCATTACGTGAGTCCATCTGTTTGGGCTTGGAAACAAAAACGTGTATTTAAAATTAAACGTAATACCCATTTAATTTTAACATTCTTACCATTTGAAAAAACCTTTTATGATAAATTTGCGGTACCATGTCGCTTCATAGGTCATAAAATGGCCGATGATATTGCGCTTGAGCCCGATAAACTGGCGATGCAAACTAAACTTAATATTCCACATGATGTTAAAGTGTTGTCGATATTACCGGGAAGTCGTCATGCTGAGGTAACCTTATTATCTGAACCATTTTTAAAAGCTGCACAGTTGGTTCGTCAGTCTATACCTGATTTACACATTCTTGTCCCCTTAGTTAATGCGAAACGTCGTCAGGAATTTGAGCAAATTCAATCGAAAGTTGCGCCTGATTTAACGTTACATTTACTCGATGGTCATGCCCGTGAAGCGATGATTGCCAGCGATGCGGCAATCTTAGCATCGGGTACTGTAGCATTAGAATGTATGCTAGCCAAATGTCCAATGGTTGTAGGTTATAAAATGAAACCATTAACTTTCTGGTTGGCAAAAAAATTAGTTAAAACTCAATATGTTTCATTACCAAATATATTAGCAGGAAAAGCAATTGTACCTGAACTATTACAAGATGAATGTACGCCAGAAAATATTGCTCAACAAATTTTACCATTATTAAACAATAATAATACAACATTAAAGCAAACCTTTTTGGCTCTACATCAACAAATTCGTTGCCATGCCGATGAACAAGCTGCTAATGCTGTTTTAGATGTTATAGGAGTGAATCAATAATGTTTATCTATCCTGATATAACTTTAATTGCTGGTGTCGACGAAGTTGGCAGAGGTCCGTTATGTGGGGATGTCGTTACCGCTGCGGTTATATTAGATCCTAATAATCCTATTGAAGGATTAGCTGACTCTAAAAAATTGTCGGAAAAAAAACGTGAATATTTATTCGAAATTATCAAAGAAAAAGCGCTAGCATGGCATATTGCCCGAGCCTCAGTTGCCGAAATTGATCAACTTAACATTCTCCATGCCACAATGTTAGCAATGCAACGTGCTGTTACTGGTCTTTCAATTAAACCTAATTTAATATTAGTAGATGGTAACCGCGCCCCTGATTTTGGTGTTAAAGCCCAACCGGTCATAAAAGGAGATAGTTTAGTTCAAGAAATTGGTGCAGCATCAATTCTTGCCAAAGTGACGCGTGACAGAGAAATGATTGAGCTTGACAAACTTTATCCCCAATATGGTTTACACAAACATAAAGGCTATCCAACTAAAGCCCATTTAGATGCAATTAGTCAACATGGCGTTAATGAGATTTACCGTAAAAGTTTTGCTCCGGTTAAACGATTGTTAATTAATAACTTATCCATAAATAGCCAATGAATGACTAAATCGTTGCTTGATTTAGTCATCTCGTGCCATCGTTATTGCTATCTAACTTTTATGTTACTCATTTCAATCATTAATGAAATACCAAACTCTAATTAGCGTTTCCAGTAATATTACTTACGCCTAAAAATCAACATTACTAACCAAATTAAAGATCTGCTATTGGAAAATAGCTAAATAACGACTAATAATCATGAAAATGTATCATTTAATTATATAATACAAACTCTCGGATAAAAATTAAAACGATATGAAAATTGCCATCATTTAATACTTCTTATTACATCACGACCAATGTGCAATGCTTGGTTGATTTAAATCCACTAAGAATATTCTTTACCAAACGATATAAACAAAAACTAGGGTAAGTAATGTTTTAGTTTATAGATATTGGATTGTAAAATTATCGCCAGTTTAAAATTAATCACTGTTCTATTAATTTTTTATATAAAAAATAACATCTTATAATAGTAATTATGATCTTAACAAGATAAATTATTTTGGTATATCAATAACCTATAACTAACACACATTTTAGTTACTATTAAGCCATATTAATGAGTTTTACTGCTCGACAATATAAACAAAAACCGCTATATTTAGAAATCTAGACGTCTAAAAGAAATAATATTAAAGGATGGAGGAGTTAAGTATGCCTATTTGTATTCCTGATACACTACCCGCTGTTGACGTATTACGTAACGAAAATATTTTTATCATGTCATCCAGCCGCGCTAAAAGCCAAGAAATTCGTCCTTTAAAAGTTTTATTTCTGAATCTAATGCCCAAGAAAATTGAGACTGAAAACCAATTTCTACGTTTATTATCGAATTCCGCTCTGCAAATTGATATTCAATTTTTACGTATCGATCAACGGACATCAAAAAATACCCCTACAGAACATCTCAATAGTTTTTATTGTGATTTTGAAAATATTAAAGCTCAAAATTTTGATGGTTTAATTATTACTGGCGCACCGTTAGGCAAAGTTGCTTTTGACGAAGTCGTATATTGGCCACAACTAGTCGAAATTATTTCTTGGGCCAAAGAGCATGTCACATCAACCTTATTTGTTTGCTGGGCAGTACAAGCAGCATTAAATGTATTATATGGTTTACCCAAAATGACTCGCCAACAGAAGCTATCTGGAGTCTATGCACATAATATTACTAATCCGCAGGCCCCCTTAACTCGCGGCTTTGACGATACATTTTTAGCACCCCATTCGCGTTATGCTGACTTTCCTAGTGATGTAATCCGTGAGAAAACCGATCTAATGATTTTAGCTGAATCTAAAATTACCGGTGCTTATTTAATGGCAACCAAAGATAAACGTATGGCATTTGTAACCGGTCATCCAGAATATGACTCGTATACATTAGCAAACGAATATTTCCGCGATATACATGCTGGTATCAATCCGACCCTGCCAGAAAATTATTTCCCTGAGAATAATCCTGAATTTGAACCTAAAGCTAAATGGCGTAGTCATGCTTATCTATTATTCAGTAATTGGCTTAATTATTATGTTTATCAATTAACGCCATATGATCTTAATACACGTGATTTAACCATTGATTAATGGTGCATATCAGGATTTAGCTTATAATAGGATTATATCGAACAGCATAATAAAATGATCTGTTTTTAATAAGGCAATACACGTTTATTACGTTCGCCGCCTATCTCACGCGCCAACTTTGGTACTAAATAGCCCGAAACTTGTGCCGCAAGTTGACGCATTAACTGTTGAGCGGTTGAATCATCAACATAAAAATGGGCCGCGCCTTGTACCTTATCTAATACATGAAGGTAATAAGGTAGTATACCAGCTTGAAATAGACGATGACTTAAAGCGACTAATACCTGATCATTATCATTAATATCCTTTAACAATACACTTTGATTGAGGAGTGTTACACCGTGTAGCTTCAGTTTCTTCATTGCATCTTCAACCGATTGATCAATTTCATTCGGATGATTAATATGAGTCACCAAGATCATACCTAAACGACTATTTGCTAATCGTTGACATAGCTTTGCAGTTATTCGATTAGGGATCACCACCGCTAAACGGCTATGAATGCGCAATCGTTCAATATGAGGGATCCTTTCTAATTGCTCAATTAACCAGTCTAATTCGTGATCTTTAGCCATAAGCGGATCCCCCCCCGACAAAATAATCTCATTGAGCTCAGGATGTGCGGCAATATAGGTTAATGCATGGGTGAGATTAGTTTTACTGCCTTGATTTTGCTGATAAGGAAAATGTCGTCGAAAACAGTAACGACAATTAATCGCACAATTCGTCTTTAACATGAGTAGAGCACGATTATGATATTTATGCAATAAACCAGGAATCGCATTATTCTGTTCAGCCAAAGGATCAGTACTGTAGCCATCAGTAATAATCATCTCATTATCATGACATAATATTTGTCGCAATAACGGATCATTTGGATCGCCTTTTTTGATACGACTAATAAAATTTAATGGTACGCGTAAAGCAAATTGCTTTTTCGCCTGCAACATGGCATCAGAGATCTTTGCATCATCCAGATCCAATAATTTAAAAAGAATAGGTAAATCCGTCACTACATTGTTGAGATCGGAAATCCAAGTATCTCTGATTGTTTGCTTTGCATTTTGCTGTATAATATGGCTCATTTTGTTCAGTATTCAGAATTTTTTGGAGCTTTTTATGGCATCTTATAGTACCAGTGAGTTTAAAGCGGGTCTTAAAATAATGCAAGATGGTGAACCCTGTGTCATCGTTGAAAACGAGTTTTATAAACCCGGTAAAGGTCAAGCACTTAATCGTGTTAAAATAAAAAAATTATTATCCGGCAAAACCGTAGATAAAACTTTTAAATCTGGTGAATCCGTTGAAGCCGCTGATGTAATGGATATGAATTTAACTTATCTTTATACTGACGGTGAATTTTGGCACTTCATGAACAACGAAACTTTTGAACAGCTCTCTGCCGATGCAAAAGCCGTTGGTGACAATGCAAAATGGTTAGTCGAACAAGCTGAGTGTATTTTGACTTTATGGAATGGTCAACCTATCGCGGTTACCCCACCCAATTTTGTTGAATTAGAAGTGGTAGAAACTGATCCAGGTCTAAAAGGCGATACCGCCGGTACCGGAGGTAAACCTGCAACATTATCAACTGGTGCTGTGGTGCGCGTACCATTATTCGTACAAATTGGTGAAATATTAAAAGTTGATACCCGTAGCGGTGAGTACGTTTCGCGAGTAAAATAATTCGCTATGTCTAATAACTTCGCAAAAAACCGCATGTAACTGCGGTTTTTGTCAGCAAGGCC
The DNA here is from genome assembly GCF_014489845.1 of Frischella japonica. Classification (GTDB taxonomy): domain Bacteria; phylum Pseudomonadota; class Gammaproteobacteria; order Enterobacterales; family Orbaceae; genus Frischella; species Frischella japonica. Next base: position 34,841 of record NZ_JABURY010000021.1, read on the forward strand.
AAACCATACCATTATAGATGATTATTCAATTAAAGATTTGCACCCTGATAACCAAGTTGTCGCCAAGATTCATAAATAGCAACCGCCACTGAATTCGATAAATTCATACTGCGGCTTTCAGCTAACATCGGTATTCGTATGCGTTGATTACTGGATAACTGTTCTAAAATCGTTGCGGGTAAACCACGCGTTTCTGGACCAAAGAGTAAAAAATCTCCCACCTGATAATTAACTTCACTATGAGGCTTGGATCCTTTGGTAGTCATTGCAAAAATTCGACACGTTTCCGTCAATACTAACTGATTGTCGTAAAGAAATTGCGCAAAATTTTTATACCGTTTTACTTCAACAAATTCGTGATAATCGAGACCAGCTCGACGAAGTTTTTTGTTATCCCAGAAAAAACCCATTGGTTCAATGATATGTAAATGATATCCGGTATTAGCACAAAGCCGAATAATATTCCCAGTATTAGCTGGAATTTCTGGTTCAAAAAGTACAATATTTAACAAAATTATTCTCTTCTATCAATTTCTTTTATATAACGGTAATTTTATCACAATTCGTAATCCCCCAAGATGACTTTTCTCAGCATATACCTCTCCTTTATTTTGCGTAATAGCATTAGCCACAATCGCTAGCCCTAAACCGGCACCACCCGACTCACGATCTCTAGCTTCACTGGTACGATAAAAAGGTCGAAATATCTGTTTTAACTCATGCTCAGCAACACCAGAACCATCATCATCGATTGTTATCTGTAGTTGATGCTTATCAACAATAAAATTTACGGCAATATTTTGGTTTGAGTAACGAAATGCGTTACGGATGACGTTTTCCAGAGCACTACATAACGATTTGGGATAACATAAAATCCAATCAACAGGTAGCGGAGAAATCGTCAATGTCTTATGCAATTGCTCTGATTCAAAACGTGCATTATTTATAACGGTTTGCCATAATTTATTAATCTGGCACGGAGCTTGGGTCTGATTATCAGAATATTGCTGTCTAGCCAAAGAAAGTAAATCACCAATCATGAAATCAAGTTTATTGGCTTCTAATTCAATGCGTTGCATCTCGGTCGTTTCACCATATTTACGTCGCGATAACGAAGCTGCGAGTTTTAGACGAGTTAAAGGTGTTCTCAGTTCATGCGATATATCGGATAGTAAACGTTGTTGTAAATCCTGCATTCGCTTTAACTCACGCAGCATATGATTAAAACTTGCACCGGTAGATTTAAATTCAGATGAACCGATTGTTTCAAGCTCTGGCCATTCATGAATATTGCCACAAGCAACTTGATCAGCCGCAATTTTTAATTGCCTAGCAGGCCGAGCCAAACTCCATGATAACCATAATAAGAAAGGTGCACTAATTAACATCGTTAAAGTCAATAATAAAAAGGGATGATCAAAAATAAAATTTACCCATGGTGACTGAACATTAACAGCAGTTTGGATTATATATAGCTGATAAATTTTATCACCATATTTTAATGGAAAAGGACCGATTATCTCTTGTAAATCATATATTTTTTTAGCTGGACGCTCTAATTGTTTAGTATGTCCACTAAAATTTCGAACAATATCAATATTGCTAGTATTTGAGGTAATAATTTGATCATTCGGCGTTACAATATAAAGAAATTGTCCTGGATAATGTAACTTATCCATTATAATAATAAATCGCATCCACCAGCGAAAACTATTATTGGGAACATTGGGTAATTCATTTTTAATTGAATCAGCCAAAGCCGTTCCCATAGCTTTTTCTTTACTTGATAAATAAGTCAAATTTCGTGAATCTAGGCTAGGAATCGTAATGATTAGGACCAGAAAAAAAACGATAGTTAACAAGAAAATCGCAAAGATTCTTATGGTAAGCCTATCAAATATCAACATAATCCACTTTTCCCTACGGGGGAATAATTAATATTTTGCATTTTGTTCAGGATTAATCACAAACTGATATCCTCTAGAGCGTAATGTTTTAATCCAAGGTAATCCGCCTTTGCGTTCAGGTAATTTTTTTCTTAAATTCGATACATGAACATCAATTGATCGAGCAAAAGGTAAAAATTCTTTCCCTAAAACTGATTTACTAAGCACTTCCCGTGAAATAATATTACCTTGTTGCTCTAGCAATTTAAGTAATATTTGAAATTCAGTGCTGGTTAATTCAATTTGTTTTTTACGATAAAATACAAGTTGCCGGCGAATATTGATTTCCAGCCCATCAATATCATAATTTAGTTGACTATAATCACTCAGCTCGGCAAGCGAACTATCCCATAATTTTCGTCTTAAGGTAGCACGAATACGCGCTATCAATTCCCGATCATTAAATGGTTTAATAATGTAATCATCAGCCCCTAATTCCAGACCAATAATTTTATCCAACTCATTATCTTTTGCCGTTAGCAGGATAATGGGAACAGTATGTTTTCTTCTTAATTCAGTCAACACACTAAAACCATTGATATCAGGCATCATGACATCCAGTAAAATAAGTTCGATCGAATTATTAAATTTTTCTAGTGCTTCTTTTCCTGAATGGGCAATTTCAATTATAAATCCTTCTAATTCCAATAATTCCTTTAATAAAGTTACAATTTCAATATCATCATCGACTAGCAGTAATTTTTTATTCATTATTATCTCCTGCAAAAATATCCTTTATATTGAATATGCTAGTTATATTTAATAGTGTATTAACAATGTGCGGTATTATATAGATTTAATCCTTGATTAGAAATCAAATGATCGATTTTTTATAAATAAACCATAGTTTTATGCTAATATGAAAGCGTTCAAAATGCCAAATAAAATTCAAAGAGAAATTAATGAATTCTACCTATGATAAACTTGTTAAACGATCCACAACCTTTTCATTATTCTTCGCGCTATTTTTAATTGCAATTAAATCTGCTACTTGGTGGATAACGGGCTCATTTAGCTTATTAGTTTCATTATTTGATTCTACAATGGATTTTTTGGCATCTGGATTAAATTTTATCTTAATTCGTTACGCTTTGAAACCACCTGATCATGATCATTGCTTTGGTCATGGTAAAGCAGAATCACTAGCTGCATTGGCACAAAGTGCTTTTATTATAGGCTCAGTAATTTTTCTTTTGATAAATAGTGTTAATTTATTAATCCATCCCGCTACTGTTAACTCCCCTATGGTAGGTATTATTATTTCAGCGGTTTCTGCCATATTAACCTTAATGCTGGTAATTTATCAACGTTATGTCATTAAACTAACTAACAGTAATGCGATTAAAGCCGATATGCTCCATTATTCTGCCGATTTACTCATTAATATTGCTGTCATTTTTGCTTTATGCTTAACTTGGTTGGGTATTGATTATGCTGATGGCGTTTTAGCATTAATCATTGGCTGTTATATTTTCTTGCACGCTATAAAAATTACCATCCATGCACTGCAAGATCTACTTGATAAAGCACTACCGCAAGCCGATAATCAAGCCATTGTTGAATTAGCCTTGTCCTTAAAAGAGATTCACGGCGTACATGAAATTAAAACTCGTCGCTCAGGTCCAATAACATTTGTTCAATTACATATTGAATTAGATGATTTAATGCCATTAGTCAAAGCACATGCAATTGCCGATAAACTCGAAAAAATGATTGCAAATAAATTTGCACCAGCTGAGGTCATTGTTCATCAAGATCCACTTTCAGTCATATCAAAAGAGAAAGCGACATTCGAAAATTTAATTAACTGACATTTTTTTCTATTGTGAGTGAGTGTTTATACTTCTATAATATTTACTAATCGAAACATTAAAGGTACTTAAGTATGATAAAAAAAATAGGTGTACTAACAAGTGGTGGTGATGCTCCAGGTATGAATGCAGCGATTCGTGGGGTTGTACGAACAGCATTATCCGAAGGATTAGAAGTGTATGGCATTGAGGACGGTTATCTAGGTTTATACGAAAACAGAATTAAACGGCTTGAACGCTATAGCGTATCAGATGTCATTAATCGTGGTGGAACATTCTTAGGATCAGCCCGATTCCCTGCTTTTAAAGAAAAAGAAACTCGTCAAGTCGCCATCGAAAATCTTAAGAAAAATGGGATTGACGCCTTAGTTGTAATCGGCGGTGATGGTTCATATATGGGAGCGATGCGTTTGACAGAAGAAGGCTTCCCTTGTATCGGACTACCAGGCACCATTGACAACGATATTCGTGGTACTGACTATACTATCGGTTATTTCACTGCTCTACAGACTGCAGTAGAAGCTATCGATCGCCTGCGTGATACGTGTTCATCGCATCATCGTATTTCTGTAATTGAAATTATGGGACGCGATTGTGGTGACTTGACCTTAAATGCGGCTGTTGCGGGTGGTTGTGAGTTCATGATTATCCCTGAAGTAACGTGTACTAAAGACGATTTAATTGAAGAGATTAAACTTGGTTTTGCTAAAGGTAAAAAACATGCTATCGTAGCAGTCACTGAATTGATGCTGGATGTTAACCAATTAGCTAAAGATATTGAAGCAGCAGTCGGTCATGAAACTCGAGCAACTGTACTAGGTCACGTTCAACGTGGCGGTTCACCAGTACCTTATGACCGTATTTTAGGCTCCAGAATGGGGGCTTATGCAGTAGAATTATTACAACAAGGACACGGTGGACGTTGTATCGGTATTCAACATGGTAAATTAGTTCATCATGATATTATCGATGCCATTAACAATATGAAACGCCCATTTGATATGGATCTATTCAATACAGCGAAACGTTTATTCTAAGTATTCATTGTAAATAAATGGCTACTTGACTCTTCACCTTATTTTAAAAAGTGGGTTTTTAATCCACTTTTAAATAATGTTATCCATTATGATCAAACAAGGAGAAAGCATTATGCAATTCTTAGCTGGCGAAAATCGTTTCTATGTCCCTAATCCTGATGGTGGTGAAGATATTGCCGAAATTACATATACATTAATCGGCCATGATAAAGCATCAATCGATCATACTTTTGTTAATGTCAACTATCGTGGGCAAGGTATTGCGGATCGACTGTTCGACTTAGTGATTGAAGAGATGCGTAAACAAAAACGTAAAGTTGTACCCGTTTGTTCTTATGCAGTGAAAAAGTTTGAGCGCGACGCGCAGCTCCAAACAATCAAAGCCTAATTTAGGTCTTAAATCATTTCCTTAAGACGGCTAATTTTTCTTTACCGTCTTTTATTGCTCAATTACTTGAGCATGCTAAAATAGCCCATTATCGCTTTATTAAGTAGCAGGAACTATTTCATGAAAGTAAAAACTCGCTTTGCCCCAAGCCCAACTGGCTATTTACATGTTGGCGGTGCGCGCACGGCACTTTATTCTTGGCTCTATTCCCGTCATGCTAACGGTACTTTCGTATTACGCATTGAAGACACAGATTTGGAACGCTCTACGCCTGAAGCTATTGAAGCCATTATGGAAGGTATGAATTGGTTACAACTGTCTTGGGATGAAGGTCCTTATTATCAAACAAAACGTTTCGATCGCTACAATCAAGTCATTGACCAAATGTTAGTCGACGGCAGTGCATACCGTTGCTATTGTTCAAAAGAACGCTTAGAAAAATTACGCGAAGAACAAATGGCTCATGGCGAAAAAGCTCGCTATGATGGTCGTTGCCGTTGTGATAGCGTCCAGAAAAATCATTCCAGCGATGAACCCCATGTAGTACGTTTTGCCAATCCAATTGATGGCGTAGTAATATTTAACGATCTCATTCGTGGTCCAATCGAAATCGCCAATAAAGAATTAGATGATTTAATTATTCGTCGCACTGATGGTTCACCAACCTACAATTTTTGTGTTGTCGTAGATGATTGGGATATGGAAATCACTCATGTCATTCGGGGTGAAGATCATATCAACAATACCCCACGTCAAATTAACATTCTTAAAGCTCTTGGTGCCCCATTACCACAATATGGGCACGTCTCAATGATTTTAGGTGATGATGGGCAAAAATTATCTAAACGTCATGGTGCAGTGAGCGTAATGCAATATCGTGATGATGGTTACTTACCCGAAGCACTACTTAATTATTTAGTACGCTTGGGGTGGTCACATGGCGATCAAGAAATCTTTAACATTCCTGAAATGATCGAATATTTCACGCTTGATGCGGTTAGCCGTTCAGCAAGTGCCTTTAATACTGAAAAATTATTATGGTTAAATCATCATTATATTAACCACTTAGATGCTGATTATGTTGCACAACATTTAGTATGGCATATGGACAAACACGGCTATGATTTAAATCAAGGACCTGATCTCATTACGATTATTAAATTATTTGGTGAACGCTGTAAAACCCTGAAAGAGATGGCCGAATCATGTCACTATTGTTATCAAGATTTTAGGGATTTTGATGCCGATGCAGCGAAAAAGCATCTTCGCCCAGTGGCAAAAGAACCGTTAGAAGTTATTAAAGCTAAAGTCACAGCAATTGCTGATTTCGATTGGGAAATTCAAAAAATTCACCAAGTTATTCAAACAACTGCTGATGAACTGGGTGTCGGCATGGGGAAAGTTGGCATGCCATTACGTGTTGCCGTAACGGGACTGGGTCAATCGCCATCTGTTGATGCCACAGTTTTTGCCATAGGTAAAAAACGCACATTAGCAAGAATTGATAAAGCATTGGCTTATATTGCAGCGCGAGAGCAGGCACAAGCGTAATATAATTTTATTGCCGGGTCATTTTCGGCAATAAACTTTACAATTTTGAAAGCTGATATGACTCGTTTAAAAAAACGTTATTGGATTTCACTGAGTCTTTTACTTATCATCATATTGTTGAGCTTATTTGGGTGGCAGTACTGGTTGTCTTTTAAGCAAAAATATCAACTAACGATTAATTGGCAGGGCATCAGTGTAGGTTTTAACGGTTTATCCTTTACAGATCTGACCGTATCTCAGTCTTCAATGTTATCGTTAACCGTCAAAGAGTTACACATTTCTTGGTCGAATTTATCAGCAGAAAATATTGATATCCACTGGCTATCTGATGAAACGCATAAAATAGCCAATACGGCAGAAAAAGAACTTAGACGTGAAGATAAAAATCCTAATCAATTTGCATTTGATACCCAACTTGTTTCATCAATACTTCACTGGTTACCTAACACCATAAATATTCATTCTTTACGATTTTATCAACAAGATAAACCATTATTGGATATAAAAGTTGCTCTAGAAAAACAACTAGAATCAATACTACTCAATGTATCAACTAATACGCAATATTCGGCTAACCTATCAGCGATAATCGCTTTTAATGAGATGGATTCACGCTTAGAGATTCAAAATGGTATTTTAACAACCACGATCAATCAATTTGGCATACAAAATGGTCATTTAAATTTACCGTTTACCGGTTCAATTACGGGCAATCGAATCATCTTAACCAACTTAGATACTGCAGCAATTAATCTAGCAAAAGTCAATATTTCTGACGACGTTATTCTTAGTAATTTAATCAGTAAGTTAAGCTTTCAGATTGAATCATCAATTCCATTTAAAAATAATCAACTGTCAGCGACGGCACAACTAGCAATAAATAAACTAAATGCGATATATAAAAACAGTGAAATTAAATCAGTTACAGGTAACATGAATCTGTCGGTCAAGAACAATCAATTATCTATTTCGACCCCGAGTATCAATATTCAAGAAATGAATGTTGGAGTTATTTTTGAAAAAATAAAATTTGCAGGCGCTTATTCTTCAATTTTAACGGCGCCTGAAAAAGGCATAGTTGTATGGAAAAACGCACAAGCAACCATTTTTTCTGGCAAGATATTTTTTGATAAAGGCAAATTGGATTTAGCTAAATTACCTCAACAAGTTAATCTAAATCTAACCCAGATACAATTAAAAGATATTTTAGCTAAATATCCTGTTGAAGGTCTGGTAGGTAATGGTGCAATAGATGGCACATTACCCATCACATTAAGTGAAGTTAAAAACAAAGGGAAAACCACTTTTCATCTTTTAATCAAAAATGGCCAATTAACTTCCACTAATCAAGGTTATTTACAGTTCGAAAATCCAGCTTTAAAAGATTATGTAAAAAATAATCCAAAGATGAAAATACTCACTGATATTCTTAAAAATTTTCATTATACTAAGTTAACCAGTAAAGTGGATTATGCAAATGATATTGCCAAATTAGGTCTTAACATTCAAGGCAGTAATTCTGACGTAGAAAATGGTAAAGCAGTCAATTTTAATATTACGCTAGAAGAGAATATTGCTAAACTAATGACCAGTTTATTATTATCAGACCAAATTAGTGAACCAATTCGAAAACGAATTGAGTCACGTTTAAAATAACCAGAGGCTCTTTTATGATACGGAATGTGATTGCTGTCATAGTAATGAGTAGCATATTAATCGGCTGCTCACCAACAGTAAAAGTTCAGGCACCGAGTGAACCGATTAATATTAATTTAAATTTCAAAATCGATCATGAAATTAACATAAAAGTAGATAAAGCATTGGATAATATAATTAATAAATCAGGTTTATATTAATGAATAAAATAATCTAACTAACATCAATTGACTGATTAAAAAATAAATTGATAAACCTAGATGTAATGAACATTAACAATTAAATAAAATTTTTAGCTCACTTTAATGTTAATTCAATATAAAGTATTTATTAAAGAGGTTATTATGACTATCTATAAAAAATTTACTATCGTATTTTTAACAGCTGCTTTATCTTTTCCGGTGTTTGCATTAAATTTAGAGCAAGCGATTAACGCACTTGGTCAAGCTAAAGTAAATGGATTAGTTGGTGAACAAGCTGATGGCTACTTAGGCGTAGTGAGAGATGAAGCTAACGCCAGTGAAATTGTGCAGTTAATCAATCAAGCTCGTAAACAAGAATACCAAAAAGTTTCTGCCGAAACGAATGTTCCCCTAAATGAAGTTGAAAATAGAGCGGGTAGTAAAGCGCAAGAAAAAGCCCCAGTAGGACAATATATAAAACAACAAGGTCAATGGGAAAAAAAGTAATATTGTAATAAGTAAGTATGTAATTTTTGTAACAAAAGTAAAAGTATCATGACTTTATACTTTAATTGTTTATAAATAATGTGTATGCTGTTTATTTTGGTATTTACTCATTAAAATGATAAGTGGTAAGACTAATTAAAATAAGATTAATTTTTCATATCGTTTTTTATATAAAAATAGTATCGCTTATGCGATTTTAAATGGAGAAACTCAATGTGTTCGATTCTTGGTATCCTTGATATAAAATCAGATCCACAAGCACTACGAACGAAAGCACTCGAACTTTCAAGCTTAATGCGTCATCGTGGTCCAGATTGGTCTGGTATTTTTGCCTCAGATAAAGCTATCCTTGCTCATGAACGTCTATCAATTGTCGATGTGAATACAGGTGCGCAACCACTTTATAATAAAGACAAAACCTTAGTATTAGCGGTTAATGGCGAAATTTATAATCATCAAGAACTCCGAAATCAGTACAAAGATCGTTACGAGTTTCAAACTGGTTCTGACTGTGAAGTAATTTTAGCCCTTTACCAAGAAAAAGGGATCCATGGTCTTGATGAATTACAAGGTATGTTCGCCTTTATCCTTTACGATATTAATAACAACAGTTATTTTATTGGTCGTGATCATATCGGTATTATCCCAATGTATATGGGCTATGATGAAAATGGTACTTTTTATGTTGCTTCAGAAATGAAAGCGTTAGTGCCTGTTTGTAAAACAATCGAAGCCTTCCCACCAGGATGTTATCTATCAAGTACTGAAGGGGAAATCAAAACGTATTATCAGCGCGATTGGATGGATTACGAAAATGTAAAAGATAATAAAACGGATATTAATGCACTACGTATTGCTTTAGAAGAGTCTGTCAAAAGCCACCTTATGTCTGATGTACCTTATGGTGTGTTATTATCAGGCGGATTAGATTCTTCGGTAATTTCGGCGATTACCAAAAAATTCTCTGCGCGTCGTGTTGAAGATCATGAAAAAACAGAAGCATGGTGGCCGCAACTACATTCTTTTGCTGTTGGTTTGAAAGGTGCGCCAGATCTTAAAGCGGCACAAGCCGTTGCTGATCATTTAGGTACGGTTCATCATGAAATTAACTTCACTATTCAAGAAGGTATTGATGCGATACGCGACGTAATTTATTTCATTGAAACCTATGACGTCACAACGATCCGAGCTTCTACGCCGATGTATTTAATGGCAAGAAAAATCAAAGCAATGGGCATCAAAATGGTGTTGTCTGGTGAAGGTGCTGACGAAGTATTTGGCGGTTATTTGTATTTTCATAAAGCGCCAAATGCAAAAGAATTTCATGAAGAAACCGTACGTAAATTAGCTGCGCTACATATGTATGATTGTGCTCGGGCAAATAAAGCTATGGCGGCTTGGGGCGTGGAAGCACGTGTACCATTCTTAGATAAAAAATTCCTCGATGTAGCAATGCGCATCAATCCACAGGATAAAATGTGCGGTAGCAATGGTAAAATGGAAAAGCATATCGTACGTGAAGCATTTGAATCTTACTTACCGGCTTCTGTTATTTGGCGTCAGAAGGAGCAATTCTCAGATGGTGTTGGTTACAGTTGGATTGATACGTTAAAAGAGATTGCCGAAACTAAGATTACTGATCAGCAATTAGAAAATGCTAAATTCCGTTTCCCATATAATACGCCAGCTAGCAAAGAAGCGTATATGTATCGGGAGATTTTCGATGAATTATTCCCAGTTGAAAGTGCCGCACACTGTGTACCAGGTGGTCCAACTGTTGCTTGTTCGACCGCTAAAGCTATTGAATGGGATGAGTCATTTAAAAATCTAAACGACCCATCGGGTCGTGCGGCTGTAGGTGTACATAATGATGCCTATAAGAAATAACCATTAATTTTTTGTAATCGGTTAAAAATGGTGGCATTTTGCCACCATTTTCATTATAAGAAGACTATTATCTTTATCTTTTGTTGGTTCTAGATAGCGTTTTATAATCCATATCATTAAATTTCATTTAACCGTTTTAATTTTATTGCTAATTTAGGCATTATTCCGCTAAAATGTTTCGCTATTATTTAATTATCAGATTTTAACTTAAAAATCATGTTTGAAATAAACCCAGTCAGGAATAAAATCGCAGAACTTATTGAGAGAACCGCCGCTATACGGGGGTATCTTTGACTATGAAACGAAGAAAGAGCGTCTTGAAGAAGTTAATGGCGAACTCGAACAGGCGGACGTTTGGACTAATCCAGAAAAAGCTCAATCGCTTGGCAAAGAACGGGTCGCATTAGAAACCATTATTAATACCATCGATACCTTAATGCAAGGTCTAGATGATGTTGAAGGGTTATTAGAATTAGCCGTTGAAGCCGATGATCTTGATACCTTCAATGAAACGCAATCTGAGTTGCAACAACTAGAAAGCAAACTAGATAAATTGGAATTTCATCGGATGTTCTCTGGTGATTATGACAGTGCCGATTGTTATTTAGATATTCAATCGGGCTCAGGTGGCACCGAAGCGCAAGATTGGGCTGAAATGCTATTACGAATGTATTTACGTTGGGCTGAGGCAAAAGGCTTTACTACTGAAGTAATGGAAGTTTCAGATGGCGATGTTGCCGGGATAAAATCTGCCACGATCCGCGTAGCCGGGGATTATGCATTTGGCTGGTTACGAACCGAAACAGGGGTCCATCGTTTAGTACGTAAAAGTCCATTTGATTCTGGCAATCGTCGGCATACTTCATTTGCATCGGTATTTGTTTACCCAGAAGTGGATGATAATATTGATATTGAAATCAATCCTGCCGATTTACGTATCGATGTTTACCGAGCATCGGGAGCAGGTGGTCAGCATATTAACCGTACCGAATCTGCGGTACGTATTACGCATATTCCAACAGGAATTGTGACGCAATGCCAAAATAACCGTTCGCAACACAGCAATAAAGATCAAGCAATGAAGCAGTTAAAAGCAAAATTGTATGAACTGGAAATGCAAAAGAAAAATGCTGAAAGGCAGCAAATGGAAGAAAACAAATCTGATATTGGCTGGGGTAGCCAAATTCGTTCGTATGTACTTGATGATTCACGAATTAAAGATTTGCGTACGGGCGTTGAAACACGTAACACTCAGGCCGTTCTCGATGGCGATTTAGATCAATTTATTGAAAAAAGCTTAAAAGCGGGACTATAAACAGTTTATAAGGTAACAAGCATGTCAACACAGCAACAAGATCAAGTTAATACTAGTATGGAAGATCTCAATAACGAATTAGTCGCTCGTCGTGAAAAATTAGTGCAAATTCGTGAAAATGGTATCGCATTCCCAAATGATTTTCGTCGAGATGCGATTTCAAATGAACTACATCAAAAATATGACGAAAAGACTAACGAAGCACTAATTGAAAATAAAATTCAAGTTGCCGTTGCCGGGCGTATGATGATGCGCCGAATCATGGGTAAAGCATCATTTGTCTCATTACAAGATGTTGGAGGTCAAATCCAGTTATATGTAACTCGCGATGATTTACCAGAAGGGCTTTATAATGAACAATTTAAAAAATGGGATTTAGGCGATATTATCGCAGCTAAAGGATACCTGTTTAAAACCAAGACAGGTGAATTATCTATTCACTGTGAAGAAATCCGTTTATTAACTAAAGCATTGCGCCCACTACCCGATAAATTCCACGGGCTAGCCGATCAAGAAACCCGTTATCGTCAACGTTATTTAGATTTAATCACCAATGAAGAATCACGTAAAACCTTTAGGGCTCGGTCACAAATTGTTGCTGAAATTCGTCAATTTATGAATGAAATGCAGTTTATGGAAGTAGAAACACCGATGATGCAAGTAATTCCTGGTGGCGCGTCAGCGAAACCATTCATTACTCACCACAATGCCCTGGATTTAGATATGTATCTGCGGATCGCACCAGAGCTTTATCTAAAGCGTTTAGTCGTTGGTGGATTTGAACGGGTTTATGAAATTAACCGTAATTTCCGTAATGAAGGGGTATCACCACGCCATAATCCGGAATTCACTATGATGGAACTTTATATGGCTTATGCCGATTATAAAGATTTAATTACTATCACTGAATCACTATTCCGTCGCTTAGCCATTGCTGTAACCGGTTCTGCTGTTGTGCAATATGGTGAACACACCTTTGACTTTGGGCAACCATTTATCAAAATGACGATGCGTGAAGCAATTTGCCATTATCGTCCAGAAACCAATAACGCTGATTTAGATGATTTTGATAAAGCATGTGCGATTGCTAAAGCAGTGGGTATTGAAGTCGAAAAAGGTTGGGGATTAGGCCGAGTTGTAACAGAAATTTTTGAAGAAGTGGCAGAGGCTAACTTAATTCAGCCAACATTTATCACTGAATATCCAGCCGAAGTTTCGCCACTTGCTCGTCGTAATGACATAAATTCTGAAGTCACAGATCGATTTGAATTCTTTATCGGTGGTCGTGAAATCGGTAACGGTTTTTCAGAACTCAACGATGCCGAAGATCAAGCCGAACGTTTTGCTGAACAAGTTCGCCAAAAAGATGCTGGCGATGATGAAGCGATGTTCTTCGATGAAGATTACGTGACCGCATTAGAACATGGCTTGCCACCAACTGCCGGATTAGGTATTGGTATTGACCGAACCGTAATGTTATTTACGAATAGTCATACTATTCGTGATGTCATTTTATTCCCAGCGATGCGCCCAACCAAATAACTCTAGTTAGCCATCACCTTAAAGGTGGATGGCTACTCATCCCCATCCAAATCTAAAATAAGGATTTTTGAGTTACGTTGAAAATTGTACAACTGTTTCTTTTTTATTGGTAAATCATCAACTTCTGCCGGAACAAAGCCTTTCTCTCTAAACCAGTGAATACTACGCGTAGTTAATACAAATAATTTTTTTAATCCCATTTTTTGGGCTTTTTCAACCAACATAGCTAATAACATATCGCCACGCGCAGAGTTACGATACTCAGGATGAATCGCTACACAAGCCATTTCTGCCATACCTTCATCAAAATAAGGATACAGTGCAGCACAACCGATTGTCATATTGTCGCGTTCAATAATAGTAAACTTGTCAATCTCAATTTCAAGTTGTTCGCGGGAACGACGAACTAAAATCCCTTGCTCTTCTAAAGGACGAATCAGTTCTAAAATCCCACCGATATCATTAATATTAGCATTGCGCGCCTTTTCAGAACGTTCCATTGCCACTTGGGTACCAATGCCATCACGTGAAAAAAGTTCTTGCAAAATGGAACCATCAACCAGATAGCTAACTAAATGACTACGATGCACACCATTGCGACATGCCCTTGCTGCTGCCTGTAAGAAGCGAGCATCACTGGAAAGATGTTTTCCTTGTTGCTCTTTATCATTTACATAGCGTTCAGCATCCGCAGGGTAGAGATCCGTAATCACTTGTCCGGATTCATTAAGCACACCTTGCTCACTACAAAAACTGATCAGCTTATCGGCTTTAAGCTTAATAGCTACTTCTGCAGCAACATCTTCTGACGCTAAATTAAAACTCTCACCAGTGACCGAAACCCCAACAGGCCCTAATAAAACAATTGATCCAGCATTTAATTGGTTATTGATACCGTCACTGTTAATTCGCCGAATACGACCGGTATGACAATAATCAATACCATCATCAACCCCTAACGGTTGAGCAATTACAAAATTACCACTTATAACGTTAATATGCGCCCCTTGTAAAGGGGTATTATTCAAACACATTGATAAACTACCAATTATGTTCAGCTGCAATAAACCAGTAACTTGTTTAATAATATCAAGGGTTTTAGCATCAGTAATACGTGTATATTTGTGATACCTAGGGACAATATTTTGAATTTTTAAGGCTTCATCAATTTGATTACGTGCACCATTAACAATCACTAATTTAATGCCCAAACTGTGCAATAATCCAATATCATTAATGATACTAGCATAAGTATGACTTTTTAATGTTGCGCCAGTTAGCAAAATCACGAACGTTTTGCCCTGATGCGCATTAATATAAGGAACAGAGTGCCGCAACCCCTGGACAAGTTCAGTTGTTCGTTCTTTCATTTCAGCCACCAATATGAATAATTATGCAATAATTTTGTATTTTTATTTATTTTGATAAAATTCGCAAGTACTTTAGTCGATTAATCTAATAATATATAAAACGACAACATCTCGCATTTTATTCGTAGGTAGTTTATTGATTTTAAAATCCTAAATTAAGCAAATAAAGTTACTCAACAGTGACAGATTTAGCCAAATTACGTGGTCGATCAACATCAGTACCTTTAATTACAGCTACGTTATAAGCCAGTAACTGCATCGGAACAGTATAATAAATTGCCGCTGTCAGTGTTTCAACCGGTGGTAATACCATAACCTCAAAGTTTGCTTCGCTAACAAAATCAGCAGCATCGGTCGTAAATATATATAACTGTCCGTTTCTGGCTTTAACTTCTTCGATATTGGACTTGAGTTTCGCTAATAAGTCGTTAAATGGAGCCACAACAATAATTGGCATTTGGTTATCAATCAATGCCAGAGGACCATGTTTTAATTCACCTGCTGCATACGCTTCAGCATGAATATAGGAGGTTTCTTTTAACTTTAAGGCTCCTTCTAACGCAATCGGATATTCATCTCCACGCCCTAAAAATAACGCATGATGTTTATCAGCAAATTGTTCAGCTAATTTCTTTATCTGATGAGCGAACATTAAAACTTGTTCAATTCGATTTGGGAGGATTTGTAATGCTTGCACAATTGATTGTTCAATTGTCGCTAATCTCTTTTTTACTTGGCAAACTTTGGCAACTAGCATTAATAATACAGTCAATTGGGTGGTAAATGCTTTTGTAGACGCTACACCAATTTCTGTTCCGGCTTTAGTTAATAAGACTAAATCAGCCTCTCTTACTAATGTCGATGCTGCAACGTTACAGATAGCCAATGTATTAATATAACCAATCTGCTTTGCTAAGCGCAGTGCCGCTAAAGTATCCGCAGTTTCACCCGATTGTGATAACGTAATGAAGAGGCTATTAGATCGTTTTGCTGGATTTCGATAACGATATTCCGATGCAATTTCAACATCACAAGGTATCTTTGCCAACGATTCAAACCAGTAACGTGCTACAAGTCCTGCATGATAAGCCGTACCACAAGCAACAATTTGAATATGTTCTAACTGATTAAAAATCGTATCAGCATATTCACCAAGTTCATCAAAATGAATTGAGCCATTTTGAATACGGCCTGTTAAGGTATTTTTAATGGCGATTGGCTGTTCAAAAATCTCTTTTTCCATATAATGTTGATAACCGCCTTTATCACCCGCATCATACTGCATATTCGATTCTAATACCGTACGCTGCACCCGTTGGCCTGCTTTATCGACAATATCAATCGTATCACAACCAATTTCAGCAATATCACCGTCTTCAAGAAAGATAAATTGTTGAGTAAGTGGTAATAATGCTAATTGATCAGACGCGATAAAATTTTCACCATGACCTAAACCAATGACTAATGGACTGCCGCAACGTGCTGCCACTAACCGATTAGGAGCACGACTATCCATAATCACAATGCCATAGGCACCACGCAATTGCGGTAATGCTTTTTTTACTGCCTCAAATAACGAACAATTTGTTTGCAGAATAATATCATGAATAAGATGAGCGATAACTTCAGAATCGGTTTCTGAACAAAATTGATATCCCTTTTCAATCAATTGCGTTCGCAAAGATTGATAGTTTTCAATTATACCATTATGAACAATGCTAATAAAACCTGAAACATGTGGATGGGCGTTATATTCACTTGGTTGACCATGAGTAGCCCAACGTGTGTGGGCAATACCAATACTTCCCTCAATCGGATTATGTGCTATCGCATCTTCTAAAGCCTTGACTTTACCAACGCGCCTTAATCTTTGTAGTGACAATGGTTGTGACCCATGAGAGGTGATAATCGCTAAACCTGCTGAATCATAGCCACGATACTCTAGCCGTTTTAATCCTGCTAATAGAATATTAACTACATCTTGTTGTGCAATCGCACCGACAATACCACACATAACCGTTCCTCAAAATTTATCTATTTGGCATTTTTTGTTGGTCGTTTCCAATTAGTAATATGTTTTTGTTTAACTCGACTGACGACCAATTCATTTTCACCAACATTACTGGTCACCGTTGTACCAGCAGCAATCGTTGCTCCATTGCCTACCGTAACGGGTGCAATAAGTTGAGTATCAGAGCCAACAAACACATCATTACCAATAATGGTTTGGAATTTATTAGCACCATCATAATTACAGGTAATGGTTCCGGCACCAATATTTACTGTTGAACCTATTTCACTATCTCCTAAATATGATAAATGACCGACCTTACTATTTTGTCCCAAATGTGCTTTTTTTAATTCAACAAAATTACCGACGTGGGCTTGATTGTCTAATTGGCTACCTGGTCGCAATCTTGCAAAAGGACCAACAGTACAATGGCTGGCTAGTGAACTGCCCTCAATCACTGTATACGGACTAATAATGCTGTTATCGCCAATCACACAATCTTTTAATATACATCCAGCGCCAATATAGACTTGATTACCCAGTTCTACTTTCCCTTCAATGATTACATTGCAATCAATCGTTACATCCTTTCCATGAATGAGCTCGCCGCGTAAATCAAAACGACTAGGATCAAGCAATGTTACACCGGCTAACAGCAGTTGATTAGCCCTATGCTGTTGATAAGTTCGTTCTAATTCCGCTAGTTGTAATCGGTTATTTACACCCGCTACTTCATATGTGTATTGTGGATGCGTTGCAACAATTGGTCGCCCTTCTTGATGAGCCATCCCAATAATATCGGTAAGATAAAATTCTTGTTGTGCATTATGATTATTGATTTTAGCTAGCCAGTGTTTTAATAGCTTTCCAGGCACTAACATAATACCGGTATTCACTTCATTAATGGACTGCTGCTGTTTTGTTGCATCTTTTTGCTCAACAATGGCAACAACCTCACCCTTTTCGCGAACGATTCGACCATAACCAGTTGGGTCATCTAATACAACGGTCAATAACGAAATACCATCTTGAGGTTTATTAGCAATTAAAGCTTCTAAAGTTTGTTTCGATATTAGCGGTGTATCAGCATATAAGATTAGAATGTCTTCATCATCGTTAATATAAGGTATCGTTTGCTGTACAGCATGGCCGGTGCCTAATTGCTGTTCTTGTAAAACTAATTGTACTGGTTGATGCTGTAGGGCTTGCTCTAATTGTGTTTTACCATGACCATAAACCACATAGAGACGATCTGAACCTAACTGGAGCACCGTATCAATAACATGCTGTAACATGGTTTTATGACCAATTCTATGTAAAACTTTAGGTAGGTTAGAATACATACGGGTTCCTTTACCCGCTGCTAAAATAACAGAACTTAAATGAGACATAATGATAACCAAGCTAAAAAAATTGTGATTACTATAATAAAAGATATTGTCGTTAACAATCTTAATCGGCATGTTAAAATTTAATTTTTATTGTGAAATAAGTTTACCTTTGCATTTGATTATGCGTTTAAAAGATAAATCGTGATAAATTACGATCCCAACTACAACCGCGATGATTAATGCTATAATAAATCTCAATTGTTAATTATCGGTATTTTAGGAAATATCATGCCATTACAAAATGATCGCTACCTTCGTGCTTTGCAGTGTCAACCTGTCGATTACACACCGCTTTGGATGATGCGTCAGGCTGGACGTTATCTACCAGAATATCGACAATTACGAGCCCAAGCCGGCGATTTTATGACCCTATGTAAAACACCAGAACTAGCTTGCGAAGCAACCTTACAACCAATACGTCGTTATGATCTTGACGCTGCGATTATCTTTTCTGATATTTTAACCATTCCTGATGCTATGGGATTGGGATTATATTTTCAACATGGCGAAGGACCTAAATTCAAAACAACGATTAATACATCTAATGACATCAAACAGTTAGCCATTCCAGATCCTGAGATAGAATTAGGTTATGTTATGGCAGCGATTCGGCAAGCTAAGTATGAATTAAAACGTAAAATTCCGTTGATTGGCTTTGCTGGTAGCCCTTGGACTTTAGCAACTTACATGGTTGAAGGAGGGAGTAGTAAGACGTTTACCAAAATCAAAAAAATGTTATATAGCGATCCATCGTCATTACATCAGTTGCTTGATAAACTCAGTGACAGTATAGCCCTTTATCTAAATGCTCAGATTAAGGCCGGAGCCCAGTCCATTATGATTTTTGATTCTTGGGGTGGAGTATTAAGTCATTCCAGCTATCGTGAATTTTCACTGCATTATATGAGTAAAATCATTTCTCAATTGCAACGTGGTCAACGTCAGCATACCTTCTCGACTGATTATGTCCCTGTCACCTTATTTACAAAAGGAGGAGGGCTATGGTTTGACCTTATAAGCCAATCCGGTTGTGATGCGATAGGTGTGGATTGGACGGTAGATTTAAGTACCCTACCAAAAGAAAAAATTGCAATACAAGGTAATCTGGATCCAACCGTGTTATATGGTAATCGTCATACCATTGAGAAAAATGTCGATTTGGTACTTAAAGAATATGGGCCGTATAACGGTCATATCTTCAATCTTGGTCATGGCATTAATCAAGATACCCCAACGGAAAGCGTTGAAATACTCATTAATGCCGTTCATCAAAAATCTGCCAAATAACTATTGATTTAAAGGTTTATAACATGATTGAAAATCCTATTCACTTACGTTTAGAAAAATTATCACAACCACAACTTTCCTTATTTATGGTATGTCTGTGCGAAAGAATGTATCCTAATTTTGCTTTTTATTGTCAACAAACGGGCAGTGGCGATCATAAAATCTACAAAAATATACTCGATTTAGTTTGGGAATCACTAATAGTTAAAAATGCTAAAATTAATTTCGATAATCAATTAGAAAAATTAGAACATATTATTCCAACGATTGAAGATGAAAATATTTATAGTATTTATCCAGCTATTGATGCATGCCAAGCATTAAGCGAATTAATTCATGCTTATTTAAGTAGTGATTTTGCAGAATGTGCGGTATCAGTTAGCCAATTATCACTTAAAACGATTGCAGAATTAGAAATGATTAAAATCGATAAACAATTATCTATGGATGAAATAAAAACATTGCCGGCCATCCTAGATGAATTAGATATCCAATGGGAAATCTTTCGAATCATAAAAAAAAGCGAAATTAATAAAAATATAACGTTAATAAAAGGATTGAAAGAAGATTTACGCGAAGAACAAATAAGTAATATCGGTGTTTTTTTAGGCGATTAACTGTAAAGATGCAATCATTTTCAACGATTTTGATAAATTCTACTTTAATCTTATTTAAATATAGTCTAAATTGAATAGGATTATCAATATGTGCTTTACTTGAAGTTATGCATTATGTTGTGTTTAACTTCTCTTTTCAACTATAAATTATTGTGTAAGGATATGTCCATGAACAAAACAGAACTTGTCGACGCTATTGCAGCTAAAGCAAACATTACAAAAGTTGCAGCTAAAAATGCGCTTGAAGCGACTTTAACTGCGATCACAGAAAGCCTTGAAAAAGGTGATTCGGTTCAATTAGTTGGTTTCGGTACTTTTAAAGTAAACAGCCGTAAAGCACGCACTGGTCGTAACCCTAAAACCGGTAAAGAAATCAAAATTGCTGCTACCACTGTTCCAGCATTCGTAGCAGGTAAAGGTCTTAAAGACGCAGTTAAATAATAGGATTAAATAATAAGTTATTTTAATTCTGTATACGAAAAGACCTGCCATTAGGCAGGTCTTTTTTTATAAACTACTTGAATTAGGACTGACTTCGCCGCGCTTTAACACGCGCAATGGCATCTGCAACCAATTGCTTACGTGCGACGGGTATACTACTTACCGAAGAAGTTGCAGAACTTGCTAAGATTGACGATTTAGTCATTAATCGGCGTTGTTTCTTCATTTTTAACTGATTTTCAGCATACTTCGACATTGCTATCTGAGGTGTCTGTAAGTTTATGCAATTAGTGGGGCAAGCATTAATACATTCCTCACACGACGTACAATATTGCGGAATAACGGTATGTAGCAAGTGTCTAGCGCCAACAATTGCGTCAGTTGGGCAAACACGTACGCATTTACCACAACCAATACAATTGTGTTCATCAATGTAAGCGGTTAAAACGGTTGTCATTAACTTAAACCAACTATATTACCATTTTCATCAATATCAATTTGGCGGTAAGCTGGATTGGTTCCTAATCCAGGCATCGTCATGATATTACCAGCATAAACCCGAATAAAACCGGCTCCAGCAGAAATGGCCAAATGACTAATATCAATTTCAAAATTAGTCGGTACATTTTTTAATGCCGGATCAGCACTGATCGACATTGGCGTTTTCGCCACGCACAATGGTAAATGATCTAAGTGTAAATTTTCAATATTCTGTATATCTTTTAATGCCTGCTCAGCCAAATTAACTTTACTAGCACCATATTTTTGCGATAATTTTTCTATTTTTACAATTAACTTATCATCATCCTGATAAGGTAATATTACCTTACTTTCCATTTCACATGCTTTAACCACATGTTGTGCCAGTTTTTCAGCACCTTTCCCACCTTTGATGAAAACTTCACTCAATTCACAAGCAAATGCGCCATGTGCCAGCGCATACTGCTGTAAAAAAGCTAACTCTTCTTCACTATCATGTGGGAAGCGATTAATTGCCACAATGACCGGCATACCATAACTTTTTGCATTTTGAATATGCCATGCTAAATTTGCAGCACCAATTTCTAACAGCTCAACATTTGATTCAGTAATCTCTTTGGGAATCGGTTGTCCTGGTTTTATATTGAATTTACCACTGTTAGATTTTAAACTTCTTACTGTCGCCACTAAAACTACACAAGATGGCGCTATACCCGATTGGCGATATTTGATGTTAAAAAATTTCTCCATCCCCATATCAGAACCAAAACCGGCTTCAGTAATCACATAATCGGCTAATGGTAATGCAATTCGATCGGCTAACACCGAAGAATTACCATGAGCGATATTAGCAAATGGACCCGCATGGATCAATACTGGTGTATTTTCAATGGTTTGCATTAGATTTGGGTTAATCGCTTCTTTTAATAAAACCGTCATCGCTCCTGCAACTTCTAAATCTTCAGCGGTGATGACATTACCATCCGTGTTATAAGCAAGAATAATATTACCAATACGTTTACGCATATCTTGTAAATCGTTGGCTAATGCTAAAATTGCCATAAGTTCGGATGCAGCGGTAATTTCAAAACCATCGCGGCGTTCAATGCCATTAACGCCGCCACCAACACCAACGGTAACATGACGCAAAGCACGATCATTATGATCAATCACACGTTTCCAAATAATACGTTCTTTATCAAAATTAAGTCGGGCTAAGCCTGTTTTGGCTGTAAATTCATCACCTAAACGCTCTTCATGATACAACCGTGAATCGATTGCAGCAGAGGCTAAATCGTGAGCAGCTGTGATGGCATGAATATCACCAGTTAAGTGAAGATTTAAGGTTTCCATTGGTAATACTTCGGCCTGGCCGCCACCAGCAGCCCCCCCTTTCACACCAAATACTGGTCCTAAACTCGGTTGCCGAATACAGGCAATCGCTTTTTTACCAATATAGTTCAAACCTTCACTTAAACCTATCGTATTAACGGTTTTCCCTTCACCTAAAGGGGTGGGTGTAATCGCCGTAACAAGTACAAGTTTACCTTGTTCGTTATTTTGATTGGCCTTAATGATAGATAAATCAATTTTAGCAACATATTTGCCATGGGGGATTAAATAGTCATCATGAATTTGATAATGCTGTGCAATCTGGCTAATTGGTAGTAACTGGCTTGTTGTTGTCATAATGAGCGTCTCATTGTTTTGTTATAATACCGTGTATATCGGGCTGTTAGTATAATAAAATTACTTTATTGAATAAAGACATGATTTTAACATATGATACACTAACCAATATTCTTAGAAATAGGGTAACCTAATGTCGTTTAATAATCTTATTTTTATAACACAGGATAAAGTAAAAAGCATGTAAATTCGGCAAGAATAACGTAAATTTGCTATATTAGCTTTATTTCACTACTAAAATACATTGAATATAATAAATAAGCTTAACTTAGCCTATTTTGAACAAAATATCAGTATCAACTTATCTTGATATAAACTATTTTATTGCATTTAAAAAGAAGGATAGATTAATTATGGAATGGCTTTCTCAATATTTAGTATTTCTTGCCGAAACAGTTACGATTGTTATCGCAATTATAACGATCTTACTGTTTATTTTGGTACAACGCAAAAAATCTGCCCCTTCTGGTAGCTTGGAAATTAAAGATTTAACCGAAGAATATCGCGATATTAAAGAAACGATGCTACTAAGTACTATGGATGATTTTGCTAACAAGGAATACAACAAGCAACAAAAGAAGATACGTAAAGAAGAAAAAAAACAACAGAAGCAAGCATTAAAAACCAAAACTGATAATCTCGCAGGGCAAGAGGAACAAACAAAAAATGTGGATTCTACCGTTTGTAAACCTAATTGTTATGTATTGAGTTTTAATGGCAGCATCGATGCTCATGAAGTAGAAGATTTACGACAGGAAGTAACCGCCGTTTTATCCGTTGTTAAACCAGAAGATAAAGTAATACTAAAACTAGAAAGCCCTGGTGGCGTCGTACATGGTTATGGTTTGGCGGCATCTCAATTATTACGTTTTCGCCAACGCGATATTCATCTTACTGCGGTTGTTGATAAAGTTGCCGCTAGTGGTGGCTACATGATGGCTTGCACAGCCAATGAAATTATTGCTGCACCATTTGCCATTATTGGCTCAATAGGCGTGGTAGCGCAAATACCTAACTTTCATCGGTTATTGAAAAAAAATGATATCGATATTGAATTACAAACTGCCGGACAATATAAACGTACTTTGACGATGTTTGGTGAAAACACTGAAGCAGGTCGTCAAAAATTCCAGCAAGAGTTGGAAGAAACACATTTACTATTTAAGGATTTTGTGGCTGAAAATCGCCCTAATGTTAATATTGAAGAAGTAGCAACTGGAGAACATTGGTTTGCAGTACAAGCAAAAGATAAAGGTCTCATTGATGAAATCAATACTAGTGATGATGTAATATTATCATTATTAGAAAATTACAAAATTATGAGTGTTAAATATCATCGCCGTAAAAAACTTACTGATCGATTAACTAAAAATATCGTGAGTGGTATCGAACGGCTATTGTTTAGAAATAGTCGTACCATATATTAATTATCACAGGAATAACCGTTAATTATGTCACAAGATAATGTATTGTTAGAACAGTTTCTGGATTCTCTTTGGTTAGAAAAAAGTTTGGCAGATAATACTATTCAATCTTATCGTCTAGATTTACAGGCACTGAGTAATGTATTACATAAATTAAATGTGACATTATTAACGGTGCAAATGGCGCACTTACAAGATTTTTTATTACAAAGAGTGACCCAAGGCTATAAAGCCAGTAGTTCAGCACGTCTACTTAGTGCCATCAAACAATTTTATCAATATTTATATCGTGAAAATTATCGTATTGATGATCCTTCAGCCGCTTTATCATCACCTAAATTACCGAAAAATTTACCTAAAGATTTAACTGAATCACAGGTAGAAGCGTTATTACAAGCACCTAATACTGAAGATAGATTGGAAATTCGAGATAAAGCCATGTTGGAATTACTTTATGCCACGGGCTTACGTGTTTCTGAATTAGTCGGTTTACAATTAAATGATATGAGTTTAAATCAAGGTGTAATCCGGATTATTGGTAAAGGTAATAAAGAACGATTAGTACCATTGGGAGAAGAAGCAATTTATTGGCTTGAGTACTATTTAAAATATAGTCGCGATGAGTTACTCAAATATAAACCAAGTGATATCTTATTTCCTAGCCGCTTAGGGACAGCAATGACACGTCAGACGTTCTGGCATCGAATCAAATATTATGCCATACTAGCCAACATTGATATTAATGCATTATCTCCTCATGTATTACGCCATGCATTTGCCACGCATTTGCTTAATCACGGAGCGGATCTACGAGTTGTACAAATGTTGTTAGGTCATAGTAGTTTATCAACAACGCAAATTTATACTCATGTAGCAACGGAACGTTTAAAACAATTACATCAAAAATTTCATCCAAGAGCATAACTATTTTTATTTATTAAGATATTAATCACAGGACAGACTAAATGAAAAAAATTTTTTCTACATTAACAATACTTATTAGCATTGGCGCTACTGTAAGTGTCGCACAAGCGAGCGATGATGACATTTTAGCTACGTTTGATAAAATGGGCTATAACTCAAAACAGCTTCGAATCGAACAATCAGAAATAAAGTCACTCAAAATGGTGACGACACCTGATGCTATTTTTTATACGACTGATGACGGCAAATTTATCACCCAAGGTCCGATTTATAATATTGAAGGTGGTCGAGCAAAAGATATTGCCAATGCCAATTATGCACGATTAGTTGCTTCCATCGATAAGGATGCGATTGTATACAAAGCCAAAAATGAAAAATTTGTTATTTCTGTCTTTACGGATTATACATGCACCTATTGTAAAAAACTTCATAACGAGATTGATAGTTACCTTGATGCCGGTATTACGATCCACTATTTTGCTTTTCCAAGACAAGGCTTAGATTCCCCAATAGCAAAAGATATGCAATCCATTTGGAGTGCCAAAGATCGTAAAGCAGCATTTGATAATGCGTATAAAGGAGGTACTATCTCCCCAGCTTCAAGTCTTGTACCCTATGTAGAAATGCAATATAAGGTTGGTCATCAGATTGGTATTTCAGGCACACCTGCAATTATACTGCCATCTGGAGAAGTTCTTTCCGGTTATGTCCCAGCAGAAACTTTATTAAAGATACTCAATAACACTAATTAAAAATACATTTATTTAATCGCCGAAATAGGTTTATGCTAATGCATAAACCTAACTCTATAAAAATTATATATTATGTTAAATGCTGTGATAAAACGACGCCAAGTCGATAAAACAATAAAACTTCCAGATACCATTCATCCTTTATTACAACGAATTTATATTGCGCGTGGTATAACTGCTAACGAACAATTGAATCACTCAACACAAGTATTATTAACATATCAACAACTTACCCATATTGATCAGGCTACAGAATTACTTTATCAAGCGGTATTAACCGAAAAAAAAATTCTCATTGTCGGTGATTTTGATACCGATGGAGCAACTAGCACCGCACTGATTATGACCGCTTTAAATCAATTTGGCATAAAAAATGTTCATTATATTATTCCTGATCGTTTTGAGGATGGTTATGGTTTAAGCGTTTCAGTGGTTAAACGAGCCATTGAACAACAGGCAGCATTAATTATCACTGTTGATAATGGAATTTCAGCGGTAGAGGCGGTGGATTATGCCAAACAACATAATATCCAAGTGATCATAACTGATCACCATTTAGCACCAGAAGTCCTCCCTGCTGCTGATGCAATAATTAATCCCAACTTAAATGATTGCCCATTTCCATCTAAAAATTTAGCTGGAGTTGGGGTAACATTTTATTTTATGTTGGCATTTAGAGCGTTATTACGACAACATAATTGGTTCGAAATACATCAGTTATCTGAATTCAATTTAGCCCAATTACTTGACTTAGTCGCATTAGGTACTGTAGCCGATGTGGTTAATCTTGATCAAAATAATCGCATATTAGTGCAACAAGGATTAAGCCGTATACGCGCCGGTTACTGTTGTGCTGGAATAAAAGCACTTAGTAAGAGTGCTGGGCGTAATATACAAAAATTAACGGCACAAGATCTTTCATTTTATCTAGCCCCACGTTTAAATGCCGCAGGCAGAATGGATAATATGTCATTAAGCGTTGAATTATTATTAGCTAAAGATGAACATAGTGCATTAGAAATCGTCGATATTTTAGAAGAACTCAATAGTGACAGAAAAGCGATTGAGCAAGCAATGCAAAAAGAAGCTTTATCATTTATTGATAAGCTCGAGAAAACCACTACCGAAATTCCTAATAGCTTTGTCATCTACCATCCTAAATTTCATCAAGGTGTTATTGGTGTACTCTCTTCACGTATAAAAGATAAATTCTATCGTCCTGTTATTTCATTTGCTAAAACTGATGATGGGTTTTTGAAAGGTTCGGGACGCTCAGTCAATAATATTCATTTACGTAATGTTCTAGAGATCATTCATAATCGTGATCCTAAACTAATTAGCGGTTTTGGTGGCCATGCTATGGCTGCCGGTTTGACCATACCCCTAGCCAATTTAGCTACTTTTACCCGTTATTTCGAAGAGGAAGTCAGCAATGTACTCAAGACAGTCAGCCTAAAAAATGAGATCGAAACCGATGGAGAGATTGAAAATAAGTATTTTAATATCGAAACGGCCAAGATCTTAAAAGAAAGCGGTCCTTGGGGTGCAAATTTTCCAGAACCGATCTTTGATGGTATATTTTTAGTTCATCAACAAAAGCTCATTGGCACGAAACATCTTAGGATGGTTCTTGAACCCTTAGCTGGAGGACCATTACTTAATGCTATCGCATTTAATATTGACTTAAATTATTGGCCCGATCAATCAGTCAAAAAAGTAGAAATTGTTTATCACCTTGAAGTCAATGACTTTAGAGGTAATGAAACGATCAATTTGTTAATTCGTCATCTTTGGCCTATCAGCTAATCATTAATACTAGCAAATCATTCAAAATATGTCATATTTTCTGATGGATGTATTAATTCAGATAGACTGATAATAGATTGAACACAGCACATTGTGCACCAAAATAGCGCTGAATATTTAACCAGCTGAAGTATCAATTTATGTTAAGATAAGTATAATAACTTACTAGCAATAATTAATTAAGGATTTACCATGCACATTCACATTTTAGGAATTTGCGGCACCTTTATGACGGGAATCGCTCTGATAGCGCGTTCGTTAGGACATAATGTAACCGGATCGGATAAAAATGTTTACCCCCCAATGAGCACCTTGCTTGAACGAGAAAATATTCAGTTAATTGATGGCTATGATCCAAGCCAACTGGATCCGGTACCAGATCTAGTGATTATTGGTAATGCGATGTCACGAGGTAATCCTTGTGTTGAATACATATTAGATAACAATATTCCGTATATTTCCGCACCTCAATGGTTACATGATAATGTTCTCAAAGATCGTTGGGTCATTGCTGTTGCCGGTACCCATGGAAAAACAACAACTGCCGGTATGGTAAACTGGATTTTAGAACAGGCAGGCTATCAACAAGGTTTTTTAATTGGTGGGGTACCTGGTAATTTCAATGTTTCAGCTCGTTTAGGAGAAAGCCCTTTCTTCGTCATTGAAGCTGACGAATATGATTGTGCCTTTTTTGACAAACGTTCCAAATTTATGCATTATTGCCCAAAAACATTGATCTTAAATAATGTTGAGTATGATCATGCTGATATTTTCGATGATCTGCGTGCAATCCAAAAACAGTTCCAACATTTAGTGAGACTAGTGCCTAGTAAAGGATTGATTATCTCACCGCAAGAAGATATTAGTATCAAACATATTTTATCTAGAGGTTGTTGGAGTGAACAAATTCAAACAGAATCTGAAACTGGCTGGCAAGCCGAAAAAATCACTAATGATGCAAGTCAATTTAATGTTTATTTTCAGCAAAAATTAGTCGGCAAAGTTTGTTATGATTTAGTCGGTGAGCATAACATGCATAATGCCCTAATGGCTATTGCCGCAGCAAAAAATGTCGGTATTACACCTGAAATGGCCTGCCAAACATTAAGTTCGTTTGTTAATGCTAAACGCCGATTAGAATTATATGGCAAAGTTGATGATATTGAAATTTATGATGATTTTGCTCATCATCCAACCGCAATTTTAGCCACACTTGAAGCTTTAAGAAGTAAAGTCGGTGCCAATCGCCGTATATTCACTGTACTTGAACCTCGTTCTAATACCATGAAATTAGGTATCAGCAAGGATGAGATTGCTCCCGCCTTAGGTCGCGCTGATGAAGTATTCATTTACCAACCAGAGAATTTACCATGGCTCGTTTCAGAAATTACCGAACAATGTGTGCAACCGGCTTACTGGTCAAGTGATCTCGATTTACTCATTGAAATGATCGCGAAAGATGTTAAATCCAAAGATGTGATTTTAATCATGAGTAATGGTGGCTTTGGCGGCATTCATCAAAAAATTATCGATAAATTAAATAAACAAAAACAATTGAAGCAAGAATCGCTTTAATCTCGGCAATATTATTTTGCTGAATTTTTTGATTTGAGATTAATCGCATTGACATTTTAATCAATATCATTTGATTAATTTTTAAAAATGTAGATTAATTCTCAAAAGATGATTTTTTAGCACAGCTATGCTATGATTGATAGTGTATAAGCTAACATATTAATTCAATGATAAATTTATGTTCTCGGTTCAAACACTAACATTTGTATTTTATATTTCTTCAATTCTAGCAGGCGAGTTTCTTTGGCGATCTTCGCTTTAATCAGTCTTAATCCTGTTAGCCATTTAGTTATCTCAATGATATCACGCATTTAGACGTAAAAAATTATTATATTAAAGTCAATATTGTCGTTATAAAGCAATTTAAAAATTTAAATTTATTTAGGCAATCGTATGTTTTATCGATTATTTTTATTATTAGCCATTTTATTTGAAGTTACCGGTACGATTTCAATGAAGTATGCCTCTCTCCATGGTTATCAATTGGGTCATATTGTT
Organism: Frischella japonica; assembly: GCF_014489845.1. Lineage (GTDB taxonomy): Bacteria > Pseudomonadota > Gammaproteobacteria > Enterobacterales > Orbaceae > Frischella > Frischella japonica. The sequence goes on from NZ_JABURY010000021.1 coordinate 64,928, forward strand.
ATGTATATTATGATCACCTGTTCCTATCTCTGCCTTGCCATTGCGGTCAAACAAATTCCCATCGGTATCGCCTATGCATTATGGGAAGGTATTGGCACGATATTTATCATCTTTTTTAGTATTACGCTATTTAATGATCCCATGAATGGACAAAAAATATTAGGTCTGATCATTATCTTTGCCAGCATAGCGCTTATTGAATCTGGGGAAAAAACAACTTAATAATAATAGGAACGATATGTTTAATTTTGATTGGTATCATTTCAGTTTTTTAATTCTGGCAGCAATATTAGATATTGTAGCTAATATCTTCTTAAAATACTCTAACGGCTTTGAAAATAAGATCTTTGGCATTTTATCCATTCTATTTGTTTTAATTGCATTTACCTGTTTAGCCGAAGCAGTTAAAACGATAGATTTATCTGTTGCTTATGCATTATGGGGGGGATTTGGTCTGATTGCGACCACACTCGCCGGAAAATTTTTATTCGGTCAACAATTAAATTGGCGTGGATGGTTAGGCGTGACAGGCTTAATTATTGGCATGACGCTACTTAAACTTGCTTAACCATTTTTTATACTTTACAAATAAAAAGCCGAAATATTCGGCTTTAAAAATAACAGATATGCATCATAAGTGGTTAAATAAGGACCAATTATTTACTAATACGTTTATATTTAGCACGTTTTGGCTCTAATGCTTCAGCCCCTAAAGTACGTTTTTTCCAATCTTCATATTCGGTAAAATTACCTTCAAAAAACGCCACGTGACCTTCATCTTGATAATCAAGAATGTGGGTAGCAATCCGATCTAAAAACCAACGGTCATGGGAAATCACTAACGCACAACCAGGGAATTCCAATAAGGCATTTTCTAACGCACGCAACGTCTCAACATCTAAATCGTTAGTAGGTTCATCCAATAATAAAACATTACCGCCTACTTGTAGTAATTTCGCTAAATGGACTCGACCGCGTTCACCACCGGAAAGCTCGCCAACGCGTTTTTGTTGATCAACCCCTTTAAAGTTAAATCGACCAACATAAGCACGGCTAGGAATTTCAAAATTACCAATTCGCATAATATCTTGCCCATTGGCAATCTCATCCCATACCGTTTTCTTATCGTCCATTTTATCACGGAATTGATCCACTGAAGCCAATTGCACAGTATCGCCAAGCGTAATCGTACCAGAATCCGCTTTCTCTTGACCAGATAACATTCTAAATAATGTTGATTTACCAGCACCATTTGGTCCAATAATTCCAACAATCGCCCCTTTCGGAATACGGAAAGAAAGATCATCAATGAGTACTCTGTCTCCATACGATTTAGTCAGGTGTTCCACTTCAATCACTTTATCGCCTAATCGTTGTCCAGTTGGTATAAATAACTCATTAGTTTCATTACGTTTTTGATATTCGGTACTGTTAAGCTCATCAAAACGTGCCATACGCGCTTTACTCTTTGCTTGGCGCCCCTTCGGATTTTGTCGTACCCACTCTAACTCTTTCTCAATGGATTTACGGCGTGCCGATTCTGTAGATGCTTCTTGTGCTAAGCGTTGCTCCTTTTGAGCTAACCATGAAGAGTAGTTACCTTCCCAAGGTATCCCTTCACCCCGGTCAAGCTCTAAAATCCAACCGGCAACGTTATCTAAGAAATAGCGGTCATGGGTTACGGCCACCACAGTGCCTTCATAATCATGTAAGAAACGTTCTAACCACGCGACTGATTCAGCATCTAAATGGTTGGTCGGTTCGTCCAATAACAGCATATCCGGTTTTTCTAACAATAAACGACATAATGCCACACGACGACGTTCACCACCTGATAAATTTCCAATTTTCGCATCCCAATCAGGCAAGCGTAATGCATCGGCAGCTCGTTCTAATTGCACATTCAAATTATGCGCATCATGCGTTTGGATGATCGCCTCTAATTCAGCTTGCTGTTTTGCTAATTTATCAAAATCAGCATCAGGATCAGCGTAAGCAGCATACACTTCATTTAACAGTGTTAAGGCATTTTTAGCCTCACTAACCGCTTCTTCTACAGCTTCGCGCACCGTTTGTTCTGGATTGAGTTTTGGTTCTTGTGGTAAATAACCAATTTTTAACCCTGGTTGTGGACGCGCTTCACCTTCAATTTCGGTATCAACACCTGCCATAATACGTAATAGTGTCGATTTACCTGCACCATTTAAACCTAATACACCAATTTTTGCGCCAGGAAAAAAACTGAGTGAAATATCTTTTAATATATAACGTTTGGGTGGAACTATTTTTCCCACTCGATTCATCGTAAAAACATATTGTGCCATTATGTATTCCGTTAATTAACCTAAAAATGATGTCGTATATTGTAATGGATAATTTGCATCGGTCTAGCAAATATCGCGATTTACCGCTTAACCTAATTTAGAAAAATTTTCCCCTTACCATGATAAATACGGAATTTTCCTTATTCTTTTAAACAGTCTGTTGCCTTAATGAATAAAGATAGTGCCACCATAATGCAATACCTATTATCGCTAATCCGACACTGGCTATCGCTATCGCATACCAGCCGTAATGGGCATAAAGATACGTTGAGCATAACGAACCTAACATGCCCCCTGTAAAATAACTTAGCATGTAGCCGACATTTAAGCGCGTACGCATCGCTGGATTACCTTGATATATATCATTCATGGATGAAATATGGGTTAACTGTACAGCAAAATCTATGATAATAATGCCAATAATTAATGCAATAATCGATATTTTTGCTAGCGATAATGGTAACCAACATAGTAGCAATAAAATCAATCCTACGGTTGTTAATACATTGCCCTTACCTTTATCCGATAACCGCCCAGCAATTGGTGAACTCATTGCGCCTGCAGCACCGGCTAACCCAAATAATCCAATCACAAAATCAGAATAATGATAAGGAGAATCGGTCAGTAGAAAAGCTAGTGGCGTCCAAAGAAGTGAAAACAGTGCAAACGCAATACCGCCAATTAGTGAACGAATCCGCAATACATGCTCATGCCGATAGAGTCCAAAAATAGAAAAAATCAACTTCCAATAATTAAGATGACTTTTATGACTATAACGCGGTAAAGCATAGCTTAATAATAATGTCACCACACACATGATAGCAGCAGCTACCCAATAAACCATTCGCCAATCAGTCATCGTTGAGATCGCACCGGCAAAGGTTCTACCTAATAAAATTCCTAACAGCATACCACTCATTAAAATTCCTACAACTTTACCGCGTTGGTTTGGTAATGCTAGCGTAGCGGCAAAGGGGATGAGCACCTGAGCTACCGCTGAAAAGATACCTGCAATAGCTGTTCCTACAATAAGCAGCGTTGATGAATTAGCCAACGCACTGATAATTAATCCTAATGTTGTTAATATCATTAAATTAATAATCAATACCTTACGTTCAATTTTATCACCTAGTGGTGCTACAAATAACAAACCCACAGCATAACTAAATTGGGCTGTTGTAATGATAATACCAGCATTTTCAATCGAAATATTTAAATCATTAGTAATCGAGTGTAATAATGGTTGAGCATAATAATTACTCGCTACAGCGATACCAACAGCAATCGCCATTAATATTATTACCCATAAAGATAGCGCCGGTGATTGTGATGAATTCATATTCAAGATCAATAAATTAATCAAATAAATCGTGCATTATAATATTGCAATTCATAAATGCAATGGCTAATAGGTGGATAAAAATACAACACAATAGACAATTTTCACTGTGTACTATTTCATTTTTTGATAACGATTTTGGATCGTCATTATAGAGCAATCATAATCAGTAGTTATAACGATTTATTATCTTAAAATAATTTATTATCTAACTTGTTTTATACTGGTATTTTGCTTTAATAGACATAATCATGGAATGTGGTTTTATCCACGACAAATAATATTAGCTCAAAATTGGATAATTAATTATGAAAAATGTAGGTTTTATTGGTTGGCGAGGAATGGTCGGATCGGTTCTTATGCAAAGAATGATCCAAGAACGCGATTTTGATAGAATCAATGCTATCTTTTTTTCGACGTCTCAAGCAGGTCAAACTGCACCAAATTTTACTGGCAAAACAAGTTTATTACAAGATGCCAACGATATTGAAGCCTTAAAAGCCCTAGATATTATTGTTACTTGTCAAGGTGGTGATTATACAACCAATATTTATCCTAAATTACGTAATGCCGGCTGGCAGGGCTATTGGATTGATGCAGCATCAACATTGAGAATGAAAGATGATGCTATCATCATTTTAGACCCAATTAACCGTGCAAATATCGATTCTGCACTGAATAATGGCATCAAAACCTTCGTTGGCGGTAACTGCACCGTTAGCTTAATGCTGATGTCTCTTGGTGGTTTATTTGCCGCTAATCTGATAGATTGGGTATCTGTTTCAACTTATCAGGCGGCTTCAGGTGGTGGTGCGCGCCATATGCGCGAATTACTTACTCAAATGGGAATGCTACATGCTGATGTTGCTAAAGAGTTAGCCAATCCTCACTCTTCTATTTTAGATATCGAGCAAAAGGTTACCGCAAAAATGCGTGATGGTTCACTACCAACAGATAACTTTGGTGTGCCACTTGCTGGTAGCTTAATTCCATGGATTGATAAACAATTAGACAACGGTCAAAGCCGTGAAGAGTGGAAGGGTCAGGCTGAAACCAACAAAATTCTCGGTACATCCAGTATTATTCCAATCGATGGTTTATGTGTACGCATTGGGGCATTACGTTGCCATAGCCAAGCCTTCACCATAAAACTGAAGAAAGATATTGCTATTCCAGATATCGAACAACTGTTAGCATCACATAATCAATGGGTTAAAGTCATTCCCAATGATCGCGAATTATCCATGAAAGAACTGACCCCAGCAGCAGTAACCGGCACATTAGCCACACCGGTAGGTCGTTTACGTAAATTAAATATGGGAAAAGACTTCCTATCAGCATTTAATGTTGGTGACCAATTACTTTGGGGCGCAGCTGAACCATTGCGTAGGATGTTAAACATTTTATGCTAATAATAAAATTAACTCGCTACAATGCAATGTAGCGAGTTGCTTTATTTATGACTTATTCTCTAAAATCGCCATTAATAATGATCCATCAAACAATGATTGTTGTACTAATGCAAATGCGCCGATCGCTGAGCGATCATCTAAGCTTGAACAATTTATTATAAGATTTTCACGCAATTGCTTTAAACTTTGTGAATATAATGCATTATTAACCGCATTGAGTAAAATTTCAGGTGATTTTGTAATCTCTCCGGCAACCACAACACATTGAGGATTAAAGATATTAACCATCATTGCCACCGCTCGTCCCAGATTTTCACCAGCACTTTTAATCAGTTTTTCGGCTAATTCATCCCCCTGATTAGCCAATTGACAAATAGTCAAAATATCACATTTATCGACTGTCAACTTACTTCGATACCCTTGTTCTAACAATAATTTTGCTCGTTTCTCAATTGCATTATTTACCACTTGATTTTCTAAACAACCAAAATTACCACAATGACATCGTTCGCCAAGCTCATTAACTTGTATATGACCCACTTCACAGGCACTTTGATTGTGATTCATTAATAGCTGTTGATTAATTATCACTCCAGAACCTACACCACGATGAACACGCACTAAAATTGAATCTTCTACCGATTGGGTAGAACCAAAATAACTTTCTGCCAATGCTAAACTTTGAACATCATTGCCAATAAATATAGGAACATCAAATTTTGTTTTTAATATATCGCATAAAGCCCAATTATCCACATGAATATGTGGGGTATAACGGACGATGCCTTTTACAGAATCGATTACCCCTGGCATTACCACCGCAATAGCAATCAGATGTTTAATCTTTTTTTGTTGTTCTTGACAAAATAATTCAATTAAACTAATTAAATAGTTTTGAGTTTGCTGCTGTGTAAAATCATTTAAAGGGATCCGTTTACTGGCTAAGGATTTAGCACCAAGATCATATAGCTCAATCATCACATGAGAACGACTCAATTGAATCGAAATCGCCTGATAATAATCAAATTTAGCCACAATCGAAACGGCTGGACGCCCCCCGGTAGATTGTTGAATATCAACTTCTTTAATTAATTTTTTATTCAAAAGCTGACGGGTAATTTTAGTAATACTTGCTGGTGCGAGTTGGCTGCTTTCAGCCAATTGAATTCGTGAAATGGGGCTTTGTTGTATTATTAGCCGATAAATCATTGCATAATTTAGTTGTTTCATCAATTCCGCATTGCCAACTAAATTCAGATAATTAAAAGCCATGAGGTCATCCTAACAATTATTTTTACCCAAGATTATATACTGAAATCTCCTTAATTAGCAGTTTTCGTCAACTTATCCTGAATAAGGCGGAAATTTTGTGAGGTGGATCGCTAAAAACGATCCACTTCTTAATTAACTCAGGCAAAGATTAAACTAATTCACCATTAACAATCATACGTTCAACAACAAATTCATGACTGAACACGACAATATTTGCAATTTTACCCACAGTAATAGTACCCAGATCCTTATCGACACTAATCGCCTTAGCTGGATATAATGTCGCCATTCTTAAAGCTTCATCAAGTGCAATACCAACATAATTGACCGCATTTTTAACCGCTTCGATCATAGTTAGTGCCGAACCACCTAATGTACCGTTAATATCGGTGCATTTACCATCTTTATAATAAATGGTTTTACCAGCAAAAGTACATTCGGTCATATTAGTACCAACCGGCATGATCGCATCGGTGGTTAAAATTAACTTATCACGTTTAATTTTATGACTATTACGAATATTTGCCCAACTTACATGAAGTCCATCAGCTATAATACCACTATACACTTCTTGTTCGTCATAAATCGCGCCAACTACACCCGGCGTTCTACCAGCTATCGCAGGCATGGCATTGAATAAATGTGTTCCCATACGGATACCGGCATTAAACCCTTCACGAGCATCTTCATAAGTTCCATTGGTATGACCAGCTGATACATGAATACCGGCATCACTTAATTGACGAATGAAACGTTTATCCACTTTTTCCGGTGCTAAGGTAATAATTTTAATCACATCCGCATTTTCACATAGGAAATCTATCATTTCTTGTGATGGTTGACGAATAAAAGCAGGATTATGAATACCTTTTTTCTCAACGTTAATATATGGACCTTCTAAATGTAGTCCAAGTGCTTGATGTTTATGCTTTTTCAAATATTCACGCATAACTTCAACGCCTTTACGCATAAATTCATCGCTTGACGTAATTAAAGTTGGTAAATAGCTAGAACATCCGGTTAATAGGTTAGTTCTTTGCATAATTTCAAGAGTTTCAATACTGAGTGATTCTATGGTTTCATTAAATTGAACACCACCACAACCATTCAACTGGATATCGATAAAACCGGGAGCTAATATGGCACCTTTTAAATTTTCAACCGTTATATTTTGTGGTAACGCATCTTGATGACACACATCAACAATTCTATCACCATCAATTACAACAGCATGATCATTAAGGATTTCTAATCCGGTATAAATTCGACAATTAGTTAATGCATACATTATATTTTAACGCCTCAAATAATTTAAATGGGTTAACAGAGATTACAAAATTGTAACCTCAAGATTTTTTGCTTCCAGTTGTTTAAAATATTTTAATGTTTTAACTTTTAATTCTTCTGTACTGGCTTCATCACACACTACCAATGATTTAGCGTGCATTTGTAACGCTGTAACGGTCCATAAGTGATTAACCGCACCTTCAACAGCTTGTTGTAAAGCTAACGCCTTATTGTGGCCTGAAATTAGTAACATCACTTCCTTAGCATCCATCAACGTTCCAACTCCGATCGTTAAAGCATATTGAGGTACTTGACTGATGTCATTATCAAAAAAACGTGAATTTGCAATTCGAGTATCTTCAGTTAATGTTTTAATACGAGTACGTGAACGTAAAGATGATCCTGGCTCATTAAATGCAATATGACCATCTTGCCCGACGCCACCAATAAAGAGATCAATTTTTCCGTATGATTTTATTTTTTCTTCATAATCTTCACACTCTTTAACGATATCAGTTGCATTACCATTTAGAATGTGAATATTGCTTTTATCAATATCAATATGATTGAAAAAGTTTTGAAACATAAAGGTGTGGTAACTTTGTGGGTGATCTTCAGGGATTCCTACATACTCGTCCATGTTAAATGTTACCACATGTTTAAAACTAACTAAACCAGCTTGATAACGTTTAATTAATTGTTGATACATCACTAAAGGAGAACTTCCAGTTGGTAAACCTAGAACAAATGGACGATCAGCAGTGGGGTTAAAACTATTAATTTTTTTAACAATATAATCCGCAGCCCATGCTCCAATTTCTTGACTATGTTTTAATGGAATTAAACGCATTTAGTTTCTCCTGTACAAATCTTGCTTTATTAGTATGTTTAAATTTATTTTAATGAAAGGATAACAATGTACTTATTTTCGCTTCCAATATATTATTTCGCTACTTTATCCAATATAACTATTTTTTACAAAGTTTTTTTATATTATAAAATAAATAGCCGTTAAAAGCTTATATGCAACTTAATTTTGTATAAAAATTTAGTGATATTTGTCACAAAATAGTATAATTAATTTGTTAAGTAAAATATTATAGTGTCAAATAATAAGCATAAATAAACAACATATGAATGACAATTTTGGGAGTAAAAAATTTATGGGAATTCTAGCTTATTTACAGCGCATTGGGCGTTCGCTAATGGTTCCAGTTGCTGTATTACCTGCAGCAGCAATTCTTTTAGGCGTTGGATACTGGGTTGACCCGGAAGGTTGGGGTACTAACAGTATAATTGCCGCTTTTTTAATTAAATCTGGTGCCGCTATTATTGATAATATGCCAATCTTATTTGCAATTGGTGTATCTTATGGAATGTCTAAAGATAAAGACGGTGCGGCTGCGTTAAGTGGACTGGTTGGTTTTTTAGTGATTACCACCTTGTTATCACCACAATCTGTTTCACTTTTAACTTCCACCGCAATTGAACATGTTTCACCTGCTTTCGCAAAAATTAATAATCAATTTGTTGGTATCTTAGTCGGTGTTATCTCGGCTGAACTTTACAACCGTTTTAGTGGTGTTGAATTACATAAGGCATTAGCATTTTTTAGTGGCAAACGATTAGTACCAATTATTGTATCGATTGTTATGTTGTATGTTTCGTTTGCACTACTTTATATTTGGCCATTTATTTTCAACGGTCTAGTCGTATTTGGTGAAAACATTAAAGATTTAGGATCTATCGGTGCTGGTATTTATGGTTTCTTCAACCGCATACTTATTCCGGTTGGTTTACACCATGCACTTAACTCTGTATTTTGGTTTGATGTTGCGGGTATCAACGATATTCCTAACTTCTTAGGCGGACAAAAATCTATCAATGCAGGTTCAGCAGTAATTGGTATTACCGGCCGTTATCAAGCTGGTTTCTTCCCAATTATGATGTTTGGTTTACCTGGTGCAGCATTAGCAATGTATCATACAGCTAAAAAAGGTAATAAAGACAAAACAGCTTCTATCATGCTAGCAGCCTCTTTTGCTGCCTTCTTTACGGGGATTACTGAACCACTTGAATTCTCATTTATGTTCGTAGCACCACAACTTTACGTGATTCATGCCTTATTAACCAGTGTTTCGCTATATATCGCAGCAACTATGCAATGGATTTCTGGCTTTGGTTTCAGTGCTGGTTTAGTTGATATGTTACTGCAATCTCGTAATCCTTTAGCCGTTCAATGGTATATGCTGATTGTACAAGGTTTAGCCTTCTTTGTTATATATTATGTCGTCTTCCGCTTTGTTATTGTTAAATTCAACCTAAAAACGCCTGGCCGTGAAGATGATGACAGTGAACAACCGACTGAAGAATCAACACATACAACCAAAGAAGATATTAACAGTTTAGCACAACAATATTTAGCAGTTGTGGGTGGTAAAGAAAACTTAACCAATATCGATGCTTGTATAACTCGTTTACGTTTAAATGTTAAAAATTCTGATTTAATCAATGAGGCTAATGCCAAAGCTTTAGGAGCCATGGCCGTGATTAAATTAGGAAAAGGTGGTGTACAAATCGTAGTTGGTCAACAAGCAGAAAAAATAGCTGACCAAATGAAAAAACTTGTCTAAAAATACTACATTTCTTCCATAAAAACCGGGCTTATGCCCGGTTTTTTATGCAGATAGGTTATTTATAATAATTAATGTTATAATTGCTATGAGTTATTTACGAGATTCTAATATTATGGCGATGTCATTAATTGCATTTAATAAACCTTATGGGGTCATTTGTCAGTTTTCCGAACATCAAATCCACCCCACTTTGAAACAGTATATCTCATTACCCAATTTTTATCCTGCTGGTAGATTAGATACTGATAGTGAAGGATTAGTGTTGCTCACAAATAATGGAAAGCTTCAAACTAAAATAGCATCACCAAAATTTAAATTAACAAAAACTTACTGGGCACAAGTTGAAGGTGAATTAACCGAAAATGCCATTCACCATTTGCAGCAAGGGGTACAACTTAAAGAATTCAGAACACAACCTGCCAAAGCTAAAATCATTACTGAACCAACCACCTTATGGCAAAGAAATCCACCTATTCGTGAACGAAAAACCATCCCAACCTCATGGTTAAGTTTGACCATTACAGAAGGGAAAAATCGACAAGTTAGGCGCATGTGTGCTGCTGTGGGATTTCCATGTCTAAGATTAGTAAGAGTTCAAATCGGCGAATTTAATCTATTTGACCATCATCTTGAATTAGGAAAGTGGCAATCATTAAATAAATTTACATTATATAAAACAACATAATACATTTAACAGGAGTAGTTATTATGATTAATAAAGATACTCAACTTTGTATGTCACTATCAGGTAGACCAGGTAACTTTGGTACACGCTTTCAAAATAGTTTATATCAACAATTAAATTTAAATTATATTTATAAAGCATTTACGACCAACAGCATTCAGGATGCGATTACTGGAATTCGTGCTTTAGCCATTCGCGGTTGCGCAATATCGATGCCATTTAAAGAGTCTTGTATCCCTTTTTTAGATGAATTAACCGATTCGGTAAAAGCAATAGATTCCGTCAATACTATTGTTAATAATGGTGGTTATTTAAAAGCCTATAATACCGATTACACTGCAATTCGTAAATTGATCAACCAATATAAGCTTGCCCCCAAGCAATCCGTAATTATCCACGGCAGTGGTGGAATGGCCAAAGCCGTGATTGCTGCTTTTCACGATGCTGGTTTTAAAGATGTTACTATTTTAGCGCGTAATAGCGAAAAAGGATTGCAATTATCACAAAAATACCACTACCCTCACCAAACTACACCTCAAAAAAATTATGATATTTTAGTTAATGCTACATCCATCGGTATGGATGGGGGAGAAGAAGCCAAACAGTTATCATTCTCCAGAGAATTGATCTCACAAGCAACAGTGATTTTTGAAGTGGTCGCAATACCGACAAATACACCATTAATAAATGAAGCTAAACGACAACATAAAATAATGATTACGGGTAAAGAGGTCATGATATTACAAGCCGTTGAACAGTTTATTTTATATACGGGAAAAATACCCAGCGCAGAGCAGATTCGTATTGCCGCTGAAATTGCCAGTCAACCACTTTAGTTAACGTTATAAATACGGTATGTAAGAAAATGGCACATAATTCATTAATAAACCTTTTAAAAATATAAAAAATGGATTTATTTATTTTGAAAGACATTTGAGAAAACTGAGATTTTAGACAATAATAAAATATTACCAATAGAAATTGGAGCGATTTACAATATGAGTGAACAGAAAAAAACTGGATTTTTTGCCCGCTTAAAAAATGGATTATTCAAAACCAAACAAAATATTGGTTCTGGTTTATTTAGTTTATTTAAAGGAAAGAAAATCGATGATGAATTGTTCGAAGAACTTGAAGAACAATTATTAATTGCTGATGTTGGTATTGATACTACGCAAAAAATCATTCACTCTTTGACTGAGCACGCATCACGTAAACAATTAAAAGATGCTGAAGCCTTAAATCAACTTTTAAAAGATGAATTACGGGCGATTTTAACCAAAGTGGATCAACCATTAGATATACAAACACATCAACCTTATGTAATTCTAATGGTAGGTGTAAATGGTGTAGGTAAGACGACTACTATAGGTAAATTAGCCAAACAATTTCAAAATCAAGGCAAATCAGTTATGTTAGCCGCTGGCGATACCTTTAGAGCCGCTGCGGTCGAACAACTGCAAGTATGGGGAGAAAGAAATGATATTCCCGTTATTGCCCAGCATATCAATGCTGATTCAGCATCTGTTATTTTCGATGCTATTCAAGCAGCTAAATCCCGAAAGATCGATGTACTTATTGCAGATACCGCCGGACGACTACAAAATAAAAGCCATTTAATGGATGAATTGAAAAAAATCGTACGTGTAATGAAAAAAATAGATGAAACAGCACCACACGAAATTATGCTAACCATCGATGCCAGTACTGGACAAAATGCCATCAGTCAAACCAAAATTTTTAATGAAGCAGTTGGGGTAACAGGGATTACCTTAACTAAACTTGATGGTACTGCTAAAGGTGGCGTAATCTTCAGTATTGCTGATCAATTTAATATTCCTATTCGTTTTATTGGGGTCGGTGAAAAAATTGATGATTTACGACCATTTATCGCCGATGATTTCATAGAAGCATTGTTTGACCAAACAACGGAAGAAAATTAAGATATATGATTCGATTTAAACGTGTCAGTAAAGCTTATTCTGGTGGCAGACCCGCACTACAAAATATTGATTTTCACCTCAATAAAGGAGAAATGGCTTTTTTAACGGGTCATTCTGGGGCAGGTAAAAGTACCTTATTACGCTTAATTTGTGGATTAGAAAGGGCTAATGATGGTCAAGTAATTTTAAACGGTCATGATGTTAGTCAATTAAAAAAACAAGATATTCCGTTTTTACGTCGTAATATTGGCATGATCTTTCAAGATCACCAATTATTAATGGATCATACTATTTATGATAACGTAGCAATCCCTTTGATCATATTAGGTAAACCACTTGAAGAAATTCGTCGTCGTGTCTCTGCTGCATTGGATAAGGTCGGTTTAATCGATAAAATGAAATTTTACCCTATTCAATTATCAGGTGGTGAGCAACAACGTGTTGGGATCGCTAGGGCAATTGTTAATCGTCCAATGGTTTTACTCGCCGATGAACCGACCGGTAATTTAGATGATAAATTATCCAAGGATATTCTAAAATTATTTGAAGAACTTAACCAAACTGGGGTGACCGTTCTTATGGCAACCCATAATTTAGGCTTAATTCGACGTAAACATCGTCGCATATTAAATTTAAATCAAGGTAGACTAACTGGGGATAGGCATGCTGAGGATTAGAAAAAACAATCAACAACGGGATGATAATTCTTTCTTCCCACGTTGGAAAAGGCAAATCCATTATGCTTGGCAAAATGTATATAATGATTTTCGTCAACATGCTATAGCCTCTCTACTCACCATTATTGTGATTGCAATTTCTATTACCTTACCAACCATTGGCTATTTATTATGGAAAAATGCTAATCAAGCCGCACATCAATGGTACCCAACGCCAAATTTAACCGTCTATATCAATAAAACACTTAATCAAAAGGATACTGATAATTTAATTAAACAAATTACCCAATTTCCAGAAGTAGAAAGGGTAAACTATTTATCGCGCGATGAAACACTCCAAGAGTTTAAATTATGGTCTGGTTTTAGCGAAGCGTTAGAATTATTAGATGAAAATCCCCTTCCCGCGGTTGCTATCATTATGCCCAAAGATGAAGCCAAACAAACGGCAATTTTACATGCAATACAAACTGAAATCGTTAAACTTAAAGGCGTTGATGATGTTAGGCTTGATGATAGTTGGTTTACTCGGTTAACCACCTTTACAGACATGGTTAAAACCATTGTATGGACAATTTCAATTTTTATGATGATTGCCGTAGCATTAGTTATTGGTAATAGTATCCGGTTAGCTATCTTTAGTCGCCGACAAACCATTATTGTTATGCAACTTATTGGCGCTACTGATGGCTTTATTTTACGACCTTTTTTATATAGTGGCATGTTTAATGGTTTCATTAGTGCGATTTTAGCATTAATATTATCGGAAATATTTATCTTTAGAATAGATGCGATTATCTTGAATGTTTCCTCAGTTTTTGGAACAATATTCAACTTAGAAGGTTTAAATTGGGATGAAAGTTTATTTATCATCTTAATTGCAACGATGATAGGTTGGTTATCAGCTTTATTAGCAACCAAAAAGTATTTAAATATGCCACATATTAATTAATTTTATGATTTAGAGTTATTGAACCAATATAACCAAATTAACATGTAAAAATGGTGAACTAAATCACAGTTTTATAGTCTAATTTAGCAAGACGTAATAAAAGATCTAGGGTTTATTATTACAATACAGAATTTTTACTTAGTGATTAAGGTATAATCACAAGTAATCCCACAAGGGGGAGAATTGATATGAGTAACGAATTAAAGATGCAGTCTGTTGCTTTAATTCCACAAGGAAATGTTGATGCTTATCTACGAATGATCAACACCTATCCAATGTTGAGCGCAGAAGAAGAAAAAGAATTAGGTGAGAAGCTTTACTATCATAATGATGTAGATGCTGCTAGACAACTGATCTTATCACATCTGCGTTTTGTCGCACACATTGCACGCGGATACTCTGGTTATGGATTACCACAAGCGGATTTAATCCAAGAAGGTAACATTGGTTTGATGAAAGCGGTACGTCGGTTTAATCCGGAAATGGGTGTACGATTAGTCTCTTTTGCTGTTCATTGGATTAAAGCGGAAATTCATGAATATGTGTTGAAAAACTGGCGAATTGTTAAAGTTGCAACGACCAAAGCACAACGTAAGTTATTCTTTAATTTACGTAAAACAAAACAACGTTTAGGTTGGTTTAGTCATGATGAAGTCGCTATGGTTGCCGATGAGCTTGGCGTATCACGCAAAGATGTCATGGAAATGGAATCACGTATGTCTGCGCAAGATATGTCATTTGATATTGATAGCGAAGATGATGATAATTCAGTAGTTGCACCGGCACTTTATTTAGAAGATACCTCATCAGATTTCTCAAAATCGATTGAAGAAGACAACTGGGAAAATGATGCCACGGATAAACTACACGATGCATTATCCCAATTAGATGAACGTAGTCAGGATATTATCAAAGCTCGTTGGTTAGATGCGGATGACAGCAAATCAACTTTACAAGAGCTTGCAGCAAAATATAACGTTTCGGCAGAACGAATACGTCAACTTGAAAAAAATGCTATGCAAAAATTACGTGTTGCCATTGAAGCGTAACACTAATCGATTTTATATCAAATCCCAGTTTTAACTGGGATTTTTATTAACGATGCTATGTATTACAATTTAATCAGTAATGTTAAATTAAATTTAATATATTGTGACCATCGGCATTGAAAATGCCGATTTAGTATAACTGTTATTAAATGTTTTTGAAAAGGTGAGCTAATCCAGTATAAACACCATTGGTGATGAAATTTTATTTCAATAACTAATCAACATGAGATGTTAAATGGTCACCGTCATTTATAATAAACCGCACCTGTTCGCCTTTGCCCGCCTGCGTTACAAATACACCGACAGCCGTAATTAGTGTTTCATTATAAAAAATAAGCGGAATACGACTACGCATCCAAGGTGGAATATTCAGTTCTTGCCACAATTTTTTTATTGATCGAGAACCGTTACGACCAACAATTTGCAATTGCCCATGGGCGGAAAATCTGACACTCACCAGCTCATTCTCATGCGGTAAACGACAATTACCTTGTGCAGAATTTGCCGATAATATGCCGACATTATCGGGTAGTATCAATGGATTGGTTAACTGCCAGATTAATTTGTTCACACGCAAATCCTGATAGCGAGGCAACAAATAAAGACGATTTTGATAACGACGAATCTGTTTATCCGCCAATAAAAATGTTGGATTACTATCTTCTCTGGCTAAAATAACGGTTTGCCAAATCATGGCTAATTGTTTACGACTTGGCATGATAACTTGGCTGCATTTTAGCCACATCCGTAATAAAGCATTACGCTTTACCGCGGAAAAAGATAATAATGGTTGGATGGACAAGCTTTTTTGCTTATCTGTTAATTGCGCTAACGTTTCAGCCAGTAACTCATTCAGGAGCTGTTCTTGTTGTTGACAAAGTTCAGCACTACGCACCACCATTTGACTGAAATGTGGCCAACGTTGATTAAGTAGTGGCAAAACGTTTAAACGCAGAAAATTGCGATCGTAATGGTCATCTTGATTACTTTCATCTTCTATCCATTGCAAATGATACGCTTGAGCATACTGTTCGATCTGGTGGCGACAAATTGTTAATAGAGGACGCAATAACAGATGATCTGCCAACAAACTCTGTTCCGGCATAGCCGATAATCCAGCTGGACCACTGCCTCGTTTCAATGCTAATAAAAATGTTTCACATTGATCATCGAGATGTTGGGCTGTGCATAAAATCGTTTGTTGATTAAAATGTTTAGCTATAGCTGCATAACGTGCAGCTCTGGCTTGAGCTTCAATATTACCTTGGTCTAACCGTAGACTCACTTTTTCGACGACACAAGGTATCTGCCAAAGTTGACACTGCTGCTGGCAATGTTTTGCCCAGTCATCTGCATTGGTACTAATACCATGATGAATATAAATTGCTGTTAATTGCAATTCAGGTAATACTTGCTGCTTTAAACGGACTAAAGCATGCACTAAAACGGTAGAATCAATACCACCGCTATAAGCGACTAAAATATCACGATGCTCACCAATTCGGTTTAATACTGTATGCTCAATAGCCTGCGTTATAGCTCGTTTTCCCATAATTGATACTATAAATTAAAAACTGATTTATACTAATGACTGTAACGCAGTGATTTTATTTTTGTTGGTATTAATGCGATTAAGTCCTGCTTCTAAATCGGCAATCAAATGATCAACATCTTCTAATCCGATATGAATACGAATTAAAGTTCCGTCGAAATCAACTCCACTAATCGGTCTAATACGAGCAATATCCTCTGGTTGGTTAGCGAGAATTAATGATTCAAATCCGCCCCACGAAAAAGCCATTGAAAAATACTTAAATTCATCTAAAAATTCTGCTAACTGAGCTTCGCTCAAGCGCTCTTTTAAAATAAAAGAGAATAATCCACTATGACCAAGAAAATCTCGTTTAAAAAACTGATGACCTTTACAACTGGCTAAAGCTGGATGATTAACTCGCTCAACTAACGGGTGCTTAGTTAACCATTTAGCCACTTTTAAACTACTTTCCTGATGCTGTTTTAAGCGCACAGCTAAGGTTCGTAGTCCACGAGCAGTGATGTAGGCGGTATCTGCATCACACATTTGCCCCATTAAATAACTACGTTCACGCAGTTGTGGCCAGCAACGCTCATTTGCTACTGCTGTACCAATCATCGCATCAGAATGACCAACTAAATATTTAGTACCGGCTTGTATTGAAATATCAATATCATGAGCTAATGCTGGAAAAAACACGCCGCCACTCCAGCTATTATCCAGCATAATCACAATTTCTGGATTGATTTTGCGTACCGCTTTCACAATAGCTGGAATATCATGGACTTCCATAGTTACTGAGCTTGGTGCTTCAAGGAACACCACTTTGGTATTAGGTTTGATATATTCGGCAATATTCTCGCCAACAAGAATAGGAAAATAATCAGTTTTAACCCCTAAGTCAGTTAAAATTTCATTACAAAATTCTTGTGTCGGCTCGTAAGCCCCTTCGGTTAATAAAATGTGATCACCCGTTTTAACAAATGCTAAAATGGTATTAGTTATGGCTGCTGCGCCGCATGGATATAAATAACAACCCGCTCCTCCTTCCAATTCACACATTGCTTCTTGCAAAGCAAAATGCGTTAAAGTACCTCGGCGTCCATAAAATAGTTCATATTGAGTACGTTTTTCGGTAGCTTTTTTTTTGTCCTCAACAGAATCAAACACAATTGAAGAAGCGCGTTGTATTACACTATTTACTGCGCCTTGGGTAAAACGTTTGTCACGACCAGCATGTACCAAAGTAGTTTGTACTTCATTTGGAAATTTCATAGTGTTTTCTCAATGATTATTATCAATATTCGTTAATTAGCATAACATGTTTTAAAACAACTCTGCAAAATCCTGTTAAAATAATCATAATTTTTAATTATCACTTATCAATATGCGGGAAAACTACGTTTTAGCTCAATTGGCAAATGTTAATCAGTTTGATACTTCAGCGATGTTAGCATCACCATTAATTTCACCCCAAGTGATTAACCACGCAAAACAATTACACGGTAAACGCCAAAAACAATTTATTACGTGTCGTTATTTACTAGCCGAATTACTTAATGATCATTATGGGATATCTTGTCTACCATTAATTATTATTGGAAACAACCAACGCCCACAGTTTGAAAAAACAAATTTACCCGATTTTAATATCAGTCATAGTGGAGATTATGTGGCAATAGCTATATGCAGTAATGGGAAAATCGGGATTGATATTGAACAGGATCGACCAAGAAAACAGTATCGCAAAATCGCTGCACAGTTTTTTTCCGAACATGAAAATACTTGGTTAAATCAACAAGCCGACGGGTTATCTGCATTTTGGCAATTATGGACCTTACGGGAAGCAGCCTTAAAACTATATGCCAAAAGTGTTTGGCAAATGAAAGAATTACAACTAAATATGCAAAAGAAACAGATTTCCGCCTCTTTTGCCGATAATTTCTATTACCATCATCAACCTTTGGAACAAATTTATTTATCGATTTGTTGTGAACAGCCAATCACTCAAATATGCCTTAATCAATAAAAATCATCTTATCACTGTTAGAAACTTTATCAAAAATAAAGCCTCTAACATCTTAATTTAAAAGAAATGTTAATAATATTTTCAACTCAGGCATATCATAATGTATAAATAACCTATGCCTCATGATTATTAGCAAGTAAACCGGATTCAGACAACATTTGATTAAAATCCTTATCCATAAAAAATAAATCACGTTTATTGTTACCCACTAATTCCAGTTTTTCGACAATAGTTTTAAAGAGTTTTTCTTCTTCATGCTGTTCAGCAACATACCATTGTAAAAATTGGAACGTTGGATAATCTTTTTGTGTTAACGCATAATCAACCAAATCGTTAATCGCTTGACTGATCTTAATCTCATGAGCATAAGCTTTTTTAAATATATCACTTAATGAGGCGTATTCTGTTTCTGGTGCATCAATTTGCCCAACAATAGCAAATGCACCACAATCTTGTACATAATCAAATAAACGCTGCATATGAGCCATCTCTTCTTTAGCATGATCACGTAAAAAGCGGGCAAAGGTTGAAAAATTTTGATCATCACACCAAGCGCTCATTTGCAAATAGAGATTGGATGAATAAAATTCAAGATTAAGTTGATTATTGAGTTTTTTTGTCATTTCATTGGTTAACATAATAGGGCTCCCAGATCATTTTAGATTTATATTATTATGGTATCGACATGCTGGCATATTTATTCAGCACTAAAAATAATTGCCATTTCCCTTAATTGACTTGTTAGTTTAAGGGCGGTGAGTATATATCGAAATGACAGTAAATAAAATCAAATTAAATAATAGCGTTGAATAACTTGTCGTTTTTCATCAGTTAATTGGTAATCATTCTCAAGCCAGTGATCGAACGTGTTATAACGTGCTTTTATCGCGTCAAATGCCGCTTGTAAATACAGTGGATTAGCAGCAAAAATCTGCTTACGTTTTTCAAGCCACTGTTGATCTAATTTACCTTGATACTTAGCAAAGATCTGATCAATCACGGGAGCTAATAATTTTTCTGACAAAATATAGTCTTGCATCACCTGTTCTTCTTCAACGCCTAATGCTAACAGTGTTAATGCGACACCAATGCCGGTGCGATCTTTACCAATAGCACAATGCTGAACAATCGATTTACCATTACCATTGACTAATAAATCAACTAATGTTTGATAAGCGGGATTATTAAACGGTAATAACTGATACAATTTAATCATAAAGTCCGCTGGACTATGCTGTTTTAAATCATTCGTTTCAGTTAATTCTTTAGTCAAGTTGGCGCTGACATCATCACTTAATGGATTAGCTGGAACATTAAAATATTGCACTGAATGCCAAAGCTTATCTGGCCGATGTTGTGCTTCACCATTATCCCGATAATCTAACACCGCTTTAATCGCTAATTTTTGTTCAATAAAAGCCTGTTCTTCATCTGTAATTTGCGAAAAATCACCCGAACGAAAAAGTAATCCTGTCCGAATTTTACGCCCATCTTTGGTTTTAATTCCGCCTAAATCACGGAAATTGATACCATTTTTAATGGCAACAATATGGGGTGACGATAATGACATAAATGACCTCCTACCGAAATTAATATGATTGATGTAATTATAACGTAATTTACTAATGCCCCCATCAACAAAATTTTTTATGCCATGATTAACGTGGTAACCATGAATCAAAGGTGTATTATTAACTAATTTTGCTAAAATAGTGATATAAAACGCGAATCACTTTCAATGGAGTAACAAATATCATGGCGACTATGTCGATTTTTCTGTCCCACCAATCTGCCGATGAACAATGGGGTCAATCTGCTTTACTCAGCTATACCGATCAAGGTATTACTATTCATTGTACAACTAAATCTTATTTAGAAACCATCCAAAAGGCAGGTCGCAAAATCGAAAGCCAAGGCATTTACGATCTTACTTTGGCTGGCGAAGGATGGGATCTCGAAGCTAACTGGCATTTTTGGCTTGGTTATCGTCATCCTAAAAGCTATCATAAAGCAAAAATTCACTGGTCTAAGCTTAATCAAGATGATCAACATGAATTAAACAATCGTTTATCGATCATTGATTGGACCCGTAATACGATTAATCAACCTGCAGAGCAGCAAAGTCCAGTGCAGTTAGCACAAATGAGTATAGATTTAATCACATCTTTATCAAACAATGTAAAATATAAGCTTATTTGTGGTGAGGCGCTAAAAGCAGATAACTACATGGGCATCTATACGGTTGGTAAAGGTTCAGTGCGAGAACCGGTATTATTAGAGCTCGATTATAATCCAACCGGCGATGATAACTTCCCAGTTATGGCTTGTTTAGTCGGTAAAGGAATTACCTTTGATTCTGGTGGTTATAGCTTAAAACCAACCCAATTTATGGAAACCATGCGCGCAGATATGGGCGGTGCAGCATTAGTAACCGGAGCTTTAGCCTTAGCCATTAGCCGTGGTTTAACATCACGTATTAAACTCTATTTATGCTGTGCAGATAATTTAGTCAGTGGTGAAGCTTTTAAATTAGGTGATATTATTCGTTACCGTAATGGTGTCAGTGTGGAAATCGAAAATACCGATGCTGAAGGTCGTTTAGTGCTGGCTGATGGATTATTATGCGCATGTGATGCACATCCTAAATATATTATCGATTGTGCAACATTAACTGGGGCGGCAAAAGTAGCGGTCGGTAACGATTATCATTCATTGCTATCGTTTGATCAGAGCTTCGCTCAACAACTGTTAACAAGTGCACAATATGAACTTGAACCATTTTGGCAATTACCATTAGCAGAATTTCACCGTTCACAATTTCCATCATCATTTGCTGATATTGGTAATTCCGGTTTGCCAAACACTGCTGGCGCGAGCACTGCGGCAGCTTTTTTATCTTATTTTGTAAATAACTATCAGCAAAATTGGTTACATATTGACTGTTCAGCAACCTTCCGCAAATCAGCAACCGCATTATGGGCAACAGGAGCAACAGGCGTTGGGGTTAGATCATTAGCCAATTTACTAACGCAATTGCAATAAATAATACCAATATTAAACTCAACGTTAGTAAATTTAATTGATATAGATGTGGGTCAGATAGTGACCCACGTAAAACAGAAATGAATTATAGTGTTGATAATCACCACTTTTTAATCTTGTTGCCACAGTACATTCTTAGCATACTGTGTTAAGGTTTCGGAAATATTTTGCATCACACTACTTTCAGGTCCGAATCGGTGCCAATATAACATACGACGCTGAAATAACCCTTCTGTTAAATTAATTAATTCACCATTTTTTAATTCATTTTCGACTTGTAGGATTGGTAGCATACAACACGCTGCCCCTTGTTTAGCCAGCTGAACAAAAGCTTCTGATGAACTGGTAATATGACATATCACGCTACCTGGTGCCATATTAAAATTTTCATTTAAAAACATTTGGTGCATATCATCCAAATGATCAAACGCAACCGCTGGCGCTTTCATTAAAGTTGAGCGAGTTACACCATTTGGAAAATACCGCTTAGCAAAGTCTGGTGAGGCCACAAAAATATAATCTAATGCGCCAAGGCGATCTGATAAACAACCAGGCAAGGGTAATTCTTGAATACTGATCGCTCCAACAACTGTTCCTAATCGCAATAAATCTAAAGTATGCTCTTCATCTTTAACCTGAATATCAAAACGCAAATTATTTTTATCTAATACCGGTTTTAATGCAGGTAATAGCCATGTTGCTAATGAATCAGCATTCACCGCAATAGAAAGCGATAAAGGGGTCGTGGTGTGATCATTATCACCAAGCCATTGTTGTTCTAACAACTCAACTTGATGCAATAAACCTAACAGATGCTCACCTTGTTTCGTCGCTTTAGGTGGGATCGTTCTTACTAACAACTGTTGACCGAAAAAACTTTCCAACTGTTTTATACGTTGCGATACCGCTGGTTGTGTAATACACAACTTATCAGCCGCGCGTTCAAATCCTCGTTCTTTGATAACGGCATCCAATGCCTGTAATGCTCTATAATCTGGACGTTTCATGAGTATTATAATAGTTTATTGTTAAATATTGCTGATCAAATTTACGATTTTTTATCAAAATCATAATGATTTTTGCTTCTCAATTGGTTACTATGCCATATCTTACACAAGATTGCTTATAAAAATTTATTATTTTTCATAATTAATTTAAGGTAATACCAATGACTCAAGACGAATTAAAAAAAGCTGTCGGGTTTGCCGCATTAAAATTTGTGAAACCTAAAACTATAGTAGGAGTGGGTACAGGCTCCACCGCCGCACATTTTATTGATGCCTTAGCGACGATTAAAAATGATATTATTGGTGCTGTTTCAAGCTCTGAAGCATCAACCAAAAAATTAATGGAATATGGTATTCGTGTTTTTGACTGTAATGATGTCGATAGTTTAGATATTTACGTTGACGGTGCTGATGAAATTAATCATCAAATGCAAATGATCAAAGGTGGTGGAGCTGCACTTACGCGCGAAAAAATCATCGCAGCCATTAGTAAAAAATTTGTCTGTATCGTTGATGAATCAAAAGTGGTTGAAACCTTAGGAAATTTTCCCCTTCCTATTGAAGTTATCCCAATGGCTCGTTCATATGTAGCTAGAGAAATTTTCAAACTCGGTGCCAAACCGATTTATCGTGATGGCGTGGTAACCGATAATGGCAATGTAATCCTAGACATTCACGACTTTATGATACCAAATGCCATTGAAATGGAACATAAAATCAATAATATTGCTGGTGTGGTTACCGTGGGTTTATTCGCTAACCGAGGGGCCAATATTGCGCTAATAGGTACTAAAAGTGGTGTAAAAGAGATTGCATTATAATAGCCTGACAAACTCAACAAAATTGTTAAGGAAATAACATGGTCGTGCAGACATTAAATAAAGACGAAAATAAATTCTTATTACTGGAAGGCGTTCATCCAAGCGCAATCGAAATTTTAAAAGCATCAGGTTATTCCAATATTGAATACTATAAAGGAGCACTCGATGAGCAAGCATTAAAAGAAGCTATTAAAGATGCTCGCTTTGTAGGCGTTCGTTCTCGAACCCAACTGACGGAAGAAATCATCAATTGTGCGCCTAAATTAGCTGGAATTGGTTGTTTTTGTATTGGTACCAATCAAGTTAATCTTCAGGCAGCGAGTAGAAGAGGAATTCCGGTATTTAATGCACCGTTTTCAAATACCCGTTCGGTTGCTGAATTAGTTCTAGCTGAAATGATTTTACTGTTAAGACGAGTTCCTGAGGCTAATGCACAAGCACATTTAGGTAAATGGAATAAAATAGCCATTGGTTCTCATGAAGCACGGGGTAAACGTTTAGGTATCATTGGTTATGGTCATATCGGTAGCCAACTGAGCGTACTGGCTGAATCATTAGGTATGAAAGTGTTTTTTTATGATATAGAAACTAAATTACCATTAGGTAACGCTAAACAAATGCCAAGTTTGGCAGCGCTTTTAGCCGAGAGTGACGTAATTTCATTACATGTTCCAGAAAATCCGACCACCATAAAAATGATTGGTGAAAAGGAATTTAATATGATGAAACCACGCTCTATTTTGGTTAACGCTTCCCGAGGTAAAGTGGTAGATATTGATGCATTAGCTAATGCGCTAGCTAGTAAACATATTGGCGGTGCGGCGATTGATGTCTTTCCTAGCGAACCAGCAAGTAATAGTGAACCATTCAGCTCTCCTTTGTGTCAATTCGATAATGTTATTATTACACCTCATATTGGCGGATCAACAATTGAGGCACAAGAAAATATTGGCATAGAAGTTGCCACCAAATTAGCAAAATATTCTGATTCTGGTTCAACGTTAAGCGCAGTAAATTTCCCTGAAGTTTCTTTGCCGATTCCAAGTAAAGGCGTAAGCCGTTTTATCAATATCCATAAAAATCAACCTGGTGTATTAACCGCTATCAATACCTTATTTGCAAACCGTGGTTTAAATATTGCTGGTCAGTACTTGCAAACTTCTCCAGAAGTAGGTTATGTAGTCATTGATATTGATAGTGTTGATTTTACAAGAGCAGAAGATATTTTAACCGAACTAAAACAGGTCACGGGAACGATCAAAGCTAGATTATTGTTTTAAATATTGAAGCTAATTAACGAATAACATCGATTATATATTTAATTAATCTGCGTTAAATATATAATCTGTTATCTGCATCTATAACCTAACATTTTAATTTATCATCGATTGATTAAAGAATTTTTCATTATTTCGCTTTGCGTAAATAACCCAAAACACGGTAATTATCAATCGTCCATAAGCCATCTTTAAATATTAATGGATAGGTAGCACGGCTGCTGGCATTAGGGCCTGGATTTTGTTGAACAATTTCAATTTCGTTAGCTGTAACATTACTAATTATGGCAACATGACCATATAAGGATTTGCCTAACACAATTATATCTTCTACTTCTGGCTTAGTTGGTGAACCATTATGAAATTGTAATAAATTACGTTTAGCATTTATTTGCCCATCAGCAATATCAGAATCAAAAAAATGCTTGGCATGCCCATAACTATCCGGCATTTTATGATTAAAACGCTCATAATAATAACGTTTAATGAACTCAACACATTGATATTTTTGACCTAGATTATAACCATCTTTGGTCACATTACGACCGCTAACATTACCGATCTTACCATTATAATAAACATTCACGCCGTTAAATTGATCGACAATTTGGCCAATTTTGTCTTTATCTTCTAATTGTTCCAAATAAAAATATCGGTAATAGATAAAACAGCTTAATAAACTTAATATTAAAAAAAATAAAATTTTTTTCCTGTGTTTTAACATTTGTTATTTTTCATCCGGTTGAGAGATTTATAACTTATTATATTACCCTATCAATACCTTTTATATACTAAAGAATAATATTTTCTCAATGTGTATTCACTATCAAATCAAAATGTCTAACATATTGTTTGATTAGAGAAAACATAGCTAATTCAAAGTCAATAAATCAAGATATTAGCGATATCCAACCCTAAAACATTTCTCCGATTTAGGATTGGATCGTTTTAATAAATTTATACTTTTAAGGATTGAACGCTTTGCACAAGATCTGCTAACTGAGTCACAATTCTTGCGCCAGTATCACTATCATCACCGCCCAGAGCCTTGTTACGCATAAAATCTTGTTTGATCTGTTGCCAACGTACTTTTTGTTCAGCTGTTAATACATTACGAATTTCAGCTAATTTTAAGAGATTTTCCTCTGCACCATTGGTCAATAATTGAGCCTCACCTAAATAGTGATCTTCAATAACCTGATTGATCTCCTGTGCATTCATCACCGCTGAGATTTTTTCCGCTAATTTATTCATATTACGGTAACTACCTTGTAGTTTAAATGGCGGTTCAGTACGATATTTATCTGACTGTGCGGCGCTAATAATATATTGTTGATTAACTTTAAATACCACTTCACGGATAGTCAACAAATGTTTTAACACTGCAACAATTTCACCGATCTCAGCTTGGCTATAGGTATAACTTAATTCATTAGTATTTAGCGGTTTACCTTGAGCATGATCGATTAAGTGATAAAGATCATTTAAATCACGTAATGCTAATGGCGACAAAACACTATTTGACGTTAAACAGTTTTCAATATAGCTTGAAGCGAAGACCTCGTCCATTCCCCCTAACACTTCACCAAGATTGTAAATATCGGCACGGTTAGCCAACATATCTGGGATCTTAAAGACTTCACCTGACTCGGTATACGGATTACCAGCCATAATGACACAGAACTTTTTACCTCTTAAATCATAGGTTTTAGTTTTACCTTGCCATACCCCTTCAATACGACGGGAACCGTCACACAATGAAATAAATTTTTGTAAAAATTCAGGATGGGTATGTTGAATATCATCAAGATATAACATCACATTATTGCCCATCTCTAATGCAAGATTGAGTTTTTCCAACTCCTGACGAGCGGTCGCATTTGGAGCTTGTTGGGGATCAAAAGATAAAACACTATGTCCCAATGCTGGCCCATTAATTTTCATAAAAATTAAGCCTAAACGATTAGCCACATATTCCATTAGCGTTGTTTTACCATAGCCTGGCGGTGAAATCAGTAATAATAAGCCCATTAAATCAGTTCGCCGATTTTCACCTACCGTACCAATTTGTTTAGCTAAATTATCTCCTATAATCGGTAAGTAAACTTGATTAATCAATTTATTTCTAACAAATGAGCTTAACGGTTTCGCCTTAAATTCATCCAAATGTAAATCATTACGCTGTTCATTTAATATTTCTTGACGTATAGTTTGATATTTCTGGAATTCAGGAATGACAATACGCGATTGATGGCGCATACGGGTAAAGAAATTATCAAGATTTATAGTCAATACACCTTGCTTAACTCGTTGATGTTGTCCTAATAAATCCCCTATCGTAATTTCCAGTTCCATTTCACTGATCGTAATATTGAGATGTGTCTGTTTATCTAACAAACATAAAATCACTGCTTCAGCAATATAGCTTTGTAAAGCTTGATATTTTGGTAAAGTACATAAGCCTTTATACCAATTTTCAATTAATTGCCATCGATCGGCAATGCGATCAGCTAGTTTCACCTGTGACTGGTTAAAATCACTCCACATATGGGATTGATTTAAATGATTTTTCAACTCGTCAAATAAACGTTTACTATATTTGCTTAATACAAATTCTTGGGGAACCACAGCTAAAGCATAGCTGAGATATTCGGCGGCTTGTTTAATATGAAAATGTTCATGTGCAATGGGATACTGGGACAAAAACAACGTTAACTCATTGGCAATTTCTAAACGCAAGTTTTGTAATCCTTCGTCATGACCAAATAATGTGTAAATATCCATACAGGTTTTTGACCGTTCAGGCCACAAAGTCGCAATATCATTTTTTTGATTATAATGCCAATATAGGATGGCCAAACTACGAGCTAAAGGATTGTAACGCAACAAACCTGCACTTTCACCCAATGGAATTAATTTGGCTATAATCTTTACCGCATCATGATCATGCACCCCTTTTTCATAACCTTCACGATACCTCACTGCGGCATAATCGCGCACCGTTTTATTTAAACTATCTAATTGATTTACCTGCGTTGTTAAATCTGCATAGGTTAAACCATTTTCATTTTTCAGCGCCGAGGAAATAATAGAATAGGCTAAATATTCAGCACGATAAACCGTTGTAGATTCTGATTCTAACGATAATGGCCAAAATGCTTTATAACTATTAAGTTTGGAATTGTTAATTTTTTCTTGATAATCAGTACCAGTAAGTTGTAAATAAAGATGGTCTTCTTTTGCCACCATGGTTAAATCAAGCTCTTGGGTATTAACACTGAATTTGTGGCGAGGACCTAATTTGATCACATTACCACCTGACTCAAAAATCTCTGATTTATCGCGTAATGTGCGAATAGCTTGATCTTTAGCACTTTTAAAACGCGATTCGATATCATCGGCTTTAACGTTATCAGATAAAGACCTAAGTTTTTCAACCAATTCCTTAATTTTCAGGGCTAACGTATCTGCAATAAAAAAAGCATTTAACTCATTAGGATCCACAAATTTAGCCGTTCTGCGTGGAATGCTATCGAGAATTCTCTGCGCTGCTGTTTGCAATGCTTCAGATCGCTTGGTTCTCTCTTCGAGTAGTGCTTGTTTATGGGTTTCGAATGTTTCAAGTACTTCTTCTCTTTTAGATAAAATATCATTAAGAAATTCGTCACTATCACTAAATTGATTTTCAAGTTCTTCCAGTTGCACAAGTAAACGCGACAATTCATCATCACACTTTTCTGGTGTTGTTGAGATACTTAACGCATTGGCAATGCTTTGGTTAAACAACTTAAATTGGGCACCAAATTGTGCAACCATTTCAACATTAGCTAGACTTTTACGTTTTTGATTAATACGTGCTTTGGTTTGATTTAACTGGCTATAAACATCAGCAATAGCTTCTATAATTTTTGTCTGTAATGTGACATCATCAAATTTTAATGAAGCAATTAACTGAGACAGCATATCTAAGTCAACCGACATTTGTTCCGTTTGCTTAATGGCCTCGTTAAGTTGGACTGCTGTATCCGCTTTTGCAATAGTAGCTTCTAATTCATTAATTTTTGTTAAAAATGGCTTAAGCGCTTGTTCACCAGCTAAAAATTTTGCGGTTGCCAAAGAAACGATAGATTGTCGTTCTTTTAATTCATTTTCCATCTGATCGAGCTGATCGAGATCAATATAACGATAGCTTCGTAAAGTAACAAGTTTCCCAAGTTGCATCTTAATAGCATTAAGTGCATCAACATACATTTGGGTCTCTTGCCATGTATCTGGATAAAGCGTGGTTAGTAATGCCTTCTGATCAGATATCGCCTCACGCATAGAACTATCAGACTGCCGACGAATACTTTCAACTTTCTCATACTCATCCAATACTAATTCACTAGTTTGACAAATATTATGTAGGTTGGTATTAAATGATAAATGACGTTCATCGTTCAACCAAAAATAACTATCAAATAAACGTTTGGTATCGGTGATCAATTTGCTATAAAGAGCAGATGAAACAGCCTGATTATCAATTTCACGAACAATAAAATAGAGATCAGAAATCCCCCTAACTAATTCAGCATTTCCAATTTTACCTAAGAAGCTATTATTAGTAGGTTGTTGTGCAGCATATTCATCACTGTAAAATGGCGTTTGCCAGATTTGCATTGGATGGACACGTGTAGGTTCATCACGTTCACCTTCAAAAACCACCATTCGTCCATCTTCAAACACGGCATAACCATGACCAAGAATCGGACTACTGAGTTTTCGTTCAATCATATTGTAATTAAACAGTGCTAAACGGCCCGAATTCGGATCATAAAAGATGTACATCACATCTTCACCATTTGGTGAACGACGAATACGGCGGAACCGCATTCCTTCCATTGATTGATCAAAAGATTTATATTCACCGTTTTGTAAATAATAACCACCCGGAAAAATAACACCATGATCCTCTGGTAATTGAATGCAAGCTTGACCAATAGAATCGATACGCTGAACCTTTTGAGTCAACGTATTATAAATAAGATATCGCCAATTCTCTTCGCGATAAGGTAATATTCTTAATAGAATTAAAGAACCCACTTTAGCATATTCAATTTTAGCATCGTTAAGCGATTGGTTTTTATCCAAAACTTCTTCACGATAAATACCCAAACCATCATTGGTATTATTCTCACATTTGATGGTTAGATCACCGCCAATCGTTTCAACAAATACTGTATCTAAAATATTGATATGCGGAAAACGACCATTAACAATATTTTCACGCGTTGTTTCAACCCATTCAAAATCATAAGCGGGCGGTAAGGCAATATCACGTTCACCACGATTATCAATATAATTAATGGTTTTTTTATCACTTGAAATAGACCAACGGAAAACCCGAATATCACTAACCCTTTCACCAATTTGAAAACTTGCCAGTAATTTCCCATCTCGTTCAACTAATTGCAAAAGTTGAGCATTTTTATAATAAGTATAAAGTTCATTAAAATCTTGTACAAAACGCTCAATATTTAAAAAGGTATCACCCAGAGCAACCGGTTCAGTCTCGTAATTACCATCACGTTCTACTAACTGATAAAGTGAAAATACATCGGCTATTTTGGTCTCTTTTTTCAACCCTAGAAAGACGTTATAACCAAATAATAACCAATCACCAAATCGTACAATATCTCGAGCGATACAATTATTTTCCGTACGAATACGAATTCGGCTAATAATTGACATATCACTTTTACCGAACTCAGACAATCTTTGTTGGTTTAATGCTTCCGTTTTTTGCTGTAGCTCTTGACCCAATGCGGTTAAACGTTTACGGAGAATTTCATAAGCACCGCCTTCGGCTACGGCATTATCCAGTGCTGTTTGCTGTTGATTATCTTGTTGAACGTCTGTCATTTTTAACTCATTAATTATTATACAGAAAAGATGATTATTTTTACTCAGCCAATGAAGCGGCTGAGTAAAAACAGATAATGAAAATCACTTTATTACCAAGTGTTATAAAACAATCGCCTTACTAGCTCTGATCAGAAGAAGATAAGAACTGTTTAGCTAATGCTTTTAAATCGGTATTACCAAGCGCTTCTTTAATATCGATATCCTTGTTATTTGATAAGCGAGCTAATACGGATTGTAATGCATTCTGTAGTACAGGGCTTTGACCGACAGCCCCTTCAATCGCTTTACCTACACTAATTGCTTTTGAGAAGCTATTGAAGAAGTTATCATTACCACCCACAATTTCAATGTTAGCTTTACTAAACGCAGCCGCAAGTACTTCGGCTTGTTCTTTGGCAATTTCTTTATTCGCTGCAATCGCCGCCATCGCCTGTTCAAAACCTTTTTCCAATGCTAAGCGGAATTCTTCATGATTTTTTGATTGCTCATTCATTGTACCAAGAGCTTGGAACTTCTCAACCAAACCATTTGCTTCTGCCGTTAAGCGCTCACGAATCACTAGAGCATCAGCGATCCCAACTTCTTTGGTTGCAGTAGCTTTTGCTAAACCAATTCTTTCATCACCACGTGCTTGAGCAGAAAGTTTTTCTTCTAACACTTTTGCTTCTGTTAAACCTTGTTTTTCAAGGGCAATTGCTTTTGCCTCGATGACTTTTGCTTCGGCTAAGCCCTTCTCTTGATTACCCTTCGCTTCGGCTAATAATGTTTCAGCACAAACATGCGCTTTAACTAAACCTTCTTTTTCTTCAGCTTCAGCGCTGGCCTTACGTACGGTTGCTTCAGCAAGACCAATAGCAGCTTCTTCAGCCTCAACACCTTGCGCTAATTGTTTTTTCGCTTCAGCGTTTTTAGCTGCTGCTTCAAGCTCAGCTTGAGCGATAATACTGATTTCGACCGCACGATGTTTCGCCGCTTGTTCATCTGCTTCTGCTTGTTTAACCTGTTTTACTAATTCTTGTTCGGCACGCGCTTGCGCATCAATAACTACAATTTGTTTGTCACGATCGGCTTTTGATACTTCACGCACTTCTTTGATACGTTCCTCTTCTACAGCAACCGTTTTTTCAACAGATACACGTTCACGAATCACATTGGCGATATTCTTTTTTTCTTCTTCGAGTGCTTTATCTTTTTCAATTCGTTGCAACTCAACTTCACGTTCACGAGCCACAACTTCTAAAGAGCGTGCTCTTTCTACACGTTCTTCTTCTATCGCAACAGCGCGTAAGCGGTTTTGTTGTGCTACTTCCACTTCACGCTGACGATTTTCTTCTCTGACTTCAATTTCTTGTTGAGCTTGAATTCGTGCTTGTTCTGCTTTTAAACGTTCTTCTTCTTTCACTTTTAATGTTTCAGCAAGTTCACGAGCACGAATTGTTTCAATTTCACGTTTTTGGCGCGCTTCAGCATCCGCTTGTTGACGTTCAAGTTCAAGTTTAGCTTCTATTGTTTCGGTATCTTTCTTTTTTAATGCTAATTCAAGATCTCGTTCACGTTTATTGGTTTCATCTTTATGAATTGCTGTAATATAGGTGATTTTATTAATCCCTTCAGCATCAAAAATATTATCTGGATCTAGTGAACGAATTGGTGTTTGTTCTAAATAGTCAATGGCAACGTCCTCTAAAGCATAACCATTTAAATCTTTACCAATAACATCAATAATACGCTCACGGAAATTCATTCGATCTTCAAATAATTTAGCTAACTCAAATTGCTTACCTACGGTTTTTAATGCTTCGGAAAATTTAGCACTAAATAAGGAACTCACTGCTTTTTGATCTGAAGCACGATCAACACCGATTGATTTAGCAACTTTCAAAACATCTTCGGTTGTTTCATTAACGCGTAAATAAAAAGCGACACAAATATCTGCCCGCAAATTATCTTTACAAATCAAACCATCTTTACCACGACGTTCAACATCAAAAGAGATTAAAGATATTTTCATGAACTCTTTTTTGTAGATTACCGGATAAACTAATGCACCAGTAAAATGTACCTTAGGGCTTGATGTCATATCATTAACAATTAACGCCGTTCCTTGTGGTACCTTGATATAAAATGATTTAAATAATGCTATAAAACCGACAATGATAATGGCAATAATCGCAATCACAATGCCAAAAAGTGTTAAACTATCAAAACTAAAACCCATATTTTTTATTCTCCAAAAATTTACCTTTACGATCCATTAAATTCATCAATACTCACGATTTGATAGCTATTATAAGTTGCATCATAATTAAGCAATATAGCTTTATCACCACGTTTAAATTGATATGATTCATCACACCTAACTTGTAAAATTAATCCAGCCCCCCCATCTTCATAAATTGCTTCACCTTTATCATTATTTACAACACTTGAACGAATGACGACGGTTTGTCCAAGTAAAGTCTTATGATTTGTCGCATTCAATTGCTTAAATAGCGGCCGTATTGGTCTAATAATAAAAGCTGTAATATATATAGCGATGATTAATACTACAAAAAATACAACGATACCCGCTGGATAATAAATCCATGGCACATCATAAAAAGGGAGGAGTAATAATTGAAAAGAACTATAAGAAATGATCCAACCAATCAACGAAATTAGCGTAATAATCAAGGTTAACGGGACTTGATTAAAACCAAATTTCATTAGAAGTCCCCCCAAACTGGTTGAAGGTATTTCCGCGTGATAGGCATCAACATCAAGGTCAAGATCGAGATCAAAATTAAGACAGTCTATAGCCAGTATACCCATTGCCGCAAACAGCCAATATAAAACACATAAAGTCAGTAAGCCACTGTAAATTACCACAGGAAAGGCAAGAAATATACTGACAAAAATATCCATTGTTATTTTTCCTTTTTATCCAAGATATCTGTGTGACATATTTTATGTTAGTTATTTTTTGCTATTTTAGCCTAAAAAAATCAAAAATAAATCACTTCACTTATTTAGCATTTTTTTCTTTTAATTTTGCTAAAATGATCGCAGCATTTTGATTTTCTGATTTAATTCCGGCTGCTTTTAATTTAGCATCTAATGGATCATGATTTTCTGACTGCGCTAATTCATTTTTCGCTTCAATTGTTGCCGCATTTTTTTCCTGACGCTGTTTAATTCTATCTAAGGAATCCAATGCTGTTTGTAATTTTGCTGTTGATCCCCCATAGCGTTGAGAAACAGCAGACTGTGCTTTTTGTACACTTTCTGTTGCCTTTACAATATCAACTTGTTGTTTTAAATTGCGAATATTAATTTCGGTTTGTGAAATAGTTTGTCGCAAATTCGTTACACTTTCAGCAAACGCTTTAGCTTGTTTTTGCTGACCAGCTAATACATTTTCAAGTTGCGAGATTTTTTCTGCAACTTCTAACGCTAATACTTCATCATTATTATCTAACGCTTTAAGTGCATAACCTTCATATTCAGTAATTTTCGATTGCGTTTCAACAACTTGTTTATCAGCCATTTTCTGCTGGGCCATAACACTAGCTAACGCTTCCTTCGCTTGTTTTAATTCACTATCAGCATCACGAATTTCTTGATCTAAAATACGTAATGCTTGTGTATCAATAATCGCTTCGCCAGCTTCATTTATGCCACCACGCAATGCCGTAATTAATTTTGATAATATTGCCATTTTTAAACCTCGTATTCTTTCTAATTCGATTAATGATTAATCTTGTTTATTTATATTTAAATAATGTTCATAAGCTTCTGTTGCTTTAATAACATTATCGGAAAGCATTTCAAGTTCATAAATAATATTACTTAATAACGATGTTGAACTTAATGCACCATACATTATATAGTTAACGCTACCATCACCGGCTTTTTCAATGGCAATAGTCGATAACGGGAAAAGTTTACGCGTACACAATACATCCTGATTAAATTTTTCTGGTTGGTTAACCATGTTTACCGGCCAAAGCAATGCTTCAACCATGATTTGTTGATTAGAAACACTTAAAAATAGCGGTAAATCACCATACTGATGCATAATTATATGCAAGCAGGCATCAACACCATCAATGATTTCAATGCTCGCCGTACCTTGTGTAAATAAAGGTTCCTTTTTTAAGGTTTGGTAAAGATCGGTAATACCCCATACTTCATTTTTTTTCATTGTATTTTTTTCCTGTAGTTTGTTCGTATTTATATCTTGGACATTATTTTGAAATTGGCGTAATTTCAGTTCTATTTCCTGTAATTTAGGTGTATTTTCTGGCAAAATCCACACTTCTTTTTTTACAAAACCTTGTTCTTGTAGACGTTGACGATAGCGTCTTTGATAAAAAGCAGAATTCTTAATTGGTTGCGTTTTTTCCATATAATTTGGCTAACAAAAAATGACATATTTAATAAAAGTAGATGAAGACATTTTATCACAATAATCTTACATGTAAATATCACATGTAAGATTATTTATTAAACAAAATATAAGCAAGCTTCACCTACGCCACTATTATTTATCAGCATAGCAAGCCAGTATTAAGGATAATTAATCGGTAAAGAAGAGGGGGTACTAAATAAAAACTGAGCGTACAAAAAAAGCGCTAACGTAATCGTCAACGCTTTTTAATTTTGAATAAAAATTAGTCGTTATTATTATTTCTGAATGCTCGTTTACGATCATTTTCCGTCAAATGACGCTTACGTAAACGAACGGATAATGGTGTAACCTCAACTAATTCATCATCATCAATAAATTCTAATGACTGTTCTAAGGTCATTTTAATTGGTGGTGATAGTGTTGTGGCTTCATCTGTACCGGCAGCTCGCATATTGGTTAATTTTTTACCAGTTAAACAGTTTACAGTTAAATCATTTGAGCGAGTATGAATACCGATGATTTGGCCTTCATATACTTCTACACCATGTCCGATAAATAAACGACCACGATCTTGTAAGCTATGTAATGCATATTCTAACGCTTTACCTGTTCCATTAGAAATTAATACCCCGTTAATACGTTGTCCAATCTCACCAGGACGCACATCATCATAATGGCTGAAAGTTGAATAAAGTAAACCAGTACCAGAAGTCATCGTTAAAAATTCAGTTCTAAAGCCAATTAAGCCACGGCTTGGAATATCGTAATCCAATCGCACTCGACCTTTACCATCTGGCATCATATTAGTCAGATTACCTTTACGTAAACCTAGTGCTTCCATTACCGGACCTTGGTGCTGTTCTTCAACATCAATGGTAACTTGTTCAAACGGCTCTTGTTTACGTCCATCAATCTCTTTAAAGATAACTTTTGGACGTGAAACTGCTAATTCATATCCTTCACGACGCATATTTTCGATTAATACGGAAAGATGCAATTCGCCACGACCTGAGACTTTAAAAGCATCTGGATCAGGGGTTTCTTCAACACGTAATGCCACATTATGCACTAACTCTTTCTTTAAACGCTCTAAAATTTGACGTGAAGTGACAAATTTTCCTTCTTTTCCAGCGAATGGGGATGTATTAACATTAAAAAACATGGTCACAGTTGGTTCATCAACTGTTAAAGCTGGTAGTGCTTCAACAGCATTGACATCACAAATCGTATCAGAGATATTTAAATCCCCTAATCCCGTTAAAGCGATAATATCGCCAGCTTCAGCAACATCAGCTTCATAACGTTGAAGACCTAAATGTCTTAAAACTTGTCCCACTTTACCATTACGCTTTTTACCTTCAGCATCAATAATCGTAATTTGTTGATTTGGTTTGATACGACCTCGTTTAACACGCCCAATACCGATTACACCCACATAACTATTATAATCAAGCTGAGAAATTTGCATTTGGAATGGACCATCAACATCAACTTTTGGTGGCTCAACATGTTTAACAATCGCTTCAAATAGCGGTGTCATATCTTCTGCCATAGCCTCATGATCTTCACCCGCTACACCCATTAATGCGGAAGCATAAATAATGGGAAAATCCAATTGTTCATCTGTGGCACCGAGATTAACAAATAAATCAAAAACTTGATCAACTACCCAATCAGGACGAGCACCTGGACGGTCTACTTTATTAATCACAACAATTGGTTTTAAACCATAAGCAAACGCTTTTTGCGTTACAAAACGGGTTTGTGGCATTGGTCCATCCATAGCATCAACCAGCAATAGCACAGAATCAACCATTGACATAACCCGCTCAACCTCACCACCAAAATCAGCATGGCCTGGGGTATCGACAATATTAATACGGTAACCATTCCAATCAATCGCCGTATTTTTTGCCAAAATGGTAATACCACGTTCTTTCTCTAACGCATTGGAATCCATAACACGTTCAGTGTCATCACCACGTGAATCAAGGGTTCCCGATTGTTTAAGGAGTTTATCAACCAATGTCGTTTTACCATGGTCAACGTGCGCAATAATGGCAATATTTCTTATATTTTCAATCACAATATCGATTCCAGAAAAAATTAACAGGATAATTAGGCGCAAAATTATACACCTTTTTTGAAATAAGTGTTGATCTTAAAGATAAATAATTACTTTTTTATTCCATATAGTGACATTTTTTAGCTAACAGATAAAAAATTAAACCAATATGTTGATTTATTTTAATAAATCAACCAGTTACATTTAATATTATAACTGATTGATTTTATTGAATATAATATGTTTATATTCTAATTTTAATACCAATCATTTTTGAGTATTAAGCTGGCACGGATAAAGCCTTTTCTTCACGTTCCCAGATACGATGCAAGGATAGGACTTTCATCAAGGTTAAAATCAATTCAACAATATTGTCATCCATCAACGTACCCTTATCTTCCTCAAGCATCGCCGCATCAAATAAACGTTTAGCATTATTGTGTAATGCAATTGGTTTAAGATGTTTATAAGCTTGTTGTAAATAATATTTAGCGTTACCGTCGTTGAGTAACATCTCAATATTTTGATTGGTTGGAACCACTACAGCATCAATGGTAACAGAAGGATTCCCTTCAATTGTACCATCTACTTTCAAGCTGTCACCTTGTTGCGTTTTTACCACTCCCATGTGTGGAGCAAGTAGTAAGCTGTAAAGCTTTTTCTTGGTCAACATTTCACGAATTTTATCGACAGATTCCCCACATACGCCGTCGCTCACTAATATAGCAACTTTACGACTAGTTAATGGTAATGTCTTATTGGCATACAAGCTCAGTGTCGGATCACTATCTAAGTTATTAAACAAAATCGGAGCGGGACGCGCTTTTTGTTCTGCGGTTAATGTAATACCTAAATGAGTGGCCACACCTTTCGCTAAATCATGATTAATGTTACATAACAAATCAACCACACGTTCACGAATATAAGGACGCATCACTTTACCCAATTCAAAACTAAAGGCGTTAATAATATGTTGTTGTTCGGTTGCTGTTTGACTTTGCCAGAAGAGCCGAGGCATGGAATAAAAGTTAGTCATCGATTCACTACGTTGCCGAATTTTTTCGCCATCCAATGTTTCTTGATAACTACTAAATCCACCATTTTGGGCTTTGGGGGCGGTTTCCCTTGGCCAGTTATTATTAATTGAGTTAGGTTCATAATTTGCCGGATTGGTATTGATTTCCATCCGATGAAATCCATCACGTTGCTGATTGTGGAATGGACAAACCGGTTTATTAATCGGGATCTCATTAAAATTGGCGCCACCAAGTCGATACATTTGAGTATCAATATACGAAAAGATACGACCTTGTAATAATGGATCATTTGAAAAATCAACACCAGGAACTAAATTAGCTGGGCAAAATGCCACTTGTTCAGTTTCGGCAAAATAGTTATCTGGATTGCGATTTAAGACCATTTTACCAATTCGTTGGACTGGCACTAAGGCTTCAGGAATTAATTTCGTCGCATCTAAAATATCAAAATCAAAATTATTTACTTGGCTTTCCGGAATAATTTGCAAACCAAGTTCATATTCTGGATAATCGCCAGCTTCAATGCTTTCCCATAAATTTTTACGATGAAAATCAGGATCACGTCCCATCAGGGCTTGAGCTTCATCCCAAATCATTGAACACGTTCCGGCAATCGGTTTCCAATGAAAACGTACAAAACAGCTTTCATTTTTACTATTTACTAACCGAAATGTATGGATACCAAACCCCTCCATATTACTATAACTCCGTGGAATACCACGATCAGACATTACAACCATCACATTTTGTATCGTTTCTGGTTGTAAAGAGACATAATCCCAAAAGCTATCATGGGCACTTTGTCCTTGTGGTACTTCATTGAGCGGTTCTGGTTTTACCGCATGAACAAAATCTGGAAATTTAATTGCATCTTGAATAAAAAATGTTGGCGTATTCACACCGACAATATCAAAATTTCCCTCTTGAGTATAAAATTTAGTGGCAAAGCCACGCACATCTCGTGCCGTATCAGCTGAACCACGTGAACCTTGCACGGTTGAAAAGCGCACAAACACGGGGGTTTTTAAGCCGGTATCATTTAAAAAGTTTGCTTTAGTGTATTTATCTAATGATTTATAAAGCTGAAAATAACCATGCGCCGCTGCACCACGCGCGTGAACTACCCGCTCTGGAATACGTTCACGGTCAAAGTGCATCATTTTATCGCGTAGTAAAAAATCTTCCATTAACGTTGGACCGCGCACCCCGGCTTTTAATG
Source organism: Frischella japonica (assembly GCF_014489845.1). Lineage (GTDB taxonomy): Bacteria > Pseudomonadota > Gammaproteobacteria > Enterobacterales > Orbaceae > Frischella > Frischella japonica. The sequence goes on from NZ_JABURY010000021.1 coordinate 104,826, forward strand.
AATTTTGATTATCCGCTACTTTTACCCCAGTTGTGGTGGTCAATGGTTGATTATCATCGACACTGCGATAAGTATCCAAATCTTGTAATTTTGCATTACTATTTTGTGGTAATTTTTGTGAACCCGCAGCATAAGGTTCACTGCCTGGCTGAGTAGGTTTAGGCGTTGGTTTGATATTGATATCACTAGGTGCGGTGTCAAAAGTATGGGGGTGTACGGCTCGTTGATCTGGCATAACGGCTTTGTGGTACTTCTTACTCATCATTTGCTCCTGTTTACTATTTTATAAAAATTACAAAATTAATCATTCGTCGCGATGAGTTTGTGATGATGGAACTCACTTTATCATTTTTGTAGAAAACTCAATAAATTATCAAAAAATCACTTAATGTACAGATTAGCCAAAAAAAAACTTTATAACAATATCTATTTGATTTTATACTATTTTTACATATCTCTTTATAAAATTATTTCATTAAAACTCGATTTAAAATAATTAAGTAATATCAGTTATATATCAAAACCGTTACAATATAGCTAAAACTTATTAAAAAAGAGCGAACTATAATGAAAAAAACTAAATTCGTCATTTTAACTGGTGCTGGTATTTCAGCTGAATCAGGTTTAGCAACATTTCGTGCACAAAATGGTTTATGGGAAGGGTATAATGTGGATGATGTCGCCACATATGAAGGTTATTTACGTGATCCCGTTCAAGTTCATCGCTTCTACAATATGCTACGTAAAAAATTACAACAACCGAACGTTAAACCTAATACAGCTCATTTTGCATTAGCTAAATTAGAATACACAATAGGCAGCGAAAATGTAACCATTGTGACGCAAAATGTCGATAACCTCCATGAACAGGCAGGATCTAAAAATATTATTCATATGCATGGTGAGTTACTAAAAGTTCGTGATGAACAAACGGGTCAAATCTTCGATTGCTATGATGATATTTATTACGAGAAAAATAAAATGATTCGTCCACATATTGTTTGGTTTGGTGAAATACCACTTTATATAGATGAAATCCATCAACAAATAACACAAGCAGATTATTTTATTGCCATAGGCACATCCGGTCATGTCTATCCAGCAGCCAATTTTGTACAACTAGCCAATCAGTTTGGCGCACATACTATTGAATTAAATTTAGAACCATCGTTAAAAGAAAATCTGTTTGATCTAAAAATTTATGGACCTGCTAGCCAAATTGTACCCCATTTTATTCAACAGTTACTAACAAAAATCGCTTAGTAATAAATATGAATGATGAAAGAGGTTATTAATGCGATAGATGTTCTAACTAGTTCTGTTTACCTAAATTGACTATTTATCTCTCAATCCAGTTTGCTTTACAATGTAACCTATCATTGAGATAAATGGGATTGAATTGATGGGGAATTGGTAATACCGCAGCAAGTAAACTTGTTAGCTTTGGTGGTAATTATTTGGTATTAGTAGGAAAATAATATTGAATGCCAATTCTATAGCAAATATACCATTTCCCCATTGTCACTATTAAAGTAAAATTTTAGGATACGTTATTTTTACCAAATATTTTAAACAGTATACCTAAGAACCAATCGTTAACGGATACCATTCTGCAATAACCATAACAAGAGATTTTTAGTCACCTATTGGCTAAAATACTCGCGCCTTGTAACGATTGATGCTGTTGATTGTGTAATATCACTAAGTTAGAGACAAGAAGAGCAAAAAAAAATGATAAGCAAAATTTGTGATATCCAGCAGCGAAAGGTTATTTTTATATGCTCGAAGAGATCTGCATAATCACTCTATTATCGTTGTTGTATTTTATGCTAACGTATAATGTTTATTCAAACATTAACCTCGTACCTAATGGATTGATATATTTAAAATTCAATACAGATACTATTGATATGATAATCAATAAATTATCTACATATTGATGATATTATTTTTTTAACCATCAAGATAAAAGCGATCAATATTTTTATTGATAATTGATTCCTCCAATTGGATTAAGATATTGAAAGCAATAAATAATGCTTAATCCATTGGCTAATTGTTATTAAATCATTGATATCAAATTGTTTAATTGCAATATCCAGTTCGTAATCGGTAGCTATTGCCAGTGTATACTCATCATAAAATGGCGGTTTATCGAGAGAATGCCGATAACAGACAATTTTAGGAATCATTTCATGTTTAAACCCTTCGACTAAAACTAAATCAACTTGATTAAATTGTTTGGCTAATGTCAGTAAATCAGGTGGATTATGTGGTGTTTCAGTCATTAATGCCCATCGTTTATCACTAGCAACAATCACTTGATCTGCACCAGAATAACGCAACTGATAACTATCTTTACCGGGCAAGTCAATATCCATATTATGGTGGCTGTGTTTAATTACGGCTAAACGAATAGATTGTTGTTTTAGTAAAGGGATTAATTTTGTCAATAGCGTAGTTTTACCACTACCACTATAACCACATATTCCAATTATTTGCATTGCTTTTGATTCCAATAAGCCAATTGTTCTAACGTATTAATATTAATAAATACGTCTGGTTTATCACTAAAATCAACCTGAATAGCGTCGATTTGCTGTAAAAAACCAAGTAATTTTCGTTTACCTTGTAATAAATAATGTTTAATCATTGGAGCTAATTGACGATGAATTAGCATTAATGTAGGATGTGATTTTTCACCATCAAACACATAAGCCGCGAGATGAGTATCACAATGCGCTTGTAAGCGCTTAACTAAATCATCTGGTAAAAAAGGTGTATCACAACTTACCACTAAGTTCCAATCGGTTGAACTGGTTATTAATCCTGAGAAAATCCCTGCTAATGGTCCTAAAAAGCCAATTAATTCATCAACAATAACTGGATAGCCTGATTTTTGATACTGTTCAATATCTTGATTACAATTAATCACAATATGATTAACTTGCGGTTTTATTTTATTAATAACGTGATAGTATAATGGATTACCGTGTAATAATTGCAGTCCTTTATTCTGTCGATTCATTCGGCTACTTTGACCGCCAGCCAGAATAATTGCAGTTATAGGCATTAGTGACATAAATAATCGCTTATAGAGCATTGCTAAAATTTTAAATACCATTACTATAAGCAAAATTAATCAAAATAAATAGGTAAATTATTATGGCGTGCCATAGAATTGAAGAACTTATCGAACTTCTTACCCCAGCTTGGGAGAAAGAATCCGATTTAAATCTACTTGAATTTCTAGCTAAATTAGGTAGTGAAGCAGGTTATGAAGGCGAATTAAATAACTTGAGTGATGAAGTATTAATTTATCATTTGAAAATGCGTGATACAGATAAATCGGAAGCAATTCCTGGTATAAAAAAAGATTATGAAGCTGATTTTAAATCCGCTTTATTGAAAGCGCGTGGCATTACTTAATTACACTGATTTGAATCATTATATGACTAATTGAATGACTAAATTTTAGGAGCCTTTTAACATGTTTAAAAAGTTTTTTGTGACAATCAGTGCCATTATTATATCGTTTTGTACTTTGGCTGCTGAAACTGAAGAATCCGTTGAACCGGTTAAAATTACTGATGGCAAGCAATATTATAAATTAGCCAAGTTTGCTTCTCCCGAAAAAGAAGTGATTGAATTTTTTTCTTTTAATTGCTCATCTTGTTTTAAGCTTGAAAGAACATATAAAATTAACGAAACTATTACGTCTAATTTGCCGAAAAACATTAAATTTAAACGTTATCATTTAAATAATTTTGGTCCTCTCGCTGAAGAATTGTCGCAAGCATGGGCTATTGCAAATGTATTAGGTATCCAAAATGAAATAGCATCTGATCTTTATGATGGTATTCAACTTGATAAAACTATCAAAACAGCCGACGATATTAAAGGTGTTTTCATCAATTTAGGTATTGATGAAGCCAAGTATGAAAGCATGAAAGATAACTTTTTGGTAAAAGCCTTTGAAGTTCAGCAAAATGAAGCTAGAGATGAGTTACAACCAACATCGATTCCTAGTTTTTTCGTTAACAGATTGTATATTATTAATTCTCAAGGTCTAGATGCTACTTCTTATGAAACTTATATTAAGGATTATTCACGTGTAATCAATTTTTTACTACAACAAGATTAATCTACCATCCCAATGATAGTCAGAATACTAGCGTTAATTCTAATATTCTGACTAATCTTATTTTTATTTACCCCAATCCCTTTATATAAAATAACGAATAAATACTTTAATTAACTGACAAGAATCACCTTTTCTACGCTATGACTTTTATTTCTATCACTTTTGAGTATACTCATTATTAACAACTTGTTTATATTCAATCAAAGTGAATTTACTATGAAAACAGAAAAACCGATTATCCTTATCGATGGTTCATCCTATTTATATCGAGCCTTTTTTGCAACGCCTTCGTTAACAAATACCAAAGGGGAACCCACTGGTGCGATTTATGGCGTAACAAACATGATCAGAAGCCTGATTAATCAATATCAACCAACTCATATTGCGGTAGTTTTTGATGCCAAAGGAGGCTCTTTTAGAAAAACGTTATACAGCGAGTATAAAGCAACACGTGACGCTATGCCGGAAGATCTACGAGTACAAGTCGAACCTATTCATAACATTTTAAAAGCAATGGGATTACCACTATTATGTGTAGATAATGTTGAAGCTGATGACGTGATTGGTACACTAGCCAAACAAGCTGAAGCAGAAGGTCTATCAGTATTAATCAGCACTGGCGATAAAGATATGGCACAACTCGTTTCAGATAAAATTACTTTAATTAATACCATGAATAACGTTGTTTTAGATCCGAATGGTGTACAACAAAAATTTGGCGTGCCACCGACAAAAATTATCGATTATTTAGCCTTAATGGGTGACAGCTCCGATAATATTCCTGGTGTACCAGGTGTTGGAGAAAAAACAGCCAGTAGTTTACTTAGTGAATTTACAGGTATTGATGATATCTATCACAATATAGATAAAGTCATCACGCTATCTATTCGTGGAGCTAAATCTATTCAACAAAAATTAATCGATAATGAACAAGAAGCTCGTTTATCTTATTTACTCGCTACCATAAAAACCGATGTCGAACTCAATTTTAGTAATGAACAATTAAAACCACAACCAATTGACATTAATAAACTTAAGCAAATTTTTGAATACCACGGTTTTAATCGTTGGCTAACCGAACTTAATCATGGACGATTTATCAAATCAGAGCAACCTTTAGTTAATCAAGTGTCAGAAAACGATAAAAACAGTCAGTCATCAATCCCTTCCCCTCAAGCGGAAAAGCATTATGAAACTATATTAACCAGTGAACAATTAGACAGTTGGGTAAAAAAATTAGCCACCAGCCATTTAATTGCTTTTGATACTGAAACCAATAATATTGATCATTTTCACGCCGAGTTAGTCGGTATATCGTTGAGTATTGCTGAAAATGAAGCCTGTTATATACCAATTCATCATCACTATTTAGGTGTACCAAAACAGTTACCGCTTGATGAAGTTATCCAAAAGCTTAAACCAATATTTGAAAATGCAAAACTTAAAAAAGTTGGGCAAAATGTCAAATTTGATTATTCAATATTAGCGAATTATGGCATTACCGTACAAGGTATTACATATGATACCATGTTAGAATCTTACGTTCTTAATAGTAATGACAGACATGATTTAGATCATTTAGCCCAAAAACATCTACATGTAAAAACAATAACCTATGATGAATTAACCAAAGTCGATAAAAAGAAACTAACAATTGATAAAATCGATATCGAACACACCACACGTTATGCCTGTGAAGATGCTGATTTAACCCTTACTATTCATAACAAATTATGGGCTCAACTGAAACAAGATAGTAAATTAACGCACCTCTTTAATGATATTGAAATGCCATTAGCGATCATCTTAGCCAATATGGAAAGAACCGGTGTTTTAATCGATGAAAGCTTATTACACCAATATTCAACAGAGATCCAATCTAAACTTGATCAACTCGAACAACAGATTCATGACTTAGCTGGTGAAAAATTTAATATCGCTTCCCCTAAACAATTACAAGTCATTCTGTTTGAAAAAAATCAACTTCCAGTTATCAGAAAAACACCCAAAGGTGATCCATCAACGAATGAAGAAGTGTTAAGTGAACTAGCCAATGATTATGAATTACCCCGCCTGATTCTTGAATATCGCGGTCTAGCTAAACTTAAAAATACTTATACTGATAAATTACCATTAATGATAAGTCGCATTGATCATCGCGTACATACTAATTATAACCAAATTGGCACAGTAACAGGCCGTTTATCATCCAATGATCCAAATCTACAAAACATTCCAGTACGCAATGAGGAAGGACGTAAAATCCGTCAGGCTTTCATTGCTCCAAAAGGTTATAAGATTGTCTCAGCCGACTATTCACAAATTGAACTACGAATCATGGCGCATTTATCAAGAGACAAAAACTTATTAGATGCTTTTGCCAATAATAAAGATATTCACCGTTTTACCGCCAGTGAAATTCTTGGTAAACAAGAAAATGAAGTCACATCAGAAGAGCGTCGGCGTGCTAAAGCTGTCAATTTTGGTTTAATTTACGGTATGAGTGCTTTCGGTTTATCAAGACAAATTAATATTCCCAGAAATGAAGCAAAATTTTATATTGATCGCTATTTTGAGCGTTATCCCGGTGTTGAACAATATATGGAAAATACTCGTAAATTAGCTGCGGAAAAAGGTTATGTAGAAACCTTATCAGGTCGACGACTTTATTTACCGAGAATAAATTCTGCAAGCGGTATCGAAAAACGCGCAGCCGAACGTGCTGCAATTAATGCACCAATGCAAGGTACTGCTGCAGATATCATTAAAACTGCAATGATAGCTGTAAATCATTTTATTCAAAAACAAGGAGATAATGTTAAAATGGTCATGCAGGTACACGATGAATTAGTTTTTGAAGTAAAAGAAACCCATCTAGATACCATAACCGAGCAAATAAAAACGATTATGGAAAACTGCTATCAACTTCATATTCCTTTAAAAGTCGACGTAGGTTTTGGCAATAACTGGGACGAAGCGCACTAAATATAGTTTAAAAATTAAAGATGATCGAAGTGAACTTAAGATAACTACCAATCGATCATCTTCTCTCTTTGAAAACACTCAAATACGTCTCTTAATGCCTCTTTCCACATAATCAAATAAGATCGTCAGATTAACCAAATCTATCCTCGTTGTAAAAAGATGATCTTAATATAGCGAAATTTACAATTTTCTCGATAAAAATTCTGTTAAAAAAACATAAAAGATCCAAATAATTGATCGAATCATGCTGCCAAAATAACCTATTAATAAACAGAAAAACAGCGATCAAACTGATTTTTTGTGGATAACTCTGTCATTAAAACGATCACAATCCTGTTATCAACATGGAAATAACTTTCCACACATTAATCAATGTGGATAAAAAGGATCGTTATCCATAGCTTAATCCTAAGTTTAATTAGAGTTATCAACACGTTTTGATCCTTAACAACATATTGATAAATAAGGGATACAAAAATTTATACACAAAGATCTCTTTATTAATAATAAAAAATATAATCTAAAAACATAAAAGATCCTTTTAATTATTTAGTGATCACAAACAGATCATTTGACGTAGCTAAAAAGACGAGTAAAATTTATCATTCGAATAAATTCCTATCTCTTGATAGCCATTTTTTAATTATATTCAGTTGAGGTTAGATATGTTTTACCCGGATCTTTTCGATGTCATCATCGTCGGTGGCGGTCATGCAGGTACTGAAGCAGCAATGGCATCAGCAAGAATGGGTAGAAAAACACTGCTTTTAACCCATAATATCAATACATTAGGACAAATGTCATGCAATCCAGCAATTGGTGGCATTGGCAAAGGACACTTGGTTAAAGAGATCGATGCAATGGGTGGACTAATGGCCCAAGCAACGGATCATGCTGGGATCCAATTTAGGATCTTAAACGCCAGTAAAGGTCCTGCCGTTAGAGCTACGCGCGCACAAGCAGATCGTTCCTTATATCGCAATAACATCCGAATTGCATTGGAAAATCAACCTAATTTAATGCTTTTCCAACAATCAGTTGAAGATGTGATCATTAAAAACGATCAGATCACCGGTGTTATTACCCAAATGGGTATCAAATTCAAAGCTAAAGCAGTTGTGATCACAGCTGGTACATTTTTAGCTGGAAAGATCCATATTGGATTAAATAATTATAGTGGTGGACGCACAGGTGATCCTGCTTCAATCGGTTTATCACATGCTCTACATCAATACCCATTCAGAATAGGTCGCTTAAAAACAGGTACACCACCAAGGATCGATGCGCGTACAATTGATTTTTCTCAATTAGGGATCCAAGCGGGAGATGATCCTATACCCGTGTTTTCATTTTTAGGGAAACCAAGCGATCACCCTAAACAGATCCCTTGTTACATAACATCAACCAATGAAAAAACTCATGAGATCATTCGCAATAATTTAGATCGCAGCCCAATGTATACCGGCGTGATCGAAGGGATCGGACCGCGTTATTGTCCATCTATAGAGGATAAGATCATGCGTTTTGCGGATCGCAATTCTCATCAGATCTATTTAGAACCAGAAGGATTAAATAGTAATGAAATTTATCCAAACGGAATTTCTACCAGCTTACCATTTGATACACAGCTCGCTTTTGTACGTAGTATGAAAGGTCTCGAAAATGCGAACATTATAAGACCAGGATATGCAATTGAATATGATTATTTTGATCCACGGGATCTCAAACCAACTCTTGAAAGCAAAGTGATCAAAGGATTATTTTTAGCCGGTCAGATCAACGGTACTACCGGGTATGAAGAAGCTGCTGCCCAAGGACTGCTTGCAGGATTAAATGCAGCTCGTTTTGTGTATGACGAAGAACAATGGTATCCAACTCGCGATCAAGCTTATCTGGGCGTATTAGTTGACGATCTTTGTACATTAGGTACTAATGAACCTTATCGTATGTTTACTTCTCGTGCTGAATACCGTTTGATGTTACGCGAAGATAATGCCGATATCCGTTTAACTGAAATTGGTCGAAAGTTAGGTTTGGTAGATGATTATCGCTGGCTACAGTTTAATCAAAAAATAGAAGCTATTGAACAAGAACGTGCACGATTACGCGATATTTGGGTTCATCCACATATTGAAACTATTGATGAAGTCAATGCGGTGTTAAGTGCTAATTTAACCAAAGAAGCTAATGGTGAAGAGTTATTAAAACGTCCAGAGATGACTTATAAAACCTTAAAATCATTATCACTATTTGCTCCAGGTTTAGCAGAAGGACAAGCTGCAGAACAAGTTGAAATACAAGTTAAATATGATGGTTACATTAAATTGCAAATTGAAGAAATCGAACGACAGAAACGTAATGAAGAAACACTAATTCCGCAAGAAATTGATTATGCTGATATTTCAGGTTTATCTAATGAAGTTGTTGCCAAATTAAAACAACATAAACCGGTTTGTATCGGTCAAGCTTCGCGAATTTCAGGGATAACTCCAGCTGCAATCTCAATGTTATTAGTTTATTTAAAGAAAAAAAATTACATCTGTAAAAAGGCACTATAAGTTATGTTAAAAAGCCAATTAGTTAAACTTATTCAACAAACGGATCTTTTGATTAGCGAGGCACAAATTGATCAATTGATTCAATATGTCATGATGCTTGATAAATGGAATAAAGCTTATAATTTAACGTCTATACGTGATCCTAATGAAATGTTGATAAAACATATTATGGACAGTTTAGTCATTTCTCCATACTTATTAGGTCAAGAATTTATTGATGTTGGAACCGGCCCTGGATTACCAGGGATTCCACTAGCCATTATTAATCCAGATAAACACTTCGACTTAGTTGATAGTCTTGGTAAACGTGTGCGCTTTTTAAAACAAGTGCAATTCGAACTAAAATTAAGTAATATTCATCCGGAACAAAGTCGAATTGAAGCGTATCGTCATAAACAGTTTGATGGCGTAATCAGTCGTGCTTTTGCTTCTTTGATGGATATGCTTGATTGGTGTCAACATTTACCAAATAAAACGGGATTATTCTATGCATTAAAAAGTCAAGCTTCACAAGAAGAGTTAACTAACCTATCCCATGATTATCAATTAAAAAACTGTATAAAATTACAAATTCCGCAGTTAGATGCTGAACGTAACTTATTAATTATTCAAAAATTGACAGCTTTAAATTAAAAAATTTTTATCAAGACCACATATTACTTGATGTGTGGTCACAAATTGATTTTTATTTATTAAGTTATTCATGTTACAATCTGCCGCCAGTGGTCATTTAAATTTAAATGATTAATAGATTTAAAACACTGAGGTCATTTCATGAAAATTGTCGAAGTCAAACATCCCCTTGTCCGCCATAAAATAGGTTTAATGCGTGAGCATGATATTTCAACTAAAGATTTTAGAGCGCTTGCCAGCGAAGTCGGTAGTTTATTAACCTATGAAGCCACGGCGGATCTGCCAACAGAAAAAGTAACAATTCAAGGTTGGTGTGGTCCAATCGAAGTTGAACGTATTAAAGGTAAAAAAATCACAGTAGTACCGATTTTACGGGCAGGTTTAGGTATGATGGATGGCGTTTTAGAACATATCCCAAGTGCTAGAATTAGTGTGGTTGGTTTTTATCGTAATGAAGAAACCCTTGAGCCAGTACCTTATTTCCAGAAATTAACATCTGATATTGAAGATCGTATAGCTTTAGTGGTCGATCCAATGTTAGCTACAGGTGGATCGATGGTTGCAACAATCGATCTTTTAAAGCAAGCTGGTTGTCAAAATATTAAAGTTTTAGTTTTAGTTGCGGCTCCAGAAGGGATCAAAGTTTTAGAACAAGCGCATCCAGATGTTGAATTATATACGGCATCAATTGATGAAAAATTAAATGATAAAGGATATATTCTCCCTGGTCTTGGTGATGCGGGAGATAAAATTTTTGGTACCAAATAAATCAATTTTTAAACCGGCGATAGCCGGTTTTTTTCTGTCTGTAATTTATTAAATTTAAAGAGGAATAACAATAATGGTTTCTAAAAATATTTCTCAACACCTTTCTAAGCATACATTGTTAGATATTATCACTGGTGCTCAGATGTTGTTTGTTGCTTTTGGCGCATTAGTTTTAGTTCCGCTTCTGACTCGACTTGATCCTAATGTAGCATTATTTACTGCTGGCGTAGGGACATTACTTTTTCAAATCGCAACGCGTGGTAAAGTGCCGGTATTTTTAGCATCATCTTTTGCTTTTATTGCCCCTATTTCTTATGGTGTTGAAATGTGGGGAGTTGCTTCGACATTAGGTGGATTAGTTGCAGCTGGTTTAGTGTTTATGTTGTTTGCCTTTTTAGTGAAAATTAATGGTGCGAATATTATTGAACGCATTTTACCGCCAGTGGTGACCGGTCCGATTATTATGGTAATTGGTTTATCTTTAGCGCCTGTTGCTGTCAAGATGGCAATGGGGAGCGATATCGAAACAAGTTTACCGAAATACCAGTTAATTATTATTTCAATGGCTTCTTTAATAACGACACTAATTGTTGCAATTTGGGCAAAAGGTTTTGTTAAATTGGTACCGATTATTTCCGGTATTATCGTTGGGTATAGTTTGTCAATTTGGTTTGGGTTAGTCAATTTTCAGCCGATTATTAGTGCTCCTTGGTTCTCATTACCGCATTTTTCTTATCCAGAATTTCAATGGCAGGCTATACTCTATATGATTCCGATTGTCATTGCTCCGACAATTGAACATGTTGGTGATATTATGGCAATTAGTAGTGTAACAGGCAAAGATTATACCAAAAATCCTGGGTTACAAAGAACATTGTTTGGTGATGGATTAGCAACATCAGTAGCCGGTTTTTTAGGTGGGCCACCTTGTATTACTTATGCTGAAGTCATTGGTGCTGTGACATTAACACGTAACTTTAAAACGCGCGTGATGACATGGGCGGCAATATGGGCTATTGTTATGTCATTTGTTGGTAAAGTGGGAGCATTTCTAGCATCTATTCCTTCCGTTGTTATGGGGGGGATTATGGTATTATTATTTGGTTCTATTGCTTCTGTTGGAGTCAATATATTAGTTAAACATAAAGTTGATCTCTCTATTTCACGTAATATGTGTATCACAGCATTAGTTCTGGTATTTGGTATTGGTGGAATGGTGTTTGATTTTGGTAATTATGTTTTACAAGGTATTAGTTTATGTGGTATCGCCGCTATTGTATTGAATCTGATTTTACCGCATAAATAAAATTTTGCTAAGATAAATGTTATTTATCTTAGCATCTCAATTTAATTAATTTATTCAATAATATCGAATATTTATTTTATTAATGATGATGATAAAACTGTGTTGAATTTTTCTTTTTTGTCTTCATATTGCTTTTTAGGTTTCAGAATTTATACTACATGGGTCATAAAATAGAGCGAGGTATTAGCGATTCATTCCCATCAGTTGGTGCTACCAGTTTCATTACCGGATACTGAAACGTTTGCTAGTTTTTATACCGGTTATAATGAATTATTAATCAATTATTTGAAAGCGTTTTTAAATAAGACGGGTTTTCACTCTCTCTATTTTTGGGCTAACGCATCTTCGGGAAGAACGCATTTGTTACATGCAGCATGTCATGATATGTCACTTTCCCATAAATTAATTAGCTATATTCCACTTGAGCAATATTTATTGTTAACCCCGGATATTTTAGTTGGATTAGAAAATTATGATTTGGTGTGTTTAGATAATATCGATCATATTGCCGGTAATAAGCAATGGGAAGAAGCTATCTTTGATCTATTTAATCGGTTATTAGAAAATTCACAAGCAAAATTATTAATTACTGGTAATCATTCACCAAAGCAAATTCCTTTTAGTTTACCTGATTTAGTGTCTCGATTAGAGTGGGGACAAGTTTATCAATTAAAAGAACTCAGCGATGGCGATAAATTAAATGCTTTGCAATTACGTGCTAAATTGCGTGGTTTTGAGTTGTCTACTGACGTCGGACTATTCTTATTAAAACGGGTCGATCGTGATATGCGTTCATTATTTAATTTATTAGATAAATTAGATAAAGCCACTATCACCGAACAAAGAAAGTTAACCATTCCTTTTATTAAAGCCATAGTTAATTTATAACGTTATGGAGGGGAAACGTGAAGAATAATGCTAAAGCAATAGTTTTTTTCGATTTAGATGGAACCTTACTAACTCGTGATATTAAAGTGGCTGATAGTACGGTTAAAGCAGTTAAAAAGTTGCGAGAAAATAACATATTACCCATAATTGCAACGGGTCGATCATTATTTGAAATTGAGCATATTATGCAGCATACAGGCATTAATTCTATTGTGAGTATGAATGGTCAATCAGTTATTTTTGAGGGAAAACCAATTTTTTCAAATGATATTGACCCTCAGATAATAGATCGTATATTGCAATTTTCTCATTCAGAAACGGGTATTCCTATCGCTTTTTATAATGATTATATTATGCGTATTTCTGAACTCGGCGAACCAGCAACGAAATTTTATCACTATTTACAACAAACTATTCCACCGGTTGATGATAAGATTCATTATCAAGAACCGATTCAAATGTTATTGCTTTTATGTGAAAGTGGCGAAGAAATTTATCGTGATGTTTTCCCAGAGCTGAGCTTTGTACGTAATACACCTTATTGTGTCGATGTGATTAATGCAGAAAGTTCTAAGGCTTTTGGGATTAAAAAATTATTACAAAAAGCCCCATTACAAAATATTCCAACTTATGCATTTGGTGATGGCTTTAATGATATTGAGATGTTTGAGATAGTTGATCATCCAATCGCAATGGCTAATGCAGTCACACCGTTAAAACAACTCGCTGAATTTATCACTGATGATAATAATCATGATGGAATTGTAAAAGGCTTACAACGTGCGGGTTTGATTTAATTAGCACTGTATTTTATTGGTTTATAAACATACTTAAGTTGAAATTAATTCATGAGTTAGTTTTATATCTTATTATTTTATATTTTTTATTATTTAGGATAAATCACGCCTAAACTTATGGCTTTTGTTGCACCAGTTACTGTTGGAATATTACTCGATAAATTATGGATTCGGCAATAAGCTAACCAAGCAAAAGCAATAGCTTCCATATAATCACTACTAGTACCTAACTCATCAGTCGTTTTTACTGACCAATTGGGTAACCATGCTGCAAACCGCGCCATAAGCAATGGATTTTTAGCACCGCCACCACAGATTAATAATTCATTTGGTAATTGTTTATTCAGTGATATTTGATTTATTATAGCTGTAGTTGTTACTATTACCGTAAGTTCGATAAGTGTTGCTTGAATATCTTGTGGTGCGAGAGAAAAGCCGGTCAATTTATCGAGTAACCAATTAAGATTAAATCGTTCACGTCCAGTGCTTTTCGGATAGGGTAATCGAAAATATTCATCATTTAATAAGTGTTGTAACAAGGGTTGATTTACGCTACCTGTTTTTGCCCATTTAGCATCTTTATCGTAAGGAAGTGCTAATTGTTTAGCAATCCAACTATCGAGTAATACATTACCTGGACCTGTGTCAAAACCAATAAGTGGATGATTAGGGGATAACACTGTGATATTACTTATGCCGCCAATATTTAAAATAATGCGATTTTTATTGGGATCACTAAATATTGCCTGATGAAAAGCAGGTACCAAAGGTGCACCCTGACCACCATATGCCATGTCTTTACGGCGAAAATCAGCAATGGTTGTGATGGCTGTTTTTGCAGCAATGATATTTGCATCACCTATTTGCATTGTAAAGGGATAGCAGCCATTAGGTGAATGAAAAATAGTTTGCCCATGACAACCAATGGCATTAATTTGTGTTCTATCTAAATGATGGGTTTGAATAAACTTATTAATGCAATGCGCGTATAATTGACCTAATTGATGATCGAGCTCACCTAATTTAAGTAATGTACATTGCTGTTGTTGACATAACTGTAATAAATTGGCTTTTAATGAGCTTGGTAACGGATAACATTCGCCACTAATAAATGTGATGTTATCAACTGAAATATCGACTAAAGCAATATCGATACCGTCTAAACTGGTACCAGACATGACGCCAATATAAAGAGTGGATTGCATAATCGTTATCCTTGTCGAATGATATCACCGGTGAAAATATCACGAATTTGCGATGGATTACATCGGTGACCGGTTTCGCCATTTAATACAGGAAATGAACAGCCAAATTGTGTTTCAACTTCAGTCAGTGTTCGGCATGGTAGATAACCTGAAAGGTTAGCACTCGTTGAAACAATTGGTTTAGCAAACGCTAAACAAAGTTGGTGAGCCAAAGGATGATGACAAATCCGAATGGCAATCGAATCGAATTGCCCGGTTAACCAAGGTGGGGTATCGGAATTTTTCGGCACTAACCATGTGATAGCTTGATCGGATGGCTGATTAATTAATTGTAATTGTTGTTTGGTTAAAAGAGTTTTATCAAAATAAGGTTTTAATTGTGCTAGATTAGCACCAATTAATATCAATCCTTTTTCTGGTGATCGTTGTTTTAAAGATAATAATTTTAAAATAGCTGATTGATTATCGGGGTCACAGCCTAAGCCAAATACTGCCTCGGTCGGATAAGCGATGACTTCTCCAGTGATTAAACGCTGACAAGATTCAGTAAGGGTTAGTGCTGTCATAGTTTTAACGAACAAATAATAGTTAACGATAGAACATTTTAAGGCTAATGATATACTTCATCAAGTTACATCATTAATTTCATTTTTATACCATCAATTATCAATAGCTAACGCACCATTTTTTATATAACCACCTGATACTGTTTTAACTAACCCTTCTAATTCTAGTTCTACTAGTTTTATTGCAACATCGGTTACAGTTTGTCCGGTTTTATCAGCAATGATATCAATGGGCATAGCATGATGATTAATTACTGCTAAAATATCATTGTGGAGTAACGATGATGTTGCATATAATTGTGTCTGCTTTTTTAACCAGTTTAAATGATTAGTATAATGTTCTAATATATCACTAGGTTTAGTGACCAAATATGCTCCTTGTTTTATTAACCAATGACTACCGCCACTATTAAGATGATCTATTTCACCCGGTAATGCAAACACATCACGATTTTGTTCTAATGCATAGCGTGCTGTGATTAAAGATCCACTATTGGGTGATGCTTCAACGACAAAAGTTCCTAAACTTAACCCACTGATGATGCGATTACGGCGTGGATAATATTCTGAACGAGCTTGAATATTAGGTAAAAATTCAGAAATGATTGCGCCTTGATTAGCTAAAATATCGCGGGCTAAGTAATAATTTGTTTTTGGCGCGATATGATTTAATCCACTACCTAGTACGGCGATGGTTTTACCTTTTACATCTAATGCCCCACGGTGGCTGATAGCATCAATCCCTAATGCCAAACCACTGGTAATTGTTAATCCATTTATAGCTAATTCTGCAGCAAAATAGCGAGCCCATTGTGCGCCATAATCGGTAAATTGTCGGCTACCAACCATCGCGAGCTGGGCAGTGGCTAATAGCAAAGGATCGCCTATGATAAATAAAAAAAGTGGCGCGTTGTTAATTTGTTTTAGCTGTTCTGGATAGGCTGGATCATAGTAGCTAATTAAATGATGATTATCCTGATTTAACCAATCTAATATTGGTTGAACATTGAATTGATAAAATTGTTGGATCTGTTCTTTGCTGAGTTGGCACTGCCGTAATATTAATTCATCATCAATATCATTAACTGATGTGTTAATATATTTTTTTAATTTTGAAGGTTTTTTATGTTCTAGCATTGAAAAACGGATTAATAATTCATATTTATTCATAACATACTATTTTAGTAATAGATATTTATACCCTATGCATTAGTTTAAATAGTGTTTAAACTATACCAAATTTAAATCCCTTGACTGAGAGGCAGATCGAAAAATTTATGGCTATTTTACCTGTATTACGTTTTCCTGATGAAAAGCTGCGCAAAGTGGCTAAACCGGTTGATACGGTTACCCCTGAAATACAAAAAATTATCGATGATATGATTGAGACCATGTACGCCGAAGAAGGCATTGGCTTAGCCGCGACTCAGGTTGACGTTCATCAGCGGATTATTGTGATAGATGTATCAGAAGAGCGTGATCATGTATATGTCATTATTAATCCCGAAGTGATCAGTAAAGAGGGTGAAACCGGTATTGAAGAAGGATGTTTATCAGTACCTGAATGTCGTGGTTTTGTGCCTCGAGCTGAGAAGATAAAGATCAAAGCGCTTGATCGTAATGGTGAAGAATATATAATTGATGCTGATGGTATTTTAGCAATTTGTATTCAACATGAAATGGATCATCTTATAGGTAAACTTTTTGTTGATTATTTATCGCCATTAAAACGGCAGCGCATTGAACAGAAAATGAAAAAAATGACTCGTCTAGAAACCAAACGTTAAGCGTGTTTTTATATATTTTGTTAATAGATAATCTTCATCTTTTTGATGTATATGATGTTGCCAAAATTATTATAAATTTAAAATATAACAATGCAGCTAATAAGGAATGATGATGGATATTAAAGAACTTTGCCAACGTTATAGAACGGGTGAACGGTTTAAATATCTTTATTTTTGGGGACATAAACAAAAACGACCATCTTCAGTGATAACGAAATGCTGTTTTAGCCAATGGTATTCAAGTACTTTTATCGTTGATGATATTTATTATGCAACGGCTGAACATTATATGATGGCTGCAAAAGCGAGACTCTTTAACGATAATAAAATATTACACGATATCCTGAAAACCCACGATCCAGGTACTGCTAAAGCATTAGGTCGTCAGGTGAGGGGGTTTAATGAAAAAATATGGCAAGACAACTGCTTTTCGATTGTAATTGCCGGTAATTTAGCTAAATTTTCGCAGAATCAATCCTTAGCCGATTTTTTATTAGCAACTAAAAATAGAGTTTTAGTTGAGGCAAGTCCAGTAGATAAAATTTGGGGCATTGGTTTAGCTGAGGATAGTCACAATATTGACAATCCGTTAACTTGGCGTGGAAAAAATTTATTAGGATTTGCTTTAATGGCGGTGCGTGAACAATTATTCAATAATTAGTGTTTTCAAAATTCAATTTTTATAAATTGTTACGCTGTGGGTGCTATCCTTTAATTGATAGCGCATTAAAGACAAAGAAAGAGATAAACACAAAATTCTAATCAATACCATGATTTAACTTATTAACAATCCATACCCGTAGTTTCTTTCCTTGAGTTCTAGCAGAAAAAACCCAATAGCCTTTATACTCGATTGGAACAGTAATAGATATAAAATATCGATGAGAAGGTGGTATATCATTATGTAAATCTACATGTTGATTGCAATCAAATTCAATATCTGAGTTTAATTTGTTAATAATCCAATTGGACAGGGTTAAGTTGTTCTTTTTTGCTTCTTTGCTCCACTTCGACTTTGTTTTAAAATTAACAGCAAGTTTAACGATAGTAGTTTTCACAAAATACTCCTTTAAATTAAAAGTAACTATTTATAAATAAATAGTTACTTTTTTGAAAAATTATCTAATTTTTCTTATATATGTTATACAGAAAATTATACCCTACCATAAATGAGAGTTGTATTATAATCCGAAACAATATTACGATCTTTACTTGATAAAGAGTCGGAAATTCGTTTTAATTTAAACAAATAATCATCTTTATATTTGCTTTGTAATCTCGGATTTTGCAATTCAATAATAACAATAGCCAAAAAACAAGATCATAATCAGGCAATTTATAATATTTTGAAATATTCAATCTAAAATAAATTGCACGTCTTATACCAATAACTTTTCTCATTCGTTGATATAAATTACTATACAAATCACATTCTCTGCTTATAGTGTAGAAAGTTTAATTGACCTATTTGTAACATACATAGTCCCCTTTTGAGTGAAGAACTCTTTAATAGTTAAATTGCGCTAACAACGCATATACATAACATTATGTATACATCACCTATTATAATGTTTTTTTTTCAAAAAAAAGAGTAACTAAAAGATTAAACAGTATTAGGATATTATAGTGTTATAAGTTCTGATATAGAAAAGGCTATATCATGAAATATAGCCTTTGAAGAAACAATAATAATTAATCTGTAGCTGAACCTTCGTAATATCGCTGATCACAGTCAATAATTAGTAATGTATAGTCATCGTAACGAGCAGAATACTTACTACATCTGATTTTTACACCTGATTCTTCTATACGATTTTCATCACATGAAATTACTTTTGTATAGTCTTGTTTGTACTCAACAATACTTGATAACTTATCACAGATTAAAGTCGCTTTACCCCTTTTTTCAACAACGCGAAAAAGCAGCAGAACTCAGAAACGAATAATGCATAAATCCGCCAATTATATATCCAGTAGATACACGATCAAAAAATGATTTAAATTGTTTCATACAAATTAATTTGCTGACAGAAAATGTAAACAAGTGTGTCTTTATATTTGCGATGTTCTCGGTTGATTTTGCGTAAGTATGATTTGTCAAACAAAAGAGAGTACAAGTAAGGTTATTTAGAAAGTGGGCAATAATGCCCACTAGTTATTTTATCGACATTTGGTTTTGATAAAATCAACAATTTTAGTGATATTGATAATTTCTTTTTGATCACTGGATCGGTGTTTATATTCTACTTCACCATTCACTAAATTACGTTCACCAACCACAATAGTATGTGGAATGCCAATCAATTCCGCATCAGCAAACATCACGCCTGGGCGTTCTTTGCGATCATCAAATAGTACATCAATTCCTGCTGCTTGCAATTGTGCATAAAGTTGCTCTGCCACTTGTTGTACTTGTTCAGATTTATGCATATTCATAGGAATAATGGCAACATGAAATGGTGCAATAGCCTCTGGCCAAATGATACCGCGATCATCATGGCGTTGTTCGATTGCAGCGGCAACAATACGACTTACGCCAATACCGTAACACCCCATAATCATCACATGATTTTTACCGTCTTCACCTTGGACAGTTGCGTTCATGGCTTGTGAATATTTAGTGCCAAGTTGGAAAATATGACCAACTTCAATACCACGTTTGATTTGTAGTGTACCTTTATTATCAGGGCTGATATCACCTTCCACAACATTGCGAATATCAGCTATGCGTGGTAGCGCTGTATCACGTTCCCAGTTGATATTAAAATAATGTTTATGATCGATATTGGCGCCGGCACTAAAGTCGCTCATTACTGCAACATCACGATCGATAATAATTGGCATAGTTAAGTTAATTGGACCTAATGACCCAGGACCTGCATTAACCATAGCACGAATTTCTTCTTCAGTGGCAAATTCCAGTGGTGAAGCGACAATATCTAATTTTTCGGCCTTTATTTCATTTAAAGTATGATCACCTCGAACCAATAAGGCAACTAATTGTTGTCCGCTTTCTTTGCTCGCTTTAACGATTAATGTTTTAACTGTTTTTTCAACCGGTAAATTAAATTGTTCGACTAATTCTTCGATAGTTTTCGCGTTTGGTGTATCAACCAATTCCATAGCTTTAGTCGGTTTTGGGCGGCTTTGTGTCGGTGCTAATGCTTGTGCCATTTCGATATTTGCCGCGTAATCGGATTCGGTTGAAAATACAATATCATCTTCACCACTATCGGCTAACACCTGAAATTCATGTGATGAACTGCCACCAATAGAGCCGGTATCGGCGCGTACTGCTCGGAAATCAAGACCAATACGGGTAAAAATAGCACTGTAAGCAGCATACATATCATCATAAGTTGTTTGCAATGATTCTTGTGATGTATGGAATGAGTAAGCGTCTTTCATAATAAACTCACGTGAACGCATTACCCCAAAACGAGGACGAACTTCATCACGGAATTTTGTTTGAATTTGGTAAAAATTCAAGGGTAATTGTTTGTATGAACTCACTTCATTGCGGATTAAATCAGTAATGACTTCCTCATGTGTTGGGCCTAACACAAAATCACGATCGCCACGATCTTTTATCCGCAATAATTCTGGACCATATTGTTCCCAACGACCGCTCTCTTGCCAAATATCAGCAGGTTGAACCACAGGCATTAATACTTCAATGGCTCCAGCTTTGTTCATCTCTTCTCGAACAATGTTTTCAACTTTTTTAAGTACACGATAACCAGTGGGTAGCCAAGTATATAATCCGGCGGCAACTTTACGGATCATGCCGGCACGTAACATTAATTGATGACTAACCACTTCAGCATCTGCTGGGGTTTCTTTTAGCGTAGAAAGAAGATATTTACTGGTTCGCATGAATTTATCCCAAAAAATTGATTTATAAATATGATAAAATGCTAGCTAGTTTAGCAGTAGCTAGCACAACACCAAAGTAATTTTATTATTAATTGATAATAAAAGATTACCTATAAAGTATCGCAATTATCTATGTGACAAGTTGAAAATACGCTTATCTAATCAGAATTTGACTGAGTTACCTTTTACGGTATTTATGTTTAAATAAATGATTCCATCATAATAGAAAGCGATGATTGTGATACGCAATACAATATAAAAATGAAATAATATTCAACAAATTGAATAATAACGATTTATTTAATTAAAAAAAATCACGTCATGATAAGTAAATTTTGTTATTATTCTTACCCATTTAAATAAGTAGGACAATTCAAAAATTAATTTACAATGAATAACGAAACGATAACTCAAAAAAATGTTAATTATCAGAGTACAACTGATAATAAATTTCCTCGATGGCGAGCAAGTGATACTGTTTGGATGTTAAGTCTATATGGTACTGCTGTGGGGGCTGGTGTATTATTTCTTCCCATTAATGCTGGAGTCGGGGGCTTAATTCCATTACTGGTAATGTTGGTGCTTGCTTTTCCAATGACCTTCTTCGCTCACCAAGCATTATGCCGATTTGTATTGTCGGGAAAAAATAATGATAGTGATATTACTGATGTGGTTGAACAAGCGTTTGGGCGAACAATTGGCGACGGAATTACCCTACTCTATTTTTTAGCGATATATCCCATTTTATTAGTTTACAGTGTTGGGGTGACCAATACCGTTGATAGCTTTATTGTCCATCAATTGGGTTTTTCATCACCGCCACGCATATTATTGTCATTTATACTACTGGCAATTTTGATGTCGATTGTCCACTTTGGCGAAAATTTAATTGTTAAGGTTATGTCTGTTTTGGTATTTCCCTTTCTGACTGTATTAATGGCATTTGCATTATTTTTAATTCCGGAATGGAATATGGCAATATTTGATAATTTTTCTTGGTCAGGTAATGTAACTAACCAAACTCAGAGTATTTGGCTAACTTTATGGTTAGTGATTCCAGTTATGGTTTTTGCATTTAATCATTCGGCAATTATTTCATCTTTAGCCGTGGCTAAACGTCAGGAATATGGTGATCAATTTGCTGAAGCAAAATGTACACGAATTATTGCTATGAGTAATGTGATGATGGTGGTGACGGTGATGTTTTTTGTGTTTAGCTGTGTATTATGTCTAACACCAGCTGAACTATTGGAGGCCAAGGCGCAAAATATCTCAATATTATCTTATTTAGCCAACCGATTTAATTCACCGCTTATTGAATATGTGGCTCCGCCTATAGCTTTAGTGGCAATGTCTAAATCATTTTTAGGTCATTATTTAGGTGCTAGAGAAGGCTTTAATGGGGTTGTTACTAAAGCATTACGATACAAAAACATTAGTATTATGCCCAAACGATTAAATAATATAACCGCGATTTTTATGTTTCTAACAACTTGGATTGTTGCGACGTTTAATCCTAGTATTTTAACCTTGATTGAGTCACTTGGTGGTCCTGTACAAGCGATATTACTCTTTATCTTACCGATGTATGCGATTCATAAATTACCAGCATTAGCTAACTATCGCGGAAGATTAAGTAACTTATTTATTGTGATAACAGGATTAATTGCAATTTCAGCCACGTTATATGGTTTAATGTAATTTAACATGATCATGTGTTGGATAAACAGTTGAGATTGATTATCGAAAGATCATAGTTCGATATGTGAAGGAGTGAGTATTGAGCTCAATATTTGAAATATTTAAAATTGGTATTGGTCCATCGAGTTCGCATACTGTTGGACCAATGCAAGCGGGTAAATTATTTATTGATCAACTGATTGATACTAATTTACTACCAACAGTAACCACTATTGTTGCTGATGTGTATGGATCGTTATCTCTAACTGGTAAAGGTCACCAAACTGATATTGCAATTATTATGGGGTTAGCCGGTAATCAACCTGATTCGGTGGATATAGATGAAATCCCTAGCTTTATTGAAAAAGTAAGTAACAGTGGTCGTTTACCGATTTATCAAGGTGACTATGAAATCGATTTTCCGTTAACACAATGTATGCGGTTTCATAATGAATTTTTACCATTACATGAAAATGGTATGACATTAACCGCTTATCAGGGGCCAGCCGTCTTATTACAAAAAACTTATTATTCGGTGGGTGGTGGAAAAATTGTTGCTGAACAGGATTTTGGCCGGGTTGAGTCGGCTAAAACTCTGTTACCGTATCCTTTTTCCAGTGCGGAAAAGTTATTGCAATATTGCCATGAACATGCGTTGTCTATTTCCACTATAGTATTAAAAAATGAGCTCAGCTATCATTGTTATGCTGACATTGAAGCTTATTTTTTACGGGTAGGTAAAACTATGCAAGACTGCATAGAGCGAGGTATTCATCGTGAAGGCTTATTACCCGGTTCATTAAAAGTACCACGTCGAGCATATGCATTATACCGACAGTTAATCGCTTCCTCACAAATGATGATCACAGATCCTATGATAGTGATTGATTGGGTGAATATGTTTGCGTTAGCTGTTAGTGAAGAAAATGCTGCCGGTGGTCGGGTAGTTACTGCACCAACCAATGGCGCCTGTGGGATTATTCCTGCAATCTTGGCATATTACGATAAATTTGTGACCCCATTAACCCCAGATAGTTATGTGCGTTTTTTTCTAACTTGTGGAGCAATTGGCCAACTTTATCAAACCAATGCTTCGATTTCTGGCGCTGAGGTAGGCTGTCAAGGGGAAGTGGGGGTGGCTTGCTCGATGGCAGCAGCAGGATTGGCCGAATTACTTGGTGGTAATCCTGAGCAAGTGTGTATCGCTGCAGAAATTGCCATGGAACATAATTTAGGACTAACATGTGATCCCGTCGGCGGACAAGTACAAGTTCCGTGCATTGAACGCAATGCTATTGCTGCAGTAAAAGCCATTAATGCTACCCGTATGGCGTTACGTCGTACTACTGCAGCGAAAGTTTCGCTCGATAAAGTAATTGAAACCATGTACAAAACAGGGCGTGATATGAATGCTAAATATCGAGAAACATCGCGTGGAGGATTAGCTATCACCATAAAATGTGAGTAATCACTAATAAATTTAAGCTCGGTAAAGTGCTTTTTTAGAACATCTCTGTCGTTGTTTTGTTTCCATACTATTGCCTAGGAGAAATCCTTATAATGATAAATTAATAACCGCAGAAGATTATCTCAAACCGTGTGGATTTAATGTTATAATAAATAAATTTTTATTGGTTAATAATACAAAGTTATGTCAGATCCTAAGTTTATTCATCTCCATGTTCATAGTGATTTTTCCATGATTGATGGCATGGCTAAAATCGATGTTTTAGTCAAGCAAGCCGTTGCGATGAATATGCCGGCGATTGCAATTACTGATTTTTCTAACCTATGTGGATTAGTTAAATTTTATGGTAGTGCTTTATCAAAAGGATTAAAACCCATTATTGGTGCTGATCTGAAAATTCGTGATGAAGAGTTGGATGAATTTTATGATATTACGGTATTAGCAGCCAATAATGAAGGTTATCATAACTTAACATTATTAATTTCAAAAGCCTACCAACGTGGCTATATCAATGATGGTCCGGTAGTTGATAAACAGTGGCTTATTGATCACAAAACAGGTTTAATTCTATTAGTCAGTTATCATAGTGATATTGGTTTTGGTGTAATTCGTGCCAATCAAGCCATTGTGACTCGGGCAATCGAATTTTATCAAAGCCATTTTGCTGATGCTTGTTATTTAGAACTCATCCGTACCGGAAGAGAAAATGAAGAGTTATTTATAAAACAAGCACTTAAATTGGCTGAACAGTACGATTTACCTGTTGTGGCAAGTAATGATGTTCGATTTATTTCTGCCAGCGATTTTGAAGCCCATGAAATTCGAGTTGCTATTCATGATGGCGACACCTTAGATGATCCAAAGCGTCCTAAAAAATATTCAGCGCAGCAATATTTCCGTAGTGAAGCTGAAATGATTGAACTGTTTTCTGACATTCCAGAATCCTTAATTAATAGTGTTGAAATCGCTAAACGTTGTAATGTTTCAATTCGATTAGGTGAATATTTTCTTCCCCAATTCCCTACTGGTGAAATGAGTACCGAAGATTTTCTGGTACATAAAGCCAAGCAAGGTCTTGAAGAACGGTTAGCTTTTTTGTTTCCAGATCCACTAGTTCGTAAAGAACGCCGTCCAGAATATGATGAACGGTTAGCTATTGAATTATCTGTTATCAATCAAATGGGATTCCCAGGTTACTTTTTGATTGTGATGGAATTTATTCAATGGTCGAAAGATAACGCCGTCCCAGTTGGTCCAGGACGCGGATCGGGGGCCGGCTCATTAGTGGCGTATGCATTAAAAATTACCGATCTTGATCCATTAGCATTTGACTTACTATTTGAACGTTTTTTAAATCCAGAACGTGTTTCAATGCCAGATTTTGATGTTGATTTTTGCATGGATAAACGTGATTTAGTTATTGAGCATGTAGCAGAAATGTACGGTCGTGATGCAGTATCTCAAATTATTACATTTGGTACCATGGCCGCGAAAGCAGTAATCCGTGATGTGGGGCGAGTATTGGGTCATCCCTATGGTTTTGTTGACCGCATTTCCAAATTAGTTCCCCCGGATCCTGGTATGACACTGGCTAAAGCTTTTGACGCCGAACCGCGTTTAAAAGAACTCTATAATGATAATGAAGATGTTAAAGGACTCATTGACATTGCTCGCCAATTAGAAGGGGTAACGCGAAATGCCGGCAAGCATGCTGGAGGGGTAGTGATTTCACCTACTAAAATTACTGACTTTGCACCGATTTATTGTGATTCAGAGGGACATCATCCGGTTACCCAATTCGATAAAAATGATGTTGAATATGCTGGGCTAGTTAAATTCGACTTCTTAGGTTTAAGAACATTAACGATTATTGATTGGGCATTAGCGATGATTAATGAGCGTATGCAACGTGAGGGTAAACCGTTAGTTGACATTAATCGTATTTCGTTAGATGACCAAGCATCATTTGAATTATTACTCAAAGCTGAAACAACAGCAGTATTCCAGTTAGAATCACGCGGTATGAAAGATCTTATTCGTCGCTTAAAACCAGACTGTTTTGAAGATATGATCGCGTTAGTGGCACTGTTTCGACCGGGTCCGCTACAATCTGGCATGGTAGATAACTTTATAGATCGTAAGCATGGACGGGAAGAAGTCTCTTATCCTGACAGCCAATATCAGCATGAATCATTAAAACCAATTTTAGAACCAACCTATGGCATAATTCTGTACCAAGAACAAGTAATGCAAATTGCTCAGACGTTAGCCGGTTATACCTTAGGTGGTGCAGATTTATTACGCCGCGCCATGGGTAAAAAGAAACCGGAAGAAATGGCAAAACAGCGTTCGGTATTCAAAGAAGGGGCTGAAAAACAAGGAGTAAATGGCGAATTATCAATGAAAATCTTTGATCTAGTTGAAAAATTTGCTGGTTACGGCTTTAATAAATCGCATTCTGCAGCATATGCTTTAGTCTCTTATCAAACATTATGGCTTAAAACCCATTATCCTGCCGAATTCATGGCAGCTGTGATGACGGCTGATATGGATAATACTGATAAAATTGTTGGCTTAGTGGATGAATGTTTAAGAATGGGTATTAAAGTTAATCCACCCGATATTAATAGTGGTTTATACCACTTTCATGTCAATGATAAAGGTGAGATAGTATACGGTATTGGTGCAATTAAAGGTGTTGGTGAAGGTCCTATTGAAGCTATTGTTGAAGCACGTAATAACCAAGGTAAGCAAGGTTACTTTAAAAATATATTTGAATTATGCGCCAAAACTGATATTAAGAAGCTCAATCGTCGGGTATTAGAAAAACTCACTATGGCAGGTGCATTTGATAAAATAGGCCCACATCGTGCAGCAATATTGCACAGTATTAATGATGCGATACAGGCGGCTGATCAACATGCTAAAGCACAAGATATTGGTCAGGAAGATATGTTTGGTGTATTAGCCGAAGAACCTGAACAAGTAGAACGAGCTTATAGTAGTGTTGCCCAAATGCCAGAACAAGTATTACTTGAGGGGGAACGTGAAGCTTTAGGATTGTATCTAACTGGGCATCCTGTCACCCAATACCTTAAAGAATTAAGTCGTTATACCAATGGTGCGCGGATCAGTGAAGCAAATCCTACCGGATGGGGAAAAATGGCAACATTTGCTGGATTAGTGATTTCGGCTCGTATTCGGTTAACGAAAAAAGGCAATCGCATCGGTTTATTTACCTTAGACGATCGTTCAGGTCGTATTGAAGTCATGGTGTTTGGTGAAACATTAGAAAAATTTGAACATCATCTGGTACAAGATAAAATTTTGATAGTATCCGGGCAAGTCAGTGTTGATGATTTTAATGGTGGCTTCAAGCTTACAGCCAGAGAAATTGTAGAACTGAGCGAAGCACGTGAAAAATATGTAAAAGGACTTAGTCTTTCTTTACAAGACACTGAAGTGAATCCATTTTTCTTACAACAGTTACAAAAAATATTTGAACCACATCGCAATGGCACAATTCCAGTTAATGTCTATTATCAAACCGATCAAGCCAGAGCACGTATCCAATTTGGTACAACTTGGCGCGTGACACCAACTGATAATTTACTGATTAGTTTAAAAACGTTACTCGGTAATGAACGCGTGGAATTGGAGTTTGATTAATTAAAAAGCACCCTATTTTATAGGATAACATATTGGTATATAAACAATAAATTTGGTAAAAAAATAAGATTAATCATTAAATATCTAGCGATCTGTACCCAATACATAGTAGAATTAACGGAAATTTTAATAACTACCATTTAGTTTATTGATGCAAATCAGCTAATATTATTAATCGTACAATGATGTTAACTATTTTATTTAAATTAACTTATTGAAGAATAAACTTGAATAAGAGGCCATAAGTTGGACTATTATGAATAATTTTTTAGATTTTGAAAAACCAATTGCTGAATTAGAAGCTAAAATTGATTCCTTAAAGAATATGAATTCAGAGGAAGTACAACTGGATATCAATCTTGATGAAGAAATAAAACAGCTTAATAAAAAAAATCAGGAATTAACCAAAAAAATCTTTTCTAATTTAACCCCATGGCAGATTGCTCAATTAGCACGTCATCCAAATCGACCTTATACACTGGATTATATTAATGAGATTTTTACCGATTTTGATGAATTGCATGGTGATCGCGCTTTTGCTGATGATAAAGCGATTGTCGGCGGCATTGCCCGTATAGATGAACGCCCGGTTATGGTTATTGGCCATCAAAAAGGGCGTGAAACTAAAGCAAAAATTTATCGAAATTTTGGAATGCCAGCTCCAGAAGGTTATCGTAAAGCTTTAAGATTAATGGAGCTTGCCGAACGCTTCAAACTCCCTATTATCACATTTATCGATACCCCAGGAGCTTATCCAGGAATTGGTGCAGAAGAGCGTGGTCAAGCTGAAGCGATAGCCCGCAATTTACGTGAAATGTCGCGCCTAAAAGTACCAACAATTTGTACGGTGATTGGTGAGGGTGGTTCTGGAGGTGCATTAGCATTAGGTGTCGGCGATAAAGTGAATATGTTACAGTATAGTACCTATTCAGTTATTTCGCCTGAAGGCTGTGCGTCTATTTTATGGAAAAGTGCTGACAAAGCATCATTAGCCGCCGAAGCGATGAATATGACATCTGACAAATTATTGAAGTTAAATCTTATTGATGCGATTGTTGAAGAACCGCTCGGGGGTGCTCATCGTGATTATATTGCAATAGCGCAATCATTAAAACAACGATTAATTAGTGATCTTGATGAATTAACTGAAATGGAATTACCAGCTCTACATGAGAGACGTTTCCAACGTTTAATGAACTATGGTTATGTTAGATAATAATAAATAATAAATAAGTGAATAATTATAATGACAAAACTAAAAGGTATGAGACGAATTATTAATGCAGGAAAATATTCGATTCAAGGATTAAAATCCGCATTTATCAATGAAACTGCATTTCGCCAAGAATGTTATCTGCTTATCGTTGCCAATATAATCGTGATGTTAACGGATTTTTCGATATTTGAACGCATTATATTACTTGGCTCAGTAGGGTTTATTCTGATTGTAGAATTGATTAACAGTGCTATTGAATGTGTCGTTGATCGTATTAGTTTTGAGCATCATGAACTGTCAGGTAGAGCTAAAGATTACGGTTCAGCAGCGGTATTGTTATCAATTCTCTTAGCTGCCATTTTATGGATTTATTTGTTTGCTTGTCATTATTTGCCTTAGTTGCTTATTAGGTAAAGAGCGATAGGTAAGGCAGTAATGACAAAATGCCATATTTAACACACTACCTATGTCAGAATCGAGGGCTGGTGGGCCTAGCCGGCCCTACGTAACTGAAAGCAGGAGAGTGATGTTTTTCGTTTAAAATTATTGGATCGCCTAAACATCATTAACCGTATATTGCGTTGTTGCTTGAAAAGTACAACGCCAATTAGGGTAATCGAAAGAGCAACTTGCACACCATCGTTATTTGTTAATCACTATTTTAGCTACTGCCTTTGCAAAACGCTCCATACCTTGTATGATTTCTTCTTCGGTGATCACTAATGAAGGTGTAAATCTAAGTACTGAAGATCCGGCATTTAAAAGCATGACTTTATATTCAGTAGCCATATTCAAAAATTCACTCGCCCGGCCTTGATAAGGTTCTGTAAGTTGTGCGCCAAGTAATAAGCCTTTGCCTCGATATTCACTAAAAATAGCAAATTGTTGATTAATTTTTTCTAATAATTCAATAAATAGTTTACGTTTTATCTGAATACCATTTAAAACCTCAGAAGAATTAATAATATCAAAAGCCTCACAACCAACCGCACATGCTAATGGGTTGCCACCATAGGTTGTGCCGTGTACGCCAGGATACATGACTGAAGCAATTGCTTCAGTAGTGAGCATCGCACTAATGGGAAAACCACCACCGAGTGCTTTGGCTGAGGTTAAAATATCCGGTATTACGCCATATTGCTGATAAGTAAATAAACTACCCGTTCTTCCCATACCACACTGTACTTCATCAAAAATGAGTAAAGCATTAAATTGCTTACATAATTGACGAACGCCGACTAAAAATTCTGGTGTGGCCGATGTCAGTCCTCCTTCACCTTGTACTGGTTCTAAAATAACAGCACAGGTATGGTCATCGATAACAGCTTTAACCGCATCCAAATTATTAAATGGCACATGAACAATGTCTGCCGGCTTTGGACCGAAACCATCAGAATATTTAGCCTGTCCGCCAACGGATACGGTAAAAAAAGTTCTTCCATGAAAGGAATGAGTAAATGATATTATTTTGGTTTTATATGGATTAAAATTTTCAATAGCATAATGACGAGCTAGTTTTAGTGCTGCTTCATTAGCCTCCGCGCCAGAATTAGCAAAGAAAACCCGATCAGCGAAAGTATTATCGACCAGTCGTTGAGCTAATTTTAAAGCGGGTTCATTGGTAAATACATTACTAACATGCCAAAGTTTTTCGCTTTGTTCTTGCAAAGCTTTAACAAGATGAGGATGACAATGACCTAATGCATTAACCGCAATACCACCAGCAAAATCAATATATTCCTCACCGTTTTGATCCCAAACACGACTTCCACTCCCTTTTACTGGAATAAACTGAGCTGGAGCATAGACAGGAAGAATAACTTTATCAAAGAGTTCACGTACAACATGATTTTGTTGTTTAGTCATAAGCCTTTCCTAAAATGTTTATTGGTTTTTGTTAATATTTTAAACGAAAATTGGTCACTGTAAATATTTATTCATTAATAATGAATATTAATTCATAATGCTATTGGTTATTGATTTGAATAGTCGTTATTGTTTTATTATCTTTAATATATCGTGTTATCCGTTTCGCTTTCAAAGTAACAACGTAATATAGCGCTACTAAGCCTGATAACTAAATTTTTTTTACGAAAGTCTTCAGGTCGCATATTATGTGTGATGTAGTTTTGGAATTTAAATATATTGAGGGTTATCTAGCTCATTATTCGGGTATTTGAAAGATGTTAAGCATTGCAATTTCATTATTAATGCCTTATACAATCGTCTTTGTTTAAGAAACTCATCTTTTAGCCGTCATCAAAGTATTCCTCTAATTTATTTGAAAATAACATGCTAATGTTTATAAGCTGTATCTAAAAATACAGTTTTTTGATAAAATGTTCCCTGTTATGTTTGTTTGATGTGATTATGCATGTTCATTCACTTACTCAAATGATAAAACAATATTACTAACGCTGTTAAGCTTATCCTTAACTTACTACCAAGCGATTTAATTTATCAACTTAAGGCATTGTACAATGACTATCACACCATTAAATTACGCCAAAACGCAATTCGTGACCAGTGCACCGGATATTCATCATTTGCCGTCTGATACGGGAGTGGAAATTGCTTTTGCTGGGCGATCTAATGCTGGAAAATCAAGCGCATTAAATACGTTAACCAATCAAAAAAATCTGGCTAGAACCAGTAAAACACCCGGTCGAACGCAATTAATCAATTTATTTGAAGTTGTACCTAATTGTCGCTTAGTTGATTTACCTGGTTATGGTTTTGCTCAAGTACCAGAAGAGGTGAAACGGAAATGGCAAAAATCACTCGGTGAATATCTGCATAAGCGTGAAAGTTTAAAAGGATTAGTGATATTAATGGATATTCGTCATCCTTTAAAAGATCTCGATCAACAGATGATAGACTGGGCGGTGCAATCACAATTACCGGTAATGTTGTTACTGACAAAAGCCGATAAACTAGCTTCTGGAGCGCAAAAAAAACAACTAAATATGGTCAAAGAAGCTATTTTACCATTTCAAGGCGATATTTCAGTGACGACATTTTCTTCATTGAAACGAACCGGAATTGAAATACTTAAACAAAAATTAGATCAATGGTTTGCTCAACTCTAACTGATTTATTTAAATTTTATTTTCAATAGCAAGTTAATTGCTATTGAAAATAAATCACAATTTAAGTCGCGAGATGATAAATGGTGACGAGTTAAAAAATGAGATTTTGGCGATTTAATCCCCCAATGCAGGCTAGCTAAAATCAACGTGCTAGTTATTAAGAAATATAAGAAATTTGTTACTTAAATAATAGTGATTGTTTCGGTATTCATTGGCAAAATGCAATATTTAACATCATAATAATGTCTAAATTGAGGACTGATGGACTGTCGCATACTGTAAAAACTTCAACTTATAAGTATCAAGTTCATTAAAATGGTTTGCAAACACTGTTAATTAACGGTTTCTGTGTAGTTATCATCTTTTAATAGTTGCGCTA
Source organism: Frischella japonica (assembly GCF_014489845.1). GTDB lineage: Bacteria > Pseudomonadota > Gammaproteobacteria > Enterobacterales > Orbaceae > Frischella > Frischella japonica. Next base: position 137,840 of record NZ_JABURY010000021.1, read on the forward strand.
AACTTGCTTTAGCATCTTCATCGCCTTGTACGGCTGCTTTTGTAAACCAATAAATCGCACGACCTTTGTTTTGCATAATACCATCACCCTCTAGATATTTAACAGCTAAATTGTACTGAGCATCGACACTTCCTTGTTCTGCTGCTTTAATATACCACTTCACAGCTGTTTCGGCGTTACGTTCTACACCGCCACCAACATCGTACATAACCCCTATATTATATTGGGCTTCAGCATTACCTGCTTCCGCAGCTGCAGTGAACCAATGCGCAGCTTTTTGGTTATCGGATTTAGTACCTATTCCCATTGCGTACATTATTCCTAAGTTATACATAGCATTAACATGACCATGTTCAGCCGCTGCTGTATAGAAGAAAATAGCCGCTATATAGTCTTGCGTAATACCATCCCCTTTTTCTGACATAACGGCTAAATAATATTCAGCTTCACTATTTTTATCTTTCGCAGCTTTACTAAACCAATCAGCTGCTGTCGCTTTGTTCTGTTTTACCTCATCGCCAAAAAAATACATTAAGCCAAGATTGAGATAAGCATCGGATATCCCTTGATCACCCGCTTGAGTAAAATAAGCTATCGCTTGAGTGATATCTTTTTTAACGCCATTACCATTTTTATAAGCTAAACCTAGATTAAAACGTGCCAAGGCAAATCCTTGAGCTGCGGATTTTTTATAATATTCAACCGCTTTTACTGGATCACGTTTAAATCCTAAACCATCTAAATAGAGATTAGCTAAGTTGTTTTGTGCTTTGGCGGATCCTTGATCGGCTGCTTTTTTGTACCAAAAGGCCGCTTTTATATAACTAACATCAACACCTAAACCTTGTTGATAAATATTCCCCAGTGAATATTGTGCATCAATTTCACCGTTTTCGGCCGCGGTACGTAATGCGGGGATTAAAATGGCAGGGTCAGAGATTATCACCTCTGTTTTAGTAGGATTATTTTCAGTAACGTTAAGCTCTTGCGCAGACGCGATATGCATAAATACTAGAATAGACAATAAGGTTACGAATAAGCAGCGCAACTGATTCATTAAAAGTTCCTAATTTATTAAGCTAAATATAATAATTTTTACTAAAAATAATAATCAAGCGAGACAATTATACCCAAATGTTATATTCAATAATAGCGTTCATTTATAAAAATAAAAATGTATGATGTGTGATCAACGTCACTCTTATTTGAGATTTAAAATTGCTTATTTATAAAATTTATACAAATCGCTATAAACTTAAATCAAAAAATAAAAAATGATGAGTCATTATGACTTATTAACTCTTTTTTAGCAGAACAATATAGTTTTTTTAACTGGATTCAACAACAACAAAGCATTACAATATGACACGCTAAAATCGCGGATTTAAAACCGTTTTCATTTTAACAACAATTAAATTAGCTGAGTAATTGATGAGCAAAAAATTACATATCAAAACTTGGGGTTGCCAGATGAATGAATATGATTCATCAAAAATGGCAGATCTCCTTGAATCTACCCATGGGTTAGTCCTAACTGAAAATGCCGAAGAAGCAGATATATTATTACTAAATACCTGTTCTATTCGTGAAAAAGCGCAGGAAAAAGTTTTCCATCAGTTAGGGCGCTGGAAGAATTTAAAAAAACATAATCCAAATTTGATCATTGGTGTTGGGGGATGTGTTGCTTCGCAGGAAGGTGAACATATTCGCAAACGAGCGCCATTTGTTGATATTATTTTTGGACCACAAACATTTCATCGGCTACCCGAGATGATTAATCAAGTTAGTAGTCAGGAAAATGCCCATGTGGTTGATGTGAGTTTTCCAGAAATTGAAAAGTTTGACCGTTTGCCTGAACCTCGTAGCGAAGGTCCTACTGCATTTGTCTCCATTATGGAAGGATGTAATAAGTATTGTACTTATTGTGTGGTTCCATATACTCGTGGTGAAGAAGTGAGCCGCCCTTGCGACGATGTAATTTATGAAATTGCACAATTAGCTGCTCAAGGCGTCAGGGAAGTCAATTTATTAGGACAAAACGTCAATGCTTATCGAGGAGCAACCTTTGATGGCGGAATTTGTACCTTCGCTGAATTATTACGTTTAGTTGCTTCAATAGATGGTATTGATCGAATTCGTTTCACAACGAGTCACCCTATCGAATTTACTGATGATATTATAGATGTTTACCGTGATACTCCTGAATTAGTCAGTTTCTTACATTTACCTGTGCAAAGTGGTTCCGATCGGATATTGAATCTTATGAGGCGAACCCATACCGCTTTAGAATATAAATCGATTATTCGTAAACTGCGAAAAATTCGTCCAGATATTCAAATTAGTTCCGATTTTATCGTTGGTTTTCCTGGTGAAACACAAGAAGATTTTCAGCAGACTATGAAACTGATTGCTGATGTCAATTTTGATTTGAGTTATAGTTTTATCTATTCAGCTCGTCCTGGTACGCCTGCTGCTGATATGGAAGACACCGTAAGCGAAGAAGAGAAAAAACAACGCTTATATATTCTACAAGAAAGAATTAATCAACAAGCTATGCAATTTAGTCGACAAATGTTAGGTACGGTACAACGTGTATTAGTTGAAGGTACATCAAAAAAAGATACGCTAGAGTTTACTGGGCGTACTGAAAATAATCGGATTGTTAATTTTGAAGGTTGTGCCGATATGATAGGTAAATTTGTCGATGTAGAGATTACTGATGTCTACCCAAATTCGTTACGCGGTAAAGTTATTCGTACTGAAGATGAAATGACATTACGCACTAATGAATCACCGAGTGATATTATTGCTCGAACGCAAAAAGAGAATTCATTAGGTGTTGGTATGTATTATCCTTAAAAAATATATATTGTTGAGTTAGCATTAATATCCACAGATGAAGTTGTTAAATGTGGATATTAAATCGCTCTGTTATCTTCCCAAGTCGTTGGGATAAGTAATGTAGTAAAAAGATATATTATAACAATCATAAAATTTGATCGGATTAAATTTCATTCTACTAAACAAAGGTGATCTTTTGAATAACATTCAACGTGAAATAGCTATAGAACCTGCCAATAATCAAAGATTAAACAGTCTATGTGGGCCGCATAATGACAATATCAAACAAATTGAACGTCGTTTAAATGTAGAAATCAATCAACAAAATAATCAATTTACTGTCACGGGAAATGAGATTTGTGTAAACGCAACATGTTCAATCTTACAATCATTATATCAACAAACGCTTTTTTTTAATTATGTTATCGATATAAAGCCCGAAGATGTACATTTAGCCATCATAGAAAGTGGAGCTTTAATCAAAGTTGATCTAGATTCAATGGTTGATGATTTTTACAAAAATAGTAAATTTACCATTAAAACGAAAGCGGGAGTGATAAAGCCACGAACCCCAAATCAAGCTCATTATCTGTCCAATATTCTCAATCATGATATTAGTTTTGGTATTGGTCCAGCTGGGACCGGTAAATCTTATCTGGCGGTTGCTATGGCGGTCGATGCCTTAGAAAAGCAGGAAGTTCGTCGCGTTTTATTAACCAGACCAGCTGTTGAAGCAGGAGAAAAACTGGGTTTTTTGCCAGGTGATTTAAGTAAAAAAGTAGATCCTTATTTACGTCCCCTTTATGATGCTTTATTCGAAATGCTAGGTTTTGAAAAGGTGGAAAAATTAATCGAAAAAAGTGTCATTGAAATTGCTCCACTTGCTTATATGCGAGGTCGGACATTAAATGATGCCTTTATCATCTTGGATGAAGGTCAAAATACGACCATTGAGCAGATGAAAATGTTTTTAACTCGTATTGGTTTTAACTCAAAAGCGGTTATTACCGGCGATGTTACGCAAATAGATTTACCCCGTAATCAGAAATCAGGCCTGAAGCATGCCATTGAAGTTTTAGCTGAAGTCGATGATATTAGTTTGAACTATTTTCATAGTGATGATGTGGTTCGTCATCCTGTTGTAGCGAAAATTGTAAACGCTTACGATAGATGGGATGCCGAGGAGCAAGTTAGGCAAGCGGAAAAACGTCGTCAGCGTGAACTAGATAAACTTAATACTAAGGAGTCGTCTTATACAACAGTATAAAAGGTATCAACGCACTAAATTCCGTGACCATAGTGCCGAAGCCAATTTATTTTTGCGTCGAGCGATAATTGCTTTTTCTGTAATCATCATTTTGGTGATTATTTTGTTAGTAATGTTAGCGCATTTGCAAATTTTTAGTTATGGCTATTACAATACCAAATCGAATAATAACCGAATTGAAATCATCCCCATTCCGCCTAATCGCGGAATGATTTATGATCGTAATGGTATTGCGTTAGCGACAAACAATACTATCTATCAATTGAATATCATTCCGGATAAAATCAGTAATTTAAATGAGCAACTTGAACAGCTTAAACCTATGGTGAATCTGACCGATGAAGATATTGAGAATTTTCAAAAAGAGCGTTTGAATTATAAATCACATCGTGCCGTTCCCTTAAAATATAATTTAACGTCAAAAGAAATCAATCAATTTGTCGTCAATCAACATCTTTATCCCTATATAACCATTACTGGGACTCAACATCGTTATTATCCTTATGGTCAAACATTGACCCATGTTTTAGGCTATGTATCGAAAATAAATAGTGTCGATAAAGCGCGTTTAGAAGAACAAAATAAACTTACTGATTATGTGGGGACTAATAATATCGGTAAGATCGGGATAGAACGTTTCTATGAAGACGTATTACATGGTCAGCCCGGCTATGAAGAGGTGGAGGTTAATAATCGGGGAAGAATTGTTCGGTTGCTTAATCATCATGATCCTAAAGCCGGTGATGATATTTATCTAACCATTGATCTTAATTTACAACTTTATATTCAACAATTATTAGCCGATAAACGTGCGGCCGTCGTGGCCTTAGATCCAAATAATGGTGAAGTGTTAGCATTGGTTTCGAGTCCAAGCTATGATCCAAATTTATTTGTAGATGGTATTACCTCTGACAAATATAAATCATTACTTAATGATCCGAAAAAACCGTTATTTAATCGGGCAATGTTAGGTTCCTATCCACCAGCATCAACCGTTAAACCTTTTTTAACCGTTTCCGCTTTGAGTGAAGGAGTCATCACACCAAAAACCGTAATACATGATCCAGGTTACTGGCAGCTTCCTGGAACAACTAAACGATATCGAGACTGGTTACGTTGGGGACATGGTAAAGTTGATGCCGTTAAATCCATTGAAGAATCGGTGGATACTTTTTACTATCAAGTAGCCTATGATATGGGTATTGACCGCATTAATGATTGGATGAAAAAATTTGGTTACGGTTCACGTAGTGGCATTGATATTTCACAGAATGAAGAAAGTAAAGCGGTTCTACCTAATCGAGAATGGAAAAAGAACCGTTATAAGCAAAATTGGTTACAAGGCGATACCATTCCGGTTGGTATTGGCCAAGGCTATTGGACGGCAACGCCATTACAAATGGCCAAAGCATTAACTATTTTAGTGAATGAAGGTATTGTTTACACACCACACCTGCTACTGCAAAAAAAATCAGATTTGCTGGATGATACACTATCAAAACCGGATAAAACCTTACCTATTGAGGATGCTTCGCTAGCAAATTTAGTCAATAAAAATAGTTGGAAAATTGCTAAGGAAGGAATGTATAAAGTAATGTTTGGCTCAAAAGGTACTGCACGTAAAGTTTATGCCGATGCACAATTTAAAGCAGCGGGTAAATCCGGTACGGCACAAGTGTATGGCTTAAGAAATGATGAAATTTATAATGCCGACCGAATTCCAGAACACCTACGTGATCATGCGTTATTTATTGCTTATGCTCCCTTTGATAAACCAAAGATTGTGTTAGCGATAGTGTTAGAAAATGGTGGTGGTGGTAGCTCCAATGGTGGCGCAGTGGCTAAACGCATTTTGAATTATTATTTATTGGGTGATGAATCAACTGATTTGAACGAATCAGATTCTTTAAGAAGACGAGATGATTAATGATAAACCATAGAAAAAAGTCGATTTGGTCAAAATTACATCTTGACCCATTATTTTTATTATTTATTGTTTTATTACTCGGATATAGTGTATACGTTATATGGAGTGCTAGTGGTCAAGATGTCGCTATGACTCAACGCAAGATAATACAAATTATCTTAGGGTTGATGGTTATGATTACCTTAGCGCAATTCCCCCCACGTTTTTATGAAAAAATTGCCCCTTATCTTTATGTTGGTTGCATTATCGTTTTACTTTTAGTCGATATATTTGGTCATACCAGTAAAGGTGCACAACGGTGGCTGAATTTAGGGTTCATTCGTTTTCAACCATCTGAAATTGCTAAAATTGCTGTCCCTTTAATGGTGGCAAAGTTTATTAAACGCAGTGACTGTCCACCGCCATTATTAACAATTATCCAAACACTGTTAATTATTGCTGTACCAACATTATTAGTTGCGATGCAACCTGATTTAGGAACAGCTATTTTAATTGCGATGTCAGGTCTGTTTATCATTTTTCTTGCTGGAATCAGTTGGAAATTTATATTCTGTGCTTTTTCGGCGGTTGCTGCTTTTATTCCAATCATGTGGTTATATTTAATGCATGATTATCAAAGAGAGCGAGTTTTAACGTTAATTTATCCTGAACGTGATCCACTTGGAAAAGGGTACCATATTTTACAATCGAAAACAGCGATTGGTTCAGGTGGAATATGGGGTAAAGGTTGGCTACAAGGTACGCAATCACAGCTCGAGTTTATTCCGGAGCGACATACCGATTTTATTTTTTCAGTGATTGCCGAAGAACTTGGTTATATTGGTGCAGTAATCCTATTATCACTATTTTTATGCTTAATCATTCGTGGATTAATAATTGCAACCCAAGCACAAAATACCTTTGGGCGTATTTTAGCAGGTGGATTTGTATTGGTCTTTTTTATCTATGTTTTTATTAATATTGGGATGGTTAGTGGTATCTTACCGGTAGTTGGTGTACCATTACCTTTAATTAGTTATGGTGGTTCATCTCTGATCGTCTTAATGGCTAGTTTTGGCATTATTATGTCAATCCACACTCACCGATATATGTTATCAAAGAACATATAATTTATTGAAATTTCAATTATCGTTGGATTTGTATGATGAGAAAACAACAATTTTTTACACATTTTAAATGTACCTTGGCACTTTTAGCATTATCGGCTTATAGCAGCGTACAGGCGGATATTAATTTTCCTATTCCAGATGCACCACAATTGCAAAATGTTGGTGCTTATATTCTAATTGATGCTAAGTCAGGTGAAATTTTAACGCAACACAATGCTGATCAACGTCGTGATCCAGCAAGTTTAACTAAAATGATGACCAGTTATGTCATTGGTGAAGCAATTAAATCAGGCCGAATCAGTAATTCGGATATGGTCTTAATTAGTAAAGATGCTTGGGCTACAGGTAATCCCGTCTTAAAAGGCTCGTCGTTAATGTTCCTTGAAGTGGGTAAACAAGTTTCGGTTGAGAACCTTAACAAAGGTATTATTATTCAATCTGGTAATGATGCTTGTATCGCTATGGCAGAACATGTCGCAGGTAGTCAGGATTCATTTGTTGGATTAATGAATAATTACGTCAAACAATTGGGTTTAGAAAATACTCATTTCCAAACTGTCCATGGTTTAGATGCTCCAGATCAGTATACAACCGCTCATGATATGGCGTTTTTAGGACAGGCATTAATTAATAATTTACCTAATGAATATGCGATTTATAAACAAAAAGAGTTTAAATATAATCTGAATAAACCACAGTTAAATCGTAATGGATTATTATGGGATACAACCTTGAATGTTGATGGCATTAAAACTGGGCATACTAATAATGCCGGTTTTAATCTGGTAGCGTCAGCTGTTGATGGTAATACACGTTTGATTTCAGTTGTTATGGGAGCCAAATCTGATAAAGAGCGTGAATCAAAAAGTAAGCAGTTATTGATTTGGGGATTCCGTTCTTTTGAAACGACAACACCAGTGAAAGCCAATGAATCTAAAGTTACCAAAACTATCTGGTATGGCAAAGAAGATAAGGTTGAGTTAGGTTCAATGGACGATATCTATGTTACTGTACCTAAAGGTCAAGCTGTTAATTTACAGATTAAATATAAAATGGATTCTGACTACATTTCCGCACCGATTGAGCAAGGTGTAAAAGTAGGTACCATGCAATTTTTACTTAATGATCAAGTTGTGGCAGAAAAACCATTAGTCACATTAGAAAAGGTCGAAGAAACAGGACTCTTTGGTATGGCTGTTGATTATGTGGCACTTAAATTTAGACAGTGGTTTAGCTATTTTTTTGATTAATTTTACATCCTAAAGGTGAAAGTTAACTATAATGGGTTAAAAACAGTTGATAAATAAAAATATAGCACCATATTTATCATAAGCTTAATTACAACGAAAGAGATTATTATGCAACCAACCAAACTCAATGAATTACTTGAATTTCCTTGTTCTTTCACTTATAAAGTGATGGGGGAAGCTAAACCAGAGCTGGTTGATAAGGTGGTTTCAGTCATTCAACGCCATGCGCCAGGCGATTATACACCATCGATAAAACCAAGTAGTAAAGGTAATTATCATTCGGTGTCTATTACGATTAATGCAACACATATTCAGCAGATCGAAAGTCTCTATAAAGAACTTGGTGAGATTGATATTGTCAGAATGGTGTTATAACAATTTTGTTTTGATATACGCTTAAGTTAACTCAATTAAAAGCCACTTGCTCATCAAGCTAGTGGCTTTTTCTTATATTTACCAGCGATAATCCAGTAATTTTTTAGTTTTCCACTTATTAGTGATGCTGATAATGGTATTACTCACTATCATATCGAAAATATGAGAATAAACTTTGCTAAACAAATCGGATTGAAGTTAAAAAACGCTCCACCGACTAAGCGATGGAGCGTTTATAAACTAACTACTGAACAATTTCACTACGGCTAGTTCGTTTACCATCTAGAGAACGGCTACGTACTAGTATATTTGTCTGTTTTTTGGTAATTGCAGTTTCTTCTTTATAGGTTAACCAAGTTTTACCATTATTTAATGAATATTCTATGGTTAATCCAGGAAGCGCGATATTAGCCATTAATTTTCCGGCGACAATTTTAGCACCAGGTAGTGGTAAACGGTAATCAATGCCCGCTAAATCAAGTTTCGCTAATTCACGTTGACCAACAATATTGGCAAAACGCGTCCAATCACTTAATAGCTTTGTTTGATCAACATAATGTGTTTCACCTTGTTTAAATTCACGGTTTTTAACATAAGGTATTTCCCACTCTGATTGATGCCATGCCCGTTCTGCAACAGCTAACAATCTAGGATACATCATGTATTCCATTTGATTATCAGTACGGACAATTTCATTCCATAATTGAGCGGATAAACCATAACTACCTGACCAATTCATTGTACCTTTGGCACTAAACACATTGCCATCTCGATCGGTTGATGTTTCAGCATTTTGTGGTAAGTTATTTGGGGCAAAGCTAAAAATTTTCCGTTCATCATTAAAACGCGTTCCCCAATAGTAACCACTTTCTTTTGGATTGACTTCGTAAGGGAAATCAAAGTAAACGTAATCAGGGTTTGAAATCACCATTTGATAACCTTTATTTGTCCATTCACTTGCCGAATCATATCCACCCCAATATAGTGCATCCCAGAAGTTAACCGTCACTTTATCGACAGCGAAGGATTTAGCATTTTCGGCATGTTTTACACCATCTTGCCATGCTTGCATGTGATTAATACCATGGTTTTTGATGATTTTACTTACTTCTATTGCAAAATAACTTGGTAAATATTCAATATCTTTCACCGTACCTTGTTTAACTAAGGTTTGACAAGCTTGTGATTTTGCCCATGGATGATCTTCTTTACTTTGATCAATGGTTCCCTTCCAAGTGACTTTATCGGCGGCATTAATATCTTGGTAACCATTACCTAAATGAATATTTTTAGCTTCATCACCACCAAAATGCCAAACAGAAATCGGTTGTCCTGCTTCTTGATGCATTTGCGCTATTTCGGTAATAATCTTATCGACAAAGCGTTTTGAAGAGTCTAAACATGGGTTAAGATAACTTTTACGATCATAAAATTGCACCGTTGTAGTATTTGAAGTATCGGTTGGATCAACTAAGCGGAATTCATTCGCTTGTTGTTCCTTACCTTCTGCCATTAAACGGTTATAACGAGCTTCCATCGCAACGATCGCCGCTCTGGCATGTGCTGGCATATCAATTTCAGGGATAACTTCAATGAATCGTGCTTTCGCATATTTGACTATCTCGATATAATCATCACGACTAAAATAGCCACTTCCCAAATTATCATTGTTCGGTCCTGAACCAAGTTGTGGTAATAAACAGCTTTGTTCGGTGAGATCATGGCATCGTTGACTACCTACTTCTGTTAATTCTGGTAAACCAGGTATTTCAATTCGCCAACCTTCATCATCGCTTAAATGGAAATGGAATTTATTAAGTTTATAAGCCGCCATTTGATCTAAAAGCCGTAAGACAGCCTGTTTACTTTTGAAGTTTCGTCCAGTATCAAGCATAATACCTCGATATTGAAAACGCGGTGCATCTTCGACGCTAACTTCAGGTATAACGGGTTTTTGTTTGGCTGGTATTAATGATAAGACTGATTCAACACCATAAAAAATCCCACTTTCATCATAAGCGATAATAGTAGCCTTTTTAGGTGTGATATTGAGTTGATAGGCACCGGGTACAGTGTTATTGGCTTTATTGGTATTAATGTTAGCTTCAATCTTATAACCTTTATTTGTTAAAGGAATACCTAATTTTTTAAATTGTTCTTTTAACACTGATTGACTTGCGGTGTTAAGATTGTTTAATTGTAAGTCAACACCGTTGTTATCCAATGTAATATTAGCATTTGCCAACGTAAATTTAGTTGGAGTAGGTATAATCTGACCTCGTAATGCGCTAGCATCCAATTTTTTAACATCAGCATTCCGTTCAAAACGGCTCTGTGGTGTCATCAAAATATTATGATCATCAGGTGTTCGTCGCCATTGCTCACCAATTGGCGAAACAATATTGGCTAATGTTTCGGTGTCAGTATTCTTTATAATCTTTGGTTTAGCATTCGTTGATGTAACATACCAACGTGGTAGCACATCTGTTTCACTTAATTGCCAATATTCACCAATGATTGGAATTGTGATCGTGCCATTTGCTGGAAAAGCTCTGAATTTATCAGTAGGTTCGATTTTATGCAAATCACCTGTAAGATGGGTGATTTTAAATTGTTCATTCTCGACGGCTAAAATCATACGAATACTACTGAAATAGATCGCCCAATCTTTATCCTGAATTGCTGGTCCTTTATTAGTTAAAGAAATCGTTGCTTTGTTACATGCTCCCCAATCACCACCTAGGTTTGAACAATCAATGCCATGGTTAGCTGCATGATTATCCACCACTTTATAATTTACCTTTAATTGTTGACTAAGGGTATCGACAATGGTTTGCGACGCAAATGCTGATGACCCCAAAGTTGTTAATAATGCGGTAATAGATGCATTTAATAAGGTCGTTTTAAAGCTTTTCATAATACGGTTTTCCTATTTTTGATTCGGGCTAAAAATGGTGAAAGGTAAAGTCACAATAAATTTTATATCATGTTCATCTTGAAAAATATTGTCGTAACCATTACTCCAGCTTGGGTTATTTGAGTGGTTATTATAGCGAGTATAATGGAGTTGGAAGGAACTATCTTTCGCCCAACTTTCTTGTACAGTGTAAGATAAATCAATGTTCCAAGCTGATTCGATCAATCTTTGCGATTTGAAATTACGCTGACCACTTTGGTTTTTTGAAGAATTAGGTTTTGCGTCCCAACCATAGGCATAGGAAGTCGCGGTACGCCAACCAGCCAAGTAATTAGATAAATGACCTAAATCATAACTGATTTCAGCAAACAATGCTTTTTCGCCATCGGCATTGAAGTCTGAACGTGAATTCCACCATACGTCAAGACGACCGTTAGATGATGCATAACTTGGTGTCATACGTTGTAAAAAGAAGCCTTGATTACCTTCGGCTTTAACAATAACCCCTTCAGCTCGTAAACCTACTGGTCCTATTTGATATTGTAAACTTGCTGATTGTAGCCAAGCTAATCCATCATATACATCTAAGCCACGGTGATGTTGATCTTTAGCGCCATAAAATTGATAGCTCATGGATAATGGATTATCTAATACATCCATTTTATAGGAAGCTTTAGCAAAATATTGGTTCATGTAATTATGAGCCTGACCAAAAGCCCCTTCAAGTACGAGATTATTTTTAAAATCATACTTTAAACCAGCGGAATGCAGATAACTGATTTCAGTTTTATTATCCCATTGGCGAAAATTGTAAACACGTTTATACCATGGCGCTTTATATTTGTCTGCCCACATATAAGACATGGATAATACACCATTGTCTTGAAAATCAAACACTGTACCGGCTTCAAAACCACGGTAAGTACCTGGTAATAAACTCCAATGTGGCGCGAGCAAAGTTTGTCCGGATGGTTGAATATAACCGGCCTTAAGCCAAAATTTATCATCCAGTTTTAAATTTACTAATGCTTTATAAACACTGGCGCCACTGACATCTTTTTTCCAATTTTCATCCCAGCGAGTTCTTTTACCACTGAAGCCAATTTCATTTGGATGACCGTTACCGCCATTACTCACCTCCCAGGCGCCGTAACCACCTACTTCAAATGCTAGTATATCAGCAATAAAACCAGATTTTACATCTAGATTAGCGTTAAAAGTGGATTGGCGAATATTCTTTTTATAACCGTGATACTGCCTATTGCCATTTAGATCCTGTGAGATATCTTTTCTTTCACGGTCTCGATTCCAGAAGAAAATATTTCCGGTAACGGATCCATCTTCTAAGAAATGGTTAGCGTATACAGGCACAGTATCAAACAGTAACAACGAACTTACTATAAAAGCAGTGGAACGTTTTAAAAAAGGGTATTTCTTTAGTGATTTTGATACTAATTGGTTATCATTATTCATTTTCATTGCTTCCTAAAAGGCAGAGATAAGTAAAATGCTGTCTTAAAAAATCAGCTATAAATGAAAATATAATAAATTCAAATGTTATTGGAATATGAACTTATATATTTCGATAGTTTTATAATGAACTAACATATTTCACGTCACAAATTAATTAATTTGATTTTGTGATTTTAGTCACTGAAACGAGCAATAAAAAAGCAAAATAGTGATGAAGATCTCAATCTTATTTTATTGACGAAAATAAATCATTCAATTTTTTTGATGGGAAATAAGATAAAAGTGTGAGCTAATAACAATAAAAAAGAGATGGCACGTTAAAACGTGCCCAAAAATGAGGTATATTAATTAGAAAATTATTGCGCTGCTGCGTATAATTCTGCAACTTTATCCCAGTTAACGACATGCCAAAATGCGCCGATATAATCAACTCGTCGATTTTGATATTTTAAATAATATGCATGTTCCCACACATCTAAGGTTAGAATCGGCGTACCATAGGTACCTGATAATTTTTCACCCATGATTGGGTTATCTTGATTAGCAGTAGATACCACTGCTAATTCACCATTTTGTACCACCAACCATGCCCAACCGGAGCCAAAACGGGTTGCGGCAGCAGTTGCAAATTTTTCTTTAAAAGCATCAACTGAACCGAAACTTCTTTCAATGGCGACTTTTAAATCACCTTTTAATTCAGTTCCAACTTTAAGTAGTTCCCAAAATAAAGTGTGATTAACATGTCCTCCAATGTTATTACGCACGGCAGTTAATTTGTCAGCGGGAACATTATCTAAGTTTTTTAATAATGCTTCAGGAGCCAATTTTTGTAAATCTGCTGATAATGTGGCTAATACCGTATTAGCATTGGTAACATAAGTTTGGTGATGTTTATCGTGATGCAAATGCATTGTTTCGGCATCAATATAAGGTTCTAATGCATCGTAGGCATAAGGTAAGGGAGGAAGAGTATAGGCCATAGTTATTGCTCCTTTGTAATCATTATAGGAAATAGCATATTTAATCTATGTTATTTTTGGTTTATAAAGGATAAGTATACCGACTTTCGAGGTTACCTCAATCTATCATTTTTATAGTCAATATCTATACAGGCTTAATAAATATAGCGATTTTTATCATTAATTGATTTAAAACGATTGACAGACATCAAGAGATGTCTGCCTTAATAATCATGATGTTATGAGTTTAAAAACAGATTTCATAACATGGTTTGTAAGCAGTACCACCGGGTAATTTCATACGATCTTGAGCAACAAAGCGCCGTAATAATTGATCCAATTGTTGCATGATTTGCGGATCGCCTTGCAGTTTAAATGGACCATATTTTTCAATTTCTTGCATACCAACTTCTTTCACATTACCGGCAACAATACCTGAGAAAGCACGTCGTAAATCTGCCGCTAATTGTTCTATTGGTTGGTCTTTATGAAGATTAAGTGCAGCCATGTTTTGATGACTTGGTTCAAATGGATGTTGTAGGGCCTGATTTACTTTTAATGTCCAGTTAAAACCATAAGCATCACCACTAACTAATCGTGCCGCTTTTACTTGTTTAATACCACTTTTCATAATACGAGCGACTTCTTCAGGAGCATCAATCACAATTTGATAAAGTTTAGTCGCTTGTTCACCTAATGTATTATAAATAAAACTATCAATAGCTTGAAAATAATCACGGCATTCTTTCGGTCCAGTTAGAACTAACGGTAAAGCTTGAGTTTGGTTAGCCGGATCTAACAGTATTCCCAAAATGTATAATAATTCTTCAGCTGTTCCTGGACCACCAGGAAATATCACAATGCCATGTGCCATACGTACAAATGCTTCCAAGCGTTTTTCAATATCTGGCATAATGATTAATTCATTGACTAATGCATTTGGTGGTTCTGCGGCAATAATAGACGGTTCAGTTAGACCCACAAATCGGCTGTCTTTATAACGTTGTTGCGCATGACCCACCGCGGCACCTTTCATCGGTGCCTCCATGATTCCTGGGCCACAGCCAGTACAGATATTGAGCTCGCGTAAACCGAGTTGCATACCAACTTGACGCGCATAATAGTATTCCGTTTCGTTAATGGAATGTCCCCCCCAGCAGACAACCATATTAGGATCTTCACCAACATGAAGGGCATTGGCATTACGTAAAATAGCAAAAACTAAGTTGGTAATGTAATAAGTATCATGCTCTTTTTTCAGTTCGTCAGGTAATAAACCTTTGATAGATACAATTTGACTGTTAACAAATAAAATATCACGTAATACAGCAAAAAGATTAGCCTGAATGGAACGAATAATTTTATTATCAACAAATGCACTTTGAGGAGGATCGATCAGTTCGAGTTTAACTCCGCGTTCATTAGTAATGACATTAATTTCGAATGATAAAAACTGTTCCAATAATTGTTTAGTATTATCTGTTTTGCTTCCAGCATTAAGCGTTGCCAAAGAACAATTGCGAAACAATTGATATAATTCACTGCTGGCAGAACGTTTTAATGTATTGACTTCAATTTGTGACAACAGATCCATGGATCCTAAAGGACTAATTTGAGTAATCACAACTACCTCGTTTATTTTAAAATTATTCTTTCTGATTCAAATTGGTGTTGAAATGGCTACTACCGTTTATTATGATTTTAAGCTGGTAATTTTTCGCTACACTATCTATAGTTAACTAAGCATAGCTAATTTAGCATTAAAACTAAAGGTATTATTTAGTCAATATGAATATTATAACAAAACCATCAACCGCACTTGAGCAATTTACGCAACGTTACGTTGAACTATGGCAAGCTACCTATCAACACGATCCTAAAAGTGAGGCGCTATATGATATGCCATCACCTTGTATCACTGAAACAAAAGGTTCGGTGGTATTTTGGCGCCCTGTAGCAGCTGAAGGAAAGTCATTAACCATTGTTGAGCAGGTTATCAATATCACGTTACATCCTGACGCACATTATTTTTATCAAACGCAATATGCTGGTGATATGCAAGCGGTGTTTAATGATGTGTCATTGAGTTTAATTCAAGTATGGAATGATGAGGATTTTGCTCGTTTAGAACAACACTTGATTGCTCATCTGACTATGCAAAAAAAACTTAAACGTCGACCATCGGTATTTATTGCTTCAACGAATGATGATACTGAAATTATATCTATCGACAATCAAACGGGTAATATTTTATTGGAAAGATTAATTGATAATAAAAATACGCTGCTAGCAGATAATTTAATTGAATTTTTAGCGCAGCTAAAACCTATTGCTCAATTGGATTTTTCAAGCGTATAATAATTAGCTCAATATAAAAATAACTATTGAGGTTCGCATGTTCGAGAGTTTAGTCAAAGCACCAGCCGATCCTATATTGGGATTAGCTGATATTTTTAGAGCAGATGAGCGTATTAATAAAATTAATCTAAGTGTGGGTATTTATAAAGATGAAAATACCTTAACACCAGTGTTAAATAGCGTTAAAAAAGCAGAAACTTATTTACTAAAAAACGAACAGAGCAAAACCTATTTACCTATCGACGGTTTAGCGACATTTAATCTTGCAACCCAACAGCTAATTTTTGGCAACGATAGCCAACTAATTCAAGAAAATAGAGTCAAAACGGCACAAGCACCAGGAGGAACAGCCGCTTTAAGAATCATGGCCGAATTCTTAGCCAGTAAAATTAAAGTTAAACACATATGGGTAAGTAATCCAACTTGGCCTAATCATCGTAATGTTTTTCAGACTGCCGGTTTGAAAGTTAAAGAATATCGTTATTACGATCCCAAGAATCACGATATTAATTTTGATGCTTTTATTGCAGATTTAAATCGTATTCCGCAAGGTGATGCTGTACTTTTCCATGGTTGTTGTCATAATCCTACAGGCATTGATCCAACACTTGAACAATGGCAAATCATTTTAGATATTGCGATAAAAAAACGTTGGTTACCGCTATTTGATTTAGCTTATCAAGGTTTTGGACAAGGTATTGAAGAAGATGTTTTGGGGGTCAGACTATTTGCCAATAGTTTACCAGAATTATTAATTGCGAGTTCTTATTCAAAAAATTTTGGTTTGTATAATGAACGGGTTGGGGCATTAACCCTCATTGCTGAAAATGCTGAAGTAGCGGATAAAGCATTTAGTCAAGTTAAAACGGTTATTCGAGCAAATTATTCTAATCCACCTTCTCATGGTGGAAATGTTGTTGCTTATATACTCAACAATCCAGAATTAAAAGAAGAATGGATTACCGAGTTGACGGTTATGCGTCAACGTATTCACCGTATGCGACAATTGTTTGTCAAAACTTTACAAGAAAAAGGGACCAAGCAAGATTTTAGTTTTATTGCTAAACAAAATGGCATGTTTTCATTTAGTGGCTTAACAGAACAGCAAGTTCTAACGTTAAGAAATGATTATGGTATTTATATCGTTAATTCTGGTCGAATCAATGTGGCTGGTATGACACTAGATAATATGTCTTTACTGTGTGAATCAATTGTTAACGTTTTGGCTTAGTTAATCATAATGTCGCGCTATTTAATATGATAAATAACGTGGCATTTTCCTTCCGATTTTATTCATTACCTTTTAGAGTGATATATCGCCTCTTAGTTTAAATAATGTAAAATAAAATCATAATTTATTTATTTTATAGCAGGATTTTATGAAAGCAGATCGTGCGGTTGTCGATCAATCTCTTTTTTCATTAAGTTGGCCGATTTTTATTGATATTTTCTTACATTTATCAACGTTGTTAATTAATACCTATATGATCAGTCGTGTGTCAATAGCGATGTTGGCAGCAACAACGGTCGCTAATCAATTTTTTGATATTTTTATTCCGATCTTCAACTTTATTGGTATTGGTTGTAGCGTTGTTGTGGCTCAATATTTAGGAGCTAAAAATTATCAGCAAGCCCGTCATGCTATTCATTTATCAATAGCATTCAATTTGATTATTGGTTTACTTTGTTATCTATTTATTTCGCTGTTCGGTTATCAAGTATTAAAAACTATGAATACTCCGAACTCAATTTTAGATTTAAGTTTTGAATATTTTCATATTTTAGGGGTCTGCTTATTTTTTGAAGCAATTGTCATTATTATGGCTTCGTGTATTCGAGTATATGGTTATTCTCAAGCCGTGATGTATGTTTCTTTAATTATGAATATTATTACGGTCTCCGGTAATTTTCTTGTCCTTTATGGTTATTGGGGATTTCCTCAATGGGGATTAGTCGGGGTTGCTTGGTCGACCGTCGTGGGACGAGTGATAGGTGTGTTGTTACTCACATTTATCATTTTATATCATTTAAAAATTAAAGCAGAATTGAGGCTCTTTATACATTGGAATAAAACTGTTTTAAAACAGATCCTAAAAATCGGTTTACCGTCAGCTGGTGAAAATTTGTCATGGACCGGACAAGTGCTTGTTATGACAGCTTTCATTGGGTTAATGGGCGAAACCACTTTAGCTGCTCAAGCACTTTATTTACAGCTAGCCTATTTTATGATGCTGTTTGCTATTGCAATCGGTGTGGGTAATGAGATTATCGTTGGCCATCTGGTTGGTGCAAGAAAATTTGAGCAAGCGTATAAGCAAACTTTTAGCAGCCTGAAACTTGGTATTATTGTTACGGCGATTGTGGTAATCCCCTTTTTCTTATTTAGGGAAACCATTGTTGCTGGTTTTACGAATAATAGTGATGTGATGACAATTTTATTGCCAATCTTTATTTTATCGCTATTTTTGGAACCAGGACGAACACAAAATATTATTATGGTTAATGCGTTAAGAGCAACGGGAGATGCGCGTTTTCCGTTTTATATGGCATTAATCTTTATGTGGGGTGTTGCGATTCCAATTGGCTATTATTTAGGTATTACATTACAAATGGGTTTACTTGGGATCTGGATCGGCTTTGCTTGTGACGAATGGTTACGAGGATTAGCTAATGCTTGGCGTTGGAAGTCTAAACAATGGCAATCAAAAAGTTTAGATCTTAATCATGATTAATTGTTAACACTTATAGGTATGAATGTTGATGCGCTAATTCACTCACATTCATACCCTTTTATAAAAATTGATAACCATGAAATATCAAACCATGATATAACAATATATCATGGTGAAACACAAATACCTTGAGCATCATTGCTATCTTGAGATATGTAGATATCACCAGTATTTGTACCAACAGTATATCTTAATATTTGATCATTATCTTTTTTAAAATCTGCGGTCCAAAATTTAGTTACCAGCACATCATTAGTGTATATGGTGCTTAACATTTTCCCCCATTCAGCTAATAACCCACCGCCAATGATTCTTTGATAATTATTAGGTTGATCAGCAAGTCCATTATTCCATTCGATGGGTTCATAACTATTATTCGCATTAGTTAATTCTAATACACCAGGGACACGATAACCTAAATCGTTACAGTATTGTTCCGCTTCAGAATAGTAAATGCCAGGAATAGGTCTCGTGCCTGTATTTTCTACTGGCTTAACAATAAACCACTTATTAATTTTAAATGTATAAATAACTTTAGTTTGTTCCTGATTGGCATAAATGGTGAAAGTCGTAGGGGTGAATTTAGCTTGTTGAGCTGTAGCACCATCACTTGGTCCGAGGATTTCAATCTTTGCAACATTACGGCTTTCTGATGCACTACTAATAATTAAACTTAATTTAGAATCACTTGGTTGTTTGCTATATGAGATATCACTTACCTGCGATACAGCCATTGTTAAAGTAAAAAAATTTCCTTTACTCGCGATGGTAGGAAAATTTCTAGAAGGGGTATTCAAATCTTGGAGAAAAAATCCTTTGCTAAAATCCCATTGATTACTTGGGCCATTATAATTACTATTATTTGCAGGACCACCATTTGATAATAAGTAGGGTGCGGCCCAACAAGCATAAGGTTGCGCTTTATGACGGATATAAAATGTAACCGGTTTAATCATAAATGAAGTGGAATTAGGTACGCCATATTTGGTCATTAATTTGCCAGAGGTATTGGTTAAAATAATACGATAATAATCTGAATTACATGGGACGAATGGGTCTGTCCGTTTAATCAACCAACCATTTTCATCACGTATTTCAAGCCGCAAATTACCTTGTGCAGAAATTTCATCATTATTTTTACCATCACCTTCATCATCATCCCAATAGGAATAGGGAGGACGCACTAACGCATCTAAACTTATCGTTTGACTACCGTCTCTCGAAAAAGGAGCATCTACCGGCACGGGTAAAAAAATATCAGTAAAAGTACTAATTGATGGTGGTACTTCAATTGGTTCATCCAGCGATGATGTGTTGTTGGCACCTGTATAGATAATCATTTGATCGTCGTGATTAAAACTCATCCATAACAAATCATCAGTGGTAGTAATTTTATGTTTTCCTTTATCAAAGGTAAAATAAGGCGCTGTACCTTGTATACTATTGGCAGATTGTGCCGTAAGTGCTGCTTCAGCTAAACTAGATACCATTAAAAACAGTAAGCAAAATTTAGACGTTGTTGATAATACATGATCCTTTCGAGAGGTTACAAAATCCCTTTGTGTAATTGCAAAAAACTTAAATGGATTTGATCGTAAATTGGCAGTTTTTTTTGTACAAAAATGGCCAAGCCGATGCGATATATACTTCAAAGAAATATTATTATAGCAACTCATCGTAAGATTTCCCCTTTCTGATTATTAGAAATAATTATAGCATATTTTTCATTTATCTCACGTTTAATTTTAATGTAACATTATAAATTATAATAATTTTTTGCGCGTTTTGGTTTTGCAAAATTAAAAAATAATAGAAGTTTATTTTTCTGTAAAATAATTATTTTAATAAGTGGTACTATTAACAAAACCCGATAAATAAGCTTAATAAAACAGCTTTTATCTATTTTATAAACGGTTTTTTGTAGAAGCGTTTGGATCATGATTTATGGTAAATTATTATTTCGTGTGATTGGTTAAAATCACATTTACTTATGATAGGTAACAAACTAAATTAGTATAAATGTGGTAATATAGTGCTTTGCGTTCTCTTCTTGTATTGTTATGTTAATAGCCAAAGTTGTATTACCCATTCGTTTACATCAGATTTTTGACTATATTGTGCCTGATGTGCTGGTGAAAACCATTGGTATTGGACAACGCGTGCAAGTGCCTTTTGGTCGACGGCAAGCAATTGGTATCGTCGTTGAATTGTGTCATAACAGTCAATTTGCGTCAGATAAACTAAAATCAATTCATCTATTACTTGATGAGCAACCGTTATATTCAGCCAAATTATGGCAATTCTTAAAGCGGGCCGCTGATTATTACCATTATCCATTGGGGGAAGTATTATTTCATGCTTTGCCCATTTTACTTCGTCAAGGGAGACCTGCCACTTTGGCAGAAACATGGGTATGGCAATTAACCCAAAAAGGGACAATATTTGATTATCGTAATTTAACACGTTCCCATAAACAACAAGCCTTATTGAAATTAATGCAATCTGGTGGAAAAATCGATAATTCAGATTTTTCACCGACCATTTTTAAGGCATTACAAGCAAAAAAACTAATCGAAAAAGTTGCAGTATTACCCGTAAGACACCATTGGCATATGGATATTGTAGCTCAACAACCAGCCTTTCAGCTCAATGCGCAGCAGCTTAATGCTATAGCGAGTATCGAACAACATCTTACTCAATTTGCCGTTTATTTATTAGAAGGGGTGACTGGTTCCGGGAAAACTGAAGTTTATTTACAGTCAATTCAATCAGTGATTTGTAAGGGACAACAAGTACTTGTATTAGTTCCGGAAATCGGTCTTACTCCCCAAACAATAAAACGTTTTAAGCAACGATTCAATGTGCCGATGGTAGTGCTTCATTCGGCAATGAGTGAAAAAGCGCGCTTAGCGGCCTGGCTGCAATGTCGTTGTGGTGATATTGCGATTGTGATTGGTACGCGTTCGGCGTTATTCACACCATTTCGTGATCTCGGTATGATTATTGTTGATGAAGAACATGACACATCCTTTAAACAACAAGAGGGTTGGCGTTATCATGCGCGTGATTTAGCGATATTACGAGCCAAAATAGAGAATATACCTATCGTATTAGGTTCGGCAACCCCATCTTTAGAAACATTAAATAATGCTGAAAGTAAGCGATATCATCATTTATTATTGACTGAAAGAGCCGGTGAAGCAGAGCTGGCTAAGCAGACCATTTTAGATATTAAAGGGTTAGTATTAGCGGCAGGCTTATCGCAACCACTTATTGCTAAAATTAATCAACATTTAGCAAATGATAATCAAGTGATGCTTTTTTTAAATCGCCGAGGATTTGCTCCATTGTTGATATGTCATGATTGTGGTTGGATTGCAGAGTGCCCACGGTGTGATAAACCTTTTACTTATCATCAGAACCAAAATAAATTAATTTGTCATTATTGTGATACACCACGAGCTATTCCAGATCAATGTCCCAAATGTGGTTCAACCCATTTGGTTCCTATTGGATTTGGTACTGAACAGTTGGAGAAACAACTAAATATACTCTTTCCTGGTATTCCTGTTAGTCGCATTGATCGCGATTCAATTAGTAAAAAAGGGTGCTTGGATCATTACCTGCAAGCTATTCACCAAGGGGGAAGACATATTTTAGTGGGAACCCAAATTCTCGCTAAAGGTCATCATTTTCCTGATGTAACGTTAGTTGGTATTGTGGATGTTGATGGTGCTTTATTTTCCAGTGATTTTCGTGCTACCGAACGGTTTGCGCAAATCTATACCCAAGTATCTGGACGTGCTGGACGAGAAAATAAAACTGGCGAGGTGATTTTACAGACGTATCACCCTGAGCATCCGTTACTGAATATCTTATTACATGAAGGTTATCCCGCTTTTGCTAAGCAAACCTTAGTCGAAAGAAAAAACACATTTTTACCACCGTTTAGCTATCAGGTATTAATTCATGCCGCTGATCGCAATAATCAATATGCACCACAATTATTACAAAAAGTTGCCATGTGGCTAAATGATCATTACCCAGATCCTGATTTGTGGTTACTGGGGCCAAACCAAGCTAATCAAGCCAAAAAAGCCGGTTATTTTCGTTGGCAGTTATTACTACAACATAGTCAACGCAGTAAATTACAAATCCTGCTAAATGAATTGGTTTTAATGATTGAACAATTGCCAGAAGCCAAAAATACCCGTTGGAGTATTGATGTAGATCCGATTGAAGGTTGGTAAACAGACTAAATAACCATTGTTTATTATTACTCAACTAGCAAAATCATTAAATTTTTATCATAAAAAAACCCACTATATAATAGTGGGTTGGTAGCCTCAAGATGCTTAGTGGATTATAAAACATCTACTGCATTTAATTCTTTAAATGCTAATTCTAATCGAGCGATAAGAGATTCTTCACCTTTACGTAACCATACACGTGGATCGTAGTATTTTTTGTTTGGTGAATCAGGACCTTCTGGATTACCTAATTGGCCTTGTAAGTAACTTTCGTTAGCTTTATAGTATTTTAAAATACCTTCCCAGTTAGCCCATTGTGTATCTGTATCAATATTCATTTTTACTACACCATATTTAACTGCTTCGGCAATTTCTTCTGGAGTCGAGCCAGAACCACCATGGAATACAAAGTTCAAGGATTTTTCTGGTAGGTCGAATTTTTCTGATACGTATTTTTGTGAGTTATCGAGAATTTTTGGTGTTAATTTAACATTACCTGGTTTGTAAACACCATGAACATTACCAAATGCAGCAGCTATAGTAAAACGAGGACTGATTTCATTTAAACGTTCGTAAGCATATGCTACATCTTCTGGTTGGGTATAAAGCGCAGAACTATCCATATGGCTGTTATCAACACCATCTTCTTCACCACCAGTACAACCTAATTCAAGTTCTAATGTCATACCGATTGCTTTCATGCGCGCAAGATATTGACAGCATAGATCAATATTGTCTTTTAAAGATTCTTCGGATAAATCGATCATATGCGAAGAAAACAGTGGTTTACCGGTACGGGCAAAATGTGCTTCGCCAGCATCAAGTAATCCATCAACCCAAGGTAGTAATTTTTTAGCACAATGGTCAGTATGTACTAAAACAGGTACACCGTATTTTTCAGCGATCAAATGAACATGCTTAGCACCTGAAATTGCACCTAATACAGCACTTTCTTGACCTTCTAATTTTAATCCTTTACCGGCCATAAATTGTGCACCACCGTTAGAAAATTGTACAACAACCGGAGAGCGAACTTTAGCTGCAGTTTCAATAACAGCATTGATTGTATCAGTGTTGACACAGTTTACAGCAGGTAATGCAAAATTATTTTCTCGTGCTACTTGAAACACTTTCTGAACGTCATCACCAGTAATAACACCTGGTTTTACTACATCTGAAATTTTTGTCATTATTCTTACCTTTAGATTTTATAAAAAGTAAAGGATGAGTCATTTCTCATCCTTGGTAACTATGTTAAAGTTAATTATTTTCCTCTTGCTTCCAACATGGCAACAGCTGGTAATTTTTTACCTTCCACAAATTCAAGGAAAGCGCCGCCACCAGTAGAAATATACGAGATTTTATCTTCGATACCAAATAAATCGATCGCAGCTAATGTATCACCACCGCCGGCAATAGAGAAACCTGCACTATCGGCAATCGCATTGGCAACAATTTCAGTACCGCGACGGAAGTTAGGGAACTCAAATACACCCACAGGACCATTCCAAAGGATTGTTTTAGCATTTTTAATGATTTTAGCCAATTCTTCAGCAGAAGCATCACCAATATCAAGAATTTGCTCATTACTCTGCACATCTTTTACCGATTTTAATGTTGCTGTTGCTGTTTCACTAAATTCAGTGGCAACGCGAACATCGGTTGGAACCGGGATAGTGCAATTTTGCATAAGTTTTTTTGCTTCAGGAATTAAATCGGCTTCATATAATGATTTACCAACATTATATCCTTCAGCAGCGATGAAAGTATTGGCGATACCACCACCAACAATAATTTGGTCAGCAATTTTTGATAAAGAATCAAGTACGGTTAATTTAGTTGATACTTTAGAACCCGCTACAATCGCTACCATTGGGCGCGCTGGATTATCTAATGCTTTACCTAACGCGTCTAATTCAGCAGAAAGTAATGGACCCGCGCAAGATACGGGAGCAAAGCGACCTACACCATGAGTGGATGCTTGAGCGCGGTGAGCTGTACCAAACGCGTCCATAACATAAATATCACATAATGCTGCATATTTTTTAGATAGTGCTTCATCGTCTTTACCTTCGCCTTTATTAAAACGAACGTTTTCTAATACAACTAATTCACCTTCTTTGACATCTACGCCATCAAGATAATCTTTTACTAAGCGGACAGGAAAACTAACGTGAGCCTTTAGATAATCAACAACAGGTTGAAGTGAAAATTCAGGATTATATTCACCTTCTGTAGGGCGACCAATGTGTGATGTTACCATCACTTTCGCCCCTTGTTTAATGGCGTCTTCAATGGTTGGCAGTGATGCACGGATACGTGCATCGGAAGTGACTTTACCGTCTTTTACCGGGACATTAAGGTCAGAACGGATAAAAACACGTTTACCTTTAAGATCAAGATCCTTCATTCTAATAATTGCCATGAAACTTCCCCTTTCTAAAATTTATAATTCAAAAAAACTGTGCGCTATTTTATCATAAAAAAGTTTACTAAGGATAAATTAAAAATGGATTTAACAAAAATTTCTTGTTGACAAAATAGCTTAAATAAGGCATATTTTTCCGCCTTAATGATAATTATGTTTTAATTAGTTAAACTAATTTTGGGAGTTGACCTTGGCTAATATTAAATCAGCTAAGAAGCGTGCAGTTCAATCTGAAAAACGCCGTAAACACAACGCAAGTCGTCGTTCAATGATGCGTACTTATATCAAGAAAGTATACGCAGCTATCGCAGCTGGTGATAAAGAATCAGCGCAAGTAGCATTTAAAGACATGCAAGTTGTTGTTGATCGTCAGGCGGCTCGTGGTTTAATCCACAAGAATAAAGCTGCACGTCATAAAGCAAGCTTAACAAAACAGATCAGCGCATTAGCTTAAATCTGTTAATGACGTAAAAGCACAGATTTTTGTGCTTTTAGACATTTTGTTTAAATCTAAATAAAAGTGGTGTAAACCACTTTTTTTATTTGTACATTATACAATCTATTTAAATGAAGCGTATTAAGAGAGCAAAATTGTGGCACAACGTGATTATGTCAAAAAAAGTACCAGAAAAAAAAGTAAGGCTAAGTCCAGTAATAAATCACGTAAAATACCTAATATTTTAGTGGTATTAGTTTCTCTTTTGGTCATTTTATTTGTGGCTATTTTGTATTTTGTTTCCTCAAATAACAGTAATAAACCGACTCCCCCGATAAAAAAAATTACTGAAAAACCACAATTCACTTTACCAAGTAAACCAGAAGAACGTTGGACTTATTTGAAAGAGTTAGAGAAAGCCGAAAATCATCAATTATCTATTCAACAGCAACAAATAAAACAGCAACAAAATCAAGAACGTCAGCAAATTCTCGATCATTTTATAAATGATAGTGCTAATATGATAACCAACCCAGCAACCCAGTTAAATAATTGGATTTTACAATGCGGTGCTTTCAAAGATAAAGACAATGCTGAAACTGCAAAAGCAAAATTAGCGATGTTTGGTGTGACAGCAACCATTGTTAACGATAAATTATATCGGGTAATGGTTGATGGATCCTATTCAAAAACGGAAGCTGAAAGTATTAAAACGCGTTTAGAAAGTAATGGAATATCAGACTGTATTTTATCTCCAAAATAATTGCTTGAGGAAGATCAATGAAGCTGATTAAATTGAATTTAAGTCATACAACCAAAGATGCTCAAACCTTTATAAATATTTTAATACAACATATTATCCGTGATCGACTGACCACTTCAGCAGCAAGTTTGGCTTATACTACCATTTTATCGTTGATTCCTTTAATTACCGTTATCTTTTCATTACTTTCTGCCTTTCCTATTTTTGATAAAGTAAGTGGCAATGTTAAAACTTATATTTATAACAATTTAGCTCCTACGGCTAGTGACACATTGGTTCCTTATTTTGAGCAATTTATTGCCAATACTAATCGGATGACGGTATTTGGCATTATTGGTTTAATCGTTACATCTTTATTATTAATCCGTTCAATTGATAGTGCATTAAATTTTATTTGGCGAACCAAGCGTCGTCGTTCAATTATGTATAACTTAACCATGTATTGGACGGTATTGACACTCGGTCCAATTTTGATAGGTGCTAGTGTTGCGATCAGTTCATATATTTTTTCTACAAAATGGTTAAGTGATTCAACGGTTAGTTCAATTTTCCTTAATTCTCTTCCCTTCATTATTTCGGTGGTGGGTTTCTGGTTACTTTATTGCATTGTACCGACAGAAACAGTACCGGTTATTGAATCGGTGTGTGGCGCAGTGTTAGCTGCGATCTTATTTGAGTTAGGTAAACGGGCATTTACCCTATATGTAACGTCATTCCCAACTTATCAGTTAATTTATGGTGTGTTATCGTCAATACCACTGTTATTGATTTGGATTTACTTTTCATGGTGTATCATTTTGTTTGGTGCTGAATTTGCTGCTTCATTAGCAGAATATAATAATCATCGTAAAAGCAATCTCGCATTAAAAGAAGATAATTAATAGGATAGATTATGATCGCTTTAATACAACGTGTAAAACAAGCCAGTGTTGATGTCGCTGGACAAACTGTCGGCCAAATCGAACAGGGTTTATTAATCTTACTCGGAGTTGAACAAGGCGATGATCAAGAAACAACACAGCGATTATGTGATAAGGTGCTAGGTTATCGTATTTTTAGTGATGAAAACGGCAAAATGAATCTTAATATTCAACAGGTAAATGGCAGTGTTTTAGTCGTTTCTCAGTTTACATTAGCCGCTGATACCAAAAAAGGTATGCGACCAAGTTTTACCAAAGGTGCTAAGCCTGAAGACGCGAAGCGTTTATATGAGTATTTTGTTTCATTATGTCAATTACGTATTCCGACACAAACAGGAATTTTTGCCGCTGATATGCAAATTTCACTCATTAATGATGGTCCTGTTACTTTTTGGTTACAAATCTAACCATTTTCATGTATAACACGGCTTCGTGACAAATATTTTTGTTAATGAAGTGGTGATTCTCTTTTATTTTTATGTAAAAGGCGTATCTTATTAATCACTTAATTAACCAATTGTTTGATTAGTCTTGCTCGCTTTAACTTTAATTGTCATAAATAAAGAGCCGTTTAATCAAACATTCTGATTTTGATGAATAAATTGACATGAAGTGGCATAATATTAGTATCATTCAGATCGGCAGTGCGGTTAAAGCTGCCTGTATCACGACCCCATATAACAAACAACGTTTATTAAAAGATATTATTGCTGGTATTACCGTTGGTATTATCGCGATTCCTTTATCAATGGCACTCGCAATTGCAAGTGGTGTTGCACCACAACATGGTCTGTATACCGCTATTATCGCTGGGATTGTCATCGCCTTAACGGGGGGATCACGATTTAGTATTTCAGGTCCCACTGCGGCTTTTGTGGTTATTCTTTATCCTGTTGCAATGCAATATGATTTATCTGGATTATTAATTGCTACACTGTTATCCGGCATATTTCTCATCTTAATGGGGATCATTCGCTTAGGGCGGTTGATTGAATATATCCCGTTACCTGTTGTCCTAGGTTTTACCTGCGGAATTGGTATAACTATAGCCACAATGCAGATTAAAGATCTGTTTGGTTTGAACATTGAACATATGCCGGAGAGTTATATTGGCAAAGTGACAGCTATAGCTACAGCTTTTCCCACCTTACAATTCACAGATTTACTTGTCGGTATATCAACCTTAGTAATTTTGATTATTTGGCCAAAATTGAGGCTCAAATTTCCTGGTCATTTACCGGC
This sequence comes from Frischella japonica, assembly GCF_014489845.1. Classification (GTDB taxonomy): domain Bacteria; phylum Pseudomonadota; class Gammaproteobacteria; order Enterobacterales; family Orbaceae; genus Frischella; species Frischella japonica. The sequence continues at coordinate 167,087 of NZ_JABURY010000021.1, forward strand.
TATTTTAGTTGGTGTCGTTGTCATGCTTTTTTTACAGCAATTTGGTTTATCAGTAGAAACCATTGGTTCGCGTTTTAGTTATACTCTTCCTGATGGTACTATTGGACATGGTATTCCAGCGGTATTACCTGAATTTATTTTACCGTGGCAATCAGCCGAATTACATTGGGATTGGGCGGTATTTTCGGCATTAGTACCTATTGGCTTAACCATGGCAATGCTATGTGCAATAGAATCCTTATTGTGTGCAGTTGTGCTAGATGAAATGACGCATACTAAGCACAATTCAAATAGTGAATTAATTGGTCAGGGAATAGGTAATATTCTTGCGCCGTTTTTTGGTGGTATTTCTGCAACAGCGGCTATTGCTCGTTCTGCTGCAAATGTGAAAGCTGGCGCCACATCACCACTTTCATCTTGTTTTCATGCGATTGTTGTATTATTAGCATTAATAAGCTTTGCCCCGATTTTATCCTACTTGCCATTATCGGCGATGGCGGCATTGTTATTAATTGTGGCCTGGAACATGAGTGAAGCTAAACGAATGGTCTATATTTTAAAACGTGCACCTAAAGATGACATTATTATTATGTTAATTTGTATGTCGTTAACAGTGCTATTTGATATGGTGATTGCTATCACGTTTGGAATTGTGTTAGCGTCATTACTATTTATGCGTCGTATTTCGCGCATGACAAGATTAGTCGAGTCACCATTAAGTACCGAAGAAACGTTAATTGTACGTATCAATGGGCCACTGTTTTTTGCCGCCGCAGAAAAGATATTTTTAGAATTATATAATCGTATTAATGGTTATAAACATATCGTGTTACAGTGGGATGCCGTACCATTACTTGATGCTGGAGGTCTCAATGCGTTGACGCATTTTATTGATGCATTACCTGCTGATGTTGATTTATCTATTGCTGAACTACAGTTTCAGCCATTAAAAACATTGGCCCGTGCTAAATTACTGCCAATAGAAAATAAACTCGCATTCTACTCTACTTTAAGTGAGGCATTAACAGATAAACTTAATCGTGAAGAATAGCAAAAAAATTCATGGCTTATTAGTGGTAAATGCGACAATCAAGTTGGGATAATCGGTAAAATCATTTACAACCCAGAATTAATCGGTTATCCTTGCCTTGGAAATCAACTAGACAATCGCTGCTTTATTGTTGTCCTTTTGGGGAGACAAATAAAGGGGAGGAAAGTCCGGGCTCCATAGGGCAGAGTGCCAGGTAACGCCTGGGGGATTTTTGTGTGAACGAAAATTCACGACAAGTGCAACAGAGAGTATACCGCCGATGGCTTATTGAATTAAGATCAGGTAAGGGTGAAAGGGTGCGGTAAGAGCGCACCGCACAATGGGCAACCGTTGTGGCATGGTAAACTCCACTCGGAGCAAGGTCAAATAGGGATTCATTGGCGCGGCCCGCGTTGAATCCGGGTAGACTGCTTGAGCTAATGCGTGAGCATTAGCCTAGATGAATGATTGTCCTCGACAGAACCCGGCTTATCGGTTGATTTCTTTTTAATTCTTATCTTTATTTACACTGGTTTGTGACGATTTCTTATTGGCTAACCAACGTTTCAATGCCATCCAAGCCGAGAATATTAATCCCATAACTAATAAAAATACTGGAATCAACATCAGCAATGACATAATTTGCTTTTCATAATCTTTGAAAAAAGGTGAATTACCAAATAGATAGCCAAGGGTCACAATTAATGAAATCCATAACGTTGCACTGATCCAATTATAAATATGAAACTTTTTACTATGTAAACCGGATAAGCCTGCCATCATTGGTAATAAAGTTCTAACAAATGCGATAAAGCGACCAATAAATAATGCTTGTAAGCCATATTTATGGAATAAAACTTCTGATTTTTGATGATATTTTTCTGGTAAATGTTCCATCCAACTTTTGACGATTTTAGTATTACCTAGCCATCGACCTTGAATGTAACCTAACCAAGTGCCAAACGCTGCACCAGAGATCAAAATCACATTGATTAAACCAAAATGAAAGACATCTTGGCTAATTAATACACCGGTTAAAAATAATAAACTATCACCGGGTAAAAAAGCAGCTGGTAAGATTCCATTTTCTAATAGAATGATCATAAACAACATACCATACAATATCCATAACACATTGGGATTAGATAGGGTTGCATAGTCCAAATTAACAAAGGCACTATAGAGTGTAACGATTGTTTCCATTAATTTTATTTCCCTCCAAAATACATACTAAATAAATTTTATTACTTTATTGTGCCACCTACTGTCAAATGATCAACTTTTAGCGTCGGTTGACCGACACCGACAGGAACACTTTGTCCATCTTTACCACACATGCCAACCCCCATATCTAATGTCATATCATTACCAACCATTGATATGTTTTGCATCGTTTCAATACCTGAACCAATTAATGTTGCACCTTTTATCGGTTTAGTTATTTTACCTTTTTCGATCAAATACGCTTCTGATGTTGAAAACACGAACTTACCGGAAGTAATATCAACCTGCCCACCCGCTAAACCAGGCGCATATATACCACGATCAACACTGTTAATAATTTCATCAAAGCTTGATTGACCCCCAAGCATATAAGTGTTAGTCATCCGTGGCATTGGTAAATAAGCATAGCCTTCACGGCGACCATTTCCTGTCGATGAAGTTTCCATCAATTTAGCATTAAGTTTATCAAACATATAACCTTTTAATATGCCGTTCTCAATTAATACCGTACGTTGACCCAAGGTACCTTCATCATCAATTGTTAATGAACCACGACGATCTTTAATTGTTGCATCATCTACAATAGTGCATAATTCTGAAGTAACAAGTTGACCAATTTTGCCACTAAATACCGAAGATTGTTTACGATTGAAATCACCTTCTAGACCGTGTCCAACCGCTTCATGAAGTAGTACTGCTGGCCAGCCAGCACCCAATACGACTGGCATTGAGCCCGCCGGTGCAGATTCAGCCGATAAAGCAATTAATGCTAATCTAACGGCTTCTTTGGTATAACTATCAACTTGACTGTCGCCTGTTTTTGGGTTGATTGAAAAGAAATAATCATAACCAAAACGTCCGCCACCGCCACTTGTGCCACGTTCGCGAATGTTATCTTGTTCGACTAACACCGAAATTGATAATCGAACTAACGGACGAGTATCGGCTGCGAAGGTGCCATCCGTAGCCGCAATTAGCACATCTTCGTAACTCCCCACTAAGGTGGCAACCACATCAATGACACGATGGTCAAGGGAACGAGCTAATCGATCGATATGTTGGAGTAATGCAATCTTTACTTCTTGTTTGGTATTGTTGATCGGATTTATGTTGGTATAAATTGGGACAATTTTACTCGATTTTAATGGGGTTACATGTAACGGGATTGTCGTTTTAGTAATACTTTGCGCTGCAATGGCACTTTGTTGTAATTTTGCCATTGATATTTGATCTGTGTAAGCAAATCCGGTTTTTTCACCAGATATTGCTCGTACGCCCACCCCTTGATCCTGATGAAAATTAGCGCTTTTAATAATCTTATCTTCCAATGTCCAACTTTCATAGTAACCGGATGAGAAATATAAATCACTATAATCAATTTGCCTGCCGGCTAAGATATCCAATAAATTTGCGATATCATTTTGCTTAAGATTATTAGCCGTAAGCAGGCGATCACTAACTTCTGTTAAAATCATATATATCCTATAATCGATTTAATCATTAATAACTCTTGCTCATAGATGACATTAGATGGTTAATGTGAGTAATTACTTACATTAATACGACATCATACTGTTCTTGTACATAAAAAGGTTCGACTTTCACTTCTACGTGTTTACCGACAAATACTTCAACCTCAGCTAAAGCATGTGATTCATCAGCAGTTAATGCATTTGCTACCGCTGAAGAAGCATAAACTAACAGATACTCACTGCGGTGAGCTTTATGTACCCGGACAATTTCCCGTAATATCTCATTACAAATCGTTTCGACTGATTTAACCATCCCACGACCACGACATGAAGGACATTCTTCACATAAAATATGTTCAATACTTTCGCGAGTACGTTTACGTGTCATTTCAACCAAACCTAATGCTGAAAATGAATTTACGGTGGTTTTAGCACGATCCTTACTCAGCGACTCCTGTAATGATTGTAATACACGTTCTCGATGAAGTGCTTGTTGCATATCAATAAAATCAATAATAACGATACCACCAAGATTACGTAGTCGTAATTGTCTGGCAATGGCAATGGTTGCTTCGATATTGGTATTAAATATGGTTTCTTCAAGATTACGATGCCCAACGAAAGCGCCGGTATTAATATCGATAGTTGTCATAGCTTCAGTTTGATCGATAATTAAATAACCGCCTGATTTTAATTGTACTTTTCGATCTAAAGCGCGTTGTATCTCATTTTCAATATCATAAAGATCAAATATTGGCATATTACCTTTATAATGCACCAATTTACTTGTCACCTCAGGCATAAACTCTTTAGTGAATTCAAACAATAGATCAAACGTTCTTTTAGAATCGACTACAATTTTTTCAATTGGATCGCCAACGAAATCACGTAGTATTCTTTGCGACAAGACTAATTCACCATAAAGTAAATTTTTACTACCAGGGCGTGACATTCTTTCTTGAATTTTCTTCCAGAGACGTCGTAAGAACTGGATATCTTGTGCAATTTCATGTTCACTTGCGCCTTCAGCTGCCGTTCGGACAATAAATCCCCCTTCTGTAGTAATATATTTTTCCACAATATTTTTTAAACGTTGACGTTCTTCTTCACTCTCAATACGTTGCGAAGTGGCCACATGAGCGGAAGTTGGTCCAGGCATAAAAACCAGATAGCGTGACGGTAATGTGATATCTGTGGTTAATCTCGCTCCTTTCGTGCCCATCGGGTCTTTTACCACTTGCACCATAATATCCTGACCTTGGCGAACTAATTCAGAAATATCTTTTACTTGAAATTGTTCTTGTTCAGAATCTGATACACATTCCGTATGTGGCATAATGTCTGAAGCATGTAAAAAAGCGGCTCTTTCTAAGCCAATATCAACGAATGCCGCCTGCATACCCGGTAAAATACGAATAATTTTACCTTTATAGATATTACTAACAATACCCCTTTTCGATTCTCGATCAATGTGAATTTCTTGTAGAATACCATCTTCAATGTAAGCAACTCGTGTTTCAGAAGGGGTGATATTCATAAACAATTCGACTGACATAATTTCCTCATTTAATCGATTGCAAAACAACGTCTAATTTGTCGTAAGAGTAAAAATACCCATGCCCATAATATTCCGTCGACAAAACTGGAAAAGAAAATTAATGGTGTAATGGTAATCACTCGATAAAGAATGATCTGGAATAATAATAGTAATAAATCATAACAAATTGACAGACCAAAAATAATGAAAGATTGTTGCCAGAGCGCTAAATTTCTAATAAGTTGAAAACGAAATAGTACTAAGTAAGCGATCAATGAAAAAATAAACGCATGTATACCGAGTAAGGTACCCAAGAAAAGATCAATAATTATACCGACCAAAAATGCAGTTGTAATGCCAACTCGATGCGGTAATGCAACAATCCAATAAATAAGAATTAACATTAACCAATGTGGTTTAAAAATATAAAATGATGATGACCATGGCATGATTTGTAATAGCAGACCAATAATAATTGTTACCCAAATCACCCAATAATTATGTGCAATATTATTCATTAGTGTTTGTCTCTTGATCCGGTGCTATTACCTGAGGCTTATTAGTTTCATTCCATAATAATAAAAGATAATGTAACCGTTTTAAATCCGCGATTGGTGCCGCAGTAATAATTGGTGTTGAATCATGCTCATCAACCTTAACTGAACTTACTGTAGCAACCGGATAACCTTGTGGAAATCGCCCTCCCAAACCTGAAGTCACCAGCAAGTCACCTACTTGAATATCTACATTATTCGGGAGAAAATCTAATAATAAGTCATTATTACAACCATTACCTACAGCGACCATGGTTAAACCATTTCTTAAAACCTGTACTGGGATAGCATGTTGTGAATCACAGATCAAAATAGCCCGACTGGTATTGTAAGCAGTGCTATAAATTTGACCGACGACGCCTTTTTCATCAACAACAGGCTGTTTAACAAATACACCTTCCCGGGATCCTTTGTCTAAGGTAACTTGATAGGCATAAGGGTTAGTATCAGCCAATAAAACTTGGGCAACCTTTTTATATTCATCATGACGTAATGGTGAACCTAATAATGTTCTTAATTCATTATTTTCTTTCTTTAAGGCGTTTAATCGAATCAAATCGCTTTCTTGCATTTGTAATTGTTTTCTTAACGTTTTGTTTTCATTTAATAATTCTTGTTGCGTTTTGGATAAATTATTCAATGTATTAAATGCTGATAATGGAGAGTTAGAAACAAAATATAAAGGGGAAACAGCCGTATCTAAATAATATCTTATAACGGTGAAAGGTTGGTAATTTATATCACATATGATTAATGATATTGCAAAGGACAACGCCAAAAAAATACGCAATCCCAAAGGCGTACTTTTAGAAAAAATCAGCTTCATTCGCCAAACCACCCTTTATTACTAAAATAAAAAGTGATTTGAGCAAAAGGACAGTAGTTATTCTTCACTAAACAGATCACCACCGTGCAAATCCACCATATCAAGCGCTTTACCACCACCACGAGCAACACAAGTCAATGGTTCTTCTGCAATTACAACATGGATACCCGTTTCCGCTGAAAGCAATTTATCAATATTTCGTAACAGAGCACCGCCACCCGTTAAAACCATACCATGTTCAGAGATGTCGGCAGCTAACTCTGGTGGGCACTGTTCTAAAGCGACTTTAACTGCACTGACAATACCACTTAATGGTTCTTGTAAAGCCTCTAAAATTTCATTGGAATTTAAGGTAAAACTTCTTGGCACACCTTCGGCAAGGTTACGTCCTCTGACTTCAATTTCTAAGACCTCATCTCCTGGATAAGCACTACCGATAGCATGTTTAATGCGTTCAGCGGTTGCTTCACCAATTAACGCGCCAAAATTACGCCGAACATAATTGATGATAGCTTCATCAAAGCGGTCACCGCCTATTCTTGCTGAAGCGGAATATACCACACCATTTAATGAAATAACCGCAACTTCTGTCGTACCACCACCAATATCGACCACCATAGATCCGGTTGGCTCTGATACAGGTAATTCAGCACCAATCGCAGCAGCCATAGGTTCTTCGATGAGATACACTTCACGAGCACCAGCGCCTAAAGCTGACTCACGAATAGCGCGCCTTTCCACTTGAGTAGCACCAACAGGAACGCAGACTAAAACTCGTGGGCTTGGTTTTAAAAAACTGTGGCTATGAACCTGACGAATAAAATATTGCAACATTTTTTCCGTAACGGAAAAATCGGCAATAACGCCATCTTTCATAGGGCGAATCGCTGCAATATTACCAGGTGTTCTACCCAACATTTGTTTAGCAGCGTGACCGACGGCTGCAACACTTTTAGGTGCACCATTACGATCTTGACGAATAGCAACAACCGATGGCTCATTAAGGACGATCCCCTGTCCTTTAACGTAGATAAGCGTATTTGCAGTACCTAAATCGATAGAGAGATCATTAGAAAAAATGCCACGAATTTTTTTAAACATAATAAAAGTTATTCCTAATTTAGTTGCATCCAAAAAATTGGCTGATATTGTATCTTATTTATATAGTAACGCATAGTTACAAATAATTAGAATTTTTGTATTTAATCGGATTTTTATTGTAATTTTTTTGTAAAATCCACAATTGGAAGAGATATATAATGACAAATTTAAATTAAAGGTGTATGCTTGCGCGCTGAACATAATTGTCTTAAAATTTAGCAATTTATCAGCTAATTTCGGCAAAAATAGTCATATCAGTTATTTATGATAAACACAATTGAGTTGATAGCAGGTGGTTTAGAGTAAATTAACCTTATCTTGACAATGAAACGAAAATACGGTGTTATTTATGGATATACGTAAAATAAAAAAATTAATTGAATTAGTTGAAGAATCTGGCATTTCTGAATTAGAGATCTCTGAAGGTGAAGAATCAGTTAGAATTAGTCGTGCCGTTTCTCAAGTAGCCTATCCGGTGCAAAATATTCATATACCGCAACCTGCACCAGCAGTGGTTAGTGCTCCAATTAATGAAACCATTCAACCTGCAACAGGTGAAAATGATGCTTGTGCAATGACAGGTCATACCATTAAATCGCCTATGGTTGGTACTTTTTATCGTACTCCAAGCCCGGATTCTAAAGCATTTGTTGAAGTCGGCCAAACAGTTAATGTCGGCGATGTATTATGCATTGTTGAAGCGATGAAAATGATGAATCAAATTGAATCTGAAAAAGCAGGAACTATCAAAGCAATTTTAGTTGATAATGGTCAACCGGTTGAATTTGATCAACCATTGTTTGTCATTGAATAATATTGGTCCTTCTCAATATGCTTCTATATGACATGAATACTAAAATAGCTGCTTAGAGGTTTGATATGCTTGACAAAATTTTAATTGCTAATCGGGGCGAAATTGCTTTACGCATCTTAAGAGCGTCTAAAGAACTTGGCATCAAAACTGTTGCAGTACATTCAACAGCTGATAAAGAACTTAAGCATGTACTTTTAGCCGATGAAAGTGTTTGTATTGGTCCTGCACCATCAGCAAAAAGTTATTTAAATATCCCAGAATTAATCGCTGCGGCAGAAGTAACTGGCGCATCGGCAATACATCCTGGTTATGGATTTTTATCAGAGAATGCCGATTTTGCTGAACAAGTGGAAAGTTCTGGATTTATATTTATCGGTCCAAAACCGGATACTATCCGTTTGATGGGGGATAAAGTTTCTGCCATCAATGCCATGAAAGCGGCTGGAGTTCCTTGTGTACCAGGTTCTGACGGTCCGTTAGGAAACGATATAGAATTAAATAAAAAGATAGCTAAAAATATTGGTTATCCGGTAATAATCAAAGCTTCCGGCGGTGGTGGTGGTCGTGGAATGCGTATCGTTCGTAACGAAAAAGATCTTGAACAATCCATCAAAATGACCAAAATGGAAGCGAAAACAGCTTTCAATAATGATATGGTTTATATGGAAAAATTCCTTGAAAATCCTCGTCATATTGAAATTCAAGTGCTTTCCGATGGGCAAGGTCATGCTGTTTATTTAGGTGAACGAGACTGCTCAATGCAGCGCCGTCATCAAAAAGTGTTGGAAGAAGCTCCAGCAGTTGGTATTACCGGTAAAATGCGTCAGTTTATTGGTGAGCGTTGTGTTAATGCTTGTATTGAAATTGGCTACCGTGGTGCAGGAACCTTTGAATTTTTATTTGAAAACGATCAGTTTTATTTTATTGAAATGAATACCCGTATTCAAGTAGAACATCCAGTAACAGAAATGATCACCGGTGTTGATTTGATTAGAGAGCAAATTCGTATCGCGTCAGGTTTTCCGTTATCAATTAAGCAGAAGGATATTCATATCAAAGGTCATGCGATTGAATGTCGGATCAATGCCGAAGATGCAAAAACATTTATGCCATCACCGGGTAAAATTACGCGTTTTCATGCTCCGGGTGGTTTTGGTATTCGCTGGGAATCACATATTTATGCTGGTTACACCGTACCACCACATTATGATTCAATGATTGGTAAATTGATTGCTTATGGTGAAACACGAGAAATTGCTATTGCTCGTATGAAAAATGCGTTATCAGAATTAGTTATTGATGGTATTAAAACTAATATCGATTTACATTTTGCTATTTTAGAAGATAAAAACTTCCAAAAAGGTGGCACTAATATCCATTATTTAGAAAAAAAATTAGGCATCTATGAATAATTGTTATTCATCAATGGCTGTAGATAGAAAACCACCGTTAAGGTGGTTTTTTATTTTTAACCCATGTCGTTTTATTTTTTTACATACGTATAAAATATCACTACTATTTATTCTTGATACAAATATTACTAACTGTTTGTTCTATAAAATAATCTATTAATATCATTAGATAAATTGCCTTGGCTATGTTTATGGATCAATTAAGATGATAGATTATGTATGATATTTTAGCTATTGCCATTAGCGGTAGTCATCATACTTTTATTTAAAACTGTATTTATTTACAGTGTCTTTGTTGCTATAATATTCATCAATCTAACATTATTGATAATAAAAATATGCTGACACAATTAACGGTAAATAATTTTGCTATAGTCGATCATTTGGTTATCGACCTTAATTCAGGAATGACTGCGATTACTGGTGAAACCGGCGCAGGTAAATCAATATCAGTCGATGCATTAAACCTCTGTTTAGGCGCAAGATCTGATGTCTCATTCATCCGTCATGGATGTGATCGTCTGGATATTTCTGCTCATTTTATTTTAGATGATACACCAAGTGCGCTTAAATGGCTGACCCAAAATCAATTGGATGATAATAACGAATGTATTTTAAGGAGGGTTATCAGTCAAGACGGTCGTTCTAAAGCTTTTATTAATGGTAGCGCTGTTCCGCTAAGTCAGCTAAAAGATCTGGGGCAAATGTTAATCCAGATTCATGGTCAACATGAGCACCAACAACTGTTACGTACTGAGCATCAACAATTAATTTTGGATCAATATCTGGCTGATAATCATTTGTTAGATAAGATGAAAGCGGCTTATCGTCTCTGGAAAGATACCAAAGATCAGTATCAAAACTATGAAAAGTCTCGTCATGAACGTGAAGCACATATCCAGTTGTTACAATATCAACTGAAAGAGCTTAATGAATTCGCTCCGATCGAAGGGGAATATGAACAAATTGATGAGGAATATAAGCGTTTATCTAACAGTGAACAATTAATCAACACCAATCAACAATTAATTGATTTATTAGATGAAAATACGGAATTTAATATCCTTAGCCAACTCAATCAGGCTAAAAATATTGCGCATAAGGTAACAGAACTGGATAATCAGCTCAACAATGTTGCTATTATTTTAGAAGAAGCCTATATTCAAATAAAAGAAGCCTGTTATGAACTGCATCATTATGCAGATAATTTAGAACTTGATCCGTCAAGGTCGATGTTACTTGAACAACGTTTATCAAAACAAATCTCTTTGGCACGTAAACACCATGTTAAACCCGCAGAGTTACCAAACTTACATCAACAACTTCTTGATGAACTTAAACAGATAACTTCTCAAGACGAGTATGGAGAACAGTTAAAAAAAGACATTGAAACTTATTATCAACAAGCGTTATCTATTGCGGAAACATTACATAAAAAACGCCTAAAAGTAGCAACCACATTATCAAAAAAAATTACCAAAAGTATTCGTGAGCTCTCCATGCCACACGGTCATTTTAATATCGATGTTAAGGCAGATGAAAATAAGTTAACAGAGTCTGGTTTTAGTCAAGTGATCTTTTTAGTGACTACCAATCCAGGACAGCCCTTACAGCCAATTGCAAAAGTGGCTTCGGGTGGTGAATTGTCACGAATTGCATTAGCATTACAAGTGCTTACCGCTCAGAAAATGGAAACCCCAGCACTAATATTTGATGAAATAGATGTTGGTATTAGTGGTCCAACCGCTGCTAAAGTTGGCAAATTATTAAGACAATTGGGACAATCAACCCAAGTTATAACCGTTACCCATTTACCTCAAGTAGCCGGTAACGCTCATTATCATTATTTTGTCGCTAAGCAGACTGACGGTAAACATACTCAAACGCGGATGACAATATTGGATAGTGAACAGCGGTTAAATGAGTTAGCTCGTTTACTTGGTGGCGATAAAATTACTGCTAATACCCTAGCAAATGCCAAAGAGCTTTTAATAAGTTAATATTGTTATTAATCAATTAAGCTTTTGAAGATTAACATTATCTTACCAACGTTAGTCATTTAATTATTGATTTTATTTATGATAAGATACACTATCGTTTTATGAGTAAGAGATAACCAATATGAACTTAACCAATAAACATATTTTATTAGGGATTACCGGTGGTATTGCGGCCTATAAATGTCCGGATTTAGTTCGTCAATTGAAAAAAATGGGAGCTGAAGTACAAGTTGTCATGACGGAATCAGCCAAACATTTTGTTTCAGCGTTATCCCTTCAGGCTGTGTCGGGTAATCATGTTTCCTACGATTTATTTGATTCCTCTGCGGAATTATCAATGGGGCACATTGCGTTAGCTAAATGGGCGGATTTAGTAATTATTGCTCCATGTACTGCCAACATGGTTGCTAAATTAGCTCATGGTATTGCCGATGATTTGTTAACGACTTTATGCTTAGCAACCACGGCGCCAATTGCTATTGCTCCAGCGATGAATCAATATATGTATCTTGCTACAATTACGCAACATAATCTTCAACATTTAAGTCATCGTGGTATTTCTATTTGGGGACCGGATCAAGGTGAACAAGCCTGTGGCGATGTCGGACCAGGTCGTATGCTTGAACCACAACAGCTATGTACTAAAATCGTTGAAAAGTTTGCTTTGTCAGCGCAATTGACAGATCTAAATATCGTTATTACTGCAGGACCAACGCAAGAAGCTTTAGATCCGGTACGATATATTTCTAATCATAGCTCGGGTAAAATGGGCTTTGCGATTGCACAGGCTGCCGCTGAGCTCGGAGCAAAGGTTACTTTAATTAGTGGCCCGGTAAATTTATGCACCCCACAAAATGTTAATCGGTATAATGTTAAAACAGCTCTAGAAATGCATCAAAAAACTCTTGAGTCGGTAAAGACTGCAGATATTTTTATTGCCTGTGCAGCTGTAGCCGATTACCGGGCGGCAAGCATTGCTGATCAGAAAATAAAAAAACAAGAAGGTAGTGAAGAATTAACGATTACCTTAGTGAAAAATCCTGATATAGTAGCTGATGTCGCTAATTTACAACACAATCGTCCTTTTGTGGTTGGATTTGCTGCTGAAACCAATAATGTTGAACAATATGCATTGAAAAAACTTACTCACAAGCACATGGATATGATTTGTGCCAATGATGTATCTTCACAAGGACAAGGCTTTAACAGTGATAATAATGCGCTTACCTTATATTGGTCAACCGGTAGATTATCGCTACCATTAACCAATAAAACCAAGTTAGCACAACAGCTTATTAATGAAATAATTAGACATTATGATGAGTATAACAATGAAAAGAAAAATTGATATTAAAGTTTTAGATAAACGATTTGGTCATGAATTTCCTTTACCGACCTATGCAACAACAGGGTCAGCGGGTATTGATTTGCGTGCTATGTTTGATAAAACAACTGAAATCAAACCTGGTGAGACGATTTTAATCCCTACGGGGCTTGCTATGCACATTGCTGATCCGCAACTAGCTGCTTTGGTATTACCACGTTCTGGATTAGGTTCTAAACATGGTATTGTCTTAGGTAATTTAGTTGGACTTATCGATTCAGATTATCAAGGTCAATTATTTGTACCTCTGTGGAATCGTAGTCAACACCCTTTTACCATTGAAATTGGTGACAGAATCGCTCAACTAATTATTGTACCAGTGGTACAGGCTGAGTTTAATATTGTAGAAGAATTCACTGAGTCAGTTCGTGGTGAAGGTGGTTTTGGTCATTCAGGTAAGAAATAATCGTGACAACCAAACGCAAAAATCGTAAAGAGGACATTTTACAAGCATTGGCTACCATGCTTGAATCAAACGAAGGTTCTCAACGGATTACTACAGCTAAATTAGCGGCAACTGTCGGGGTTTCGGAAGCTGCGCTTTATCGTCATTTTCCAAGTAAAACCAATATGTTTGAAAGCTTAATTGTCTTTATCGAAGATACATTGCTTTCACGAATTAATTTTATCTTACAAGAAGAAAGAGAGACTGAAACCCGATTGAAATTAATTGTGGCGTTAATTTTAGGATTTTCGGAAAAAAATCCGGGTTTAACTCGAATAATGACTAGTCATGCTTTAATGTTTGAGCAAGAAAAATTGCAAGATCGCGTCAGTCAATTATTTGATCGTATTGAAACGCAATTTAAACAAATCCTTCGTGAACGTAAGATTCGTGAAGGAAGTGGCTTTATTATCGATGAACGAATATTATCAGCTCAAATACTGGCGTTTTGTGAAGGAATGATGGCGCGCTATGTGCGCTCTGGCTTCAAATTCCTACCAACAACTGATTTTGAAATCCGCTGGTCATTACTTAGTAAACAATTAATATGACTGAAATCAGCAGGTGTTTGTTCTAAACATCTGCATTTATAACTTCATTAAAAAATACTGCATTTTAATCGAAATTAACTATTTGATTTATTTATAAAATAGATTATATTCATTATTCAATTAACGACAAGAAGAACAAAAATTTGTTAATGCTTAGGTAACAAAAGACGATATTAAGTCATTTTTGTTGCTACACCATATCTGATTAAATTGAGATTTAAACAGGTAACCTGAAAATCAATAAGAAGGTTAAGCATGGAAATTATTAACAGAAGCGTACAATTTTTTGAAAAATATGATAGTGCCATTTTGGGTTATGTAATCCATTTTGGGTTAGCAATTGTGATTTTTATCGTCGGACGATTTATTGCTATGTTTATTAGCAGTCAATTACGCAGAATTCTTAATGCCAAAAATGTCGAACCGACTATAATCAAATTTACCAGCTCTACCTCCCGTTATATCATTATGGGATTGACCTTGGTTGCAGTATTAGGTCAACTTGGTGTACAAACGAGCTCTATCGTAGCGATTATCGGTGCCGCTGGTTTAGCTATTGGTTTAGCCTTACAAGGATCTTTATCCAATTTCGCCGCAGGGGTATTATTGATTTTATTTCGTCCGTTTAAAGTGGGTGAATTAGTCATTGTCAGTAATATTCGTGGTACAGTTGATGCGATTCAAATTTTTTCGACTACGATTTTAACCCCAACAGGCGAAGCGGTAACAATTCCTAACAGCCATGTATTAGCGACTAGTATCATTAACTTTACCCGTCAGCCTAATCGACGTATTGATTTAACTATTGGTATTGATTATAAGGCAGATATCAAAGAAGTTTATCAGATACTCCAATCAGCGGTTGAACGAACTCCGAATGTGATGAAAGATTTAGGTATTATTATCCGTCTTGATGAACTAGCGACTTCAAGTATTAATTTTTTAGTCATGGTTTGGACAGATAATGATAATTATGGGCCGGTAAGAACCTTAGTTTTAGAAAATATAAAGAATGATTTGGATCATAATAATATTAATATTCCGTTCCCAACGATGGATATTAATATTAGATAAGATTTATTGGATACTGATATACAGTAGGAATTGTATCCAACCTATTTTATAAAAAATTTTATCAATCAGAGAACTTGATCCATATTCAGTGCCGGTTTATCGCAATCTGGGCAGCCAACGATTTTAGCTGGTACCCCTGCAACGGTTGTATGAGGCGGAACGGGATCTAACACAACCGAACCTGCGCCAATTTTTGCGCCACAACCAATTTCAATATTGCCTAGGATAGTCGCATGGGCACCTATCATAACGCCTTCCCTAATTTTAGGATGTCGGTCACCGTTTTGTTTTCCCGTTCCACCGAGTGTCACGGATTGTAAAATTGAAACATCATTTTCGATAACTGCTGTTTCCCCAATCACAATACCTGTTGCATGATCAAACATCACACCACAACCAATTTTAGCTGCGGGATGAATATCAACCCCAAATACAATAGCGATCTGACTTTGCAAAAATATTGCTAATGCTTCTCGCTCTTGTTTCCATAACCAATGACCGATCCGATACGCTTGGAGTGCTAAAAATCCCTTATAATATAGTAAAGGTGTTGAATATTTATTGGTGGCCGGATCTCGGACATAAACCGCGATAATATCGGTTATCGTTGATTTTATAATATGTGGATCGGCTTGATAAGCTTGACGAATCACTTCTCGTATATCTATTGCAGGCATTACTTCAGTAGCAAGTTTATTTGCCAAAATATAGCTGATTGCACTGGCAATATCGTCATGATTAAGCAAGGTAGCATGAAAATAACTTGCCAACATTGGTTCACATTTCACTAATTCAGTTGCCTCTAGACGAATTGTTGTCCACAATTGTTCAGGCTTAACTATTTTTTTTGCTACACTCACATAATGCTCCTATCAATAAATAATATGCTCATTTATTTAGTGTTGGAACTGGCTAACTCTTCTTTTTGAGTACGACCTAACAGCGTTTTTGCTGCTTCTAATGGATTTTTATTACGGTACAGAATTTGATAAATTTGTTCCGTAATTGGCATATCTACATGATATTTTTGCGCTAGTGTCCATACTTCTTTGGTATTTTGACAACCTTCGACAACTTGAGCAATAATGGCTTTTGCTTCTTCAACCGATTTATTTTGCCCTAATAACATACCAAAGCGACGATTACGAGATTGGTTATCTGTACAGGTTAAGACCAAATCACCTAATCCAGCCATGCCCATGAAGGTAATTGGATCAGCACCCAATGCAGCCCCTAAACGCATCATTTCTGCTAAACCTCGGGTAATCAATGCAACACGTGCATTGGCACCAAAACCCAGCCCATCAGACAAACCAGCACCAATGGCAATTACATTTTTAATTGCACCACCAAGCTGTACACCAATAAAATCTTTACTGCTATATACACGGAAACTTTTACTACAATGAAAAAGCGTTTGTAATTCATTCAAAAAAGCCTCATCAGTAGATGCAACGGTGACTGCTGTAGGTAAACCTAATGCGACCTCTTTGGCAAAGGTCGGACCAGAAATTACAGCCAAGGGGATCGCATCCCCTAAAATCTCTTTTGCGACATCTTGTAATAACCGACCAGAATTCACCTCAAGTCCTTTGGTAGCCCATACAATTTTTGAATCTTGCCGCAGAAAAGGCTTTATTTTACTTAGTACTTCACCGAAAGCATGACTCGGTACGACAATTAATAAAATTGGTGAAGACGATACAACGCTTTGAAGATCATATTCAATAGCTAAATTAGCAGGGAAAAAAATATCTGGTAGGAACTTTTTGTTTTGTCGATCTTGTTCAAGAGCTTGCATTTCAGCCTGATCATGTCCCCATAATAGGGTTTCATAACCATTGCGTGCTAATAAAATCGCTAAGGCTGTGCCATAAGAACCTGCACCAATAACACTGATACTTGATGAAGTTGTTGAACTTAAATGACGAGTCATATTTACCTACTTTGATAATTTATCTGTGCAATATTTATTGTAGATTTTCTGGTGAATCAGTAACCGGTGTTTGTTCGGTTTGTTGCTGTTGTAAATAATTGGCATATAACGCATCAAAATTGACTGGATCTAAATTGATTGGTAGGAATGACCCCTTATTCACTAAACTTGAAATCATCTCTCTGGCATAAGGAAATAGAATATTTGGACAAAATGCCGCTAAACAATGCTGTAATTGCGACCCATTTAATCCTAAAATTGAAAAAATACCCGCTTGAGTGACTTCACAAATATAAGCAACTTGATCGCCTGATTTGGTGGTAACGGTCAAACGTAAAGAGACTTCATAAACATTGTCAACAATTACTTGTGAAGATGTGTTTAGTTCAATATTAACTTCTGGTTGCCATTCTTTAGTAAAAATCTGTGGTACATTTGGTGTTTCGAAGGATATATCTTTGATATAGATACGTTGAATGGAAAAACCATTTTCTTGCTGTTGGTTACTATTTTGCTCTGACATAATAAATCCCTTATTTCCTGTGGTTATTTTATTTATTTGACCAATGGTAAATTTTCACCATTCCAACCTGCGATACCGTCTTTTAACGTAAAGATTTGACTAAATCCTTGTTTTGACAAGATATCTCCTGATTCTGTTGTATTAATGCCATTATCATCAACTAATATTATTGGTGATGCTTTAAATTTTTCAATTTCTTTTATGCTGCCATTTTTAATGTCAATGGGTAAAATATTAATTGAATCAGTGATATGACCTTTACGAAAATTATCTGCAGAACGCAAATCGACCACGACGGCATTTTGATTGTTCATCATCTGTACAGCAAGCAAATTACTAATGCTTTTTACTTTAGATAATTTCATTTTGATACTGATATTGATGAGCATGATAAATAGTACCAGCCATCCTAACGTTAAAATTGGATGTAATTTAAAAAATGGGAAAATCTCATTTACGATATAGTCCATATTAATACGGTTACCTACTATTTTATGAATTAGTTAAATTTAAGTTCAAATTATAGCGATATTATTGCTTGAAATATAGTATTGAATCGAAAAGTATATGATTTTACCTGTGCCATAAATAACGCATTAGCCCAATAGTAATATCATTTTTAAAAATTTAGCCAAAATCTGTTTATTTTTGGAATCAATTTCATTAATAATTCATTTATTTTTCTATGAATAACAAATTTGCATTATATTGGTGCAATTTTCTTAATTCAGTGCAAAAATAGTGCATGCTCATGTGCGTTTTGATGATATAAACTTTTCCATTACACAACAAAAAGCATAATATATAGAAAATTAAATGAGTTATATTAATTTTAGCCGGCAATAAAATTGGCATATTTATTGCTTAATGAATAACAATATTAATTACAAGGGATTAGTTAATAATCCTTATAATTCATTCCCATCATGGAGAAACGACATGTCGATAGAAAAAGTTTTAACAATGATAAAAGAAAATGATGTCAAATTCATTGATTTACGTTTTACAGACACTAAAGGAAAAGAGCAGCATATCACTATTCCAGTTAGTCAAATCGATGCTGATTTTTTTGAAGACGGTAAAATGTTTGATGGTTCTTCCATTGCTGGATGGAAAGGGATTAATGAATCAGACATGGTATTAATGCCAGATGCCTCAACTGCAGTTATTGATCCATTTTATGAAGATATCACCATTAATGTCCGCTGTGATATTTTAGAACCGGCGACATTACAAGGATACGATCGCGATCCTCGTTCAATCGCAAAACGAGCAGAAGAGTTTTTAAAATCATCAGGTATTGCAGATACCGTAATTGTTGGACCTGAACCAGAGTTTTTCTTATTTGATGATGTTCGTTTTGGTACCCCAATGTCAGGTAGCTTTGTTCATATTGATGATATCGAAGCTGCATGGAATAGTGGTAAAAAATACGAAGAAGGTAATAAAGGTCATCGTCCCGGTGTTAAGGGTGGTTATTTTCCCGTTCCGCCGGTTGATTCATCACAAGATATACGTTCACAAATGTGTATCATTATGGAGCAATTAGGATTAGTTGTTGAAGCACATCACCATGAAGTGGCAACCGCCGGTCAAAATGAAATCGCTTGCCGTTTTAATACCTTAACTAAGAAAGCCGATGAAGTGCAAATCTATAAATATGTGGTGCAAAATGTCGCTCATGCTTATGGTAAAACAGCTACCTTTATGCCAAAACCAATGTTTGGTGACAATGGTTCAGGTATGCATTGTCACCAATCTTTAGCCAAAGATGGGGTAAACTTATTTGCTGGTGATAAATATGCTGGATTGTCTGAAATGGCGCTTTATTATATCGGCGGTATCATTAAACATGCTAAAGCGATAAATGCATTTGCTAATGCCACAACCAACTCCTATAAGCGTTTAGTACCAGGATATGAAGCACCAGTTATGTTAGCTTACTCGGCACGTAACCGTTCTGCATCAATTCGTATTCCTGTTGTTAGTAGCCCTAAAGCGCGTCGTATCGAAGTGCGTTTCCCTGATCCAACCAGTAACCCATACTTATCTTTTGCTGCACAATTAATGGCAGGTCTAGATGGAATTATTAATAAAATTCATCCAGGGGATGCAATGGATAAAAACTTATATGATCTCCCTCCTGAAGAATCGAAGTTGATTCCGCAAGTTGCTGGATCGCTTGAAGAAGCGCTTAATGCATTAGATGCTGATCGCGAATTTTTAACACGAGGTAATGTATTTAGTAATGATATGATCGATGCATATATAAAACTAAAAACAGAAGAAGTTGATCGTGTTCGTATGACTCCGCATCCAGTTGAATTTGAACTTTACTATAGTCTTTAATTCTGACTTGATGTGATTCTTTATCCGATTGTGTGTTATCACTGCGCACAATTCGGATATTAATTTTTGTTATCGTTATTTAGGGAGGCAAATTTTGGTTGTTGAAAGTCTATCCGAAACTGATGCCATCTTGAATACATTACTTACTAATATTTTGTTACTAGATAATCAACTAAATATTATTTACGCTAACACTGCAGCACAACAGCTTTTAGCACAAAGCACTAAAAAACTGTATGGTGGTTATTTTCCTGATTTATTAAGTTATACTTCGTTAGATATTTCACTAATGAATACTGCGTTATCACAAGGACAAGGGTTCACTGATAACGAAGTCAATATTGTGATTAACGATCAGCTATCTGTTTTGTCACTCACTGCTCAACCATTTGCAAACGATAGAATTCTGATCGAAATGACACCGTTAAATAATCATAAGCGCTTATCACAAGAACAATTACAGCATGCCCAACAAACGGCAGCCCGTGATTTAGTTCGTGGGCTTGCGCATGAAATCAAAAATCCGCTCGGTGGATTAAGAGGTGCCGCACAATTATTATCTCGAGAATTACCTAATAATGAACTTCAAGAATATACTCAGGTTATTATTGAGCAAGCCGATCGTTTAAGAAACTTAGTCGATAGATTATTAGGACCACAACAACTATTACAACAAAAGGTACTTAATATTCATCAAGCACTGGAAAGAACATACGCATTATTAAAGTTAGAAAAACCTGATAATATTGCTATCATTCGTGATTATGACCCAAGCTTACCTGAACTTTCACACGATCCAGAACAACTTGAACAAGTTATTATCAATATCATACGCAATGCCCTACAATCGTTAGATACTCAAGCAAATGGTATGATTACTATTCGTACCCGTACTGCTTTTCAAGTCACCATCCACGGAACGCGTTATCGGTTATGTGCACGTATTGATATTGAAGATAACGGACCTGGCGTTCCGGTCCATTTGCAAGATACTCTTTTTTACCCCTTAGTCAGTGGCCGACAAAATGGTTCTGGTTTAGGACTATCCATTGCTCGCAATATTATTGATCAACATCATGGCAAAATTGACTTTATCAGTTGGCCAACCCATACCGAATTTTCTATCTATCTGCCTATACGTTAATAAGGAGTTATGTTATGAATTATCAAGTCAACATTAACAAAAATCTTCATTATCCGCAGCAAGAGGCAGCATTTTCTCAATCACAAAAAGAAGTATGGGTGATTGATGATGATAAATCAATTCGTTGGGTACTTGAAAAAGCGCTTAATCAAGCAGGCTTTCATTGTACGAGTTTTGAAAATGGTAAAATTGCCTTAAATACTTTGCAAAGTAGTCAGCAAAAACCTGCAGTATTAATTTCTGATATTAAAATGCCGGAGATTGATGGTTTAACCTTACTTAAATACATTAAAGAGTATTACTCAGCTTTGCCGGTGATTATTATGACAGCCCATTCTGATCTGGATGCTGCAGTAAATGCTTATCAAAAAGGCGCTTTTGATTATATACCCAAACCTTTTGATGTTGATGAGGTTGTGCATTTAGTACAACGTGCCATTGTACATAATCAAAAAAATCAGGCTGCAGAACACCTAAACAGCAAAACCAGTACGGGTATTATTGGCGAAGCACCCGCCATGCAAGATGTATTTAGAATTATTGGTCGTTTATCAAAATCATCAATTAGTGTACTGATCAATGGTGAATCAGGGAGTGGTAAAGAATTGGTCGCGAAAGCTTTACATACACACAGCCCACGTCCGCATGCTCCCTTTATTGCTCTAAATATGGCTGCAATCCCTAAAGATCTTATTGAAGCAGAATTATTTGGCCATGAAAAAGGTGCTTTTACCGGTGCTAATCAAGTCAGACAAGGGCGCTTTGAACAAGCTAATGGTGGCACGCTATTTTTGGATGAAATCGGTGATATGCCGTTAGATGTACAAACTCGCCTGTTAAGAGTATTAGCAGATGGTCAATTTTATCGTATTGGTGGCTATTCACCGGTTAAAGTGGACGTGAGAATTATTGCTGCTACACATCAAAATCTAGAATCACGCGTAAAAGAAGGTAAATTCCGAGAAGATTTATTTCACCGATTAAACGTAATTCGCATTGTGCTACCTTCATTAAGGGAACGGGTAGAAGATATTCCTGCACTTACACATCACTTTTTACAAATTATCGCCAAAGAACTTGGCGTTGAGGCCAAAGTGCTAGCTCCAGAAACATTAACCATATTAGCAAAACTCAATTGGCCGGGAAATGTACGACAGCTGGAAAATCTTTGCCGTTGGTTAACAGTTATGGCTTCAAGCAAAGAAGTGTTACCACAAGATTTGCCCCACGATTTGTTATTAAATTCCACTATTGCTAATTCAGAATCACAAAGTAATCCCCTTACTGATCAACCATTAGTGCTTAGCAATAATACACCAGAATGGCAACAATGCCTTCGCCAATGGACAAAGCAGGCTTTCAAAAATGGAGAAGACAATATTTTGCCAGATATAACTTATAATATTGAAAAAATTTTACTGGAATGTGCGCTCGAATTTACCCGTGGTCATAAACAAGATGCAGCTAAATTATTGGGTTGGGGAAGAAATACCTTAACTCGAAAAATTAAGGAGTTGAATATTAATGTTAAATAAGTTATTTGATCACTTCTCGTTGAAAATTATAGTCATTTTTTAAGCTTTTTAATTTAAATACAAATAGCAGTGATAGTTAAAAAAATTCTTATTTTACTGGACATTAGCATATAAACATTGCTATTTTAGTATAAATAACATTCTAGTTATTAATGATTTTTTATCAAATGCAAATTAAGGTTAAATAAGGAGATTTATTATGGCTAAAGCTGCATCTTCAACAAAATCGGCAGCTAAAACTGCACCAAAGTCCACCGCAAAAAAATTAGCACCTGCAAAAGTTGAAAAAGCTAAAAAATTGCAGCAATCTTCAATTCTATTTCCAACTGATCTTGGCGAAAAGGCATCTAAAGAGATATCTGCAGCGATGAATTCAGTTTTAGCTGATGTATTTGCACTCTATTTAAAAACCAAAAATTTTCATTGGCATGTCAGTGGACCACATTTCCGTGATTATCACTTAATGTTAGATGATCATGGTGAAGAGCTATTTGCGATGACTGATCCTATTGCCGAACGCGTACGTAAATTGGGCGGCACAACGTTGCGTTCAATTGGTCATATTTCGAAGTTACAAAGTATTTCCGACAACAATGCAGATTTTGTTGAACCATCTGATATGTTAGCGGAATTATGTCAGGATAATATCAAATTAACAGCCCGTATGCGTGTCGCTCATGATATTTGCGATAAATATAATGACACTGCAACAGCAAGCTTAATTGAAGAATGGATTGATCAAACTGAAAAACGTGCTTGGTTTTTATTTGAGACTGGACGTAAGATGGATTCATCAGGTCATTAATTACATTTATTCATCGCCACTTAACGTGGCGATTTTTTTGGCTGTTTTATTTTATAGAAGGATAGATTGAATATGAATAAAACCATCGCTGTACTTGTTGGTAGTTTACGTAAAGATTCATATAATCTTAAAGTAGCTAAGGTATTAGAACATTTAGCACCAAGTACGCTTACACTTAAAATAATTCAAATTGGTGATTTACCTTTATATAATGAAGATATTGATACTGATAACCCACCCGCTAGTTACACACGATTTAGGCAAGAACTAATGACATGTCAAGGCGTCATATTTGTCACCCCAGAATATAATCGTTCTGTACCTGCTGTTATCAAAAATGCCATTGATGTGGGGTCGCGTCCTTATGGTAAAAGTGTATGGGGTAAAAAACCAGCAGCCATTATTTCAGTATCACCTGGTGCAATAGGTGGATTTGGTGCCAATCACCATTTGCGTCAATCACTCGTATTTTTGGATATGCCAACAATGCAACAGCCTGAAGCATATTTTGGCGGTGTAGCTAATGTATTTGATGAAAACGGTAATATTGCTGATAAGAGTAAAAGCTTTTTACAACAATTTATTGATGCTTATGCTGCTTGGGTTCAAAAAACGGCTTAATGGGTTGTCATAATTCATTATATCTGAACTTCTAAAACCATTCCGATATTATTAATTTCGTATCGGGTATTCACTCCCGATACCACAACCATGATATGGTAAAACCAAAAAATTATTTTTTAAAGTTTAGTGTCATCGCTCAATGTTATTAATCGTGCTACCATAATTTAATGTAAGAACCTTTTAGCTATAATAGTTAATGCGCTAAAATACCTCAATATTAGATGCCATTGTGGGCAAATTATTTCAAATAAAATAATATTATGAACATACAGTCTCCTCCTAAAAATGAACTTGAATTGATGCAGCGTGCACGGTTAATTGCGGGATATAATTTAAGTGATGTCGCCAATAGGATGTCGTTAACGGTGCCGCAAAACTTACAAAAACAAAAGGGCTGGGTTGGCATGTTACTTGAATGTTATTTAGGGGCCAATGCTGGGAGTAAAGCTGAACAAGATTTTGCCCATTTAGGTATTGAATTGAAAACATTACCGGTTAATCGCTATGGCTATCCATTAGAGACGACATTTGTAAGTGTTGCGCCTTTGGTGGCCAATCATGGAATTACATGGGAAACAAGTCATGTTAAAAATAAACTTAGTAAAGTATTATGGATTCCTGTTGAAGGAGAAAGAGCGATTCCTTTAGCCTTACGTCGAATTGGGATGCCAATATTATGGCAACCAACTGCTAAGCAAGAATTACAACTCAAAAATGACTGGCAGGAATTGATGGATATGATTGTGCTAGGTAAAATAGAACGCATTACTGCCCGCCAAGGTCAATATCTACAAATTAGACCTAAAGCAGCTAATGGTAAAGCATTAACGCCAGCATACAATGAAAATGGCGAGCTAATTATGACTCGCCCAAGAGGATTCTATTTAAAAAAACCGTTTACTGCTCAGATCCTGTCGGATTTTCTGGTACAGATTCATCCACAACAGTCATTTTAATAATGTAAACAGGTTCAACAGGGACGTTTTGATGTGGACCTTTACGGGTGGTTTTAACATTAACGATCTGATCGACAACATCCATACCTTTGATTACTTTACCAAACACAGCATAACCAAAAACTTCGGGTGACTGATAATTAAGATAATTATTATTTACGACATTAATAAAAAATTGGTTTGCAGCACTATCAATCGCACTCGTTCTCGCCATGGCGATAGTACCACGATCATTTTTTAGTCCGTTGTTCGCTTCATTTTTGATTGGAGCGTGTGGTTGAGGAAAATTTAATTCTTTATCTGCACCACCACCTTGGATCATAAAACCAGGAATCACTCGGTGGAAGGTTAAACCGTCATAAAATTTTTCATTAACATATTCAAGGAAATTTTTCGTTGTGAGTGGTGCATTTTGACTATCTAACTCAATCTCAATATCGCCCATACTCGTTTGCATTAACACTTTGGTATCAGCAAGAGCGAAACCAGAAAGTAGTGATATTACAGCTGATAAAACAATTATTTTTATTTTTTTCACAATTTCACATCCTTCAATTGATTCTTATATTATAGAGACTTGTTTAACGATAAATTAGTTTTTTAAGAAAATTGAAAAATTATTATTCGCACCAAGTTCTCAAATTTACTATATATAATACCAATACCCAATTCGTTTGACTAGAATGATTTCAATGAGTTCACAGTAAAACCATAAAAATATTAAAAAGAGGTATCTTTGCGTTGTATAATTTGTCAATTGCCGCTCAGATTGAGCTGGGGTATTTGTAGTCAATGTTATCATTATTTACCAAAATTAATTTCGGTTTGTCATAGATGTGGATTACCGCTTTTTCCTGTTACGAAACCTTGTCATCATTGTGATAAATTAAAACCTAATTGGGATAATCTTATTGCTGTTGCCGATTTTGTACCACCTTTTACTAAATTAATCTATCGATTTAAACTTAATGATCATCCTGAATTGGCTTACCCTTTGGCACGAATGATGATGTTAGCATGGTTAGCTGCTCGTAATGAAACCGGAATACGTAAACCTGATATTATTACCTGCATACCACTTCATCAACGCCGTTATTGGTCTCGTGGTTATAATCAATCAGAATTATTGGCTAAAATAATTAGTCATTGGTTAAATAAACACTTCCAACCATATTTGATCAAACGTCAAAAACAGACCTACGATCAGAAAACTTTGTCTAAACAACAACGCAAAGATAATATTGTTAATGTATTTAGTTGTCAAACATCGCTCCAAGGTAAATCGATTGCAATTATTGATGATATTGTTACGACGGGGCATACCATCCGTGCCGCATGTAAGGTATTACGCCAACAAGGTGTACAACATATACAGATCATCTGTTTGTGTCGCACAAGCTTGTAAAAGCAAAAACAACCCTTATAATAGTTGATTAAACATATCAACTATTTATTGTCGTTTGGCTGATTACGTTATAGCCAGTGGTAATAGTGAACGCTCAGGTAAAATTTATGTCAATTATCACAATACAAGATGCAGCACAAATGCATTTTAGAAATTTATTAAGCAAACAGGCTGAAGGAACTCAAATTCGGGTTTTTGTGATAAATCCAGGAACACCAACCGCTGAATGTGGTGTATCGTACTGTCCACCAGATAGTATTGAAGATACCGATATTGAAGAAAAATTTAATGGTTTTTCCGTTTATATTGATGAAATTAGTGCGCCATTTCTTGAAGAAACCGTCATTGATTATGTGACAGATGAATTAGGTTCTCAACTTACTTTGAAAGCTCCCAATTCAAAAATGCGCAAAGTGGCGGATGATGCTCCCTTAATTGAACGGGTTAATTACTTGATTCAATCACAAATTAATCCGCAGTTAGCTAGCCATGGTGGGCATGTTAATTTAGTAGAAATCACTGAAGATAATTACGTTGTACTTCAATTCGGTGGCGGATGTAATGGTTGTTCAATGGTTGATATCACTTTAAAAGAAGGCATTGAAGCACAAATCATGACTGAATTTGCAGAAATAAAAGGGGTGCAGGATTTAACTGACCACCAAGCTGGTAGTCATTCTTATTGTTAATAAATTAATTAAATATTTTTCTTTTCTTATACCAATAGTTACGGCATAATCCAAAAGATTTACTGCATAATTAATGGAATACTATGAATCAAATAAATATTATAACTGATTTAATAAAATGGATTGAAAAAAATCTTGAACAACCTTTGTCCATTGACCATGTGGCCGAAAAATCGGGTTATTCAAAATGGCATTTGCAAAGAATGTTTAAGAAGGTGACTGGGCAAATTTTAGGAACCTATATTCGTCATCGTCGTCTTACTCATGCAGCACTAGCATTACGTCTGACGAGTAAACCAATACTTGATATTGCCATGCAATATCGTTTTGATTCGCAACAAACTTTTACCCGTTCTTTTAAAAAACAATTTAATGTTACGCCAGCAACTTATCGACGTAATGATTTATGGAATCCTAGCGGATTGACCCCGCCAATTGAATTACAGAAAAATCATCTTTCGATTCCAGAACCAACTTTTTTAACGCTACCCGAGCAAGAATTTTGGGGTATTACTTATAAGAATAATTGTGATTTGAATACCTTTATTAATGAAAATGTGGCATTTCGCAAGCAATTTTTTAATGATTATTTAGCAAAAACACTAAGTAAAAAGAAAGTGATACCGGACAAAATTTATTCGCTTAGTTGCTTAGTCAAAAGTAAAGATAAAGATCGTCAAGATGAACAAGAATTGCTATATAGCATAGCAATCGATGATCAAAGTATTTCATCAGAAAATGTTGAACGCATAGTCTGTCCTGGTGGCTTATATCTATGTTTTAAATATATTGGCGCACCAGCTGGTTTTATTGATTTCCTATCGCAAATTTATTTTTCAGCTATACCACTATTAAATGTCCAATTGCGCCGAGGAAAAATTATTGAAATTTACAGTAATCACAATCAATTAACCAAATTAGATAATATTACTGACATTAACGTTATAGAATGCGATTATTGTATCCCCATTGTGCATAAATGAAAAATGAATACCTAATAGCTGCTAACGTTGTTTTTTATTGGATTAGCGTCAATAATTTTTCTTGATTATTAACGCTGTTCTAAAAGGTTTTTTTCGATCCAAGCGCGAAAATTGGGGGAGACCTCTTTAAGGGAATTGGATCCGCGTGTTACTGTGGCAATGCCAATACCAAGTTGATCTTTTAACTGCCGTTGGTTAATAGAGCCATCAAGTAAAGCATATATAATTTTTACTCGGGTAATTAAAGCATTTCGTTCATCTGGGGTTAAAAGTAATTTTAATACATCATATTGATAATTATTGTTAAAAGCCTGCTGTAAAAAATCTACCGTTTTTTGCCAATCGTCTTTTTCCATTTTACTCTCTTAAAAAATCATTAAATTAAAAAAATTTACTATAAACATTTGATTTAATCTCTGTCTAATAATGGGCCGAATGATTAAAAGAATTAATTATTCAATAATGCATTTAATGAGTCATGTAAACTATCATTTATTTATCGCATTATGGTAATTTTGGGTTAATTCATTAGTATTCAATATTACAGACGGCTTTTGATTTAAAATTAATTGATAAATATAATCATAAACCAACACATTTTTAACATAATTTCGTGTTTCTGTAAAAGGGATGCTTTCAATAAAAGCCACTGCATCCAAATCATTAGCTATTTCCTGTAACCAACGGTTGAGACGATTTGGTCCAGCATTATAGGCTGCGGAAGCTAATATTCTATTTTTATTAAACAATTGATAAACATAATCTAAATAATAGCTACCAAGTTGAATATTGATCAGGGGATCATAAAGTTGCGTAGCATTTTTATATTCTTTCAAAGCCACTTTTTTCGCACTATCTTTAGCTGTTGCCGGCATTAATTGCATCAATCCTTTGGCTCCACTTGGTGATTGTACGGTTGGATCTAATGCACTTTCCTGACGCGCAATAGCTAAAGCAAAGGATAATGATATAGCTTTATCTTGCGTAAATTTATGAAACAATTTGCGATAAACTATTGGAAAGCGTTCTTGCCAATTATCCCATAATTTACCAATAATGGTTGCTTGAATACTATGTTCACCCCATCCACGTAAATAAGCATAACGAGCAATTGCAGCATAGTGCTTTGAATTACTTTTATCCTGAAGAAAATATCGCCACTCGGCAATAGCTTCAGAGAGATTGTCCCAATAACGAAGTTCCTCAATACGTTGTATAACTGGTAATTTAGCATATTGATCGACCAAGCGTGCTAATTCTATTTTTGGCGAAGCATTAGCTATTACCGGATATTCAAAGTTAAAATGATATTTTTGTTTTAGTTTTTGGGCGCTATACATTGCATAAAAACCGCGCCCTTTAGCTAAACCTTGTAAAATCTTTTTTGCCTCGTCATTTTGATTATTGTTAGTTAAAATAACAGCTTGCCAATAACGCCATTCATCTTTTTGTTTATCTGTTTCTGGTAAAAGATTTAGCCAATATGCCACTTGATCTAACTGATTATTTTTTAACGCAAGTCGAATCCGTTTTTCGACTAACTGCGTATCACCATGTAAACTAATAAAATGGTCACGCCAATTAATCTGTTCTTCTATAGCTGATGCATTAAAATAATTCAAAGCGATGCTTTTTTGTAATTGAATTACCTGTTCTTCTGATAAATTCTGTTGTTGTTTTATTGTGGGTAGTAGTGATGTTGCTAAGTCTGTATTATTATTAGCCAATCTTGCAAATGATAGTATGACAACCTTTTTACTAAAAGGTGTAGCAGTAATATTTTTGGCAAAATCGGCAAGATTTTGTGGATTTTTAAGTACTGCTAATAGATTCTTTTTTAATGTATTGTAATTATCTGGAAGTTGCTCAGTTAGATAAGATGCTAAT
This sequence comes from Frischella japonica, assembly GCF_014489845.1. Taxonomy (GTDB): domain Bacteria; phylum Pseudomonadota; class Gammaproteobacteria; order Enterobacterales; family Orbaceae; genus Frischella; species Frischella japonica. Next base: position 197,347 of record NZ_JABURY010000021.1, read on the forward strand.
TTAATATTGTTTTTGCTAAGTGCCAACTCAATTCGCTGCAAAATAAGATTAGCCGTTTTGGCACCGGTTTTTTCCCATTCAGTGAAAAGAGGATCACATGCTGAAGGTAAATCATTAGCTGATAGCCACAATCTCTGTACATTAACGAAGGCTTTATCTGGCTGATTGAGCTGGGAAAGCGCATATTTATAACGACAATTTGACGCCAAGGATTTATCGATCGGTAATTCAATAATTTTTTGCCATTTTTTTTGTTGGGTTAGCATCTCAATATAGGATTGCATTAAGGATGATGACAATGGAAAATCGTGATTTTTTTTGATAAACATCTGAATTTCATCAGATGATATCGTACTCAAATGAGCCTTAAGATATTGGTATTGTGCATAAGGATAAAGAGGATAATCTTTTAATGCTGCAAGCTGTTCAAGTTGTTTTGAATCATTCCAAGTGGTGTATTTAGTTTGCCATTCTTTATATAATGATCGTTGTTGATGGATTGATGAGCCAGCAACAGCAGTGATCGAATAACTCAGACTAGACAATAAACATATTAATACTGTACCAAAACTTCTCAGACTCATTTTATTACTTCTCGTTAGAAAATTAAATTAATAATTAGACTTTAGCAGTCTAACATATCCTATTTTTATTATCATTTAACTTGGCAACTAATCGATTTTTCTGATAAAAAATCGAATAATTTTATAAAAAGACGAAATAAATGAGAGAGAAATATTGCAATATTTTCAAAATACTATATTATAGTCGCAACTTTGACGCGGGGTGGAGCAGCTTGGTAGCTCGTCGGGCTCATAACCCGAAGGTCGTTGGTTCAAATCCAGCCCCCGCAACCAATTCTTCTTTATTACGTCTATATTCTCTATCCCAATTTTTATGCTCCATAAAATGTTGATATTATTTTAAGTAATATACGTTGATTGTTATATAAACTGAACATAGATAATATTTCTTTAATATATTTTAAAAGTGTATTAAAATCAACAACTTAATTGTTGGGAATGGGTCGGTATGACCCATACTTATTTTGTTAAACTAACTTAAGCGGATACTTTAACAGTGGGGTGTTTAGGAATTGTAAATAACGAAGCGACAGCCTCATGGATTCGTCGAGCGATCAAGGAATTATTCATGGTGTATAAGTGTACGCCATCGACATCTTGGGAGACTAAGTCTACCACTTGATCAATCGCATAGGCAATCCCAGCATCACGGAATGCCTCGGGATGATGTTCATATTTCTCCATCATTTGTTTAAACTTCTTCGGTAAATTCACGCCACAAATAGCAATCATTCTTTCGATCTGTTTTTTATTTACGACAGGCATAATCCCTGCTTCCATCGGTACATGAATTCCCATATCAGCAGCTTTGTCACGAAAGACATAAAAATAATCATTATCGAAAAATAACTGTGATATCAATTGATCGGTACCCGCATCTACTTTTTCTTTAAGATTAATTAAATCTTGTTTTACAGTTACGGCTTCAGTGTGGCCTTCCGGATAACATGCACCAATAATATTAAAATCGCCATGTTGCTTAATAAATGAAACTAATTCACTGGCATAGCGGAAATCTTGTTTTGGTTTTACATCCGGGGTGATATCACCCCGTAAAGCCAAAATATTATCAATACCGGCTAATTTCAGCTGTTCAATGAGTGTTATCATTTCTTCTTTGCTAAAATTAATACTTGGTAAATGCGCTACACTTTCAATACCATAAGTATGTTTAACTGCATGGGCAATATTAATGGTCGTTTCGCCGTTTAAGCTGCCCCCAGCACCGTATGTTACACTGATAAAATCAGGTTTAAGATGACCCAATTCCCGCAGTGTACCGTAAATCGATGCGAGTGGTGAGGTCTTCTTAGGTGGAAAAACCTCAAACGACAATACAGTTTTATCTTTGAATAACTGATTAACTTTCATTTTTATAACTCCAAGCGCACATCCTGAGTGGCTTTTACTAAATTAGTTAAGCTCGCAATGACTTCTGATTCACCACGGGTTTTCAAACCACAATCTGGATTAATCCATAGCTTTGACTTATCGATTTTTGCTAACAGTTTTTCAATTACCTGACGAATTTCGTCAACAGAGGGAACTCGTGGTGAGTGAATATCATATACACCAGGTCCGACTTCAGTTTTGAAATGATTCGCTTTTAATACATCAATTAATGATAAATTGGAACGTGAGGCTTCAAACGAAATAACATCTGCATCCATATCATCAATTTCTTTGATAATATCGTCAAATTCGCTGTAACACATATGGGTATGAATTTGTGTGGTCGGTTTCACTTTTCGGTGAACTAAACGGAATGCTGGAATCGCCCAATCTAAATATTCACTATGCCAGTCAGCTTTACGCAATGGTAGCTTCTCTTTTAATGCCGCTTCATCAATTTGGATAATATTGATACCCGCCTTTTCTAAATCAAGTACTTCATCGGCAATGGCTAAACCAATTTGGAATACCGAGTCTTTATAAGAAATATCTTCACGTGGAAATGACCAGTTTAAAATGGTGACCGGACCGGTTAACATGCCTTTTACAGGTTTATCTGTCAAACTTTGTGCGTATTGCGAATAAGCAACTGTTATTGGTTTTGAACGTGAGATATCTCCCCAAATGATTGGAGGTTTAACACAACGTGTTCCATAAGATTGTACCCAAGCTTTTTCGGTAAATACAAAACCATTTAAGCTTTCACCAAAATATTCCACCATATCATTCCGTTCAAATTCACCGTGCACTAACACATCTAAACCAATTTTTTCTTGTAACGTAATACAATCAGCAATTTTTTGTTGATTGAACGTCGTGTATTGTTCAAGTGTAATTTCACCTTTCTTAAATTTAGCACGATTTAAACGAACATCACTGGTTTGTGGAAATGAACCGATAGTTGTTGTTGGTAACAGTGGTAATTTTAACGCTTGCTTTTGTAGTGCTTCACGTTCAGTAAACACCGGCAAACGAACAAAATCTTGCGCTGTTAAGGCGGCAACTTTATCACGGATTGTTTGATTAGTGCCTTCTCTTTCACGTGTAAATAATGTTTGATTAGATTGATAATTTGCATGCTGTTTTGGATTTTTTTGTGTTACTAATTCACCTAATTCCGCCAATTCTTGCAGTTTTTCTTGAGCAAACGTGAAATAAGCTTTTTGTGCAATCGTTAATTTTGTTTCATTTTGTAACGTGTAAGGTACATGTAACAGTGAACATGAGGTATTAATCACAATGTTTTGTGTAATAGATTGAATTTGCTCAAGCAGTGCTAATGTTTTTGCATAGTTATTACGCCAAATATTTTTACCATTTACTACACCGGCAAATAACAGTTTATCTTGTGGAAAACCCTGTTTTTTTACCAAATCTAAGGTTAATTTACCTTCGACAAAATCTAAACCAATGGCATCAAACGGTAAATTAATCACTTGCTGATAACAATCGCGTATATCACCAAAGTAGGTTTGTAATAACACCTTAACTTGTTTATCAGCTAAAAGTGTTTGATAAATGTTTTCAAAACATTGGATATCTTGTTGAGTTAGATCAGTCACTAGAATCGGTTCATCAATTTGGACTAAACTGGCACCCAATTGTGCGAAATTATGTAAAATATCTTGATATGCTTTGACAACTGCTGCCACATAAGTTTGGTAAGTTTGCCCTTTTGGTCGTTTAGCTAATTTTAATAAAGTGAGTGGACCAATAATTACCGGTTTAGTGTCAATTCCCAATTGTTTGGCTTCTAAATATTCATTGAACGGTTTTTTACCCACTAATTTAATTTCGGTGTCTTCTTCGATTTCAGGTACTAAATAATGATAATTAGTGTTAAACCATTTTTTCATAGCCAGTGCATGCACATCACCTTTATCACCTTGATAACCACGCGCCATGGCAAAATATTGATCGAGTTCAGCTAAACCTAATTGTTGATAACGTTTCGGGATGATATTAAGTAAACATGCTGTATCGAGTACCGCATCATAAAAAGAGAAATCATTAGAAGAAATATAACGAATGTTAGATTGTTTTTGATCTTGCCAGTGAGTTTTACGTAATGATTGTGCTAAATCAAGTAATTCATTTTGACTTTTATCACCTTTAAAATACCCTTCAATTGCAAATTTAAGTTCTCGTAATTTACCGATTCTTGGATAACCAATAACAGATGTAGCCATATTTATTTCCTTAATTAATTGATTAATTTTTGTCTTTAATTAAAGATAACAAATATATTTGTTATTGAATAATTCTATTTAATTATTATTTGATATAGTTATTTTCTATAACTAATGACACAACACGGCGTGAGTTGAGACTGTCTTGGATTAATTTTGCAATGAAAGGTCAGTAAAATTTGCCAAAATACCTAAATTATTTTTTTCGTAATTTAATATACTCTTTGATTCCTTCAAATATCGCCTTAGCCATTTGATTTTGGAAGGTTGCTGTTTTCAATTTTTTCTCTTCATTAAGATTACTGATAAATGCCGTTTCAACTAAGACTGAAGGCACATCAGGGGCTTTCAATACTGCAAATCCAGCTTTTTCAACCCGACTATTATGTAACGTACTAACATTTTTCATTTTACTTAATATAGCGTTTCCCAAAATTAAGCTATTACTTTTAGTAATTGTTTGCACTAAATCTAAAATCGTATGATCTAAATAGTGATCACCACTACGACTTACACCACCGATTTCATCAGCTTCATTCTGGGTCTGAGCTAAATAATTAGCAGCCGAGCTACTGGCGCCTTTAGTTGACAAAGCAAAAACCGAAGAACCGCGAACACTACGTTTAATAAAAGCATCAGCATGGATCGAAATAAACAGATCAGCACGTAATGCGCGTGCTTTTTCAACCCGCACAATTAAAGGTAAAAACACATCTTCATTACGGGTCATATGTACAGCGATATTTTTTTCCTTTTTCAATAAATCACGTAATCGGCGAGCAATCTGTAATACGACATCTTTTTCACGGGTTTTATAGTAACCTATTGCGCCAGGATCTTCGCCACCATGACCAGGATCTAAAACCACAATAATTTTATTTTTATCTTTTTGAATCGTTGTTGTCACCGGCGGCTCATTGTCATCTAATTGTCCTTTATTAAATTCATTTAAAAGTGCTAATAAAGGATCATCATCTCCAGTATTATTTTGAGCAGGGTAAAGGTCAATAACCAGACGATTTTTAAATTCTGAAATCGGTTTTAAGGTAAATAAATTAGGTTTGATATCTTGTTTTAATTCAATCACTAACCTTACCGTTTTAGCATCAAATTGACCAACACGTATCAATTTAATATAAGGATCATCTGTTTTCACCAAGGTGGAAATATTGCGAAATGTGGCATTAAGGTTGAGATCATCAATATCAATAACTAAACGCTTGGGATTAGTTAACATATATTGCTTATACGTTAACGCCGTATTTGATTCTAATGTCACTCGTGTATATGTTGATGAAGGCCATACCCGTACAGCAACCATTTGTGCGGGAGCGGCAAAACCAACACGCGTGGCAGATAATAAACAAACGGCAGCGATACCTTTTACTAATAATCGTCTGGTTGGATTGAATGAAGCGGGCATAACATCACATACAAAATCTATTCATTGTTCTGGCGACTATCATATCATAAAACATGATTTGAGGATAATTAAGAAACGAAAAGGGATACCAGGCAATGTGTTAAATAAGTTTTTTTAGGAAATTATGTAGAAACAATCGGTTATTATCTATTGTAACACATTGAACAAAAATTTCTTAAAAAGTGTTAAATATTTCACATTCTAATGGCAAAAATACAATATTTAACATGTTACCCATGTCGGAGTTAGTGGCTCAAGCTAGCACTTTAATACCCCCGCTGGCGCCCACGACCAAGAGTTCTTTAGGTGACTTCCTTCAGTTCAGCGATTTTACTAATCAACCTCCGCGTATCGTATATCCTATATGCTTACAGTTTATTTAGCATTCATGCCGAATACTCTATGACAATCGCTGTACTAGGTAGTCCGCAAGTGAGAAAGCTAAATAGTATTATATAACCAATTGATTAATAATTAAAAATAAGTTGCAAAACTACCTTGACCTGACCCCTGCGCTGCAGAACGCAGGAGCATAAGGGGGTCGTTTAAAAACCTTCGGCAGTCTGAGCGCAACTTTGTATGTATTGCGCTGTTGCTTATAAGGTGAAACAAACAGTGCGATAAGCGAGAGAATAACCTGCACAAAATCATTAATAATAACGGTCGGTTATTAAAATGTTAGCTAGTAAGTCTTTTGGCTTCAATGACGTCTGGCAGTTGTGCTAATTTATTTAATACCCGTGTGATTGCTTCTTGATTATTGACTTGCATATCAATATCCATTGTTGCGACTTGTCCTTTTGCATCGAGTCGGCTGGAAAAGCCTAAAACATTCACCTTTTCATTAGCAACAATCGTGGTGATATCACGTAATAAACCGCTACGATCATTAGCAATCACTCTCACTACCATGGTATAGCTACTAAATGTATTGCTATTCCATGTTGCATTAACAATCCGTTCTGGTGCATGTTGTTTTAAATCAATTAATTGCTCACAATCGGCACGATGAATTGAAATCCCTCTACCTAATGTGACAAAACCAACGATCTCATCACCAGGAATAGGTCGACAACATTTCGCCATAATAATCATTAAATTGCCTATACCTTCAATAATAATTTCACTGTTGTTTTTCTTACTGTTTTTATTTAGGTTATTGGTTTTTTGTGTGATTTGTTTTAATGCAGCCTGATCTTCTTCTTCGGCAGTTGGTTTATTAAATTGCGCATTAATGTAATTGACTAATTGATTAATACGAATATCGCCACTGCCAATCCCGGCTAACACTTCTTCAAAAGTGTGAGCGTTGTAACGATTTATTAGCAGTTTATCGACATCTTTCAAATTTAACTCTAATGGTATTAATTCTGATTCAAGTATATCTTTACCTGTCGCAATATTTTTTTCGCGATCTTGTTTTTTAAACCAAGCTTGAATTTTAGCTCGGGCTCGGCTACTGTTGACAAAACCAGTATTTGGGTTTAACCAGTCACGACTTGGATTAGGGTGTTTTTGGGTAATTACTTCAATCTCATCCCCCATTTTCAATTGATAAGTAAATGGCACAATCCGTCCACCTACTTTGGCACCAATACAACGGTGCCCAACATCGCTATGAATATGGTACGCAAAATCAAGTGGTGTTGATCCAGTCGGTAAATCGACAACATCGCCTTTTGGCGTGAAAACATATACCCGATCATCGAAAACCTGGCTGCGGATTTGCTCTTGAATTTCACCGTTTTCTGACATCTCTTGTTGCCAGGCCAACAGTTTTCGCAACCAAGTAATTCGTTGGTCATAAGCTGTCATTTTATCGGTACTGCCTTCTTTATATTTCCAGTGGGCAGCAACACCTAATTCGGCATCATTATGCATTTGCTCAGTGCGAATTTGAATTTCAATGGTTTTGTCTTGCGGTCCATAGATAACAGTATGAATTGATTGATAGCCATTTGGTTTGGGATTGGCAACATAATCATCAAATTCTTTAGCTATATGTTTATATTGGCTATGAACAATACCTAATGCGGCGTAACAATCTTCAACTCTATCACAAATAATTCTTACAGCTCGGATATCGTAAAGTTGTTCAAAGGATAAGTGTTTACGTTCCATTTTACGCCAAATACTGTAAATGTGTTTTGGTCGACCGTAAACTTCAGCACGAATATGGTCTTGATCCATCATGTTTTGTAAATTTGCCACAAAATCATGAATATATCGTTCACGATCAAGTCGTTTTTCTTTTAAGTTTTTCGCAATGGTACGATAATCATCGGGATGTAAATAACGGAAACAAAAATCTTCAATTTCCCATTTTAATTGACCGATACCTAAGCGATTAGCTAACGGCGCATAAATATTGAAACACTCTTTTGCTGCCAGAATTTGTTTTTCGCGAGGTTCATTAATCAATTTTCGTAAATAGGTAATACGCTCTGCCAGTTTAATAATCACACTACGGTAATCGTTGACCATTGCTAATAGCATGCGACGGATGCTATCAATCTGTTCAAGTGTTGCCGTACCATTACGAATTGCACTTAATTGGCGAATACCTTTCATACGAATAATACTGGTCACTAAATGTAAGATTTCACGATCAAACTCTTCATTGATATCTTCATGGCGAATGATTTTAGCATCTAAAAAAGGGAAAACTAATGCGGCACATAAGCTATCAATGTCCATATTAAGCTTAGATAAAATTTCCACCATCTCAATCGCATATTGAAAATAGGCACTTTGCTCAGGTGAGCCAGCACTATGCTCAAAACAAAAATCCCATATCGACTTAAACTTGATATACGATTTTGAATTGGTTAAACATAAGATTTGTTTAGCCCATTGCTCAACATCAAATTGTTCTAACGCAATAAGCTCGTTACTGTATTGATGTGCTTCTCGTATTGATACCATTAGTTGTGTTCCTTATTTTATGAACAGTAGCATCGACTCAATATGCTTAGTTTGTGGAAACATATCTAAAATTGAAGCTTTCATAATTTGATAACCGGCTTCAATTAGTTTTTTACTGTCTCTGACTAGCGTTGCCGGATTACAGGATATATAAACAATATGGCTTGGTTGATGTGCAATAATTTTATCCATTATCGGGTAAGCGCCAGCACGAGCAGGGTCAAGTAATATCTTATTAATGTCAGCCGTGAACCAAGATGGTTGGTTAGTTACTTCATCTAAATTACTGACAAAAAAATCGACCTCGGCTAATAAACTTTGCTGATTTAATATAGCATTATGCTTAGCTTTTTCAACTAGAGCCGGAACGCCTTCTACGCCAATGACTTTTTGGCAACGCTTCGCCAACGGTAATGAAAAATTACCCATGCCACAAAAGAGATCTAATACCTGATCGGTTGGCTGTAGATCAAGCCAATTAAGTGCTTGAGCTATCATCTGACGATTGATTTCGCTATTAACTTGAATAAAATCCAGCGGACTAAATGTCAAAGTTAAGCCATCAATGTCATAATAGTGCATCTGAGGACCGCTATAGTGAACTAATGATTCCCCCAAAAGATACAAGCTAAGCGCATGTTGTTTGGCAAAGGTGACTAAGGTGGTGATATCTTGATCAGAAAATGGTTTGATATGCCGCAAAATTATCATGCTTCCGCTTTCAGTATGGAGCAGTTCTATATGTCCGAATGCTTTTTTATCCTTTAAATGGGTTAAACAATTTTTTAATGGTATCAATAAATGTTCTAATTCTGGCACTAATACTGGGCACATTTTTATATCGACAATTTGATTTGATTCAACTTGTCTAAATCCCATCCATAACTGATTTTTTTGCCACATTACTGCTAAACGTGCACGACGACGATAATGATAGGGCGTTGCTGCAATAACATTAATGTTTGTTGTTTCCAGTGTGTAATCGGCCTCTTTTTTTAGTAGATTCGCTAAGGCTTGAGCTTTAACATCGTGTTGTAATTGCTCTGGAATATGTTGCATTTCACAGCCACCGCACCTTTGATAATGGTTACATTGCGGTGTTATACGTTGCGGACTTTTACGTTGATATTGTATAACACTAGCTTTTGCAAACTGCTTTTTATCTTCGGTCAATTTTGCTTTGACTTGTTCTTGAGGTAATGCATTTTTGACAAATACTGTTTTACCATGATAATCAGCAATACCTTGCCCAAACGCATCAAGGGCATGAATTGTCACATCGATTGTTTTGGATGAAACTGTTTTTTTAGGTGGTGAATAAAATAAAACCATAGCAATTCTACTTAACTAACACGTTTTAATAATGCCTGCTTGACATGAATTGGTACTAAACCACTAATGTCGCCATGATGAAGCGCCACTTCTTTGACAATGGTTGAGGAAATAAATCCTGTTACCAGTGAAGGCATCAAGAAGATAGTATCTAAATCAGGTTTTAAGCTGCGATTCATTTCTGCTAATTGTCGCTCATATTCAAAATCATAAGTAGTACGTACGCCTCGCACCAATACTGTAGCTTGATGTGCTTTAGCAAAATCAGCCATTAGATTAGCATAGCCAATGACTTCGACATTCGCTAAATGTGCAAGTGAATTTTCTGCCAATTCAACCCGTTCATTCAAGGTAAATAGAGTCTTTTTATTGGGACTTTCTGCTACGGCAACAATTAAACGTGGAAATAACAACGCTGTCCGGGTAATTAAATCAATATGACCATTAGTTATAGGATCAAATGTACCCGGAAAAATGGCTGTTGATGCTGTTTTCATTAGTGAACCTACATTAAATCAAAAATATCTGCCACATATCATACCGAAAATGTGGCTAAATTGTTAGCATCTGTCTAAGATATCGATTCAATAGATCTTGTGCCATAACGATGACTGATTTTGCTATAGCTCTCTCAATTTCTCTATTTAGTTTACGTAGATGGATGTACATAATTAAGATTAATCGATGGATTTAATGTCAAACATATTGCGATTAGTTATCTGTAAAAATATCCAATATGATGAGTATCCGAATACTCAAGCAAATGTTAGCATTTCATGAGTTTTTAAGTGAATTATGGACGCAAAACATGAACTTTGTCGTAATAATTGTTGTGGGTGGGAACCGGGTAAATCATGTGGAATGATTTGTTTTAACTTGTCATAATAGTTAATCCAATATGGCAGAATTTGTTGAGTGGTAGTATCTCTAAAATTCATTGGATAACATTGAAAATAATCGTTACCTTGATGTGTTTTAAAAGCATGGGTAATTAATTGACTACAATATAATCCTTTATCATCTGGATGAAAACTAAAATTATAGGGTAATCCCAAGTAAGATTTAGCACGCGCTATGGCTGGTGCAATCAGTGATGGTTCATTAATGGTTGTAATCACATTTTCATTAGCGTCATCAAGAAAGGCGGACAAGGGGCGCATGATCACCCCTTGTTTTTGAGTTGCTTCAATGATTTGCCCATTACCGATATATAAACCAACATGGTTTATCTGCGCAATATTAACCGAATCTAATGTTGCACCGGAGCAGCTAACTGCATGATTAAACTCATCCTCGTTATCAAGGCTTTGAAAAATAATGCAGCCTACACAGAAATTATTTTTTAGCACTTTGACGCCATAAGCTAAACATAATCAATGTCGCAATAATGAATTTTAATGCATCAATACCAACAAAAGGTAAATAACCCATTTCAAATGCTTCAAATAAACTGATTTGGAAATAAAATTTCAAATAAACTACGCCAAAAATAAATAAAATTTGATGTGCAATGGCAAAAGTAATAATGCCACTTAACAATTTACGATCATAGCCACGTTCAGCAGCATAGCCTGCTACATATGCCGCAAAGATATAACCATATAAATAACCTGCTGAAGGTGACATTAATGCTGCTAAACCGCCACTACCATTAGCAAATACGGGTAAACCAAGGGCTCCGACAAATAAATATTGCATTAAAGACAATGCTGCTAGTTTACGACCTAGGAAGGCACCGACCAACAATACCGCTAATGATTGCAAAGTAAAAGGTACTGGATAAGCTGGAATACTGATGTTAGCTGCTATGCCTAAAAATAGTGTAGCAACTGATGTTGTAAGTAATTTACGTTGCCAAGATGTTAATGACACGAGGGTGTCAATAAATGGTGAACAATATGTTGACTGATTTTTCATAATAATGACCTTTCTTATTTTTAGTGAACCGCAATATGATGCCTAAAAATAGCCTGAATGTAAACTAATATTAATTATATTAGTTTACATTCAGGTTAAATAAGGTATTTTGGCTAAGATTTACAGCTTGACAACAACCACTGAACTAGTATAGTAGTACAAAATAATCTTGAGAATAACAAAATGCATGGTTTACGATTCATATTTTTTTTAACAAACATATCGTTATGTTGGCAAACCTGACTTGGCGGGTGAGGTATGTGATTTAATCGATAATCAATAAAACCTGACCCAGTTAACTGGGTTTTTTTATGCCATATTCATCTAAATAAGGAGTGGATTACAATGCCAACGTTGCAACAACTAAAAAAAATCGTTCATTATAATAACGATCCAACCCAAATATTCAATCAACTTTGTGAAAAACGCGATGCTACACTACTTTTAGAGTCAGCCGAAATTGATAATAAACAAGGTATTAAAAGTGTGATGATTATCGATTCAGCACTACGGATTACCGCATTAAATCATCAAGTTCAAGTCGCAGCATTAACGAAAAATGGCGCGACATTACTCCCGTTACTAGCACAATCATTTAATACAAACGTTACAAAACAATTATCCACCGAAACCCAAACACTTACGATCAATTTTACACCAATTGATGAAGTGCAAGATGAAGATTCACGCTTAAAATCATTATCTGTTTTTGATGTATTACGTAACCTGATGAAATTAGTCAAATTACCGTCAGATGCAACTAATGATGCTATATTTCTAGGTGGATTATTTGGGTATGATTTAGTTGCTGGATTCGAAAATTTACCAATTCTTGCTACTGAGCAGCGTTGTCAAGACTATTGTTTCTACCTTGCGGAAACCTTATTGGAAATTAATCATAAAAATATTACTAGCACCTTAAAAGCGAGTATATTTACACCAAACCAAGCTGAAGAAGAGCGTTTAACACAACGGTTATTGCAACTTAGCCAACAATTAGCACAGCCTTTAAAACCCATTCAACAACAATCTTTAACTAACATTGATATTGATTGTAATCTCAGTGATGATGATTTTAATACCATTGTGAAAAAGATGCAGGATGCAATTCAGCAAGGCGAAATCTTTCAGGTGGTGCCATCACGACGCTTTACTTTACCTTGTCCGCAACCTTTAGCCGCTTATCATACTTTAAAGCAGAATAACCCTAGTCCTTATATGTTTTACATGCAAGATCCTGACTTTACGATTTTTGGCGCCTCGCCTGAAAGTGCACTAAAATATACCCAATCGACCAATCAAGTGGAAATTTATCCGATAGCCGGTACTCGTCCACGAGGCGTTAGAGCCCAAGGCGCTATCGATTATGATTTAGATAGTCGTTTAGAGTTGGAAATGCGAACCGATAAGAAAGAATTAGCTGAACACCTAATGTTAGTGGATTTGGCGCGTAATGATTTAGCGAGAATTTGCCAACCAGGGAGTCGTTATACTAAAGAATTATTAAAAGTGGATCGTTATTCTTGTGTAATGCATTTAGTTTCTCGTATTGTTGGGCAATTACGTACCGATTTGGATGCTTTACATGCCTATCAGGCAACCATGAATATGGGTACCTTAACCGGTGCTCCAAAAGTACGAGCCATGCAGTTGATTGCAGAATCAGAAAAAACTAAACGTGGCAGTTATGGTGGCGCAATCGGTTATTTTACTGCTAATGGCGATTTAGATACCTGTATTGTTATTCGTAGTGCGTATGTTGAAAACGGTATTGCCACTGTGCAAGCAGGCGCGGGAGTGGTGTTAGACTCCAATCCACAATCCGAAGCTGACGAATCTCGTAATAAAGCCCGTGCGGTAATTCAGGCTATTGCACAAGCACATCATGTCACAGGAGAATTCTAATGGCGAATATTCTATTTCTTGATAATATTGATTCGTTTACTTATAACTTAGTAGATCAACTCCGCTATAGTGGGCATCAAGTGACAATTTACCGCAACACCCTACCGGCACAAGTCATCATTGATAAACTGTCTCAACTTGATAATCCGATTCTGTTTTTATCGCCAGGGCCTGGTACACCAAGTCAAGCCGGTTGCATGCCTGAACTATTAAAACGTTTAAAAGGTCAATTACCGATTATTGGTATTTGCTTGGGGCATCAAGCGATTGTGGAATCCTATGGTGGCACCATTGTGCCAGCAGGTGATATATTGCATGGCAAAGCGTCATTGATTAAACATGATGGTAAATTGATGTTTAAAGATTTACCTAATCCGTTACCTGTAGCACGTTATCATTCATTAAAAGGTGAGAATATTCCTGAATCATTAACGATCAATGCCATGTTTGATAATATTGTCATGGCGGTGAGAAATGATCGAGATCGTGTATATGGTTTTCAGTTTCATCCTGAATCTATCTTAACCATTAATGGTGCACAATTATTAAATCAAACCATTGAATGTGCTTTAACGCCGCCGCCAATTTTGTTAACCGATTCCGTCACACCGGAAAAAACAGCAGCTCAAACCAGTGAACGGTTGATTCAACCGATTTTAAATAAATTGTATCAAGGTCAACCCCTTGAACAAACAGAAAGTGAAACGCTATTTAGTCAAATAATTCAAGGTAAATTAGAGCCTACTAAACTTGCTACCGCCATTATTAGTATGAAAGTTCGTGGCGAAACACCGCAAGAAATCGCTGGTGCAGCTAAAGCTTTATTAAGCCATGCTGATCCGTTTACTACACCAGATTATGATTTTGCCGATATCGTTGGTACCGGTGGCGACGGTTCAAATAGTATTAATATTTCCACAGCCAGTACGTTTGTTGCTGCAGCATTAGGTTTCAAAGTGGCGAAGCATGGTAATCGTGGAGTATCAAGTAAATCTGGATCATCAGATGTATTAGCTGCGTTGGGGATTAAGCTGAATATGTCTGCCGATATCGCACGACAAGCGCTGGATGATTTAGGTGTTTGTTTCTTGTTTGCCCAGCAATACCATTCTGGTTTTCGTCATGCCGCGCCAATTCGTCAACAGCTTAAAACACGAACAATTTTTAATATATTAGGGCCATTAATTAATCCAGCTAAACCGAAACGAATATTACTGGGCGTGTATCATCGAGATTTACTAGAACCGATTGCGCAAACCTTGTGTATGTTAGGTTATCAGCACGCTATTGTGGTGCATGGCTCAGGTATGGATGAGGTGGCAATTCATGGTACGAGTAATGTGGCAGAAGTTATCGACGGTAATATTACCTATTATGATGTTTCACCCCAAGACTTTGGGTTACCAACTTACACTTTAAAAGATATTGAAGGCGGTACCCCAGAGCAAAATCGGGATAGTTTAACCGATATATTACAAGGTCGTGGTAAACCGGCTAATGAAGCTGCGATTGCCGTTAATGTGGCCATGTTAATGAAACTTTTTGATCACAACGATTTACCAGCTAATGCGGCACAAGCGATTGCGATGATGCGCAGTGGTAAACCTTATCAGTTGTTAGCGGCTTTAGCACAACGAGGTTAATTTTATGGCAATGGAATCACTCCAAAATAATGTCGCAATGGCGACAGTACTAAAAAAAATTGTGACTGATAAAGCGCTTTGGCTTGCTCAAAGAAAACAAACTCAGCCGTTAACTTCTTTTAAAGAACAATTAGCGCCAAGTGATCGTGATTTTTATCAGGCATTAACAGATCAACATAGTGTATTTATTTTAGAATGTAAAAAAGCATCGCCATCTAAGGGATTAATTCGTGATGATTTTGATCCAGAAATGATAGCTAAAACGTATGCCGTTTATGCGAATGTGATTTCGGTATTAACCGATGAAAAATATTTTCAGGGCAGTTTTGATTTTTTACCGATAGTGAAACAGCACACCCATCAACCGATACTCTGTAAAGACTTTATTATCGATGAATATCAAATCTATTTGGCACGTTATTATCAAGCTGATGCAGTGTTATTGATGTTATCGATACTGAGTGATGCGCAATACCTAGCATTAAGTCAGCTGGCACATCAGTTAAATATGGGGGTACTGACGGAAGCCAGTACCCAACAAGAGGTCGAACGAGCAATTACATTAAATGCTAAAGTGATCGGCATTAATAATCGTGATTTGCGTGATCTTTCAGTTGATCTTAATCGTGTTAAACAGTTATCAGCAAAAATTCCGACAGATCGCATTGTGATCAGTGAATCAGGTATTTATACTCATGCTCAAGTGCTAGATTTAAGTCATTATGCGCAGGGATTCTTAATTGGAAGTGCCTTAATGTCAGAATATAACCTTGAACTAGCGGTTCGCAAAGTAATATTGGGTGAAAATAAAATCTGTGGTTTAACTCGCAAGCAAGATGCATTAGCCGCTTATCAAGCTGGGGCGGTGTATGGCGGATTAATCTTTGTAACAGATTCACCACGCTATATTGAACCACAACAAGCCCGCCTAGTGATGTCGGCTGCTAAATTGAATTGGGTCGGTGTGTTTAGAAATGAAACCCCTGAACAGGTTGCTCAATTAGCTAAACAGCTTAAATTATATGCGGTACAGTTACACGGCAGTGAAGATCAAAACTATATCCAACACTTAGCGACGTTATTACCAAAAAGGTGCCAAATTTGGCAAGCACTTAGTATTCAGGATGTTATACCCGACCACACTCATTCGGCTATCCAGCGTTATATTTTTGATCAAGGACAAGGCGGAACAGGGCAAACTTTTGATTGGCAATTACTGGCTAATCAAAAGCTTGATAATGTCATTTTGGCTGGGGGAATCAATCCAGACAATGCGGTCACTGCGATACAAACGGGTGTAACGGGGCTTGATATTAATTCTGGCGTTGAGGTCTCGCCGGGGAAAAAAGATGCACAACAATTACACACACTCTTTGCACGGTTAAGATGCTACCCTTTTGCTTAACCCAATAATGATGAATAAAAAATTTTAAGTTATCTTATCGATAACCATAAAAGGAAAACATAATGGCAAAATTAAATCCTTATTTTGGTGAATTTGGTGGTCAATATGTACCTCAAATACTCATTCCTGTACTTGATGAGCTTGAACAAGCATTTTTAGCCGCTAAAGATGATCCGTCATTTCAACAAGAATTTCATGATTTGTTGAAGAATTATGCTGGTCGTCCTACACCGTTGACGCTCTGTCGTAATTTAACCGCCGGTAGTAAAACCAAGCTTTATCTGAAACGTGAAGATTTAGTGCATGGCGGTGCACATAAAACTAATCAAGTATTAGGTCAAGCATTACTAGCTAAGCGTATGGGTAAAACTGAAATCATTGCTGAAACAGGAGCCGGCCAACATGGGGTTGCTTCTGCACTTGCCTGCGCTCTACTTGGTTTGAAATGTCGCATCTATATGGGTGAAAAAGATGTTCAGCGCCAAGCTCCCAATGTTTTTAGGATGCGTTTAATGGGGGCAACCGTGATTCCAGTTACCAGTGGAAGTGCCACGCTAAAAGATGCCTGTAATGAAGCATTGCGTGACTGGTCAGGCAGTTATGAACGTGCACATTATATGCTTGGTACTGCAGCAGGTCCGCACCCTTTCCCAACTATTGTGCGAGAATTCCAACAAATGATTAGTGCTGAAGCCAAACAACAAGTACAAGAAAAAGAAGGCCGTTTACCTGATGCCGTAATCGCTTGTGTTGGCGGTGGATCAAATGCGATTGGTATGTTTGCCAATTTCATTGATGAAGCTAACGTTCAACTTATTGGCGTCGAACCCGGTGGGCACGGTATTGAAACGGGTCATCATGGCGCGTCATTAAAACATGGTAAACTCGGTATCTATTTTGGTATGAAATCACCTATGATGCAAACTGAAGAGGGGCAAATTGAGGAGTCCTACTCCATTTCTGCTGGACTCGATTTCCCGTCAGTGGGACCTCAGCACGCTTATCTTGATAGCATCGGACGAGCACAATACGTTTCGATCACTGATGATGAAGCTTTAGAAGCTTTTAAAGCCTTATCACGCCATGAAGGGATTATTCCTGCATTAGAATCATCACATGCATTGGCTTATGCAATGAAATTAATTAAACAAGATCCAGAAAAAGAACAATTACTTATCGTAAATCTTTCCGGTAGAGGAGATAAAGATATCTTCACCGTATACGATATTTTAAAAGCAAGAGGGGAAATCGCATGAGCCAAGTTACCATATCTAATCGCTATCAAGACTTATTTACAGAATTGACTAAGCAAAATCGCGGTGCGTTTGTCCCTTTTGTTGCGATCGGTGATCCTACTCCAGAACTCTCCTTGCAAATTATTGATACCTTAGTGAATGCTGGCGCTGATGCATTAGAACTAGGAATTCCATTTTCTGACCCATTAGCTGACGGTCCGACAATTCAAGAAGCCAATTTACGTGCTTTTGCTGGTGGTATCAATGTTGCTAAATGTTTTGAGATTTTAAGCCAAATTCGCCAAAAACATCCAACCATTCCAATCGGCTTATTGCTCTATGCTAATCTCGTGTTTAAAGGTGGTATCGATAAGTTTTATGCTCGCTGTGCTCAAGCTGGCGTAGATTCGGTATTGGTTGCGGATGTGCCACTTTCTGAATCGACACCATTTAAACAAGCTGCATTAAAACATGGTATTGCACCGATATTTATTTGTCCACCGAATGCCGATGATAACGTAATAAAAGCGATTGCGGAAAATGGTCAAGGCTATACCTATTTAGTATCGCGTGCTGGTGTAACGGGTACCGAAAATAAAGCTAATAAACCCTTAACGCATTTACTCAGCAAACTTAAACAGTTTAATGCGCCGCCGGCGATTCAAGGATTTGGTATTTCAACCCCACAACAAGTCAGTCAAGCGATACAAACTGGAGCGGCTGGAGCAATTGCGGGTTCGGCAACGGTAAAAATTATCGCGGAAAATCAAACAAATCCTAGTGTTATGCTGAAAAAATTAGCAGATTTTGTAATCGCAATGAAAGCCGCTACCGGGAATAATTAGGAAATATTTTTAACTATAGCTGCCAGTTGCTCGCTTACCCTGTTATTGGTTTCGCCTTTATAGCAACGCGCTCAATATATGGTTACTGGAACTTAGCTGAGCCGAGGGTTTTAAACGCAACCTCTCGGCTCGCGTGTTGTAGCGCACGATGGCGAGTGGGAAGCCAGCCCATGAATTTGGCATAGGTAGGCGTTAACTTTTGTACTGTAGTGATTAATGCCCGAAATAACGCCATGGAGTAAGAAAATCATTTCCTACATCATCCATAAAACTAAAAATTAGATTTTAATTGGCATAAATCCAGCTGCTTGTGGTAGGCGAATTGATTTTATCATTGCTTCGATCTTATCAATCAACTGGATGAGTTTGTCAGCGTAATTAGGGTCGGTGGCATAGTTAGCTTGTTGTAATGCGATAGCTGCATCCTTGGCTGTTGGCGCTTGGGTCACCATTTGATAACGTGGGTTTTGACTTAATAATCGGACATAATCTTCGACAGCTTGCCGAAGATTATCATAAACACGAAAATGCTGTATGGTTTTAATTTTTTCATCTTTTGTATATTCTGAGGTAGTAATTTGCGTTGTTTTACCTTGCCATGTTGAACCTGCTTTAATTGCAAAATAATTATAACTCGGTTTACCATCATCAGTTGTAATCTGTTTTTGCCCCCAGCCTGTTTCTAGTGCGGCTTGGGCAATAATGACTTGATATGGAATACCCGTTTGCTTGGCTGCTTTGATCGCTGGATCTAGCCATTGATTAATAAATTGTGCAACATTATTATCATTGTGTTGCGCAGGGGAATAGCTTGTCGTAAGTGAGTTATCTGTTGGTTGGATAAATGGTTGATTTGCTAGATTATGATATAAGACTTGTCCAAGATTTTTTACGGAAACATTTGTCGAATCAGTAAATAATGATTCGGCTAAAGAATATGATGTTGGTGCCTGATTGGCTGTTATCTGTAATGCATGTGGAGATTTCGATTGTGATGTGTCTGATGATGTCGATGCCGTCAACTGCTTGGTTAACATATCGGCTAGACCCAAACCATTACCGGCCGCTTGTTGAGCAACTTGTTGATCAAACATCGATGTAAACATCTGTGTTGCAGAGCTGTTAAACAATCCGCCTTCCGGTACTGCTTTACGCATACTTTGCATCATCATATTGATAAATAATGTTTCAAATTGTTGGGCAACATGTTTGATATTGTCAGCTGAACCATTTATTGCCTGCTGTTTAAGGTGGTGTAAACCTGACATATCAAAAGCTAAGCGGTTAGAATAGTGATTAATATTATTCATCATTAACGATATCACAACTACATGGTTTCTAAACTAGCATGTAAACAGCCTGCTGTTTTCAATGCTTCTAAAATTGATATTAATTCGCTTGGTTTGGCACCTAATTCATTCAGTGCGTTAATCACTTGGTTGAGATTGGTGCTGGTAGATATATTATGTAGCGAACCATTTGTTTGATGCACGGCTATTTGTGTTTCGGGAACAACAACGGTATCGCCTTCCGTTAATGGCGTGTTAGGTTGACTCACTTTCAATTGATTATTGATGATAACTGATAAATTACCTTGAGCTACTGCACAGTTGTCTAACATAACATTTTGATTCATCACGACCACACCGGTACGAGTATTGACGACGATTTTAGCACTAACCGGTGTACTGGCGACCGGTAAATCCTGCACGTATGATAAAAATTTAACCCGTTCACTGCTTTCAGAGGGAATTTTTACAGCAACAGTACTGCCATCTAAGGCGATAGCCGAATCTTTTTGCCATTGATTAATCGCGTTAGAAATGGTTAAAGCACGGGTGAAATCGAATTGATGCAAATGTAAATGGATAACATTTTGCTGTTCGAAACTACTTACGAGTTCTCGCTCAATGGTAGCACCTTTCGGGATGGTTGCACCCGCTAATTGATTCACACTAACACTACTCCCTTGAGAACTGGCACCGACCCCTCCTACCAGTAAATTGCCTTGTGCGATCGCATAGACTTGATTATCTGCACCTTTTAATGGTGTCATAATTAATGTACCACCCCGTAAACTTTTCGCATTACCCAGTGATGATACTACTACATCGACTTGCTGACCAATATGTGGAAAAGGCGGTAATTTTGCTGTTACCATGACGGCTGCTACATTTTTTAATTGCATATTACTCCCAGTTGGGACTGTAATGCCTAGTTGTGACAACATATTGGTAATACTTTGAATGGTGAATGGGGTTTGTGATGTTTGGTCTCCAGTACCATCTAATCCTACGACAATACCATAACCAACTAAGGCATTTTCTCTTACCCCTTGAATAGTAACTAAATCGCGGATGCGCTCGGCATAACAGTCGTTTAGTAACATGATCATAATCAAAATAGGATAAATGAATAAATGCAATTTTTTTAACATAATAAACCGTTTTAAAAAGGTGAAAGATTTAAAAATAATCGTTGTAACCAACCCATTGTTTGTGCTTCGTCAATATAACCATTACCAACATATTCAATGCGCGCATCGGCGACTTGGGTTGATATTACCGTGTTATTACCGCTAATTGTTCTTGGATTAACGACGCCTGAAAAACGAATAAACTCAGTACCTTGATTAATCGCAATCTGTTTTTCACCAACTACTTTTAAATTACCATTGATCATAACGTCCTGAACGGTGACTGTTATGGTACCACTAAAGGTGTTTTTGGCATTGGCACCGCCGGAACCTTTAAAGTCATTACCACCAGTGATATCCGCATCGATTTTACCGCGACCTAAGGCTCCATCAAGAAAAGTTGGGATTGCTTTCACCCCTAGATTAGTTGAACCATTTCGTCCGGCTGTAATCGAAGAACTTTTACTGGCGCTAACGTTTTCTTGCAACACAATTGTTAATACATCACCAATATGGCGTGGTCGACGATCTTCAAACATAGGTTGATAACCGTAGCTACTGGGTTGTGCTGCTTGGTAAATTGAACCACTATAATTGGTGATAGTGGGGACTTGTGGCGTTACACTGGTTTCACCTTCCACCAATGCTTTTTTCGGTAACTGAGCACAACTAGTTACAAGCATAGCAGTAATAATACAAACATATCTCATCACGTTGACCATAGGTTAAACTTAAAGTTGATTTAACCGTTGTAGCATCTGATCTGATGCTGAAATGGCTTTGCTGTTAATTTCGTATGCACGTTGTACTTGGATCATATTAACTAATTCTTCTGCTACGTTAACATTCGATGTTTCGGTATAACCTTGATAAAGCAAACCGGCACCATTTAAACCTGGGGTATTTTCAGTTGGCGCTCCAGAACTTTCAGTTTCTAAATAAAGATTTTCACCGACACTTTCTAACCCAGCATCATTAATAAAGGTATGTAGTGTTAACTGTCCCACTTGCACTTGACTGGATTGATTAGCCAGTGTGACATTAACAATACCATCGCGTGATACGGTCATTTTGGTAGCATTGCTTGGGATATTAATAGTAGGTTGAATTTCATACCCATTTGCGGTGACGAGTTGACCGTTCTGATTGACTTGAAATGCACCGCTACGGGTATATGCTTGGGTACCGTCGGGCAGCAATACTTGGAAAAAACCCTGACCATTTATCGCAATATCACTACTGTTATCTGTCAATTCTAAATTACCTTGACTGTGGATTCGTTCGGTTGCCACAGGGCGTACTCCTGTACCAATCTGTAATCCTGATGGTAAGGTCGTTTGTTCTGAAGATTGCGCACCTGGTTGCCGCATTGTTTGATAAAGTAGATCCTCAAACACGGCCCTTTGACGTTTAAATCCAGTAGTACTGACATTAGCAAGATTATTCGAGATAATATCCATATTCATCTGCTGAGCGGATAATCCTGTTTTGGCAATCCATAATGATTTGATCATTTGTTTATCCTATTTAAGTTAATGATAAGATTTGGTTAGCTTTTTGAGCATTTTCATCTGCGGTCATGATACTTTTCATCTGCATTTCAAATTTACGCGAATGACTGATCAAATCAACCATGGCAGAAACCGGATTGACATTACTGCCTTCTAATACACCAGACATTAATTTGGTGTTTGGGTTATCCGGTAAGGTCGTGCCACGTTGATTTTTGGTTTGGGCAGTCAAATGAAACAAGCCATCATCACCTCGTACAATTTCGTTCGGTTGTAGCGCAACACGTTTAATTTTCCCCACTTGGGCAATGGTAGTGGGATCGTCGCCAGCGCCTAGTGATGAAAGCGTACCATCAGTGCTAATACTCACCTCAGCTTGTAAAGGAATAGTAAGCACGCCGCTATCACCCAGTAACGGGTAGCCTTGAACGGTGAGGGTGCCGTTCTCGTCTACTTGAATTGCGCCGTTACGGGTATAAGCTTCGTTACCATCAGGTAATTGAATTGCCAGCCAATGATCTTGCGCTAATGCGATATCAAGTTCACGACCAGTATAATTTAACGTCCCCATTGTATTGTCAAATTGTGGGGTTGTTGTAGTGACTAATGTTCGCGTTGCCATACTATTACCTTGAATTGGAACCGCTTTCATGGTGGCAAGTTGTGCTCGAAATCCGGTGGTCGAGACATTGGCTAAATTATGGCTAGTAATTGCTTGTTGGTTAAGAGCCTGACTGGCTGCCGACATAGCAGTATAAATAACGCGATCCATTAACTTATTCCTTTTATGTAATTAACGTAAATTAACTAACGTATTAAGAATTTGATCCTGAGTTTTAATGGTTTGAGAATTGGATTGATAGTTACGTTGCGCAACAATCATATTAACCAATTCTTGACTCATATCAACATTTGAATTTTCAATCGCTCCGCTGGTTAAAGAACCAAATGTTCCTGAACCTGCTATACCAATAACAGCATCACCTGATTGATTGGTCGACCGCCAGTTGTTATTTCCGGCGGATTCAAGTCCGTTAATATTGGCAAAGTCAGCCATGGCGATTTGCCCTAATAACATGGTTTGTTGATTAGAATAGATACCATAAATTGATCCATCATCATTGATACTGTAACCCACTAGCTCGCCGGCAACATAACCATCAACAATAGGTGTTTTTACACTACCGGCTTCTTTATCTAAATTTTGTTGACTACTGTTAGCTAAGGATAAGGTAAAGCTATTAGCCGCAGCTCCTTTGATACCGTTAATATTAATGCTCATCTCGGGTTCACTTATCAGTTTACCAGATGTATCAAAGGCCATTACACCAGCTTTAGTCAATTCAGCATCAGGATCACTACTATCGAGATAATGCACATCCCATTGATTATCTGCTGTTTTAACATAGAAAAGTTGCACATTGTGCGGATTACCAAGTGAGTCATAAGTGGTAATCGTGGTTGAATAGTTAAACGTATCAGCATCACTCGCATTAATTGGAGATTTGCTCGGAACACTATGATTTGAATTAAGGTTTACTTGTAGTGCTGCTTTGGTGGTAGCTGATGCATTAAGCATGGTTTGTGGAATACTCAATGGTTGTGGCGTAGCGCCTTGCTGAATGGTTGGTGGATTACCTGTTGCCAGATAACCGGATAAATATAAACCATCAGCAGAGATGATGTTTCGTTCACTATCCATTTGAAACTGACCATTACGTGTATAGTAGGCCTGTCCAGAACTATCCACTAAGCGAAAAAAACCATTACCAGAAATTGCTACATCTAAACTATTATTAGTACTGGTAACGGTGCCATCATTAAAGTTTTGCATCACCGATGCCACTTTCACGCCCATACCGACTTTTGAACCGGCATACATATCAGCAAAAGAGATACTAGCACTTTTAAAGCCAGCGGTTGCCGAATTAGCAATATTATTACCAATGACATCTAACTGTTGTGCGGCGGCGTTCATACCGCTGATTGCTTGAGAAAATCCCATAATAAATGATCCTTAAAGAATTTGACGTACGTCGTGAATGCTTACTGTGCCCGATATACCTAAATCAAGTAAAACGGTGTTATTAATGCGGCTGTTAATGACGCCATATACCATAGAATATGAGAGTGGTGTTGCGGGTATTTTTTGACCATCATAACTAGCGTTGACGGTAAATGTATAACTACCATCAGCAGCGATTGTGCCATCATTAAGTTCACCATCCCATGAAAATGAACTGACGCCTGCTGGCACTTTACCTAGATCGACTTCCCGCACAACATTACCATTTTCATCACGGATCGTAATGATAACTGAATCCGCATCTCTTGATAATTCAAAACCAAATGGTGTGGTAATGGTTTCCATATTGTTTTCATTGTCTGTACTACCTTCAGCCGGCGTCGTGGCGACCAAAATTTTTTCACCTGGCACCATTACCCCACGACCAATCATATTACTGGCATTAACCGATAAACTATTATCGATCTGCCCAGATACTATACCTAAAGTGGTATTAAGTTTTTCAATACCCGATAAGGTACTGATTTGGGCTAATTGAGAGGTTAACTGACTGTTATCCATTGGATTAGTGGGATCTTGGTTTTTCATCTGTGCGATGAGTAAGGTTAAAAAATGATCTTGTAACTCTTGGCTGCTATTACCATCAGATGGAGTTGCTTTTACTGACCGACTAGCCGGATCGATTGCATTTGCTGAAACCGGTATACTCGAAACGCCCATAATAATTCCTTGTTATTGTCCTAAGGTGAGGGTTTTTAACATTAAGTTTTTAGCAGTATTTATCACTTCAATATTTGCTTGGTAACTACGTGAGGCCGAGATGGTGTTGACCATTTCGCTTACGATGTCGACATTAGGTTTTTGGATATAACCACGGGCATCCGCTAGTGGGTGATGCGGTTCATAAACCAGATTCATTGGCGATGGATCTTCGATAACTTTCGCTACTTTTACTCCACCAATCACACTACCGGTGCCTTGATCATCAACCTGAAAAATGACCTGTTTAGCACGATAAGCTTCGCCAGACGTGCTAGTGATACTATCAGCATTGGCCAGATTACTGGCGCTGATATTCAGGCGTTGCGTTTGAGCAGTAAGCGCTGAGCCAGCAATATTGAAAATGGAGAAACTCATGATTATTATCCTTGTTGCAAGACTGACATTAAGCTTTTAAATTGTTCGCCTAAAAACGTTAAGCTACCTTGATAGTGCACACTGTTATCCATGAATGCCATACGTTCTAGATCCATATCAACGGTGTTGCCGTCGGCCGAATCCTGAAAGGGTATCCGATATAATGCATCTGGGCTAAATTGCTGTGGTAGGTTAACTTGTATATGTTGAGGAGATGTAACATGCAATCCGATCGCGGTTTGTCGCTTGACTTGATGTTGCTCGATAGCCTTGGTTAATTCCACTCTAAAATCGATATCACGCGCCTGATAGTTAGGTGTATCACTATTGGCAATATTGGCGGCTAAGATCTGTTGACGTTGGGCACGTAAATTGAGCGCCTGGCGGTGAAATCCAATCATTGTGTCTAATTTATCAAGCATTGTATCTACTCTGTTATTGGTATGGTAAGAATTTTAAGCGACACAAAAAAAAATCATCGTATAAATAACTACAAAAAGTGTCCCTATTTTTTGCTTTAAGCATGTTATTGATGGCGTAAAATTGCTGTAATGATTAATAAGTTAGATGATAAATAATGATAAAAATTAAAATGTTATTTTTTGCTAGTTACCTTTTGTTGACTGGCAATATCGTGTTTGCCAATTCACTGGATCAACAAATAGAAGTATTTATTACGGAACAATGGCGTGATATTGCTGATGATATTACAATTCATTATTCGCAACAAAGACCACAATTAAGTTGTGATAAACCAACATTAGCTTTGCTCAATCGACATAAAATGTCAGGTAATGTGACGATAAAAGCCCAATGTGCAAATAAGCAAGCTTTTATTCCTGTGAATGTTGCAGTGGCGGGGAATTATGTGGTGGCTAACCAAGCGATTGCTGCTGGAAGTTTAATCTCAACCGATCATGTTCGTTTACAGTCTGGTCGGTTAGATCAATTACCATCAACAGTTATTTTACAAAAAAATCAAGTTATTAATCATATTGCTTTACGTAATATTGTGGTTGATCAACCTATCAAAACGACGATGATTAGAAAACCGTGGCAAGTTAAAGCTGGGCAACTTGTCCAATTAGTGATTACGGGGGACGGTTACCAAATTATTACCCAAGGTAAACCATTAACCAATGCCGCACTAGGGGAGAGCGTTAATGTGCGTACCCAAAGTGGCAAAATTATTTTAGGAACAGTTACCAATCAAGGCATTACTGTTTTCAACAAAAAAAATTAATGAAATCCGAAAAAATGCCGATAATCATATTGAGCAAATGTTTAAACTAACAATAATCAAGAGAAATGTTATGAGTATAGAGTCAACTAAACCCGTTTTAACAATAACCGGAACGATGAACCGAGATTTAATTAATGCTCAGCCAAAACATCCAAGTCAACCGCTGCAAGCTGAACACGCTGTAGCGGCCAGTACCAATGTTAGTTTAAAAGAGACATCATCATTATTGGTTTCACCAACCAATGACATCAATATGGAAAAAATTGCTAAAATTAAACAGGCAATTGAAGCCGGCGATTTAGTCATTAATACAGCTAAAATCGCTGATGCATTACTCAAAAATTCTCTCGAAGAAATCACCTATGAAATGGATTTTGAAGGTGAATAATGATGGTTGAAATCCATAATGTTTTAAACAAAATGGTCGAAATATTACAACAATTAATAGAGATACTTCATACAGAACAAATGATCTTACTGGAAAGTAATCCTGCGCATAAATTAAGTAATATTATTGATGAAAAAAATCAATTATTGATTAGCTTAAAAATTCTTGATGAACAGCGTATTGCTATGGGTAAACAGCAGAAAATCGAATCACCTTATCATGATAATCCATCATTATCCTGTCAGTGGGTATCGATTGTTGAAACGACGGCATTATTAGCGCAAATGAACCGTGAAAATGGTGCAATTTTACAAAATCGTATGGATAAAGCGCAACAAGCAATTGATTTTTTGAATAAATTAAATAATCCCAACGTTTATACTAATGGTGGTTATCAACCGACAGAAACGGTTTCAACTACCCGCGCTAAAGTTTAATCAACACCTTGCTTAGCGAGGTGTTAACCTCGTTAAACGCTAAAAATACGTAACAAAATGATGTCTTTTCTTGCCAATAGTGTGCGTGATTTAGCGCGATACTGATCCCTCTGCATAACCTTTATTGTTATTCACATCGAGAGTCGTGCCATTATGGCAAATGATAGTGATTTAGAAAAAAGTGAACAGCCAACCGATAGCAAACTAAAAAAAGCCAAAGAAGAAGGGCAAATTCCCCGATCGCGGGAATTGACCTCAGTAATCATTCTTTTAGTGGGGCTGGCATCATTATATTTTTTTGGATCGCAAATGAGCGCAAGTTTAACAATGATGATGCAGCAAGGTATGGTCGTTAGTCAGTTTGGCAATGATGAAAAGTTAATGCTGATCAATTTTATGCATTCATTGCAGACAGGATTCTGGTTAATCGTACCAATTCTATGTGCTTTAGTTATTGTGGCATTATTCGCCCCGATGTGTATAGGTGGTTTATTATTTAGTAGTAAATCCATGCAATTTGATCTTAAACGTTTGAACCCTGTCAGCGGTTTTAAGCGAATATTTAGCAGTAAAATCATTGCTGAATTATTAAAAGGCTTACTCAAAGTGTTATTAATTACCTTGATGACAGGGGGATTTTTATGGGCGACCTTGCCGACAATACTTTCATTGCCGAACACATTTTTTGTACATGCATTAAGTCAATCAATGAATTTGATTCTATTTTGTGGGGTGTTAGTTGTGGTATCACTAGCACCGATGGTTGGTTTTGATATTTTTTATCAATTTTGGAGCCATTTAAAAAAATTAAAGATGACAAAGCAAGAAATTAAAGATGAATTTAAGGAGCAAGAGGGGGATCCACAATTAAAAGGACGCATACGGCAAATGCAACAAAGTATCGCTAGGCGCCGTATGATGGGCGATGTGAATAAAGCCAATGTGATTATTACTAACCCAACTCATTATGCAGTGGCTCTTCAGTATGATGAAAAGACCATGCATGCTCCTAAAGTTCTTGCCAAAGGAGTTGATAAAATCGCACTTAAAATTAAGCAATTGGCTAGCGAACATCAAATTCCTCAATTAGAAGCACCACCATTAGCACGCGCGCTATATCGGCATAGTGAAGTCGGTGAAACAATCCCGGCTGAATTATATGCAGCGGTTGCGCAAGTTTTGGCTTGGGTATATCAATTAAAACGTTGGCACCAGCGTGGTGGTACAGCACCGGTAAAACCGCAGCATTTACCGGTACCGACATCACTTGATCCAGCAGTCAAAAAAGGACATCGCCAATCTCATGAATAAATCACCATTATTTGCTTTTTTTGCTAAGCATAACTTAAAAAATGTTCACTATCAGGTATTGGCCGGACCTTTATTAATCCTACTAATTTTATCGATGATGGTGTTGCCGTTACCACCTTTTCTTTTAGATTTATTTTTTACATTTAATATTGCTTTAGCAATTATCATTTTGATTGTGGCGTTATTTACCCGTCAGGTATTAGATTTTGCTGCATTTCCAACGGTTTTGCTGTTTGCTACATTATTACGACTGTCGTTAAATGTAGCATCAACGCGAGTGGTCTTACTACATGGTCATACTGGTAGTGATGCAGCGGGACGAGTAATTGAAGCCTTTGGACATTTTTTAGTTGGCGGAAATTTTGCCATTGGCATTGTGGTATTTATTATACTGGTCATTATCAATTTTATGGTGATTACCAAAGGTGCTGGACGTATTGCAGAAGTTGGTGCACGCTTTGCGTTAGATGGTATGCCGGGTAAACAAATGGCAATCGATGCTGATTTAAATGCTGGATTAATTGGTGAAGATGAAGCGAAAATCCGCCGTGCTGAAGTCACGCAAGAGGCGGATTTTTACGGTTCAATGGACGGAGCGAGTAAATTTGTTCGCGGTGATGCTATTGCTGGTTTACTGATTATGGCCATTACCATTATTGGTGGTTTATTGGTAGGGGTTGCGCAACATGGTTTGGCAATTGGTGAAGCTGCGAAAACGTATGTATTACTTACTATTGGCGATGGGTTGGTGGCTCAGATTCCATCATTAATCATTTCTACTGCGGCTGGCGTTATTGTAACACGGGTGGCTTCAGAGCAGAATATTAGTGAACAGATGCTCGGGCAATTATTTAATAACCCACAAATTTTAATTTTAGCCGCATTAGTGATTGGTTTATTGGGCTTAATTCCTGGTATGCCCAATATCGTTTTCTTATTATTTACGGGGGGATTAGTAACATTAGCTTGGTGGGTAACAACGCGCCAGAAAAAATCACAAACAGCATTAAATGAGCCGGTTCCTCCACCTGCAACCACTCCTTCCACAGTAGAAGCAAATTGGTCAGATGTAATTATTGAGGATGCACTGGCGATGGAAGTTGGTTATGGATTGATTCCGATGGTTGATCAAGCGCAAAATGGCGAACTGTTAGGGCGTATTCGTAGCCTACGCAAGAAGTTTGCGCAAACGATTGGTTTTTTACCACCGTCGGTACATATTCGCGATAATTTATCACTCAATCCTTATCAATATAAATTTTTAATGAAAGGGGTGGAGATTGGTAACGGCGAAATTCAAAATAATAAGTGGTTAGCTATTAATCCTGGGCATGTATCAGAAACCATCGAGGGGATCAGCACCACCGAACCGGCTTTTGGTTTACCGGCAATTTGGATTGATAGTCATAATAAAGAAAATGCTCAGATTTTAGGTTATACCGTTGTAGATGGCAGTACCGTGATAGCAACTCACCTAAACCATTTACTACAACAATATGCGGGTGATCTTTTCGGTCGTCAGGAAGCGCAAGAATTAATTAATCGCATTAAACAAGATCTACCAAAACTCGTCGAAGATTTGATTCCTTCCGTGGTAACATTAACAGTATTTCATAAAGTGTTACAAAATTTAATTGCCGAACAAGTTTCGATTCGCGATATGCGTACCATTATTGAAACGCTCTGTGAACATGCCCCTCAGCAAACTGATCCGACGGAGCTAATCAGCATTGTGCGTGTGGCTTTAGGACGCGCCATTACTCAACAGTGGTTTGCCGGTAAAGATGAGATACAGGTAATCGGAATTAACATGGGGTTAGAACGAATACTATTACAAGCAATGCAAAATGGTAGTGGATTAGAGCCCGGTTTAGCTGAACGGATTGTTGAGCAAACACAACAGGCCTTAGCACAGCAAAATATATTAGGCGCACCACCGGTGTTATTGACGAATCATACATTACGACCGATGCTGTCTCGTTTTTTACGGCGGCATTTCACGCAGTTAATCGTATTAAGTCATCTAGAGATTAGCGAACATCGGCAAATTAAAATGACAGCACAAATTGGCGCTGAGTAGTTGTGTTTGTAATTGTATGGATGCGTATAACATAGTTATTTTGATAATCTTTACTGGATATGTAACATATCAAATCTTGAAGGAACAAGCCTTATCTTCGCTTTAACCTAACGGCATTGGCAGGTGATTTCATAAAACGATGATAATAGAATGTTACGATATTTTATTCAGATGTAAGATTTACATAGTTATTAAAAATCTCCGTTAAAATCGGAGCAGATCAAATAAAATGGTTTTATGTAATTAAGGTAAAAATAGAGCCGCGCCTATCTTTTTCTTGCCCCTTCACACAGTGGCATGCTATAACTAACCGAATTCGTGTATAAAGAGTCATAACAACCATTCTAATAATAAACGCGCTAAGGAATAGCAAAGCCGATGTATCTTTATCAACTGATGTTAAAAAAGCAGTGGTTAATGTGGGAGGAAGATGAGGCGTCACAGTCCTTCTCTTATCAGCCAAAACCAACACGCATCAAGCATTTTTATGACAGTGGTTATGACGATATCGTCAACCAGCTGGTTAATCAGCCCCAAAGTTGTAAAGACTTTTACCCTGTCCTACGGCAAGTCGGTCTGCCTTATCAAAGTTATTATGACAAAATCCCGGCTAAAGTCTCGGAAACGTTAAAAACCGCATTATATCAAGAACGGGTGGTATTAGTTCAGTTGCCGGTGATTAATGGCTATTGTGGCACGGTATCTTATTCTGACGCAATTAAAGCCATGCCAATAGTTAAAAAAGAGCCGACTTTTGAGCCGGATGACAGTTGGTTGGTGGTGGATTTGCTCAATCACCCGCCAGAGCAGATTCAAATCTTTGATGCAGCAAATAACCATATCGTCACAACCACACCAACCAGCGCCGACGAGATTTTTTTAAAACATGGCGAGGTGTTTTCCCCCACTCAGGTTTTACCGAAGGTACATATCGTTTTAGGCGGTTTAGGCGGAAGCGTTGATTTGGCGCTGCGTGGTGATAAACCACTGCGGGTTAAACAACGGGCCCAAAGCTGGGTTGATGAATTGTCGAGCCTGCTGGCGTCAGGTAATTCGCCGTTTACCATTGAGCTTGATGAGGCAATGGCAAGTTTGATTAATCAAAAAGCTTTACCGCAACGAGGACTACAAGCCAAACCGGTTGATGAACAAGCCGCTTTTCGTCCGGATGAGACGGTGGGGGTGTTTTTTTATCACATGCTGGCTTTACTTAATCATACGGATTTTATTATTGCAAGGCAGCGTATCGGTAGCTGCGGTGCGGGTGAGGGTGATGGGGCAATACCGGATGTTAAAAGACTTAAACGCGCCCTGAAAGCCCTGCATGCTATCCGCCACAGTGAAGGTCAGGACAAGCCAGACTATGCGTATCACAGTGATGCGTTATCTCAAACCGCCAGCCACTATTTAGGCAGTCCGGTTGTGATGGATGGCAGTGGTGGTGATAACGATGCGGAATTAGCTTTAGTGAGTCAGGTAAAACAGGCTACGGCGGATGACCAACTGACGGATATTGCATCGCTCTATCTTAATGCCATTAAACTGCTGAAACACCTGCGCGAGCCGGGGATGATTCGGTATGTGGAAACGCGACGTGAATATCAACTTAATGTCACTCAACTTGATTATGGTTATATAGAACTGAAACAGCTGGACTTTATTCAGCTCGAACTTCATGCCAATTATCGTTATGCAATCGTTTCAGAAGATAAGGCTTATCAATTTATTGGGCGATTTAATCCGGACGGTAAAGTGCAGGTTAAAGTGCCCGCTAAATGGTCTTCAGCTAAACATTGGCAGGTTAATGCACAGGCTGTGGAAGATGATTTTGTGGCGAAACTATTTCCTAAACTGGTTAATCCAACGTGGACTTTGCAGGATAGAAATAATGCGTTTACGGGGCTGGCAAGCGGAGGAGTGTTTGGCGGCGTTACCGGTTATCTTTACGGTGACGAGATTAAAGAAACGGTGCTGGACAATCTGCCGAGAATAACCGGTGCAGCACAGGTTGCCAGTGGTATCATGAGTCTTTGCGTCGCAGCGGCAGTTGGTAGAGCGGGGGTAGGGGCGCCATTAGCGGCGGTAATTGGCTTTGTGGCATTAGATAATATTCAGGCTGGCGCGCGTTCAATGTGGAGTAATGAGGTTACCGCGACCCACGGTGGCGAGTTGATAGAATGGTCAGGATTAGTGGCTAAAGGTTATGGTGAAATCGCCTATACACTGATTGATATTGGTTTAATCAGCAAAGCCTCATCGGTAGTCAAAATGGCAACACAAACCGAAAATGTGATTAAACTGGACACAACAACCGCCGTAAAAGTCGGACAGACAATCAAACCAACCGAAGTGACAATATCCATTGACAAAATCAGCTTAAATCAGAAGAATGTGATTGAGTTAAAGGAATTTAATGTTGGAAAGGGGACGGGACAACAATTAGTATCTGATAGTTTTGTTTCAGATGTGATTTCTCATAATAAGCAAATTGGCATATTAAATAAAAAGAAGGATGGTATTTCTGGCGCTCATAATCAAGATGCATTTTTAGAATCAATTGAAATGACAGGGGCTAAAATTGTAGGACCTAGATATACTGATGCACGTTTTCCTGGTTTAATTGAATATGAATATCAACTTCCAAAGAAGGTCGCAAATGGACCAAATGCAGGTACAACTGATGGGTTTAAAAAAACTCAAACAAAAACGACTTATGATCCTAATATTTTATCTGATGCTAAAGTTGCTGACATGTCAAATAGAGCCGCAAAACAAGCAGAAAATTATTTTAGAAAAAATCCAAATGAAAATATACATGATGTTAAAATTGATGGTTATTGGTTTAGAGTAACTCATGATATTAAAAATAAAAAAATAACAAATTCATTTATTACAATACCAAAAAGGAATGCTAAATGACAGATAATACTCAGTGGATAAAAAATATTGAAAAGCCTATGCTAGAAAATAATGGTGCGGATTTATATTGTCTAATAAAATTAATGTATAAAGAACATAAAATGAATTTTTTACAATTAATTTACGACGCATCACAAGGAATTGGTTCTGTTATTTCTGAAGGAGCTGAATATGTTCTAGATCAGGATTACGATGATCCAAATGATTTTAAAGAAGTATCTTTTTTGATTGGAGATTATGAAAATTCAACAATATCACCTCAAAACTTTGTTGAGCTTATGCAGATAATATCTGATAGTTATATAGAAGCACATCCTAATGAAAAAGATTCAATAGAATTTTATATGAATAAATTAAGAGAACGTTATTCAAAATAAGAGATAAATCCCTACATAGTAGCGGGGAAAATCAACCATTTATTTTTAGACTTGCAAATCAATCTCTATCATCAACTTGCCCTGTTCAATCTTAATGATAACAGGGCAGCCCACATAAAAACCAAATTGCTCCAGCCACCTGCCTTTAATGGTCAGTTGTGGTTTGGGGTTGGGTTTTGTGCCTTGTGGCATTAGATAATATCCAGGCTGGCTCGCGTTCAATGTGGAGTAATGAGGTTACCGCGACCCACGGTGGCGAGTTGATAGAATGGTCAGGCTTATTGGCTAAAGGTTATGGTGAAATCGCCTATACACTGATTGATATTGGTTTAATCAGCAAAGCCTCATCGGTAGTCAAAATGGCAACACAAACCGAAAATGTGATTAAACTGAACACAACAACCGCCGTAAAAGTCGGACAGACAATCAAACCGACCGAAGTGACAATATCCATTGACAAAATCAGCTTAAATCAGAAGAATGTGATTGAGTTAAAGGAATTTAATGTTGGAAAGGAGGCGACGGATCTTACTAGTAAGTATTCTGGTAATTTAGTAAAAGTAAATAAACCAGATCCCGCTGCAGATGCACTTGCTCAGCGAATTGGTGGAGAATCAAGAGTTCGATTTACTAATGACATTCGTGAATTTGACGTTATTAGTGATTTATATGTGGCTCAAACTAAACCAGCACTAAAGCAGTTAAATGCGGCAGTTAGAAATCAGATGAAAGCAACATTTGAAGCAGCTAAAGAAACTAACCGCTCTGTTTACTATCATTTTGAAGGTCAGCCAGATCAGTCTATAATAAATAAACTAAATGAGTATAGTAAACGTTACGGTGTAAAAGTTGTAATAGACACAAAACCTCTAAATTTAACAAAATAAGGTAGGGAAATGGTAGAATATTATGGTTGGATAAACTTAAGGGATTCAACATACGAAAGTGATGATAAAGAAATGAATATAGTTTTGAGCAAACTATATTCATATATATCCAAATATAAATTAAATGATATATCTGGTCTTGTTAATTTACATAAAGTAAATGGTTCTTATCAGTTATTAGTCACTGGAAATACAAATCATTTATCACAGGATGTAATAGATATTTTTAATCTTTGTGAGTTCATAGCAGAAATAGCTAAAGGATCTTATGGATTATTGTATATTAGAAATGATGAGTCGGAAGACGCTTTTAATGAATTTGAGGTTTTTGTATTAGCTAGAGGAAAAATTAAAAAAGAAAAAGATCCTTTTTTATCTCCTTGTATACCAGTGATTGAAGATGATGAAGAATAATTTACAATCCTAGATCTAACTTGAGTTGGGATATCGTTTTTATCTATTCCTAGATCTTCATTGCAAGTTCTACTATCAACTTGCCCTGTTCAATCTTAATGATAACAGGGCAGCCGACATAAAACCCTATCTGCTCTAGCCACCTGCCTTTAATGGTGAGTTGTGGTCTGGGTTTTGTACCGTGTTGTATTATATTCTGGTTTTATATTATGTTGATAATGACGTGTATAACGTTTTTACGAGCGAATCATTACGTTTTTAAGATTAATTCTATTTGCTTTTGGTCATTTAGATTATGGAATGCCGGTAAAAGCATTGCCCCATGAATGACTGCTAACTGACAGAGCCGAGCTACCTTTCTTCTTGCCCTTCACACAGTGGCATGCTATAACTAACCGAATTCGTGTATAAAGAGTCATAACAACCATTCTAATAATAAACGCGCTAAGGAATAGCAAAGCCTGTGTATCTTTATCAACTGATGTTAAAAAAGCAGTGGTTAATGTGGGAGGAAGATGAGGCGTCAGGGTCTTCCTATTCTCAGGCAAAACCAACACGCATCAAGCATTTTTATGACAGTGGTTATGATGATATCGTCAACCAGCTGGTTAATCAGCCCCAAAGTTGTAAAGACTTTTACCCTGTCCTACAGCAAGTTGGTCTGCCTTATCAAAGTTATTATGACAAAATCCCGGCTAAAGTTTCGGATACGTTAAAAACCGCATTATATCAAGAACGGGTGGTATTAGTTCAGTTGCCGGTGATTAATGGCTATTGTGGCACGGTATCTTATTCTGACGCTATTAAAGCCATGCCAATAGTTAAAACAGAGCCGACTTTTGAGCCGGATGACAGTTGGTTGGTGGTGGATTTGCTCAATCACCCGCCAGAGCAGATTCAAATCTTTGATGCAGCAAATAACCACATCGTCACAACCACACCAACCAGCGCCGACGAGATTTTTTTAAAACATGGCGAGGTGTTTTCCCCCACTCAGGTTTTACCAAAGGTATATATCGTTTTAGGCGGTTTAGGCGGAAGCGTTGATTTGGCGCTGCGTGGTGATAAACCACTGCGGGTTAAACAACGGGCACAAAGCTGGGTTGATGAATTGTCGAGCCTGCTGGCGTCAGGTAATTCGCCGTTTACCATTGAGCTTGATGAGGCAATGGCAAGTTTGATTAATCAAAAAGCTTTACCGCAACGAGGACTACAAGCCAAACCGGTTGATGAACAAGCCGCTTTTCGTCCGGATGAGACGGTGGGAGTGTTTTTTTATTACATGCTGGCTTTACTTAATCATACGGATTTTATTAGTGCAAGGCAGCGTATCGGTAGCTGTGGTGCGGGTGAGGGTGAAGGGGCAATACCGGATGTTAAAAGACTTAAACGCGCCCTGAAAGCCCTGCATGCTATCCGCCACAGTGAAGGTCAGGACAAGCCAGACTATGCGTATCACAGTGATGCGTTATCTCAAACCGCCAGCCACTATTTAGGCAGTCCGGTTGTGATGGATGGCAGTGGTGGTGATAACGATGCGGAATTAGCTTTAGTGAGTCAGGTAAAACAGGCCACGGCGGACGACCAGCTGACGGATATTGCATCGCTCTATCTTAATGCCATTAAACTGCTGAAACACCTGCGCGAGCCGGGGATGATTCGGCATGTGGAAACGCGACGTGAATATCAACTTAATGTCACTCAACTTGATTATGGTTATATAGAACTGAAACAGCTGGACTTTATTCAGCTCGAACTTGATGCCAATTATCGTTATGCAATCGTTTCAGAAGATAAGGCTTATCAATTTATTGGGCGATTTAATCGGGACGGTAAAGTGCAGGTTAAAGTGCCCGCTAAATGGTCTTCAGCTAAACATTGGCAGGTTAATGCACAGGCTGTAGAAGATGATTTTGTGGCGAAACTATTTCCTAAACTGGTCAATCCAACGTGGACTTTGCAGGATAGAAATAATGCGTTTACGGGGCTGGCAAGCGGAGGAGTGTTTGGCGGCGTTACCGGTTATCTTTACGGTGACGAGATTAAAGAAACGGTGCTGGACAATCTGCCGAGAATAACCGGTGCAGCACAGGTTGCCAGTGGTATCATGAGTCTTTGCGTCGCAGCGGCAGTTGGTAGAGCGGGGGTAGGGGCGCCATTAGCGGCGGTAATTGGCTTTGTGGCATTAGATAATATTCAGGCTGGCGCGCGTTCAATGTGGAGTAATGAGGTTACCGCGACCCACGGTGGCGAGTTGATAGAATGGTCAGGCTTAGTGGCTAAAGGTTATGGTGAAATCGCCTATACACTGATTGATATTGGTTTAATCAGCAAAGCCTCATCGGTAGTCAAAATGGCAACACAAACCGAAAATGTGATTAAACTGAACACAACAACCGCCGTAAAAGTCGGACAGACAATCAAACCGACCGAAGTGACAATATCCATTGACAAAATCAGCTTAAATCAGAAGAATGTGATTGAACTAAAGGAATTTAATGCTGAAAACGGGACGACGGCGACTACAGGTAAGCAAGAGGCCATTATTCCAAATAATAATTGGGGGGCTTTAGATAATGCTTCTAAAACTGCATTTGATGCAGCAAAAAATAATGTAACTACATGGACACCAAAAGATAAACATATGGTTGGCACCACAGCTAATAGAAGTGCTCAATTTAATACAAATAATGTATCTGATATTCAAAACTTAATTAAAGAGGCATTAAACTCTCCTAATGCTAAATTTCTACCTAATAATGTCGATGGTTCTTTCAGAGTTGTAGTTGATATGAATAAACCTATTGGTACAAAAGGTCAAACAAGTATCCGAATAATAATAGGAAATGATGGAAAAATATGGAACGCATTCCCAGTAAATTCTCAATAGATATTGATTATACCGATTTATTTATCGGTGAAGTTTCATCGAATCCTCAGCTTTTTTCTGAAGTTGAGGGTAATTTATTTATTTTAATAGATAATATCCCTGTTTTTGCTGAGAATGGAATATTACTACTTGAATTGGCAAAAAAATTGAATGATTGGATTTATGAGAAACAGGGTGATTTTGAATATTACTCTATGGATTATGAAGAAGGACCAATCCTATTCTTTAAGAAGGAAATTACAGGCTATTGGCAGTTTGGTAGTATATGGATGGAAAAAGTCTATTCAGATATTGAACTATCCAAAATAGTTGTTGCAAGCAAAGAGTTTATAGATAAATTGCGTTATGAGCTTCAATTAAAAAAAGTTGATTTTAGCAATTTATTCTAATAATCATAAACGTTATGAAAAGTTTAACTATAAAAAAGATCTCAGTCTGATACAGAGATCTTTTATTGCTTTTTAAATCTGCATCGCAAGCTCAATAATTAACTTGCCCTATTTAATCTTAATAATAACAGAGCTCCCCACATAAAATCCTATTTGTTCCAGCCATCTACCTTTAATGGTCAGTTGTGGTTTGGGGTTGGGTTTTGTGCCTTGTGGCACGTAGCCGATGGTATAAAACCGCTCATTGAGTTGTGGAGCTGGTGCTTTGTCTGTGGTTGATTTAGCATAAATACTAAATAATTACCTTCACAGTAACCAGATTAAAGAAACGGTGCTGGACAATCTGCCGAGAATAACCGGTGCAGCACAGGTTGTGAGTGGTATCATGAGTCTTTGCGTAGCAGCGGCAGTTGGTAGAGCGGGGGTAGGGGCGCCATTAGCGGCGGTAATTGGCTTTGTGGCATTAGATAATATTCAGGCTGGCGCGCGTTCAATGTGGAGTAACGAGGTTACCGCGACCCACGGTGGCGAGTTGATAGAATGGTCAGGCTTAGTGGCTAAAGGTTATGGTGAAATCGCCTATACACTGGTTGATATTGGTTTAATCAGCAAAGCCTCATCGGTAGTCAAAATGGCAACACAAACCGAAAATGTGATTAAACTGAACACAACAACCGCCGTAAAAGTCGGACAGACAATCAAACCGACCGAAGTGACAATATCCATTGACAAAATCAGCTTAAATCAGAAGAATGTGATTGAGTTAAAGGAATTTAATGCTGAAAAGGGGACGACGACAAAAGGAAGTATTATAGATGGTGCTTCTGATGTAGGTTCTACCGCTAAAATTAAGATCGAATATAAACCAGAGGGAATCTATATAAATCAAACTTCACATGCATCAGGAGGAAGTAACTTATGTGGGCCAACAACCTGTACAATGACTATTATTGATAAAAAAGGTAATGTTGCAAATTTGGACTCAGTTGTAAAACAGTTTGATAATATTCGCTCGACAGGCGTTAATGTTTATGAAATGAAGGATGTGTTAATTAAAAATGGAATACCCTGTGAATCAACAATTTCATTAACTACTAATCAGTTAAGAGAATTAAGCATTAAAAATCAGTCAACAATTGTAGGAGTGAGAGCAGGAGATGGTGGGCATTTTATAATTGTTGATTCATATAAAAAAGTTGATGGAGTAGGTTATTATATGATCCGTGATCCATATAATGGTGCGATGGGAGTAAGAGCAGATCTTTTAGAAAATAAATTAAATCATAATGGAGTTATTCTTAAATGATATCAGTTAATGAGCTAATCAGTAATCCAGTTTATAATCAGAAAATATTGGTAGAAGGATGTATTGTTATTATTGATAAAAAATTGTGGCTAATTGATTTAGCCTATATAAATAATTATCCTAATTCAGTAAAAATTAGAATTATTAATGATAACCTCAAGCAAATTCTTTTGAATAGTGTTGCATTGTATAGTGGTGTTACTGCTTTGTTTCATGATGCAAAAATAACAGGGTATCTTTCTAATGAGGTTTTTTCTAATCAGCTAGATATTAATGTAATTGAATTATGCATTAAAGATGGAAATGAATGGAAACACATTGATGTTAATAATTCCGTTAAGCATATCGATATAGAAGAAAAAAGTGACCTTGATTGGCATGATTTATTTAAATAATTATTAATAATCAACACTTTAACCATCAGAGTTCTTCTTACCTATTTTTAGATCTGCATCGCAAGTTCAATCTTAATGATAACAGGGCAGCCGACATAAAACCCTATCTGCTCTAGCCACCTGCCTTTAATGGTGAGTTGTGGTCTGGGTTTTGTACCGTGTTGTATTATATTCTGGTTTTATATTATGTTGATAATGACGTGTATAACGTTTTTACGAGCGAATCATTACGTTTTTAAGATTAATTCTATTTGCTTTTGGTCATTTAGATTATGGAATGCCGGTAAAAGCATTGCCCCATGAATGACTGCTAACTGACAGAGCCGAGCTACCTTTCTTCTTGCCCTTCACACAGCGGCATGCTATAACTAACCGAATTCGTGTATAAAGAGTCATAACTACCATTCTAATAATAAACGCGCTAAGGAATAGCAAAGCCGATGTATCTTTATCAACTGATGTTAAAAAAGCAGTGGTTAATGTGGGAGGAAGATGAGGCGTCACAGTCCTTCTCTTAT
>NZ_JABURY010000022.1 GCF_014489845.1 Frischella japonica
TGAAAAATATTGGGGTATTACGCCCGAAACTGCGGTTGCGATTGCTCTATTGCAATTAACTCAAGGTCAACATATGTCTGAATTATCCAGTCAATTTTATAAAATTCCGCAAAATTTAGCTAGTTTGACGGATTATTACAGAAATAACGAGCCCAAAAATCCATATTGTAAATTGACTTATTTAGTGGAATATCTTTTTGGTGAACCTAGTGATAGTCTCAAAAAGTTAAAAGAATTATTTAATAATGCGACTGATCCACAAGAAAAATTGATATACGCAGATTTCCATAATTTAGTCCTAGAAGCTCTTAAGGATGAAGGAGAAGGTAGCGGTCAGCCAATTATTTATAATATCTCACCTAAACCAGAAAGCGATTCCGAACCGTTAATTATTAATGAGCAAGATTTTATCGAAAATCCACCTTGTATCATTACACCATTGCAAGCTAAAAAGCACGGGTTTGATCTCGATGAATTATATACTTATGATTCCTCATGGAGAGCAATTATTTTTGCGCCATTAACGATAACTAATCCCTACATTTTCGACGCTATTATCCAATTTTATAAAGTGCAGAATAAAATTAATCCCAACTCTACTATTATTTGGGGTGCAGAACAGGCGTATTGCTTTGGAAAAAAAATCGTGATTGATTTTAGTGGCACCCCCTATCAAGTGGGTATGGGAATTTATGGTAAAAACCAAGCTCAGCTAATTTATGGAGTAATGGATTTTGCAAAGATTGCTGTTGCAATGAACAAACAAGCGCCCGATAAAGAAAAATTATACGCACTGCGAAAACAATACTATTACTTTGATAGTCCAAAAGGAAGCCCAAACATTGATAAATCTAAGCCCGGTATAATGTATTTAGATGAGGCTTTAGGAGCCGGGATTTATAAGGATGATAATTATCGGGCAATCAAACAGCTTGAAAAAATCACACCGGATATGGGCGAAGTCTATGATGCCTCACTATTGTTTATGGCATATATGCAGCAGAAAAAACTAGATTATGCCATGGAGACACTACAAAGAAAACTCGATACTACTGAACTAAAACAGGTGTACCAAACAGCACAAAAACGCCTGCCACAATATCAAGAATATTGGCAGGAAAAGTTAGCGGAATTATAAAAAATAAAATCATAAAAAGGGGCTTATGCCCCAATAAACAGGATAAATTCAAATTATTCTGATAAATATAAAAAATTAACCATAAGGAAAACATAAAACAATGAACCAATATTTTGAATGCATTGATGAAGTGAATAATAAATTTTGGTATATCGAGCAAAAAGATAACCTTTACACGGTGCTTTACGGTGCGGTTGGAACCGAAGGGCAAAAACACACTAAGACCTTTGCCTCGCAGGAGGAAGCAGAAAAAGAAGCCTGCAAAATAATAAAATCAAAAATAAAAAAGGGTTATCAAGAAAAAAACATACCAGCAACCCTATTGCCCGCGATAGCCCGATTAAGTCAAATTATCAAAATGCCCGATGCCCCAAAACCGAAATATCACCCCAAACCCACACCACCCAAAGATGTGATTGATGACGGTAAAGAAAAACCGTGGTTTGATCTTGATGAATGGGCTGATGAGGGTCAACCTAACCCATTTGATTTTGATGAGTTACGTAAAGTTCCGCCTAAAAAAGTTGCTCCAGTTAAACAACCACCAAAACAAAGTAATGCCCCGATTAAAAAAGAGACAGTCACCAAAACACCACAAGAACAAGAATTTGATAACTTAAAAGTTTTGTTACGAAAATATATAAAGCAAGGTGAGCAGTTCGATATTGAAGCTAAGTTCGAACAATTAAAAGCGTTAAGTCCAAACAATAAGGAATTTCAAATTTTCATCAAAGATATGCTTCAAATGATATTTTCAAAATTTATGAAGAAAATATCACCGATTCACTTTGATTGCATTCCTTATCTTTTGAGAATCAGAGATCCAGAAATTCTTTTCCAAGAAATCTTTGCGCAAGGTGTGATGAAATATATTTATGACCGTTATCAGACTCATTCCGAATCAATCCATTGTCTGGCTGAACAATATCTTACCGATTATCCGGTACAAATGGTGGATAAAATAGTTAACGCATTACAGAGTATTTTTGAAACTACCCAGACAGGAGGTGAAAAAAATATTTCAGCTAACAAATTCCCTGAAAATGTTTGTGGCTTTAATATCACCTTTGATTATAAAACGCTGGAAATATATGCTTTATTCAATGAACGAAATTCCAAACGCTATTATTCAGAAAGTCTAAATGAGCTAGAATATGATGGGACTAGTTATGGCGTTGAGATAAATAATCAATACTTTGTTCCATTACTTACCAAAAAACTCCAGAAAATGCTGGATGATGGTTTTTTTGGTGGTATGACTGATAAATATTTCAGAATTGCCCTTTTCCAAACAGATAATATTCTTATTGAAATACCAATAGAACAAACCTACCGACAAACAAGGATATTTAAGCTTGAAAGCGACCTAAAATATCTCGAGCAATCAGATGAATATTATGCAGATTTGCTAACTGACACGGTTGAGGAATATTTTGCCCTTAATGGCGTTATTGAGCAATACGATACCGATAGAATTTTAGCATTACTAAAAAAATATCTTTATTCAGGTGAGAAAGAGGCTGAATCGAAAGGACGTTCACTGTTAAGGAAATACGACGATTTTGATTATAACAAATGGCATTTAGTTGATTTACAGTTTGAATGGGCTAATTTTGATTATAGATATGCTTATAACAGTGTTGAATGCTTAGTTGATAAAGGATATGAACCAGCAATTCTACAAAAACAAGCGTGGGATAAACTGGGCATTATTGATAACAAGCCTGATAGCAAGCCAGAAAAAAAAGACGATCCAGACGATCAATCAGAAACCGAACGTTTTTATGATACTTTTACTGAAACTGATGTTTTTTGTGAAACTGAAACCATTATCGCC
The DNA here is from genome assembly GCF_014489845.1 of Frischella japonica. GTDB lineage: Bacteria > Pseudomonadota > Gammaproteobacteria > Enterobacterales > Orbaceae > Frischella > Frischella japonica. The sequence continues at coordinate 2,976 of NZ_JABURY010000022.1, forward strand.
AGAGCCATGCCAACGGGTGGTGAAATTTACTTACGCTTTAAACAAGAAAGTGAACAGGCATATTCCGATGCACTTGATTATTTAAATAACTTAATGGCAAAAGGTTATTCAAATATATTTGAGGGGCATTGGCTTCATATTTATTTTGTTGCCAAACCTGAATACTATTCTGAATTCGCTAAATACGTTAAAAAATATGTACACTTTGAAGAATATGAACTAGGGATGGGGATAGCTTGTTGTTCACATGTTTTTTTCCGCAAAGCAGCGATGTACGAAAGTTTACATGATAAAATTCGAGAGTTTGTTGACTTAACTATGTATGAACTTGATTATAGTTTTGATTTACAAGATGAATATAGTTCAGTCGCCGGGGCATTTGCTGCTATTGCCCTGGCAATGACGGATGTGAAACATATGGATTTGGCTATTAAATTTGCACTTGAAATCGATGGTGACCATGAATATTTGGCAGGTAATTTTGGTATTGTTCTTGAAAAATATTGGGGTATTACGCCCGAAACTGCGGTTGCGATTGCGCTATTGCAATTAACTCAAGGTCAACATATGTCTGAATTATCCAGTCAATTTTATGAAATTCCGCAAAATTTAGCTAGTTTGACCGATTATTACAGTATGAACGAGCCAAAAAATCCATATTGTAAATTGACTTATTTAGTAAAATATCTTTTTGGTAAACCTAGTGATAGTCTTAAAAAGTTAAAAAAATTATTTAATAATGCGACTGATCCGCAAGAGAAATTGATTTATGCTGATTTTTATAATTTAGTTTTAGAAGCTCTTGAGGATGAAGATGAAGTTAGCGGTCAACCAATTATTTATAACATCTCACCTAAACCAGAAAGCGATGTCGAATCGCTAATCATTAATGAGCAAGATTTTATCGAAAATCCACCTTGTGTCATTACGCCATTGGAAGCTAAAAAACGCGGGTTTGATGTTGGTGAATTGGTAACGTATGATTCCTCATGGAGAGCAATTATTTTTGCGCCATTAACGATAACCAATCCCTACATTTTCGACGCTATTATCCAATTTTATAAAGTGCAAAATAACATAGGTGTCCGCTCTGTTATCATTTGGGGCACTGAACAAGCGTACTGTTTTGGTAAAAGGGTCGTGATTGATTTTAGTGGCACCCCTTATCAAGTGGGTATGGGAATTTATGGTAAAAACCAAGCTCAGCTAATTTATGGAGTAATGGATTTTGCAAAGATTGCTGTTGCAATGAACAAACAAGAGCCCGATAAAGAAAAATTATACGCACTGCGAAAACAATACTATTACTTCGACAGTCCCAAAGGAAGCCCAAACATTGATTACTCTAAGCCCGGTATAATGTATTTGGATGAGGCTTTAAGCGCCGGGATTTATAAGGATGATAATTATCGGGCAATCAAACAGCTTGAAAAAATCACCCCGGATATGGGCGAAGTGTATGATACCTCACTATTGTTTATGGCATATATACAGCAGAAAAAACTAGATTATGCCATGGAGAAACTGCAAAGAATCGATACTACTGAACTAAAACAGGTATACCAAACAGCACAAAAACGCCTGCCACAATATCAAGAATACTGGCAGGAAAAGTTAGCCAAATTATAATTAATAAAAAGGCTTACTAATTGGGGCTTAAGCCCCAATTAACAGAATAAATTCAAATTATTCTAATAAATATAAAAAAGATAAGTATAAGGAAAACATAACACAATGAAAAAGTATCTAGAATATAGCGATCTACAGTCAAACAAATTTTGGTATATTACCCAACAAGACGAATCACTAACAATCGTATTTGGTAAGGTAGGGGCAAAAGGACAAACACAAGTTAAAACGTTTTTATCGCCTGCCGATGCGGAAAAAGAAGCCTACAAACTGATCAGATCGAAAATCAAAAAGGGCTATGAGGAAAAAGCAATCCCACCAGCGTTTGAACAATCAACCTGCATAGAAAAGCAAAGCCAAACAATCATCAAAATGCCCGATGCCCCAAAACCGAAATACCACCCCAAACCCACACCACCCAAAGATGTGAAGGATGACGGTAAAGAAAAACCGTGGTTTAATCTTCAAGGATGGTCATATGGAGGTCAACCTAACCCATTTGATTTTGAAGAGTTACGTAAGGTATCTCCCGTTCAACAACCAACAAAAGAAATTAATAACCCGGTTGAAAAAGAAACTTTAACCAAAACAGCGCAAGAACTAGAATTTGAAAATCTTAAAAATATGGTTCAAAAGCATATTAGACAAGGTGATCAATTTGATGTCGTAGCTACTTTCAATAAACTTAAAGTTCTTAGTGCATCAGAAACAGTATTTCAAACTTTAATAAAAAATGTACTTGAAGCTATTTTTTCTGATTTTGTTATTTTGGTTTCTCCAATTCATTTAGATATCTTAGCTTATCTTTTACCTATTAAACATTCAAATATATTGATAAAAGAACAGAATGCTAAGGGAGTTTTGAAATACATTTATGACAATTATCAAAGCAATTTAACAGGTATTCATGGTTTAGTTGATAAATATCTAACCGCTTTTTTTAAAGATATAGCTGAAGAGGTGGTGATTCAAGTTAAAAAATTAGTCGAGACAATTCGCTCTGGTGGAAGTGATAATATCCCAGCCTTTAAACTTCCCAATGCTACTTACGGATTTTTCATCAGAACGTTCAGTAAAGGATGTATTAAAATTTGTAGCCTGAACTATGACAATCGCTATATTGATTATACAGAACACAATTGTGATATGCAGTATCATAATCCAATACTTATCATCCAATATTTAACACAATTTTTAAAACCTAAATTACAACAAATGGTTGATCAAGATTTTTTTGAGGGTCTTACCGAAAATTACTTTAAAATTGCATTTTTCAATCAATTTCAACCATTAGCGGATAAACGCTTGAATGAGGATCACCTTAATGAATTAGCAAAAAATATAGAGGCAAATCTTCAAAAACTTGAAAAATCGGATGAATATGATATCGAACTCTTATCTGATACAGTTAAAGCGTATTTTGCTTCAGATGGCGTTATTCTGCATCTTAAAACGGATAGAATTTTAGCATTATTAAAAAAATATCTTCATTCTGGTGAAGAAAAACCCAAAAAATAAGTATAAGTCTTATAGAAGAATATGCTGATTTTGACTTTAATAAATGGCATCTGGCTAACCTCCAATTCAAATGGAAAGATTTTGATTTTAAAGTTGCTTACAAAGGGTTAAATCCTCTAATAAATGCTGGATATGAGCCAGCAATAATACAAAAACAAGAGTGGGATCAGCTGGGTGAAATTCATTACACACCCCGTGTAATAGAAGATTCAATAAATCAACATGTAAATACATATTCTTATAACTCTTTTACTGAAAATGATGTTTTTTGTGAAACAGATGCTATTATTGCTAGAGCTATGTCAACAAATGGCAAAATCTATCTGCGTTTCAAAGAAGAAAGTGAGAAGGCATATTCACAAGCACTTGATTATTTAAATAGCTTAATGGCAAAAGGCTATTCTAAAAAATTTGATGGTTATTGGCTTAATGTTTATTTTGTTACCAAGCCTGAATACTATCCTGAATTTGCTCGCATCATCAAACAATATCCTGATCTAGCCAGTAATTCTCATGCCTTTTTTCGCAAAGCAGCGATATACGAAAGTTTACATGATAAAATACGAAAATTTGTTGAATTAACAATGGAGAAATTTCACCATTGTTTAGATCTCCAAGATGAAGATAATTCTGTCGCAGGCACATTCGCTGCCATTGCTTTGGCAATGACGGATGTGAAACATATGGATATGGCAATAAAATTTGCACTTGAGACCGATGATGAACACGAATTTTTGGCAAGTTATCTTGGCAAAATATTGCAAAGACATTGGGGGATTACTCCAGAAACAGCAGTTGCGATTGCATTATTGCAATTGAGCTATCAAGAACAACCTAATTTATCCAGTCAATTTTATATAATACCGCAAAATCTTGCTACGCTAACTGATTATTTTAATGACTGTGATATCCCCTATGAAAGTCGCAAAATCATTACTCTCGCTGCGAGCCTTTTTGGTAACGGAAAATATAGCTTAAGAAAACTAAAAGAGTTGTTTAGTGATGCGACTGATCCTTTGGCAAAAGAGATTTATGCTAATTTTCATAATTTAGTTTTAGACGCTCTTGAGGATGAAGATGAAGTTACCGGCCAACCAATTATCTTTAACATCTCACCTAAACCAGAAAGCGATTCCGAACCGTTAATCATCGATGAACAAGATTTTATCGAAAACCCACGTTGTATCATTACACCATTGCAAGCTAAAAAACGCGGGTTTGATGTTGGTGAATTGGAAACGTATGATTCCTCATGGAGAGCATTTATTTTTGCGCCATTAACGATAACCAATCCCTACATTTTCGACGCTATTATCCAATTTTATAAAGTGCAGAATAAAATAAATCCCAACTCTACTCTTATTTGGGGTGCAGAACAGGCGTATTGCTTTGGAAAAAAAATAGTGATTGATTTCAGTGGCACCCCCTACCAAGTGGGTATGGGAATTTATGGTAAAAACCAAGCTCAGCTAATTTATGGAGTAATGGATTTTGCAAAGATTGCTGTTGCAATGAACAAACAAGCGCCCGATAAAGAGAAGTTATACGCACAAAGAAAACAACACTATTATTTCGATAGTCCCAAAGGAAGCCCAAACATTGATAAATCCAAGCCCGGTATAATGTATTTGGATGAAGCTTTAGGCGCTGGGGTTTTTAATGATAATAATTATCGGGCAATCAAACAGCTTGAAAAAATCACCCCAGATATGGGCGAAGTGTATGATGCCTCACTGCTGTTTATGGCACATATGCAGCAGAAAAAACTAGATTATGCCATGGAGAAACTGCAAAGAAAACTCGATACTACTGAACTAAAACAGGTGTACCAAACAGCACAAAAACGCCTGCCACAATATCAAGAATATTGGCAGGAAAAGTTAGCCAAATTATAAAAAATAGGATTATAAAAAGGGGCTTATGCCCCAAAAACAATAGGATAAGTTTCATTTATTCTCATAAATATAATTAATAAGATAAGTATAAGGAAAACATAAAACAATGAACCAATATTTTGAATGCATTGATGAAGTGAATAATAAATTTTGGTATATCGAGCAAAAAGATAACCTTTACACGGTGCTTTACGGTGCGGTTGGAACCGAAGGACAAAAGCACACGAAGACCTTTGCCTCGCAGGCGGAAGCAGAAAAAGAAGCCTGCAAAATAATAAAATCAAAAATCAAAAAGGGTTATCAAGAAAAAACCATACCAGCAACGCTATTGCCAGCGATATCCCGATTGAGTCAAATTGTCAAAATGCCCGATGCCCCAAAACCGAAAAACCACCCCAAACCCACAACACCCAAAGATGTGATTGATGACGGTAAAGAAAAACCATGGTTTTACCTCGACGAATGGGTTGATGAAGGTGAACCTAACCCATTTGATTTTGACGAGTTACGTAAACCCTCTGTAAAAAAAAACATATCAAAATCAACCAATACATCGGTTAGTCCATCATCCGCAAAATCTGTGATTGAGTCGCCGCCAATACACGTGAGTCAATCACCCAAAAGTAGCAAAGAATATCTGGATTTAAGAGAATTATCTCGAAACTATATAAAACAGGGCGTGAATTTTGATGTGGTAGCAACATTTAAAGAATTGAAAACATTAAGTCCGTCTATAGAAGTATTTAATACCTTAGTCAAAAATACTGTAGGAATTATATTTTCAAAATTTATAGAGAAAATAGCTCCGATACATTTTGATTGCATTACTTATTTTTCAACAATTCTTGATCCAAATATTCAAATAGCTGAACGAGAATCTAAAGGTGTATTAAAATATATTTTTAATCGTTATCAAACCTGTCCTGTTTCTATTCATCATCTGGCTGAACAATATCTTACCGATTATCCGGTACAAATGGTGGATAAAATAGTTAGCGCATTACAACACATTGTTGACACAATTCGAGCAGGTGGTGAAGATAATATTCCAGCTTACAAATTACCAAATCATGTTTATGGTTTTTATATTACCTTCGATGAAGGATATCTAAGAATACTCGCTTTAATTCGAGGCGAGAATCCAAAAAGTTATCGATCATTTGCTATCAATGATCTAGAGTATAATGCGCCTCAGTATAGTGATCAGATAAATAATCAATATTTTATCCCACTACTTACCGAAAGACTCCATAAAATGCTGGATAATGGTTTTTTTGAAGGTATTACAGATCATTATTTTAGAATTGCTTTCTGCAATAAGGACAATATTTTTATCGAAACACCAATAGAACAAACCTACCGACAAACCAAGATACTTGAGCTTGAAAGCGACCTAAAATATCTGGAGCAATCAGATGAATATGATGTAGATTTGCTAACTGACACGATTGATGAATATTTTGCCTATAATGGCATTATTGATAATTATGATACCGATAGAATTTTAGCATTAATAAAAAAATATCTTTATTCAGGTGAGAAAGAGGCTGAATCGAAAGGATGTTCTCTGTTAACAAAATACTGCAATCTTGATTATAACAAATGGCGTTTAGTTGATTTACAGTTTGAATGGGAAAATTTTGCATTTAAATATGCAGATGTACATATCAAATACTTAGTTGATAAAGGATATGAACCAGCAATTCTACAAAAACAAACGTGGGATAAGCTGGGCATTAGAGATAGCAAGCCAGGAAAAAAAGACGATTCAGACAATCAATCAGCAATCGAACGTTTTTATGATACTTTTACTGAAAATGATGTTTTTTGTGAAACAGACACGATTATCGCCAGAGCCATGCCATGGGGCGGAGAAATTTACTTACGCTTCAAACAAGAAAGTGAACAGGCATATTCCGATGCGCTTGATTATTTAAATAGCTTAATGGCAAAAGGTTATTCAAATATATTTGAGGGGCATTGGCTTCATATCTATTTTGTTGCCAAGCCTGAATACT
>NZ_JABURY010000023.1 GCF_014489845.1 Frischella japonica
GTGGATTATCGGGATCTTTATAATCTCCTTCTAAAAAAGCTTTATATTGCTCTAACACATATAAAAGTTGTTCTTTGGTCATAATGACTTGTTGCTCTTCGACGTATTCAGTACCTATAAAAACATAATCTCCCGTAATCAATACCCAGTGAGCATTACCAATGCCAAACATGCCATCGGGGGCTCGGCTGTATTCTAAATCAATGAGATTATTTATCCAAATATTAACTGAGTCAGTGGAGTATTGGAGATCATCTGCTAGCCATGCTGCCACCTCACATATTCCTCGCCCTTGCTTGGGAACCAATCTCATATCTTCACTATATTCTCTGCCTGAGGGCGAAAATCTTTTATAATCTGGTATCCACCAATAATAAATCAATTTATTCATCATTTTGTCTTCCCTTGATAAACAGGCCACGCTGTCGCACCTGTACCATTTGGTTTTTTATAATATCCTTCCATTTTTATTCCACTCGAAGATGTTCCTATCCATTTTTCAGACTCTCCAGGTTTAGGCTTAGAGTTACCGAATGCACTTTTAATTTCCATTTCTGTTTGACGTTTAGACCAATGCTCGGGGAAAAAAGTTGTTTCAGCTTGTTTTTTATACCATTTTCCGGTTGCAGGATCTCTGACTGATATATATCCTTTTGTGACACCATTAGCATCTGCTGCACCAGTCCATATATCAACCCTAATATTCGGATCTCTTAAATAATGCCCACCGGTACCAATCCTAGTACCGTTTGCATAAGTTTTAATCTCACCATTTAAAATATGTTCAGTATTGATCGTTATCTGAGTACCTTTATCGGCTTGTTGTTGAATTAGTTCTGCCGGTGTAGAAGATGATGTAAAATCTTCAAGGTATTCTCCAACTTTACTTTCTATATTTCTCGTTCCCTTTTCAACAACATTATTCCAATTAACCTCATCTAATTCAACCGTGACTGTATCAATTTTATAATGTACTTTTGTTCTGACTTCGGTAGCGGTTATTTTGATGCGGGCATATTTTAATAAGCGTAATGAGCGGGTAAGGGGTTCGGCTAAGCTGCCGATTAATAATCCTTCCAAACTGTTTTTTAGTCGTCCTTCAGCAGCCTTGTCGTCCGGTTTGGCTTGTAGATATTCGGTTACTGGGTTAGCCAGTTCAGGAAATTGTTGTATTAAGTTTGACAGGCGTTCTTCATGGGGATTAAATACCACAAAATCGGTGACACTGCCGGCTATCATTCCTTTGCCCCATGAGCCCATTTTTTGCAACGGCCGGATAAACTTGCTGGCTTTAAACATAGGAATAAAACCGACCAGAAATTGACTCACGCCATGTGTTAAAGCACCGGCGATGGTTTCAGATGGTGAAACCTGAGGCAGTTGTAAGGGATTGGGTGCTTCGCCAATTGGTTTATTATGGGGAATTTCGGTATAGGTTTTCCCTAAAATAATCGATGGCATTGAATTTTGCCAGATAAAATCTAAGGTATTTTGTCCGGCATCACGCACTCCAACCAGTACTTGTAACGGGACATCAGCATACCAAGCGTAGTGCTTTGGTCACAAAGTCATTGAGGGCTGGTGGCTGGAGCAGATAGAATTTTATATCGGGCTACCGTTCATTAACTTTGAGCAGAATAAAATAATGATTAAGCTTGTGATAGAGATCTAAAAATAAATGAAAATCCCCAATCTATTGATCGGGGAAAATATTAAATTAATTTCTCATTGTTGAGCAATACAATCATATTTTCTTTTCCTAGCTCTGAGCGTAATAGATCTGCTATTTCTGATGTATTCATTTCCGGAAAGGATTTATCATTTACCGATACCATAAAATATGATCTAGCACCTTCAAAACCAAATTCTTCAGCAATTAATAACTTACTTTCTTGAGAATATCTTTTCTGCTTATCACTAATAAACTCTAATTGTTTTCGTTCTAAAATTGGTGAAGCCAAATAAATAATATATGATTTATCAAAAATATCATTATAATCTGATTTAATCTTACTAATTTTTTTATTTAATAACTCTGCATCTAATGTTGTATAGCATGTTATATCTATTGCCATAATATTTATCTCACTTAATTCTAGTTATATTTTCTGATTTATCTATAACAATTATTTTATCCAATCCTTTAATCTCCCATTTAGAAAACTGTTCTTCAAGAGCATCTACTGTCACTTTAGAATCAGATATATTAATAACTACATTGTTTGTTTGCCCCTTAAGCACTTTATCTTCAACGCCAGCCCAAATATTCCTAAAATTATTTGAACTTGGAGCATAGTTATCAAATATTTCACTGTTAATTTTGTAATCTGGATTTTTTCTTCCTGATGTAATAGGATTCTGTTCCACATGATAACCATTCTTTGAAAGAATTTGAGCACTTTCATTTTCTCTTATAATTGAGCGTATATTTTCAGAAGTACTTGAAAGTGGTATTTCAGTTGGTTTGCCGGTTAAAGATCCTCTCTCTCCCTTTTCAGCAACATTATTCCAATTAACCTCATCTAATTCAACCGTGACTGTATCAATTTTATAATGTACTTTTGTTCTAACTTCAGTTACGGTTATTTTGATGCGGGCGTATTTCAGTAAGCGTAATGAGCGGGTAAGGGGTTCGGCTAAGCTGCCGATTAATAATCCTTCCAAACTGTTTTTTAGTCGTCCTTCAGCAGCCTTGTCGTCCGGTTTGGCTTGTAGATATTCGGTTACTGGGTTAGCCAGTTCGGGAAATTGTTGTATTAAGTTTGACAGGCGTTCTTCATGGGGATTAAATACCACAAAATCGGTGACACTGCCGGCTATCATTCCTTTGCCCCATGAGCCCATTTTTTGTAATGGCCGGATAAACTTGCTGGCTTTAAACATAGGAATAAAACCGACCAGAAATTGACTCACGCCATGCGTTAAAGCACCGGCGATGGTTTCAGGTGGTGAAACCTGAGGCAGTTGTAAGGGATTGGGTGCTTCGCCAATTGGTTTATTATGGGGAATTTCGGTATAGGTTTTCCCTAAAATAATCGATGGCATTGAATTTTGCCAGATAAAATTCTAAGGTATTTTGTCCGGCATCACGCACTCCAACCAGTACTTGTAACGGGACATCAGCATACCAAGCGTAGTGCTTTGGTCACAAAGTCATTGAGGGCTGGTGGCTGGAACTGATAAGGCTTTATGTTGGGCGACCGACCATTATTAAAATTGAGCAGAATATATTAATTATTTAACATACAATGTGGATCTGGGTACTTAAAAATTCACTCCCCACAAATTAAGTGGGGAGCTGATTAACAAGCATAAGGAACCAGATGAGAATTTGGCAATCCATTATAGATATCGATCGCTTCTTGACCTTCAGCAATAAACTCAACATCAATAGGGGCGGGTGGATTATCGGGATCTTTATAATCTCCTCCTAAAAAAGCTTTATATTGCTCTAACACATATAAAAGTTGTTCTTTGGTCATAATGACTTGTTGCTCTTCGACGTATTCAGTACCTATAAAAACATAATTTCCCGTAATCAACACCCAGTGAGCATTACCAATGCCAAACATGCCATCGGGGGCTCGGCTGTGTTCTAAATCTGTCAGATTGTTAATCCAGATATTAACCGAGTTTATTGAATATTGAATATCGTTACCTAACCAAGCAGCAATTTCTCTCGCTCCAAAACCAAATATTTTTTGCTCGTCAGTAGATTTTACAAGCTTTCCACCCGTAGGAATAAAACTAGAGCCATCCCACCAGAATATAATTTTATCATTTAACATATTATTTTTTCTCATAAATAGGCCATGCTGTTGCGCCTGAACCATCTGGTTTTTTATAATAGCCTTCCATTTTTACACCACTTGAAGACGTTCCTCGCCACATTTCTGTATTTGGTATTCTTATGGAATTTTCAAAAGCACTTTTAATTTCCATTTCTGTTTGACGTTTAGACCAATGCTCGGGGAAAAAAGTTGTTTCAGCTTGTTTTTTATACCATTTTCCGGTTGCAGGATCTCTGACTGATATATATCCTTTTGTGACACCATTAGCATCTGCTGCACCAGTCCATATATCAACCCTAATATTCGGATCTCTTAAATAATGCCCACCGGTACCAACCTTAGTACCGTTTGCATAAGTTTTAATCTCACCATTTAAAATATGTTCAGTATTGATCGTTATCTGAGTACCTTTATCGGCTTGTTGTTGAATTAATTCTGCCGGTGTAGAAGATGATGTAAAATCTTCAAGGTATTCTCCAACTTTACTTTCTATATTTCTCGTTCCCTTTTCAGCAACATTATTCCAATTAACCTCATCTAATTCAACCGTGACTGTATCAATTTTATAATGTACTTTTGTTCTGACTTCAGTTACGGTTATTTTGATGCGGGCGTATTTTAGTAAGCGTAATGAGCGGGTAAGGGGTTCGGCTAAGCTGCCGATTAATAATCCTTCCAAACTGTTTTTTAGTCGTCCTTCAGCAGCCTTGTCGTCCGGTTTGGCTTGTAGATATTCGGTTACTGGGTTAGCCAGTTCAGGAAATTGTTGTATTAAGTTTGACAGGCGTTCTTCATGGGGATTAAATACCACAAAATCGGTGACACTGCCGGCTATCATTCCTTTGCCCCATGAGCCCATTTTTTGTAATGGACGTATAAACTTGCTGGCTTTAAACATAGGAATAAAACCGACCAGAAATTGACTCACGCCATGCGTTAAAGCACCGGCGATGGTTTCAGGTGGTGAAACCTGAGGCAGTTGTAAGGGATTGGGTGCTTCGCCAATTGGTTTATCACTGATAGGTAGGGGGCTTAGTAGATAGGGCTTATGTGGGATCCCCTGTTATCATTAAAATTAAGAAAGGTAAATTGTTTGTTGAATTTTATTTACCAGTTTAAAAATAAAAGATAGATCTTCCCCCACTATTATTGGAGATTTATCTTTTATTTTGAATAACGTTCTCTTAATTTATTCATATAAAATACAATATTGTGATCACACTAATAAAAAACATTTCCCAAAAATATCAATTTACTCATCATTGACAAAATATATGTCAAAACTACATTCCAAATTAAGTTCACACATTATTTTCATTTGTTCTGGCCATATTACAGGACCACCATGACCAGCCAATGATCGCCATACACAATCAATACCCATAGTCACGTTTTTATTTGTCTGTAATTTCTCTAACGGCTCTTTACAGGGTGCTATTTTATTTAGTAACCAATCTAAATGTTCTCTTAAGTCTCTAGATATAACATAATCTTTTGATGATAAAAACCATCCGGAAGTTTTAATCTCTTTAATTCTTCCGATACGATTAATACTCTTAGTTCCAATAATATTTTTTTGTGTTGGTTCAATTTTCAAAAGTTCAGTTATCTTATCGGGATGAATATCATTTGGATATATTAACAATGCTGCATAACATTCATCACAACTTGGATATTCTGGAGATATGGGAGTTCGCCTAGAATTTATTGAAATCATTTTAAATATTCTCCGATATTACCTATAACATTTCCACTAGAATTAATATAATCACCATTATCTAAAATTCTTCCATGATGATCATTTCGTATATTATTATCTTTTTTAAGCGATTCAAGGGCTCTACCCCATTCACGTTTATTAATATTTTCACCAAAATATTTATTCAGAGCATTTGCTGTACTTTGAGTTAAAGTATTACCACCACTTTGTAAAACCTTAGGAACTCTACCTGAAGCACCAACACTAGGCAGAACTGGTAGTGGTAATCCTTCTGCATCAATCCAATTTCCATTTGGCAATTGGGTTGGCAAATTGTTTTGTTCTTTTACAACATTATTCCAATTAACCTCATCTAATTCAACCGTGACTGTATCAATTTTATAATGTACTTTGGTTCTGACTTCGGTAGCGGTTATTTTGATGCGGGCGTATTTCAGTAAGCG
>NZ_JABURY010000024.1 GCF_014489845.1 Frischella japonica
GGTCGTATACCCCTGAAAGCACCGAGTGGTATGGTAGATGGTCAAACCGACAGCGTGTGGGACGTGCAGTTTACCAGCAGGACGCAGCGTAAGGACGTCATTACTCAGGATTACAATTACCGCACCGCTGATGCCGATCAATATACACAAATTAATACTGACGCCAAAGACGATACCACTTTTGGTACGGATTATCGTTACGGCGAGCACTACAAAAGCAAAGGCGATGATAGCTTAGTTGAAAGTGGGCTATGGTATGCCAAAATTCGCCATGAGGCACACCTTAGTCAAAAACTGATTATTGAGGGGAAATGTAACAACTATCACTTGATGCCGGGTCAACGCATGATTATCGATGGCAGTTCGATTGATGGTCTTGAGGAGGGGATTATCATCCTCTCAACCGCAAGCCAAGGTGAGCGCAGTGAGCCTTATCAATGTCACTTTACGGCTATTCCATATAATGTTTTAAAGCCATATCGACCACAGCCATTACCGTGGCCACAAGTGGCAGGAACATTACCAGCACGGGTCACCAGCCCGGATAATGATATCTACGGGTATATTGACACAATGGGGCGTTACCGGGTTAAATTTGATTTTGACCTGAAAAATTGGAAAAACGGTGAGGAAAGCTTATGGGTACGCCTTGCCAAACCCTATGCCGGTGATACCTATGGTTTTCACTTTCCATTAATCGATGGTATCGGTGTTGCGATTGCGTTCACCGAAGGTAATCCGGATAGGCCGTACATTGCTCACGCACTACATGACAGCACTCATCCTGACCTTGTGGCAATCGCTAACAAACACCGCAATATCATTCGCACGCCCGCCAATAATAAACTGCGGATGGATGATAAACGCGGTCAGGAGCATATTAAACTGGCCACTGAATACGGAAAAACCCAGATCAACTTAGGTCATTTGGTTAATCAAAATAAAGTGCAGCGCGGTGAAGGGTTTGAACTGCGCACCGATGAGTGGGGCGCGATTCGTGCGGGTAAGGGGTTATTAATTAGTGCCGATGAGCAGTATAAAGCACAAGATAGCCAACTCAATATGCAACAAGCGACTGAACAGTTAAATAAAGCCATTAGCTTAGTGTCGTCATTACAGGATGCAGCTAAGCAAGCGCAGGCAGAATTAGCCGATTTAGCGCGGCAAAAAAGCTTGTTAACGGATTCGCTCAATGAATTAAAAGATGCTGCCATTTTGCTTTCATCGCCAAAAGGTATTGCTCAGGTAACACCTGACAGTATTCAACTCTCGGCAGGGGAAAATGTGATAGTCAGTAGTCATGGGCAGACGGATTTTAATATTCTTAAGAAGTTCACTCTTGCCGCCGGTGAAGCCATCAGCTTCTTTGCCCAAAAACTGGGGATAAAACTCTTTGCTTCACACGGCAAAGTGGATATTCAGGCACAGAATGACGAGATGTCACTCAGCGCACTGAAAGATGTATTGATAAGCAGTCAACAAGGGCGAACCGTGATATCAGCTAAACAAGAACTGATTTTAACCTGTGGCGGTGCGTATTTGCGTCTGGCTAATGGATCAGTTGAAATTGGTGCTCCGGATAATATTATCAATAAATCAGCGACCTGGCAGAAATTAGACGCAGATAGTTTAAGTCAGATGTCGAATCAACAAAAAAGTGGTCAATATGTATTTCATTCACAACTACGTTGGCAACATGATAATTCGGTGATTAAAAATCAGTTGGTGCGTATTATTCGTGCCGATAACACGGAAATTACCGCAATGACAGATAGTGATGGACGGTTGCCGGCTCAGTTTAGTCAGTTTGTTGAACCGATACAGATTATTATTGATGCTGAAGAATAAAGGCTACCAATGCTGATGATTGAATAACCGATAACAATTTAAATAAGAAGGTGTCATCAATGGGATGGAGTATTCCTGAGTTACCTCAGTTGCAACAGATTAAACGCCCGTCTTATCTGTTATGGGCGATAACCGGTGTAGTAATGATGGCTCTGGGGTTAGTATTAACCCTGTTTCTATATCACAATAACGACGCTGCACAATTTTGGTTATTTGCGATTGGGTTGCCCTTTACGTTGTGGCTGCTAATGCTTACCTGTCGGAGTGTGTATTATGCTTTTTTAAAGTCAACCAATGACGAGATAAGTCAACATCAACAAGCTATCACCAGGCAGTGGCAAAATTGGAGTCAGGTACAACTGCCGATTTTTGGTCATTATATTATTTGTGCTGAGCCTGATGGTTTAAAGGCTCTGACGACTGATAATGTCAACATTCCCTTATATCCACAAAAAGTCAGGCCACTGTACAATGCATCAGCCTCAACCAAACCGTATTGGTTTTTGGATGAAGTGATGATGAATTTAGCGCAGCAGTGTGCGGATTATCGTCGGTATCTCACACATATTTATCTACCTAATGAGCTTATCGAAGATGAGGACCTCATAGACGCAATTTTTCAGCGTTGGGATTTAAGGCCACAACCGGTTAAGGATTATGGCGTATTAATGACTCAAATGTACGAAAATCCGGCGGAAGTTGAATTGTCGTTATTGTTAGTATGTCAGTATGATGATGACACATATCACTATCACAGTAAATTTATCAGTGCTTTATTATTAGGGCAAGAAGCTTTGATGAATAAGAGCGGCATGCTGGCAAAAGCGTGGTTAGGTCGCTTAATGGTCACCGGTGAGGCTGAGCTATCCACCGATATCGGGCAGCTTTTTCGTTATAATCAACTCCCACCAAAGAAAGTTAAAGCTATCTGGATATCCGGATTAAATGACAAAACGCGATTAGCTTTAACGATGGCGAGTGGTGAGTTAAATGTAGGCGGGCAGCATGGCGTGACTTTTCACGATATTGACTTAACCTTTGCCAAACCAAGTAAATTAACGCACTACTTTGTGTTAACGATGGCAAGTAGCCGTGTCGGTCAGTCTTTTCGTGAGCAGTTGACGGTGAGTCGCAATCAAAGGTCAATCTATGTACAACTCATTAGCCCGAAAAAATTCGAGTCAGAACAGGACAGGTAGACATAAAATGAGTAATAAAAAACCACAACAATCGTTTCAATATAATACCGTACCGACATCAGACAATACCCAAAACACCTTATTTCTTGAAAAAGGGCGGCTGATTGTGCCGATTATTTTTATCCCTGGCGTGATGGGCAGTAATTTAAAAGTTAAACCTAAAAATATAAAAAAACAAAAGGCTAAAAAAGTGTGGCGTTTAGATAGTCATTTATCCGTTCTTGGTTGGGCCTTGCCTTATTATGGTAATGCCAAGGCACGTAAATTAGAACTCGCTCCTGATAAAACCGCAGTTGATGACCGTGGAAAAATCATTGAGGCCTCTGATGATGCCTCTGATAGAAAAGTGGCGCAAATTAAACACCACTACGACACACAGTTACACTTATTAGGCAATGATAAAAGTCGACAAAATGAAGTAAGGCAACTAAAGCGGGAGCGACGACAAAAAATTGACGAGGCGATCAAAAATACGACTGAAAACCGCCTGTTTGGTTCAAGGCAAGAGCGAGGATGGGGAACAGTAGGGTTTTTCAGTTATGGTGAGTTTCTCGATGAATTGCAGACCAGTCTTTTTGATCAAAGCGGAAGCATTCCAGCGAAAATAAACGAATTGGTCAATAAATCCCCTTTGTTTAGCTTAGATGACGGGGCAAAAACCACTTTATTCTTTAAGGATAAAAAGGACATTGAGCATTGTAAACAATTTTATTTTCCGGTGCATGCCATGGGGTATAACTGGCTTAAGTCCAATGAGGACAGTGCCATGGCATTAAAGGAACTGGTAGACGTGACGTTACCGCGGTATTATCAGAAACGCGGAAAGTTTTATGGTAAAGTGATTATAATCACTCACTCGATGGGTGGGCTAGTGTCTCGTTGTTATACGCAGGCGCTGGGTGGTGAGGATAAGGTGCTGGGGGTGATTCATGGCGTGCAGCCAGCAACCGGCGCGGTGGCCGCCTATACCCGTATGAAGCGGGGAACGGAGGTCAATAGTGGCTTTTTTGGTAAACCAGTCGCCGCCATCACTGAAAACGTACTGGGCAAAGACGCAGCTGAGATGACGGCTGTCTGTGCCCAGGCCCCAGGACCACTGCAATTATTACCGACTCCGGAGTATGGAATGGAGTGGCTAAACATTATAGACGCGAATGGCAATCCTATATCCTATTTCTCACCAGAGAATCCTGACATCTATAACGATATTTATCTGGCCAAAGACAAATGGTGGTGCGTCTGTGAGCCACATCTGATTAACCCCCTCAATAGCGACCATAATGAAGAACAGATGAAGGTTGATTGGTACAAATATGAAAGTATCATGATAAAAAAAGTGAAAACATTTAATTCCGCGATTGCTAATCAGTATCACCCGAACACCTATGCCTTTTTTGGCATTGAAAATGAGGAGGAGCAGATAAAGATGTCCGCGTTAACCTATCAAACGGCACAGTGGCAGGGAAAAAATATCTCCAGTCATAAAGAGCCCGCTACCAACCATATTGGCGACCAGCGCCGGCTCAATCTTAAGGAGCTAAAAGGGAGTCGAACGCTGAAAAATGGTGATATAAGTGAAAAATATACCTTATTACCCGCAGACGGCAATGGTGACGGCACGGTGCCGCAGCGTTCGGGAGAAATCCCAATCAAGTATTTAACAGCACGGATGCATTTTTCGGTTGAGCATGAGCCAGCCTATCAAAAAGATGAGAGTCAAGATTTCACCCTGCGAGCAATTATCGATATAGTGAAAAAGGTACCCCTAGCATGAACACATTAACAACCTTGAAAAAAAAAGGAGCCGTCACGATCGCTCTCTTCTTAACATTAATCAGTTGTCAGGCATTTAACAAGGATATCCAAAAAATGACTTTATCAGCAAACGAACAGCAGCAAGT
>NZ_JABURY010000025.1 GCF_014489845.1 Frischella japonica
ATGCAATTAAGCCGATTAAAATATGCCGTATTATTAGCGTTACTGCTGTTATTAAGCAGTTGTCAGGATTATAAGGGAATGAAAGCCCGTTTAGTCAATGGTTATCGAGGGTTAGATGCCTATTGTTTGTACGTTGGGAGAATAACAGGTTTACCCTATTTAGCCGAACCTATCACAGATGGAAATACGCAGGAAGATAATGATTTTTACACAAATAGATTAAATAACGAGCGGCTTCCCGCGTTTGAACAAGTGGGTTTATTAAGCTCAGTTCTGGCGGAGGGTAAAGATGGACAATTGTATCCGCTTTACAGTTTAACAGAAGAGGGGAAGCGTTATTATAAGCAATCCAAAGCTGCTTTAGTCAATCATCGGGATGATTTAAAAGATGCACAGTTCTGCTTTGGTCGGCGAGAAATTTTGGACGTGACGAATATCCGCGACCGGGAAACCGATTTGTATGGTGGACGTACCACGGAAACGATAGTCGATTTCACCTATAATTTATATGATGTGCCCGAGTGGGCGAGCCATCCGGCTTTGCGAAAAATTAGACAATATAATATTCATTTTAACGGTGATGAAATGAATCAAGAGGGGCAAGTGTACTTAACTAAAAAGGATGGCACTTATTATAATTATGGTACAGGTCGCTCAATAGGAACGGATCGAATAGGCTACTATTTATAATTGAATCCATTGATAGGACACGAGCACGAAAAGACCACAACGGTCATCACGAGCTTATCGATTTAGCGCCGCTGGTTCAAGAATATCACTATCAATAGGAGCAATAAGATGCAATTAAGCCGATTAAAATATGCCATATTATTAGCGTTACTGCTGTTATTAAGCAGTTGTCAGGATTATAAGGGGATGAAAGCCCGTTTAGTCAATGGTTATCAAGGGCTGGATGCCTATTGTCTTTTTGTCGGGCGAATTAATTTCCCTTATTTATCGCAACCTTATGGTTTAGGTAAGGAAAAAGAATATCAGGAGTATTATGATTCTCAAACTCATGAATTAAATGAACTATTACCGGTATTTGAACAAGTAGGTTTATTAAATTCAGTCACCGCAGAAGGGCAAGATGGACAATCTTATCCGCTTTACAGTTTAACAGAAGAAGGCAAGAAATATATAAGACTCAGTTATAGTGAAGAGAAAAGAATAACATATGCGCAGTTCTGCTTTGGTCGGCGAGAAATTTTGGACGTGACGAATATCCGCGACCGGGAAACCGATTTTTATGGTGGTCGCACCACAGAAACGATAGTCGATTTTACCTACAATTTATATGATGTGCCCGTGTGGGTCAGCCATCCGGCTTTGCGGAAAATTAAGTACTATAATATTTATTTTAACGGTGATGAAAAGAATCAAAAAGGGCAAGTGTATTTAACTAAAAAAGACGGTACTTACTACAATTATGGTACTAGTGTATCAATAGAGACAATTCGATTAGGCTACTATTTATAATTGAATCCATTGGTTGGACACAAGCACGAAAAGACCATAACGGTCATCTCGAGCTTATCGAGTTAGCGCCACTGGTTCAAGAATATCACTATCAATAGGAGCAATAAGATGCAATTAAGCCGATTAAAATATGCCGTATTATTAGCGTTACTGCTGTTATTAAGCAGTTGTCAGGATTATAAGGGGATGAAAGCCCGTTTAGTCAACGGTTATCAAGGATTAGATGCCTATTGTTTGTACGTTGGGAGAATAACAGGATTTCCTTATTTAGCCCAACCCGTCAACCTCTGGAGTAAAGAGAGTAAAAATCTTTCCGATAAAGAGATACTGGATGAATTATTACCGGCATTTGAACAAGCGGGTTTATTAAGCTCAGTTCTGGCGGAGGGTAAAGATGGACAATTGTATCCGCTTTACAGTTTAACAGAAGAGGGGAAGCGTTATTATAAGCAACCCAAAGCTGCTTTAGTCAATCATCGGGATGATTTAAAAGATGCACAGTTCTGCTTTGGTCGGCGAGAAATTTTGGACGTGACGAATATCCGTGACCGGGAAACCGATTTTTATGGCGGCCGCACCACAGAAACGATAGTTGATTTCACCTATAATTTATATGATATGCCCGAGTGGGCGAGCCATCCGGCTTTGCGGAAAATTAGACAATATAATATTCATTTTACCGGTAACCAACAAAATAAAAAAGGGCAAGTGTACTTAACTAAAAAGGATGGCACTTATTATAATTATAGTACCGGTACCGTAATAGAGCCTTACTTGCTAGGCTACTATTTATAATTGAATCCATTGGTAAAACACCAGCACGAAAAGACCATAACGGTCATTTCGAGTTTATCGAGTTGGCACCGCTGGTTCAAGAATATCACTATCAATAGGAGCAATAAGATGCAATTAAGCCGATTAAAATATGCCGTATTATTAGCGTTACTGCTGTTATTAAGCAGTTGTCAGGATTATAAGGCGATGAAAGCGCGTTTAGTCAACGGTTATCAAGGATTAGATGCCTATTGTTTGTACGTTGGGCGAATGGTAAACGGATTTCCCTATTTAGCACAACCGGTAGATATTTGGTTGGAAGAAGATAAAAATATTTCCGATAAAGAGATACTGGATGAATTATTACCGGCATTTGAACAAGCGGGTTTATTAAGTTCAGTTCTGGCGGAGGGTAAAGATGGACAATTGTATCCGCTTTATAGTTTAACGCCGGAAGGCAAACGTTATTATAAAACCAATAGAACAGCAGGATTTGTAAATATTGAAAATTTAAATGATGTACAGTTCTGTTTTGGTCGGCGAGAAATTTTGGACGTAACGAATATTTATGATCGAGAAACGGATTTGTATGGTGGGCGTACCACGGAAACGATAGTTAAATTTACTTACAACCTTAATGATGTACCGGCTTGGGTTAATCATCCTGCTATTAAGATGATCAGGCAATATAATGAAGATTTTACGGGAGATTTAAAAAATCTGAAATGGCAATTGTCTTTAACTAAAAAAGATGGAACTTACTACAATTATGCAACGAGTCCGGCAATAGAAACGACAACATTAGGCTACTATTTATAATTATCAATTGGTAAAACTCAAGCACGAAAAGACCATAACGGTCATCTCGAGGTTATCGAGTTAGCGCCACTGGTTCAAGAATATCACTATCAATAGGAGCAATAAGATGCAATTAAGCCGATTAAAATATGCCGTATTATTAGCGT
>NZ_JABURY010000026.1 GCF_014489845.1 Frischella japonica
ATAAAGCTCTTTAACAAGTAGGAACAAGCTGAAAGAAACGAGTTCTCGTTTTTGCGGAATAGATTGATATGAAAGTATGAATGTTATGAAGCAGGAAAGAGAAAAAGCGAAGAGAAAACCAAAGACAACTGTGAGTTGTAAGGTTAAGAAACTAAGCGTACACGGTGGATGCCTAGGCAATCAGAGGCGAAGAAGGACGTGTTAATCTGCGAAAAGCGACGGTAAGCTGATAAAGAGCGCAATAGCCGTTGATGTCCGAATGGGGAAACCCAATGTAGGTAACTACATTATCATGTGATGAATCCATAGTCATATGAGGCGAACCGGGAGAACTGAAACATCTAAGTACCCCGAGGAAAAGAAATCAACCGAGATTCCCTGAGTAGTGGCGAGCGAAAGGGGAATAGCCCAAAGCGGGTAGCTTGAGTGGTAAGTGGAACTATCTGGGAAGGTAGACGATATAGGGTGAGAGTCCCGTACACGAATACTGCTGAAGTGGAAGCTTGAAGAGTAGGGCGGGACACGAGAAATCCTGTTTGAAGAAGGGGGGACCATCCTCCAAGGCTAAATACTCCTGATTGACCGATAGTGAACCAGTACCGTGAGGGAAAGGCGAAAAGAACCCCGGCGAGGGGAGTGAAATAGAACCTGAAACCGTGTACGTACAATCAGTGGGAGCATGTGTCATTAGGCATGTGTGACTGCGTACCTTTTGTATAATGGGTCAGCGACTTATATTTTGTAGCGAGGTTAACCGAATAGGGGAGCCGAAGGGAAACCGAGTATTAACTGTGCGTTTAGTTGCAAGGTATAGACCCGAAACCCGGTGATCTAGCCATGGGCAGGCTGAAGGTTGGTTAACACTAACTGGAGGGCCGAACCGACTAATGTTGAAAAATTAGCGGATGACCTGTGGCTGGGGGTGAAAGGCCAATCAAACCGGGAGATAGCTGGTTCTCCCCGAAAGCTATTTAGGTAGCGCCTCATGAATAACTGTTGGGGGTAGAGCACTGTTTCGGCTAGGGGGCCATCCCGGCTTACCAACCCGATGCAAACTGCGAATACTGACAAGTTTAATCATGGGAGACACACGGCGGGTGCTAACGTTCGTCGTGAAGAGGGAAACAACCCAGACCGCCAGCTAAGGTCCCGAAGTCATAGTTAAGTGGGAAACGAAGTGGGAAGGCTTAGACAGCTAGGATGTTGGCTTAGAAGCAGCCATCATTTAAAGAAAGCGTAATAGCTCACTAGTCGAGTCGGCCTGCGCGGAAGATGTAACGGGGCTAAAACTATGCACCGAAGCTGCGGCAGCGCATGTAAGTGTGTTGGGTAGGGGAGCGTTCTGTAAGCCGGAGAAGGTGTGTTGAGAGGCATGCTGGAGGTATCAGAAGTGCGAATGCTGACATAAGTAACGATAAAGCGGGTGAAAAGCCCGCTCGCCGGAAGACCAAGGGTTCCTGTCCAACGTTAATCGGGGCAGGGTGAGTCGACCCCTAAGGCGAGGCAGAGATGCGTAGCTGATGGGAAACGGGTTAATATTCCCGTACTGTGTATGACTGCGATGGGGTGACGGAGAAGGCTAGGTTTACCGCCGGACGGAAATGGTGGGTTAAGCGTATAGGGGTGTGATTAGGCAAATCCGGTCACTGAGACCCTGAGGCGTGATGACGAGCTACTAAGGTAGTGAAGTAACTGATGCCCAGCTTCCAGGAAAAACCTCTAAGCATCAGGTCATATGTAATCGTACCCGAAACCGACACAGGTGGTCAGGTAGAGAATACTCAGGCGCTTGAGAGAACT
This sequence comes from Frischella japonica, assembly GCF_014489845.1. Lineage (GTDB taxonomy): Bacteria > Pseudomonadota > Gammaproteobacteria > Enterobacterales > Orbaceae > Frischella > Frischella japonica. Next base: position 1,801 of record NZ_JABURY010000026.1, read on the forward strand.
CGGGTGAAGGAACTAGGCAAAATGGTGCCGTAACTTCGGGAGAAGGCACGCTGATGGTAATTGAAATCCCGCGCGGACGTAGGTGAAGTCAGTCGAAGATACCAGCTGGCTGCAACTGTTTAATAAAAACACAGCACTGTGCAAACACGAAAGTGGACGTATACGGTGTGACGCCTGCCCGGTGCTGGAAGGTTAATTGATGGGGTTATGCGCAAGCAGAAGCTCTTGATCGAAGCCCCAGTAAACGGCGGCCGTAACTATAACGGTCCTAAGGTAGCGAAATTCCTTGTCGGGTAAGTTCCGACCTGCACGAATGGCGTAATGATGGCCAGGCTGTCTCCACCCGAGACTCAGTGAAATTGAAATTGCCGTGAAGATGCGGTGTACCCGTGGCAAGACGGAAAGACCCCGTGAACCTTTACTATAGCTTGACAGTGAACATTGAGCCTTAATGTGTAGGATAGGTGGGAGACAATGAAGTGTGTACGCCAGTATGCATGGAGTCGCCCTTGAAATACCACCCTTTAATGTTTGATGTTCTAACCTGTACTTCTGAATCGAGGTAAGGGACACTGTCTGGTGGGTAGTTTGACTGGGGCGGTCTCCTCCCAAAGAGTAACGGAGGAGCACGAAGGTTAGCTAATCCTGGTCGGACATCAGGAGGTTAGTGCAATGGCAAAAGCTAGCTTGACTGCGAGAGTGACGGCTCGAGCAGGTACGAAAGTAGGTCATAGTGATCCGGTGGTTCTGAATGGAAGGGCCATCGCTCAACGGATAAAAGGTACTCCGGGGATAACAGGCTGATACCGCCCAAGAGTTCATATCGACGGCGGTGTTTGGCACCTCGATGTCGGCTCATCACATCCTGGGGCTGAAGTAGGTCCCAAGGGTACGGCTGTTCGCCGTTTAAAGTGGTACGCGAGCTGGGTTTAGAACGTCGTGAGACAGTTCGGTCCCTATCTGCCATGGGCGTAGGAAAATTGAGGGGGTTTGCTTCTAGTACGAGAGGACCGAAGTGAACGCACCGCTGGTGTTCGGGTTGTGATGCCAATTGCATTGCCCGGTAGCTACGTGCGGAATAGATAAGTGCTGAAAGCATCTAAG
>NZ_JABURY010000027.1 GCF_014489845.1 Frischella japonica
TAACTATCGCTTTCAATAAGCAGAACATGATAAGTTATTTTGAATAGCAGTCTGAATGTCAAATAAAGTAAAAAACTAGCTATTAGTTCTACTAATAATTTTTGTGTTTCATAAACTTTATCATATTATTTTGATTAAATATTTAATTATTTAATTAATTTATAACATTACCGTTCAAAAGCTAAATTTCGTAAATTAAAATTATTTTATTTTAGTATATTGGCGGATTCCCGATTAAGTCTGGTTTAACTGGACGTTTTGAAGATTGTGTGCGTCATAACTATAACACGCCAAGCGTCGCTTTTTTAGGCAAAGTATTTTCCTATATTCGTGATCAGTTAGGCTTAGATGAAATGTTTTCTACCCAATGTGGTTGAAGGTATTTTGGGGTGTAATTATCCCGTTCCTGATCGAATGTTATATTACAGTGTAGAAGCCATTAAATCATATGTTTTACAATAGATGGGAGTAAAAACGCTTATTAACACCAATTATTATATTTCAATTAAATTAGAAAAAATTTGTCGTGAATTATATGACGATAAATTTGCCAAATGGATATTGAAAAATAAAAATCCAACTGAGTTGCTATTCCGTATTGCCGATGAAGTGGGTGTTGTGTTATTGCCTGGGAAAGGATTTGCTGTCCAGCCCCCTTCAGCGCGTGCTTCATTAGCTAATTTAAACGAATATCAATACGCGTCAATAGGTTCATCACTACGCAAATTAGCCGAAGAATACTATGCTGAATTTAAATCTAAGAGCAAAAATAATAAATAATAATACAATAAACAAAGCACTGGTTATTTTTAGCCATAAGCTTGAGGCTTGGACAGCTACTCCCCAAATGAGCCATTAGATAAGTGATTTCAAATACTAGGATAGGAAAAAATTTGTGGGTAATTCATAATATAGTGAATATGCAATGCATATTCACTATTAGTTGAAGCACTAATTTGAATTATTTTAATTAGCTATTATCTAACATAATCATTGAATTCATCGACTATTAAAGAGGTTTCATTTTGACCCAAAATAACGCCATAATAATTATTCAACGTCTTAGCTTTAATTTTCAAAATATTATTGCTGTGTATTAAAGCATCTTGGTAATTGTTAACTTTTGTCGCTTCAATATTGAGATAATCTTCCGCGAAAAGTGTTGGTCTATATTCTTTATATTCTGAAGCAGCGAAATTATTTACCTCATCGGCTTTGATATTCACCTTTATTCCCTCTAACTGACCATTTTCATAGTTGTTTAAAGCTTTTGCTAATTGTATGTCAATCATTTCACCTCTAATATTGCCATAATTATTTAAGCTACCACCAACTATATTAATAGCATTGGCATTCAGTTTAGCATTCTTATCATTTGTTATAGTCAAACCTGAAAGGGTTAAATTTCTCGCTTCAATGCGACCATAGTTTTCAATGTTACCCAAGGTACTGATTGTTAATTCACCACCTGCTTCAATTTCTGATTGATTGATGAACGACGATTGCAAATCTAACAATAAATCATTATAAGATTTTAAATATCCATTTCCTACTAATTTATCGGCTTTAATAAGCATACCACGTGCAGTCAAACTGCTATTATCATTATTAATGACTTTAGCATTGATATATAAATTTTCAACTAATATTTTGGCTGAAGTATTGTTAATATAATCTGCCTGCAATCTATGTTCGCCAGCATAACCATAAATATCGGCATAACTGTTATCAAGATTGACTGCATTTATGATTAGACCGTGACGTGAGGATAATTTCGCGAATCGATTATTAACAGATCCTGTAGAATCAAAATATATTTGATGATACGCAGAAATGTTAGCATGTTCATTGTTTAAATTTTCTAATGCTCCTATATTATCATTCCCATCGCCACCGGTTAATAATATGCTACCACCTGCTTCAATTATGGCATTTCGATTATCAATTCTTTCGCCGATTATTGTTATACTATCTTTCATGGATTCCACTTTTGAAGATGTATTAACAATATTTTTGCCTACAATACCTAACATGTATCGAGCGCTTAATAAACTATTTATGTTAAAAATTTGTTGACCTCTCATAAATATTTGAGCACCAGATATACTACTACCTTTATTATATAAATGATCTGCAAATAACCTAATGTCTTCGCTATCAAAACTTGTTACTATGTTAGTCATTCTCCAACTGTCAATATCAATTTTTTTCGATATAATCGAAGAATTATTATTATTTACATTACGTGTTCTCCCGAAAAGTGATAGTGCACCGACTAAAGTCGATTTGGTATTCGTAATTGAATCAGATAGAACTGTAACATCATAACCATATAGAGAGGAATCTCTATTATTAATCGAATTATGTACACGTAAAAATAAATCACCATCTGCATGAATATTTGTGTCTCGGTTATAGATATTTCCGCTATCAAATCTTATATGTTTAGCGAATATCTTGCTTTGTTGGTTTTTAACCTCCTGCGCATCAAGAATTAAATCTTTGTTTACATCAATGCGTGTGTCTTCGTTACTGATATTTTCGCTTCTAATTCTCACGTTATTAGCTTTTATTTTACTCTGGTGATTGATAAT
>NZ_JABURY010000028.1 GCF_014489845.1 Frischella japonica
AAAGTACATTATAAAATTGATACAGTCACGGTTGAATTAGATGAGGTTAATTGGAATAATGTTGCTGAAAAGGGAACAACTAACTTACAAAAGTTAGCCAAAGCAGAAATGGATCGTTTGGCGACACTGTATAACAACAAGAATATTCATCCTAAAGATTTTACTATTACGGTAAATGGTAAAACATTAGTAACTGATCAAAGTATTAGTGTAGGAGCGCCTGTATTTAAAGGTGCATCTGAGGTTGATGTTATGGCTTACTTTAAACAGCTTTCTGGTGTTGATGTTTTGCCGACAGCCAAAATGATTCCAGAGAAAGGAACTATTTATTCAGTCAAGGTTACTGAAGGTCCCAATGCTGGTAGCAATATAACATTAAGAAATTTCTCTGACTCAGTGGAGCAAACTAATGCTAAGTGGACTATAGATATCAAAAATCCAAATATTAACAAAGGAAATCGTGTGGAGATGAAATTCCAATGAATTTTGAAAAAATTTATCATTCAATATTAGAAAGTTCTTTTGGTTATTCAATGGGCACAATGTGGCAACATGTAGCAAATTATATGAAAGATATGAATGAACCTTATGAAATCAGAAAGGATATTTTCTTTAAAATATTAAATAAATCAATGAATGATGGGCATATCAGATTAGCTAGTCATGGTGTTTTTCTAACTGGTACCAGTGAAGAACAAATCCAGTCGATTAAAGATATTTGGCCACCTTACCCCTCAGATGATGAAGACGATGATCTTGATGATATTGGTATGTGGTTCTATGTGAAATTGAACTGTGGTATTGTTTGGATTACACCAGAAGGTCAAGAGATATGGACTTAAATTTATAAAACTTCTCGGATATGGTGAGAAGTTTTTTATAACATTTTAGTACAGCTTTCCAACCCTAATAATCAGTAATTTTAGCTTTGTATCAATATTAGAAGATTAAATAAATATCTCATTCCAACTCAATTTAAATTAAATAAAAGTTAGTCGTTTTTTTATCCAACTACTTAACCTGTTCACTACGCTTATTAAAATATGCCCGCATCAAAATAACCAGCACTGAAGTAAGAGCGAAGGTACATCATAAAATTGAAGCGGTAGAAGTTGAATTAGATGAGGTTAATTGGAATAATGTTGTTGAAAAGGGAGCGACTACTCCAACGCCACCTATAAAAATTAATATTGCAAATGACTTTACAAAATCACCTCAATCTATTTGGGGGAGATCTGCTGATGATATTGCAAAAGATTTTCAGGCAGCAGGTTATCAAGTTAACATTAGACAATCAACAAGAGGTTCAGGACAGGCAGTCATTATTGAAGTTAAAGATCATCCTGAAATTAGCCAGATACAGATACACCCAGGCGGAGGACGTCATGGTGGTAGCTATTATAAAGTATCAACTACAACACAAGGTACAATAAAAGTTGTTGATCCAAACACATATAAACCAAGTGTGGGAGAAAGAGCGACAATTATCAATAAACCAAAGGAATAGAATATGAACAAGATTAAATGGGTAACTCAGGCAATAGCACAACCTTGTGAAATACAAAAGAGTTTATTCCCTGATTTTGCAAATATAGCTGATGAATTAGCGGTTGAGTGGGAAATGGCCTTAGATGAACTTAATGATCCTCTAGTCGCATCTTCTCTTACATCAGAGCAAAAACTAGCAGTAAAAAAATTAGATGATTATATGTTATCTATAAGCGGAGCTGCTAATATTCAATACTGGAATAATGATGCACTTTGTGAAAGTGCTGAATGGCAGAATATGAGAAAAATGGCTATTGATATATTGCTCATCATGAATTGGGAAAATGTTGTACCAGCAAAAGTCGATGCAATATATATCAATCATGATTAAGTAGGAAACCTCCACTTTAACTAGCGGGAAGTTTGTTATTTTTTTCAGATCTGTATCGCAAATTCAATAATAATTTTATTTTGCTCAACTTTAATGATCACAGGTCTTTCGGCATAAAAGCTTATCCGTTCCAGCCCCTACCGTTAACGGTGAACAGTGGTCTGGATTAGGTTTTGAGCCTTGAGACATATAACCCACAATATAAAATTTTATTTCTAATATTAAACATAAAGCTTGAATGCCCATCAAAGATAAACTACACTTTCGATTAATGGATTTAGATAA
>NZ_JABURY010000029.1 GCF_014489845.1 Frischella japonica
CTTCGTAAGGAGGTGATCCAACCGCAGGTTCCCCTACGGTTACCTTGTTACGACTTCACCCCAGTCATGAATCACACCGTGGTAAACGCCCTCCCGAAGGTTAAGCTATCTACTTCTGGTGCAACCCACTCCCATGGTGTGACGGGCGGTGTGTACAAGGCCCGGGAACGTATTCACCGTGACATTCTGATTCACGATTACTAGCGATTCCGACTTCATGGAGTCGAGTTGCAGACTCCAATCCGGACTTAGACGTACTTTAGGAGGTCCGCTCCAGCTCGCACCTTCGCTTCCCTTTGTATACGCCATTGTAGCACGTGTGTAGCCCTGGTCGTAAGGGCCATGATGACTTGACGTCGTCCCCACCTTCCTCCGCTTTATCAACGGCAGTCTCCTTTGAGTTCCCGACCTAATCGCTGGCAACAAAGGATAAGGGTTGCGCTCGTTGCGGGACTTAACCCAACATTTCACAACACGAGCTGACGACAGCCATGCAGCACCTGTCTCACAGTTCCCGAAGGCACTCCAGCATCTCTGCCAGATTCTATGGATGTCAAGACCAGGTAAGGTTCTTCGCGTTGCATCGAATTAAACCACATGCTCCACCGCTTGTGCGGGCCCCCGTCAATTCATTTGAGTTTTAACCTTGCGGCCGTACTCCCCAGGCGGTCGATTTATCGCGTTAGCTTCGGAGCCCATCACTCTAGGCAACAAACTCCAAATCGACATCGTTTACAGCGTGGACTACCAGGGTATCTAATCCTGTTTGCTCCCCACGCTTTCGCATCTCAGCGTCAGTATCTGTCCAGAAGGCCGCCTTCGCCACCGGTATTCCTCCACATCTCTACGCATTTCACCGCTACACGTGGAATTCTACCTCCCTCTACAGTACTCCAGACGACCAGTTTTAAATGCTATTCCCAGGTTGAGCCCGGGGCTTTCACACCTAACTTAATCATCCGCCTACATGCCCTTTACGCCCAGTCATTCCGATTAACGCTCGCACCCTCCGTATTACCGCGGCTGCTGGCACGGAGTTAGCCGGTGCTTCTTCTGTGGCTAACGTCAATTATATGCACTTTTCATACACACAACTTCCTCACCACCGAAAGTACTTTACAACCCGAAGGCCTTCTTCATACACGCGGCATGGCTGCATCAGGGTTTCCCCCATTGTGCAATATTCCCCACTGCTGCCTCCCGTAGGAGTCTGGACCGTGTCTCAGTTCCAGTGTGGCTGGTCATCCTCTCAGACCAGCTAGAGATCGTCGCCTTGGTAAGCCATTACCTCACCAACTAGCTAATCCCATATGGGTTCATCAAATGGCAAGTGCACCTAAGTAAACTTAAGCACCCCCTTTGGTCTCGCGACTTTATGCGGTATTAGCAGTCGTTTCCAACTGTTGTCCCCCACCATTCGGCAGATCCCCATACTTTACTCACCCGTCCGCCACTCGTCATCAGGTGCAAGCACCCATGTTACCGTTCGACTTGCATGTGTTAAGCCTGCCGCCAGCGTTCAATCTGAGCCATGATCAAACTCTTCAATTTAAAGTTTGATGCTCAATAACTGTCTCTGACATATTCAAATGAATCTTCAGTGTCACTTATTAAGACTTAATTTTTTCAGTCCGTAGACTTCATATCTTTTGTCCTAACAGTGCCCACACAGATTGTCTGTTTTTACTTTTTAAAGAGCTAACAGTTTACCTTCTAGGTTTACTGTCTCAAGGGTTGCGTAT
>NZ_JABURY010000003.1 GCF_014489845.1 Frischella japonica
GCGATGTTGCGGTGGTCCCACCTGACCCATGCCGAACTCAGAAGTGAAACGCCGTGGAGCCGATGGTAGTGTGGGGATTTCCCCATGTGAGAGTAGGTCACCGCCAGACTATCAATTCAATATTTTTTCATTAATTCTGCTATATCTTATTATAAATTTTCAATGCTCCCTTATTTTATAAAATATTCATAATTTTCCCTTTAGTTAGCGACAATTTTATATCATATTTAATGTTATACCTTTCAATGATGTTTTTTCTATACCAATGGTTTACCTTAATTCTGATATATGTAACAATCTAACCTAAGTAAAGGTTTATTTTGAGGTAGTCGGTGATTGATCATGATGGCTACCGTCCAAATGTAGGAATTATTATTTGTAATCGACAGGGTCAGGTATTATGGGCGCGTCGTTTTGGTCAAAATTCTTGGCAGTTTCCTCAGGGCGGAATTAATAATAATGAAACTCCTGAACAAGCTATGTTTAGGGAATTAAATGAAGAAGTTGGCTTATTGCCTAAAGATGTAAAAATTCTATCAGTGACTAATGGATGGTTAAGGTATAAATTACCCAAACGGATGATACGTTGGGAGAATGAACCCATTTGTATTGGTCAGAAACAAAAATGGTTTCTTCTGGAATTAGTATCTGATGTTTCAGCGATTAATTTAGCTGCGACACAGATGCCTGAATTTGATGATTGGTGTTGGGTCAGCTATTGGTATCCAGTCAGGCAAGTCATTTCTTTTAAACGTGATGTTTATCGTAAAGCGATGAAAGAATTTTCTTCATCAGTTTTTTCGATACAAAGCGAAAAAAAAGAAATGCCTATTCAAAACACGACTGAAGTTCCTAAAGTCAATAATTCTGTACATAAGAAGCGTTTTAGTTTCTTTGCACATAAACGTAAAAAGAAGAAGTATGTAAAAAAATGAAACATTATTTATCTTTTCCTAATTTTGACCCCATTATATTTTCAATTGGCCCTGTTTCCTTACATTGGTATGGTGCTATGTATTTATTTGGTGTATTAGGGGCATGGTTATTAGCTAATATCCGAATTAAAAAAGACCACAATAGTTGGACTAAAGAGCAAGTTGAAAATTTATTATTTTGGGGATTTCTTGGTTTGTTTATTGGAGGAAGAGTTGGGTATATACTCTTTTACAATTTTAAAGTTTTTCTTGCTGATCCACTAGTGCTATTTCGTGTATGGGAAGGTGGTATGTCATTTCACGGAGGTTTAATTGGGACATTAGTGGTTATTGGACTTTTTGCAGTAAAAACGCATAAACGTTTTTTTGATGTTTCTGATTTTGTTGCACCGTTAATTCCACTAGGCTTAATGTTTGGCCGTTTAGGTAATTTTATAAATGGTGAATTATGGGGACGCGTTACAACTTCTCCTGTTGGAATGTTATTTCCAACGTCAAATTTTGCTGATCTTGCCTATGTCAAAAGTCATCCAGAATGGACTGAACTATTTGTTAATTGCGGTTATATTTTGCCTCGTCATCCTTCTCAACTTTATGAAATGGTTTTTGAAGGAATAATCCTTTTTATACTTTTGAATGTGTTTATTCGTAAATCTAGACCTACAGGAAGCGTATCAGGATTATTTTTATTATTATATGGTATTTTCAGATTTGTAATTGAATTTTTTAGACAACCCGATGAACAATTAGGTCTGTTCTTTAATATTATCAGTATGGGGCAAATTTTATGCCTACCAATGATTATTTTTGGAATAATATTTTTCTATTTTGCGTATAAATCCCCAAATGGTTTAAAATATTAAACCTAAATTTGTATTACCCATTGTTAAAATGTATTTATAGGATTAAAAATGAAACAATATTTAGCACTTATGCAAAAAATTTTAGAAGAAGGAACGCCAAAGTCAGATCGTACTGGCACCGGAACATTGTCAATTTTTGGCTATCAAATGCGTTTTAATTTGCAAGAAGGTTTTCCGTTAGTCACCACAAAGAAATGTCATTTACGTTCAATTATCCATGAATTACTTTGGTTTTTAAAAGGTGACACGAATATTCAATATTTGAAAGATAATAAAGTTACAATTTGGGATGAATGGGCAGATGAAAATGGAAATTTAGGACCTGTTTATGGCAAACAGTGGCGTTCGTGGCAAGCATCTGATGGTCGTCAAATTGATCAAATTAGTCAAGTTATTGAACAAATAAAAAACGATCCTGATTCACGTCGAATTATTGTTTCAGCTTGGAATGTTGGCGAATTAGAGCAAATGGCGCTTGCACCTTGTCATGCATTTTTCCAATTTTATGTAGCGAATGGTAAATTATCTTGCCAACTTTATCAACGTTCTTGTGATGTGTTTCTCGGTTTACCTTTTAATATTGCTAGTTATGCATTATTAGTACATATGATAGCTCAACAATGTAATTTGGAGGTTGGCGACTTTGTTTGGACAGGTGGCGATACTCACTTATATTCCAATCATATGGAACAAACTCAATTACAATTAAGTAGAGAACCAAGAGTGTTACCAAAACTAGTTATCAAAAGAAAACCACCTACAATTTTTGATTACGAATTCGAAGACTTTGCAATTGAGGGCTATGATCCTTATCCAGCAATTAAAGCGCCAGTGGCGGTATGATGTATTATTATTTATGCGGCAATGTTAGCCGCATAGAAACTTTTTATGTGATAAAAATTTCCCGCTAGAAATAAAATTTTTTGTATGGGCATTCAAAGACTATTTATGGATAAGTATGAAATTAGCTTAACTCTATGCTAAACTAAGCGCCATTATATTGAGTATTAATAAATTATAATGCAAAAGTTAAACCGTGTTATTTTATATTGTCGTTCAGGTTTTGAGAAAGAGTGTGCCGCAGAAATTACAGATAAGGCTGCTGAATTAGGGATTTATGGTTTTACTAAATCCTTACCATCAAGTGCTTATGTTGAATTTGAATGCTATCAAGCAGATGAAGCGGAAAAGTTAATCAAAATGATTAATTTTAAAACGCTTATTTTTGCTAGACAAATATTTGTTGCGGGAGCGCAATTAACTGAACTATCTAATCAAGATAGAATTACGCCGTTGATTGAGGCCATTCAAGGTAATATTTCTCGTGCCGGATCCTTGCGTGTTGAAATTCCAGATACTAATGAGGCTAAAGAATTAGCAAATTTTTGTCGAAAGTTTACCGTACCTTTAAGGCAAGCTTTACGTGCAAATCAAATTTTATTGAAAGTTGAAAACCCGTCAAAACCGGTTATTCATATTTTATTTATTAACAGCACTAGCTGTTTTATTGGTTACTCATATAGTAATAATAATTCGCCATTTTATATGGGAATTCCAAGGTTAAAATTCCCGCCAGATGCACCTAGTCGTTCTACTTTGAAATTAGAAGAAGCTTTTCATGTTTTTATTCCATATGAAGAATGGGATGAACGTTTAAAAGGTGGCATGAATGCCGTTGATTTAGGAGCTAGTCCTGGTGGTTGGACTTATCAACTTGTCAAACGGAGTATGATGGTTAGTGCTGTTGACAATGGTCCAATGGATAAATTGCTAATGGAATCAGGACAAGTTAAACATTATCAAGAAGATGGTTTTAAATTTCGACCAAAAAAGAATAGTATCTATTGGTTAGTTTGTGATATGGTAGAAAAGCCGACAAAAGTGACCGCATTAATGGTTGATTGGTTAGTTAACGGTTTATGTCGTGAAACTATTTTCAATTTAAAATTACCCATGAAAAAACGTTATGAAGAAGTAAAACAAAATATGTTATTTCTGGAACAACAATTAAAAGAACATCGAGTTAATGCCCAGATTCAAGCGAAACAGCTTTATCATGATCGTGAAGAAATTACGATACATGTTCAACGTATTTGGGGATAAGTTACCTTAAGGTATAACAATGATTTAATTAATACTATTAATTTTCATAGTAAATATTATCTAAATTAAAACTTTTTTACTGTATCAGTTGTTAATTATTGCCTACACAATTCAATAAACGAAAGAGATTTTATAATGATTAAGTTGCAAAGATTGTCAGGTTTTCCTTCTGCATGGTTAAATTTTATTAAAGTAAGTTTGATTGCAATATTGATTAGTTTTTTAACAGGATGTCCTAGTTATATTCCTAAGCAAATAAGTTATGATCAAACTAAAAATGCGCAGTATTATCTATCTCAAGCTGAAAACGTTTCAGGTAATGAGAAAATTAATTGGCAGTTGCTCGCTATTCGGGCGTTGTTGCTTGAAAATAATGTTAAACAAGCAGTCCAATTATTTAATCAGCTTCCACAAAATTTAGATGCTGAGCAACTAAAAGAGAAGACCTTATTAGAAGGTGAAATTGCAGTAAAAACTAAACAAAAATTTGATTTTAAATCCATATCGCCGACAAGTTTAAGTGAAGAACAAACAATTCGTTACTATAAGATAAAGATTGACTTAGATGGTCTCAAAAAAGATTATAATGCCCAACTTCATGATTATATTGAACTTGAAAAATATGGCTCGGTTAACCAACGTCATGATACTATCAATAATACGTGGAATTTTTTAACTAATTTATCTGATAAAAAAATTAATCAAATTTTAATTTATGCAGATGATTATGTATTACAAGGGTGGATTGATTTACTCTATATTTATAAAAGCAATATAAAAATGTACGCTTTTAATAACCAAGATGATATTGATGCCGATGCGATAGCTAAATTGGAAGAGGAGCAATATCAAGCTCTCAAAAATGCTGTTAGTGAATGGCAAATACAATATTCAGGTCATCCTGCGGCAACTTATCTACCGAGAGATATTTACGGTGAAAAATATCATCTACCAGATGCTGCTGAAAATAGAAAAATTGCATTATTTCTACCATTAAGTGGTAAGTCTAAAATATTTGGTGAGACAATTCGGTTAGGTTATCAAGATGCTGCTAAAGCATCTTCGCCAGACTTGCAACAAGATATAAATTTTTACGATACCAATAGTGATTCTATTGAGAATTTAATCATACGAGCGAAGCAACAAGGTGCACAATTAATTGTAGGACCATTATTAAAACAAAATGTACAAACGCTATTGCAGTCTGCCAGCGATATTCCAGTGCTAGCATTAAATAAAATTGAAGATATTTCTTTATCGTCTGATTCAGCTACAAAAATCTGCTTTTTTGCTTTATCCCCAGAAGATGAAGCTAAAGATGCTGCGCAACATATTTATAATGAAAAGAAAAAACAACCATTATTGATTATTCCTCATAATAATCTTGGTGAACGTGTTGCTAAAAGTTTTGCTCAGCAATGGAATATCGCTCATCCGACATCAAGTCCCGTTTATGTTCAATATTTTGATTCAGCTGAAGAATTGAGTAAGAAAATGAATTCTGGCGTGGGTATTGAATTAGAGGGTGTGCCATTAATCACAGCAGATGTTGATCAGAATGGACAAGTTATGCCTAAAAAACAAGTTGAATTTGATGCTATTTATATTTATGCTTCGCATGAAGAGCTGACCTTAATTAAATCGATGCTTGAGATGAAATCAAGTGCAGGTAATAACTCTAAAAATACCAGTAGTGTCAAAACAAGTAAAAAAAATATTCCTGCGCTTTACGCGAGTTCTAGAAGTAATATTGCTAATACTACAACTGATTTTCGTTATGATATGGATCAATTACAACTAAGTGATATACCTCTAATTATCAAGCACGATGAATATTATTCGCAATTACCTGATTATATTAAAAATGATTATTCTTTGGCTCGTTTATATGCAATGGGATTTGATGCCTGGGCGCTATCAAGCCAATTTGATAATTTAGTACCTTATAAGAGCAAAAGTATTGATGGAAAAACAGGAAAATTATCCGTTGCCAATCAATGTGATATCTCTCGTAAATTATCATGGATCCGTTATCAAGATGGTAGTGAAATTGCGGTTGATTAATGTTAGATAAACGTCAATTAGGGCAATATTATGAAGCATTAGCATGCCGTACATTATGCTCTAATGGTTTAAAGTTAATCGCAAAAAATAGTCAATCTAGATTAGGTGAAATTGATCTGGTGATGCAGGATCAAGGGTGTTTGGTTTTTGTTGAAGTTCGTTATCGCAAAAATGATTTATTTGGTAATGCTACTTCAACGATAACGCGCGCGAAACAAATTAAAATTATCCATGCTGCTTATCATTGGATGTTTCAGCAGGATATTAACAGTGAGTTATGTGAATTTCGCTTTGATATCTTTACGTTTACAGGAAAAGATTGGCAATGGATAAAAAATGCCTTTTCTTTATAGAAATACAAGCGATCACAATCTGTGTGATATTATGAGAAATAGCGGTAATGTTAAGTACAATTAAAAATTATTTTACTGAAAGTATTCAAACTCAAATTGTGATGGCGGAAGCATTAAGTCAACCAATTGAGCAAGCTGCTAACATTATTATTAATGCCTTACTTAATGGTAATAAAGTGTTGAGTTGTGGTAATAGTATATCTGCGGCGAATGTACAAAATTTTACTGCTCAATTAGTGAGTGGTATTGATATTGAACGTCCTAGTATCCCTGCGATTGCATTAGTTAGTGATAATATTTTGATTAGTACGGTAGCAAATCATTACCATCAAGTAAATGATATTTACGCTAAACAGATTCAAGCATTAGCAATGCAAGATGATGTATTAATTATTCTTACCACTGACGGTAATGATAAATCAATTATTAGGGCAGTACAGGAAGCTGTTATTAAAGATCTACCTGTTATCGCCATTACTGGTTGTGATGGTGGTACCGTGGTAGGATTATTGGGTCAGAATGATATTGAAATTAGAATTCCTTCTCATAAAGAAAGAACAATATGTGAAATGCAGTTGTTGGTATTAAATTGCCTTTGTCAACTTATTGAGAATATGCTTTTTTTACGTTAAATCGTGTTGATTACTACTGCAAAGAAAATAAAAAAGCATGGTCGATTATATGGGTGAGCTTAAATACTAAATTGTATCAAGATTGCCTAACTAATTACAAAAATAGGGGATTGATTTGTGAAAAAAATAGTATTACTTATTTCAATAGTTACTGGCGCATTGATGTTACAAGGGTGTGTTGCAGCATTTATTGGTGCGGGAGCTGGGGTAGCGAAAATCGCCTCTGATCCTAGAACAACAGGTAAGCAGGTTGATGATACATCAATTGATTCAAAAATCAGCTTGAAGTTAAAAAATGAAGAAGAGTATTTTAAAGGTTCGCGTATTGTAGCTTCCTCTTATAATGGTAATGTTCTTCTTATCGGTCAGGCGAAATCACAAGCTGTTATTAATCGAGCACTAGAATTGGCACATAGTGTTGACGGTGTGGCTAAAATTTATAATCAAATACGAGTTGGAAATATTGTGGGAGCTGGAACCATGGCAAATGATGCATGGATCACAACGCATGTGAAAGCTAATTTAATCGCAAATAAAGAGACTAAAGCTCGTGATATAAAAGTTATTACAGAAGATGGTGAAGTTTTCTTATTGGGTATTGTTAACCACAATGAAGGCGATATTGCTGCTGAAATAGCAAGTAAAACGGCAAAGGTTAAATTGGTCACAAAAATTTTCACTTATGTGGATTAACTTGAAAATAAATTACAAACGAGATAGCCCCATAGTTAGGGGCTTTAAAATGATTGTTTTAACTAGCGTTCAATTATTTTATGCATAAAAATGTGTTATAGGTGAGTTTTTATTCAATTAGTTCATTGATGCTAAATTTTTTATTTTATTTATGATATTTTGCACCCCTAACTGACGGGATTCACTTAATTCATCAATAATTTTTAATCGCTTCAATACTGCGGCAAAATCAAATTCTGCTATTTCGACCGCGGTTTTACCGTTAGCTAAAATTAGTAAAATAGTCATCAAGCCTTTAACAATACGACCTTCACTATCACCATAAAAATTGAGTTGGTGTTGACTATTTTTTTCTACTATTAACCAAACATGATTTTCACAGCCATATATTTGATTTTCAATTGATCGAGCTTCTTCGGGTAAGATTGGCATCAGTTTAGCTAGTTTTATTATTTCTCGGTAGCGATCTTGCCAAGTATTGAGGGTTGAAAACAAAGCATATAACTGATCTTGGGTGACTAAGGGCATAATATTTAAATTATAATCAATGTAGTACTATGATTGTAACATAGTTGAAAAATAATCAGTAAAATTAAATATGCTACAATTAATGACAAGGCATAACGTTTCAATTAATAAAATTTTTCAAAAAGATAAAATGAGGCTGTTAAATAAGTCTATCATTTTAATATTGATAATGCATTTTCAACCGCAAAAAGAAATTTATCTGCATCAGTTTGTGAATTATATGGCATAAAGGATGCTCGAATCACACCTTTACAATTTAGGGCTTTTATCAAAGGTTGTGCACACAATTCGCCATTTCGAATGGCAATATTTTGTTCCGTAAGTAAAATGGCAATATCATCATGATGAATATCAGTAAAAGAGAAACTTAACAGAGGACTATTTGCTCTACTATGTATTTTGATATTTGGCAATGCACATAATTTTTTATAGGTATATCTCACTAAATCAATTGTGTATCGCTCGGCAGTATTACTATCTAGGGTTTTTAACCAATCTAATACCGCATAAAAGCCAATTACTGCAGCAATATTTGGCGTGCCAGCTTCAAATTTATACGGAAGATTAGCCGGTTTAAAATCAGTAAAGGAGGTAGTTTTGAGCATTTTCCCCCCGCCTTGCCAACAATTCATTTGTTGTAATAATTCTGATTTACCGTATAGCACGCCCAAACCTGTTGGTCCATATAATTTATGGGCAGAAAAAGTATAAAAATCGATGTCATATCGTTGAACATCCATGGCATCATGAATGACACCTTGTGCACCATCGACGACAATGATTGCGTTGTATTGATGAGCTAGTTGGCTAATTTTAGCTATATTAGGTTGATATCCAGTAACATTTGACATTTGTGTAACAGCAATAATGCGAGTTTTATTTGTCATCAATAATTGTAGATGTTGGGTGGATAATGTACCGTCTGCTTCAATTTCCCATTTAATTACTTTTGCGCCTGTTTGTTCGGCCACTTGTAACCAAGGAATGAGATTACTATGATGTTCTAGTTCACTGACAATAATTTCATCACCTGATTGTAAACGATTTCGTGCATAACTCTGAGCTACAAGGTTAATTGACTCAGTCGCCCCTTTAGTCCAGATAATTTCATGATTAAATGGTGCATTAATTAAATCAGCAGCCAGTACTCTCGCTAATTCATATTGTGCATCTAAGGCTAGTGCTTGGGAATGTTTACTTCTTAATACTGTAGTGGCATTAAGATAGTAACGATTAGTAGCTTCAATCATGACTAACGGTTTTAAAGCTGTAGCTGCAGAATCAAGATAAATCCCTTCAGATTGTAGAGAAGGAAATTGTGAACGAAAAAAGATAGGATCAAAATTCATTTCGTTAACTCAAGTCCGGCAATACCATTCCAATAACCATTACAATCGTGTTTAGATATAATTTTGATTGGAACTTGACCCGTTTCGTTAGCTTTAAACTGTTGCAACATTGCTAAGGTTTCAATTCCCTGTGGCGATAAACGGACAATATCGACTAAACCTTGCATATCTTTTAGATTATTACCTAAATTGTAACAATAACCACTTTGAGTTTGGATACCGTTAAGTACAAAAACTTTCTGTTGCTCTTGAGAAAAAACCTCACGACCAGTAGGATATTTGATACAACATGTTTCACATTTATCTTTTGGTCTATCTTCAGAGCGCGCAGTAAAACAGCGTGCAGAATAAGCTAATGGAAGGTAACCATAACTAAATACTTCTATTTCAAATTGACGTTGAATTTTAAGTGATTCAAATTGATGTAATACATTGAGTAACCAATCGCGTGATAATTCGACAGGCATGCACCATCGAATCATCCCCTGTTTTTGTAATAACTTAAGTGTCAATGCGTTATAACAGTTAATTGCCGGGCCGGCGACAAAAGGTAATCGGTGTTCTTGCGCTAAATTGATAGCGGCTAAGTCATTTGCTTCAATAAGGAATTCACCATTATTGACTAATTGGCGCATTTCATTAATTTCCGATGCCGCTTCCAATAGCGCTAATGTTGATAATATAACTTGTTTACCCGAATTAGATACTTCTTTTGCTAAAGCGATCCAGTCGGCAACTTTCATTTCACGACGTTTAGTGCAAACCGTCTCACCCATATAAATAATATCGGCCTCACTTTGCATCGCCGCGTGATAAAATTTTTCTGTTTCGATTTTAGGCCAATAATATAAAATTGGACCTAAGGCATATTTCATAAAACTTCCCTTAAGAATAAAGACTAATGTTGCTCAATAGGTATCTTATTGCCATTTACGATGATAGGCCCCTAAAGTTGTTTGACTACCTTCTGACACTGAGCCTAGTATATCCATCCATTGTTTTTCAGCTTGATAAGCATGAGGATTCATCAAATAGCGATCAATTGCCTGACGCCAGACTCTAGTCACTTGCTCGACGTAGGCGGGGCTACGCTGACGACCCTCAATTTTTACTGATGCAATATTGGCAGAAAATAAATCTGGTAATAGTTCAATCGTATTTAAACTTGTTGGTTCTTCAATCGGGTGGTATAAGGTATTTTCAACAAAATAACGACCTTTACATAAAGTTGGGTAACCCGCATTTTCACCTTTCTTATGGCAATCTATTAACACATTGTTTAAACGCGATTCTAATCCGCGTTCGGTTTCCTCCCAGCGGACAAATTTTGCAGGCGAACAAGCACCAACAGTATTCGGTGATTCTCCTGTTAAATAAGAGGAAAGGTAACAACGACCTTCCGCCATAATACATAGACTTCCAAAAGCGAACACTTCCAGTGGAATTGGCGATACTTGGGCTAATTGCTTAACTTGATGGATTGATAATACTCGAGGTAGCACAATACGATGTGGTTTAAAATTATTATGGTAAAACTTGATTGATTCAATGTTTGTTGATGAAGCTTGAACAGATACATGACGTTCAATATCGGGATATTTTTCAGCCGCATAATCAAGTATTGCTAAATCAGCTAAGATTAGGGCATCAGCGCCAATATTTGCTGCCATATCAACGGCATTTTGCCAGCGAGAGAAATTATCAGGATGAGCAAAAGTATTTATCGCAATATGCAATTTTTTACCTTTCCTGTGAACATAATCTGATGCTTCGAATAGTCGTTTTTCATTAAAATTTAGTCCAGCGAAATGGCGAGCATTGGTATCATCTTTTAAACCAATATAAACAGCATCAGCGCCATTATCAATTGCAGTTTTTAGTGCTGGTAAAGAACCAGCAGGACATAAGAGTTCCATAAATAATTATTCCTCAAATATAACCTTAATATTATGCAATAAAACCTTAGTCATTGCGAATATAAAATCGTGTAATTATCGAGATAAAAGAATTCGTTAAGACAATCTGAGAAATATTATATATGATTTTATCCATGCTTTGATTAAGTACATAATAGCAGTATTAGATTAATCGTTGATAATCATATGTTAATTTATATCACGAAGAATTATTGTGCGATATTGTTATTTTGACGTAGTAATTTTTAACTGTATTTCTAAAATATTGCGAATTGTATCGTAAAAATTAGCTAATTTTCTGATCTTTTGACTAATTATTGGTAATTTAAATAAATAATAGTTATAGCCCAAATATATTATGTCGAAACGAAAAATTACTTTAAAGGCAATTGCTCAGCGTGCTGGATTATCAATAGCTTCGGTTTCCAGAGTGATACACACACCACATTTAACGCATCGGGATACCCAGAGTCGGGTTAATCAAGCTATTTCAGAACTCAATTTTGATGCAAAAGAATTGTTCAAAAATTATCACGCTGTTAACCAAAGTAATACAATTTTAGTCATTGATAATCAACTTATTCCGAATAGTTTGATTAATCATGGTATTGAATATAAAGCAAAAATGGAAGGGTATAAATTGCTTTATTTACGATTTATTTATTTTAACGAAAACGAGATTCAACAAATTATTAGTTATACCATCAATCATCATTTAGATGGTATTTTAATCATCAATGATTCGCCTTATTTAAAGCGCCTATTACAATTTCAACATGCATTACCACCGATAGTATTAATTAACCAATTTTCAATGAGTTTACCTTGTATTTATTTCGATCATTTATCCATTGGTTATCAAGCAACTGAATATTTGCTGAGCTTAGGTCACAGGAATATTGCGATATTATTGGCGGAGGAAGAACGTAATGAGGTTTATCAACTGTTCAACGGCTATCAACAAGCCTTAGCTCGGGCGAATATAATGGTAAATGATAAATTAATTGCTTATCAATCAGTTAGTTATTCAGCATGTAAAACTGCTTTAAGAACAATGATGAGCAGCACACAACCACCATCAGCAATCATATGTACTGATTGCTTAAGTTTAAATTTTCTCGATCGAGAGCAACAATCTAATAGTTCATCTGGTTATAGCATTAGTACAGAAAGTGCTATTTGTGGTGTCATTGATCAATGTCGAGCAATGAAAATTAATATTCCGGAACGATTATCTTTGTTACAGTTTGTACATGATAATTCCCATAAACCTTATCAACCATTGAACCATATTACCGCGATTTATAAACCACTATTTGAAATGGGAGAACAAGCTATGCTGTTATTAGTTTCAATGCTGAATTGTGATCAACCGATTCGTCTGGCAAAAATGATTGAATGTGAACTAATCATTCGTCATTCAACGACTAAATTAAATCAATAATAATAGTCAGATAAAATATCTTCTGGCGTTAGGTCTATTTTTGTATTAGCTGTCTTTGATGTTAGTCACAGTGCTGATAATTTTTCCTGACAATAGCTTTGTAGTGATTGTTTCACCTACTTTAATATTATTGGTACTCGTAATAACATGTTGCTGATAGTCAGTGGTAATAGAATAACCACGTTCTAATGTTGCTAATGGACTAACCATATTCAATTGTGAGGTTTGAATAACAAATTGATGTTTAGCATTTTGTAGCTGTAAGTTAATATTGGTAAGTAATTGCTGTTTTTTTTGAGAAATTGTTTGCTGATAACGTTCAATATGATACTTGGGTGTTAATCGTTGTATATTTTGAGTTAAATGATTTAGTTTATTACTATGACTTAGCAACGTTTGCTTTATAGCTAGATGTAGCGCTTGACGTTGAGCCAGCAATAGTGTCTGTTGTTTTACAAGCTTAACTTGTGGATGTTGGGTTTGTAATCGGTGACGTATGGTTTGTAAGTGTTGATTTTTTATTAGCAGTACATGATCAATTGCCATGGCAAGATGTTGCTCTAGCACTTTCAAATCTTTCATTTGATCATGTTTATCACGACTAATCAATTCTGCAGCAGCAGATGGCGTAGCTGCTCGTAAATCGGCAACAAAATCGGCAATAGTGAAATCGATTTCATGACCAACAGCGCTAATAATGGGTAATTGACTATTAAAAATGGATCTGGCAACAACCTCTTCATTAAATGGCCATAAATCTTCCAATGATCCCCCTCCACGACCAACTATTAACACATCACATTCATGTCGTTGATTGGCTATTTCAATCATTCTTGCAATTTGAGCCGCAGCACCGTCGCCTTGTACTAGAGATGGGTAAATTATAATCGCTAAACTTGGATCACGACGGTTAAGAATTTGGCAAATATCATGTAAAGCTGCACCGGTTGAAGAGGTTACTATACCCACAGTTTGAATATTTTTAGGAATCGGTTGCTTGTGAGAGATTTCAAATAACCCTTCTTGTTGTAATTTCTGTTTGAGCTGTTCAAATCGTTGTTGGAGTAAACCAGCTCCAGCTAGTTGTAATTTATCGATGACTAACTGATATTCACCTCTTGCTTCATAAAGTGTTACTGATGCACTGACCAAAACTTGTTGACCATTGTGTGGGGTGAATCCAGTTCGAAAGTTGCTATTTCGAAACATAGCACATCGAACCTGTGCTGCCTCATCTTTTAATGTAAAATACCAATGACCTGATGTCGGTTTAGAAAAGTTAGATATTTCGCCGATTAACCAAATTTGACCGATACTATCGGTTAGTAAATCTTTGACCATTTGATTGAGGTCTTTAACAGACAAAATTGCACTATTACCTAACATAAATACCCTTTATCAGCAAACCTTTTTGTTTGATTAATTAAAATATTTTATAAATTAATGCTATTACGGTTTTGGGAACGCAGTCATTAATTTTATACATTGCTTTTTTTATACAATCTCATTAATTCATATCTTGATAAGTGATACGTTTATAGACGTTTGTTAACTTAGTTTTTAGTTCTATAAAACATTGGTTATAATCACTTTATAAATACAAATCAACAGTCAAACTCAGCCCAAATTGGTGCGTGGTCAGAGGGTTTATCCATACCCCGAATTTCAAGATCAATGCCTGTATTGATACAGTATTGTGTTAACTGCTGACTGGCTAATATCAAATCAATTCTTAGTCCCGTATTAGTATCAAAGCCACGAGAGCGGTAATCGAACCATGAATATTGTTTATTCAGTGGATTTTGCGAGCGGAAAGTATCGACAAAGCCAAGTTGAAAAATTTGCGCCATCCATTGGCGTTCCTCTGGTAAAAATGAACATTTACCCGTTTTTAACCAACGTTTTTTACTCTCTTCTGACAAGCCTATATCTAAATCGGTCGGACTAATATTCATATCACCCATGATAATGGTTAATTGTTGATTAAGGGCAGCCGTCTGCAAATAATCAAATAAATCTTGGTAAAATTTCTGTTTAGTAGGAAATTTAATCGGGTGTTCTCGGTTATCTCCTTGAGGAAAGTAACCATTAATAATTGTAATTTCACCGAGCTTACTGGGTATTTTGATTTCAATTAAGCGGCATTGTGCATCGTCGGTATCGGTCGGTAATCCATAACGTACGGTATTTGCTACTTGTTTGGTTAATAACGCAACACCATAATGACTTTTTTGACCATGGTAATACATGTGATAGCCTAAATGTTCTAGCTCTGCAATTGGAAACAGCTCATTATGAACTTTGGTTTCTTGTAAGCCGATTACGTCGGGTTGATATTTATTGATAATAGCTTCAAGTTGATGAATTCTTGCTCTTAGGCTGTTAATGTTAAACGAAATAAATTTCATAGATAAAAAAATGAATGACTAAAGTTATTCATCATGCTAGCAAAAATCCGTTATACTGTTAAGTGGATTAAATTAATATTAGAGTTTTAGGCAGATGAGAAATTAAAGTTTTATTTCACATTAGGTTATTTATGTACTAGGTTTAATCTAATAGGTTATGACTGTATTTATTGGTTTGACTAAAAAATTAAGATAGTAACCCACGAAGACTAACTAAGATTGAATGTAGAGACTTGGATTGTGGGATTCTTAATGGTCTTTAGCTGCGAATTTATGCTAGGTAGTTACGCAATCTTTTATCTTAATTGCTTAATAAATATTTATATAGTTATGGTAAAAAAAGAATATCTTATTTTGATAAATTGGTAAAGGAATGGAGTTAACGTTAATGCATTTTGCAGTATTCTTAATACAATAACATATTATTAAAACGTATTTGGGGTTTTTATGTCGGTAGAATTAAACAGTTTACGTGATAAGATTGATGAAATCGATCAAGCAATTTTATCTTTAATTGCCAAGCGACTGGAATTAGTTGCACAAGTCGGGGAAGTAAAAAGCTTGCATGGTCTACCGATTTATGATCCCAAACGCGAATCTACAATGCTAGCAAAACGACGTTATGAAGCTGAACAGGCAGGTATTCCGCCTAATTTAATTGAGGATATTCTTCGACGTCTTATGCGGGAATCGTACATTAGTGAAAATGATAAAGGTTTTAAGAAGGTTTATAGTGGTCAGGGATCTGTAGTAATCGTTGGTGGTAATGGGCAAATGGGCAGGCTTTTTACTCGTTTATTCACACTGTCAGGTTATTATGTAAAAATATTGGGTTCAAAAAATATGCATCAAGCTACAGAAATGGTCGCTGATGCAGCAGTAGTGATTATTACTGTACCAATTAATAAAACAGTTGAAATAATTAATCAATTACCGGAACTACCACATGATTGTATCTTAACGGATTTTACTTCAATAAAACAAATCCCATTACAAACTATGTTAAATAAACATCGCGGTCCTGTTGTCGGGTTGCACCCTATGTTCGGTCCTGATGTGCCTAATTTAGCAAAGCAAGTTATTGTCTATTGTGACGGACGGCAGGTTGAAAAATATCAATGGCTGATTGAACAGATGAAAATTTGGGGGGCAATTCTTTATCCTATTACTGCTAGCGAACATGATAAATGCATGTCATTTATTCAAGCATTACGTCATTTTACTTCATTTACATATGGTGTAAATTTACAGCAAGAACAGGCTAATTTGGAGCAACTTATTGCATTATCTTCACCGATTTATCGTTTAGAGTTGATGATGGTTGGGCGGTTATTTGCACAAGATCCACAGCTTTATGCGGATATCATAATGTCATCTGAGCAAAATATTGAGTTAATTAAACATTACTATCAACGATTTGGTGAAATGGTACAATTAATTGATCAGGGTGATAAGCAGCAGTTTATCAAGCATTTTAATCAGGTTACCGAATGGTTCGGTGATTATGCTCAACGATTTATAAAAGAAAGCCAATCTTTATTAAAATTAGCAAATGACAATCGTGCTTAATTTTAGGAAATGAGCCAATATTATAAGCTAGCTCTAGTTTTGATAATGGGGATTAAAAATGATAAGTCTGTTTCAGTATCATCAATATCAGGGCAAATCTGTTTTAATAAAAGTGTTGCTGTGTGTTGACCCATTAGCTCAGCAGGTAACGCTACAGTTGTTAATGGAGGGACACAGACTTGACTAAATTCACTGTCACCAAACCCACATACAGCCAATTGATAAGGGACTCGAATATGGCGGCGATGGCATTCGTTAAGTACTCCACCTGCTAATTCGTCAGTAGTACAAATTAAAGCGTCAAGTTCGGGCCAATTTAAAAGCATTTCTGGTAGCAATTCACTTCCAGTGGCAAAGCTAGCTGGTTTAGCTGCATTGATAATTCTATGCGTAGGTAGATGATGAGCTAACATTGCTCGATGCCAACCATGCAATCGTTGTTGAAAAAGATGATATTGTTGATTAGCACACAATAATCCAATATGTCGATAACCTTGTTTGATAACGTACTCTGTTAACATTAACATTGCTAAACTATCATCAGGTTGAATATTGATATTGATACAAGAGTAAGATTGAATACCGATGTTTATTATCGGTAATGTTTTACGGTGAACAATTTTTTCAATTATAGTTGGATTTTCTACATAGAATAATACAATAGCGGCAAGATTCTGACTGTACAGTGCATTGATTAATTGTGCTTCGTTTTTATGATAGTGATATGTTTCAATAATTAAGGTGGTGTAACCATCTTTAGCTAAACTTGTTTGTAACGAATTAAGTAAAATTCTCGTTGAATGGTCACAAATTTTAGTGGTGACGACTGCAATTAATCGATTGGCAGATGCCGACGCTAATAAGCTCGCCACAACGTTCGGTTTATAACCTAAATCATCTATAGCTGTTTGTATTTTCTTGCGCAATTTATCAGAAACTCGCTCTGGTGTACGTAATGCCCTTGATACGGTCATGGTGCCCACGCCAGCATATTTGGCCACATCAAATAATGTAATTTGTCCAGTGTTGCGACGTTTCTTCGTATCTTGCATTTTTTTTCCTATTGCAGCAAAACTAATAATATATTTTGACTATAACTCATTGCTAAATGACATGAATATAAATTAATGCTTTGACATATGGTAAGTCAATTTTTGAAATAATAATCAATAATGTTATCTTAGACTGTAACCATTCTTATTTTCTTTTCAATATATAAAGATGTTATCTGTATCACAGAATTGTTAAAAATTTAATTATTTTTTGATAGCGCTATCACAATTTTTATATTCTTTAATTTTTATTGTTACATAGTATGCTAACTTTTTAATAGAAAATCACAATAATGGCTTTATTGGAGGAAAAATGCTAGCAAAATGGTTAACGCAACAAACGGTAAATGTTGTTGAGTCAGTAGATGATTGGAAACAAGCCATTAGGCTTTGTGCATCACCATTATTAGAAAATAATGCTATTACACCAGCTTATATCGAAGCAATTTTTCAATTGCACGAAACAATTGGTCCGTATTATGTATTAGCACCCGGTATTGCAATGCCACATGCTAGACCAGAACAAGGCGTTAATCGACTTGGGTTATCCATGTTGTTAGTGAAAAAAGGGGTAAAATTTAATTCGTCGGAGAATGATCCTGTTTACTTAATCACTTTATTAGCAGCGAATGATAGTTCTAGTCATGTTGATATGTTAACTCAATTAGCCGCATTATTCGCTGAATCCAAGGACATCGAAACAATATTTAAGGCACAAGACCGAGAGCAAGTCTTGGCAGTAATTAATCGTTATTAACACTTATAGTTATAGGTAAAAGGATAAACACTATGAAAATTATGGCAGTTTGTGGTTCTGGTCTTGGTAGTAGTTTTATGGTTGAAATGAATACTAAAAAAGTTTTGAAAAAGTTAGCGATTGATGCTGAAGTTACTCATGCAGATCTTGCATCGGCAACACCTGATCAGGCTGATTTATTTATCATGACTAAAGATTTAGCTGCAAGTTCGGGTATTCCCGCAGATAAATTAGTCGTTTTGAACAATATTATTGATATCAACGAGTTGGAAGCTAAGCTTGTTGAACATTTTGCTAAGCAATAATCAAATTTATGAGGTGTTGCTATGATTCAAGAAGTCGTGAAATTTATCGTTGATATTTTAAAAGTACCCGCGGTATTAGTTGGGATTATTGCGATGATCGGACTAATAGCGCAACGTAAATCATTTGCCGATACAGTTAAAGGAACAGTTAAAACGATTCTCGGTTTTTTGGTGTTAGGAGGTGGTGCTGGTGTCGTCGTTAACTCAATTACACCGCTAGGTGAAATGTTTGAACATGCTTTTAATTTAAAAGGTTTTGTTCCGAATAATGAAGCGATAGTATCAATGGCTATGAAAGAATATGGTGTGACAACTGCATTGATCATGGCATTTGGAATGGTAGCCAATATTGTGGTAGCCCGCTTCACTCGTTTAAAATTCATTTTTCTAACTGGTCATCATACTTTTTATATGGCTTGTATGATTAGTATTATTTTGACCGTAGCCGGTTTTACAGATTGGCAGTTAGTCTTTACTGGAGCTTTAGTACTTGGTTTAATAATGGCTTTCTTTCCAGCGCTAGCACAATCTCAAATGCGTAAAATTACGGGTAATGATGATGTTGCTTTTGGTCATTTCGGTACATTAGGTTATGTCATAGCTGGCTCGTTAGGACAATTAGTCGGTAAAGGATCGCGTTCGACAGAAGAGATGAATCTCCCTAAAAACTTGAGTTTTTTACGTGATAGCTCGATTTCGATATCATTAACCATGATGGTCATCTACTTGATTTTGGCAATTTGCGCTGGACCTGAATATATAAATACTAAACTCAGTCACGGCGATAACTATTTAGTTTATTCTATTATTCAGGCAATTACTTTTGCTGCGGGTGTCTTTATCATTCTACAAGGCGTACGTTTAATTCTTGCGGAAATTGTGCCGGCTTTCACTGGATTTTCTGAAAAATTAGTGCCAAATGCTAAACCTGCTTTGGATTGCCCGGTTGTATTTCCTTATGCGCCAAATGCCGTATTGATTGGTTTTATGTTTAGTTTTCTCGGTGGTTTGGTTGGATTATTTGTCTTAGGGCAACTAAAATTATCACTTATTTTACCTGGGGTAGTTCCGCATTTCTTTTGTGGTGCAACGGCTGGCGTATTTGGGAATGCGATGGGCGGGCGTCGAGGGGCAATGCTTGGTGGATTTGTTAATGGTTTATTGGTCACATTTTTACCTGTTTTGCTATTACCCGTATTAGGTTCTATCGGTTTTGGCAATACGACTACATTTTCTGATGTTGATTTCTGCGGTGTTGGTATTATTATCGGTTATATGGCTGAATGGTTCAATAAAGATATCATTATGGGGATTATTGTGGCAATTTTTGCTTTGCTTGTAATATATAACTATACCGTGAAACCAAAGAAAAGTAATAACGAAGCATAAATTTTAGTTAGTTTAAGAAATGTTATTATTATATAGTAACGGCAAGAGAGTATATTTCTTACAGTTTTTAATCATAGATTAATAATTTTATATGGCTCAAGTGAATTGAGCCTTTTTTATTTGGTGGTAGACATTCTTTTTTACTTAATAAAAGTGCTTTTAAAATATTCACAGGTAAAAAAGAATTTTCACTATTAAGTAATGTCAGTATTCCTTTTCGATAGAACATATTTAAACGTGTTTTATGGTTATAAACTCGCTGTAGTTTTGTTATCCCATAATTGCTTATAGCGTAAAATATGAGCAATCAGTCAAGCTGTAGACAAAGTAAATAATTTAAACATATCGATAATTATCAACAATAAAATTAATAGGTTATAAATTAATTAATAAAAGTTTCTTGAAATTTTTTTTGATATTAATTTTTAAAATAGGTTATTAAAATCATTATCAAATTTGTAGGCAAATAGAGTACTTAACCATCATATGGTTTGTTATTAAATGATTTAAAGTAATGGGTTAATGTTTTCTTTATCCGACTAAGTCCTATAAAAAAATGATTTTTCAGCGAAAAAACTAATAAATAAAGTTTGTATCGATTATTAGAAAAAATAAGAAAGTAATTTCTTAATATGCGATTAAATCCCCAGTTAAAAAATTGTAACCCATTGATATAATTTACATTTATTGCAAATCCTTTATACTATTTTTAATTCCAATCAAGGTGTTGGTGATTAATCTTTTAGCGAAATGGTAGAGGGATAGATGATGAGTTATACTTTGCATACAATACAACAATGGTATCCAGAAGATGATTGGTTTTGGGAAAGAACGGGTAAAAAAATTGCAAATCGTAATTTAAAAATTTCAATTTGTTGCTTATTACTCAGTTTTTGTGTTTGGATGCTATTTAGTATTATTACTATTCATTTAAACGCAATTGGATTCCATTTTTCTAATACGCAATTATTTTTATTAACGGCTATTCCATCTATTTCTGGGGCAATTCTTCGGGTACCTTATTCATTTGTTATTCCAATTTTTGGTGGCCGATTTTGGACCGCATTTAGTACCTTTATTTTGATTATTCCTTGTCTATGGCTCGGATATGCGATTAAAAATCCGACTACGTCTTACAGCGAGTTTGTGTTAATTGCGTTGTTATGTGGTTTGGGTGGTGCTAATTATGCTTCAAGTATGGCAAATATCAGTTTCTTTTACCCTAAAGCACACTTAGGCGCGGCACTTGGTTTAAATGGTGGATTGGGTAGTTTAGGAGTTAGCGTCATTCAATTAGTCACATCTTTTATTATCTTTTTACCTATGTTTGATGAAAAATGGATATTATTGGCAAATGGTCAAAAAATTTGGTTGCAGAATGCGGCTTTAATTTGGGTACCGATACTGATTGTTTTATCGGCAATAGCATTATGGAAAATGAATGACTTACCTGGCATAAAAGCATCGTTTAAATTGCAATCGGTGGTATTGAAAGATAAAATGATGTGGATATTAAGTTTGCCATATTTAGCTACATTTGGATCTTTTATCGGTTTTTCCGCCGCCTTTGCGATGTTATCTAACACACTCTTTCCCGAAATCAATATAACCTATTTGGCTTTTTGGGGACCTTTGATTGGAGTGCTGGCGCGACCAATCGGTGGAGTGTTCGCCGATAAATTTAATGGTATTTATATGACTTTAATTAATTATATTTTAATGATTATTTTAGTCATATCTGTATTTTTATCTCTACCAAATATATTATCAATTGAGGGCTCATTCGTCGGTTTTTATAGCGCTTTTCTATTGATGTTTTTTATAGCTGGATTAGGTAGTGGCTCAACATTTCAAATGATTGCAACTATATTCCGCCAACATGTCATTGATCGATTAACACTAAAAGGTGTTAATCAAACATTAGCCACGAGAAATGCTATGACAGAAACTGCGGCAGCTTTAGGGTTTATATCAGCAATTGGTGCAATTGGTGGTTTTTTTATACCGCAGATATTTAGTTTATCATTGTTATTATTTAATTCTGTTTATTATGCTTTAATTGTATTTATTCTTTTTTATATTATTTGTACTATAATTACTAAATTTAGTATTAATAAATAATACTTAAGCTAACTAGATAAATTTTCTATATGTATATTGGGGCACCTAATGGTGCCCCTTTTTTATACGATTGATTTTAGCTATTGTTAATATCCGACTAAAATACTCAACTAAATACTTGACTAAAAAAAAAGGATATATACAATACGCGATTAAAATCAAAAAGGAAATAACTTATGAAATTAACATCAAAAGGTCGCTATGCAGTAACTGCAATGCTTGATGTTGCACTTCATTCAAAAAAAGGTCCTGTGTCGTTGGCGGATATATCAGTAAGGCAAGCGATTTCGTTGTCTTATCTTGAGCAATTATTCTCGCGTCTTAGAAAAAATGGCTTAGTCATCAGTGTTAGAGGTCCTGGTGGAGGCTATGTACTTGGTCGTAAAATGAATGAAATTGCCATCAGTTCGATTGTGAAAGCGGTTGATGAAACTGTCACTGCGACTAAGTGTCATGGCGAGGAAGGTTGTCAGGGTGGTGTTAAATGTTTAACCCATTCATTATGGAATGAGTTAAGTGAACGAATTGATAGTTTTTTAACGGGTATTACATTGAGTGAGCTCGTCAAAAGTGAAGATGTTAAAACTATCGCCGATAGACAAGATAATGTCATTCGAGTCAATCACCTTAACTGATTATGAGATATTGATTATTGGAGCGCTAAATGAAACTTCCAATTTATATGGATTATGCTGCAACAACTCCCGTTGATCCTCGGGTAGCAGAGAAAATGATGCAATATTTAACGCTGGATGGCATATTTGGTAACCCAGCGTCCCGTTCACATCGTTTTGGTTGGCAAGCTGAAGAGGCAGTTGATATTGCCCGTAATCAAATTGCTGATTTAATTGGTGCCGATGCTCGTGAGATCGTCTTTACTTCTGGTGCGACTGAAGCAGATAACTTAGCAATTAAAGGTGCGGCTCACTTTTACAAAGCCAAAGGTAAGCATATTATTACTTGTAAAACTGAACATAAAGCAGTATTAGACACTTGTCGTCAATTAGAACGTGAAGGCTATGAAGTTACTTATCTATCACCAGAAACAAATGGTTTAATTGACCTGAAGAAGCTAGAGCAAGCAATACGTGATGATACCATTGTGGTTTCTATTATGCATGTAAATAATGAAATCGGTATTATTCAGGATATCGAAAAAATCGGTGAATTATGTCGTAGTCGTGGTATTGTTTTTCATGTCGATGCGACACAAAGTGTTGGTAAATTACCGATCGATTTAACGAAGTTGAAAGTTGATTTAATGTCCTTTTCTAGTCACAAATTATATGGTCCTAAAGGTATTGGCGGCTTATATGTAAGACGTAAACCACGTATTCGTATTGAAGCACAGATGCATGGTGGCGGACATGAAAGAGGCATGCGCTCGGGAACTTTACCGGTACATCAAATTGTCGGTATGGGTGAAGCCTATCGTATCGCTAAGCAAGAAATGGATAGCGAGATGGCCCGCTTACAGGCATTAAAGCAACGTTTATGGAATGGTTTAAAAGATATTGATGAAGTCTATTTGAATGGTTCTATGGAGCATAGTGTCGCAAATATTTTAAATGTAAGTTTCGCTTATGTTGAAGGTGAATCTTTAATGATGGCATTAAAGGATTTAGCCGTTTCATCGGGTTCTGCTTGTACTTCTGCAAGTTTAGAGCCATCTTATGTATTACGCGCTCTAGGTTTAAATGATGAATTAGCACATAGTTCTATTCGTTTTTCGTTAGGTCGATTTAGTACCGAAGAAGAGGTCGATTATGTGATTAAGTTGTTACATGATTCGATTGGTAAATTACGCGATTTATCTCCATTATGGGAGATGTTCCAAGACGGTGTTGATTTATCGCAAATCAAATGGTCAGCCCATTAAAAACAGTTAAACGAGGAAAAATTATGGCATATAGTGACAAAGTTGTCGATCATTACGAAAATCCTCGTAATGTTGGTTCATTTGATAAAAATGATCCAAATGTTGGTAGTGGTATGGTTGGCGCACCAGCATGTGGTGATGTGATGCGTTTACAGATTAAGGTTAATGACAATGGTATTATTGAAGATGCAAAGTTTAAAACCTATGGTTGTGGTAGTGCTATTGCATCAAGCTCTTTAGTGACAGAGTGGATTAAAGGTAAGTCTTTAGATGAGGCGAGTGCGATTAAAAATACTGATATTGCTGAAGAGTTGGCGCTACCACCGGTAAAAATTCACTGTTCGATCTTGGCAGAAGATGCGATAAAAGCAGCCATTGAAGATTATAAAAGTAAGAAAAAATAATATCATTTTTAATCGTGATATGTTTTTTATTATATGTCATCCACCTCATCTATTGGCCAAATTATAAAAATGGCATGTAGATACATTGAATAAATTATGATATTCCGACATTACGTTGCACTATTTATGCGAAATATATTAGATTTTAGTATAAATCTTTCTACATTTAGTAATGAATTTAGATGGTTATTCGGATAATGGTATGGGATACATAATAAAGGAAAAAGATATGTCAGTGACTTTAACTGAAAGTGCAGCTAATCGGATACACTCATTTTTAGCTAACCGTGGCAAAGGTATCGGGTTACGTCTTGGCGTCAAAACATCGGGATGCTCTGGTATGGCTTATGTTCTTGAGTTTGCTGATGAGATATATGACGATGATACAATTTTTGAAGACAAATCAGTCAAAATTATTGTTGATAAAAAAAGCCTTGTCTATTTAGATGGTACCGAATTAGATTTTGTTAAAGAAGGCTTGAATGAAGGTTTCAAATTCAGCAATCCAAATGTTAAAAATGAGTGTGGTTGTGGTGAAAGTTTCAATGTCTAGTCAGGCATATTGCTTTTGTAAATAAGAGGGGGGGAAATGGAAAAAAATTATTTTAATTTATTGCAATTACCAGTTGTATTACCCATTGATGGTTCCCTTTTAAGTTTACACTATCAGCAATTACAGCGGCAGTTTCATCCAGATAACTATGCGACAGCGCCAGATAACGAAAAAGCTGCAATTTTGCAACAATCAGCTTCCATCAATGCTGCTTATCAAACCCTAAAAGATCCTATTAAAGCTGCCGAATATCGGCTAAGTTTAGAAGGAATAAATATTAATGAAGAGCAGCAAACTATTCATGATAGTCCATTTTTGATGGAACAATTTATGTTGCGAGAGCAACTGGATGATCTTGAACATGCGCAAAATTGGGATGAGTTAACATTATTTTATGATGAGATGATTGAGCGTAAAAATCAAATTTATGCACAATTATTAGAGTATATTAATCAATCTCATTGGCTAATGGCAAAACAGCAATTATATAAGCTACGTTATTATGCAAAATTGATTGAACAGATCGAGCTGCTTCAAGAAAAACAGTTTAATTTATAATATCTTATTATTAATCTATTAGTCTAAAGAGAATATTTCATGGTTTTATTGCAAATCAGTGAGCCAGGGCAGACGGCACCACCACATCAACGACGTGTCGCGGTAGGTATAGATCTTGGTACAACTAATTCACTTGTGGCAACGGTGCGAAGTGGGCAAGCTGAAACGTTACCTGATTTAGAAGGGAACCATTTGCTTCCTTCTGTGGTACATTATGGTATTGATCATGATGGGAATAGTTTAATTACGATCGGTTATCGTGCTAAGCAAGGGGCTGTTCTTGATCCACACAATACTGTTAGCTCGATTAAAAGGATGATGGGTCGTCATATTAGTGATATAGATAATAATCATTTACCTTACTCACTTAGCGCAGGCGAAAATGGCGTACCGATTTTAAATTTGGTTAATCGAACTGTTAATCCGATTCAAGTTTCAGCTGATATTTTACGTGCATTAGTTACAAGAGCAAATGAATCATTAGGTCAAGCACCAGATGGAGTAGTCATAACTGTTCCAGCGTATTTTGATGATGGGCAACGTCAGGCAACCAGAGATGCAGCAAACTTAGCCGGATTACATGTATTGCGTTTATTAAACGAACCTACTGCTGCAGCAATTGCCTATGGGTTGGATTCTGGGCAGGAAGGGGTTATAGCTGTTTATGATTTGGGGGGCGGCACATTTGACATTTCGATACTCCGGTTAAGTAAAGGAGTATTTGAAGTTTTAGCTACAGGCGGTGATTCAGCATTAGGTGGCGATGATTTTGATCAACAATTAGCCTTATGGATTGCCGATAAAGCTAAAGTGAGCAATCGTTATGATCCGTATTTACAACGGCAATTACTCGACCTGGCAAATCAGATCAAACAGCAGTTATCTATTTATGAACAAGTAAATATTGATTTTAATGGTTGGCACGGATACCTTTCCCGCCAAGAATTTAATCATTTAATTGAACCTTTAATTAAAAAAACATTATTTTCATGCCGACGCGCATTGAAAGATGCTAATGTGGATATCACTGATGTTGTTGAAGTTGTTATGGTTGGCGGATCCACACGTATTCCCTATGTGCGTGACAGAGTTGGCGAATTCTTCGATCAAACGCCGTTAACCTCAATTGATCCTGATCGGGTAGTCGCGATTGGTGCCGCGATTCAAGCCGATATCTTAGTGGGGAATAAACCCGATGCCGACATGTTATTACTTGATGTTATTCCGCTATCATTAGGAGTTGAAACCATGGGGGAGTTAGTGGAAAAAATCATTCCACGTAATACGACCATTCCATGTGCTTATGCCCAAGAGTTTACAACGTTTAAAGACGGTCAAACTGCGATGATGATCCATGTTTTACAAGGCGAACGTGAAACGGTTGCCGGTTGTCGCTCGTTAGCGCGTTTTACATTACATGGTATTCCACCGATGCCCGCTGGAGGAGCCCATATTCGGGTAACATTTCAAGTTGATGCTGATGGTTTATTAAGTGTTACAGCTATCGAAAAATCTACCGGTGTGCAAGCCGCAATACAAATCAAACCATCTTATGGATTAACGGATAAAGAAATTGCACAGATGATTCAAGACTCGTTAAGTCATGCTGAATTTGATAAACAAGCACGGCGCCTTGCTGAACAGAGAGTTGAAGCTGCACGAGTATTAGAAAGTTTACAAACGGCCTTGGCACAAGACGCTGATTTATTATCTCGTTCGGAACTTGATGTGATTCTAATTGAAAAGCAACGCTTAGCTACATTAGCAGAAGAACAAGATAGTAGTGAAATCGAGAGGCAAATTAAGAAAATGGATCACTTAACCCAAGAATTTGCTGCCAGAAGAATGGATCGTTCCATTAAACATGCATTGGCCGGTCAGCGAGTTGATGATATTTAAGCCTTGAATTTTAAAAAGAGAGCGAATTATGCCAAAGATTACTTTTTTACCGAATGCTGATCTTTGCCCAGAAGGTATCACAGTTGAAGCTGAGAAGGGTGAATCAATTTTAGAAGTAGCATTACGTAATGATATTGAAATTGATCATGCATGTGAAATGTCATGTGCGTGTTCTACATGTCACTGTATAGTACGAAAAGGTTTTGATTCATTAGAACCTAGCGATGAACAAGAAGATGATATGCTTGATAAAGCTTGGGGAGTTGAGCCTCATAGTCGTTTAAGTTGTCAAGCCAGAGTTGACGATGAGGATTTGACGGTTGAAATTCCTCGTTATAGCTTGAATCATGCAAAAGAAGATCATTAATTAATATCACTATGTTGTTTTAAAACTAAGTTAGCTTTTGAATGGGAATTCCCTGATGAACTATTCGTTCATATTGGTCTCTTTATTGATATTTTTTTACGGTATGAAGTATTTCTTCATTTCTTTTGAGCTAATAACGTTGCAAACCGTAATCGTATGTGATTACCATTGTGATCTGTTTTATGTAATTGTTCAACATTTTCATTATACTCAATGATATTCCAGTTTTGATAATATTGACGTAATTCTTCTTTTTTAAAGGTAAATGGAAATGGTATGGAACAAGGGTAATCGGCAGTCGACATTGCGTTCACAATAAGATTGTAACCTTTTGAATTGGTTATATTCTGCATATTGTTAATGATATCTGAAATTCGATCTGGTTGTAAGAACATCATTACTGAAGTTGATATAATTAAGTCATATTGTCCAGTTAGATTTGCTTGATTGATGTCATAAACTTTGGCTTTTATTTTTGTGAGATAGTCCTGTTTAATGATTTGATTGAGATTTTTAATACAATTTTCATTTTTATCGACAGCATCAACATCAAACTCAAATAAGTTTAAATATAATGCGTTGCGTCCTGATCCACATCCTAAGTCTAATGCCTTACCTCCAGCTATAATTTTAGTCGCTTTGATCACATTGCTATGTGTTTGGGGTAAGCCATATTTCTTACGACAATAATCTTTTTTATCACAATAGAAAGATAGTTGGCATTCGATATCGTCTGATACAGTGACAATTTTATGGCGATGTTGAGGTATGATAAACGGAGGTTGATTATCCACAGAAAAATAATGCATGCCAGTAATATTTCCAGTGTTATCCAAAGTTGCAAATTCCATTTCACCCTTAAAAATGGCTAGTTTTATCCAAGTTTCCTCATCTGTGCGGTTTGATTCTCTAAATATTTCTGGAATGGTATTTATGTACCAAATGGGAAAAGTTTTATAATTGACTAGGTTTGCTATCACTTTTCATATTCTCAATATTATATTAATTCGTTGAGCATTATAGGAGGATATTTAGACGTATGCCATTATTTTTTTTGAAATTTTTGATATTTTACTGTGTTTTTTTTTATAAAAGCAAAAGAATAATTTGTGTTAGTCATGACATTATAAATGGGTTTTTTAACCTGTAAAAAATGATAAAGTTTTCAACATATTATTTTGATATTACGGG
Organism: Frischella japonica; assembly: GCF_014489845.1. Lineage (GTDB taxonomy): Bacteria > Pseudomonadota > Gammaproteobacteria > Enterobacterales > Orbaceae > Frischella > Frischella japonica. The sequence continues at coordinate 29,333 of NZ_JABURY010000003.1, forward strand.
AATTGATATAAAAAACTTTATCATTTATATATTATTTAAATGCTATTACCAACAGTGAACCACGCTTTACGTGAATTAAGAATATCTTGTGCAGACATGACTTTTTTTCCGGATGGTTGTAATTGAGTAATATTTAAAATTCCTGCAGAGGTGGCAACTTGAATACCATGCTTATCCGCTTGTATGATCGTGCCAGGTTCCTGCTTACAAGCTTTAAGTATTACATTGGCTTGCCAAACTTTTACTGGTGCTCCATTGATTTCAAAGTAACTTATTGGCCATGGATTAAAAGCACGAATGCAACGTTCAAGTTGTTCTGCAGGTAAATGCCAATCTAATTTAGCTTCTTGTTTTGAGAGTTTTGCCGCATAAGTAACTTGTGATTGATCTTGTTTTTGTGGGTATATTTTTTTTTCGATGATTAGCGTTAAGGCTTTAAGTAAAGCCTCTGGACCTAGTTGAGCTAATTTATCATACAATGAAGCACTGGTATCATGCTCTTCAATCATACATTTTTGTTTATATAACATGTCACCACTATCAAGCCCGGCATCCATTTGCATAATGGTTACGCCTGTTTCTTTATCGCCTGCCCAGCATGCTCGTTGAATTGGTGCAGCGCCACGCCATTTTGGTAATAGTGATCCATGAACATTGATACAACCAAGTTTTGGCATATCTAGTACAGCTTGCGGTAAAATTAATCCGTAAGCGACCACAATCATAATATCGGCATTAAGTTCAGCAATCATTTGTTGATTTGTTAGTTCTTTTAGCGTTGCGGGTTGGTAAACTGGTATATGATGTTGTAGGGCTAGTTGTTTTACCGGACTTGCTGTGATTTTATTTCCTCGACCTGCCGGTTTGTCTGGTTGAGTAAATACCGCTATGACTTGATGTGAAGAATCAAGAAGTGCTTGTAAATGTTTTGCTGCAAAATCGGGTGTACCAGCAAAAATAATTTTTAGAGGTTGTTTTATGTTATGTTCTATCATGATAATTACCTGTTATTCTTTGAAGAATGTATAACTCTTCTCTATTTTGTCGTTAACTAGTATATACTTAAATGTTATTGATTTGCAGTTATCAGTTTAAGTTAGAACAATATTTATGAGGCCAAAGATTGGTATTTTTTAGCTCAATGTTACCCATTGAGCTAATTAAACATAGTTGTTAACTGAGGATAACCCATAAAATTACTTAAAATGGAAAAAAGAGTGGGACTAAGAGAATATCAACAATAAGAACTAGAAAGGTCAATGGTACGCCAACTTTAACAAAATCACCAAAACTATAACCACCTGGAGCAACAATCATGGTTTTTACCGGTGACGAAACCGGTGTAATAAATGATGCTGAAGTGGCAATGGCTACTGTCATAGCAAATGGGTATGGAGAATATCCAAACCCAAGTGCAATATTGATGGCAATTGGTGCAATTAAAATTGCTGTCGCGGTGTTAGTAATAAATAATCCCACCACAGAACAGAGTAAAAAAATGAAAGTTAATGCGACATATGGTCCATAACCAGAAAGATGTTGTTTGAGTAAATCTGAGAATAAATTAATACCACCTGTTTTATTGAGTGCTAGAGCGAAAGGCATCATACCGATAATTAAAATTAAACTAGGCCAGTGAATCGACTTATAAGCGCTTGTCATATCAATACAGCGCGTAAGTCCCATTAATAAACAAGTTATCAATGCTGCTACGACATTTGGCACAATACCGCTTACCATTAATACAATCATGATGGTAAGATTAATTAATGCCGCAATGGCTTGTGAACTTGCCGGCGCTACATCATCCATATCTGCGGGAAAATCTAACACGACGAAATCATTTGTTTTCGTTTGTAATTTGCGAATGGATCCCCAATCGCCACAGACTAATAATGTATCACTAATTTGTAATTTTTCTTCAAATAAGTTATTCGCTTCAATTGGAGCATGGTTACGACGAATACCGATTACCGTGAGGAAATATTTGCTGCGAAAATCGATTTCATTCAATGTTTTTCCATATAATGATGATTCTGGTAATAGTGCTACTTCCGCCATACCAACTTCTTTTACTTGATCAGAAAAATATTCGCCACGTAGCACTTTAGGTTCTAAAGAATAAGCCGCTAGGAAATTACGATAATCGGCATCAGAATGACAGAAATCCAATAGCAGCACATCACCTTCACGAAATTCAGTCATACTATTGACCGGTATTAAGACTTTTCTAAATTTACGCCAACGTTCTATCCCAATTACGTTAACATCTTGTTGACTCCTAAGATGGAGACTATCGAGCGTTTTACCTATAAAAGATGAACCAGGTAATATTTGAGCTCGGTGGGCTCTACCAGACAATTTATATTCTCGAATTAAATCGGTTATCTGTCTACGCGCTGGCGATTGTTGTAATTCATTAGCGGTTTTTTTCGATATGAGCCAATTGCGACTAATAATACAGTAGATAATGCCAACCGCTAATACTCCCAGACCAATTGGTGTAATAGAAAAAAATTTGAACTCTTCAAGTGTCGCTCGTTCTAACTCACTGTTAACAACTAAATTTGGTGGCGTAGCTACTAATGTCATCATGCCACTAATTAATGCAGCAATACATAATGGCATCATTAATTTTTTTACATGTATACCTGAATGAGTGGCAATACTGATAACAACGGGAATAAAAATCGCTACAACACCGGTGGAACTCATTACCGATCCTAATAAAGCGACAGCTAACATAATGAGGATAATAATCCGAATATCATTCTTACCGGCTACTTTTAAGATGTATTCACTCATCTGATAAGAGATACCGGTTCTAACAAGACTCTCACCAATAATAAATAATAAAGCGATCAAGACAATATTAGGGTCACTAAAGCCAGACAATGCTTCGCTAGGTGTTAAAACACCGGTCATTATAATAGCGGTTATAGCAAGTAGTGCAATAATATCCATACGTAACTTGGTAAAAGAAAATAGGATAATAACGACGAATAATAAGCTACAAGTTGTCAGTAATTGGTAGTGCTCTGCTAATGCGGGAGGTAACAGAGAAAGCAATTCTTGGGTAATAGAAGATAGTTTCAAAATGAGATCATTTTATTATGTGATTTTTACCATATCATACCGTAACTAAATATTCTTGAGCAAGCTAAACAATATTAGTATAAAAAATAAACTAACATATCTTTTATCGCTGCTTTATTATCAACATTTGATGCTAATAAAATGAAATAACCACGATACGGCATGGATTTTTGGTTCATTAATGTTTAAGAAGAGAGAAACAGATATTTATTATTACTGATAAATTATATAAAAATCGATAATATTCAATTTGTTAATTTAAAGTATAATTCATGTTGATTTTAATAAATTATTGATTAGCCAAATAGAATCAATTTTGCACAATTAAACAGTTGCATTGATTCGCTTTTTCAGTATAATACTCGGACTTCGCTCAATAAGGGCGAGGTTTATTGGATGCCAGTCTTGGTTACATCCGCACAATACTCCCGATTTGGGGGTTACGTAAAGAACGGATTACACTCTCCTGTCAATCGAAACAGGGAATGAGGGGTAGTCTTTTGTTATAACTTTTTTATAGTGGAGCTCTGGTCTCATGCAGAACCAAAGAATCCGAATCCGTCTAAAAGCATTCGATCATCGTTTGATTGATCAATCTACTGCGGAAATCGTTGAAACTGCGAAGCGTACTGGTGCGCAAGTTCGTGGTCCTATTCCATTACCGACGCGCAAAGAGCGTTTCACTGTATTGATTTCACCACACGTTAATAAAGACGCACGAGATCAATACGAGATTCGTACTCATAAACGTCTAGTCGATATCGTTGAACCAACTCCAAAAACAGTTGATGCTCTGATGCGTCTAGATCTTGCTGCCGGTGTTGACGTGCAGATCAGTTTGGGTTAATTCTGGGCTGAAAAGGATTAAGAGGTCGAAACAATGATTGGTTTAGTCGGTCGAAAAGTGGGAATGACACGAATCTTCACAGAAGAGGGTGTTTCAATTCCTGTAACCGTAATTGAAGTTGAAGCTAACCGTGTTACTCAAGTGAAAAATATTGAGAAGGATGGTTATCAAGCGATTCAGGTTACTACTGGTAGCAAAAAAGCTAGCCGTGTAAATAAACCTGAAGCAGGTCATTTTGCTAAGGCTGGTGTTGAAGCTGGTCGTGGTTTATGGGAATTCCGTTTTGAAGAAGGCGAATTCACTGTAGGTCAAAGCATTAATGTCGATATTTTTACTGACGTTAAAAAAGTTGATGTTACTGGTACATCTAAAGGTAAAGGATTCGCTGGCGTTACAAAACGTTGGAATTTCCGTACTCAGGATGCTACACATGGTAACTCTTTGGCACACCGTGGACATGGTTCTATCGGTCAAAACCAAACTCCTGGTAAAGTGTTCAAAGGTCGTAAAATGGCAGGTCACCTAGGTAATGAACGAGTAACTGTTCAAAACTTAGATATTGTACGTGTTGATGCAGAGCGTAACCTTTTATTAATTAAAGGTGCTGTTCCAGGTGCAATCAATAGTGACGTAATTGTTAAACCAGCGATTAAAGCTTAACGTCGAGGAGATAGAAATGGAATTAGTAGTTAAAGACGCGCAAGCGCTTTCTGTTTCAGAAACTACCTTCGGACGTGATTTTAATGAAGCATTAGTTCACCAAGTTGTTGTTGCATATGCATCAGGAGCTCGTCAAGGAACTCGTGGTCAAAAAACTCGTGCAGAAGTAGCTGGTTCTGGCAAAAAACCATGGCGTCAAAAAGGTACTGGTCGCGCTCGTTCAGGTTCTGTAAAGAGCCCTATCTGGCGTAGTGGTGGTGTAACATTTGCAGCAAAACCACAAGATCATAGCCAAAAAGTTAACCGTAAAATGTATCGTGGTGCACTAAAGAGTATTTTCTCTGAGTTAGTGCGTCAAGATCGTTTAGTGGTAGTTGAGAAATTCACTGTAGAAGCTCCTAAGACTAAATTATTAATTCAGAAATTAAAAGCAATGGATCTTAATGATGTATTGATTATTTCTTCTGAAATTGATGAAAATCTTTTCTTAGCTTCACGTAATATCTATAAAGTTGATGTGCGTGATGTTGCTGGTATTGATCCAGTTAGCTTAATTGCATTTGAAAAAGTTCTCATGACTGTTGATGCAGTGAAACAAGTTGAGGCAATGTTAGAGGAGAAAGTAGCATGATTCTAGAAGAGCGTCTGCTTAAAGTCCTGCGTGCACCTCATGTTTCTGAAAAAGCATCTCTTTCAATGGAGAAAAATAACACATTAGTGTTAAAAGTTGCTAAAGATGCTACTAAGAAAGAGATCAAAGCCGCAGTTGAACAACTATTTGAAGTTAAGGTAAACGATGTTAATACTTTAGTTGTAAAAGGTAAAGTAAAACGTCGTGGTCAACAAATTGGTCGTCGTAGCGACTGGAAAAAAGCTTACGTCACTTTAGCTGAAGGTCAAAATTTAGACCTTGCAGGCGTCGCTGAGTAATTCGGAGGAGTAAGAACAATGGCAGTTGTTAAGTGTAAACCTACATCTCCGGGTCGTCGCCACGTTGTTAAAGTGGTTAACCCAGAGTTGCATAAAGGTAAACCTTATGCACCTTTGCTCGATGCAAAGAGCAAAACTGGTGGTCGCAATAATAATGGACGTATTACTACTCGCCATATCGGTGGTGGTCATAAACAACATTATCGTATTGTTGATTTTAAACGTAATAAAGATGGTATTCCTGCTACAGTTGAGCGTTTGGAATATGATCCAAATCGTAGTGCGAATATTGCGTTAGTTTTATATAAAGACGGTGAACGTCGTTATATTCTAGCTCCAAAAGGCTTAAAAGCCGGAGATCAGATCCAATCTGGTGTTGATGCATCGATTAAAACAGGTAACTGTTTACCAATGCGTAATATCCCTGTTGGTTCTACCGTGCACAATATTGAAATGAAACCTGGTAAAGGCGGACAGCTTGCTCGTTCTGCTGGTAGCTATGTTCAAATCATTGCACGTGAAGGTTCATATGTAACACTTCGTCTTCGTTCTGGCGAAATGCGTAAAGTATTATCTGATTGTCGTGCTACTATTGGTGAAGTTGGCAATTCAGAACATATGCTTCGCGTATTAGGTAAAGCTGGTGCAACACGTTGGCGTGGCGTTCGTCCTACTGTTCGTGGTACGGCGATGAACCCAGTAGATCACCCACATGGTGGTGGTGAAGGTCGTAACTTTGGTAAACATCCTGTGTCTCCATGGGGTCAAAAAGCCAAAGGATTGAAAACGCGTAGCAACAAACGTACTGATAAGTATATTGTTCGCCATCGCAATAAGAAATAATTAAATAGAGGATTAGCTATGCCACGTTCTCTCAAGAAGGGTCCTTTCATTGACCTACACTTGCTGAAGAAGGTAGAGAAAGCGGTGGAAAGCGGGGACAAGAAACCATTACGTACTTGGTCCCGTCGTTCAACGATCTTTCCTAATATGATCGGATTGACCATCGCTGTCCATAATGGTCGTCAGCACGTACCAGTTTATGTTACCGATGAAATGGTTGGTCATAAACTCGGTGAATTTGCGCCGACTCGTACTTATCGCGGTCATGCAGCAGATAAGAAAGCTAAGAAGAAATAAGTAGGAGAAAGAGATGGAAACAATTGCAAAATATCGCCACGCTCGTTCTTCTGCACAGAAAGTTCGCTTAGTTGCTGATTTAGTGCGCGGTAAGAGTGTGTCACAGGCACTTGATATTTTAACTTACACCAATAAAAAAGCGGCTGTACTAGTTAAAAAAGTATTAGAATCTGCGATTGCTAATGCAGAGCATAACGACGGTGCTGATATTGATGATCTGAAAGTTGCGAAAATATTCGTAGATGAAGGGCCAACCATGAAGCGTATTATGCCTCGTGCTAAAGGTCGTGCGGATCGAATTTTGAAGCGTACGAGTCACATTACTGTGATCGTGTCTGATCGCTAGGTCTGGAGAATAGCAATGGGTCAAAAAGTAAATCCAAATGGTATCCGATTAGGTATTGTCAAACCTTGGACATCTACCTGGTATGCAGATACAAAAGAATTCGCTGATAATTTAGAAGGCGATTTTAAAGTACGCCAATTTCTAAATAAAGAATTAGCACAAGCGTCAATCTCGAAGATCGTGATCGAGCGTCCAGCTAAGAGCATCCGTGTGACTATTCATACTGCTCGCCCTGGTATCGTAATCGGTAAAAAAGGTGAAGACGTAGAAAAATTGCGTAATACCGTAGCGAGCATTGCTGGTGTACCTGCACAGATTAACATTGCCGAAGTTCGTAAGCCTGAGCTTGATGCAAAATTAGTTGCTGACAGTATCACTGCTCAATTAGAACGTCGTGTTATGTTCCGTCGTGCAATGAAACGTGCAGTACAAAATGCTATGAAAGCTGGTGCTAAAGGTATCAAAGTTGAAGTTAGTGGCCGTTTAGGCGGAGCAGAAATTGCTCGTAGCGAATGGTATCGTGAAGGTCGTGTACCATTACATACACTTCGTGCAGACATTGACTATGGACTTTCAGAAGCACTAACTACTTATGGTATTATTGGTGTTAAAGTGTGGATCTTCAAAGGTGAGATCCTTGGTGGTATGGCTGCCGTTGAACAAGTAGAAAAACCTGCTGCTCAACCGAAAAAGCAGCGTAAAGGCCGAAAACAATAAGGAGCGTCGCTGATGTTACAACCAAAGCGTACAAAATTCCGTAAAATGCATAAGGGTCGCAATCGCGGTCTTGCTGCAGGTGCCGATATTAGCTTCGGTACTTTCGGTCTTAAGGCTGTTGGTCGTGGTCGTTTGACTGCGCGCCAGATCGAAGCAGCACGTCGTGCAATGACTCGTGCAGTTAAGCGTCAAGGTAAAATCTGGATTCGAGTTTTCCCTGACAAACCAATTACTGAAAAACCACTTGCAGTGCGTATGGGTAAAGGTAAGGGTAACGTTGAATACTGGGTTGCACTGATTCAACCAGGTAAAGTCCTTTATGAAATGGATGGTGTACCGGAAGAAGTTGCTCGTGAAGCATTTGCGTTGGCAGCAGCAAAACTGCCGATTAAAACCACCTTTGTAATTAAGACGGTGATGTAAATGAAAGCAAAAGAGCTACGCGAAAAAAGCGTTGAAGAGTTAAATACTGAACTTCTAGACAAATTACGTGAGCAATTTAACTTACGTATGCAGTTAGCAAGCGGTCAGTTACAACAAACTCATTTAGTTAAACAAGTGCGTCGTGATATCGCACGAATCAAAACGTTATTAACTGAAAAGGCGGGTGCGTAATGACTACTAATGTTCGTACTCAGCAAGGTCGTGTGATCAGTGACAAAATGGATAAATCTATCGTGGTTGCTATCGAACGTAAAGTGAAACATCCATTATATGGTAAGTTCATTAAACGTACGACTAAATTGCATGTACATGATGAGAATAACGAGTGTGGAATTGGTGATACTGTAGAAATTAAGGAATGCCGTCCACTATCTAAGACTAAGTCTTGGACTCTTGTTCGAGTTGTTGAAAAGGCAGTTATTTAATCTAATCGATTAAAAATTGCACACAATATCATAAACGGCTAATATTAGCCGTTTATTTTATACTACCCATTTTATTTGAGTGGTGTTATACTAGGCGCCCTCATGTAAGTGGGATTTTTTGGTTGTCTATTCTTATCCATGGTAGTTGAGGTGGATGAAGGTAGATTAGACAATAATTTATTATACGGAGCATTAAAATGATCCAAGAACAGACTAGGCTCGATGTCGCTGATAATTCTGGCGCACGTAGCGTAATGTGTATCAAGGTTCTCGGTGGATCACACCGTCGTTATGCTGCAGTGGGTGATATCATCAAAGTTTCCATTAAGGAAGCAATTCCACGTGGAAAAGTAAAAAAAGGTGATGTATTTAAAGCTGTAGTAGTACGTACTAAAAAAGGTGTTCGTCGTCCTGATGGATCTGTCATTCGTTTCGATCGTAACGCTTGTGTTATATTAAATAATAACAGTGAGCAACCGATTGGTACGCGTATTTTTGGACCGGTCACTCGTGAACTTCGTTCTGAGAAGTTTATGAAGATCATTTCATTAGCACCAGAAGTACTGTAAGGAGCGGGTAATGGCAGCGAAAATCCGTCGAGAAGATGAAGTTATCGTGTTAACCGGTAAAGATAAAGGTAAGCGCGGTAAAGTTAAAAGCGTTTTGTCTACAGGCAAAGTGATTGTTGAAGGTATAAATTTGGTGAAAAAACATCAAAAACCAGTACCGCAACTAAACCAAGAAGGTGGGATTGTTGAGAAAGAAGCAGCTATTAATGTTTCTAACGTAGCAATCTACAATAGTGCTACAGGCAAAGCAGATCGCGTAGGCTTTCGTTTTGAAGACGGTAAAAAAGTCCGTTTTTATAAGTCTACTAATGAAATAATTAAGTAATTTGGAGTGTACGATGGCGAAACTGCATGATTACTACAATGCACAGGTAGTAAATAAACTGCAAGAACAGTTTGGCTACAAATCTGTCATGCAAGTCCCTCGGATCGAAAAGATCACCTTGAATATGGGTGTGGGTGAAGCTATTACTGATAAGAAATTATTAGATAATGCAGTTGCAGATCTTACTGCAATCAGTGGTCAAAAACCACTTGTCACTAAAGCACGCAAATCAGTTGCTGGTTTTAAAATCCGTCAAGGGTATCCTATTGGTTGTAAAGTCACACTACGTGGTGAACGTATGTGGGAATTTTTTGAACGTTTAGTTTATATTGCTTTACCTCGTACTCGAGATTTTCGTGGTTTAAGCGCAAAATCTTTCGATGGTCGTGGTAACTATAGTATGGGTATCCGTGAGCAAATCGTTTTCCCTGAAATCGATTACGATAAAGTTGATCGTGTTCGTGGTTTAGATATTACTATTACCACTACCGCACAATCAGATGAAGAAGGCCGCGCATTATTGTCAGCCTTTAACTTTCCATTTCGTAAGTAAAGGTAGGGTAAACTAATGGCTAAACAATCAATGATTGAACGCGATAAAAAGCGTGTTAAGCTAGCAAATAGATACTTTGCAAAGCGTCAAGAATTAAAAGCGATCATCTCTGATGTGAATGCAACAGATGAAGATCGTTGGAATGCGGTGCTCAAATTGCAAACGCTTCCTCGAGATTCTAGTCCATCACGTCAACGTAACCGTTGTCGTCAAACGGGTCGTCCACACGGCGTCCTTCGTAAGTTTGGTCTAAGCCGAATTAAGGTTCGTGAAGCTGCTATGCGCGGCGAAATTCCGGGTCTTAAAAAGGCAAGTTGGTAATCAGAGGAGTGTTATAGATGAGCATGCAAGATCCTATCGCAGATATGTTGACCCGAATTCGTAATGGTCAAGCTGCGAACAAAGTTGCGGTCACCATGCCTTCCTCTAAGTTAAAAGTGGCAATTGCCAACGTGCTAAAAGAAGAAGGTTATATTGAAGACTATAAAATTACAGGTGACACTAAACCTGAATTGGAAATCGCATTAAAATATTTCCAAGGTAAGGCTGTTGTAGAAAGTATTCAACGTGTTAGCCGTCCAGGTTTACGTATTTATAAACGTAAAGATGAATTGCCGAAAGTGATGGCTGGACTTGGTATTGCAGTTATTTCTACTTCTAAAGGTGTTATGACTGATCGTGCAGCACGCCAAGCAGGTCTTGGTGGTGAAATTATCTGCTACGTAGCGTAAGGGAGAAAAAAATGTCTCGTGTTGCAAAAGCACCTGTCGTTGTTCCTGCTGGCGTAGAGGTAAAACTCAATGGTCAGGAAATTACGATTAAAGGTAAAAATGGCGAGTTATCTCGTTCTATTAATAATGCTGTTGTTATTAGCCAAGAAGCAAGCGAAATTAAATTTGCTCCACGTAAAGGTGCAGCAGATGCTTGGGCTCAAGCAGGTACTGCAAGAGCATTAGTTAATGCAATGGTGATTGGTGTTACTACCGGATTCACAAAAAAACTTCAGCTAGTTGGTGTCGGTTATCGTGCACAACTAAAAGGTAATTCAATCGGATTATCACTAGGATATTCACATCCAATTGAACATGTATTACCTGCAGGTGTAACCGCTGAATGTCCATCTCAAACTGAAATTATCCTGAAAAGTGCTGATAAACAGTTAATTGGGCAAGTCGCTGCAGATATCCGTGCTTATCGTCGTCCTGAACCTTATAAAGGTAAAGGTGTTCGTTACGCAGACGAAGTCGTGCGTACTAAAGAAGCTAAGAAGAAGTAAGGTAACACTATGGATAAGAAATCATCTCGTATCCGTCGTGCGACGAAAGCACGTAGTAAGATGCGTGAGTTATTGGCAACACGTCTTGTTGTTCACCGTACTCCGCGTCACATTTATGCGCAAATCATTGCACCAAACGGATCTGAAGTTCTGGCAGCTGCTTCTACTTTAGAAAAAGCTATCAGTGAAAATTTAAAATATACCGGAAACAAAGAAGCTGCGGCAGCTGTAGGTAAAGCTATTGCTGAACGTGCATTGGCAAAAGATATTAAAGATGTTGCTTTTGATCGTTCTGGTTTCCAATATCATGGTCGAGTTCAGGCGCTAGCAGAAGCTGCTCGCGAAGCTGGCCTACAGTTCTAAGGTAGGAGTTAAAGATGTCAAACATCGAAAAACAAGCTGGTGAACTGCAGGAAAAACTAATCGCAGTTAACCGCGTTTCAAAAACCGTAAAAGGTGGCCGTATTTTTAGTTTTTCTGCACTAACAGTGGTTGGTGACGGTAATGGTCGCGTCGGTTTTGGTTATGGTAAAGCGCGTGAAGTTCCAGCCGCTATCCAAAAAGCTATGGAAAAAGCACGTCGCAATATGATTAACGTAGCATTGAATAACGAAACTTTACAGCATCCAGTAAAAGGTGCTCATACGGGTTCTCGTGTTTATATGCAACCTGCATCTGAAGGTACAGGTATTATTGCTGGCGGTGCAATGCGTGCCGTTCTTGAAGTTGCCGGAGTTCGTAACGTTCTAGCTAAAGCATATGGTTCTACAAATCCAATTAACGTGGTGCGTGCAACAATTGATGGTTTAGCAAATATGAAATCACCAGAAATGGTGGCTGCGAAACGTGGTAAAACCGTCGAAGATATTTTGGGGTAATGAACCATGGCTAAAACGATTAAAATCACACAAACACGTAGTTCTATTGGACGTTTACCGAAGCATAAAGCGACGTTGCGTGGACTAGGATTACGAGGCATTGGTCATACTGTTGAGCGTGAGGATACTCCTGCGATGCGCGGTATGGTTAACCAAGTTTACTACATGGTTAAAGTAGAGGAGTAATAAGTAATGCGTTTAAATACTTTATCTCCTGCTGAAGGTTCAAAGCATGCATCTAAGCGTTTGGGTCGGGGTATCGGTTCAGGTTTAGGTAAAACAGGTGGTCGTGGTATTAAAGGACAAAATTCTCGTTCTGGCGGTGGTGTTCGCCGTGGATTTGAGGGTGGTCAAATGCCATTATATCGTCGTTTACCAAAATTTGGCTTTACATCTCGTAAGTCTTTAGTAACTGCAGAAGTTCGTCTTTCTGAATTAATGAAAGTAGAGGCTGATGTTGTTGATCTAAATTCTCTGAAAGCCGCAAATGTTATTGGTAGCCATATTGAATTTGCGAAAATTATGTTATCAGGTGAAATTACAAAATCTGTAACAGTTCGTGGAATTAATGTTACTAAAGGTGCAAAAGCTGCAATTGAAGCTGCTGGCGGAAAAATTGAGGAATAATTAGAAAGATGGCAAAGCAACCAGGATTTGATTTTAAAAGCACAAGAGGCGGTAGTAGTGAGCTAACCAGAAGATTAATGTTTGTTCTTTTGGCGCTTATTGTTTTTCGTATCGGTTCTTATATTCCCGTTCCTGGTATTAATACTGAGGTATTAACAAGATCACTTTCGAAAATGTTAGGTGACAATGGTCTCATTGGCATGTTCAATATGTTCTCTGGTGGAGCATTAAGCCGAGCTTCAATTTTTACTTTAGGTATTATGCCGTATATTTCTGCATCGATTATTGTGCAGCTATTAACGGCAATTAGCCCTAAGCTTGCTGAGTTGAAGAAAGAAGGTGAGTCTGGTCGTAAGAAAATCAGTCAGTATACGCGTTATGGTACGTTAGTACTTGCAATTATACAGGCTGTTGGTGTAGCGACTTCTTTACCAAGGATGGAAGAATTTAAAGATGCTGTAATCAATCCTGGTTTTTCTTTCTATTTCATTGCCTCAGTAAGTTTAGTGACAGGAACAATGTTTCTTATGTGGTTAGGGGAGCAAATTACAGAACGTGGTGTTGGTAATGGTATCTCAATCATTATTTTCGCTGGTATCGTGGCTGCTCTTCCTCCAGCAATCTATGAAACAATTGAACAAGCTCGTTCAGGTGAATTGAATCGACTAGTTTTATTAGTTGTTGCCGCGCTTCTTGTCGGTATAACTTATTTTGTTGTGTTTGTTGAGCGTGGTCAACGTCGTATCGTCGTTAATTATGCGCAACGCCAACAAGGTCGTCGTGTTTATGCTGCGCAAAGTACTCATTTACCTTTGAAAATTAATATGTCAGGTGTAATTCCTGCTATATTTGCTTCAACAATAATTATGTTACCAGTTATGGCTGCATCATGGTTACAAGGTGATGGTGAGGGGTGGCGTTATATTTTTGTATTAATGAGACAGTATTTATCACATGATCAACCGCTTTATATGATTTTATATGCAGCGGCGATTATATTTTTCTGTTTCTTCTATACAGCTTTAGTATTCAATCCACGTGAGACAGCAGATCAGCTTAAAAAATCGGGTGCGTTTATTCCTGGTATTCGTCCAGGGGAACAAACAGCAAAATATATTGATAAAATCATGACACGTCTAACGCTTGTCGGATCTCTATATATTACTTTAGTTTGTTTGGTTCCAATGTTTATTACATCTACGTTAAGAGTTCCCGTTCAATTTGGTGGGACATCATTGTTAATCGTTGTTGTAGTAATCATGGATTTTATGGCACAAGTACAGACTTTAATGATGCCAAATCGTTATGAGTCAGTTTTAAAGAAAGCTAACCTTAAAGGTTATGGCCGATAAGTTAGCCAGAAGTTACGGAGAAAAACATGAAAGTTCGTGCTTCAGTCAAGAGATTATGCAGAAATTGTAAAATCATTAAACGTAATGGCATTGTTCGTGTTATTTGCGTTGAAGGTAAGCATAAACAACGTCAAGGTTAATTTTTAACTTTTAGTTGTCTAACTTTTGCATATTTTACTTGCCAAAGTATAGTAAAGCTGGCTAGAATAGCCAGCCTACAAATTTATTATTTGAGTTTCCTTTATTTGAGTATCCTGAAAACGGGCTTTTCAGCATAAAGGAAATGATATATTTTTATTAACAATAGGAGTGCATAGTGGCCCGTATCGCAGGCATTAACATTCCTGATCAACAACATGCTGTAATTGCGTTACAAGCAATTTATGGTATCGGTAATACCCGCGCTAAGACAATTTGTGCTGAAGCAGGTATTCCTGAACATGTTAAGATCAGAGAACTATCTGAAGATCAGATTGAAAAGTTACGTGAACAAGTTGCAAAATTCACTGTTGAAGGTGATTTGCGTCGTGAAGTAACAATGAGTATCAAGCGTTTATTAGACCTTGGTTGTTATCGTGGTATACGTCATCGCCGTGGACTTCCAGTTCGTGGTCAACGTACTAAGACTAACGCACGTACCCGTAAAGGGCCGCGTAAGCCTATCAAGAAATAATCGGGGTAATTAAGAATGGCAAAGACACCTGTACGCGCACGTAAGCGTGTAAAAAAACAAGTTTCTGATGGTATCGCTCATATTCATGCATCTTTTAACAATACAATCGTTACAATTACCGATCGCCAAGGTAATGCATTAGGTTGGGCAACTGCTGGTGGTTCTGGATTCCGTGGCTCTCGTAAGTCAACTCCGTTTGCAGCTCAAGTAGCAGCAGAGCGTTGCGCTGAAGCTGTTAAAGAATATGGAATTAAGAATCTGGAAGTTATGGTTAAGGGACCTGGTCCTGGTCGTGAGTCTACAATTCGTGCATTAAATGCTGCGGGTTATCGCATCACTAATATTACTGATGTTACTCCGATTCCTCATAACGGTTGTCGTCCACCAAAGAAACGTCGTGTTTAATTTTAAATTAAACCCTTAGACGTTTTAGGTTTATTGGAGAAAGAAAATGGCAAGATATTTGGGACCAAAACTCAAATTAAGTCGTCGTGAAGGAACTGATTTATTTCTTAAATCAGGCGTTCGCGCAATAGATAGTAAATGTAAATTAGAACAAGCTCCAGGTCAGCATGGTGCGCGTAAACCGCGATTATCTGATTATGGTGTTCAATTACGTGAAAAACAAAAAGTTCGTCGTATTTATGGGATTTTAGAAAGACAATTCCGTAACTATTATAAAGAGGCTGCTAGAATCAAAGGTAATACAGGTGAAAACCTATTAAACCTTTTAGAACGTCGTTTAGATAACGTCGTTTATCGTATGGGATTTGGTGCGACTCGTTCTGAAGCTCGTCAATTAGTAAGCCATAAAGCGGTATTAGTTAATGGTCGTGTAGTGAATATTGCTTCTTATCAGGTTTCTCCTGAAGATGTAATCAGTGTTCGCGAAAAAGCAAAGAAACAAGCACGTGTTAAAGCAGCTTTAGAGCTAGCTGAACAGCGTGAAAAACCAACTTGGTTAGAAGTTGATGCTAGCAAGATGGAAGGTGTTTTTAAACGCATTCCTGAACGTTCTGATTTATCAGCTGACATCAATGAACATTTGATCGTCGAACTTTATTCTAAATAAAGTTTAGTACTTAAGAGAGGACACAATGCAGGGTTCTGTAACAGAGTTTTTAAAACCTCACCTAGTTGAAGTTGTTCAATATAATCAAACACATGCAAAAGTGATTTTAGAACCACTTGAGCGTGGGTTTGGTCATACACTAGGTAATGCACTGCGCCGTATTTTATTATCATCAATGCCGGGATGTGCTGTAACGGAAGTTGAGATCGATGGTGTATTGCATGAATACAGTACTAAAGAAGGCGTCCAAGAAGATGTGCTTGACATTCTACTAAATTTGAAAAAATTAGCAGTTAAAGTTCACAGCAAAGATGATGTAATGCTTACATTGAACAAATCTGGGGCTGGTGTTGTTACAGCTGATGACATTATTCATGATGGTGATGTTGAAATTGTTAATCCAGATCTTGTGATTTGTCATCTTACAGACGCAAATGCTTCAATTAGTATGCGTATCCGTGTACAGAGAGGGCGTGGATACGTTCCTGCTTCTGCTCGTGTTCGATCAGAAGATGAAGATCGTCCAATAGGACATTTATTAGTTGATGCATGTTTCAGCCCAATAGATAGAATTTCGTATTCTGTAGAAGCGGCTCGTGTTGAACAACGTACCGATTTAGATAAATTAGTTATTGATATGGAAACTAATGGAACTATCGATCCGGAAGAGTCAATTAGGCGAGCATCTACAATTTTGGCTGAACAACTTGAAGCTTTTGTTGATTTACGTGATGTGCGTCAACCAGAAGTGAAAGAAGACAAACCTGAATTTGATCCAATTCTTCTGCGTCCAGTAGATGATTTGGAATTAACTGTTCGATCTGCTAACTGTTTAAAAGCAGAAGCAGTTCATTACATTGGTGATTTAGTCCAACGTACTGAAGTTGAGTTGTTAAAAACACCTAATTTAGGTAAGAAATCTCTTACTGAGATTAAGGATGTGCTCGCTTCACGTGGTTTATCTCTTGGTATGCGCTTAGAGAATTGGCCACCGGCGAGTATTGTTGAAGACTAATATAAAGTTTATATAAGAAGGATAAAGTTATGCGCCATCGTAAAAGTGGTCGTCAGCTTAATCGTAATAGCAGCCATCGTCAGGCGATGTTTCGTAATATGACAAGTTCACTTGTTGAACACGAAATTATCAAGACAACTTTACCTAAGGCTAAAGAGCTGCGTCGTGTAGTTGAACCTTTAATTACATTAGCTAAAACTGATAGTGTAGCTAATCGCCGTTTGGCTTTTGCTCGAATCCGTAATGCGGATGCAGTAAAAAAACTATTCTCAGATCTTGGTCCACGTTTTGCAAATCGCCCTGGTGGTTATATTCGCATCATGAAATGTGGTTTCCGTGCTGGTGATAATGCACCTATGGCATTTATAGAATTAGTTGATCGTCCAGCGACAAGTGAAGCAGTTGAAGCTGTAACTGAGTAAGTAATATTTTTTATAGAAAAACCGATAAGAGATTATCGGTTTTTTTATGTCCAGATATAGTTTAAGAAATATTATTTTTTAATTTAGAACAATTCCTTAACTATCTAATTATCTAAATATATCCAACCATAATTAGTTTATTACAGTTAACTGTGTTAATCACGTTTTGCTATTATGGGTTAAAGTTATTATATTTAAGATTTGGAATAGCTGTTAATTAATAATGTGGTGGAGGGGTCTCCTCAGTTAAAGAAGCAATGTTAGATTGATGCGTAGCTTGTAATTTTTTCGATAATAGTTTTAATTGCTCTTTTAGCTTAGTAACTTCACTTTGCAATTGAATAACTATTTGATTTAATTCTTCGATAGTAATATCTTGAAAACTGACTTTTGTTTCGAGTTCTTCAATTCGATTTTTCATTTTTTTTCAGTAAGTTATATTATAAATAATAGATATTATAAATTAAATAGACAATGGATACTAATAATAATGTAATCTGGTCAATACTGTAAATAGCAAGTTTAAATAATGGTATAATCGACGGTAATGAATATTAAAATAAATAAGCAATCGCAATAAATGATTTAATATTTATAGTATGATAGTAATCTGTTATTAAGTATGATGTATTTTATAAGATTGATAATATGTTATATCCATCCACGTTCAGCAAAAGACACGTATTCACCTTTACCTATTACAAAGTGATCAAGAATACGAATATCCAATAAATTACATGCTTCTTCTATTTGTTGAGTAACTTTGCGATCTGCCTGACTTGGTTCTGCTACTCCTGACGGGTGATTATGAGCTAGAATAATTGCAGCGGCATTACATTTTAATGCTTTGCGAACTATTTCCCGAGGATGGACTTCTACACAATTATATGTACCTACAAACATTTCTTCACTACATATTACATGATTTTGATTATCAAGAAATATAACTAAAAATACTTCGCGGTCTTTATTCGCTAATTGACTCGCTAAATAATGATGGGTAAGAGTTGGTGATGTCAATACATTATTTTCAGTCATTTTGAATTTTAAATAACGTTTCGATAATTCGATTACGGCTTGTAATTGTGTATATTTGGTCGTACCTAATCCTTTTTTTTGACAAAATACTTGGTGACTAGCATTTATCATATGATAAAGTGAACCAAAATCATTCAACAACATTTGTGATAGTGTTAATACCGGTATTCCTTTGATTCCTGTCCGTAAAAAAATGGCTAATAATTCATGATCGGCAAGTGATTGCGCACCGAATTTTAGTAACTTTTCTCTTGGCATCATATTATTATGCCTCATACGTATTTGATGATTTTTATTAAATACTATAAATAAAAACTAAGAAATGGATAAAAATTTATTCTAAATTGCTAGATAAATCACAAAATTGAAGATGCCATTACAGCGGAAAAATGGTTATCAAGGTGCATTAGGAAAGCACCTTGTAAATGAACAAATTAAAAGGCTAGTGTTTACAACCACAACCATGGCCACCACAACAGCCGTCATCTTGGTCATCTTCTTCGTGGTCGTGTCCGCCACAACCACAGCTACCATGATCATGATGGTGATGACCATGTGCTCCATGTACATGTCCATGAGCAAGTTCTTCTTCAGTTGCTTCTCTAATATCCACAACTTCAACATTAAATTTTAGATCTTGACCGGCTAACATGTGGTTACCATCAATAGTCACATTATCGCCATCAATCGCCGTAATTTCTACTGGAACAGGTCCATGATCAGTATCAGCCAGAAAGCGCATACCTACTTCAAGTTCATCGACACCAACAAAAACATCACGCGGTACAGTTTGTACAAGGTTGTCATTATATTCGCCATAAGCATTGTCTGCTTCAATTTCAACATCAAATTTATCGCCTTTTTGGCGACCTTCTAAAGCATCTTCTAAACCTTTAATTAAATTACCGGCACCATGTAAATATTCTAATGGTGCAACAACGGTTGTTTCGTCAACTAATACACCATCTTTAGTGCGAACTTGATATGCTAAACTTACTACTGAATCTTTTGCTATTTTCATTTGATCTCCGATTGTTAGCGAGAAAAGATGTTGGAATTTTATATGAAAAATCGATTAAAGTATTCTATTTTTATTAATAAATAAAACAACTAAATATATTAACTACGATTATTTTTGGAGAGTTAGTTACAAGAATCAAATTTTGGTTAACTATAAATATAAAAGGAGAGTTTTTAGAACAGAATTAACAATCATTTGTTATTCCTTTATAATCATTTTTATGAATCGATAACAACACTTATCTAAATGAAGTCAAAAATTCAAGCTTATTGTCAACTTACAAGATTGGATAAACCTGTAGGTACAATGTTATTATTGTGGCCAACTATGTGGGCATTGTGGTTAACGGGAATACCTACACCGCATTTGTTTATTGTTTTTACGTTGGGTGTTATTATAATGAGAGCCGCTGGCTGTGTAATAAATGATTTTGCTGATCGCAAATTAGATGGCCATGTAATGCGTACTAAAAATCGTCCATTGGCTAGTGGTAAATTGAATAACAAAAATGCATTAATTATGTTTGTTGTTTTAATTGCGATTTCATTTGCTTTATTGTTAACTTTACCGCCCCTTACATGGTTAATTGCGATTTTCGCATTTGGAACAACTTTGTTATACCCTTTTATGAAACGGTATACTCATCTTCCACAGATAATACTAGGTATTGCATTTAGTTGGTCCATTCCGATGGTTTATGCTGCCACCCTTGCCAAATTTCCTTTAACATGTTGGTTATTATTTATAGCTAATATTTGTTGGACGATCGCTTATGATACCGAATATGCGATGGTAGATCGTGAAGATGATATAAAAATAGGTATCAAATCGACGGCAATTTTATTTGGGAAATACGATAAACTTATAATTGGTATTTTACAGATTAGTACCGTTTGGATTTTAATGGTTATTGGGATATTGAACCAATTGTCGGGTTATTTTTATGTTAGCTTGGTTATAGCATCTTTATTATTTATCTATCAACAAGTGATTCTTGTTGATAGAAAAAGAGAACGCTGTTTTCGCGCATTCATAAATAATCAATATGTTGGGTTAGTGATATTTATTGGTATTTTATTGCATATTATTCAATAAATTTCTTCAATGGTTTGCATGACTTGGTTAGTAATTAATGGTTTAAGCGTATCATTCATTAATTTAATTTTTTCAAAACTCTCTATTTTAGTATCATCAAGGTAACCTAAATCTCGCAACGTAGATACTAGAGTTGAAAATACTCCTTTATCGAAAAATTCAGGGGCATTAATACCATGTAATACAGATAGCCTTTCAGCAATCAGTCTACTTTCTTTTTCAAGGTTTGCTCGACTTATGGATGGATCTTTTTGTAATAGTGAAAAAGTAATTACGTAACGTTGTAGCGTATCTTTGGAAATTGATGCTAATAACTGTAATGATGTTAGCTTCAAATAATTAATAGTTATTCGTTCGGAAGAATAACTGATAAAATTGATATCGGCAAAACATTGTAATAATTTTTCAATATAGTTCAAGAGCTCTTGCTCATTATAATTAATGAATAGTTCGGCTTTAATTAATGGGTAAATTAACTCAATTTGCTTGGTTAATTCATCAAGTGATATACGATTATGCTTAAGTATGATGCGCGCAATAATAGCAGGAATGATTAACAGATGTTGAATATTATTACGATAATATGTCATTAATACAGCTTGTTCTTGTGTTAAGCTGACAATTTCACCAGCTTCATCTGTAGTTATGATAAATTTACCCATCTGCTTGGCGTGTTCGAACAATTGTTCAGCATTTTGCTCAGGAATAGTCACTAAGTCTGAATAAGGGACCGTTTTTAATAAAATGACAGCATAATGAATATGTTCGATTAATTGTTTTTTGGTTAACGCATTTTGTTGAGAAGCTAATAAAAATGTACTACATAAATTCATCGCATTAACGGCTGCCGATGAATTGATACTTTCCATAATATTTTTTGCTAAGAGATTAGATGTTGGCGTTAACCATTGTGGCCTAACTGTACCTGTTTTTTCAATTGCATTTCGCCAATCAGGAACATGTTGGTTAAGAAATTGATTTAATAAAATGGGTTGACCAAAATTAACATAACCTAAACCTAATTTTTTTAGTTTGAAAAAAGCTTTTACTGTTTGCCACAAATTTTCTTTTTTCTTCGCAGCACCACGTAGTTCATTAGCGTAAGTCGCGACCTCTAAAACATGCTCATAACCTATATAAACCGGTACAATTGTTATAGGTCTTGGATCTCCACGTAACAGTGTTTGTATAGTCATCATTAACATACCGGTTTTGGGGTCGAGTAGACGACCTGTACGTGAACGTCCACCTTCGATAAAATATTCTACTGAATAACCACGAATAAATAATTCGGCTAAATATTCTCGGAAAACTGCGGTATATAATTTATTGCCCCTAAATGACCGGCGGATGAAAAAAGCACCTAACCGACGGAAAATTGGTCCAGCAGGCCAAAAATTCAGGTTAATCCCAGCTGCAATATGAGGTGGTACGAGCCCTTGTCGGTAAAGAACATAAGATAAAAGTAAGTAATCCATGTGGCTACGATGACATGGCGCATACACAATTTCATGACCATTTTGCGCTAATTCTCTTATTGGGTCGGCATTAGTAACTTTTAAGCCTTGATATAAGCGATTCCATGCCCAAGTTAATATATAATCGGTAATTTTCAGTGCACGATAGGTAAAATTTGCGGCAATTTCATTAAGCATAAATAAGGCATTTTTTTTCGCTTTTTCAAGGGAGATATTTTTACTTTTTGCTTCTTCCTTGATTGCCTCACTGATTTCTTGATTATTTAATAATTTTTTTAGCATCTGTTGTCTTATCGGTAAGGTTGGTCCGACGGATGCAGTACGTTGTTTGGCAAAATGAATGCGAGCAACCCGTGATAGTTTATGTGCTAATTCTGATACTTGTTCAGTTTCAGTTGATAAGGCAATATTTTTTAAGGAAACTGTATGTGAAAAACGGGTATAACAATCGCGACCAGTAAAAAGCATTTTGAAAAATTTACGTGTACCTCCTAAGACTTGTAAAGAAAGTTTTTTCTTACCTTCTTTGTCCGGGGCACGGCTAAACATCACTGAAACAGGCAACATTTGTACATCAAGCTGAGAATCTTGTTTATGAGCAGTAATGTATTGGTGAAGAATCTCAATTGATTTATTTTTTTGTTGTTTAGACACAAAAATGCCAGGGCCTTTATCAATATATAAATAAGCCGGTAACAAACCGTTATCGGTTTTTATACCATCTAAAGGATCAGGTAACTGATATTTCTTGCTTAACGTTTGTACGACCATTAAATCTATTTTCGAATTATATGGTAAAACATACAAAATAGGCGCCAAACGGTTAATATTTAATTCTTTAATTGGGTCCGTAGGAATTGATTTGCTCTGGACAAAAAATTCAACCGGTAGGCGAATAAAGGCAAAAGATAGCTTATTCCACCAAGATGTTATCCACTGTAACATAATTTATTTGACTCTAAACATAACAATAACAATTAACTAATCATATCAAAATTCAACTTAAAAAGCATCGAATCAATGTTTAAATACTTAAGAATAATAATGTAAAGATATTGATTTATATGATAAGTAATATCTTGAATAATTTTTGTTATAATGAATTTGATAATGATATTCATATGATGGATTTATAATGTTGCTTATTAACACAGAAGAAGTATATTTTTTATCACCAAAGCTATAATAGTGCTTGAGAATCTTTGCATAACAGCGTATACTGCGCTACCTTAATATTGTAGGTGTAATGTGAGAAGTTAGTCTATTTGGTTATCGAAACTCATCTCAATCGCCTCATAGAATAACTAAAGCCTGACGAGGTAAATGTTCCATTAAACACATTATGTCTAAGGCCTAAGTATACTAAAATAGTATAGAAATTTCGGAGAATTATTGACATGTCACGAGTATGCCAAGTAACAGGCAAAAAACCACTAGTAGGTAACAATCGTTCACATGCGCTGAATGCTACTAAACGTCGTTTTCTGCCAAATCTTCAAACTCATCGTTTTTGGGTTGAGAGTGAAAAACGTTTTGTAAAATTACGTGTATCTGCTAAAGGTATGCGTACTATCGATAAAAAGGGTATTGATGCAGTATTAGCTGAAATCCGTGCCCGTGGTGAATCTTACTAAGAAACTATATAAAGGAAAATTATCATGGCTAAAGGTGTACGTGAAAAAATTAGATTAGTTTCTTCAGCTGGTACAGGTCATTTTTATACTACCAGTAAAAATAAGAGAACTATGCCTGAAAAAATGGAAATCAAGAAATATGATCCCGTTGTTCGTCAGCATGTGATTTATAAAGAAGCTAAAATCAAATAATATGTTTTTGTTATAAAAAACCTAGCTTGATGCTAGGTTTTTTATTGTTGTTAATTGTCTTTTAGTAGACGCTATTATTTCTACAATACAGTCTCATTTCATTTTTATCCATTCAGTGCTATAAATGTAATTAACCAATTGCAAACAGTTAACCTGTTTATCTCAAAGTTATAACTTGTAATAAATAATGATAAATTTTTTGGCCGTCGTTGGTTAATATATGGGGAAACCATACCCACTGAATGTCGAGTTGTTGTTATATTGATTGAAGTAATCCGGAATTATACTGAGGGTAAATATTTAGCAATAATAACGTTATACTTGTTAAAGTTAATTTATTTTTAACAAGTAAAAAATAGAATTCTTCTGAGCAAGAGAGTTTTATTTTGACCAAAACTATAAGAATTCCAATCAAAGTTTTCTCATTTTTATGATTAACAATACTAAACATATATGGGGTAGCATTAGCTACTATAAATGAACACTATTGATAATCAATTGTATTATCCACTTTTTCGAGTCGTTTGTTTTGATGTAGCTCAACTGTTATTAATTGTTGATGTGTGGCTATGTTGTATAAGAATATTAATGTATTGATTTTGCTGGCAGTTTTTGTATTTATTGCAGCAATAATAATCAAAATGATTCCATAAATAATCCAAAATATACATATTTCCAAAAAATATAGATGATTGGTTCATCATTTTTATATTTAACAACAACATAAAAATCATCGCTATCTATAAATTATTGTGATTTTTGCTATGGGGAGATAATGTTGTATTTCATCCAGTAAATTAGATTCAGTTTTAGCAACTAGGTAATATTAACGTCGGTGTATTTCTATGAAAGCAAATGTTATACCCAATTTGAACTTATATAGTAAAATAGTCTCCTTTTAGAAGATTAATAATGATAATGTAGGAGCATATGTGAATAATACAAATAAACAACCCATCGTTCTTGTTATTTTAGATGGATATGGTCATCGCGAAGATCAGCAAGATAATGCTATTGCGGTAGCACATAAACCTAATATGGATAAATTGATTAAAACCTATCCAAACACTTTAATTGATGCATCAAGTATGGAAGTCGGATTACCATTAGGGCAAATGGGGAACTCAGAGGTTGGTCATACTAATATTGGTGCTGGTCGCATTGTGTATCAAGATTTAACGAGAGTGTCAAAGGATATCATGGATGGTGAATTTGCTAATAATCCGGTATTAATACAAGCGATTGATGATGCAGTGGTGAAAGGTAAGGCTGTGCATATTATGGGGTTACTTTCTGCCGGAGGCGTACATAGCCATGAGGAGCATATTATGGCTATGGTAGAGCTAGCTGCTGCGCGTAAAGCAGATAAAATCTACTTACATGCATTTTTAGATGGACGTGATACTCCACCAAGGAGTGCTGAGCAGAGTTTAAAAGTGTTTGCTGATAAATTTAAACATTTAGGTAAAGGACGTATAGCTTCTATAGTTGGACGCTATTATGCGATGGATCGGGATAACCGTTGGGATCGAGTCGAACAAGCTTATCGCTTATTAGCTGATGCGAAAGGTGAATTTACCTATGCGACTGCAATTGAAGGATTACAAGCAGCTTATACTCGTGATGAAAATGATGAGTTTGTTAAACCAACGGTAATATGTGCTGCTGATGAAGAAACTGTAAAAATGCAGGATGGTGATAGTTTGATTTTTATGAATTTCCGTGCTGATCGGGCTCGTGAAATTTCACGTGCGTTTATTAGCAAAGATTTTGATGGTTTTCAACGTGAGCGAGTGATTAATTTTGCTCATTACGTCTCTTTAACAGAGTATGCAACGGATATTCAATCTGAAGTAGCCTACGCTCCGGAAGCTTTAACTAATACTTTAGGTGAATGGTTAGCTAAACATAATAAAACGCAATTACGTATTTCAGAAACTGAAAAATATGCTCATGTGACCTTCTTTTTTAACGGTGGAATTGAGCAGCCTTTTGATAATGAAGACCGAATTCTTATTAATTCTCCTCAAGTAGCAACTTATGATTTACAACCTGAAATGAGTTCTAGTGAATTAACGGATAAATTAACTTCTGCAATTGAAAGTCAAAAGTATGATGTTATTATTTGTAACTATCCAAATGGTGATATGGTTGGTCATACAGGTGTATTTGATGCTGCGGTTAAAGCAGTTGAAGCTTTAGATAGCTGCATTGGTCGCGTAGTTGAGTCGGTTAATAAAGTATCGGGTCAATTATTAATTACAGCGGATCATGGTAATGCGGAAAAAATGCGTGACGAAAAAACCGGTCAAGCACATACTGCGCATACTAATCTTCCTGTACCTTTGATTTATGTTGGACCGAAAAAACTTCAAGCTATTAAGGGCGGTAAGTTATCGGATTTAGCCCCGACCATGTTAGCATTGATTGATATGCCAATACCAAAAGAAATGACTGGTAAAACACTTTTTATTAATTAATAATTGCAATTACACATTGAGTGTATTCTCATGCTATTATATAAAACATAAAGTGGGTCTTTATGACCCACTTTATGTTTTATAATAACAATTGAATACTTATTTTTGGTTTAGTTTTAAATTAAATATATGTTTAACTATATGTAATAAAAGAATATAGATGTTTTGGCTAAATATTATACGATATTGTTGTTTGTTTTTTATGCTTAGTTAAAAATGATATTTTTTTGTTATCAAATATTCGATAAATGGTTCATGATGCAATATAATGCTTTTTGTTTGTTGGTCATTATATTTGGAGGTTTTGTTACTTCCAATTTTAGTTATGCTGATAATAGGCAAGATTTACAAACCATTCGCCAAACAATTCAACAACAGGAACAAAAACTTGCAGAACAAAAACAGCAACGGAATAAGTTAATTTCTGTACTTGAAAAACAAGAAACATCTATAGCCAATTTACTAACCTCGCTAGAAAAAAGTGAGAAGGTGCTTTTATCATTAGGTAATGAAATTGCAAAACTTAATGTTGATATTGGCAAGTTAAAGCAGAAGCAAGCAAAACAACAACAAATATTAGCTAAACAGCTTGAGAGTGCTTTTAAATTGGGAAAAACAAGTAATATGGAGTTGATATTTTCAGCAAATGAAAGTCAACGTAATGAAAGAATTATTACTTATTATGGTTATATTAACCAAGAACGTCAGGATCGGATGAATGAGCTTAAACAGATTCATGATGAATTAAATCAAAAAAAGTCTTCATTAGAAGAAAAGCAAAAACAGCAAAACGACCTAAAAAATAAACAAAAATTGAAACGTGATGCGTTAATCACGAATCAAAAAGATCGCCATGAAACGATTTTAGAATTAGATAAGTCTATGCAACTTAATCAACTAAAACTTGCTGTACTAAGAGAAAATGAAGCGAAATTACAAGCACAAATAACCAAAGCTGAAGCTGAAAATAAAAGAATTGCCGAAGATGAAGCAAAACAAGCTGCAAAAATTCGAGCCAAACAGCAAGATTACAATTACAATCCAACTAAAGATGAAAGATCATTAATGGCTAGAGTGAGCGGTATTGGTAAACCCAATCATCGTTTTAATTGGCCAGTAACTGGGACATTATTACACCGATTTGGTGAACCGCAACAAGGGGAACTCAAATGGAAAGGATTAGTGATCAAGGCAATGGAAGGAAGCAAAGTAAGGGCAATTGCTGATGGAAGGGTTATTTTAGCGAATTGGTTACAAGGATATGGATTTATTGTCGCATTAGAGCATGGTAAGGGTGATATGACATTATATGGTTATAATCAGCGTGTATTGGTTAATGTAGGTGATAAAATTGAATCCGGACAAGAGATAGCCTTAGTTGGAACAAGTGGTGGGCAAGGTAGTGCTGCTCTATATTTTGAAGTTCGTCGTGATGGTAAGGCACTTGATCCAAGTGTATGGCTAAAGAAATAAAATGATTAGAATATCTTCTTTAATTTCCACTATTTTTTGTTTGATATTACTGTGTTTACCTTCAGCTCAGGCTGGTAAATTGGCAATTGTAATTGATGATTTTGGATATCGAAAATCTATTGAAGAGCAAATTATTTTATTATCAACAGAGATTACGGTTTCTATTTTACCTAATTCACCGAATGCTGAAAAAATAGCTTTTTATGCACATGAGCAAGGCAATGATGTTATGATACACCTGCCTATGGCACCAATAAGTAAACAATATCTTGAAAAAGATACGTTAACACCTGATATGAGCCAAGAAGAAATACAAAGAATTATTTCCGAAGCTATTTTAAAAGTCCCTTATGCCATTGGTGTAAATAATCATATGGGTAGTAAGATGACGACTAATGTGGAAGGTATGCGGAAAGTAATGGAAAGTTTATTAAATTATCCTTTGTTCTTTTTGGATAGTCGTACGATTGCCCAAAGTAAAG
This sequence comes from Frischella japonica, assembly GCF_014489845.1. GTDB lineage: Bacteria > Pseudomonadota > Gammaproteobacteria > Enterobacterales > Orbaceae > Frischella > Frischella japonica. Next base: position 57,593 of record NZ_JABURY010000003.1, read on the forward strand.
CTATGGCCATTGCTCGTGAATATCGTATTCCAGCAATAAGACGTGATATATTTCTGGATGATTTAAAAGACGAAAAATCAATTATGATTCAATTTGATTTAGCGATTGAATTGGCCAGAAAGCATAAGCAGGCGATTGTCATTGGTCATCCCTATTTTGCAACTTTAAATGTGCTTCAACAAAAATTAGCACAATTACCTGATGATATTGAACTAGTTAAATTAAGTTCATTAGTCGATAATTTCACTGATTAAATTTATAAATATCAGAGTTTATCTGTCAAACGGTAAGAAGATTCATTTATAAATATAGATTTAAAAATTATTTATATTTGCGCTACTTCTTTAAGACCCATTAACAAATAAAAACATGATAGATAAATACATCTAAACGTTATGATAATAATTGATAATTTTTGCAGTGGTAAAAATTTATCAAATAGTCATCACGTAATATCTCTTGTTATAACGCCATTATTTTAAATATTAAAATTTAAAAATATAGTTATTACGTTAAGCTTTTGAGGATTTATTGTATGATTAAAGTTCTATTTTGGGTAAAAACAGGAATAGATATTTATCGATTAGCCGTGTTTTTTAGAGTCCTTTTTAGTATTTTCAGAAATGGTTAGTAATTAGCGATTTGTTATACTTATGCCTTTTTGATAAGGTTATTGTAGATAAAAATAATGATCTGGCTCAGCTTAAAAAATAGAGTAAATATTTTGTCACTTAACGCAAACATAAATTTACTTTATTCTTGACCCGGCAATAGCTATTGGAAAATCCTAAACATCAACGGTTAGCTTAACTTTTATGTAACTGCTTTTCTAGACTGCGATGACGCGTTTGTACTTGTTCGCCTTGTGAAATAAAGATTTTTGTTAACTCTTCCGCAATATATACTGAGCGATGTTGACCACCCGTGCAACCAATTGAAATAGTAAGATAACTACGATTATTCTTTTTCAATAAAGGTAACCATTGTTGTAAATAATTTGCTGTTTGGTGTATAAAATCGTTAACTTGTGAATGTTGGTTTAAATATGCTTTTACCGGGTGATCTAATCCTGTTAATTGTCGCAATGTTGGATCCCAATGTGGATTCGGTAAAAAACGAACATCAAACACAAAATCTGACTCAATGGGTAAGCCATGCTTAAAACCAAATGATTCAAAAACGATCGTAAGTTCGCGCTCTTTTTTGCCTAATATCCGTTGACGCAAGATATCCGATAATTCATGTACTGATAGATTATCGGTATTAATAATTAAATCGGCATTATCTTTTAATGGTTGTAAATATTGTTCTTCAAGTTCAATGGCCTGTTCGATTGAGCGTCCTGGTACTGATAATGGATGAATTCTTCTGGTTTCGCTATAGCGGCGAATCAAAGTATTATGGCTACTTTCTAAAAATATAGATTGTGCTGTAATTGATGGTGGTAATTGTTGTAATATTTCATTTAGTAGGTTAAAACTAGCTGGCATATTACGAATATCAATACTTACAGCTACTGGGGAATGATTATTTTCGAGCATTTTTGCAAGATCAGGAAGTAAAGCGATCGGTATATTATCAACACAGTAAAAACCCATGTCCTCTAGTGCTCTTAATGCGATTGATTTACCTGAACCTGAACGACCACTAACTATCATTAAAAGCATAATTAAAATCCTTTATTAACGTTAACACATTTTTAGGTTACTTGGTTTGATTTCACATTAAAAAATCCACATTGGCAAAAACTTAACTTGCACATCAATTGCACCATAGTATTTTAAAATGCTTTTGTTTTAACAGCTCTCATGATTAATAATATTAAGGTTTCGTATTAATTATTTAAGTTGTTTACGTTGGCTTGACGGAGGGATCGATAATGTTTCTCGATATTTGGCTACCGTTCTTCTGGCTACCATCATTCCCTGTTCTTCAAGTAACATTGCTATTTTACTATCGCTAAGCGGTTTTTTACCATCCTCATTAATAATTAATTTTTTTATTAATGCCCTAATTGCCATCGAGGATGCTTCTTCTCCTGATTCAGCATTCACACGGTTAGAAAAAAAATATTTTAATTCAAAAACGCCTCGTGGACATTGTAGATATTTTTGTGTTGTAACTCGTGAAATCGTGGATTCATGCATATTAATTGCATTAGCGATATCGGCCAAAATCATTGGTTTCATGTATTCTTCGCCATATTCAAAGAAATTTTGTTGATGTTCTACAATAAATTCACTCACTTTTATTAGCGTGTCATTACGATTTTCTATACTTTTTATTAACCAGTTTGCTTCTTGTAAAGCTTGTCGAATATATTGCCCATCACTTTCATTAGCTTTTTTCCCCATAGCAGCATAGTGTTGATTAATTTTAAGATGAGGTATGGCTTCGTTATTAAGGATGATTTGCCATTTTTTTCCGATCTTTTTGACAAGCACATCCGGAATAACGTAATCAGGTGGTTCTGTGTTCACCGATTGACCTGGATAAGGTTGTAACTGTTGAATGAGCAGTATCGCGGCTTTTAATTGTTCTTGATTAATATTTAGTTTTTTTAACAGCGTTTTATAATCTTTTTGACCAAGCAGATCAAGATAGTGTGAAATAATGATTGTACTTATTTCAATATCATGATTAATCGGTGTTAATTGGTGAATTTGTAACAGCATACATTCCTGTAAAGTTCTTGCTCCAATGCCAATCGGGTCGAAATGTTGAATACGTTTAAGTACGGCTTCGACTTCAGCAAGTTCTATATCTTGGTTATTTTGTTCTTCCAAAATATCTTCGACAGTACAGGTTAAATAACCTTGTTCATTGATAGATTGAATAATTGAAACAGCAATTGCGCGATCTTGTTCGCTAAAAGGGGTTAAGTTGAGTTGCCACATCAGATATTCGTTAAGTGTTTGATGTGTTTCACCTTGATAAACAGTGAGTTCCTCATTTTGATAATCTGAATGAGTTCCAGAAGGCGTGCCTGCGGTATAAATATCATCAAATGAAGCATCAAATGGAATATCATCGGGAATATTTTGATTTTCCATCATTTCTCGCGTATCAATTTGTTCTGATTCTTTCACTTGAATAACCGGAATTTCTTCATAATTATCTTCTTCTTCAAGAAGAGGGTTATTTTCCAGAGCGGTTTGAATTTCCTGACATAGTTCAAAGGTTGATAATTGAAGTAGCCGAATAGCTTGTTGCAACTGCGGCGTCATAGTCAGCTGTTGAGATAATTTTAATTGTAGATTCGGTTTCATCATAACCTGAATTCTTCGCCTAAATAGACCCGCTTAACATGTTCATCGTTCAAAATGTTACTTGGGCTCCCCTCAGCTATTAGATGACCTTTGCTTACGATATAAGCACGTTCGCATACATCAAGGGTTTCGCGAACATTGTGGTCTGTGATTAATACGCCTATACCTCTATCGCGTAAATCGCGAATAATATTTTTTATATCGATGACAGAGATAGGATCAACGCCAGCGAATGGTTCATCTAATAAGATAAATTTTGGATCGGCTGCTAATGCTCTGGCAATTTCAACTCGGCGCCGTTCACCGCCAGATAACGATTGCCCTAAATTTTCTTTAATATGACTAATATGGAATTCTTCTAATAGTAGTTCTGCTTTTTCAATGCGTTCTTGTTTGCTAAGTGATTTACGAGTTTCTAAAATTGCCATAATATTATCAAATACAGATAAGCGACGAAATATAGATGCTTCCTGTGGAAGATAGCCAATTCCGATTTGTGCTCGCTCATGTAATGGTAATAAACTTATATCTTTATCGTCGAGATAAATTTTTCCGTCATTTAAAGGGACAATACCAACAACCATGTAAAAAGTAGTCGTTTTACCCGCACCATTTGGTCCCAATAAGCCAACAATTTCTCCCGAGTTAACGGTTAAGCTGACATTTTTAACAACCTGTCGTTGCTTATAAACTTTGGCTAAATTTGTTGCTCTTAATGTCGTCATAATATTAATTTATCTCTTTTACTTGTTCAGGCATAATAATTGTTCTAACTCGTTGTCTGGTATCTGATTGTGCTTCTATTTTTCGCTGTTGAACGTCATAATTAATGATGTTACTATTAATATAATTATCTTTTTGCTTAATTTGAGCATTACCTTGCATGGTGACGTCATTTTGTTTCACTCTATAAATTAATTTGTCTGCATTGCCTGTAATTTTATAATGTGTATCATTTTTTTGGACCTGTTGTTCAAATAAAACCGGTTGTCCATAGGCAGTAATCGTTTGATCCTCTTTACTTTGAATTTCAGTAATTACCACTTTATTCGCTTTAATGGTTATATTATCTTGAATAATGACAACATTACCTGAAAAGGTCATGGTATTTTTTTGAATATCAATTTGCTGATTATCCGCATCAATCGAAATGGGCATAGCGTTAATTTTCGGATTCTCTGAAGATTCGGCATAACTGAGGGTTGATATGGATATGATAAAACAACTAACCAAAATCGATTTTATTTTATTAAGATTAAAACGAGAACCATGAAAATTTTTCATTTTTAATATCCTTAATTAATAGTATTTTCGACTGATTTAGCGTTTGCATTATAATAAGTTTTTACATTTTCTAATATATCAGCGGTTTTGTTACGTAAGTTTCCAAATAGTCGATTTCCTTTTGATATGAAAGCTGGTCCTTCAATTGTCACAGGATCATCTGATGTAACGATTTGCGTTTTTAAGTCAATTTTGACATTATCAGTAATAATTTTTTCCAATTGTGCATCAGGTAATTGATTTATTAATCGAACATTATCGTTCAAATAAAGTATCTTATTGCCCATTAATGTAGCATTATTAGCTTTGATACGCCAAGTTGCGATATTTTCTCGATTATAAGAGGTTATATTAGGTGCTTCAAATAAAGTTTTCCCAGAATTTTCAAAATATTTAACTTTTGATGCACTCATTTTATAACTTAGATTACCAAATGGGTCGTACAACAACGTTGTCATCTTATCACTTTGGTAAAGAGGTTGAGACGATAAATCAATTGATGGTATTACTGTATTATCGGAGGTATCATTATTATAAAAATACAAACCAATAACTAAAATTATTAGTAAAATATAAAGCAAATTTCTTTTAGTCATCATTAATGTATTATGCACCTTATAAATAAACTGTTTAGCTAATTTACTAGCAAATGCTCTATCATCATTAGAGAGAAAACCTAAAATTTCATAACATCGGGAAGCAGCTATTTTTTATCGCTATTTTACGTTAAATTTGGCAAAATTAATACTTAACATTAAATGATGTATAATGATCGTCAATTTTTATTCGTTCAATCCGTAACTGCGCTATAATAGCCGATGTCGGTCCACCTAATTTAAGCCATTGGATTAATTTATTAATTTGATTAAATTCACCATGTGCTAAAATTTCAACACTGCCATTGGCTAAATTTTTAACGTAGCCAACTAAATTAAGTTCCTGCGCTTTTTGATAGGTAAAAAAGCGAAATCCCACCCCTTGTACTTTCCCAGTGACATGAATAATAATGCCACAGTCTGGTTCGATATTGCTAATACAATTCATTGTAATAATAGTCATTAATAGTAAATTCTGATTCAATTGTAATCAGAATTGTTTAGTGTGTGAATCAATTTATTATCTTATGAATATTAACGATTCTTTAGATATAAAATTCATTTTTCTATTTTAGTGAAAATCTAAATGAGAAAAAATCCTATACTCATTCTTATTGAACCTGTAAAATTATTGCCTAAGTGTTCTATCATCTTATACATATCAAGTGGTAAAAAATTAATTTTATTTTTATTAAGTAACTTAAAATAATATCCTATAAAGAATAGATGGTGTCTATTTGGTTCAATTATACGAGTTTGGAGTGACAAATTTAATGACGTTTCACAAAAAAATTACAATAAAGCGTATCGCTTTATTGATCATTTTCATATTAATAATGATTTATATTGTTAAATGGATTTTTGTCACGCCGACGCCTATTCCTAGATATATTACAACCCAAGTTGAGCGAGGTAACATAGAGAAAACAGTACTCGCTGATGGGAAAATTAGTGCTTTTAAGCTAGTTAATGTTGGAGCTCAAGTTTCTGGGCAAATAAAGAAATTATATGTAAAGCTTGGTGAAGAAGTGAAAATGGGCGATATGATTGCAGAAATTGATGATCTGAAACAGAAAAATGATTTAAAACAATCAGAAGCGTCATTAGCGAGTTTAGAAGCCCAACGTAAAGCAAAAGAAGCTAATCTGAAAAACTATCAATTAACTTATAATCGGCAATTAAAATTAGTCAAAAAAGGCGTCGGTATTCAATCAGAACTTGATGCTGCGGAAGCTCAACTTGATTCAATTAAAGCCGATATTGCGTCTTTAGATGCTGATATTATTCGAGCCAAAATCGCTGTTGATACCGCAGCAGTCAATTTAGGTTATACCAAGATTAGATCTCCGATTGATGGTGTTATCGTAGCGATACCAATTGAAGAGGGGCAAACAGTTAACTCGGTACAAAGTGCTCCAACAATTGTTAAAGTAGCTCAGTTGGATAAAATGACAGTTGAAGCGCAAATTTCAGAAGCCGATGTGATCAATGTTACCACAGGTATGCCGGTATATTTTACTATATTAGGATTACCAAATGAGCGTTTTAGCGGATTAACATTAAGAGCCGTTGAACCCGCACCAACCTCTATTAATAACGAAACGACTACATCTTCTAGCTCGACCAGTTCGGCAATCTACTATAATGGTTTATTTGACGTGGAAAATCCAGAGCGTGTATTGCGTATTTCGATGAGTGCTCAAGTTTATATCATCTTAGGCCAAGCAGAAAATGTGTTGTCTATTCCCACAAATGCGTTGCAAAGAAAACTAGCTGGAAATAAAGCAATGGTATTTGTATTGGATAACGATCAGAAGCTCTCTGAAAGAGAGATTCAAATCGGTTTAGATGATAATGTTAATGTTGAAGTTAAAACTGGTTTAAAAGAAGGTGATACCATTGTTGTCAGCACTTTTGATGGTTCCATGATTGGCAGTCAAAAAATACCAAGAGCAAGATTTTAAACGATGAATATGACTCCTTTAATTCAATTAAATAACATTGTAAGAGAATTTCCTGCTGGCGATTCAACAGTTCAGGTTTTAAAAGGTATTAATCTTACAATTCAAGCCGGTGAAATGGTTGCGATTGTTGGGGCCTCAGGTTCTGGTAAATCAACCTTAATGAATATATTGGGTTGTTTAGATAAACCAACTACCGGCATTTATAAAGTAGGTGGTCGAATAACAAGTCAATTATCACCAGATGAATTAGCTGAATTGCGCCGAGAGCATTTCGGTTTTATTTTCCAACGTTATCATTTATTAAATGCGTTAACAGCTCAAGGTAATGTTGAAGTTCCAGCCATTTATGCCGGCGTAAAAAAAGAGCAGCGTCAACAACGATCATTTGAAATTTTATCGCGTTTAGGGCTGGCTGAAAAAATTAATAGTAAACCTAATCAATTATCAGGTGGTCAACAACAGCGTGTAAGTATAGGGCGAGCGCTTATTAATGGCGGTAATATTATATTAGCTGATGAACCAACTGGTGCTTTAGACCAAAAAAGTGGTCATGAAGTGATGGCAATTCTACGGGATCTCCATAAACAAGGTCACACAATTATTATTGTCACACATGATGCGAATATTGCTAAAAGTGCGCAACGTATTATTGAAATTAGTGATGGAAATATTATCTCTGATACTATAAATACCGATTTTTTACCAGAATCATGGGGTCAACGTCAAGTAAAACAGATTGCAACAATTAATGTTCAAGACAATTTTTCTGCTAAACTTGCCCGTTTTAAAGATGCATTTAAAATGGCAATTTTATCCATGTTATCTCATCGACTTAGAACATTTTTGACTATGTTGGGGATTATATTTGGCATCGCAGCTGTCGTATGTGCGGTTGCTTTGGGTGAAGGTTCAAAACAACAAATTTTGTCAGATCTTAGTTCAATGGGAACTAGCACATTGGAAATTATTCCAGGTACTGGCTTTGGTGATCGCAATGCTAGCCGTATAAAAACATTACGTTCTACTGATGCAGATGTTTTGGCAAAACAAAGTTATATACATAGTGCGACACCTAACGTGTCGACCAGTGTTTACTTCAGAAAAGGCAATCAAGCACTTTCTGGTATGGTGAATGGTGTAGGAGAACAATTTTTTGCCGTTAGAGGATATGTGATCACACAAGGAAAAGCATTCGATACCAATAATGTTATACAATCATCACAAAAAGTTGTGATTGATGATAATACAGTTAAGCGATTGTTTCCTAATCAAAACCCGATCGGGCAAGTCTTTTATGTTGGTCAACTACCGGTCACGGTCATCGGAGTGGCTACAAAAAAAAGTCAAGGATTTGGTAGTAACGAGAATCTAAATGTGTGGTTACCTTATACTACTGTAATTAATCGAATGATTGGACAAACGACTTTAAAAAGTATTACTGTTCGTGTAAAAGACGATGTTGATTTAACGGTTGCCGAACAAGCGATTGAAAAAATTATGATCCAACGCCATGGTACCAAAGACTTTTTTATCTTTAATTCTGATAGTATTCGTCAAATGTTGACTTCAACAAAGGCAACGACATCATTATTAATTTCAGCTATTGCATTAATTTCATTGGTCGTTGGTGGTATTGGCGTGATGAATATTATGCTAGTTTCCGTAACGGAAAGAACGCGTGAAATTGGTGTACGTATGGCTGTTGGAGCAAGATCAAATGATATACTGCAACAATTTTTAATTGAGGCGGTTTTAGTTTGTTTAGTCGGTGGGATATTAGGTATTACGTTATCATTATTAATAGGTGTTCTATTTGCTTTTTTCGTAACTATTTTCTCGATGATATTTTCAATTACGGCAATTATAGTGGCGTTTATTTGTTCTAGCTTAGTGGGGATAGTGTTCGGTTATTTTCCGGCAAGAAGAGCGGCTCGATTAGACCCTATTCATGCTTTGGAAAGAGAATAGGCTTAAACTCCCCCTTTATGATTAATAAAGGGGGTAATTTATAAGGCAGTATTTTATTATCAATACCATGATAAATATTGCCTATAATCAGGCAATCATGACTCGTATCTTTCAATATAAATAAGGCTGTTCAAGCTATAAGAAATGTTAACCAATCAATTAGCAAACAAAATCAATAGCCATAATAGAGCAAGGTTAACAAACACAATAAATATACAACAGATTAAAAATGATTATTTATCATGTTGCGATTATTCAAATAATATCATTCTCAAAGTATTAACCCAGTCAAATCTTTCAGTAAACAATAATTCATCAGCAATAAGCTAAAAAAGATAAAATAATTATGTAGTATACATGTGTTGATTGTTAATCGTGACCCTTCCATGTGCGATATGTTTTATATAGAATTTTAGGTTAGTCATGTTATTTATGATCAAGATTGGTAATTTTTTAAAATCTGTTTGATAAAAAATTTTATTAAAACGATTACTCATTTTTCTTAGCAATTTTAACGAGTTGCTATTAGTAAATTAACAGCACAATTTCACTGTCTGGTATGTTGAACTCTTTAGGAATAAGTTTAGAATAAAAGTTATTCAAGTGTGATAAGGAGATAAATATGGTCAAAAAACTGATTACCCGAAGAAAATTTAATTGTATGAAGCAACTATCTAATAATGATGGTGTTATTGCAGCGTTAGCGATAGATCAGCGTGGTTCGATGGTAAAAATGATGGAAACCGCAGTGGGTAAAGAACATTACCATATTGATATGGTTTATGAATTTAAAGAATTGGTTTCCGAAGAACTGACCAAATACGTCAGTGCTATTTTGCTTGATGAAGAGTATGGATTCAAAGGAATTAAAGCAAAAAATGTAAATGCAGGTCTTATTTTATCATATGAAAAAACAGGTTATGATGTAAACACTCCAGGGCGGCTACCGGAATTGTTACCAGAAGAGTCCATTCAACGTTTGATAAAAAAAGGTGCGGATGCAGCTAAAGTACTAGTTTATTATAATCCGGATGATCCTCAAGATATCCTGGATAAAAAACACGCATTTTTGGAACGGCTAGGTGATGAGGCGCGAGCGGCAGATCTACCTGTTTTTGTTGAACCAATTGTTTATGATAATGAAATTTTGGATGATAAGAGTCCTGAATTTGCAAAAATTAAACCAAGAAAAGTTATTGAAACTATTCAAGAATTTACCAAAGATCATTATCATATCGATATTTTAAAAGTTGAAGTCCCAGTATTATTTAAATATGTGGAAGGGTTTAATCATTCTAATCCAATTGTTTATTCTCAAAAGGAAGCTGCAAATTATTTCAAAGTTGCCAGTGATGCTGCAACACGACCTTTTATTTATCTTAGTGCAGGTGTTCCAACAGAAGTATTTCATCAAGAATTAGTTTTTGCTGGTGAATCAGGAGCTAACTATTCAGGCATTTTAGGCGGGCGTGCAACTTGGTTTGAAGGCGTTGCTGCATATGCTAAAGGTGGCAAAGATGGCTTGAGAAAATGGTTGGATACGATCGGTCGTGATAACGTGGAACATCTTAATAAAATCTTAAAACAATATGCTAAACCATGGTATGACATTTATGGTGGCTTCAATAATATTGAAGTAATTGATATTAATTTGAAGGATTGACAAAATGAAAAAGTCTGGATGATTGCTCACCCAGACTCATCTTCGTTTATTAGCAATAATTATTTCTTGCCGCTAACCATACTGAAACGTTGCTTGAATTTATCAACACGTCCGCCAGTTGCCACATCACGTTGTTTACCAGTATAGAACGGATGGCATTCGCCACAAACGTCTAAATGAATATCGTGACCTACAGTAGAACGAGTTTTAATCGTATTGCCACAAGAACAAGTTGCAACGATTTCTTTATATTCTGGATGGATATCTTTTTTCATTTTTAGCCTCTTGTTTGCATCGCTATATAAATAGTTGCTATACAACGGAATTTATACACCATACAAATGTTAAATAACACGAATAAGGTCGCGAATTATACCGCTATTTTAGCTATTGGTCAATAGCGAGTTAACGTTTTATTTTAGTCTTATCTATTTGATAAATAATATATTTATATTAAACACCAACGTAAGTTTATGTTGCAAAATTCCTTAAAAATTAAATCCTAAAATAGGAAAAATTAAATTGGTAATTGTTCAATTTGTACTTTTAATGTCTGTTTTTCACCATTCCGTAATACAACAACAGGGATAGTGGATCCTGGTTTGAGTTCAGCAATTTGATCCATCGTATTAATAATCGATTTTACCGGTTTATCATTGACAGAGATTAAAATATCGTTAGGCTTAATCCCTGCTTTTTCGGCAGGGCCGTCAACATTAGTGACTAAAATTCCAAGTACAATAGGATGATCACTAGGATTTTGTGTCGGGGAAAACTCTAATCCATCTACGCCAATATAGCCTCGAATAATTTTTCCATCTTTAATTAAAGTTTTCATAATCTTAGTTGCTAATGCAGTAGGTATTGCAAATCCGATTCCTTCGGGTACATCATTACCTAAATTTTTACTAAATGATAACGTGTTTATACCCACTAATTCTCCGTTAGTATTAACTAAAGCACCACCAGAATTACCATGATTGATTGAAGCATCGGTTTGAATAAAGTTTTGCCGGCGAAAAGGGCTAAGTCCATCGCGACCCGTTGCACTGATTATACCTTGTGTAATTGTTTGACCAATATTATAGGGATTACCTATTGCTAATACGACATCACCAATTTTAGGCGTGCGTTTCGCATTGATAGGAATGACCGGAATATTGCTTGCTTGAATTTTTAAAACAGCAATATCCACTAATCTGTCGGAACCAACAGATGAAGCTTCGAAAATACGACCATCCTGAAGAGCTACAATAATTTGTTCAGCATTTTCGATTACATGATAATTAGTAATAATATAACCGTCTTTGCGCATGATGACACCAGAACCTAATGGTGTAATAACATTATTATTTTTTTGCGGTAATCTCTCAAGAGAACGACTATAAATATTGACAACCGCGGGAGCTGCTGATTTTACAGCATGATTATAACTAAGAGGTTCATTATTAAAGATTGTATGCGGTAATAATGATTGATTTTTATCTCGTAAAGATGGAAAAATGATTAACAGCACAATAGCTAAGACAGCACCGATAAGAACAGGCCATAATATTTTCTTTAGCATAAGTCATTTGACACCATAATTTTCAATCATAGATATAAATAATATCATATAAATCAAAAAAATTATGATTCTAATAAAAAGAAGTGTCAAATTAGTAATATTTAATTATAAATAAGTTATCATAAAATGATTGATGATTATTAAAATAACCCAATTAATTTTACTCTTGTTTTTTTTAACATCAGAAAGGAAAGGTATTTCCTTCTGATGTTAGAAAGTTAAGTAAAGTAATTATCTTAAAATAAGGTAAACTCTACTGTTTCCGCGTATAATTTGTAATGCAATCGCTGATGGTTTACTGTCAATGACTTTGCGTAAATCTGCAATATTATTAACACGAACTTTGTTTACGCCAGTAATTAAATCCCCCTCTTGTAGACCTAATAATGAAGCTGGTGATTTTTTAGTTATAGTATCAATTAAAACCCCTTCTTGACCATTAACTTCACCGTTAACAAGATTAGCGCCTTCTAAACTTGGATGTAAACTTTTTGCTTCAGTAATCGATTCATCACTATTTTTTAACTTTACTTTAAACTGAAGTTCTTTATTTTCCCGAATTATACCAAGATTTACTTCATGACCAGCACCTTCAGTTGCAATTTTAGCCCGTAGTTCAGCAAAACTTTCAATAGATTTATTATTCATTGAAACAATCACATCACCCGCTTTAATTCCTGCTTCAGCCGCTGCGGAATCAGCTAATACTTCACTGACAAATGCACCTTTTTGAATATTAAGATCAAAAGCTTTTGCGATATCAGAAGTTAATTCATTACCTTTAATTCCTAATACACCACGTTTTACTTGACCGTATTGAGTTAATTGATTAGTGAGACTCTTAACCATATTACTTGGTATCGCAAAACCAATACCCACATTACCACCACCTGGTGCAATTATTGCAGTATTAATTCCTATCAATTCACCATTTAAATTGATTAAAGCACCACCAGAATTACCTCGATTGATAGAAGCATCAGTCTGGATGTAGTTCTCAAAACCATTCATATTTAGACCGCTTCGCCCTAAAGCTGAAATGATTCCAGAAGTAACTGTTTGTCCAATTCCAAAGGGATTACCTATTGCAACCGCAAAATCGCCAATACGTAATTTATCTGAATCTGCAATTTTTATGGCGGTGAGTTTACTTGCTTTTTCAATTTGTAATAAGGCAATATCGGTTTGTGGGTCACGACCAATCAGTTTAGCTGAGAACTCACGACCATCCTTAACTAAGATGATGATCTTCTCTGCATTATCAATAACATGATTATTTGTCACAACATAACCTTTTTCTGCATTAATAATAACACCCGAGCCTTGACTGGTGAATGAGCGAGATTTGTTTTCAGGATAACCAAAAAATCGTCGGAATTCTTCTGGTATATTATCTTGTACTTGTGCAATACCTTCAACTTTAATACTAACAACTGAAGGCAAAACATTTTCTAGCATTGGTGCTAAACTTGGTAATTCTTGTCCTTCACCGTTTTTAGCAGTAATAAAAGAGGGTAATGAAATATTAGCATGCACTAAAGAACCAAATGTTAAACTCAAAGTTAATGCCAAAACGGTAAGACATTTTTTATGATTATTCGCTTTACGATTCATGATTGTAACTCTCAATTCTTATATTTTTGATCACAATATATTCTTTTTGTAAATAGGAATGAATATTATCCATCTGTTATTTCATCACTTTATATTCTTAAGTGCATACACCAAATATGATATTGTTCAATGATCATTATAACAGATTATGCATTTAATATTTTAAAGTAACGTTTAAAAGTCATATTAGATAATACTCATATTATCAAATATAATGCAATTATCTAATATTGTTTATCTTTTTTTAATAACCTATTATAAAATTAATGATTTATTGTTTTTGTTCTGGATTTTTTAATAAACCAGAATGGTCACTAGCATAATCTTTTGGTTGTGCTTTCATAAAGTTGATTGTGGGTTTATCTGTTTCATTAATTGTCGGTTTAATATTTAATGAGTTGATATCTTCTTGAGAAATTAGGTTATTGGAATTTTCTGCCATATGTTGATAGAGGCGTCGAAAATCTTTCGCCATATTATCTAATATTTCTGCACTATGAGAAAAATGTTTAACAATGGTCTGTTTTTGAGTAATTAATTGTTGTTTAGCTTCTTCAAGCTCACGTTGTAATAGATTAAATTTACGAGACTTCGGGCTAAATACATTGGCTAGTATAATTCCTAAAGTAATACCGAAAGCTAAGCCAATAACAAGATAAATTACTATTTCAGAATTCATTTTTTATCTCCTTGATAAAAATTGCATTATTTGTGAACAATTAATTTTTAAATTCATTACGCTTTATTTTAAAACATGATTAGCCAGTTTAATCAAGCATGTTTTTAATTTTGGTGTGGTATTTTCAGCTAATGCCAATAAAAGTGATGCGCTATATGGTGATAGTGTCCTTTTTGTGGTTTTATCGTCATTTTTTATTAAATATCGTTGTTGATTTAATACGGGATTAATTTTGTATTGAATCGATGCTAAACCACTTAAACCATTTTGTCGTAATGCTAGTAGTAATTTTCCCTGTTCATAACGCAAACGCGTTAACCAACTCGCTGAAGAGACCTCAATAATTAAGATACTTTGTCGGTAATTTGCAACTCGACAGCAATGTTGCAGATGCAAGGGAAGATAACGATAAACAAGATGATTTAAACGTGATAATACAAAACTACGCTCTTGAATATTGGTTAATGTACCACCATTAAATAAATTCTCTAAAGATTGAGGTTCACTATTTCGCATTCATCTAACTCATACAAGTTTATTTTGTGATATTAATTTACTCTATTTATGTTTATACGTCTTAATATTGATCGCTAATTTACAAAATATTAGTTATTATTTTTACGATAGTGGATTGTGAAAAAGAAAACATGTCAAATAGTAAAAAATAAGCTAATATGTCGCCATTAATAAAAGTTGTTAAATTAATATTTAGCCTTATTTCTATATTATAACCAAAAAAGTAATTTTATTTTGTATATTTATTATATGATGAGTGTATCTCGTTGGCAAAGTATGACTAACCGTTTTACAATTAAAATAACATTGCCACAACTGTTGTTGGGGTTTATAGCCGCATCATTTGGTTTATTTGATCAAAGTTCTTGTATTGCTCGTTTACCTGACACAAATATTATTGCGATCACGACAGTGATGGCTAATTTGCAAGACTATCAAACAAATAACAGTATTCATTCACAATTTCATACAAATAATAGAAGTAATGAAGGTTATTTTAAATTAAAGCATGTTATTATTTTTCAATATAGACAAGTCTTCAAAATTGTTCGTTTGATGCCAAATAATGGTATTCGTGCAGGACCAATCTTTTTATTTAGTTTATTGGTATAAATACATTAGATACTAATTGTAAACTAATATACTTTACAAAAAATGTAACTTTTTAATCAAAGTATGTAAACATATTTTGTTATTGAAACCTGTTTTATAAATAAGAGAATTTATATGTTATTAAATTTATTAACAAAAGTATTTGGTAGTCGTAATGAACGTGTCTTAAAAATGATGCGTAAACGCGTTGAAAAAATCAATGCCTTAGAACCTGCAATGGTGGCATTATCTGACGAAGAGCTAAAAGCAAAAACCGCCGAATTTAAACAGCGTATTACCAGTGGTTCAAGTTTAGATACGATATTAGAAGAAGCTTTCGCTGTAGTGCGTGAAGCAAGTAAGCGCGTTTTTGGGATGCGCCATTTTGATGTGCAATTAATTGGTGGCATGGTATTAAATGAACGTTGTATTGCTGAAATGCGAACTGGTGAGGGTAAAACACTTACCGCAACTTTGCCTGCTTATCTTAATGCACTTACTGGTAAAGGTGTGCATGTTGTAACAGTCAATGACTATTTAGCCCAACGTGATGCTGAAAATAATCGTCCACTTTTTGAATTTTTAGGGTTAACCGTTGGTATAAATTTACCTAACATGCCAACATCAGAAAAACGTGCTGCCTATAATGCAGATATTACATATGGCACAAATAATGAGTATGGATTTGATTATTTACGCGATAATATGGTGTTTAATAAAGAATCTCGTGTACAGCGTCCGCTTAACTATGCGTTAGTTGATGAAGTTGATTCGATATTAATCGATGAAGCGAGAACGCCATTAATTATTTCCGGTCCAGCAGAAGATAGTTCAGATCGCTATGTAAGAATTAATAAAATTGTGCCTTATCTTACTCGGCAAGAAAAAGAAGATACCGAAGAATTTCAAGGTGATGGTGATTTTTCAATTGATGAAAAATCTCGTCAAGTTAACTTGACTGAACGCGGTTTACTAAAAGTTGAAGAACTTCTTATACGAGAAGGTATTATCAAAAGTGATGAATCTTTATATGCCCCAAATAATATTGTGCTTATGCATCATATTAATGCTGCATTACGTGCTCATCATTTATTCCACCGTGATGTAGATTATATTGTAAAAAATGGTGAAGTCATCATTGTTGATGAACATACTGGTCGTACTATGGAAGGGCGACGTTGGTCAGATGGTTTACACCAAGCAGTAGAAGCTAAAGAAGGTGCTAAAATACAAAATGAAAATCAAACACTTGCTTCAATCACATTCCAGAATTATTTCCGTTTGTATCAAAAATTAGCAGGTATGACTGGTACCGCAGATACAGAAGCATTCGAATTTAATCAAATTTATGGTCTAGATACTATTGTGGTGCCAACCAATAAACCAATGTTACGTAAAGATCTCCCTGATTTAGTGTTTATGACTGAAAAAGAAAAACTTGATGCAATCGTTGCTGATGTTAAGAGTTGTGTAGCAAAAGGTCAGCCGGTATTGGTTGGTACCGCCTCAATTGAAAAATCAGAATTGGTATCACACTTCTTAAATCAAGCTAAAATTAAACATAGTGTACTAAATGCAAAATTTCATGCTCAAGAAGCCGAAATTATTGCTGATGCGGGACGTAAAGGCGCGGTAACCATAGCGACAAATATGGCGGGGCGGGGTACCGATATTATGCTGGGTGGAAATTGGCAAATGGAAATTGCTAAATTGGAATCACCAACCCCAGAGCAAGTGCAAGCGATAAAACAGGACTGGCAAGTTCGTCATGAAGAAATTATTCAGCTCGGAGGTTTATATATTCTGGGAACGGAACGTCATGAATCACGCCGCATTGATAATCAATTACGAGGTCGTTCTGGTCGCCAAGGTGATCCTGGGGTATCTCGTTTTTACCTTTCCTTAGAAGACCCACTAATGCGTATTTTTGCTTCTGATCGAGTCGGTGGCGTGATGCGTAAATTAGGAATGAAAAATGGTGAAGCCATTGAACATCCTTTGGTAACAAAAGCTATTGCTAATGCGCAAAAGAAAGTTGAAAGTCGTAATTTTGATATTCGTAAACAACTATTGGAATTTGATGATGTTGCTAATGATCAACGACGAGCGATTTATTCACAACGTAATGATTTATTAGATAATCATGATATTAAAGAGATGATAGATTCGATCAGAAGCGATGTATTTAATAGTCTTATTGATCAGTATATTCCCCCTCAGTCTATTGAAGAAATGTGGGATGTTAAAGGTCTAGAAGTTGCTTTAAAAAAGGATTTTGATCTGGATTTACCTATCTCAACATGGCTTGACGAAGAAATGAATCTGCATGAAGAAAACTTGCGAGAACGCATTCAAAACATTGCTAAGCAGACATATCAAGATAAAGAAAATTCTGTTGGTAGTGAAGCATTCCGTCATTTTGAAAAGAATGTGATGTTGCAAACATTAGATACCCTATGGAAAGATCATTTAGCCGCCATGGATTATTTGCGTCAGGGTATTCATTTACGTGGGTATGCGCAAAAGGATCCAAAACAAGAATATAAACGTGAATCTTTCGACATGTTTGCGAATATGTTAGAAACGCTTAAGTATGATGTGATTGGTGTGCTTAGCCGTGTACGTATTCAATCGCAACAAGAAATTGAAGAGGCTGAAAGACAAAGAGAAGCAGAACTTCAAAAATTAGCTGAAAAACAACGCCTTAGCCATAGTGATATGGATGAAGCTCACAATAATAAGTCGCAAAATGCACAACCATTAGTGCGTGCTCAGGCGAAAATTGGACGTAATGATCCTTGTCCATGTGGTTCAGGTAAAAAATATAAACATTGTCATGGGGCTGTTCAATAAGGGTAAAGTTTAGTATTATCTTCTTTGATTTTTTACACTTATCGATGTTGTGGTTAGGATTACCGCAACATCATAGTTAACAGGGGGAAAATCAACGACATTATGAAAAACGTCGAAATTGCTGTAGGTATCATTCGTTCTCATGATGGAAAAATTTTTATTACTCAACGTGGCGAAAGTTCTCATCTAGCAGGTTTTTGGGAATTTCCTGGTGGGAAAATAGAGTTGAATGAAACACCTTTTCAAGCGTT
Organism: Frischella japonica; assembly: GCF_014489845.1. Taxonomy (GTDB): domain Bacteria; phylum Pseudomonadota; class Gammaproteobacteria; order Enterobacterales; family Orbaceae; genus Frischella; species Frischella japonica. The sequence continues at coordinate 76,408 of NZ_JABURY010000003.1, forward strand.
ACAGCGTGAAATTGCAGAAGAAGTCGATATTCATATTCATGAAGCAACATTTTTAAAAACCATTGAACATGAATACAGCGATTATTTTATCACAATTCATACCTATCTAATTGAAGAGTGGGATGGAGAGCCATTTGCGGCGGAAGGTCAGCCTAGTCGTTGGATTGATGAAGAAGATCTTAATGCTGATGAGTTTCCTGATGCAAATCGTTCAATCATTGAAATGCTCAAGAATTTAGACAATAATATTTAGAATTTCATTAACTTAGCCAAATTGAACAACCTTTATTCGTTGGTCGCATTTTGTTAGCTATTTTAGTATAATATTTCCAATTTTCTCACCTTATAAATGAGCTATGACACAATCAAGTTATAATGCAGTTGATATTGAAATCTTAGAGGGTTTAGATCCTGTTAGGCATCGACCTGGTATGTACACCGACACCACTAGACCAAATCATCTTGGTCAAGAAGTTATCGATAATAGTGTTGATGAAGCTATGGCGGGATATGCCAAACACATTCAGGTAATATTACATGACGATCAATCACTTGAGGTTATTGATGATGGTCGTGGAATGCCGGTTGATATTCATCCTAAAGAGGCAGTTCCAGCTATTGAATTACTCCTATGTCGTTTACATGCTGGAGGTAAGTTTTCGAATAAAAATTATCAGTATTCTGGCGGTTTACATGGTGTTGGTATTTCTGTGGTTAATGCTCTTTCTAAACGGGTTAATGTCACCGTCAATCGTGATGGACAAATTTATGAGATTGCGTTTGAACAGGGGCATAAAGTCGAGGATCTACACATTGTTGGTACTTGCGCTAGACGAAATACTGGTACAAAAGTACGATTTTGGCCAGAAGAAAAATATTTTGACTCACCGAAATTCTCAGTTTCACGCTTAGAGCATTTGTTAAAAGCTAAAGCGGTATTATGTCCAGGATTGGAAATCATCTTTAAAGATGAGGTAAATAACACTCAGCAACGTTGGTATTATGAAGATGGTTTAACAGATTATTTAATGGAATCTGTTAGTGGTTACACACTGTTACCTGAATCTCCGTTTATCGGCCAGCATGCTGGTTCAACTGAGGCAGTTGAATGGGCATTACTTTGGTTACCAGAAAGCGGAGAGTTATTAACGGAAAGTTATGTAAATTTAATCCCAACCGTGCAAGGTGGCACGCATGTTAATGGATTAAGGCAAGGGCTACTCGATGCTATGCGTGAATTTTGCGAATTCCGTAACTTATTACCAAGAGGGTTAAAAATCACTGCTGATGATATCTGGGAACGATGTGCTTATGTCTTGTCCGTTAAAATGCAAGAACCACAATTTGCTGGACAGACTAAAGAACGTTTATCATCACGTCAGTCTGCTGCTTTTGTCTCTGCAATTGTCAAAGATGCTTTTAGCTTATGGTTGAATCAACATGTTCAACAAGCAGAACTATTATCTGAAATGGTCATTGCTAGTGCACAGCGGCGACTACGAGCTTCGAAAAAGGTCATTCGAAAAAAATTAACAAGTGGACCTGCTTTACCGGGTAAATTAGCTGATTGTTCTTCACAAGATCTGTCGCGAACAGAACTGTTCTTAGTTGAGGGGGATTCTGCTGGCGGTTCAGCAAAACAAGCTAGAGATAGAGAAACACAAGCTATTATGCCGTTAAAAGGTAAGATCTTAAATACGTGGGAAGTATCTTCAGATGAAGTACTCGGTTCGCAAGAAATCCATGATATTTCGGTTGCGATTGGTATGGATCCCGATAGTGATGATTTAAGCCAATTACGTTATGGCAAAATATGTATTCTCGCTGATGCAGATTCGGATGGGTTACATATTGCAACACTACTTTGTGCATTATTCTTAAGGCATTTTAAACCGTTAATTGAGCAAGGGCATATTTATGTTGCGATGCCACCACTCTATCGGATTGATTTAGGTAAGGAAGTTTATTACGCTTTAGATGAAGAAGAAAAAGTTGGTATCTTAGAGCAACTGCAACGGAAAAAAGGCAAAGTTAACGTACAGCGTTTTAAAGGACTTGGCGAAATGAATCCATTGCAATTGCGTGAAACCACGATGGATCCCAATACGCGCCGTTTAGTTCAACTCACACTTGATGATACAGAACAAACAATGGCATTAATTGATATGTTATTAGCAAAGAAACGCGCTGATGATCGACGTGATTGGTTGCAAGAAAAAGGCGATCAGGTTGAGTTAGCGGTTTAACTTCATCGATATTTTAATCCGAACAATAGTCAAGTCGTATTAATTGAAAACGTTAAGTTATATTTTGATTAGTTTTTTTAAATCGAAGGAATACTGATGAGTGAGATTACTCATGATGGTGTAGAGATGCAATCTTTACAAAAATTTACTGAAAGTGCCTATTTAAATTACTCAATGTACGTCATTATGGATCGTGCATTACCATTTATTGGTGATGGTTTAAAACCCGTACAAAGACGCATCGTTTATGCGATGTCTGAATTAGGACTTAATGCGCAAGCGAAATATAAAAAGTCAGCCAGAACTGTAGGTGATGTATTAGGTAAATATCACCCTCATGGTGATAGCGCATGTTATGAAGCAATGGTATTAATGGCCCAGCCATTTTCTTATCGATATCCACTAGTTGATGGGCAAGGAAACTGGGGGGCGCCGGATGATCCTAAGTCATTTGCCGCAATGCGTTATACCGAATCAAGATTATCAAAGTATGCTGATTTACTGCTATCAGAATTAGGACAAGGGACTGTTGATTATGTGGCCAATTTTGATGGTACCCTTCAAGAACCTAAGATGTTACCTGCGCGTTTACCAAATATTTTATTGAATGGTACAACAGGGATTGCAGTAGGGATGGCAACGGATATTCCACCACATAATATTCAAGAAGTGACTAATGCAATCATAATGTTACTTGATAACCCACAAGCGACTTTAACTGATATTATGACCCAAATTCAAGGTCCTGATTATCCAACATCGGCCGAGATTATTACTGCACCAAGTGATATTGCTAAAATTTACGAGACAGGTCGTGGCTCAATTAGAATGCGTGCAGTATGGAATAAAGAGGATGGTGATATCGTTATTACAGAGCTACCACATCAAGTATCCGGCGCTAAAATTCTTGAACAAATTGCGACACAAATGCGCAATAAAAAATTACCATTGATTGAAGATTTACGAGATGAATCCGATCATGAAAATCCAACTCGTCTCGTTTTAGTTCCTCGTTCTAATCGTGTCGATCCAGAACAAGTAATGAATCATCTTTTTGTTACAACAGATTTAGAAAAAAGCTATCGGGTTAATCTTAATATGATTGGTTTAGATCAAAAACCATCTGTTAAGAGTTTATTAACAATTTTAACTGAATGGATTGAATATCGTCGAACCACAGTAACAAGACGGTTGAATTATCGGTTAGATAAAGTGTTAAAACGCTTGCATATTTTAGATGGTTTATTGATTGCATTTCTTAACATTGATGAAGTTATTGAAATAATTCGTCATAATGATGATCCTAAACAAGAGTTAATTAAACGTTTCTTAATTAGCGAAACTCAAGCTGAAGCAATATTAGAACTTAAATTACGGCATTTGGCAAAATTAGAAGAAATGAAGATCACTAGTGAACAAAATCAACTTGCTAAAGAACGTGATCAGTTACAAACCTTATTATCTTCCAATCGCAGGTTAAATACATTAATTAAAAAAGAAATTATTGCTGATTCAGAAAAATACGGCGATGATCGACGTTCACCAATTGTAGAACGCGCAGAAGCTAAAGCTATAACGGAACAAGAACTTACGCCATCTGAACCCGTTACTATTGTATTATCAGAAATGGGATGGGTGCGCAGTGCTAAAGGGCATGATATTGATCCAACAACCCTGAGTTATAAAGCTGGCGATAATTATAAAGCTTCAGTAAAAGGTAAAAGTAATCAACCCGTAGTTTTTATTGATTCCAGTGGTAGAAGTTATGCGATTGAACCTAATACACTACCTTCAGCAAGAGGTCAAGGTGAACCACTTAGTGGTAAGTTATCTTTACCGGTTGGGGCAAGTATTGAACAATTGATTATGAGTACAAATGAGCAACAGAAAATTGTTATGGCTTCTGATGCCGGATATGGTTTTATTTGTACATTTGCTGATTTAGTGACTCGTAACCGCAATGGAAAAGCGATTATTACTTTACCAACCAACGCTAAAGTTATGCCACTCATTGAAATTGAGGATGATAAATCACTGTTGTTAGTACTTACTAACACTGGGAGAATGTTAATCTTTCCTGTAAATAGCTTGCCTGAATTATCAAAAGGTAAAGGGAATAAAATCATTGCAATAGCAAGTGCCCAAGCTGAAAAACATGAGGATTATCTAACTTATATGACTCTCATTTCCACAGAGTCTTGCGTTACATTATATGTCGGTAAACGTAAATTAATATTGAAACCATCCGATTTACAAAAATTTATTGCAGAAAGAGGGAGAAAAGGCTCGTTATTACCAAGAGGTTTGCAACGAGTTGATCGAATAGAGATAGATGGATAACATCATATTAATTGAGGCGGTTGAAGGTCTTTAGGAGCGATAAATATGTCTTTTATCTGGGCAATTGTCACAGGTATTGTTTTTTCTTATTTTTTTAAAAATAGTTTAATGTTTTTTGTTGGTTTATTTGTTGGTCCTATGTTATATCGCTTTTTTAATAATATGGCGCCTGTAAGAGATAACCCAGCAAACCCTACATTATATTTAACGGTGGCTTTTGAAGTTCTGGGACATTTAAGTAAAGCTAAAGGTCAGGTAACCGTTGATGATATAAGACTTGCTAGTCACTATATGGATCAATTACAGCTTGATGCTGAAAAACGCAAGTTAGCTCAGGACTCATTTAATCGTGGTAAAGTAACTAACTATCCGTTACGTAAGCGATTGAATGAAATTTATAATCAATATCGTTATAGAAGAAAAGTCTTAATGGTATTTTGTGAACAGCTTATTCAAGCGGCAATGAGCGACGGTTATTTAGATGAAAAAGAAAAGCAAATTTTGAATATTGTGGCTGAAGAATTTCATATTCCTAAAGCTCAAATGGCTATTTATATTCAAATGATCATGGCGAGTTATCAATTCCAACGCCAGCAGTATTCCAATCAAAATTATCAATCACAGCATAAAGGTAACTATCAAAGACATTATCAGCAATCAACTTCAAAAAATGATATCAATAACGCTTATCGAGTTTTAGGCGTGGATCCTTCAGTAGATGTGGTGATTATTAAACGTGCTTATCGCAAATTGATGAACGAACACCATCCTGATAAGTTAGTTTCAAAAGGATTACCTAAAGAAATGTTAGAAGCAGCAAAGAAACGATCACAAGAAATTCAAGCTGCTTACGATTTAATTAAAGCTGATAGAGGCTTTAAATAAAATTCATAATTGAGAGAAAGCATTTATGATGCATTGGCGTTCTATTATTCGGATTGTTGGACTACTCATCTCGCTTTTATCGGTGTTTATGTTAATACCTGCGTTAATTGCTATTATTTATCGTGATGGTGGAGGTGCTATATTTGTTCAGTCTTTTTTTCTTGCATTTATTTTAGGTATCATATTATGGCTGCCGAATCGTAAATATAAACAAGATCTTAGTACGCGTGAGGGTTTTTTAATTGTTGTTTTATTTTGGGTTGTGTTAGGCACGATTGCAGCATTTCCATTTATTTTTGATAATCATCTCAACCTAAATCTAACAACGGCATTTTTTGAATCTTTTTCTGGACTAACAACTACTGGTGCAACAAGTATTATTCATCTTGATACTTTACCTAAGGCGCTACTTTTCTATCGACAGTTATTACAATGGTTAGGAGGAATGGGAATTATTGTATTAGCAGTCGCTATTCTGCCTTTACTCGGGGTTGGGGGAATGCAATTATATCGTGCTGAAATACCTGGCCCACAAAAAGATAGTAAGGTTCAACCTCGTATTGCACAAACAGCAAAAACGTTATGGTCCATTTATATATTTCTAACGGTTATTTGTGCTGTTAGTTTATGGTTAGCGGGGATGGATGGTTTCGATGCGATATCCCATAGTTTTTCAACAATATCCATGGGGGGATTTTCAACCCATGATGCTAGCTTGGCTTATTTTCATAATCCTATTATTAATTATATTATTACTTTCTTTATTATATTATCGGGTTGTAATTTTGCTCTGCATTTTAATGCTTTTAATCAATTTTCCATTAGACAATATTTCAAAGACCAAGAATTTAGAGCGTTTATTACCATTTTAGCAATATTAATAGCTATTAGTATTGTTATTATTTATCTATGGAGCGATAAAGGATTCAATACATCGGTAGATAAGGTCGTTTTACAAGTTGTGTCTACGGCAACGACCACCGGCTTCGCCATTGATGATCCTTATCATTGGCCGCCTTTATTACCAATAATGTTATTATGTGCATCATTTATTGGTGGTTGTGCTGGTTCGATTGGTGGAGGCATGAAAGTGGTAAGAGTATTACTGCTATTTATGCAAGGTTCACGCGAACTTAAGCGTTTAGTACATCCTAATGCAATTTATAGTCTAAAACTTAATAACCGCGTGTTACCAGAACGAATTATTGAGGCTGTTTGGGGATTTTTTTCTGCTTATGCTTTAGTGTTTTTAATAAGTTTTTTTATTGTTGTCGCCAATGGCTTAAGTGCAATGGATGCTTTCTACATTGTCGCTTCTTCGTTAAATAATTTAGGTATTGGCATTGATGACGCAAGTGACACATTTACTCATGTTGGTGAAATAGTGCAATGGGTTATGATAATCGATATGTTATTTGGAAGATTAGAGATTTTCACATTGTTGGTTATTTTTACGCCAGCATTTTGGAAATCATAATTGTTAATTTCGGAATATTAATATTATTCTTAATATGTTAATTATAAGAGTACTATTTTTATCAAGAGTCTATATGAAAACGTTACTATTATATACAACCCATGAACAACAGACCGCAAAAATTATGCAACGCATTAAAAGCCAGCTTGGTTCAGAATTTGATTGTACATTGATTGAATTAAGATATGATTCGCAAATTAATTTATGTGAATATCAGTCGGTAATTATAGGTACCTCAATTCGTTATGGGTTTTATAGCAATTTAATTAAACAATTTATTGATAATAATTATCAACAATTGAATCTGATGAAAAGTGCCTTTTTTGGTGTCAATCTTATTGCGCGAAAAATAAATAAAAATACACCGGAAACTAATTTATATACACGAAAGTTCTTAGCTAAAATAAAATGGTTTCCTAAATTAAAAGCTGTATTTGCAGGGGCACTTTTTTATCCAAGCTATAATTGGTTTGATCGAAATATGATACGTTTTATTATGTGGTTAGGTAAAGGCGATACTGACGTAACTAAACCTATTATTGAGTATACTGATTGGGATAAAGTTGATATTTTTGCGCAAACTTTTAAAAAGTATATTAATCAATCCACATTAGATTAATGTTTTGTAACCCAATAATTTTTAGTAACAGCTAGTGGTATATTTTACATAGCTTATCAATTAGATTTTAAACAAATAATTGTAGATAAAGATATTAGATAAGATATTTTATGTTTTGTTATATATGCCGTTAACATATTGAATTGTGCATCACTAAGTTTGATAACTAATCATAAATTCTCGCCTCATAGTATGGAATTTGTACAGATTTGTGATGATCCGCACAAACAATAATCAACTGATAAAAAAAGATCGAAATAGCAGTTGAAGAAAGCGAAAAGATCGTTATAATGCGCATCCACTGATTGATTGAGAGCGACGAAAGGAATTCTGATTCAAACAGTATGTAGAAGAAAATTTTGAAAAAAGATAAAAATTTTCTTGACGGATAAAAAAGGATAGCGTAGTATACGCAACCCTTGAGACAGTAAACCTAGAAGGTAAACTGTTAGCTCTTTAAAAAGTAAAAACAGACAATCTGTGTG
>NZ_JABURY010000030.1 GCF_014489845.1 Frischella japonica
TGTTTTTTCTGATATTTCATATCCACTATCACTACCCGACCAAAACAGAACCGATTATCCTTATAAAGATAGTTTGAACCCAGTTCGGTTAGGGTATAGCGATATTGACCATTGGCCAGCGCTTGCTGATTAAGTAATCCCAACTGCGCAAAAATGGCTAAGCGTTTGTTACGCCGGTTATCAACTTTGACTAAGTAGTCATAATCATCAACGCTGGGGTCTATAGTATGTGTTTCGTACGGCTCTGTAAAACTAAGCCAGAAAGTGGGACCTTCGCCTGTGGTAACACAAATCGCACGATCACCCGAAGTATTAGACTCATCAAATCGCGTTTGTAAGACCCGTTTTTCTTGCTCGGTGCCACAACCGATTAAACTAAACACCAATAACCACAATATTGCTAATTTTTTCATACCCTATCCTTAAAATATTCTTCTACCAACACGTCCTCCCCATGCAACTTCCCTTTTATCGGACGTTAAAAATATCATTCCCGAGCGCCCTTTGGTTTCCGGCGTTAGTGCTATAATTTTCCTAATCACCGAATTAATTTCATCTAAAAGAGGATTGTTGGCCCAATCCGGTACATTTTCCAGATAATAACGATAAGTATATAAACGCTTGCCATCTTGTTTTTTCTGATATTTCATATCCACTATCACTACCCGACCAAAACAGAACAGATTATCTTCATCAAAATACTTTGACCCCAGCTCGGTTAGGGTATAGCGATATTGTCCATTGGCCAGGGCTTGCTGATTAAGTAATCCCAACTGCGCAAAAATGGCTAAGCGTTTGTTGCGCCGGTTATTGGCTAGAACTAAATAGTCGTAACGCTCTATACCAGGAGTAATATCATAGGTTGTATAGGGCTCAGTTAAGTTGATCCATTCATGAGGGTTCAAGCCATTGGATAAACAAATCGCACTATTACCCGAAGGATTAGATTCATCAAATTCCGCTTGTAAGACCCGTTTTTCTTGCTCGGTGCCACAGCCAATTAAACTAAACGCCAATAACCACAATATTGCTAATTTTTTCATACCCTATCCTTAAAATATTCTTCTACCAACACGTTCTCCCCATGCAACTTCCCTTTTATTAGACGTTAAAAATACCGACCCCGAGCGCCCTTTGGTTTCTGGCGTTAGTGCTATAATATCCCTAATCACCGCATTAATTTCATCTAAAAGAGGATTGTTGGCCCAATCCGGTACATTTTCCAGATA
>NZ_JABURY010000031.1 GCF_014489845.1 Frischella japonica
CTTAACTTTTCTATTTGATTTGTTTATATTTTTAAAAGAGTGGGGGGGGCGTTTTTTTCTGTATTACATTGAAAGATTTTTGATTTTTGCGAACAATTAGATGTTAAAGATTATGGTTATCAATTATCTTTAATAGCTCAAATGATTATTAACGCATTTTGGGCGAGTCTTTCCTTCCCATTTGACCAACAAAAAATTCACGAAACTTAAACTATAGTATTTCAGAAATAAATAATTAATGATATTTCATAATACTAACGTACAAAGTTAAATTATTATTTACATTTCTATTGTTTTCAATTTTAATTTTATGTGGTCTAATATTTTTTACAAAATAAATATCGAAGAAATTTTTTATGGCTAATTTCATTAACAAAACATTTGGTGGGTTAGAAAAAAGATATTTGCTCCGACAATATTTTTTCGGTTTAGTTTATGGTATCTTTTTGTTAGTTATGCCTATAACTCACTTTAAAATACCTGAAAGTATTTTGGCAATTATATTGGTTTTGATCATGTGGGGATTATATCCATATTCTAGGTTTGTTTATGAAAGCATTATAGATTTTATAATGGGAGATAACATAATTTTCTCAAATCTGATTTTATTTTTATTTGTAAAAATAATCACCATGGGATTATGCTTCGTGTTCTCTATTTTTATAGCTCCTTTTGGATTATTGTATTTATATTTTTATCATTCTAGATTAGAAAAGCAATCCAAATCTAATATCATTGATAATGAGTTATAAAATATATCTCAACAAAAAGAGGAAAGACTAACAAAGTGATTATTTCCTCTTGGATGTCATAAAATTATTTACCAATAAAAATAAGATCGTTTATTAACTTTTCATTTCATTATCATTGAGTTTTTTGTATATTCCACAAAGGTCATGGTTAAATTTTTTGTATTAAATGGCAACTGACCTTTTTAACTTAATTTATTAATATAGTTTTCGATTTACTTTTCTATAAATGATTCAGAATTCCCTTGTTAAAGTATAATCATACTTTACAGCTAAACTCTTTAATAAAATAAAAACTGAATCTTCAAATTCTATTGGATCATTGATTAATTTTAATTTATTAAATGTATCAATTAGATAAGATTTAGTAACTTAACCATTAATTCGC
>NZ_JABURY010000032.1 GCF_014489845.1 Frischella japonica
GCTGAAACAACTTTTTTCCCCGAGCATTGGTCTAAACGTCAAACAGAAATGGAAATTAAAAGTGCTTTTGAAAATTCAAAACCCAATCCTGATAATAAAGAAATGTGGCAGGGGACATCCTCAAGTGGTATAGAAATGGAAGGCTTTTATAAAAAACCGAATGGCACAGGTGCTACAGCATGGCCTGTTTATCAAGGAGTTAAGAAATAATGTTAAATAAAAAAATAATATTCAATTGGAACAAAACATTTAGTATGTTCCGCCCATCAGGTTGTTTTTCTGATGAGAATATAAGATATAGACCAAAACAAGGCTATGGTATTATTGCATTAGCATCTTGGTTATCATCAGATCTTCAATGTTCTATTAACTCTGTTAATATCTGGATAAGTAACTTGATTGATTTGGAAAATAGCCCTGCACCAGATGGTATGTTTGGTGTTGGTAATGCTTTTTGGGTTCTAATTACTGATGATTATATTTTTATTGGTACAGAGTATTCAGAAGAACAACAAATATTAATAAACAAAGAACAACTTTTATATGTGTTAGAGCAATATAAAGCTTTTTTAGAAGGAGATTATAAAGATCCCGATAATCCACCCGATCCTATTGATGTTGAGTTTATTGCTGAAGGCCAAGAAGCGATCGATATCTATAATGGATTGCCAAATTCTCATTTGGTTCCTTACGCTTGTTAATCAGTTCCCCGCTTAACTTGTGGGGAGCGAATTTTTAAGTACCCAGATCCACATTGTATGTTCAATAATTAATCTATTCTACTCAATTTTAATAATGGTTGGTCGTCCGACATAAAGCCTTATCAGTTCCAGCTACTAGCCCTCAATGACTTTGTGACCAAAGCACTACGCTTGGTATACCAATGTCCCGTTACAAGTATTGGTTGAAGTGCGTAATGCCGGACAAAATACCTTAGATTTTATCTGGCAAAATTCAATGCCATCGATTATTTTATGGAAAACCTATGCCGAAATTCCCCATAATAAACCAATTGGCGAAGCACCCAATCCCTTACAACTGCCTCAGGTTTCACCACCTGAAACC
>NZ_JABURY010000033.1 GCF_014489845.1 Frischella japonica
TTAATTTATTAGCAGTGTTTTTCTCTAACTTATTCCCCCCAGTTTGCAAGACCTTAGGAACTCTACCTGAAGCACCAGCACTAGGCGGAACTAGTAGGGGTAATTCTTCTGCATCAATTCAATTTCCATTTAGCAATTGGTATAGAACAATTAAAAATTCCCATTTATCTTCTTATTTTCATATTGTTGTATATATACATCTATAGGGTATGCTGTTCCCAACTCATATATTTTTCCACTATCTTTATCTATTATAAATGGACAATTACCGATTAATTGTGTTGAAAAATCACCAGTTTCTAAAAACTCTCTGGATTGGAAACAAAAAAGCCATCCTTCAGAAAATCTGTCAATTACAGTGATTTCTACAGGAATATCGTATTCAGCTAAATAATTTTTAGCTTTATTTAACGCTTCAATAAAAGTAATCATCAATTAGTCCTTAAAAATTTGAAAGATTTGAATTTGCTCATATCCGCAACTTTACCTGTTTGACCATCTAAGAAACGTATTTTCCCATTTTGATTTACAACATTAAAAACATGCCCTGGTTGCCCTGGTCCATAGGAACCGAATACAATACCCCTTGCACCAGTTCCAGCTTTTGACATTTGCTCAATAATATTATTAGGACCACTGACATTTTGAAATTTTGTCCCATATTGTTTTTCTAATACGGATATTGAGACTCCATTTTTTGAATTAATTGGTAAAGCGGATGAGGGATTACCACCCAATGTTGCATCAGTAGCTATGGCACAATTAACACAATTATGAGTTCTACCTTCAGTAGGGTAACCAGGATTTACATCACGTATAGAACCTGCCGTATCATTAAGAATAGAACTCGTCTCCACCTTTTCAGCAACATTATTCCAATTAACCTCATCTAATTCAACCGTGACTGTATCAATTTTATAATGTACTTTTGTT
>NZ_JABURY010000034.1 GCF_014489845.1 Frischella japonica
TATCCAGAACTCTATACAAATGATGTCCCGCAAAAATTGCAGGAACTGCGCCAACTGTTTGAGCGAATTGCGCCACGTGATGATTTAACTATCCCAACCACACCAGGCTTTTGTCTGTTACATGGATTTATGCAAGGGGAGGATAGCGAATGGAAAGACACCGGGGTTACCTATCAACATGATGCAGACAACGATTTTTATTTTGATATCTCGTATAATAATTATAAGGGCTTTTATAAGCTACTTGATCAACCGGAAAGTTACGTGACTGAAAATCGGGGGCACACAATTTATAAGGGCACGCGCGAAAGTCAAGGTTTGCAGTTAGAAGAGTGGTTAACCAAAGGGGAGTTTTTTTCCGATGAACCAGGTTATGAGTCAGATGACGAGTGGTATAAGTTTACATTAGGTATAAATATGCTCGATCCAACCGATAAAACGCCACTGTTAAACATAGAAATGTATTACAGAATTCCCGAAGACGAAACTCAGGGATATACACAAGAGCAGTTGATGGTGATTTGGCGAGAAATCACCAACAGTATTCGAGTGCGTGCGAGTGCTTTTAAAGCGGAGTAAAATTGGCTTATTATTTTTGAGAAAAAGATCCAAAATCGGCCGCTGCGAGCGATTGTTGATATGATAAAAACGGAGTGTCTGGCATGAACGCATTGAGAAAAAACACGGCAGTTATGGTGACGATCCTATTAATACTAAGCATATTAATTAGTTGCAAGGCATTTAACAAGGATATCCAAAAAATGACTTTATCAGCAAACGAACAGCAGCAAGTTGATGTTTTACTAAACAATTCCCCGACACGCTGTGTGGGCACTTATTTAATTGATTTTCCTGCGGCATTTAAAGTCAATAATG
>NZ_JABURY010000035.1 GCF_014489845.1 Frischella japonica
TGGTGCTTCAGGTAGAGTTCCTAAGGTCTTGCAAACTGGGGGGAATAAGTTAGAGAAAAACACTGCTAATAAATTAAATGAATATTTTGGAACAAATTTAACTTCTCGAGAATGGGGGCGAGCTCTTGAAGCACTGAAGGCTGATGCAGGAAAATTACCTAATAATTTTCATGGCAGAATTTTAGATAATGGTGATTATGTTGGGAAAAATGGTGAGATTATAGGCAATATTGGAGATTATTTACCATGAATTTTATAAAGAATAGAATTACACCTATATGTTCAGACTATGAAACATGCAGTGAATGTTTTGTTAGATTAATGATATACACGGGTGCAATAAATCCTAATGAAATTACTAGATTATTAGATGTTGAACCGACTTATATAACAGTAGCTGGAGATAAAATTACCAATAGTTTGGGGCGGACTAGAGAAGTTAAAAATTCAGGTTGGTTTTTATCTTCAGAAGGAATTGTAAATTCAAAAGATCTTAGAGAACATATTGATTGGATTGTAAGTAAAATCTCTCCTTTTGCTACTAATTTGAAAAAAATACAAGAAATTAAAGATATTAAATTAACTCTAAAATGTGTTTGGTTTTCTAAATTTGGACATAGTGGTCCAGTATTATGGCCAGAACAAATGAAAGCACTATCAGATTTAGATTTAGAATGTTCTTTCGATATATATTTCGTCGA
>NZ_JABURY010000036.1 GCF_014489845.1 Frischella japonica
AAAAAACTTAATAAGTGAACAATAATAAACATTGATTGCAAATAATAAGGAATTCCTATGGCGATCTCACAGCGAGAAGCAAGATATTTTGATTCTATCTTTTCTCATCCTTCGAACAACCGTTATACCTTAAACCTTAATGGAGTTTCATCATTGTCGATTGTCTCCATTGTCGGTCATGAGTCACTCAATACCCCATGGCGATATGTCATCACCTTCACTAGCCCCGAGAAACAGCTAAAAATCAGTGATTTATTGAGCCAGCCGGCGTCGTTAATCTTTGAAGCGCCCCAGCTTGCCGAGCAATTAGCACATATTAGCTCGCTTGATATGCCAGCGAGGTCGCGCACCTTATATGGTATCATTACTGAATTTAGCATGGTCTCAGTTAGTAAAGACGAAGCGCGTTATCAGGTGGTATTAGTACCGCGGCTAGCGTTACTTGCCAATGACCATAACAGTGCAATTTACCAAAATCAGAGTGTCGTAAGTGTGGTGGAAGAGGTGTTACGCCGTCATGGCTTTACGGGGGTGGATTACCACCTGATACTAAAAGAGAATTACCCGGCGCGTGAGTTTATTACGCAATGGCAAGAGAGTGACCT
>NZ_JABURY010000037.1 GCF_014489845.1 Frischella japonica
CTGTATGATTAACTGCGCTAGCAATTATTGTACATTAGCCGGTAGCTTACCGGCATTCAAATAATGTTAACGTCTTTGGTTATGGGCGAATTGTCATAAAACAGTAAAAATAAAATTTTCAACAAGTTAACCAAAAGAGCGTTTAAGGAAAAAACGACTTATCAAATAGAGCACAATATACCGTAAGACGATAAACCAACACATAAATGAAGAAAGTGAGTGTGATATAGCTATAAATATTGATAAAACAATCAAGATAATAGTATTTAACAAAATAAAGACTACTATAGTAAACGCACCAGCACTTAATAAACTACCTGTTGGGAGCCATTGATAAATACGTTTAACTGAATTCTGTGTTGTGATATATAATAGAGTAAAATCTGCTAGTATAATCACTAAACCCGACAATATGTTTATATTGATATATTCTGCAAAATAAATTTCTACTTCAGGTATATAAAAAAAACAAGTTCCATATAAATACCAAGTTATACCATGCGTTACTGCACAAAATAATGCACTAAAAATCATCCCATACAATTTTGGCAATGCTTTCCCTATTTTTGGATTAGCTGTATTTTGA
>NZ_JABURY010000038.1 GCF_014489845.1 Frischella japonica
TTTATTTCTAATATTAAACATAAAGCTTGAATGCCCATCAAAGATAAACTACACTTTCGATTAATGGATTTAGATAACTATATTTAAACTAAAAATTAATAACAACTCTGTTTAGCACTAACACTTAGTCTTTCGATTTATGTTTTGCTAATTAAGGTATGAAAGGAATATCGAATAACAACACGATGTATGAAATGTTATCAATTAATTACTCAACAAGCATGGCAACAATTACAACAACCCGTCGCCGAAACTCCGTTCGCTAATCAGGATTTTATTGACTTACCTAAAACACGGTTACAGGCATCAGGTTTTGAAAAAGTCCGTTTTCATTACACCGCAGCGCAGGATGAAGTCA
This sequence comes from Frischella japonica, assembly GCF_014489845.1. GTDB lineage: Bacteria > Pseudomonadota > Gammaproteobacteria > Enterobacterales > Orbaceae > Frischella > Frischella japonica. The sequence goes on from NZ_JABURY010000038.1 coordinate 359, forward strand.
TTGAACATTGCATTAAATACCCTGAACAATGTCAACAGCTCTACGCTACCCTGCAAAAATTAGGGTTATATTATGGCAATAATCATTACGGACATGATAACGCCAAAGTCACCCAAGCCTTGAAACAAGCACTGACGACCGGTCAGGCACTATTAATTGAAAAACCACTCACGCTTGATTGTGGCTTATTACCACCGCAAACCCATTTTTCAACCCCA
>NZ_JABURY010000039.1 GCF_014489845.1 Frischella japonica
TCCCAACTATCTGAATCATCACTAAATTGACCCTTTAATAGCATTCCCACCACCGCTAAGCCAAGAATCACCCAACCTATTCCCGGAAAACACAAGCCGGCTAAGGCAAATAATCCTAACACCCCGGCGGTGATCTCCATAATACTGCCAATTTGAAATCCCAATGCGCCACTATCACCAGCATAAAATCTCGGCAAATCTTTAACACATGCCACAAGGCCATCCACGATTGCAATAAATGACGCCGCGGCTCCGGCTACTTTACCGATTAAATAAACCCCTTTCATATTACTTAATAATTCGGTGCTGGCCACTAAGTTGATATTGTTTGCATGTTTATACCCCATCAAAAATATCGACAGTGACGAGGCGATTTGCACACCGGATAGCACTGAATTAACCAATATTGAACGGTTTTTCATCCGCAGAACCTCTTTCATATGCACTGGAATATCGAGATCTTTAATCAGCTTACTATTCGCTTGGTAACTGATGTAGTTCAACGCCATACTTATCGCCTGAACGACCAACAGTTGACCATTTTCCACTTTAATTTT
>NZ_JABURY010000004.1:0-37064 GCF_014489845.1 Frischella japonica
GAGCGGTAGTTCAGTTGGTTAGAATACCTGCCTGTCACGCAGGGGGTCGCGGGTTCGAGCCCCGTCCGTTCCGCCAATTTCTATTTAGGGGCGTAGTTCAATTGGTAGAGCACCGGTCTCCAAAACCGGGTGTTGGGAGTTCGAGCCTCTCCGCCCCTGCCATATCAGTAATATCTGAATAATTATTAATCACTTAGTGTTTTACATGTGATAACATTTAAAATTTTTATTTACAGAATACTCATCTCGATTATAATCCGCACAACAATATTATTGAACTTAAATTATTGAGGGTCGAAAATGGTAGAAAGTTTTCTTTCACAACAGCGTTTTTTTGATAATAAAAATTATCCAAGAGGTTTTTCACGTCATGGTGATTTTACCATTAAAGAATCTCAGCTTTTAGAAAAATATGGCTGTGCGTTTAAGGATTTAGATAATGAGGTTCGAAAACCGGTAACTGCCGACGAAAAGTCTTTTGTATCAGTTTGCCGAGGCAGCAAGGAAGCTTCTAATGAGTTTGAAAAGGTTTGGTTAAAATATTTGCATTGTATTAATAAAGCAAAAAAATTTCATACCCTATCAGGTGGTAAACCACAAGTAGATATTGCCGATGATTTCATTGATAGTGATGATTAATTTAACCAATATTTTTATGTAATTGAATTAATAATTTATCCATAGAACGATAACTTAATGCTTCAATTAAATGTTTTCGTTCTATGGCTATTTTTCCATCTAAATCAGCAATCGTTCTTGAAACTTTTAATATTCTATGCCATGCCCTAGCCGATAAACCTAACTTCATTAAAGCCTGTTCCAAAAATTCGCTATCCTCAGATGTGAGAACACAATAAGTATTAATCTCATATGTTGTTAATTTGCTATTAATCTTATTTGCTCTGCTAATTTGTTTTTCTCTAGCAATTATGACTCGTTTTTTTACTTCAGCTGTTGTATTACCACGATTCATGTTTTTACTTAGCGCTCCTTTTGGTAAAAGAGGGACTTCGATGGATAAATCAAATCTATCTAGAAATGGGCCTGATAAACGATTTAAATAGCGAATTACTTGTTGGGGGGTTGTTCTATTATGGGTACCTTGATAATGTCCTGTAGGACTTGGGTTCATCGCAGCAATAAGCTGAATACTAGCTGGGAAAGTAATTTTGGCGTTTGCTCTTGAGATAATAATTTCTCCAGATTCTAAAGGTTCTCGTAATGCATCTAACACTTTACGACTAAATTCCGGTAATTCATCTAAAAATAAAATGCCATTATGCGCTAGAGAAATTTCACCAGGCTTGGGGATTGAGCCGCCACCAACGAGTGCAGCTATCGATGCACTATGATGAGGTGCTCTAAAAGGTCTACAACGCCAATTTTTATTCGTATTTATTTGATTAACTAAACTGTTTATTGTTGCTGTTTGAAGTGATTCTTTATCATTTAGAGGTGGTAATAAATCAACTAATCTAGTAGCTAACATTGTTTTTCCTGTTCCTGGCGGACCTATTAATAACAGATTATGTCCTCCAGCGGCAGCTATTTCTAAAGCGCGTTTGGCATGTTCTTGTCCTATAATATCTTGTAAATCGTTTAAATTCTGTTGAATATCTAACGGGATATTATAAGTTACATTCGTTAGCGGTGTTTCACCAGAGAAATGTTGGCATAACTGGAGCAAATTTTCGCATACCAATGCATTACTATGATTTATTAATGCTATTTCTGACGAATTTTCTTTTGAAAGAATAAGAATTCTATCATGTTCTTGAACAGAAATAGCCGCAGGAATTGCGCCTTTTATCGCTCTTATTTCACCTGATAACGCTAGCTCTCCTAGGAATTCATATTGATATAATTGATCCGTTTTGATCTGGAATGTTGCAGCTAAAATTGCCACAGCGATCGGTAAATCAAAGCGACTACCTTCTTTCGGTAGATCTGCTGGTGAGAGATTAATGGTTATTTTTTTACTAGGAAAAGTGAAACCACTATTTATAATTGCACTTCTCACGCGATCTTTTGCTTCTTTAACAGATGTTTCAGGTAATCCAACTAGAGTAAAGCTTGGCATTCCGTTACTGATATGTATTTCAACATCAATTTTAGGGGCTTGAATGCCAATACAAGCCCGAGTATATATTGTGAAAAGCGACATTGAATAATCCTAAATCAATTGAAATAAGATTAATTTAGCTGGATATTAGACAAATAAATTTTTTTAGCGTTTCTTTGCGATTTATTTCATATATTTCATAATTATTTTTCTGTAGATTAGTCAAATGCTTTCGGTTTATTTTGGAATTTATTAAATTTTATTAAGAGTTACTAAGTTTAAATATTTTTGAAATCATTAAAGATAAAATAAATATAAATGCATTTGTAATAACGACAGAAGGTCCGGTTGGGCTATCATAATATGCAGATATAATTAAACCACCTATCACAGATATAATACCGATAATAATCGCAAAAATCGCCATTTGTTCTGGTGATTTTGCATAGCAACGGGCGGTTGCGGCTGGAATAATCAGTAAAGAAGTGATAATTAATGCGCCAACAAATTTCATGGCTAAAGCAATCGTTAATGCTAATAGTAAAGTGAGAATAAATTTTGTTTTGATAATGTTGATACCATTACTAAAAGCTAGTTCTTCACTTACTGTTATGAATAAAAAACGATTCCAATTGAGATACAATATAATACTGACAATAATCGTTCCAAAAAGAATATAATAAATATCATTTAGAGTGATTGAAAGTAAATCACCAAATAGATATCCCATAAGATCGACTCGAATATTATTTAATAAGCTGATAACTACCACGCCAAGTGATAGTGAACTATGCGCTAAAATTCCCAATAGTGTATCAATCGCTAATTTTTGTTGCAATTCTAGTACAATAAGACCAACAGCAAGTATTACGGTGAGAAAAATAACCGCATAAAATGGGTTTATATTTAATAAAAAACTCAATGCTATACCAAGTAAGGCTGCATGGGAGAGGGTATCACCAAAATACGACATCTTCCTCCATACTACGAATGTTCCCAATGGTCCGGTTATTAATGATAAAATAATTCCAGCAAGCAAAGGTGGTAGTAATAGTTCAAACATTTTTCTTTGCTCCAAAATTTGGTAACATAATGCGCCCCTGATAGTTAGTTTGATGCAAATGGTGATGTTTATAAACGGCAAGTTGATTAGCTGCATTACGGCCAAATAGTGCAATGAATTCAGGGTCGTTTGAGACTAATGCTGGAGTACCAGAACAACAGATATGTTTATTTAAACAAATCACTTCATCGGTCTTTGCCATTACTAAATGTAAATCGTGGGAAATCATTAACACCGCACAATTAAATTCATTTTTAGCGTTAGCAATCAAATTATACAAAGTGATTTGTCCATTTACATCAACACCTTGAGTCGGTTCATCTAAGATTAAAAGTTCTGGCTTTTTAACTAAAGCTTGTGCAAGTAAAACACGTTGCATTTCCCCCCCCGATAATTGTTGCATGGTTTTATTAATCAAACCAAATGCGTTGACACGATGTAACATTTTTTCAATATTGTGGCTATTGATAGTCGGATTGAGTTGCATAAAACGCTTTACTGTTATAGGTAAGGTTTTATCAATTTGTAAATTTTGCGGCACATAGCCAATAGTAAGATTTTTTTTACGAACAATCAAACCATTAGATGGTTTAAGAAGACCTAATACAAGCTTTACGAGTGTGGATTTACCAGCACCATTTGGACCTAATATTGTAATAATTTTACCTGTATCAATCGTAAACGAGATATTGCTTAAAATGTTCTGTTGATTAAGGCTGATAGATACATTTTTAATAGAAACTAACGGTTGCATTTTATTTATAAATCACTTGTCTTATTTAATGTTATATTATAACATAACATTAATTTTCATTTAGTACATCTATTATATATGTTTATCAAAAAATTAATTAAAAAATCTTACATCTTATTGATAATCAACATGATATTTTTTACCTCTTTTTGTCAGGCTAAAATTATTACTTCTATTAAACCCTTAGGGTTTATTACAGAAGCTATTGCTTCTGGCGTCTCAGAGACAGACGTTTTATTACCAGATGGAGCATCCCCTCATACTTATTCTTTAAAACCTTCTGACTTGATAAAATTAAATTCGGCTGACTTGATCATTTGGGTTGGTGAAGATATGGAAACATTTATGCCAAGTGTTTTAAAGGATATTGACAATAATAAAACGATTGAGTTAACTGAATACCCAACAATTGAAGCTCTCCTCAAATCAGGAGAGAAACATGGAGAGTTGAATCATGCTGACGAGCATCATGCTCACCATGAACATGGGCGATTTGATAATCATATTTGGCTATCACCTAAAATAGCTGAAATTTCTGCACAAATCATTCATGATAAATTGCAGAAAATTTATCCCCAAAAAGCAGCTCTTCTTGAACAAAATTTGCATGATTTTTTAATTAATCTAAAACAAACAGAACAAAATATTGCAAAAAAATTGAATAGCGTACAAAATAAGGGATATTTCGTTTTTCATGATTCTTATGCTTATTTTGAAGCTCAATTTAACTTGAATAATTTAGGTAGTTTCACAATCAATCCCTCAATTCAACCTGGGTTAAAGAAGATTTACGAAATTCAAAAAGAATTAAAAAACAGGAATGCAGTTTGTATTTTTAGGGAACCTCAATTTAGTCCGGTCATTGTTAATAAATTAATAGATGGTACTAATGTTAAAGTCGGGGAACTGGATCCCTTGGGGATGGATATTGTTATGACAAAAGATGCATACTGTAAATTTTTGTTAAAAATAACACAGCAGTTATTAAATTGTTTAGAATGAGCTAAAATTATAATCAATCAAAAAGGTTACTTGAGTGCAGCAGATTGACCCATCTGATGTTGTTGAAAAAGAATTTAAATTTCCTTATATTGCAATATTAGTTGTTTTTTTTATTTTTATATTATTTTTCAATTTATGGCGTCCGCTTAACCCTGAGCGGACAAGTTATATTCCATTAAATCCCCAAGTTCAAACGACTGTGATTGAAAAACAACAATTGCCGACATCAGTAGGTAATGCAGCAATTGTTAGGCTTGAAGAACGTATTAATAACGAGCAAAATACTGAGGAATCTTTAGATCAACCGAAGCCTGAAGATGAAGTAATTAAAGATGAAATTGATGAAGTAATAGAGCAAGATGATAGTAATGTTCAATACACTGTGAGTCGTGGAGATACTCTATCTGGTATTATGGCTCAATACGGTGTCAATCGTAATGATGTCTATATACTAACAAAACAATTCAAACAACTAACCAATTTAAGAATCGGGCAACAAATCAGTTGGACTGTTGATAATGAGCATAACTTAAAAAGTTTTAGCTGGATTATTTCTAATAATAATATGCGCATTTATGAAAAAGTGAATAATAAATTTGTTGAGCGTTTAGAAACTCGAGAAGGTATTTGGAAGCCTTATAATGCACAAGGTCAGATTGAAACATCCTTTGTAGCAGATGCTAGAAAACAAGGTCTAACAAGTAATGAAATAGCCAATATTACTAAAGCGTTACAATGGCAATTAGATTTTAGACGGTTAAAAAAAGGTGATAAGTTTTCAGTTTTATTATCTAGAGAGATGTTCGGTGATAAACATGAAAAAAGTCAATTATTGGCAGTAAGAATCCAAAATGGCTCTAAAAACTATTATGCGGTTTTAGCTGAAGATGGTCATTACTATGATATGCATGGCGCAAGTTTATCACAAAACTTTTTACGCTATCCTTTGGTAAAACAAGCGAGAATTTCATCAGGATTTAATCCTAGACGATTACATCCTGTTACTAAAAAAATAGCGCCTCATAATGGTGTTGATTTTGCTGTTTCGCGTGGCACGCCAGTGCTAGCTGTAGGCGAAGGGGAAGTTATGATTGCTAAATATAGTGGTTCAGCCGGTAATTACATAGCAATTCGCCACGGTCGACAATACACAACTAAATATATGCATCTTGATAAAATACTGGTCAAAGCTGGGCAGATAGTAAAAAAAGGTGATAAAATTGGTTTATCTGGCAACACAGGGCGTTCAACAGGACCACATCTACATTTTGAATTACATATTGATGGTAAACCAGTAAATCCGTTAACAGCAAATTTACCTATTTCTGATGGTTTAACCGGTAAGTCTAAAAAAACGTTCTTGGAGCAGTTTAAGAAAATTAAACCAAAACTTGCATTTGAATCTGAACACAATAGTAATTAATATTAGATATCAATGCTAAAAGGTCAATAATATTTATTGGCCTTTTTTAATAAAAAAGTTTAGCTTATGCAATTATTAAAATTTAATTTTGGTTGTAATCAAATCAAATCAAATCAAATCAAATTAGCAAATAAACTTTAATCCTTAATAAACAGTGTTAAAAGTTAATCAAAGGTAATGGCTAGTGGCCGTTTTATCCAAATTCCTGCCGGCGATATTGTCGTTTTATAACAAATAACTTCAACGCCATTTTGGTAAGCTTGTTTAAGAAGACTGCTATAAGCCGGATCGATATCATATGCAGGGCAAAACTGTTCTATTCCTGTATGCATGACAAGAAAGAAAACCACAGCGCGTTCTCCTTTTTTCACGATAGAGATCAATTCCCGAAGGTGTTTTTGACCTCTGGTTGTGATTGTATCAGGGAAATAGCCATATTGATTATTTGGGTTAAATAATGTCACTGATTTTATTTCAACATAACACTGATTTCGTTTGTTATCAGATAATAATAAATCGATACGACTATTTTCTGAGCCATATTTAACTTCAGATTTGATATTGTTATAACCTATCAATTTTGGAATTTTATGTTTAATAATAGCTTCTTTAACTATTTGATTCGCTCTAATAGTATTTACACATATCCAATGATTTTGGCTTGTTAAGGTTAATTCCCAGCTATTAGGTAATTTTCGTTTGGAATTGTTAGAGGTTGAAAACCAAACCGTATCCCCTTCATTGGCACAACCTGTCATTGCTCCTGTATTGGCACAATGAATTGTGATAATTTCACCATTATTTAGTTGAATATCCGCTAAAAAGCGTTTATAGCGCTTAATTAACGTTGCTGATTGTAACTGAGAAGGGAAAAGCATTGACATTCACTCTGGATATGAAAAAGTATGTTATTATAAACCTAATTATATTTATAGTGCGAATTAAGCGTAAAAGTGATTGAAAACAGGTGATATTTGGCTAAGAAGACGAAGACCGAGCAAAAAACAAAACAACGTTCTAAAAAAAGTAAGAAAAAAAATACTAAAACTAGTAAAAAAAGCTATTTTGGTTGGTTATTGTTAAAATTATTGCTTGTTATTACCGCTGTAATTATTGTAAGTGGTATATATTTAGATCAGCAGATTAAAGAAAAAATCGATGGTAATGTTTGGCAATTACCTGCTACGGTTTATGGTAGGATTATTATACTTGAATCAGGTGACGTTTTTAGTCTGGATGAAATCATCGCTCAGCTAAATAGTTCTCATTATCGGCAAGTTTCGGTCATAACAAAACCTGGTGAGTTTATAGTAAAGCCAAATTACATCGATATTTATCGTAGACCATTTTCCTTTCCCGATGCTGATGAAGAGCCTTTTTATGCCAGAATCACTTTTAAGCAAAATCATATCATCAAAATCATCAATCTTAATAATGGTCGGAAAATCGATTCATTAAAAATTGATCCTAAACTTATTACTTTAATACGGTCTTCAAATAATGAACAACGTTTATTTGTGCCATTAAAAGATTTTCCTGAATCATTAGTGCAAACGTTAATTGCGACAGAAGATAAGCGTTTTTATCAACATGATGGTATTAGTATTTATTCAATATTACGCGCAATTTATGCTAATTTGATTTCTGGCAGAACCTTGCAAGGTGGAAGTACTTTAACCCAACAATTAGTTAAAAATCTTTTTTTAACGAACGAGCGCTCTTATGTGAGAAAATTACGTGAAGCTTATATGGCGATTATTTTAGATTCTCGTTACAGTAAGGAACGGATTCTAGAACTCTATCTGAATGAGGTTTATCTCGGTCAGGTTGCCGATCAAGAAATTCATGGTTTTCCTTTAGCAAGTCTTTATTATTTTGGTCGACCCGTTAATGAATTAAGCTTGGATCAGCAAGCTCTATTAGTTGCAATGGTAAAAGGTGCTTCCTATTATAATCCTTGGTCCAAACCAGATAGAGTGCTAGAGCGTCGTAATCTTGTTCTAAAGTTGATTCAAGAGCAAAATATAATTGATGAAGAATTATATCAATTATTATGTCGTCGCAGCCTATCTATTCTACCTAAAGGTGGCGTAATTTCACCACATCCCGCTTTTGTTCAATTGGTAAAGCGAGATTTACGTAAACAGCTCGGTGAACATGCTAATCATTTATCAGGTATGAAAATTTTCACAACTTTTGATCCGTTAGTACAACAGGCTGCTGAACAGGCACTTACCGAAGAAATAGCACGTTTAAAAAAAATTACGAATAATCCATATTTACAAGCAGCGATTGTGATAGTTGACCGTCAGACAGGAGAAATACGGGGATTAATTGGTGGTGAAGATCCACAATATCCAGGATATAATCGCGCCTTATTTGCAAGACGGCCTATCGGCTCTTTGGCGAAACCGCCGACTTATTTAACTGCCTTAAGTCATCCACAACAATACCAACTCAATACTATTCTTGAGGATAAACCGATAACGATAAAATTAGATAATCATACTATATGGAAACCAAATAATTTTGATAAACAATATCGTAATAAAGTGTTATTAGTCGATGCTCTGGCTAAATCACTCAATGTTCCATCTGTTAATCTTGGCATGTCCGTAGGATTATCTGCGACAAAGAAAACTTTGCTTTCGCTCGGGGTGCCCGAGTCTGAAATTAAAGCTGTTCCATCGCGATTTTTAGGATCATTAGAACTCACTCCTTTAGAAACTGCACAAATCTATCAAGTGATTACCAATACCGGCAAAAAGTCGTCATTATCTATTTTAAATGCTGTTGTTTCTAATCAAAACCAATTGGTTTTTCAAAGTTATCCTAATATTATTCAGGCAGTTTCTGCGCAAGCAGCTTATTTAACAACTTATGCAATGCAACAAGTTATAGAACGAGGTACAGCTAAAGCGCTAAGCAGTGATTATCCGTCGACTCATTTAGCGGGAAAAACGGGTACAACAAATGATTTACGTGATAGTTGGTTTGTCGGAATTGATGGAAAAAATGTTGTAGTTATTTGGGTGGGGTTAGATGATCACAAACCGATGCAATTAACTGGTTCTGCTGGAGCGTTAAAAATCTACCAGAAATATTTACATTACAATCCACCACAATCTTTTTATCAAAATCAACCAGCAAATATTAAAATGATAAATATTGATGCTCAGGGAAGATGGCAATGTGCTGGCGTTGGTGTAATGCAGCTACCGGTATGGGCAAGTGATAAAAATGGGTTATGTAGTAATGATAATTCAATATCTGATTACCAAAAAACTGAAGATCAAGCACCTAATTGGTTGAAAAGAATGTTTAACTTTTAAACAAATAATAAAATGTTTGAATAAATTTAAAGCATAATTAAAAATATCAAAAATTAATTTAACAAAGCTTATTTTTTGATTAAAATAGCCGAACTAAAAATTAATCTTATTTAATTATCACAATAAATTAACTTAAACCCCATTGACGAAAATGGGATTTAACGGTAAGATGCGCGCCTTATGCAAAATAGATTGCCTTTAACTATTGACCCGATTAAAGCGGCTCAAAAGAGATTAGATTATACGGGTGTATATCTAGCTAAAAATGCTGGTCGCTTATCTGAGTCAGTTGAATACGTGAATAGCGATATTCATTGCTCATTGTCGTTTGGCTATGATGAACGGAAACTTTGTGTAATTGCAGTTGATGCAGAAGTTGAAGTAACTTTAATTTGTCAACGTTGTCAGCAGCCGTTTGTCAGTAGAATTCACGTAGAAAATAAATTTAGCCCTGTTAAGAGTGATGCTCAAATAGAGGCACTACCGGAATATTATGAACCCGCCATGCTTAATGAGTTTGGCGAAGTCGATATCTTGGCATTGGTAGAAGATGAAATTATTCTGAGTCTACCGATTGCGCCGGTGCATGATAGTAAACACTGCGAAGTGTCAGAAGCAGAATTGGTATTTGGTGAGATTCCTACTGAAGAAGGTAAACCAAATCCGTTTGCAATTTTAGCCAGTTTGAAAAATAAGCCCTAGAGAGAGGAGTAAGTCCATGGCCGTTCAACAGAATCGTAAAACTCGTGCAAAACGTGGTATGCGTCGTGCACATGATGCATTAACAGTAGCTAATATTTCAGTTGATGAATCGGGGAAAACTCATTTACGCCATCACGTAACCGCTGACGGTTATTATCGCGGTCGTAAGGTTGTAAATAAATAGTTTTCCTTATATCAAGGTGAAATTTTGGATAATCTAACCATTGCGTTAGATGCTATGAGCGGGGACTTCGGTCCTCGTATCGTTGTCCCTGCCGCTTTAAAGGCACTTGATCACCATCAAAATCTTAAGATAATTTTAGTTGGTAATACATCTGAAATAAGTCCCTTTTTATCTGAAAATCACCCACGTCTAACGATTGTTGAGTCAACAAGCGTTATTACAAACGAGATGAAACCTTCGTTTGCAATTAGACACAGTCAGGGATCATCGATGCGTGTAGCGATAGAGCAAGTTAAATTAAAGCAGGCTCAGGCGTGTGTTAGCGCAGGTAATACTGGTGCTTTAATGGGATTATCAAAGTTATTACTTTACTCCATACCAGGTATTGAGCGCCCAGCTTTAGTTGCTACCTTGCCGACGATCAAAAAAGGGAATACGGTTATTCTAGATTTAGGCGCGAATGCGGAATGTAATAGTGAAATGTTAGTTCAATTTGCTATTATGGGATCTATTTTAGCTAGTACAATGTCCGATATTACGAAACCCCGGGTAGCGTTATTGAATATTGGTAAAGAAGATATTAAAGGTTTGGATAGAATCCGAGCTGCCGCTAATATATTAAAAGCAGATGAACGGATAAATTTTGTTGGTTATTTAGAGGGTGATGAACTGCTGACAGGTAAAACTGATGTGTTAGTTTGTGATGGATTTGTCGGAAATGTCACATTAAAAACAGTAGAAGGATTAATTAAAATCTTTTTATCATCAACGCAATTAATGAGCAAAGGAAATTCAATTTTCGCTAAATTAGCTGGGCATTGGGTACAAAAAAAGATGGCAAATTATTTTGGTCATTTAAATCCCAGTCATTATAATGGTGCCTGTTTGCTCGGATTACAAAGTATTGTCATAAAAAGTCATGGCGGAGCAAATCAAAATTCGTTTCTTGCTGCTATTGAACAAGCCATTTTAGCTATCGAAAATAATATACCTGAAAGAATTGCGTCAAGCCTTTCTTCTGTATTACCTAAGAGTGAAAATAATCAATGTTTACAAAAATTTTAGGAACGGGAAGTTATCTTCCTAAGCAAATCAGAACTAATGCTGATCTTGAAAAAATGGTTGATACCAGTGACGAATGGATAACAACTCGAACTGGAATTAAAGAAAGACACATTGCTGCTGATAATGAAACAGTTACTTCAATGGCTTACGAAGCAGCAATCAAAGCGATTGATATGGCGCAAATTGATAAAAGTGAAATCGGGTTAATTATTGTGGCAACAGCTAGTTCAGTTAATGCATTCCCAAGTTCAGCAACTGAATTACAGGCAAAATTGGGATTAACTGATTTAATTGCTTTTGATGTTTCTGCAGCATGTTCAGGTTTTATTTATGCATTAGATATCGCTGATAAATATGTCAAAACAGGTATAGTTAAACATGCATTGGTTGTAGGTTCTGATATGTTAACTCGAGGAGTTGATCCCGAAGATCGTGGAACCGTTATCATTTTTGGTGATGGTGCGGGTGCTGTAGTTATTGGTGCTTCAGCGGAACCAGGTATTATTGCTTCTCGTTTACATGCAGATGGAAAATATGGCGATTTACTTAAATATCCAAATGTAGATCGCCGTAATTTAACTGATCCTGCTTACATGGTGATGCATGGTAACGAAGTATTTAAAGTTGCGGTTCGTGAATTATCCAATTTAGTCGACGAAATTTTAACAGAAAATAACATTCGTAAATCGGAATTAGATTGGTTAGTGCCACATCAAGCTAACTTACGCATTATTGCCGCTACCGCTAAGCGATTAGATATGGATCTCAGTAAAGTGATTGTGACTCTAGATAAACAAGGGAATACTTCAGCGGCATCTGTACCATGTGCATTAGATATTGGTGTAAGAGATGGGCGAATCCAGCGTGGACAATTATTGTTATTAGAAGCATTTGGTGGTGGTTTTGTTTGGGGATCGATTTTAGTTCGATTCTAAAATTATAAATAGGCAATTATCGTTTGATAATAAAAATTAGGGTAAGTTAATGACTAAATTTGCTATGGTATTTCCCGGTCAAGGGTCACAAACAATTGGTATGCTTAAGGAGTTAAGCAAAGAATACCCAGTTGTTCAGGAAACATTCTCGCAAGCATCGTCTGTATTAGGATATGACCTTTGGCAGCTTATACAGGAAGGCTCTGTTGAAGAATTAGGTAAAACTTGGATTACTCAACCTGCTTTATTAGCCGCATCCGTTGCAATTTTTCGAGTATGGCAGCAAAAACAAGGTCCTAAACCTGACTTTATGGCTGGACATAGCTTAGGTGAGTATTCAGCACTTGTTTGTGCAGGTGTTATTGATTTTAAAGATGCGATCAAATTAGTTGAATTGCGTGGTAAATTAATGCAAGAAGCGGTTCCTGCTGGCACAGGAGCAATGTATGCTATCATCGGCTTAAATAATGAAGCCATTCTAAAAGCGTGTCAAGAAGCTGCACAAGATCAGGTTGTTTCACCTGTGAATTTTAATTCGCCAGGTCAAGTTGTTATTGCAGGTAATAAAGAAGCTGTAGAACGAGCTGGAGCATTATGTAAAGAAGCTGGCGCTAAACGGGCATTACCTTTAGCGGTGAGCGTACCGTCACATTGTATACTAATGAAACCTGCTGCCGATAAATTGGCAAAAACATTAGCAGGTATTGCATTTAATGAACCTCTTTATCCGGTTATTAACAATGTGAATGTGAAAATGGAAACAAATGCACAGGCGATTAAAGAGGCTTTAATCGCCCAATTATACAGTCCAGTACGTTGGACAGAAACTGTTGAATTCATGGCTGCTCAAGGCACTGCTTTATTAATTGAAATGGGGCCAGGAAAAGTTTTAACAGGTTTGACCAAACGCATTGTCGATACACTTTCAGGAAGTGCAGTTAATGATCCAACATCATTAAATCTAGCACTTGAAAGTGTAAAATAAATAAAATAAGAGGAGTTTGTATGAATTTAGCAGGAAAAATTGCTTTAGTTACAGGTGCTAGTCGCGGTATAGGTCGCGCAATTGCTGAAAGGCTTGTAACAAGCGGCGCAACTGTGATTGGTACAGCAACAACTGAAAACGGAGCGAATGCTATTAGTCAGTATCTTGGTGAAAACGGTAAAGGCTTTGCACTTAATGTGACTGATGAAAAATCAATAGAATCGGTAATTGAAGCCGTTAAATCCCAATTTGGCGATATTGATATTCTTGTTAACAATGCAGGAATTACCCGTGATAATCTTTTAATGCGCATGAAAGATGAAGAATGGCAAGATATTCTTGATACTAATTTAACTTCAGTATTTCGTTTATCTAAAGCACTTATGCGTACGATGATGAAAAAACGCTATGGGCGAATTGTGACAATTGGCTCTGTTGTAGGGACAATGGGAAATGCCGGCCAAGCAAATTATTCTGCGGCAAAAGCGGGTCTAATCGGTTTTAGTAAATCACTTGCCCGTGAAGTTGCTTCACGTGGCATTACGGTAAATGTTGTTGCTCCAGGTTTTATCGAAACTGATATGACTAGAGCATTAAATGATGAGCAACGGACAGCTATTTTATCGCAAGTTCCTGCTAATCGTTTAGGCGATCCAAAAGAAATTGCTAATGCAGTAGCATTTTTAGTATCAGATGAAGCATCTTACATCACTGGCGAAACTTTACATGTCAATGGTGGAATGTATATGGTTTAATCTTGAAATTTAGTGTAGAATAAGCCGCAATTTTGATAAAATGAGTAATAATTAAATAATCAGGTTGAAAATTTGTTTGCAATTTTTTCAACATTTTATAAACTTACAGTCTCAGCCATTATTGGCGATATTTATAGGAAAGAAAAGAGTATGAGCACTATTGAAGAGCGTGTTAAGAAAATTATAGTTGAGCAACTTGGTGTTAAAGAAGATGAAGTAAGAAATGAGTCTTCTTTTGTTGAAGATCTAGGTGCCGACTCTCTTGATACAGTGGAATTAGTTATGGCTTTAGAAGAAGAATTCGATACTGAAATTCCTGATGAAGAAGCTGAAAAAATCACTACTGTTCAATCAGCGATTGATTATATTACTGCAAATCAATAAGGTTTGTCAGAACCTTAAACTGGCGATCATATTGGTGATCGTCAGTTTGTTTTCATATAATTTCACTTGATATTAATTTCAAAAATTGCCTTATTATGATGAATAAGCGCAGATCATATTTTAATCCTTTTCAGGAGAAACAACATGTCTAAACGCAGAGTTGTTGTGACTGGAATGGGGCTAATATCTCCGGTAGGTAATACCATTGAATCAGCATGGCAAGCATTGTTAGCTGGTCAAAGTGGTGTAGGACTTATTGAACATTTTGATACAACCCCTTTCGCAACACGTTTCGCCGCTATGGTAAAAGATTTCAATGGCGAAGATTATAATATTACTCGTAAAGATGCTCGTAAGATGGATTATTTTATTCAATACGGGATTGCCGCGGGTATCCAAGCAATGCAAGATGCCGGAATTGAAATAACTGAAGAAAATGCTAAGCGTATTGGTTGTGCAATTGGTTCAGGTATTGGCGGATTAGGTTTAATTGAAGAAAATCATAGTGCTTTAATTAATGGCGGTCCTCGTAAAATCAGTCCTTTCTTTGTACCATCAACGATTGTTAATATGATTGCTGGTCATTTATCCATTATCTACGGGTTAAAAGGTCCAAGTATTACTATTGCTACGGCTTGTTCTTCAGGTGTGCATAATATTGGTCATGCCGCGCGTATGATTGCTTATGGTGATGCCGATGGTATGTTGGCAGGTGGTGGCGAGAAAGCAAGTACACCATTGGGAATTGGTGGTTTTGGTGCAGCCCGTGCATTATCGACTAACAATGATAATCCTCAAGCAGCTAGCCGTCCTTGGGATAAAGATCGGGATGGTTTTGTATTAGGTGATGGTGCTGGTATCTTATTTTTAGAAGAGTATGAGCATGCTAAAAAACGTGGCGCCAAAATATATGCAGAGTTAGTTGGTTTTGGCATGAGCGGTGATGCTTATCATATGACTTCACCACCAGAAGATGGTAGTGGTGCGGCATTAGCGATGGAATGTGCTATTCGTGATGCAGGTATTACTCCTGAACAAGTTGGTTATATTAATGCACATGGTACATCAACACCAGCTGGTGATAAAGCTGAAACACAAGCGGTTAAATCTATTTTCAAAGAAAACAGCCACAAGGTTATGGTAAGTTCAACCAAATCGATGACAGGTCATTTATTAGGCGCCGCTGGTGCAGTCGAATCTATTTTTACTATATTAGCATTACGCGATCAAGCAATTCCACCGACTATCAATTTAGATAATCCAGATGAGGGGTGTGATCTTGATTATGTACCTCATATAGCTCGCCAAGTGAAAGATATGAAATACGCTGTGTGTAATTCATTCGGATTTGGTGGAACCAATGGTTCGGTGTTATTTAAGAAAATATAATTCATACCATTCGATAAAAAGCTGCGTTTTAACGTGGCTTTTTTATTATATAATTATTTTATATCATCATTTAAATATATAAAAAAATAGTTAAGAGATGCTTTATTTCTAATACTGTGTAATTTATTGCTTTTTGCGGCATTAGCCTATTGTCACTTATTTGATCGTTTTTTTACTCTATTAACCAATTAAAATCAAAGTAGTTAAAATCTTATTTAATGATTTTGTTAGAATCATTGCAAATCAATTTGTTAAATAAATGCTCACTTAAATTAGAAAAAAGCTATAACTCTATGTAAAGTTAATATTATTTTCTAATTATTAGTTATAAATAATATTAATCCTTATTTATCCCAATATCATCGTTATAAAGTAAGTGTATTAATTTGTGGTAATTGAGGGCAAAAAGCTTCAGATTGATTACTTTATCTCAGAAATCATTAATCAGAAGGTTAATGATTTTGACGACATATTCTGATTATAATGCTATCTTAAGAAACTATATTAAAAGTATTTTAACATATAAGATTGTACCAGTTTACCTCTCATTTATCATGTCAGCGGGTAAAATAACATCTGTAGTTATGATGGTTAATATTTGTTTCCTTTAATTAAATAAAAGCTCTCAATTTTAAAGAGCTTTGGTATTAGGGAAATGTAAATTATGTTTTAATAATTTATTATTTTATTGCATTAATCACTTCGTCAATTTGGCGATCTAAACTTTCCGCACCACCGCCAGATAAGTACCAAATATCAGATGTTAAATTTACCACTTTAGTTTTCGCTTTTGTAAGCACTTTCTGATCGAAATAGTCATTTACCATAGCTTGCTTACCAATGGCTTTGCTACGATCAACGACATAAATAATATCTGGTTTATTTTCGGCAATATATTGATTATCGATAAAGGTTGGTTTTGGTCTTTCCTTAGTATTAACATTAATAGCTGTTAATGGTACTGCTCGTTTTACTTTCAATACATCATGGATTAAAGTTGCGCTTGAACTATTGTTGATTAAAAAAACTTTACCTTCATTATGAATAACCACTATAGCTTTTTTATTGCTTACTTGAGTTATAGATTGTGCATTTTGAATTTTTTTATTTAGTGATTGAATGATATCATTCGCTAAATCGTTGGTATTTGTGATTTGTCCTAATAAACGAATATGATCTTCAGTAGATTGCCAATAATTTTTAGAATCGACACTTAAATTTAATACTGGTGCGATTTTACTTAATTCTTGATATTTATTTGCCTGACGACCATCAATAATAATTAAATCGGGTTTTGATTGTTTGATTATTTCAATATTCGAGTCTTTCATACTACCGGTATCGGTAACTTTTATATTTTTGTATTGTTTTAAATAATCAGGAATCACAGATTGTGAAGTTCCCACTACTAATGCTCCTTTTCCTAAAGCATCTAAGGTATCTAAAGCCCCATAATTCATTACCACTATTTTGTGTGGTGTTTTTGGTACAACTACAGTTTGTTCATTAGTTTTAACTGTAATTGTATTTGAAGATTGGCAGCCTGTTAAACCTAGTATTACAGCCGCAATAGTGCTTAAAATTAATTTTTTTTTCTTGTTCATTCTTTTTCTCCGATAATTATGAAAATGATAATTATTATTATTTAAAGGTGGCAAGATGTCTACTTTTAAATTTTAAAAATATATTGATAATTATTATCATGTAGTGTAACTTTTAAATTTATTTTATAAATACAAATAATTATCATTACTAAATGTAAGGTTAAGGAAATGAGTTCGAAAAAAAAATTACAGTTACTTACTTATTCAATAAATTTAAGTTTATTGTTCACCTTTTCTACAAAATCAATGGCTGCAATAGATACGGATATGGATACTATGGTTGTAACTGCATCAGGATTTGAACAACAAATTAAAGATGCCCCAGCCAGTATTTCTGTAATCACATCTAAAGAACTTAGTAATAAACCCTATCGAGATATTACTGATGCAATAAAAGATATTCCTGGGGTAAATATTTCTGGTGGAGGCGATAAGTCAGATATTAGTATTCGTGGTATGGATGCAAAATATACGCTTATTCTTATCGATGGTAAAAAAGTCAGCACACGCGAGACTAGACCAAATAGTGATAATCCCGGTTTTGAACAAGGTTGGTTACCACCATTAGCAGCAATTGAACGTATTGAGGTAGTTAAAGGACCAATGTCTTCACTTTATGGTTCCGATGCGATGGGAGGGGTAATTAATATCATTACTAAAAAAGTGACAGATAAATGGCAAGGAAGTGTACGTTTGGAATCAACATTTCAGGATAATTCAAAAGCAAGTAATTATTATACTGGTGATTTTTCAGTGATGGGGCCCATAATTTCAGATATCCTTGGTATCCAATTATATGGACAGTATACTGATCATCCAGAAGATGAATTTGTGAGTGGTCATGCTGAACAGAAATTGCGTAGTATTAATGGTAAGCTATCTTTAAATGCCACGGAAAGTCAAAAATTTGATTTAGATTTTGGTCGATCATTACAAAATAGTAAAAACACGCCGGGTAAAACAAGTTCAATTCGTTCTAGACCAAATGTTCGTGATAATCGTAGAAATTCATTATCATTAACCCATAATGGTTATTTCGATCATTTTTCAACCACATCATTCGTAACATATGAAGCTAATAATAATCCGAAAAGGGATATGAAAATTGAAAATACAATAGTTGATACTCGTGCCATTATTCCTTTTAGCATTAATACGTTAACTATTGGTGGTAAATATGGTCATCAGGAACTGCAGGATAAAGGTAATAAACTTGAAAATAACGTAGATAAAATAAAACGTTGGGATTATGCTCTCTTTACAGAAGATGAAATACAATTATTAGACAATTGGAGTCTTACTTTAGGTTTACGATTTAATAAAGACGAAAATTATGGTAGTAATTGGAATCCAAGGATTTATACTGCCTGGGATATTAATGACAATTTTACATTAAAGGGTGGTTTTTCAACGGGCTATAGCACACCAATGTTAAGGCAAGTTGTAACCGATTGGGGACAAGCTACAGGCGGTGGTTATAGAAATGGCGTTATATTAGGTAATCCAGATTTAAAACCAGAAAAAAGTGATAATTATGAAATGAGTATCGCTTATAGTAATGATTATGGATTAAATACGTCTGCCACGGTGTTTTATACCAAATATAAAAATAAAATACAAAGTAATGATCTTTGTAATGATAGAACGAATAGCCAGCAATGTAATATTAATGGTGTAGGCAATTTTGATTTTATTCAAGAATGGGTCAATGTTGATAAAGCAGATTTAAAAGGGCTTGAGCTTATGCTAAAAACACCTTTATTTGACCAATTTTCATTAAATTCCAGTTATACATGGACGAAAACAGAACAAAAAACCGGTAAATATAAGGGCCGATCATTAAATCGAACACCAAAACAAAAATTTAACACGCAATTAGACTGGTATGTTACTGAACAATGGGACTTATGGGCGAAGATAGCTTATTATGGTGTAGAAAGCTCAACAAATCGTAGCGGTACAAAAATTAATTATCCTGGTTATACATTTTGGGATCTAGGAGGAGCTTATCAGGTCAATAAGGGTGCTAAAATTTTTGCAGGTATTTATAATATATTTGATAAAGAAGTCAAAAATGAAGACTTTGGTAAAACCCTAGAGGGACGTCGTTATTGGGTTGGTACAGAAATTAATTTTTAATAAATTTTCAATATAAGTTTAGCTCAGAGGGGGAATAAATCCCCTCTTTTAATTATTCATAAAGTTATGTCGTCTTTATTTAAACATGACTCGTTGATTCATGACGTTAATGTTGTGTCAAACTCAGTTATCGAGTATAGGCATTTGATAGTTAATCCTCTATAATTTCTTTTAATTGTCTAACAATTGGTTAATTATGTTTACGGTTTATCACTCAAATCAGCTAGATCTTCTAAAAGAGTTAACTTCCCAATTAATTACTATTCAGCCTTTGGATGGGGTATTTGCACCAGAGATTATTTTAGTGCAAAGTCAGGGGATGGGGCAGTGGTTACAAATTCAATTGGCCGAGAAACTAGGTATCGCTGCCAATATTCAATATCCTTTTCCAACCCAATTTGTTTGGGATATTTATCGGGTATTTGATCCTAATTTACCGAAAGATAATATCTTTAATACCGATTTTATGACATGGGCATTATTAGATATTTTACCGAAATTAATCAAACAAACGCAATTTACAGCCTTACGAAATTATTTCAATTTTGCTGATGATGAACAAAAATATTACCAGCTTGCTAGTTCAATTGCTCAGCTATTTGATCAATATCTAGTTTATCGTGTTGATTGGTTAAAAACTTGGGAAAATGGCCAATTGGTTAGTGGTTTAGATCATGCCCAAAACTGGCAGGCTGCATTATGGCAAGAACTGGTAGCTTATTCAAAATCCTTAGCAATACCTTTTGTTCACCGAGCTGAAATTCATGTCAATGTAATAAAGGCGTTGAATAATTTATCGAATAGCTTAATTATTGAAAAATTACCAAAACGTATTTTTGTTTTTGGCATTGTGTCACTGCCACCATTATATTTAGAACTTTTTTATAGTTTAAGCCAGCATATCGATGTACATTTTATGTTTATGAATCCCTGCCGGCAATATTGGGGCGATATCATTGATCATTCTTTTTTAACTAAGCATATTAATTCTAATGATACGATTGATAATCTGATCCAAACTACAAACCCATTGTTAGCTTCTTGGGGTAAATTAGGGCGTGATCATCTAGCATTATTACAAAATTATAATACTAAAAATGATATTGAGGCCTTTGTAGATTATGATTGCAATTGTTTATTATCAAAAGTACAGCAATCAATATTGGACATGCAAAGTGTTCTCAATTATTCCGATTCGTTTACAGAAACAAAACAACAATACATTGAACAAAATGATCATTCCATTGAATTCCATGTTTGTCATAGTGAACAACGGGAAGTTGAAGTGTTATATGACAATTTATTGGCAATATTAGATCAACATCCAGATATTCACTTAAATGAATGTGTAGTAATGGTTGCTGATATCGATCATTATGCGCCATATATACAAGCGGTATTTGATAATGCTCCTAAACATCGTTATTTACCTTATACTATTGCAGACCAAAAACTTAAATATATTGATCCGATTGTACAAGGTTTCTTCTTGTTACTAGAGCTACCACATAGTCGATTAGAGATTGAGTTTATCTTTAATATATTAGAAATTCCAAGTATTGCTAAACGATTCTCATTAAATGAAGAAAATTTAGTTCAATTACGTAATTGGATTATCGATTCAGGTATACGTTGGGGACTTGAATCAGCTATTGATAAGCCGCATAGTTGGTTAATGGGATTAAATCGCATGTTACTTGGCTATATGATGGAGAGTAAGCTAGAGAGTTGGCAAAATATTTTCCCGTATGATGAGTCGACAGGTTTGAATGCTGAACTGGTCGGGTTTTTATCCGATTTTATTTTGATGATTGCTAAATGGCGTAATCTTTTGACTCAATCACATTCAAGTTGTCAGTGGCTACATTTATGTGCTGATTTATTAGCTGATTTCTTTATAAGTGATGTTAATAGTGAACCATTATTATTAATGATTAAAGAACAGTGGCAAAAAATTCTTCATCAAGCCAACATTGCCGATTATGGTAAAGCAATTGATATTGTTATTCTGAAGAATTTTATGCAAACTAAATTTGATAATCATTATCTTTCTCATCGGTTTTTAGTCGGAAAAATAAATTTTTGTACCCTAATGCCCATGCGTTCTGTACCATTCAAGGTGGTCTGTCTCTTAGGGATGAATGATGGTGCTTATCCACGGGCTGTTTCGCCTTTCGGTTTTGATCTGATTAGTCGTCACGCTCGAATAGGCGATAGAAGTCGACGGAATGATGACCGATATCTTTTTTTAGAAGCATTATTATCGGCAGAAAAAAAATTGTATATTAGTTATATTGGACACGATATACAGACAAATGAGCCACGTTATCCATCAATTTTAGTAGATGAATTATGGCATTATATACGACAAGGTTATCGTTTAGATGGTGATCAGTTAGCAACATCAGAAGTAGCGGTTGATAAGTTACAAGCTCATTTGATTGAACAACATACACGAATGCCATTTCATCGATATAATTTTCAAAAATCGGACGGTTACCATTTAAAAACAATTAGTTATGCTGATGAATGGTTACCAGCAGCTAAATGTCAGGGCGCTTCAACTCTGTTTCAGCAACCATTACCTAAACAAATAATTAATACGATTACATTGGACGAATTAAAGCAGTTTTATCGGCATCCTATTAAACAGTTTACAAAAAAAAGATTGGGCTATACGATAAATACTAATGATGAACAATTACCGGATACTGAAAATTTTAATTTAGATGGTTTGCAACGTTTTTATATTAATAATCAAATTTTAAATCAATTTATGTTGCAACAAGATGTCACGACGCAACTTGATGATAAATTATTTCAAAAAATGTTGTTAAGTAATCAATTACCTTATGGTGCGTTTGGGCAACTCTTATATGCCGAACAGAAATCCTTGATGCAACTATTGATAGAACGAATTAAGCAAGCAAAAACGGGGGAATTTAAATCATTAGATATTAATTTAATGATTGATGAGATATCTTTAGTCGGCAGAATAAATTATTTACAACCAGATGGTATTTTACAATGGCGAAGCGCCAAATTAACAGTAAAAGATGGTGTGTCACTATGGATTGAACACTTGGTTTATTGTATTTTGCAAGCAAATAATGTGCCATTTTATAACCGTATGTATGGTCGGGATGAATCACAATGGTGTTTTGATCCCATTTCACCTGATAAGGCCTTAAATTTACTTAGTGATTTAGTTAATGGTTATATAAATGGTCTAAATCAACCTTTATTTATGCCATTACAAAGTTCATGGCATTGGCTTGAAACTGCTTATGATGCAGAAAAACAAATTATTACAGACGATATGGCTATCCTATCCAAAGCGAAAAACCATTTTATAGCAAAATGGCAAGGGGGGATTGGTTTGACTGCAGAATATGATGATTACTACCATCGCCTATATCCAGAACTCAATGATGAATTGATTGATAACGCAATAGTCTCAATAGAACGTTATTTATTGCCCATTATTCAACATCACGTTAAGGATATATCATGATATTCATTGATACCCATTGTCATTTAGATGCACCACCTTTTACTCATGCAATGATCGATTCAATAAAAAAGTTTCGACAAGCTAAAGTGGAAAAAATTATTGTTCCTGCTGTATCAAGTCAAAATTTTGCAACAATAAAACTATTATCTCAGCACCATGAACCTATTTATTATGCTTTAGGGTTGCATCCTATTTATCCACATAATCAGGAAGATTTAGTGTTATTAGAGCATATGCTGGAAAATTTGCCGCCTAAATTGGTTGCGATCGGCGAAACAGGTTTAGACAATTATATCTCAAATGCCAATCTTGCTCAGCAGCAACAGTATTTATTACGTCAGTTTGAATTTGCCAAACAGTATCATTTACCTATGATTTTACATTCACGTAAAACGCATGCTTTACTATATGTTTTATTAAAACAAGCAAAATTACCGAATAAGGGGGTGATTCATGGTTTTTCAGGCAGTTATGAGCAGGCTATGCAGTTTATTCGTTTAGGATTCTATATTGGTGTAGGTGGCATTATTAGTTACCAACGCGCCAACAAAACTCGCAATGCTATTAGCCGAATTCCGTTAGAGTATATTGTATTAGAAACTGATGCACCAGACATGCCATTAAGTGGTTATCAAGGGCAACCTAATCGACCGGAAAACGTGGCAAAAGTATTTGATATTTTGGTTTCGCTTCGAAGTGAATCTGCTGAACATATTCAAAATACCATTTTAACCAATACGTTGACGCTATTTCCGAGAATTAATACAATGAATACCATATAGTCTATTATTGCAATATGTTAGAAAAGTTAGCTTTTCAATATAGAGTAATAACAGAAGAAAGACATATCATTAACAAAATAAAACTAATATCAAAAATATTGCAGATTTTAAATTTTGATATTAAGCTGATTCATGTTGATTCACCGCTTTTAAGTAAATTATGTTTAACCATTTCAAAAATTATTTGTGGTACCATTGCTTTACAAACCAAGTTATTTCTCCCATGAGAGAAATAACTTGATATTGTTAAAGACATTATTAGAACAATGACTCTTGAGGTGGATATGCAAAAAACAGTATTTGCGATACTATTAGGTGTAACTTTTTGAGGTTTTATCTGCTCTATCAGCCACTTTCTGTTTGGCACATTATTTCTAGTTGTTTATTAACTAGTTAGAGGTTAGGCCAATCGGTAAAAAAATATCAAATGTTAAGGTTAAGCATTTTATTAACGATCATCATGAATTAAGAACTGAAATGACAAATACACATCCCATAACCCCAATTATGTATAAAATGATGCCATGGATTGCCGCAATGGCTTTTTTTATGCAAATGCTTGATAGCTCTATCTTAAATACAGCTTTACCCGCTATAGCGCGAGATCTCGATGAATCACCTTTAAATATGCAATCAGCGGTTATTTGTTATGCATTAGCGTTAGCATTATTTATTCCAGTGAGTGGTTTTCTATCAGATCGATTTGGCACTCGCAATATTTTTATCTTTTCTGTGTTTTTATTCTCCTGTGGTTCATTATTTTGTGCTTTATCACCGTCACTGCTTATTTTAGATATTTCTCGAATTATTCAAGGGATTGGTGGTGCGATGATGGTACCTGTTTCACGTTTAGTCTTAATTAAATCATTCAAACGTAGTGAGTTTTTGGCTGCATTAAATGCTTCAACTATTCCAGGATTGGTCGGTCCTGTAGTTGGACCATTACTTGGTGGGTATTTTGTGCAATATATCTCATGGCATTGGATATTTTTGATCAATCTACCAATTGGATTATTAGGTATCGTAGCCGGATGGAAATATATGCCAAATATCAAAGGTAAAAATAGTTTTTTTGATACCTCAGGTGTAATACTTATTGCTTTAGCTGTAGTTTGTGCAACGTTAGCTATTGAATTAATTAATCAGAATATGAAGATCCAATTTTCAATTGGATTGTTTGCTGTTTGTTCAATTTCTTTAATTTTATATTTTAAACACGCCAAAAAGTCTCCTTCCCCCATTTTTCCTTTAATTTTATTCAAAATTCATACGTTCAAAATTGGAATAATCGGTAATTTAATTAGCCGGCTTGGCATATCAGCGGCTCCTTTTTTAGTCCCGCTATTATTACAAGTCGCTTTTGGTTATTCAGCACTTTATGCTGGACTGATGTTAATGCCAATGGCGGTAGCTTCATTTCTAGGTAAATCATTAGTACAGCCGGTACTCCGGCATTATGGATATCGACGAGTTTTAATTACCAATACTACCCTTATCGGTCTTGTTATTATAGCAATGGTTTCCTTGGAACGAGACTCATCCATAATATTATTTGGATTATTGTTATTTTGCTTGGGCGCCACCAATTCATTACAATTTACCGCAATGAATAGTATTACATTAGCAGACCTACCTAATGATCTAACTAGTAGTGGTAATAGCCTTATGGCTGTGAATCAACAACTGGCTATTAGTTTTGGTATAGCTTGTGGGGCGGTACTTGTCAGAATCTTCAGTAATTTAGATGAAGTGACTGATCACAATATCACTATGGCGTTTAAAATTACTTTTGTCGTATTAGGTATATTTACTTGTTTATCAGGTCTTATATTCAGGCAATTATATCCTGAAGATGGTCGAAATCTTATTAGTCAATCAAACTCTGATTCATCAACAGTAAGGAGCAAATAATGCAATTTCAAATTATCCCAGTAACATCATTTCAAGAAAATTGTTCGATCATTTGGTGTGAAAAAACGTTACAAGGAGCCATTGTTGATCCAGGTGGTGAGTCTGAACTTTTGATTAAAGCAGTAGAAAAGTTAAATATAACTATAACTAAAATTTTATTAACTCATGGTCATCTTGATCATGTTGGAGGAGCAAAAGCCTTAGCAAATCATTATCAAATTAAAATTTATGGACCTTCGCAAGAAGATAGATTTTTATTGGACAATCTACCTCAACAATGCGTTCAGTTCGGTTTTCCATTCTGCGAGGCTTTTGAACCTGATAATTGGTTAAACGAAGGAGATATTATTAAAATTGGTGAGGAGCAATTGTCGGTATTACACTGTCCAGGGCACACACCAGGGCATATTGTGTTTGTTAATCATTTACAAAAAGTTGCTTTAGTAGGTGATGTTTTATTTCATAACAGTATTGGTCGTACAGATTTTCCAAGAGGAAGTTATCCCGATCTTATCTCTTCAATCAAAACTAAATTATTTCCACTTGGTGATGATTTCACTTTTATTCCTGGTCATGGTGGAATATCAACATTTGGTCAAGAACGCATCAACAATCCATATTTAACCTAAATAATTTTATTAAATGTGGCTTTTGCTATTGACAGGTGCCACATAAATCTATAATATTCGCGCTATCTTTTCGGTTCCTCCATAGTTCAGTCGGTAGAACGGCGGACTGTTAATCCGTATGTCACTGGTTCGAGTCCAGTTGGAGGAGCCAACTTTCCACTTTATCTCATATCTATACATCTCTATTTGATTATAAATCAATTTCTTATATTTTTTTATATGTCTATTATCCATATACATTTATCAATTTAATTTTTTTCGGGTAAGAATGAGGGTACAGCAAAAATTCTCATTTTTCTCAAGAGGAAAAGAATTTTATGCCAAAAATAATTAAAAGATTAACTAATAATCAAATCGAAAAATATTTGAGCAGCTGATAAAGATTTGTATCTAAGAGACGGCAATGGTTTTATTTCGGTTTGATCGTTAGAGGATTTTATTTTTCTGTCAGAAGGCTTTCATTTTCCATTATAGGATGATTAAATTATTGTTTACTACACTATCATTACTTCATTTTATTGCTCAATAATTAATTTTTTATATTTATAATCAGTACTAAAAAAACCTTTTTCGTTCCAAATAGTATGAGTTACTTTTATGTATAAGATATTGTGATTCCAAACCAAATCCCAAATAATCCATTTTTCTGTTTCGAAATGAAAAATATGCTTTATATGATTATTTTTAATCTCATATAAGTCTATAATGGATTTTGATTCTTCATAATTTATATAAAAGGTAGTAAATTGCGTTTTTGCCTTATTTATATAGGGTATTGCTTGTAAAGTAATTGTATTATTTTTGTCATCCTGAATCTTAACCTCGCTATCTTCATAATATGAAACTGTAATAATATCCCTATTCAATGGCTTCCAATAGCCGTAATAATCATAAATTTTCATGAATTCATTATCATTTAAATTATTTGTATAAATTTTATTATTAACATTTAGATATTCTTCTTTTTTTATAAATCTTTTGTCATTTTTTTCAATCATTGGGTCATAAATTTTTTTCATATGACTAAATTCTTGTGCGTTACTTTTTTTTTCTATAAAGCTTATTGAAAGCTTTTTTAAGCTATTAGCTTCACTATGTGTTGTATAACTACATATCACCAATAAAAAAATATATAAGGAAAAGTATTTTATCATTTTTGGGTTATCTCTATATAATTTGGATTATATTCTTTTTTTCAGATGAAAATGGCGATGTTAGTCTGTTTTATGTGTACTATTTTTTTATATTTTACCTTAAGTGTTTTAGTATATATAATAAGTAATAATATCTATAACACCTGTAACAGTAAATCATTTACCTTCTTGGTTTTAGCCATACATTTTTCCAGTATCATTGCCATCACTTGAACCGCAATAAATAACATTTTTTTCATCTGCCTACCCACAACAATATACTACTGAGGATTGTTTTAAAAAAAACAATCGGGTAAAAAATTTAGTTGGAAAAAATAACCGATTATTGAATTATCAGATTAAACTCAATGAAATATATTTTAATAATATTAAACTTTTAGTAATAGGATATGCAAATAGCAATATTTTAGTTATTTATTCATTATCTGATAAGAGCGTTTGTAACAAAGCTTTAAAAATTGAATTACCAAAGAGTTCATTTTTTATTTATAAAGGTGTTAATTTAAAAAATAAAGGAAACTATAAATGAATATAAGATGACGGTAATACCTATTTGCAGATGGATTGATATAAAGGATTTTATAAATAGATTCCATTTTTATACAAAATTACGGTAATTCAATGAATGAATATAAATTTTTTCCTGAATGTGATACAAAGTATTTGTACTTTATAAAGTAATAGTAAGCTAATCAAATTTGAAAAAATAAATGGAAAGAGATATCACATATTTCTAATCCATGTAATGAATTAAAAGAGAAAGATATCATCAATATAAGCACGAGGATTTTTACTTGATAATGTTGTTCTTTTTTTAGCCCTGATAAGATTTTACTTTCTAGCTGAACTAGCAAAAAATAATAGAAATAAAAAAGAATTAGTTCTAAATAATATTAATAGGTTGATCTAATGGTAAAAGGAAACAATTTTATAATAAGAATATTATTACTAATTCTATGTTCTTTGGCTAACATAACATGCAGTCAAAAAGCTGTTAATCATTCCACTCCCATCGAATATGGTTACGTAGCGACTAATGTTTTAGATATTTCTTCTCCTGAGATAATTTTGCAATCTGATACGTATTTATTAGGTAAACCTTGCTATGCTTATAAACTAAAAATCAACGAACAGGAAGAATTAATCTTCTTAACTTATAATAAAGAATTCGATCTTTATTCAGATCCAAGATTAATTAAAAATGAGATTACATCTAAAATCGAAGGATATGATGATGACCAATATACTGGTATTGACTCAATAGATATTAAAATATCTGATAATAAACATTATGTTAAAATGGATGCAATTATCAAAGGTTATGTTGAAATATCAGACAATGAGCGAAGGCTACACGAAAACTATCAATGTGTCATTATCGATATCAAAAAATCAGAAGTCGTTTGGTCTGGGGTACAAATGTGTGATGGTGAGTGGAAAGATAATCAATGGATAAGTAATGGACAAGTCGAATTTGATGGCGAATAAAGTTTAAGTTCGAAAGAAAGATAAACAGCTAAAAAACATGGGAAATTTAAAAGATGAGTAATTCTAAAAAAATTTATATTTACTAGTCGCAATAGTATTCATTTCATGTTCATGTAATTCAAGTTTGGCTGACGAAAATAAACGCGATTTTAGTCAAACTTTATCCACTGAAAATGTCTCATGTCAAAAAACTATAAAAGAATATTTTCCAAATGGAACATTAAAATTATCAGGTTGCCAAGGGATTTATAATGGAACAGGAATCCAAGTTGGATTATGGAACAAATATAATCAAAAAGGCGAATTGATCGAAACGACGTATTACCAACCCGACGATTTTGGAAAAGACTATAAAATTATTACGCAATATGAAAAAAATAAAATCATCTCGAAAAAAATTTATAACTTTGATGATTTGTATGAAGTTGAGTTAAAAGAGCTTTCGAATTTATCTAAGTCATCATCACTTGATTGTGGATATGAGTTTGGAATATCAAAACTTGTAGATTATTTTCTGCTAAGTGTGCCCAATTTCTTTTTTAAATTAAAATACTATTTTTAATATTGGGCTATAAAATTAAGAAAAAACCGACTATGCGGTTTTTAAAATAACATATTTGAAATAATTTGTTTCTATTATATCTAAGGAAAACAGTATTTCCCTATCCATTTAATAATATGATGGTTTGTTAGTATTTAATTTCACACCGATACTTAAAATAATCAGACCGGTTAAACTTAAAACAACACCAGCCCATAAGGGTGATGTGAAACCAAATCCAGCATTAAGCGTGATACCTCCAAACCATGCACCAAGAGCATTACCAATGTTAAATGCTGCTATATTTGCGCCTGATGCGGCAGTTGGGGCATCCGGCGCATACCTCATTATTCTAAGTTGTAACCCTGGTGCGATAGCTAAACCAACGCTCCCCATCAGAAATAGTGAAATGACAGTCATTGTTTGATTTTCTGCTGTTAATGCAAAGATAGCAAGTACGATTGCCAAAAAGGTTAAAAGTATTGCAATAGACTTATTTAATGCTTTATCAGCCATTTTTCCGCCAATAATATTGCCAATAAATGTACCAAACCCAAACAAAACTAAAAGCCAAGGTACTGATGATGTTTGAAATTGGCTGACTTTCGTCAGGATAAATGCGATATAAGTAAAGCCACCAATTACACCACCAAATGTAAATATACTAATAAAAATAGATATCCAAACTTGGGGGCTTTTAAATACGCGAAATTCATTTTTTAAATTTGATTTATTATCTACTGTTATTACAGGTACTAGTAAACGGATACAAAACATAGTGATTATACCAATAATAGCTAATACCCAGAACGTTGATCTCCACCCAAATTTTAAACCTAAAAAAGTTCCAACAGGTACACCCATAACATTCGAAACGGTCAATCCTAAAAACATGATTGATATTGCTGCAGCTTGCTTATTCGTATGAACCATTCCTGCTGCAACAACTGCTCCAATACTAAAAAATGCGCCATGACATAAAGCTGCGATTATGCGTCCAAGCATAAGTATTGAGTAGTTTTCAGCTATTGCAGAGGTTAAGTTACCAAGAATAAATAAAGCCATTAACATAATTAGTGTAATTCGGCGTTCATATCTAGTCATAATTGCAGTTAATACTATTGCACCTACTGCCACACTTAAGGCATATCCTGACACTAAATATCCTGCGACTTGTTCAGAAACATGAAATTCATTCGCTACTTGTGGTAATAAACCAACAATACCAAATTCAGTTAATCCTATCGCGAATGCGCCCAATGCAAGAGCATATAATCCCATGGGCATGTTGTGATTTGACATTTTTTCCTCCTATAAATTAACTTAATTTTACAATGAGTTAATTAATCCAAATTTAATTTGTTATATTTCCCATGAATGACAGTATTTATTTAAAATGTTACTATTTAACTGATCTTAATGGTCAAGTAGCTTTTTGTTTTACTCATTTGATACAAAACTAACGTTTTATGATTTTATAACATTCCAAAAATTTGGAACGTTATATGCTTTAATATTCATCGTAATTGTTTCAAATGTCAATTAAAAAAATTATTGGAGCAGTAATGAACGTTCAAGAGAACAAAAAACAATCAAAAAAAAACGATGACATGAAAAATAATTTACTTTCGGTTTTAAAAGCGCTTTCCGATCCAACGCGTCTATATATAATTAAAACGCTAATCGGTGATGAACCTGGAGTCCCTAGACATTGTACAACGTTTAATCTAACATTATCCAAACCAACAATTTCACATCATTTTAAAATATTAAGAAATGCAGGACTGATAAATCAGTATGATAACGGCAATCACTCTACGACTATGTTACGACGGGATGAAATAGAAAAGCAGTATCCCGGATTA
This sequence comes from Frischella japonica, assembly GCF_014489845.1. Taxonomy (GTDB): domain Bacteria; phylum Pseudomonadota; class Gammaproteobacteria; order Enterobacterales; family Orbaceae; genus Frischella; species Frischella japonica. The sequence goes on from NZ_JABURY010000004.1 coordinate 31,663, forward strand.
TTGGATATTTTATCAAAATCTGAATAATACTTATTGATATACTGGCATATTTAGTTATCAATAGGGGATATTATGAGTACGATATTAGTTTGGTAAAAGTAGTTTTTACAAGAAAACATTGCCTATTTTATAATTCTTAGAAAATAATGTGTTTGTCTTTCTAAAATCTACAAACTTCCTTTCTAAGTCTAATATATAATATTATTTTTTATCTTTGATAATATTTATGTCAAAACTTTCATTAAGTTTTTCGAATTTATTAAGCTAATCGCAATATTTTAACAAATCAGTTAGTTAAATTAATTTATAACATATTATATAAAAATCTCTTGATACTGTATTAGTATACAGTATAATAATTATCTATTGTGGATGATGAATTTTTATATTGGAACCTTATTTATGAACGAAAATAAACAACGTGCGCTGACAGCAGCATTAAGTCAAATTGAAAAACAATTTGGTAAAGGCTCTATCATGCGTTTAGGTGATACTCAAACTTTAGATGTTGATGCGATTTCTACTGGTTCATTAGGACTTGATATAGCATTAGGCATTGGTGGTTTGCCAATGGGGCGAATTATTGAAATCTTTGGCCCTGAATCATCAGGAAAAACCACATTAACGTTATCTGTGATTGCTCAGGCACAAAAACAAGGGAAAACTTGTGCTTTTATCGATGCAGAGCATGCACTTGATCCGATTTATGCTGCTAAGTTAGGAGTTCAAGTTGATGATTTATTAGTGTCACAACCCGATACAGGAGAGCAAGCACTTGAAATTTGTGATGCATTAGTTCGTTCTGGTGCTGTTGATGTTGTGATTGTTGACTCAGTAGCGGCATTGACACCTCGTGCTGAAATTGAAGGTGAGATGGGTGACTCACATATGGGGCTGCAAGCGCGTTTAATGTCGCAAGCATTAAGAAAATTAACGGCAAATATTAAAAATGCTAATTGTCTGGTGATTTTTATAAACCAAATCCGCATGAAGATTGGTGTAATGTTTGGTAATCCTGAAACCACAACAGGAGGCAATGCACTGAAATTTTATGCATCTGTACGGCTAGATATTCGTCGTATTGGCGCCGTAAAAGAAGGAGAAGACGTAATTGGTAGTGATACTCGAGTAAAAGTGGTTAAAAATAAAGTCGCTGCACCATTTAGACAAGCAGAATTTCAAATTTTATATGGTTGTGGGATATCTAAATATGGTGAATTAATCGATTTAGGTGTTAAAAATAAATTGGTTGATAAGGCTGGTGCGTGGTATAGCTATAATGGTGAAAAAATTGGCCAAGGTAAGGCTAATTCAATTAAATACCTACAAGAACATGAAGAGATATCTAATGAATTAGAAACCAAAATCCGAGAGTTACTATTAACTAATCCTGCAAGTTTTAGCGCTTCAGAAGAAGATAGTTCGGCTACTGAAGATGGATTATAACAGCCTTAATAAAACTTTATATTCTAAAGCTGTGCAATTGCTTGCACAGCGTAACCATTCTACATTTGAATTGAAACAAAAATTATCACTTTTTATTACAAAAAAGAGTGATAATTATCATGGTAATTCCGATCAAATTTCTCACCAAATAGATGCAGTTATTCAATACTGCTTATCACGTCATTGGCTTGATGATAATAACTATATTAGTCAGTATATCGATATACGCGTTCGCAAAGGGTATGGCAAAAATCGAATTTTTATGGAACTTAAGCAAAAAGGTTTAGACAAGAGCTTAATTCTTGCCGTCATAAATCAAAAAGATATTGATTGGTATCAGCTAGCACTAAATCAGGTAAATAAAAAATTCACAAATATCAATTTGCGAAATATACAGCAAAAATCAAAAATTAATCAATATTTACTTTATCGAGGCTTTTGCCAGGAAGAAATCCGTTGTATTTTAACATTAATTTCGTAATATTTTTCAAATAACTATTTATAAATTATTGTAAATAAGTATACTTGGTTCAATAAGTTAATTATACTCTATCTAATTGAAAACTTTTAAATATTTTGGATTAGATTTTAATGTTGATTAAGTAACTTAATGACAATGGTATTATTTTGCTAAATGAGCTTATGCGTTATTTAAATTAATATTACAAACATTAGTTTTAATAAATACAATTTAAAACTACTTCTTGAAGTACAATGCGTATATAAGTATATTAAGCAAAATTTAATTTTAATAATAATCGGATTTAGAAATGAAAAGTACCGCAGAAATTCGTCAAATGTTTCTTGATTTTTTCCATAGTAAAGGACACGAGGTCGTTGCTAGTAGCTCACTTGTTCCACATAATGACCCGACGCTGTTATTTACCAATGCAGGGATGAATCAATTTAAGGATGTTTTTCTTGGCATGGATAAAAGATCCTATTCAAGAGCAACTACCGCACAACGCTGTGTTCGTGCAGGTGGTAAGCATAATGATTTAGACAATGTAGGTTATACCGCTCGCCATCATACTTTTTTTGAAATGTTAGGTAATTTTAGTTTTGGTGACTATTTTAAACGTGATGCGATTCATTTTGCATGGGAATTACTCACGGGAGAAGGTTGGTTTAATCTTCCAAAAGAACGATTGCTTGTCACTGTTTATGCTACAGATGATGAAGCCTATAACATTTGGGCAAATGAAATTGGTATACCGCAAGAAAAAATTATACGTATAGGTGATAACAAGGGTGCACCTTATGCATCGGATAATTTCTGGCAAATGGGGGATACTGGACCATGTGGCCCTTGTAGTGAGATTTTCTATGATCATGGTAATCATATATGGGGGGGCCCCCCGGGTAGTCCCGAAGAAGACGGTGATCGTTTTATTGAAATTTGGAATATTGTTTTCATGCAGTTTAATCGTCTATCCGATGGCTCAATGGAGCCATTGCCTAAACCTTCAGTTGATACAGGTATGGGGCTGGAGCGAATTTCGGCTGTTTTACAACATGTGAATTCTAATTATGAAATAGATCTATTTAAAACCCTTATTCAAAATACAGCTAAGGTTATAGGTATTAGTGACTTACAGAATAAATCCCTACGTGTTATAGCGGATCATATTCGTTCTTGTGCATTTTTGATTGCTGATGGCGTGTTACCTTCTAATGAAGGACGAGGATATGTATTAAGAAGAATTATTCGTCGAGCAGTTAGACATGGTCATATGCTTGGCGCAAAAGAAGTGTTCTTTTATAAATTAGTACAACCTTTAATTTGTGTGATGGAAAGTGCAGCTAGTCAATTAACCAAAAATCAAAAACAGGTTGAAGAAACATTAAAAGTCGAAGAAGAACAGTTTTTGAAAACGTTAGAAAGAGGATTACTACTTCTCGATCAAGAATTGATTAAAATTACTGACAACCAATTATCCGGGGATATTGCGTTTAAATTATATGATACTTATGGTTTTCCATTTGATTTGACTGCTGATGTTTGTCGAGAAAAAAATATCACTGTAGATGAAGCAGGATTCAATCGCTGTATGGAACAACAGCGTCGTCGTTCACGTGAATCGGATAATTTTAGTGTAGATTATAGCACTACGATTCAATTCGATGGGCAAACAGAGTTTTTGGGTTACGAACAAGATGAATTAATGGCAACGGTAGTTGCAATTTTTCAACAAGGTAAACAAGTTGAAGCAATTAAGCAAGGAGATGAGGCAGTCATTATTCTCGATAAAACACCATTTTATGGTGAGTCTGGTGGACAAGTCGGTGATAAAGGTATGCTAACTACCGCTGAGACGCGTTTTAATGTGGAAGATAGTCAAAAATATGGTAAAAACATTGGTCATATCGGCAAGTTATCACAGGGGCATTTGACAGTTGGCGATAAGGTCGCAGCAGCAATTGACAGTGAATTACGCGCACGAATTCGTCGTAATCATTCAGCGACTCACTTATTACAGGCTGCCTTACAACGTATTTTGGGTGATCATGTACAGCAAAAAGGTTCGTTAGTTAACGATAGCTATTTACGTTTTGATTTTTCGCATTTGCAATCGATTTCTTTAGAACAGCTTCAGCAAATTGAAAATTTAGTTAATCAACAAATTCGTCGTAATTATCCGGTTTCAATAGAATTAATGCCAATTGATGAAGCTCGCAATAGGGGGGCAATGGCATTATTTGGTGAAAAATATGAAGATATTGTGCGTGTTCTGACTATGGGTGACTTTTCAATTGAGTTATGTGGAGGAACGCACGTTATTCGTACCGGCGATATCGGCTTTTTCAAAATTATATCAGAATCCAGCATTGCATCTGGTGTCAGACGAATCGAAGCAACAACAGGACAAATGGCATTAGATCATGCTCATAGAGATGATAAACGTCTAAGTGATGTAATGTCTTTGCTTAAAGTGGATAAGAATAATATTGTAACTCGATTGTCTATGTTAATGGAACAAATGAAATCATTTGAAAAATCCATTGAACAACTTAAATCACAGCAGGCTGCGCAAGAAAGTGCTCAATTATTAAATAAAGTTGTTACCATTAATAATATTAAATTGTTGGTTGCTCAAATTGATAATACTGAAGCTAAAGTTTTACGTGAAATGATTGATGGATTAAAAAACCAATTAAAATCTGGTGTTATTGTGTTAGCAACAATTAATGAAGATAAAATTAGTTTGGCTGTAGGTGTTACAAAAGATTTAACAGACCAAATTAAAGCTGGTGTATTAGTCTCCCAGTTAGCAGGGAAAATTGGTGGTAAAGGCGGCGGAAGACCTGATTTTGCTCAAGCTGGTGGTTCAGATATTTCTGCATTACCTGAAGCATTATCTTTGATGAAGAACGAGTTAGGTGAGAAGCTAAAAGCGATATAGTCTGGATAATTAAGAATAGGAGTTCTAATGTTAATTTTAACCAGGAGAGTAGGTGAAACACTGATAATCGGTGATGATGTTGTGATTACAGTATTAGGTGTGAAAGGAAATCAAGTTAGGATAGGAATCAATGCGCCTAAAAATGTGTCTATTCATCGTGAAGAGATTTATAATCGAATTCACCAGTACCAACCCCCTGAAATCGACAATGACAAATGATAATTTCCATTTATTTGGCTATAATTGGGTGCTAAATATGCAAACGATAAAGATTATAGTAAAAAATATTTGACATATTTTCTATAAATCGTAATATGTGCGCCACATACTTTTTATAAATCCTTTTATAAAAAGTATTTTTAAAATAACGGTGAGATGGCCGAGAGGCTGAAGGCGCTCCCCTGCTAAGGGAGTATAGGGTCAAAAGCTCTATCGAGGGTTCGAATCCCTCTTTCACCGCCATTTTATAAATATGCATCCGTAGCTCAGCTGGATAGAGTACCCGGCTACGAACCGGGCGGTCAGGGGTTCGAATCCCTTCGGATGCACCAT
>NZ_JABURY010000004.1:37071-77033 GCF_014489845.1 Frischella japonica
ATGCATCCGTAGCTCAGCTGGATAGAGTACCCGGCTACGAACCGGGCGGTCAGGGGTTCGAATCCCTTCGGATGCACCATTTTTAAATTTATATTTGCATCCGTAGCTCAGCTGGATAGAGTACCCGGCTACGAACCGGGCGGTCAGGGGTTCGAATCCCTTCGGATGCACCATTTTATATTCATTTCTCCGAGCATCCGTAGCTCAGCTGGATAGAGCACTCGGCTTCGAACCGAGCGGTCAGGGGTTCGAATCCCTTCGGGTGCGCCATGTATTTTATAATCTCGAGTATTTTTTAGTAAACGATTATTTTATTTATAAATTTAGCATGAGTTATTCTAATTTTGCCTTCCATAATATATTGGTGCTATGTTATTATAATCGACACTTCCTATAAACTATTGATTAATAACTATGATAAAATCAATTCCTTACCTACGACTAAGAAAAATAGCATTATTAACAAGTATTAGTCTATCTTTTTTTATCAATGGCTGTACATTAACTGGTTCTGATATAAGTACTAATCACAAGAATATAGTCAAGCAAGCCGATCATGATTTTGATCTAAATAAATTAGTTAATATATATCCACTCACACCTTTGCTGATACGTGATTTACATAATGTCCCCGTAATTGCCAAAAATAATCCTAAATTGGATGATGAAATCAAAAAATATCAATATCGAATTGGCGTTGGAGACATCATTAACGTAACCGTATGGGATCATCCTGAATTGACTATACCTGCAGGTTCTTATCGTAGTGCGAGTGAAGCGGGTAACTGGGTACATGCTGATGGCACGATATTTTATCCTTATGTTGGTAAATTAAAGGTAGTAGGTAAAACATTAGAGGAAATACGCAACATTATTTCCACCAAACTGTCGACTTATATTGAAAGCCCTCAGGTTGATATAAGTATTTCGTCCTTTAATTCACAAAAAGTTTATGTAACAGGTGAAGTAGTGAAGTCAGGAAAGCAGCCGGTTAGTAATGTACCTTTAACTATTTTAGATGCTGTAAATAATGCTGGTGGTTTGACCAACAAGGCTGATTGGCGTAATGTTGTTTTAACACACAAAGGTGTCAAGGAGCATATCTCGTTACAATCGTTAATGCAATATGGTGATTTAACGCAAAATAGATTATTAACCGGTGGAGATATTCTTTATATTCCAACGAATGATACTTTAAAAGTATTTGTGATGGGCGAAGTAGAGAAACAATCAACTCTGGTTATGGACAGATCTGGTATGACACTCGCCGAAGCGTTAGGTAGTGCCTATGGGATTAATCAAAAAACTAGTGATACATCAGGTGTATTTGTCATTCGTGCAACTCATACTGAAAACACAACCGCTAAAAATGAAAAAATCGCAAATGTATATCAGCTTAATTTAAAAGATGCGACAGCAATGGCATTAGCAACTAATTTTCAGTTAGAGCCTTATGATGTCGTGTATGTTACCACTGCACCGATTGAACGTTGGAATCGTACAATTATGCAATTACTCCCAACCATTCAAAGTGCTAACAGCTTAACTGAAACCATTCGTTGGATTCGCAACTGGCCGAATTAAAGAAGAGTATTTTATGTTTGATTCTATTTGTGTAGTTTGTATTGGTAATATATGCCGTTCACCAATTGGCGAAAGGTTATTACAACGGTCTTTTCCGAATAAAAAAATCACTTCAGCGGGTATTGCGGCTGTAGTCGGTGATCCGGCGCATGAAAATTCTCAGTGGGTTGCTGAACAAAATAATTTATCGCTGGCAGGTCATCGTGCTCGTCAATTAACGAGCAATATTTGTGCTGAACAAGACCTCATTTTAGTTATGGAAAAGCCTCATATAGAGGCCGTTTGTCGCATAGCACCAGAAGTTAGAGGTAAAGTTATGCTATATGGTCATTGGCTTAATGAATTTGAAATTCTTGATCCGTATGGCGGCGATTTAGATTTATTTGAAAAAACATACCTGGATTTGGATAAGTCTAATAAAGCATGGATAGAGAAACTAAAATAAGTATTAATACATAAGGTTTAATTATAAAAATGTCTACGACAAAATCAGATAAATTATCCAGTAGTAATGAAGAAATCGATCTACTAAGTTTATTTTATTCACTAGTCGACAAATGGAAAATTATTGTAACAATTACCTGTATAACCACGATTTGCGGGATATTATATGCTATTTTTGCAACACCAATATATAAAGCTGATGCACTTGTACAAGTGGAACAAAAAGTAGGTAACTCGCTACTTAAAGATTTCAGTAGTGTTATAACTGGGAGCAAACCAACTTCAACAACCGAGATAGAATTGATTCGTTCACGAATGATAATTGGTAAAACGATAAAAGATTTATCATTAGATATCGAGGTGAAGGAATCTTTTTTCCCTTTCTTTGGTAAAGGTTGGGCTCGGATAATGGGTAATAATAATAAAATTGCGTTGACCCGTTATAACGTTGATAAAGATTTGGAAGATGTCCCACTAACTTTAAAAGTTATTGATAATCAACATTATGTTATATTGAAAGATAGTGATGAGATTTTATCGGGTGTTGTTGGCGAGTATGAAACTAATCGATACGTTTCATTATTAGTAAGCGATATTCAGGCTGAACCAAATACCGTATTTAAAGTTACCAAACGTTCATATTTAAAAGTCATTAATGATGATATTTTAGATAATTTATCGGTTGCAGATAAAGGTAAGGATACTGGCATGCTAGAGTTAAGTTTGCTAGGTGAAGATCCAAAATTGATTCAGGTAATTTTAGCGCAAATTTGTGCTAACTATTTATCACAAAATGTCGAACGTAAATCAGAAGAAGCCGCCAAAAGTCTTGAATTTTTAAAGACACAATTACCGCGCATTCGTGCAGAACTTGATGAATCAGAGAATAAGCTTAATGAATTTAGACAAAAAAATGACTCAGTGGATTTATCGTTAGAAGCTAAGTCAGTACTTGATTCCTCTGTTCAACTTGAAGCTCAGTTGAATGAATTAACGTTTAAAGAAGCAGAAGTATCTAAACTATATACTAAAGAGCATCCAGCATATCGTTCTTTATTAGAAAAACGTCAAACTTTATTAAATGAACGGGCGAAATTAGGTGAAAAAATTAGTTTTTTACCGCAAACTCAACAAGAGATATTAAGACTAACTCGTGATGTTAAAGCAAACAACGAAATTTATATTCAACTTTTAAATAAACAACAAGAACTCAATATTTCTCAAGCAAGTACTGTTGGTAATGTTAGGATAATCGATAATGCTTTGACTCAGCCAAGACCGCTGAAACCAAAACGAATATTGAGCATTGCCATCGCTTTTTTACTTGGACTTATTTTATCATGTGGTGCGATAATTACGTCTGTTGTATTTAGAAAAACGATTGATGGTGTTGAACAGTTAGATGATATTGGTTTAAATGTCTATGCGAGTATTCCTGTTTCTGATTGGCAGTTCAAACAAAATCAGACGTTAAAGCGTATATTAAAAGGGCATAAACGTAAAAATGTACGGGCACGTCAGTTAGTTTCAATTGGTTCACCAAGCGATCTATCTGTTGAAGCTTTAAGAAGTTTGAGAACGAGTTTACATTTTGCGATGATGGAAGCCAAGAATAATATTTTAGCTATTTCAGGTTGTAGTCCGCAAATAGGTAAAACTTTTATTACCGCAAATTTAGCGGTTGTTATTGCCGATTTAAGTAAAAAAGTGTTATTAATTGATGCAGATATGCGCAAAGGTTATCTACATGAATTGATGAAAGTTGATGCAAAGCCTGGTTTATCAGATTATTTATCAGGAAGGCTTAACATCGAACAGATGATTCATAAAGGTCAATTAAATGATTATTTGGATTTTATCCCAAGAGGTATGGTTCCGCCTAATCCATCAGAGCTTTTGATGCATCCCCGATTTAAAGAATTGTTAAAATGGGCTGAGACACAATATGATATTATATTAGTTGATACACCGCCCGTATTAGCTGTTACCGATGCCTGTATTGCTAGCCAATATGCTGGTACTGTGATGATGGTCGTTCGTTATGGACAAAATACTGTAAAAGAAGTTGAATTAGGTCTACAACGTTTTGAACAAAATAATATTAATGTTAAGGGCGCGATATTAAACTGTGTTGTGCGTAAAACTGGTAACTATTATCAATATGGGTATAATTATAAATAGCTATTAATCCATTAATTTTAAATAAAGTTCTAAAAAACACCTTAAAATTTAGTAAGTTGATCTAAACTTTAAGGTGTTTTTTATTTGAGATAAATATTTGCGTTATTTACAGTGGTTTGTGCAATAACCTTAATAATCTTCATAAAAAATAGAACTTGTGATCTTAATTAACATGCTAAAAGATTGATTAGAGCTTAAAATAAATAACCTTCATCTGTTTAACTATTAACTAAACAATTTCTGATCAGTTGTTTGAACAAAAGCTAAATTAGAACTATCTAATTCCTTGGTAATAAAGATGAACATCATAAACCATCTGCTTTAGAGTTTAGATGATAAGTTTATATAGAAAATTGAATGATATTAATTAGGTAGCTCAAATTAGTGAGCTACTCGATTAAGCCCTATTTTTGCTGAAATAAAGACATGTTTTGCATATTGATAAATGTTTGTTGAGCGGCTTTTAAACTGGCTTGAAGCATTACATAATCGGAAATTGCTTCATACCAATCAACATCTTCAAGTTCACTGATCTGTGTCTGGAAATCAATATCTAAGGTTTTACCTAATGTCATTAAATTTTCCACTTCTGCTAAAAGTGAACCACCTTGCGCACGAACACTTGAAATATGGCTAAAACAGTTATCAATTCCTTTATTAGCCTTTGCTAATAAATCTCGGAAAGCTACAGCATCGGCTTCAGTACCTTGATCTAATTCCATATTTAATGCTAAGAGTGCCTGATCAATACTGGCAAAAAGATCAATTTCAGATGTCGAATCATCTGATTCTTTAATATTTGATCCTATTAAAAATATGTTATTACCCGTAAAATTGATCGGTATTTCACGAGTCTCATCAATGAAAACGTTTAATGTCTCTTGACTACCAACATAACTGACTTGACCTTGTTCATTAACTATAAAAGGTGGGGTATCATTTTTTGAGCCAGCAAAAATATAGTGTCCATTAGCATCACGTGAATTTGCCAAGGAAATAAGTTGATCTTTGAAGCCTTGTAACTTATTGGCCAAATCCGCTCTGTCAGTATCATTCAATGTTTCATTACCAGCATAAACTAATGTTTCTTGAATATTTTGTACAATCGTAGTCGCTTCTTTTAAAATTGTATCTTGACGTGCTAGTGATTTTTCGATGCTTTGTCGTGTAGCTTGTAATTGCTCATTGCGAGCTTGTGCTTGTTTTACAACTAGTGCCTGTGATGCCGCCATTGGATCGTCTGATGGACAGAGGACTTTTTTACCCGTTGCTAAGTGTAAACCGGATTTTTGCCAATGACTTTGGGTATTTAAAATATTCTGTAAATTCTTTTGGTACATTGAATTGGTGCTGATGCGCATATTTTATCCTTTTATCACTTAGTTAAACCTAATATTGTGTCGAATAGGGTCGTTGCGGTATCAATGATTTTGGCATTAGCTTGATAATATTGCATATATACTTGCATGGAGATATATTCTTCTTCAATATTAACGCCAGAAACAGATTGATTCTGTTCATTAATTTGATTAACGATATTCTTACTTGCCGTAGCAGATATTTTTGCTGATTGGGTTTCACTTCCAATATAGCTAACCAATGAAGCATAAGCATTGGATAGTGTTGTATCCCCATTGATCAGTTTTTCGTTTTGAATATTAAGTAATTTAGCAATATTTCGATTATCTCCTGCTCCATTCTCATCGTCTAAAATTCCACTAGCTAATTTATTCGGATCTTTAGTTAATAAATGTAATGAACTGGCAATATCCGCTACAGGTTTAACCACAAATGAATCACCACTAGCTAAAGTGCCATCTATTGTAATTGCTAAACCATCGAATAATAATTTATCACCCTCCTGTTTTACATTAATTTGTTGATGATCCGATAAACGAGTGACGATCCAATCAGTGCCATTAAAAGTAATTTCATAATCCGAGGCTTTAATATCTGTAACTTTTTCATAGTCGATAGTAATAGTTGCATTACCATGGTTTTTACGATTAGCAATGGCAATTGGTCGAGAATAATCAAATAATTTTTCACCTTTATTGCCATGAATATCGACACCATCACATTGTATTTCATTAAAGCGTTCTGCAAGATTCAAAGCAATTAAACCAATCTGATTACGCGCTTCAGTCAAAGGACCATCACGAAAGGTTAATAGACCGTGTATTGTGCCGGAATTGATGTTTTCACGTGTTAATTCTTGGGTAGCACCCGAGCTATGAGTATAAATAATGGTGTTAAGTGATGGGTCTGCTGATGATGGTTGAACGCTTAATAAATTAACCGCTGAACCTTGTAATAAATTTAAGCCATTATTTAAAGAAAGATTATATTGACCATTTTGTTGGGTAACGTTCACAGCGACAATTTCATTTAATTCATTGACTAATTGATCACGTTGATCAAGTAAATCGTTAGGTTGCTGGCCGCCACTAACAGATTGTAATCGAGCAATTTTTTGATTTAATTCAGCGATTTGCTTGGTATAACTATTTATTTTATCGACGTTTTTGCTCAATTCTGTATTGACATTGTTAATTTGATTTTTTAGGTTAATTTCAGTCTTATTAAATTGACTAACCAATGATTCCAAACTACTCATTACCGTTTGGCGTGTGGCTGGATCGCCTGCATTATTTGTCAATTTATTCAAATTGGCAAATAAATTACTGATTTGTGCAGATAAACTATTTTCTTTATCTGAAAAGAGATTATCAACCTTAGATAATTCGCCATAATAAGCATTAATTGAACTATGTTGTGATTGTGCTTGGCGTAATTGATCTACCATAAATTGGTTATAACTACGATTTATAGCATTCACTTTTACACCATTACCGGTAAACCCTTTTCCTGAGTGCGTGCCATTTGCCTGACTTAAAATGATTTGCTGGCGATTATAACCAATAGTGTGGGCATTACTAATATTATTACTAATTACATTAAGCATGTTTTGCGCAGCATTGAGCCCACTTATACCGGTGTTTATTAATGAATTAGCCATGAAAACTCCTAAGGAAAATTGTGATTAACCATGTTATTAAAAAATAATAAGTTATATAAGGTATCGACGAATTCAGTAAAAACTTTAGTAAAAATTTTAGTTTCTATTTTAAAAGAATAAATAATGGTCAATATGTTGTATAAACTTGTCAATTCACATTATCTTGTTCAGTTGCCACTGGTTCAAATTGAGATGGTGTTGATTGTTCAAATTCTTCTTGAGATTTAAATTTATTTAATAAATCGATACCGGTCATCGTATTTTCATCTTCAATATATTGTTGTGCTGTTTTATTGAGAATTAAAATGCTGATACGACGATTAGAATCCTGATTAAAGTTTTTGTGATTTAAACTAACAGTATCGGCTAATGCAATAATGCGAATAATTTTCTTTGAATCTAATCCGCTATTAATAAGTTCTCTTCTTGAGGCATTTGCTCTATCGCCTGATAGTTCCCAATTGCTATATCCCCGATCACCATTACGATACTTACGTTCATCAGTATGACCAGAAATAGTGATTTTATTGGGAAGACTATTGAGAATAGGAGCCAGTGCTTGCAAAATTTTTTGCATATTTGGATCAATTTTTGCGCTACCAATATCAAACATGGGTTCATTATTAGAGGATAATATTTGAATGCGTAACCCCAATTCGGTTAATTCGACAATTAAATTAGGCGCTAATTTTTCAAGTCGAGGATCAAGATGAAAAACTTCAAAAATTTTTTGTGCTGCGGCGATTAATTGTAGAGTTTCGAGATGTTTTTGTTCTAATTCAATTGATTGTTGCGCAATATTATCGTTTTTTTCTTCACCATCCATTTTACTTAGATCATCACCGCCTCCAGGGATAGGGCTTTCACTATCACTGATTTTGTTACCACCGGTAAAACCCATTACTAATGGCGTACGAAAATATTCCGCAATACCTTGAAGTTCCTGTGGAGTTGCTTTACTAATTAGCCACATCACTAAAAATAACGCCATCATTGCTGTCATAAAGTCAGCATAAGCGATTTTCCATGAACCGCCATGATGCCCACCAGCATGTTGAATGTTTTTCTTACGAATAATAATTGTGGTAGATTGTGGTTTTTTCATGGCTAGCGTCTAATTTGTTGCGTTATTTGTTTCAATATTACTATTCGCTGCTTTATCTTTTGATTGTTGAATATGTTCTTCCAACTCAAAGAATGTAGGACGTTCAGTCGAAAATAATATTTTCCGACCAAATTCAATACAAATTTGTGGGGCGTAGCCATGCATATTCGTTAATAATATCACTTTAATACATTCGAGAATTTTGGTTGCATTGGCATTTTTTTGCCTTAACAATGCCGCTAAAGGTGAAATAAATCCATAAGCCAGTAATATACCGAGAAATGTGCCTACCATCGCATGAGCTATGAGTTCACCTAACTCACTTGCTGGACGATCTGCCTGTGCTAAGGTATTAATGACCCCCATAACAGCAGCTACGATACCAAACGCAGGTAAACCATCTCCAATACTGGCAATTGCATCTGCGGGTTTTTCTAATTCATGATGATAAGTGGTGATTTCTTCATCCATCAATGCTTCCATTTCGAAAACATTCATATTGCCACTAATCATCAAACGTAGATAATCGGTAATAAAATCACAAACAGGAGCATCGGCCAAAATTTGTGGATATTGTTTGAAAAGTTCACTTTCTTGAGGGTTATCAATATCAGATTCAATGGATAACATGCCACTTTGACGAATTTTATTCAAAACGCTATACAATAAACTCATTAATGTAAAATAAAGTGCTTTATTGTGTTTTGCAGGCTTAAATAATTGTCCGATTGCTTTAAGCGTCGCTTTGAGTACTTTGGCATTATTACTGACAATAAATGCACCTAATGCAGCGCCACCAATAATCAGAAATTCTAACGGTTGAAATAGTACTGCTAAATAGCCACCACTTAGCACATAACCCAGTAAGGTAGAAGCAATTACAATAATATAACCGATAATAATTGGCATTAATTTTCCTTATTTTAATTTTAAACAGTCAATGTTATTCATCAAAAAATTCATTACTTTTAGTTTAAATAGAGATCCGTTCAATGCTTGCAGGACTAAAAGTATGTGAGATGGATGAAGAGAGTACTTGTAAAAATTTGGCCTGATTTTCTTTGTGAGTTTTATGGTTTTTTTCCACCCGTGACGGTGGTTGGCATAAACTGCAAATAAAAGTGTTACGAGGTTGATAAGCGTGAGTAATGAAACGTCCCGTACATCCTTTACAACATGATTGTTGCATTACTTTACTTTCTACAAATTTGACTAATATCCATGCTCGGGTTAAACCTAAAACGGGTTCCCCTTTTTCTGGTGGTGGACACTGTTCTAAGTAAAGCTGATAAGCTTTTATAATCGCTTTAACACCCGATAGCCCACTATTTTTAACCAAAAAACGGTACGCGTTATAAAATACACTAGAATGAATATTCGGTTCCCAAGTCATAAACCAAGTAGTGGAAAACGGTAATAATCCTTTAGGCGGCGGGCATCCTTGAATTTCTTTATAAAGTTTTATCAATTTCCCTCGACTTAAATCGGTTTCACTCTCTAACATTTGAATTCTGGCTCCGAGTGAAATCAACCGCATAGCCAATTGAATATCATTGTATTTTTTTATAATACTTTTCTCTTTCATCGTCTTTCCTATTTACTTAAGGAATCTAAAAGTAAGCTTGATAATAGGATCCCAGTATGCATCTGTTTAATATCACCAACGCGTGAGTCTTCAGTTAACTTTTTAACCATATCGGAGTTTTGGAATCTTAGTTGAAAAATCAATTGATTAGTTTCCGATAAAACTAACATCTGAGGAGCATTTAAATTACTTATAACATCAGCTGTTTCTTCATCGATTCCTAAACGATACATCGCCGCATATTTATCTTTTTCAAGCATTCTCTGACTAAGCAAGAGCGTAGAAAGATTTAAATGATGTATGCATTTTAGCGTGTCATTGTCGATTACATCATCCAATTTAATCACCAATCCAAATTTATTAAAATTACCAACAGGATAACACTTAATTTTCTTATTTTAAAACGCAAAATATATTTTTTCCGCGAAATATCAACGAAAAAACAATGGAAAATTCGCAAAAACTCATATTTACCAATAATTTACATTTATTTAATAAAATTTAATTTAATTTTTATATTTTTATCAAGAAATTTTACTTTTTATTCTTTTTATCGCTTGGCTATGTAGTTGACTAACCCGCGATTCACTGATATTGATGATTTTACCTATTTCTTTTAAGTTAAGATCTTCTTGATAATAGAGCATCAATACCATCTTTTCTTTTTCCGGTAACCGATTAATCTGTTCCATAACAATGTGTCGTATTTCTTCGTTTATAATGTCCGAGAATGGATTATTATCTTCTTGTTGATCAATAATTGAATCGATACCATCACCTAATTTTCTTCTCATTTCGTCATAAGAATAAATTTGACAATTATTTGAATCCAATAATATTTTACGATAATGCTCAATTGATATTGCGAGATAATCAGCAATTTCTTGTTCTTCTGGCGCTCTAGCTAATTGATGTTCTAATTCACTAATTGCTTTGGTAACTTTTTTTATATCTTGTCTAGTTCCACGCGGTAACCAGTCACGGCTGCGTAATTCATCTAACATTGCCCCCTTGATTCGTTGCGTTGCAAAAGTACTAAAAGCAGTGCCATGTGCCGGATCGTAACGTTCAAGAGCATTTAATAATCCGATATAACCAACTTGCAGTAAATCATCCAATTCAACCGTTGAAGGTAATCTAATTGCTAATTTTAATGCTTCATGGCGAACTAATGGAATATATTGTTGCCAATCAACATCATCAACTATCCCTTGCGAGTTATATAAACTAACACTCATTTTGGTACTAAACCAATATGAAAAAAATGATTATTGGTATTATGCCGATGTTATAAGAATTTAATTGGCAAAATAGGGAAGTAAAAAATAGGTATTTATGATTATTAAGAAAAATAAAAATTCACTTAAATCATATTTTCTCAATAATCATATATATTTTTAATCAGTTAAAATTTTTCATATTTTTGTGCTTTCTAATTAAAAATTAGCATTATGACTAGCCAATTAATAATGTTAAATATATTTAGAATGCTAAGGTTTGTTTGATTGACTAATCAAAAATATCTGTCTTTTTGATAAAAATGCTAGTTTATTTAGTAATAATTGTATTTAATATCATCATAACTAACTTTGGTTAAGTTAGCATTAACTAACTTACCAAAGATTTAAATAGTTGATATAATAATTAATGAATAATAGTGATTTTAATATAATATTGTGAAACAAAAAACACGTATAGAAATTCTTGAACGCTTAAAAGCGCACATAAAAGATCCCACCACTGAATTGATATATCATACCCCGTTTGAATTATTAATTGCGGTATTGTTATCCGCTCAAGCAACGGATGTCAGTGTCAATAAAGCGACTAAATCGCTTTTTGCCGTCGCGAATACGCCAGAGGCGATGTTAGCATTAGGGGTTGAGAGTTTAAAGGAATACATTCGTACTATTGGTCTTTTTAATAGCAAAGCGCAAAATATTATTAAAACCTGTCAAATATTGATTACTCAGCATCATAGTGAAGTGCCAGAAGATTTTGCTCATTTAGTGGCCTTACCGGGGGTTGGAAGGAAAACCGCAAATGTTGTATTAAATACTGCATTTGGTTGGCCAACAATAGCGGTTGATACGCATATTTTTCGATTATGTAATCGTACTGGGTTTGCTTGTGGAAAAACGGTAGAAGCTGTGGAAGATAAACTGCTACAAGTAGTGCCTGCTGATTATAAAATAAATTGTCATCATTGGTTTATTCTCCATGGTCGTTATACCTGTATTGCACGGAAACCGCGTTGTGGTTCATGTGTGATTGAAGATTTATGTGAATTTAAAGATAAGGTCTATCCAGAGTAATATTATGTCAAATAAATTTAATCTTAGTGATGAGGATGTCGCGTTATTCAAAAGTGTTATCGGTAAGACTAAAAAAATAGAACAAGATACGGTTGTGCATAAACCCAACAAGCAGATAAAACGTGAAATCCGGGTTAAAAAACATCAGCAAGAAGCTTTAAATAATGAATTCTACTTTTCCGATGATTTCCAACCCTTATTGCAGGATGATCCTATACGTTACTTACGAGAATCAGCTGACCCTAATGAACTTAAAAAGTTAAAACGTGGTTATTATGAACCCGAATTTTTTCTGGATTTACATGGTTTAACACAACTTGAAGCCAAAAAAGAGATATCAGCTTTAATTACAGCTTGTCTACGTGAACGGGCTGTATGTGCCTGTATTATGTATGGACATGGCAAGAATATTTTAAAAAAGCAAACACCAATGTGGTTAGCACAGCATCCTGATATCATCTGTTTTCATCAGGCTCCAAAAGCTTTTAGCGGTAGTGCTGCATTACTAGTTGTATTTGATCTCAATAAACAGATTGATGAATTTTTCCGATAATGAAGTGGATATTACCGAATCAAGTTTAAGAATGATTCGGTAATGGTAATTTGCGATTATTTTTATTGGTATAATTGCTGTAATGAAGTAACTTGAGCTGTTGCATCATAATCGAGAGCCGCCGTTGTGGCATATGCGGCATTAATTGTGGTATCGTAATGGGTTTTATACATAATGGCACTACGACGTAATATTTTAGATGCTTCAATTGCAGCCCGTCCAGACGTGGTATTAAGTATGTAACTATATTCGCCATTTTTAATATGATCATGAACGTTTGGTCTACCTTGCGTCTCTTTATTGACCTTTTGGCATAGAATACCTGCTTGTTGTAGATATTTAGCTGTACCATCGGTTGCATCAAGAGTAAATCCATGTTTAATTAAACGCTTTGCAATTTCATACACCCGTTTTTTATCCTGATCTCGAACAGATAATAATGCTTTGCCTTGTTTTTTCATCGTGGATAAGCTAGCAAGTTGCGCTTTAGCAAAGGCTTCCGCAAATGTTTTTCCGATTCCCATGACTTCGCCTGTTGAACGCATCTCTGGTCCTAAAATAGGATCAACACCACTAAATTTATTAAATGGTAGCACAACTTCTTTGACTGAATAATAATTTGGTATGATTTCATGAGTAATATTTTGTTGTTTTAAGGATTGCCCAACCATCACTCGAGCGGCAACTTTGGCTAATGCAACACCTGTCGCTTTTGAAACGAATGGAACTGTTCGTGCAGCACGTGGATTGACTTCGATCAAATAGACTTGTTGATCTTTAATAGCAAATTGGGCATTCATTAATCCTTTAACATCTAATTCTAAAGCAAGCTGTTTAGCTTGTTCACGTAATTCTGCTAATACTTCATCGGAAAGAGTGTACGTTGGTAATGAACATGCAGAATCACCAGAATGAACGCCAGCTTGCTCAATATGTTCCATAATCCCTCCGATGACAACACTATCACCATCTGCAATTACATCTATATCAACTTCAATAGCATCATCTAGAAAATGATCTAGTAATACTGGGGCATTATTTGATTCACTAACAGCAGTATCAAAATAGCGTTGTAAATCGTTGGGGTTATAAACAATTTCCATAGCACGACCACCCAAAACATAAGATGGTCTAACAACTAATGGGTAACCAATACGCTCAGCTTCATGTAAGGCTTGTTCTAGGTTAGTCACCGTAGCATTAACCGGCTGTTTAAGATTAAGTTTAGTCACGACTTGTTGAAAGCGTTGTCGATCTTCCGCTCGATCAATAGCATCTGGTGACGTACCAATAATAGCAACACCTTCTTCAGCTAATGCTTTAGCTAATTTCAGAGGTGTTTGCCCACCATACTGAACGATAACGCCATTCGGTTGTTCAAGGTGGACAATTTCTAGTACATCTTCAAGGGTAACCGGTTCAAAATACAGGCGATCTGACGTATCATAATCGGTTGAGACAGTTTCTGGATTACAATTAACCATAATGGTTTCATATCCATCTTGATGAAGTGCTTGTGCGGCATGAACGCAACAATAATCAAATTCAATTCCTTGACCAATTCGATTCGGTCCACCTCCTAAGATCATGGTTTTTTTACGTTCAAACTGTGGTTGAGCTTCACATTCATCTTCATAAGTCGAATAAAGATAGGCTGTTTGCGTAGCGAATTCAGCTGCACAGGTATCAACACGTTTATAAACTGGATGGAGATTAAATTGCCAACGTTTTTGGCGAATATCTGCTTCTGTTACATTAAGTAACTGTGCAAGTCTGATATCGGAAAATCCTTTACGTTTTAAATATCGTAGTTGTTTTGCATCCAGTTGATTGATATCTAATTGGCTAATAATTTGTTCAATTTTAATTAGTTCTTCAATTTGTACTAAAAACCATGGATCAATATGTGTGAGTTCAAACACTTCTGTTAAAGTGAAACCT
Organism: Frischella japonica; assembly: GCF_014489845.1. Lineage (GTDB taxonomy): Bacteria > Pseudomonadota > Gammaproteobacteria > Enterobacterales > Orbaceae > Frischella > Frischella japonica. The sequence continues at coordinate 51,799 of NZ_JABURY010000004.1, forward strand.
GAACGAAAAGCATCAGCAATATACCAAATTCTATCACTGCCAGCTTCTTGTAGCTCGTGTCGAATAATGGTTTGTAGTTCATTGTTAACTTCACTTTTGAATTTCGATTCCAGTCCAGATACACCAACTTCTAAACCACGTAATGCTTTTTGCAATGATTCTTGAAATGTTCGTCCAATGGCCATCACTTCGCCTACCGATTTCATTTGAGTGGTCAACCGATCATTACAACCGGCAAATTTTTCAAAATTGAAACGAGGTATTTTAGTTACTACATAATCAATAGAAGGTTCGAATGATGCTGGCGTTTTACCACCTGTAATATCGTTTGCTAATTCATCAAGTGTATACCCGATAGCTAATTTAGCTGCGATTTTGGCAATTGGAAATCCAGTTGCTTTCGATGCCAGAGCAGAAGATCGCGATACACGAGGGTTCATTTCAATTACAATTAAACGACCACTTTTAGGATCAACTGAGAATTGAACATTAGCGCCTCCTGTTTCAACACCAATTTCACGTAGCACAGCTAATGATGCATTACGCATTATTTGATACTCTTTATCTGTTAGTGTTTGTGCAGGAGCAACCGTAATTGAATCACCAGTATGTATTCCCATTGGATCAAAATTTTCAATCGAACAGACAATAATACAATTATCATTTTTGTCTCTTATCACTTCCATTTCATACTCTTTCCAACCAATGAGAGACTCATCAATGAGTAATTCATTGGTTGGTGATAGATCAAATCCACGTAAACATATTTCATCAAATTCACTACGATTATAGGCAATTCCCCCCCCGGTTCCTCCCATCGTAAATGATGGACGGATAATGCAAGGGAAACCAACTTTATCGAGTACTAGATGCGCTTCTTTTAAATTATGAGCGATGCCGCTGCGTGCTGTTTCAAGACCAATTTTTTTCATGGCTTGATCAAAACGTTTACGATCTTCAGCTTTGTCAATAGCATCTGCGGTTGCGCCAATCATTTCAACATTGAATTGTTGAAGAATGCCATGTTTTTCTAAATCTAACGCACAATTCAATGCCGTTTGTCCACCCATAGTTGGTAAGATTGCTTCAGGTCGTTCTTTTTCAATGATTTTACTGACGGTTTGCCAGTGAATAGGTTCGATATAGGTAACATCTGCTAAATCGGGATCGGTCATAATTGTTGCAGGATTTGAGTTAACTAAAATTATCCGATAACCTTCTTCTCGTAACGCTTTACATGCTTGAGTACCAGAATAATCAAATTCACATGCTTGACCAATAATGATTGGTCCAGCGCCAATAATCAAAATACTTTTAATATCAGTACGTTTTGCCATTTTGCTTATTGCCTTTGTTTATAATTAGAAATAAGTTCAATAAAGTGATCAAATAATGGAGCTGCATCATGGGGACCTGGACTCGCTTCTGGATGACCTTGAAAACTGAAAGCCGGTTTAACATTATGATGAATACCTTGTAGTGATTTATCAAATAAAGATTTATGAGTTACCCTTAAATCATTCGGTAAAGTAGTTTCATCGACAGCAAAACCATGATTTTGAGCGGTAATCATTACCATATTTTTTTCAATGTCTTTGACTGGATGGTTACCACCATGATGACCAAATTTCATTTTAAGTGTCTTCGCATTGCAAGCTAATGCTAATAACTGATGCCCTAAACAAATACCAAAAATGGGAATATCAGTGGTTAGCAACTGTTTTATTGCCGCAATAGCATAATGACAGGCGGCTGGATCGCCAGGACCGTTAGATAAGAATATTCCATCAGGATTAAGCGCTAACACTTCATCAGCAGGAGTTTGTGCTGGAACCACCGTTAAATAACATCCGCGATCGACAAGCATGGTTAAAATTTGGCGTTTTACACCAAAATCATAGGCGACAACATGATAAGTAAATTCAGCTTTATTTTTGGCTGAAGGATGTGGATGATTTAATGACCATGAACCTTTTTGCCAGTGATAAATATGTTTAGTACTAACGCGTTTGGCGAGATCAACGCCATTTAAGCCAGGAAAGTTTTGTGCGTTAAACAATATGTTATCTGCTTGTTTCATTAGGTCTTCTTGATTAGAAGCTGTCATGATACAGCCATGTAAACTACCTTTTTCACGAAGAATACGGGTTAGTTTGCGGGTATCAATATCAGCAATACCGATAACATTATGTTGCTTAAGATAAGCTTTTAAGTTATTAGTACTTCTAAAATTACTGGCTAATAAAGGTAAATCGCGAATAATAAGGCCTTTGGCATGAATTTGATCCGACTCTTCATCAGCAGGATTTGTGCCAACATTCCCAATGTGTGGATAAGTTAATGTGATGATTTGTTCGCAGTAAGAAGGATCGGTCAAAATTTCTTGATAACCCGTCATCGAGGTATTAAAAACCACTTCACCAACGGTATATCCTTCTGCACCAATTGATTTTCCATGAAATTGAGTACCATCTTGTAATATCAGTAAGGCATGATCATGCATGATTTGCAACTCTCTTATTGAATAATAAGTCATTATTTATGAATTTATATTCATTATATTTTAGCTTGCAAAATGAGAATAGCAATATATTTATCATAAAATATTTGATCGTTATAATATAATTAATTATTGACAAAAATAGTCTAAAATTTGAGATCGGGATGAATGATACTCTAATATATAGTAAAAAATAGTACTTTAACTTGATATTGAATAATTATTCAAATAGAATTTTGCTAATTTTTGTCCGATATCGATTAATATAAATGATAAGTCAAATATAGGAGCAACATATGCATGGGTTTTATCAACGTCATTTTTTACGATTATTAGATTTTACACCAACTGAAATTTACACACTTATTGCTTTAGCTATCGATTTAAAACGCGCTAAACGGGAAGGAACAGAACAACAATATTTAGCAGGTAAAAATATTGCGCTGATATTTGAAAAAGATTCTACTCGAACTCGTTGTGCTTTTGAAGTAGGGGCGTTTGACCAAGGTGCTCGTGTTACTTATTTGGGACCAAATGGTAGTCAAATAGGTCATAAGGAATCTATTGCCGATACTGCAAGAGTACTAGGAAGAATGTATGATGGTATTGAATATCGTGGTCACGGGCAAGAAATTGTCGAAACATTAGCCAAATATGCTGGTGTTCCGGTGTGGAATGGGTTAACTAACGAAGCTCATCCAACGCAAATTATTGCTGATTTTATGACCATGCAAGAGCATATTGGTAACCGAAAATTAGAGAGTGTTAAATTTGCTTACTTGGGCGATGCTCGTAATAATATGGGTAATTCGTTAATGGAAGGCGCGGCATTAATGGGAATGGAAATTCGCTTAGTTGCACCGAAAGCTTGTCAACCCGATCAAAGTTTAGTTGAACAATGTCAAACGATTGCAGCCAAAACGGGGGCTAAAATTATTTTAACCGAAGACGTTGCTGAAGGCGTTAAAGGGGTTGATTTTCTTTATACTGACGTATGGGTATCAATGGGAGAGCCAAAAACAGTCTGGGATGAACGTGTAAAATTATTGGCACCTTATCAGATCAATCAGAATGTCATACAGTTAACTCAAAACCCAAATGTTAAATTTATGCATTGTTTACCTGCGTTTCATGATATGAAGACAACGGTTGGTCAGCAAATGGCAGCTCAATATGGGTTAACTAATGGACTTGAAGTTACGGATGATGTATTTGAGTCACATTATAGTATTGTGTTTGATGAAGCGGAAAACCGTTTACATACCATCAAAGCGGTCATGGTTGCAACATTAAGTAAGGACTGATGATAAGGTCAAGTCACTATTTTTAAATAAGAACATTGGGTTCAATCATCTTATTGACGTTTTAACGATTGATTTAGTCAAATGAAAATTGATTCTTATAACAAATGCAAAGGAATCGTTGTTAATCGATTCCATTTTAAATATTATTTATCGCAAGATACTTAAAACCATCGTTTAGTTTATCTCACTTGATTTTACTATATTTTGGGTATGCGCTAACAAATCAAGCTATGATGAAAGTTTTACAAGAAATGAAAGATTATTCGCTATGGTATTTTTTAAACTGACGTTTTTATCTTATTGATATAATTTCAAACCTATTTGAAAAAAATATAACTGATAATTAACTGTTATTGAAAGTGACTGGCAAAACTGAATATGAGTATCTTTCGAAAGTTATGTAACTTTATGGAAAAATACTCATTTAAGTTAAATCACATTATGAATTGCTAAAATCAGATCTGTTAATGTTTAATGGTTCGTTGTTGATGACGAAGGTTTTCAACATCAATTTTATCAAAAATATAATGTGTACCACAATAATCACAATGCATATCAATTTTACCATCTTCTGCCAAAATTGTATCAACTTCTTCTTTTGGCAAAGTAACCAAGGTGTCTTCACAACGCTTTTTGGAACAACGGCATTTAAAAACGACATTTTGTGCATCAAAAAGCCGGACCTCTTCTTGATGATAGAGTCGAAATAGGATTTCTTCGGCAGGTAGACCAAAAAGTTCTTCAGGTTTTAAGGTTTCTGCTAAAGTTGATAAATGATCAAATGCATCATGTGTTTCGTCACTGGTAGGTAAAACTTGCAAAAGTAATCCAGCTGCAACAACTTGATTTTGATATATACCAGTTTTAATTAATAAACGAGTTGGTAATTGTTCAGATTGCTTAAAATAATTTTCAATACAGCCTGTAATGGTATCTGCTTCTAGTGCAACGATACCTTGATAACGTTCTCCGTGTTCCGGCATAATTGTGATCACAATATAACCATTGCCTACCATTTCTTTTAAAGAGGTACTCTCTATAATGCTACCATTCACTCTGGCAATACCACGCATTTGTTGCTCGCTGTTACCGTTAATAACGGCTAGACTTAATGGACCATCACCTTGTAATTGAACCGTAATATCACCTTTAAATTTTAATGTCGCGGTAAGTAAACTAGTGGCAACAAGTAACTCACCCAGTATGTTTTGTACTGCTAAAGGATAATCCTGAGTATTTAAAATATGTTGATAGGTTTCATTTAAATTAACCAACTCACCACGTACAGCGTGATTATCGAATAAAAAACGAGATAACTTATCATGTAAAATTGTTGGATTATGCGATTGTGTCATAGTAACTCCAAGTGAATAGATTATTCACCATATTTAAATTTAATTAAATTTCGACGTTCTTTTTTATCCGGCCGTCTATCCGGGTGGGGCATGGTTAAAGAACCAAGTTTACGTGCTTGGGCTATATTTTCACGTTTAATAATACTTTGTTGGGTTTCTTGATAAAGTCGTTGACTTTCACTCGCTGAACGACGCTGTTCACTTATGGCTAAAATGATGACTGTTTTTTCATCATGACCTTGTCTCAGTTTTAATTCAGCTCCGACTTCAACGATTTTTCCTGGCTTTGTTCTTTGTCCATTATAATGAACTTTACCCCCATCGACCATTTCTTTAGCAATAGAACGGGTTTTATAAAAACGTGCCGCCCAAAGCCACTTATCGAGCCGAGTTTGATAATGGTCGCCATTCATATTTTTTCCCTTGAAAGTTTATATTTCATTAACAATAGTGCTTAAATTTAGTAAATCAATGGTCGAGCATTATATTTTTGCTAATTATGTAACGATCATTATCAATTATTAATACGCCATCTAAATTTAAAGGATATAATGTACCATTTAACTCAGTCGTAAATTTTTCCGATTCCAAAGGGTTTCTAACCATATGCCAGGCGGAAAGAATTTTACTATTTATCCCATGTGCATTAATCGTGAATGATTGTACTTCTTTTGTTGTTAAACATCCTTTTCCTTCTAAAAATCCACTTTCGACTAAACTACTAAATGTTAAATCAGTACAAATGGGTTTGAAGTTTAATATCAAGTCGGGCTTTTCTAATTTTACTCGATTTAAAATACCATTTTCCGCTTTAATTGACACCGTTCCAGTTAATTTAAGCGTATTAGCGTTAGACAGAATCTCAACATTTTTTCCAAAGGTTTCAAATGCATTAAATTGAAAAGGTAAAAACGGGTCAGTTGAAATAATTAAACTTGGCATTAAAGTAAATTGCTTAATCTTAATATGGGTAAAAAGTTCATTAAATCCATTAACTTTTGTTAATGAATTATACCAGTTATTCGGTAGTTCATAATGGATTCCAGAAGCAATCAGGGAATTAACGTTCAATATTTTATTTTGTATATTACCAGAAAAAGTAAAATTCCCTTTATTCCAGATAGCAATGGCTTTTTCTATAGTGAGCTGATTATCATTAGAATGCCATTGTAAAAGTGGGTTATCAAACTGTTGATCATATAATATTAAACTTTCGGCATTAAAGGTTAAATCAGATTTATCTATCTGCCAACCTTGATTGTAATTAAGGTGAGTAATCTCCAAATTACCTTTTTCAATAGTAACATCAGGTAATTTTAAGCTGCTATTTAAAATAGACAATTTTTTTATGGTTATTTTAGGTATATTCGTCAAGTATTTAGCTAATTGATTATCAAAATTATCCTGATAATTAAATTTATTAATTTTTAACTGATCAATTAATAAAGAATGATCGGCAAGTATACTTGCTTTCCCTATAATAGCACTTTGCGCAATATTACCACCAAAATTAATGAAATTGAGCTGACGATCAGTTTGGTTACCCTGGATAATCAATGAATCTAAATGCCAATTATTATAACTAGCTTTTTCAACGGTAAAATTGAACCGGCTATTAATGTCTTTATTTAAAAGCTGTGAATTCCAAGGTTCAACCCCACCATAGATATTAGTTAAGTTAATGTTTGTATTTTCAGTTGCATTTTCATAATTAATTGAAACATTTTTGAGTGATAATATCTGAGCGTCGAAATCATCTTGTATATTAGACGAAATGTGAATATCACCATTTTCAATAAATAGATAATTAAATGTATGATATTGGAATAAGTCGTTTGTGTTTAAACCAACGATTAATTTTTCAGCATCGAAATTATTTGCTTGAGTTTTACTTTGAATGCGAATATTTTCAAAGGTAATTTCATAAGGATGAGTAATGGAATGAGAAACTTTTCCAATCGAAAATTCATAATCGGGGATTAAATGAGATAATATTTGCCCTGCATATTTTGCTCCCCAAGTCGTTTGTAAGAAAAAATACGGTAAAATAATACCAAACCATAATAGGGCGATAAAACTAAAAAATTTTATACGATTAAACATATAGATATGATATAAATTATAATAATTGTTTTTTAGATAATAATTATTATACGCGATTTTTTTTGAGATAAAATTGATAGTTCATATTTAATTTAATTTAATTAAGTTATTGTTACTTTATGTAATATATTATTACTTGCCTTATCAAAAATACGCGCTAATATATTGATTAAAAGATTACATACAACACTCCCTTTTACAAGGGAGCGTTTTTTTATTGCTTATTGAAATTCAGCGATTGAATTTAAATTGATTTTATAAGGAATAAATATTAAAGGTGAGATTATTATGCAACAGATTCCAATGACAGTTAAAGGCGCCGAACTGTTACGAGCAGAACTTGAAGAATTAAAGAATATTAAACGACCACAAATTACTGCCGCTATTGCTGAAGCAAGGGCTCATGGCGATTTGAAAGAAAATGCAGAATATCATGCCGCACGTGAACAGCAAGGATTTTGTGAAGGTCGAATTCAAGAAATAGAAGGGAAATTGTCACAAGCACAAATTATTGATATAACTAAAATGAAAAATACTGGTCGAGTGATTTTTGGTGCAACAGTAACGGTGTTAAATATTGATAATGATGAAGAGATAACTTATCGTATCGTTGGTGATGATGAAGCTGACTTTAAACAAAATTTAATTTCTGTAAATTCACCCATTGCACGAGGGTTGATTGGTAAAGAAGTGGATGATACCGTTTCGATTAAAACGCCTGGCGGTGATGTGGAATTTGATATCTTAAAGGTTGATTATATTTAACAAAAAATGCCGCATCAAGCGGCATTTTTTTAAAACATTAAATTAGGCTTTTGGTAAATTGATTTTTTGTTCTTTACTTGGTTTAAATAGTGTGAGAATTGAACCGATGAGTTGGATTTGTGTTGCACCACTTTCACGAATAATAGCTTCACAAATTAATTTTTTTGTTTCACGATCTTCTGCTGAAACTTTTACTTTAATTAATTCGTGGTAAGTAAGGGCATTTTCAATTTCAGCCATTACGCCTTCGGTTAATCCGTTTGCTCCAATCATCACGAGAGGCTTGAGATGATGGGCTTCACCTTTTAAATATTGCTTCTGTTTATTCGATAAATTCATTTAATTTACTATCATTAAGGGTTGTATTTTTGATATTCTACCCTTATATAATACAGAAATTCAATGGTTATTCACCAATGTGAATATAAATTAAGGATTTAGCGTGAGTAATAAAAAACGATCAGCCAGCTCAACACGTTGGTTAAATGAGCATTTTAAAGATCGATTTGTCCAACAGGCACAGAAAAAAGGATTACGTTCTCGAGCCTGGTTTAAATTAGAAGAGATTCAAAATACTGATAAATTATTTAAAACTGGTATGACCGTAGTAGATTTAGGCGCAGCCCCTGGTGGATGGTCTCAATATGTTGCTAAAGTGATTGGCAATAAAGGCAGAATTATTGCTTGTGATTTATTACCTATGGATCCTATCGTAGGTGTTGACTTTTTACAAGGTGATTTCCGAGATGAAGCTGTATTAACAACTTTATTGGAAAGAGTCGGTGAAGAAAAGGTTAATGTGGTAATGTCTGATATGGCGCCGAATATGAGTGGACAGCCAGCAGTGGATATCCCTCGAGCTATGTATTTAGTTGAATTAGCATTAGATATGTGTCGTGATGTCTTGGCACCGAATGGTAGTTTTATTGTTAAAGTTTTTCAAGGAGAGGGTTTCGAACAATATTTGAAATCAATTCGTGAAATGTTCAGAGTGGTTAAAATTCGTAAACCAGAGGCATCTCGTGCTAGATCGCGAGAAGTTTACATTGTTGCATCAGGTAGAAAGTAGCCAGTTGTTTTTTTTTGTAGTACTATTGTGCTTTATTTTAATACTAGCATAATCCATTATTTTTGAGGGGTTTTTCTTTTGAACGACATGGTAAAAAATCTGCTAATTTGGGGTGTTATTGCTGTTGTATTAATTGCTGTTTTTAATCAATTTAATTTAATGTCAGGCAATACTCAAAGAGTGGATTATACAACATTTAATACGGATATTATTAGCGGTAAACTTAAAGAAGTTCATATTGATGGTAAAGAAATAAAGGCCATCACTAAAAATAATAACAGTTACGTGACTTATATTCCTTATCAAGATCCTAAATTAATGGATGTATTGAATGTTAATCACGTACCAACATTTGGTACACCAGCTGAAAAAAGTAATATATTTATTACCATATTAATTTCATGGTTTCCAATTATCCTGTTAATAGGTTTCTGGCTCTTCATGATGCGGCAAATGCAAGGTGGAGGCAGAGGTGGGCCGTTGTCGGTTGGAAAAAGTAAAGCAAAAATGCTTACCCCTGATCAAATCAAAACGAAATTTACTGATGTTGCCGGCAGTGAAGAAGCTAAGCAGGAAGTAACAGAAGTCGTTGATTTTTTACGTGATCCAAGTAAATATCAGAAATTAGGTGGTCGTATACCTAAAGGTATTTTAATGGTTGGACCACCAGGGACAGGGAAGACATTATTAGCCAAAGCGATTGCAGGTGAAGCTAACGTTCCGTTTTTTAGTTTATCTGGTTCAGATTTTGTGGAAATGTTCGTTGGTGTTGGCGCTTCACGAGTGCGAGATCTTTTTGAGCAAGCCCGTAAACATGCTCCGTGTATCATTTTTATAGATGAAATTGATGCGGTAGGCCGAAAACGCGGTGGCGGTTCAATGGGTGGGCATGATGAACGTGAACAAACATTGAATCAAATGCTAGTTGAAATGGATGGGTTTGAAGCAAATAGCGGAATTATCGTCATTGCTGCAACTAACCGCGTGGATATTCTTGATCGTGCTCTATTGCGACCAGGACGTTTTGATCGTCAGGTACAAATTGGTTTACCAGATATGAAAGGTCGGGAGCAAATTTTAGCCGTACATGTTCGTAAAGTCCCTCTTGATAATAATGTTGATTTATCTATTTTAGCGCGTGGAACGCCCAACTATTCAGGTGCCGATCTTGCTAACCTAGTAAATGAAGCCGCATTATTTGCCGCTCGTCGTAACAAACGTCTAGTTAGTATGGATGATTTCGAAGATGCTAAAGATAAAATTAATATGGGAACGGAACGTCGTTCGTTATCAATGACGACAGAACAATTAACCAATACTGCGTATCATGAAGCTGGGCATGCGATTGTCGGTTATTTAGTACCAGAACATGATCCATTGCATAAAGTGACCATTATTCCACGAGGTCGAGCATTAGGAGTTGCATTCTTTTTACCTGAAGGCGATCAAATAAGTAAAAGTCGCACGCAATTTGAATCAGAAATTTCAACAGCTTATGCAGGTAGAATCGCCGAAGGATTGATTTATGGCGAAGATAAAATTACATCAGGTGCATCAAGTGATATTCAGTATGCTTCAAGAATTGCACGAGCTATGGTGACAGAATGGGGCTTCTCTGAACGTTTACCACCGGTATTATTTGAGTATGAAGAATCGTCTTATGGACCGTTGAAAAAGATTTCTGATAGTACAGCTAAAATCATCGATGAGGAAGTTGATGCGATTATTCAGCGTAACTATAACCGAGCAAAACAGATTTTAGCTGATAATATTGATATTCTTCATGCAATGAAAGATGCATTGTTAAAATATGAAACAATTGGTATTAAACAAATTGACGAATTAATGCATCGTAAACCTGTGACACCACCAGATGATTGGACAGAGAAAGATGAACAAACCGCCAGGAAAACACTGAATGAAACAAATAGTGAATTGGCTGATTCAACTCATTCCACATCAAAGGATGAGTCAAAAGACGAAGACTAATTAATTTGATAATAGAAAACGCGCTCAAGCGCGTTTTTTTATAATTTATTTAAAGTGATAATGTTATGGAAATTAAATTTAATCAGCATACGATGGATCTAACGTTTCCTCATGTAATGGGAATATTGAACATGACACCAGACTCTTTTTCTGATGGAGGTCATTATAATACTATTGATGCAGCAATGCGTCGGGTAGATCAAATGGTGCAAGCAGGTGCTACTTTTATTGACGTGGGTGGTGAATCTACCCGACCAGGTGCAGCTGAAGTTTCAGTTGATCAAGAGCTAGATCGAGTCATCCCCATTGTTGAGAGAATTGCAACATATTATGATGTTTGGATTTCTGTTGATACCTCAAAACCGCAGGTTATGACTGAATCTGCAAAGGTCGGTGCTCACTTAATCAATGATATTAGGGCGTTAACAATGCCGGGTGCATTGGAAGCAGCGCAACAATCGGGACTACCTGTATGTTTGATGCACATGCAAGGTGATCCACAAACAATGCAACAAGCACCCTATTATGAAAATGATATTTATGAAGATGTTAATCAATTTTTTACTCAGCATATACAACGTTGTATCGAAGCTGGCATTGAGCGACAAAAAATTATTCTCGACCCAGGTTTTGGTTTTGGAAAAACTTTGCAACATAATTATCGTTTATTAGCAAAGTTGGCAGATTTTCATCATTTTGGTTTGCCAATTTTAGTCGGTATGTCTCGTAAATCAATGATTGGACAAGTACTTAATGTTCCTCCTTTAGAAAGAACGATTGGCAGTATAACTTGTGCTGTTATTGCTGCTATGAATGGTGCACAAATACTTCGTGTCCATGATGTAAAAGAGACATTCGATGCGTTACGACTTGTTCAAGCAACACTAGCAGAGCAAGATTAATTCATTAATTTTTAGATTAAATTAATGAAAACAAGATTGCTAAAAAGACGTTGTTAATTTATTGTTATTAACTGTAATGAGTCGACTAAAGTATTATTTAACAAGGAGTGGTAGGAATGTCTGATAGAAAATATTTTGGTACGGATGGTATTCGTGGTAAAGTCGGAGAATATCCTATTACTCCCGATTTTGCTCTAAAATTAGGTTGGGCAGTAGGTCGTGTTTTAGCTAAAGATGGTGTAGGGAAAGTCTTAATTGGTAAAGATACCCGAATATCTGGTTATATGTTGGAATCTGCTTTAGAAGCAGGTTTTGCTTCCGCTGGTGTTGCTGCCGCTTTTACTGGACCGATGCCTACTCCGGCTATTGCTTATTTAACGCGTACTTTTCGTGCTGACGCAGGAGTTGTGATATCTGCATCTCATAATCCATTTTATGATAATGGTATTAAATTCTTTTCCACTGAAGGTAAAAAATTACCAGATGATATTGAAATATTAATCGAAGAAGAGCTCGAAAAAGCTCTGGTTTGTGTTGAGTCAGCAAATTTAGGACGAGCGAGTAGAATCACCGATGCTGCTGGGCGGTATATCGAATTTTGTAAAAGCTCATTTGATCATGAAATTAGTTTGGCCGGACTAAGAATTGTTGTCGATTGTGCTAATGGCGCGACTTATCATATTGCTCCCAATGTATTAAAAGAACTTGGTGCTGAAGTGATTAAGATTGGCTGTACTCCTGATGGTATGAATATTAACGAAAAATGTGGTGCAACGGATGTTAATGCTTTAATAGAAAAGGTTTTGGAAGAAAAAGCTGATGTAGGATTTGCACTTGATGGTGATGGAGATCGTATTATTATGGTTGATCATCAAGGTAATAAAATCGATGGTGATCAGATTATTTATATAATTGCACGTGAAGCACTCCGCAATGGTCAACTTAAAGGTGGCGTTGTTGGTACTCTAATGAGTAATATGGGACTGGAAATTGGTCTTAAAGAGCTAGGAATTCCTTTTGTGCGAGCTAAAGTTGGTGATCGCTATGTATTAGAAAAATTAGTCGAAAATAATTGGCGATTCGGTGCAGAAAATTCTGGACATGTTTTATTATTGGATAAAACGACTACTGGTGATGGTATAATTGCTGGCTTACAAGTTTTATCTGCTATGATTCGAAATAAAATGTCCTTGGCAGATTTAAGTTGTGGTATGAAGTTAATGCCACAAGTTCTAATGAATGTACGTATTACTATGGCTAACAATCCATTGAATCATCCACAAGTTGAAAATATTATTCAAGAAGTGGAAACCGCATTAGCTGATAAAGGGCGAGTATTGATACGTAAATCAGGGACAGAACCCTTAATTCGGGTTATGGTTGAAGGCCATGATAGTGATTTAGTGACCGATTATGCTCAACGCATTGTTGAAGTAATAAAAGCATGTCAATAAAATTTTATTTTTTTAAGAGTTATGGATTTTTCCGATTATAGTAAAACGAAATAATTTAACTTTTTGATTAAATTAAGTTTATTTAATAATATAAAATTATCTCTTTGCTTGTGATGGCGTTTTTAAATATCGTGAAGAACCATTCAGCAGCTACTAACGTTTGTTATTTTGAATAATATGAATGAAACAAAACCCAAAAAAATCGCTATTCTTGGATCAACAGGTTCTATCGGTTGTAGTACGCTATCGGTGATTCGTCATAATCCGACTTTATTTAAGGCTTATGTATTGGTTGGCGGTAAAAATGTATCAAAAATGTTGGAACAATGTGTTGAGTTTAAACCCAAATATGTAGCAATGGCTGATATCGCTGCAGCTAAAATACTACAACAATCTGTTAATGCCTTAAATCTTGATATTGAGATATTATCTGGTGAACGAGCCATTTGTGATTTAGTGCAAATACCTGAAGTTGATTATGTGATGGCGGCTATTGTTGGTGCAGCTGGGCTACGTTCAACTTTAGCCGCTATAGAAAAAGGTAAACGTATTTTATTAGCCAACAAAGAAGCATTGGTGACGTGCGGGCACTTATTTATGCGAGCAGTAAAACACTATCAAGCTCAATTATTACCGGTAGACAGTGAACACAACGCTATCTATCAATGTCTACCTGCTTCGATTCAACATCAATTGGGGTTTGCATCATTAGCTCAGTTTGGTATTAATAAAATTGTATTGACCGGTTCAGGTGGCCCTTTTCGTGACCGAGATATTGCTACGTTAAAACAGGTGACCCCTCAGCAAGCTACTGCTCATCCTAATTGGTCTATGGGACCAAAAATTTCGGTCGATTCCGCAACTATGATGAATAAAGGATTAGAATACATTGAAGCTCGTTGGTTGTTTAATGCTAGTCAACATGAAATGGAAATTATCATTCATCCACAATCAATTATCCATTCAATGGTGCGTTATTATGATGGTAGTGTGGTTGCTCAGTTAGGTAATCCAGATATGTGTACTCCTATTGCTTATGCGATGTCTTATCCAGAGCGGATTTATTCTGGCGTACCATCTTTAGATTTTATGAAATTATCACAACTTACTTTCAAAGAGCCTGATTTTAATCGTTATCCGTGCTTAAAATTAGCAATTGAAGCATCCCTATCAGGTCAAGCAGCGACCACTACTTTGAATGCTGCTAATGAAATTGCCGTAGCAGCATTTCTAGCGGAAAAAATTGGATTTGTAGATATTGCAGCAACAGTAGCGCAAGTACTTAATCAATTAACATTTACTGAACCTCAATCTATTGATGAAGTATTTATGATTGATGACTGGGCTCGTAAACTTTGCAGTGAAATTATTAAAAACAAATATTAACAACGATAATTGACCTTTCATCAAGGTTAATAGTATAAAAGATATCCGATAGATTGCAATTGGCCAACAATAAAATTTGTGTAAATGTAATCAACAAGAATTGGATTATACGTTACCATGCCAATTGTGGAGAATGCTGTACGGTTAATTGAACCACATCAGCCATCTCAATGATTACTACCTGTTGATCAATGAGTGATATTAATCCACGAGCGAGTATATCATTACTTAATGCATAACAATATGGTGTGATAGAAAGAATTTGCTTTAATATTACACTATTTTTTAATGCTAGAATGACGCCATCTTGCCAGAATAAAACGACATCATTGGGTAAAATCAAATTGGTGTTAACTGTTGTTTTTGCGATGGTATGTAGTGTCATAGTTTGGCTAAAAAGTTAAACATTTCCTAAATGGATACTATTCTTCTATAATAACAATTAAGAGTCCAATAGAGAATGTAAAATGTCACCAATAATACGATTAAATGAAGAACAAGATACCCTTAATTTAGGTAAACAACTTGCATTAGGCTGTTTGGATTATTTAAACCACCATAATGGACCAATTATTATTTATTTAGAAGGTACTTTAGGGGCAGGTAAAACGACATTGAGCCGAGGCTTTTTACAAACTCTTGGTCATAAAGGAAATGTGAAAAGCCCTACTTATACGCTTGTTGAGCCTTATGATTTTAATGATTTTTCAGTCTATCATTTTGATTTATATCGTTTGGTAGATCCAGAAGAATTAGAATTTATGGGGATAAGAGACTATTTTGCTAAACGATGTATATGTTTAGTTGAATGGCCAAGTCAAGCGATAGAGATTTTACCTGATGCTGATATTAAAATTCAACTAAGTTATGAAAATCTTGCTCGAAATGTGATTATTGATGCTTTATCTGATAAAGGTCAATCAATAATTGCTCATAAAATTGTGGATGATTAGAAAGTTAGATTAAACTATGAATAAAGTTATCAAAAAGCTATTATTGTTTTTTATCACATTAATGATGTGCTGTTCGGTTTATGCCAAAGTGGTTGTAGCAATTGACGCAGGGCATGGAGGAAAAGATTCGGGTGCAGTAGGGCAACAACAGCTTTATGAAAAAACGGTAACTCTTTCCATTGCCAAAAAACTCAAAGCATTAATTGATAAAGACCCGCAGATAAGCGCTATTTTGACCCGTAATAATGATTCATTTATTTCAGTGTTTCAACGGTCAGAAATTGCACGAAATCACAAAGCTGATTTATTGATTTCTATACATGCTGATGCCGCGCCGAATCGTCGTGCGAAAGGCGCTTCGATCTGGGTACTATCAACTAAACGTGCCGATACTGAATTGGGTCGCTGGTTAGAAAAGCATGAGAAACAGTCTGAGTTATTAGGTGGTGCTGGTGATGCTTTATCCGGCGATAAAAACCATCCTTTTTTAAGCCAGGCAATTCTTGATTTACAATTTTCAAATTCACAACTTGTCGGATATAGTTTGGCATGTGAAATTTTAAAAGAGATGAATAAAGTGGTAGCAATTCATAAACAAGAACCTGAACATGCAAGTTTAGGCGTTTTGCGATCACCTGATATTCCTTCTGTACTAGTTGAAGTGGGATTTATTTCTAATCTCAGTGAAGAGAAATTATTAAAAAGTTCAGCTCATCAGGACAAAATCGCTCAAGCAATTTATAAAGGTCTTAAAAACTATATCAAGAAAAATCCTATCAATAAGGAAAAGCATTAATGGCTATTCAAATTCTACCGGCAGAACTGGCAAACCAAATTGCTGCGGGGGAAGTTGTTGAACGCCCAGCTTCGATTATTAAAGAACTTATTGAAAATAGTATTGATGCTGGAGCAAATCAGATAGATATTGATATTGAGCAGGGTGGCTGTAAATTAATTCGAGTGAGAGATAATGGATCAGGCATAGCTAAAGAGGAATTAGCCTTAGCATTAGCAAGACATGCAACCAGTAAAATTAGTTGTCTTGATGATTTAGAAGCCATAATGAGTTTAGGTTTTAGAGGCGAAGCATTAGCCAGTATTAGTTCAGTTTCGCGACTTACATTAATTTCTAAACCAGAATCACAAACTGATGCTTGGCTAGTTTATGCTGAAGGTCGTGATATGTTACCTGTTATCAAACCGACGGCTCATCCAAAGGGTACAACTATTGAAGTTTTAGATATTTTTTATAATACGCCGGCCAGAAGACGATTTTTAAAAACAGAAAAAACCGAATTCTCTCATATTGACGAAGTTGTGCGTCGAATTGCTTTAGCGTATCCTAATGTTATTTTTAATCTCCAACATAATGGTAAATTCGTTAAGCAGTATCGTGTTACTCAATCGCCAGATCAGATCGAAAAACGCGTTGCTACGATATGCGGTACCACCTTTATGCAAAAGGCGATTAAATTATCTTGGCAACATGATGATCTTTGCATAAACGGTTGGATTGCTACGAATATAGGTCAAGAACCATTACAATATTTTTATGTTAATGGACGAGTTGTTAAAGACAGACTCCTTAATCATGCCTTAAAACAGGCTTTTCAAGAGACAAATAAGTCTTTATTAACATCAACTGATCACACATTAAGTTATATTATTTATTTGCAATTAGATCCTCATCAGGTCGATGTGAATGTCCATCCGGCTAAACATGAAGTGAGATTTCATGAAGCAAGATTAGTTCATGATTTTGTTTATCAGGCAATGGTCATGGCTTTAAAACAAGAAAAACAAAGAACATTAGAGCCAACAGCAAAGGTAGATTCATCATCTGAATCAGCAGAAGAGGTGAATGCCCATGTAAATTATAAATGTGATACTCGTAGCGCTGCTGGGCAAAGTATTTTTGATAAAACATCCCCACATAATGAATCGATAATCCTAAATAATCAGAATGTTGATTATAATCATTTAGTACAGCCAAAAAAATTTTCGCATATAAATGAAAATAAAATTTACGGGCAGTTAATTCAACAAACGCCAGCGACATATCGAAGTAGCAAAAAACCAGTCTCTCCAGAACAACAAGCTATTATTGAATCGCTGTTTCCAAAACATAGTGAACCATTGCGTTTACTAAAAAATGAAACTAATGTTGCGTTAGCAACTCAATTAGGACGAGTTTTAACCATTATCAATAATGAATTTGCTTTGTTGGAAAAAAACCATGAGCAACAACAAACGATTAGTCTATTATCCTTAAAAAAAGCTCAGCATCTACTCTTTAAAGTTTCTCTTTCAGCTAATAATACGGCGTTAGAGATTGAACAATTATTAATTCCGTTATCGATATTGTTAACTACAAAAGAACAACAGATTATCAAACAGTTTCAACCTAAATTAGAAAAATTTGGCTTTCAATTTCATTTTGAGAATGCAAAACTACAATTGATTTCGGTACCAAAATTAATGCGTAAAGCAAATTGGCAGCAGTTGTTACCAGATTTAATTTATTTTTTATCAGCCCAACTTGCTTTAATTAATCAAGAACAATCAATAATCGACTGGTTAATTGAACATCATTTTCAAAATGAAGAACAATGCCAAACAATTTGGAATATTCCTAAGGCCATTCAAATTTTAACTGAATTGGAACAATTAGATTATCAATTACATAATTTGTCTGAAATTATTCAGCCAGTTGATTTTTCTCCCACTATCATGCTATTCAATTAGTTTTTTTGTATTATGAATAAACCGCAAATTTTGACTCTGATGGGTCCGACTGCTTCTGGAAAAACCGCATTAGCTATGGCTCTTTGCGAGGATTTTCCTATTGATATTATTAGTGTAGATTCCGCTTTAATCTATCGGGGGATGGACATTGGCAGCGCCAAACCCACGCAAGAAGAATTAAAAAAGTATCCTCATAAACTGATTAATATAAAAGATCCTAGTGAAAGCTATTCTGCAGCAGAATTTCGTGAAGATGCTATTACGGAAATCAATAAATCACTAGCTAAAGGCAGAATACCGCTTTTAATCGGTGGCACAATGCTTTATTTTAAAGCTTTATTAGATGGTTTATCACCTTTACCACCTGCTGATGAGGTGATTAGAAAGCAAATAGAAGAAAAGGCCAACCACTATGGTTGGCAATCAATTCATCAAGAATTGGTTAAAGTTGATCCTATTTCTGCAGCACGAATTCATCCTAATGATCCACAACGCCTAAATCGAGCACTTGAAGTCTATTTAATAACCGGTAAGACATTGACTGAATTGACGGAAGACAAAGGTCAAAACTTGCCATTTAATGTTTTGCAATGTGCAATAGCGTGTGATGATCGAAAATTACTACACGAGCGAATCGAACGTCGTTTTTTAAAAATGCTGGAACAAGGTTTTGCCGAAGAAGTTAAATATTTGATGCTTCGTAAAGATTTACATCTTGATTTACCGTCAATGCGTTGTGTTGGTTATCGACAAATGTGGCAATATTTATCAGGTGATATCAATTATGACGAAATGGTTTATCAAGGAATATGTGCTACACGGCAATTGGCCAAAAGACAAATTACTTGGTTAAGAGGATGGAAACATCAGATTAATTGGTTGAATAGTGATGATTATCAAACCTTTAATAGGTTAATAAATGAACAATTTATATAAGTTTAAGTACTTATTAACGTAAACTTAGCCTAAATAATTTACACTAAATTAGCATTGTTTATCATTATTTTAACGGAAAATATTTATAAAATAATGTATTGTATTTTTATAGTTTAAATATTTAAAAAAAATATATTTATTTTTTAAAAATTTTATATGTCTATATCTAATTTGAATAAATTGTTGTTATTCGCAATATTATTTTTTTGATATAAATCAATATTTAATGAAAAACTAATAAATTATTTTATAATATTTATACGAAATAAGATAAATTTTAGTTTTTTCTGAGAAATTTTTAGATCAAGTGTTTAAGATTCTATTTTTTTATGATAATTTGGATCACACAAAAGCTCAGAAATAGCTAATTGAGTTTTTGAAACAATTTTAGTTTCTCATTAGTAACAAAAAAGGAAAATTACATGTCAAAAGGGCAATCTCTACAAGATCCTTATTTGAATTTATTGCGCCGTGAACACATTCCGGTTTCAATTTATTTAGTTAATGGTATTAAATTACAAGGACAAATCGAATCGTTTGATCAGTTTGTTATCTTGTTGAAAAATACGGTTAGTCAGATGGTATACAAACATGCTATATCCACTGTCGTACCATCACGACCGATTTCTAATTCACTTATACAGTCAAATGAAGCAAGTGAAAATTCAGATTAACTTGTTATCCTAATTCAGGTACACATAGTTGTTTGAACGATATAAAGGTGGTGAAAAAGCCCTACTTGTCCATGTGTTTTTTCCTCATGAAAATGATATCGAGGATTTAAAAGAGTTTGAGGTTCTTGTATCCTCAGCTCAAATCCAAATTCTCGATATCATCACCACGTCTCGCAAATCTCCGCAAATTAAATATTTTATTGGTGAAGGCAAAGCTCTAGAAATTGCTGATTTAGTTAGGCAATACGAGGCATCAGTTATTTTAATTAATCATTCTTTGACACCAACACAAGCAAGAAATTTAGAAAATTTATGTGAATGTCGTGTTGTCGATAGAACGGGTTTAATATTAGATATCTTTGCGCAAAGAGCGCGAACTCATGAAGGCAAACTACAAGTTGAGCTAGCTCAATTACAATATATTTCTACTCGTTTGGTAAGAGGGTGGACACATCTTGAACGACAAAAAGGGGGAATTGGTCTTAGAGGACCTGGAGAAACACAATTAGAAACGGATAGACGCTTAATTAAACATCGCATTCACCTGATTCTGAGTCGCCTTGCAAAAGTCGAAAAACAACGTTCTCAAAATCGTCAAGCTAGGGTTAAAGCCGATCTCTCAACTTTATCTCTTGTTGGTTATACTAATGCAGGTAAATCAACACTATTTAATGCATTAACTGATTCGGATGTTTTTACTGCCGATCAACTTTTTGCGACCTTAGATCCAACACTTAGGCGTATTAAGGTTAAAGATGTAGGTGATGTGGTATTAGCCGATACAGTTGGGTTTATCCGTCATTTACCTCATGACTTAGTTGCTGCTTTTAAAGCAACCTTACTTGAAACTAAAGAGTCTGATTTGTTGTTACATGTTATTGATGCTGCTGATGATAACCTTATCGATAATATTCATGCAGTTGATGATGTGTTAGCCGAAATCAATGCCCATGAAATCCCCACTTTGCTGATAATGAACAAAATTGATTTATTGGATGGAAAAGAAGCATCAATAGATCGCGATAGAAATGGGGTACCATTTCGTGTTTGGCTTTCTGCACAAAATAAGGTAGGATTAGATCTATTATTAATTGCATTAAAAGAGCGATTAGGTAAGCAGATATACACTTGCCAAATTAATTTACCGGTTTATCTAAGTCGGTTACGTAGTCGTTTTTATGAATTAAATGCTATAGTGCATGAGAAAGTTAATAAAGATGGGAGTTTTTGTTTAAATATTAGAATACCATTAATTGAATGGAACCGACTATGTAAACAACAACCTGATTTATTATACTTAATTAATAATCAACCCAAAAATAGACAATAGTTAGACGGAGCAAATAATATATGGCGTGGAATCAGCCCGGCAATAACGGACAAGATAATGATCCATGGGGTAATAATAACAATCGAAAAAAAACAAATAACATCGTTGATGATTTTCTAGATAAACTGAATAAACTACTAAAAAAAGGGATGTCAAACAATGGTCATTCTGGAGATGTCAAGGCTCCATTTAATCTCTCAATGTTATTTGGTACGATATTAATTGTGATTATAGCACTTTGGTTTATTAGTGGTTTTTATACAGTAAATCAGAGTCAACGAGGTGTAATTACTCGTTTTGGTAAAGTTCAGCCTGAGATAATACAGCCTGGTCTAAATTGGAAACCGTCTTTAATTGATAAATATTATTTGGTTGATACGCAAGGTACTCGAAATTTTAACGTGCATGGTTTTATGATTACCGCTGGTGAAAACTTAGTATTCGTAGAAATGAATGTCCAATATCGAATTGTCAATCCAATTAAATATCTATTCAATGTAAAATCGGTAGAAGATAGTCTTCGACAAGCTGCTGATAGCGCATTACGCACGGAAGTAAGTAGTTTTAATATGGACGCTATTTTAACTGATGGACGTGCAGAAATAGAATTTCGAACTAAACAACAATTAGTTGATACAATATCAAACTATGATATGGGAATTACAATAGTTGATTTGAATTTCCAATCAGCTCGACCACCTGAAGAAGTACAAGAATCCTATAATGATGCTAATCGCGCGCGAGAAGATCTCGAAAGAGAAATCAAAAAAGCAGAGGCAGACAAAGTACAAACAGTTCAAGAAGCAGAAGGACGAGCAGCCAAGATTCTTGCCGACGCTAATGCGTATCGTGTTAAGGTGGAATTGGAAGCTGAAGGAGATGTAGCGCGTTTTAACAAGCTATTACCAGAATATAAAAACGCACCAGAAATCACTAAAGCTCGGTTATATTTAGAAACAATGGAGCGAGTATTAGGTAATACCAATAAAGTATTGGTGAACGATAAAAGTGGTAATTTATTCGTTTTACCGTTAGAACAAATGTTAAAGGCCCGAAATAATAATAGTGAAATGAAAAACGATCAATATAATTCAAATAGTGCTATTGATAATCATATTAATGCCAGTTCCCCGTTAAATTCAACGATGACACAGTCTACCCAAAATTCGTCATCCACTGATAACACGAATAACATTCGTAGTGTTAGTACAGCTACCCGAACAGGACGATAAGGAGAAATAAGATAATGCGCAAAATTATAATTCCTATCGTTATCATTTTAATTGGTATACTATTTTCATCTGTTTATGTTGTTGAAGAAGGTACTCGTGGTATCGTACTTCGCTTTAACAAAATTATTGCCTTATCAGAACCTGGATTACATTTTAAATTACCTGGTGTTGATAATGTCCGGATTGTTGATGCCAAAATTCAGACTACTGGTAGTTCCAATAATGGTGTCGAACAAAAGTTTATAAACAGAGAAAAAAATTACCTTATAGTTGATTACTTTGTGCAGTGGAAAATTACTAATTTCAATCGCTATTATGAAACTATTGCCGGTGGTAACAGTATCGAAGATTTATTAATGGCTAGACTCAATGGGCGTTTAAGAGCAGAAATTGGTAAACTAGATATTAATGATATTATTAACGATTCAAATGCTGAAACTAAATCGCGTAATTCATTAATGTTAAGAGTGAAAGATGCTTTAAATGGGAAACAGCAAAAAAATAAGGATATTGAAGGTGTTTCAAGTGATTATCAAGTGAATCAATCGCAAATTGATGCCGAAAATATCACGAGTATGAGAGCATTTGGTATTGAAGTTATTGATGTTCGCATCAAACAAATAGATTTTCCTGCTGCAGTATCTAAATCTATTTATGATAGAATGAGCGAAGAACGAAAAGTTTTTGCGCGGGATAAGCGATTCCAAGGTTATAAAAAAGCAGAAGAAATTCGAGCACAATCTAAATTAACAGCCACAAAAATTCTATCTGAGGCTGAAAAACAGGCGCGAACAATACGTGGTGAAGGTGATGCCAATGCTGCAAGAATTTATGCTGAAGCGTTTAGTAAAGATTTGGAATTTTATAACTTTATTCGTAGTTTAAAAGCTTATGAGGAAAGTTTCAAAGGAAATGATATTATGGTTATTAGCCCAGATAGTGAGTTTTTTAACTATATGAAATTGGATACAAATATCAAATCTGATAGAAAATAATTGTTGCTAAAATCTTTTTAGCAGTAGGATATTAATTTTAATAAAAATGAGTATGTAAACATGAGTGATAATGTTGTTGTATTGGGAACACAATGGGGTGACGAAGGTAAAGGCAAAGTTGTTGATTTATTGACTGAAAAAGCAAAATATGTCGTTCGCTATCAAGGTGGGCATAATGCAGGTCATACGTTGGTTATCAATGGAGAAAAAACTGTTTTACATCTCATTCCATCTGGGATTTTACGATCAAATGTGATTAGTATTATTGCTAATGGTGTGGTGCTATCTCCAGAAGCACTTATGAAAGAAATGCAAGAGCTTGAAAGTAAAGGTATACCAGTTAAAGAAAGATTGTTGATTTCTGAAGCTTGTCCGTTAATCTTACCTTATCATGTTGCTTTGGACCATGCGAGAGAAAAAGCGAGAGGAGCAAAAGCAATTGGAACTACTGGACGTGGTATTGGTCCAGCTTATGAAGATAAAGTTGCTCGTCGAGGGCTGCGCGTGGGTGATTTAAACGATCGTCAACTCTTTGCTGAAAAATTGAAAGAAATTATGGAGTATCATAATTTTCAATTAGTTAACTATTATAAGACAGATGCTGTAAGTTACGAAAAAGTGCTTAATGATATATTAGCTGTAGCAGATATCTTGTTAGCAATGGTCGCTGATGTCCCAACATTGTTAGAATTAGCACGCAAAAATGGCGAAAAAATCATGTTTGAAGGTGCACAAGGAACTTTACTTGATATTGACCACGGTACTTATCCTTATGTGACATCTTCAAATACTACTGCCGGTGGCGTTGCTACTGGATCTGGTTTTGGACCTCGATATGTTGGCTATGTTTTAGGAATTGTAAAAGCTTATAGTACCCGTGTTGGTGCAGGTCCATTTCCTACTGAATTATTTGATGATGTTGGCGAATATCTATGTAAGCAGGGAAATGAATTTGGTGCGACAACAGGGCGTCGACGTCGTACTGGTTGGTTAGATATTGTAGCGATTCGTAAAGCAATTCAACTAAATTCTGTTTCAGGCTTTTGTTTAACTAAACTTGATGTACTTGATGGGTTGAAAGAAGTCAAAATCTGTGTCGGTTATAAACTACCTAACGGTGATATCATTCAAGTTGCACCATCATCAGCGGAAGAAATGGGTATTGTAACGCCTGTTTACGAAACACTTCCTGGCTGGTGCGAATCGACATTTGGCATAAAATCTTTTGGTGATTTGCCACAAGCGGCTAAAAATTACATCAAACGTATCGAGGAATTAACAGAAACACCAATTGATATTATTTCTACTGGACCAGATCGTTTAGAAACAATGATTTTACGTGATCCATTTGAAGTATAAAAAACGACAATAAATAAAAAAATGGCATTTTTATAAGATGCCTTTTTATTTTAAATTAGCAAAAAAGACTCAATGTGATTGCATTTTAATCATAAATGACTAGTATTGCACAAACAATAATCAACTGATAAAAAAAGATCGAAATAGCAGTTGAAGAAAGCGAAAAGATCGTTATAATGCGCAT
>NZ_JABURY010000005.1 GCF_014489845.1 Frischella japonica
TGTTCTGAATAAATTTATAATCTATTATACAATCTCATCTATAACTTTGTTTATTTGTTAGCAATGTTACGCTACTGATTTATAATCTTATCCTAATTCTATATTTCAGGTTGAATAAATATATAATCAAAATAATGGTTGACTCATTTTGTTTAACTAAATGAATAAACTTTAAAAATCATTTCACACCCATTTAATTAAACAAAATAGACTATTATTCTAAGGAAAAGCAATATGTATTATTAAACAAACGATAAAACATAAATTAGTATAACTATTAAATAAAGGATAACTTTTCCTGAATAAATGAATTAGCGGTTGCGTTTTATTGATAGTAGTGCAATTTGTTGTAACGCATCTTTATAAGGCGAATCAGGTAGAATTTTTATTGATTCCACTGCTTTTTCGGCTTCTTGTTTTGCAATTTGGTAGGTAAATTCAAGTGAATTACACTCTTGCATAATAGTTAAAACTTTTTCAAGTAAATGTCTACCATTTCCCTTTTCAATTGCTTGACGAATTAGCTTTACGTCCTCAATATTTTTTGCATGGTACATAGCATGTATTAGGGGTAAAGTTGGTTTTCCTTCATTAAGATCATCCCCTAAATTTTTACCTAGCACTTCTGCATCTTCAGCTGAATAATCAAGCATATCATCAATGATTTGAAATGCGGTGCCGATATAACGACCATAATTCTGTAATGCGGTTTCAAATTCTTTAGGAGCATTACTTATTATAGCAGCAGTATGACTTGATGCTTCAAATAATCTCGCTGTTTTTCGGTAAATAACTTGTAGATATTGCGCAATGGTAATGTTAGGATCATTACAATTTAACAGTTGTTGTACCTCTCCTTCTGCGATAACATTTGTTGCTTCAGACATGATTTTAAGTACCGGAATGGATTCAATACTAACCATCATTTGAAATGAGCGCGTGTAAATGTAATCACCTACAAGAACACTGGCTGCATTACCAAAAAGAGTATTTGCTGTTGAACGTCCTCTTCTTAGTGATGATTCATCAACAACATCATCATGTAAAAGTGTTGCTGTATGAATAAATTCAATGAATGCTGCAGCCATGTGGTGTTTGTCGCCTTTATAATTTAGTGCTTTAGCACTCAATAATGCGATAATAGGACGTATACGTTTGCCGCCACTGTCAATGATATATTTACCTAATTGATTAATTAATACGACGTCTGAATTTAGTTGTGCTAAGATAATTTCGTCTACCGTTATTAATTCATCATGTATAAGATCAATTATTTTTTCCATTATCATTTTTTAACTCAATAAACCTACTGTTCTTTAAAAATTATATTCTTTTGTATAGCATTATGCGATAAAAGCTAAATGACAACAATAAAAGTTCCATAATATGGAATAAATAATTAAAAAAATACTGTGAATGATATACATTTTCATTTAAACTTGCTAACTTAATATTCTAGTTGTATGAATACTGACTTAACGATGGAAAGAATCTATAATCCTGATAAAAATAAAAGTAATTTTGCTA
Source organism: Frischella japonica (assembly GCF_014489845.1). Lineage (GTDB taxonomy): Bacteria > Pseudomonadota > Gammaproteobacteria > Enterobacterales > Orbaceae > Frischella > Frischella japonica. Next base: position 1,528 of record NZ_JABURY010000005.1, read on the forward strand.
TTGTCGTGATTGCCGCAATGATTTTGCATTTGCTAATAATAACTTTATTAGTAATGGGGAGTTTATTTTCTGAGAAAGCACTTTCCATGGATGGCGATAGTGCGATAAAAGCGATGATGATTGATTTGTCGGTTTTGGCGGCTCCAGAACAATCTTTAGCAGAAAACTCACCTAATGTCGCGAATCAAGAAGATTTACCAGTAGTTGTTGAAAAACCGATAACAACTGAAGAAGTTGCAAAAGATAACGACGATATACCGGATATTGTTGTGGAAAAAAAACCAGAAGAACCAACTTTACCAACTAATGAGCCGACTTTGGTAATGAAAGAAAAACCTAAAAAACCTAAGAAATTACATAAGAAAAAACACCGCCAACAATCATCCCAAGCGCATGTCAAACAAGAAATTATCACTGAAAAACGGGCGGATGTAGCTACTGCTTCAGCTATATCTGATAATAATCAATTTTTAGATATGCCAACTGCAATTAGTCGAGGTTATCCTGAATACCCTAGACGAGCATTGGATATGCGCATTGATGGACATGTCATCGTATTATTTGATATCGATAATCATGGACGTGTCGATAATATTCGAATTACTGAAGCTAAGCCTAACAATATTTTCAATCGATCAGTTATCCAAGCTATGAAGCGTTGGAAATACCCGCCAAGAGCTAAACGAGATTTGAAAATTAAGATTATATTTAATCGTAATAAGTCAATCAAGCTTGAGGATTAGCATCAAACTAGTTTTGATTGACTTATAATCTTGTTTCATCAACTAACTATTCATTAATTTCTCAATTTGTTCAGGTTCTTTCGGTACATCTGCGGTAAGAATCTCATTACCTGTTGATGTGATTAAGATATCATCTTCTATGCGGATACCAATACCTTTATATTGAATAGGTACATCTGCATTTTTATTAATGTATAATCCTGGCTCAACTGTGATAACCATACCTGGTTCCAGAATACGTTCACGAGCAACCGATTTATAATCACCCACATCATGGACATCAATACCTAACCAGTGGCCTAAACCATGCATATAAAATTGACTATAAGCTTTTTGAGCAATTAAATCATCAATTTTTCCGTGCATAATATCTAAATTAATTAGGTCTTCCACCATAATACGAATGATCTTATCATTAACTTCTTTTATTGATGTTCCAGGTTTGAGTAATTCTAGTGCGCGATATTGAGCTTTTAGTACTATATTATATATTTCACGTTGAGCTTGATTGAATTTGCCATTTACTGGAAATGTACGAGTAATGTCACCCGCATAATTTTGATATTCACATCCTGCATCGATCAAAACTAAATCACCACTAACTAATGGTTGATTATTATCTTCATAATGCAAAATACAACCATTATTACCACTACCGACAATAGTATTATAAGAAGGTGTTCTGGCACCATGCATAGCAAATTCATGTAATATTTCAGCTTCTAATTGATATTCATACATATTAGGTTTACATTTTTTCATAGCTCGAATATGACCAAGGGCACTAATTCGTCCAGCTTCACGCATGATTTCAATTTCGTGTGCTGATTTAAATAGTCGCATATCATGCAAAATAGGTCGCCAATCTATAATTGATTGAGGAGCGAAGAGATTTTGCCTAAGACCATTTCTTAAAGTTTGCATTAGACGTTCGATAATACTATCAGCATAATTATATAATTGGCTCGCATGGTATAACGCTTGTTTACCACTAATGATTTTGGGTAGCAATTCATTAATTTCATTAAAAGAATAAGCTTCATCAACGTTAAGTTGTGTTAAAGCTGCTTGTTGACCTAATCGATAACCTGTCCAAATTTCAGCTAAAGAATCCTTTGTTCGATTAAATAAAATAGTTTGATGTTGATTAGCTGAATCTTTAATTAACAATAATGCTGCTTCAGGCTCATTAAATGTGGTTAAATACCAAAAATCGCTATTTTGTCGATATTTATAATGAGTGTCATTACTTCTAACTACTTCAGGTGCAGCAAAAAAGATAGCTACACTATTATCAATCATTTTGGCTAAGAATTTATTACGTCGATTTATTATATCGTTAATCATTTTACAACCTACCAGCCTTTTAAAGTATTTATTTAAAGTTAATAGTGCCCTTGGTTCGTTATGCAATTACTAATGAATTGTTATAGATGAATAACGATCAGTAAACTCGTCATAGCATAAAATGACAGTAATTCGCACATATTCTAAAATTTCTTCAAAAGCAAATGCTAATTCATCTTGATTGTCATCTTCATCATAATCAAGTTGTGTAATTTGCCTTAAATCGTATATGGCTTCGCCAATATCACCTTTGATTTTTGCTAATTGTGGTTGAGCAAGCCCTAACCCTAATAAAAAATGATTTACCCAACTGACCATATCATCAATTTGTGTAAAAAGATCCTCTTCAGCGATTAATAGTTGAAATTCAAAATTTTCATTAGTTAATTTTTGCTTAATTTGCTCATAAAGCAATTTAACCGACTTATCCAACTCACCTACAATTGGCTGCCCGTTATTCATCATATCTTTTAGCAGTACTAGCCAGCTTTGGTCTTGTATACCACCAGCAACGATTCCAGTTATAAAACCATGTAATTCAGAAGCGTTAATACCGATTTGTGCAGATTTTAATTCAATATTCAAAGTAGAATAGCTTGGTTGGCTTGACATTTTTGCAACTCATAAAAGAAAATATTGTGCCTAGTATATCGCTAATTCATTAATTTTTGCACTATTTACATGGAATTGTTCGCTAGCTACATTTTAATAACATTACAATAATTACCAAGGTTATAACAAAGTAATAACTTGTAATTCAATAGGATAGTAATCATGTTTTGCGGGATATTAATTTTAAAATGTTAGATAATAAATATCCTTTACTTTAAAACAATAATCAAATAGATAGAAAAAATAAAGCTAGTGTCCAGATTTAGATGATAGAATTTACTATCATCTTTAACCATAAAACACAGAAAATTTTCAGTAAAATTAATTGTATATTTATTCAGTCATTTGGGTTTTTTCTGTGTAATGATTTTACAACATCTATACTACGTTCTAGATGCACTTTTGATTTAGCATTATCTAATACCACAATAGCAATAAACAGTGTATCTAGTAAGGTCAATTGAATAATTCTCGCTGCGGCATTTTGGCCTAATAATGGACCGTTTTTTGCAGGACTAAATATTGATAAATCCGAAATTTCTGCGAGCTCTGATTGATGATTATTGGTAATACAGATAATTTTTGTTTTATTTTTCTTAGCAACCAAAATCGCGTTACATATTTCAGTTGTATTTCCTGATTGTGAAATAGCAATAACAACATCGTTTTCTTTTAGTTGACTTGCAACCATTACCATTAAATGATTATCACTGTAAGTATGACTATGAATCCCTATACGCAATAGTTTATGTTCAAAGTCTTCTCCAACAATAGCTGAACCGCCAACCCCGAGAATCACAATCCGATTTGCATTAAAAATCCACTCTGCGGCTTGTGAGATAATTTTAGCGTCGACAATAGATTGTGCTTCTTTTAATGCTTGTACGGAATTATTAAATACTTTTTCAATGATATCATCAACATTATCTTTTTCAGAAAGTTCTTGTTCTTTATCGAATGGCAAGGCGTCAAAATATGAAAGCAATGCTTTTCTAATTTCTCTAAATCCAGAATAGCCCAATTTTTTAGCTACTTTTACCAGCAAAGGTTCTGATACCGATAGCTTTATTGCAACCTCTTTAATACTAGTTCGTGATGTTAAATTCCCTTTGGTCATCATCCATTCGATAATTCGCTGTTCAGTATTACTTAAACTTGAGAGCGAAATACGAATCATCGCACCAATTGCTAGTGCATTAGAATTATCTGGCTCATTTACTCTTTTCAATCTAAACTCTCCAATAACATTTTTATCGTTAATTCTAACCTAATTTCAGCTTAATCACATTGTAAAAGAGGTTTTTTTTATTTTTTAGCAAACTTTACAAAATAAAAAATTAACGTTAATATCATTTTTAGTGAAGTAAAAGATTTATTTCTAGTCATTGGAGAATAAAACATATGAAAATTGCAATTGGTTATGATCATGTTGGTTATATTTTAAAACAAGATGTTATTGATTATTTAACGCAAAAGAATATCACTGTCATTGATTTGGGCGCACCATCTACCGATAGGACGGATTATCCTATTTATGCAAATCGAGTAGCAAATGCAATCAATAATAAACAAGCTGATCTTGGTATATTAATTTGCGGCACGGGTGTGGGTATATCAATAGCAGCAAATAAATCACCAGGAATTCGAGCCGTTGTTTGTAGTGATCCCTATTCTGCCAAATTATCCCGCGAACATAATAACACGAATATTTTGGCTTTTGGATCTCGTGTTGTGGGAAGTGAATTAGCAAAAATGATTATAGATCAATGGTTAAATGCTGAATTTGAAGGTGGGCGCCATCAAAGAAGAATAGATCAAATTCATTTAATTGAAGAGGGTAAATACCATGAGTAAATTTTGTCCTTCACTCATGTGTGTTGATTTTTCCAAATTAGCAACGGAATTAAAACTTCTTGAAGAGGCTGGTGTGGATATGTTTCACATTGATGTAATGGATGGTAATTTTGTACCTAATTTTGCTTTAGGTACTGAAGATATAAAAGCTGTAAGTAAATTAACAACAATTCCTTACGATGTTCACTTAATGGTAAGTAATCCAGTCCCTTATATTGAAAAATTTGCTCAATTAGGATGTCAAATTATTTATGTCCATATCGAAACATTAACACATTCCCATCGTGTGTTAAATCAAATCAAAGCAACAGGAGCTAAAGTTGGTGTTGCTATTAATCCCGGTACACCGTTATGTATGTTAGAGGATATATTAGAACTTATTGATGTTGTTTTAATTATGTCAGTAAATCCCGGATTTGCAGGACAACCTTTTATACACAATTCTATCGATAGAATTAAACGTTTAAGTCACATGATTAAAGACAGAAAACTTGGGACCTCAATTGCTATTGATGGGGCAATAAGTGCTCATATAGTCGAACAATTATCTGCTTATGTAGAATATTTTATCCTGGGTACTGCTGGATTGTTTATTAAAGAAAAACCTTATCAACAAACAATTAATGAATTACGTAAGCTAGCATAATTTAATAGGCCTTGTTATATAAAGGCCTAATTTCACAAAAGATTAAAAAAAAGATAAATTTCTATTGTTTTTTCACCGTTTGATCAAATTTAAAACCTAGTATAATTAATTTTTTATTAATATTATGTGAAGTAGATCTCTTTAAAATGAATTTATTTACATATAAAATTATTTTTGTGAATTTTTGGTTTATTCATTTTATCTTTCAATAAAAAAAAGGGTTAACTACAATGAAAAGTACTTTTTTTAGCATATTGCAACGGGTTGGTAGATCGTTTATGTTACCAATTGCACTACTACCTGTAGCTGGTTTGATGTTAGGTATAGGAGCCTCTTTTACCAATGAAACAACAATCACCTCTTATGGCTTACAAAGTGTTTTAGGTGATGGAACGGTATTACATGCATTTCTTACAATTATGAAAAATGCAGGGAGTGTAGTTTTTGCAAATCTTCCGATCTTATTCTCTATTGGGGTAGCAATGGGAATGGCAAAACAAGAAAAAGAGGTAGCTGCAATTTCAGGAGCAGTTGGTTTCTTTATCATGCACTCTACAATTCACGCATTACTTGAATTAAAAGGTTTATTAATAGCGGGTGCATTACCAGATGGATCGTTAGGTAATGCAGTTGGGATTGAAACTTTACAAATGGGAGTATTTGGCGGAGTAATTGTCGGTTTAGGTGTTGCCGCGTTGCATAATCGCTATTATCGAATTGAACTTCCTGCAATTTTATCTTTTTTTGGTGGATCACGATTTATTCCCATTATTACGGCCTTTGTTTATTTATTTGTTGGTATTTTAATGTTCTATGTATGGCCTTCAATCCAAAACGGTATCTTATTACTCGGTCATTTAGTTAATGAATCGGGTTATGCAGGTACATTTATTTATGGTTTCATTGAACGGGCATTGATTCCTTTTGGATTACATCATGTATTTTATATGCCATTTTGGCAAACTGGTGTCGGTGGAACAGCAATGATTGATGGGCATCTTGTAGCTGGCGCTCAAAATATTTTCTTCGCTGAATTAGCAAGTCCAAATACTACAGAATTCTCAGTTGAAGCAACTCGTTTTATGGCTGGAAAATTCCCGTTCTATTTATTTGGTATTCCTGGTGCGGCATTAGCAATTTATCGTACTGCTAAACCACAAAACCGTAAAATGATATTGGGGCTGTTGGTTTCTGCTACTTTAACCGCAATTTTAACTGGGATTACTGAGCCAATTGAATTTTCATTTCTATTTGCCGGTCCTCTTTTATATGTTATTCACTGTTTATATGCTGGTTTATCCTTTATGTTATGCCACATCTTTAATGTTGGGGTTGGACAAACATTTTCGGGTAGTTTAATTGATTTTGTTTTATTTGGCGTGTTACAAGGCAATGATAAAACACATTGGTTCAATGTTATTTTAATTGGTTTACCAATGTTCCCACTTTATTATTTTACATTTAGTTTCTTAATCAAAAAATTCAATTTTAAAACTCCAGGTCGAGAAGATGATAATGAAGAAACTAAATTATATACTAGAAAAGATGTTGAAGATGCTAAAAAAACAAAACAAAAGAAACAAAGTGATGTTTCCAGCACTATTTTAGAAGGCTTAGGAGGAAAAGATAATATTACTTATGTTGATTGTTGTGCTACTCGATTAAGAATTTCAGTGCAAGATAACAAATTAGTTGATAGAGAAATTTTAAAATCAACAGGTGCGAAAGGTATAATTATTAATGGGGAAGGTGTTCAGGTTATTTATGGACCTCATGTCACAGTCATTAAATCTCATTTGGAAGAGTACATTTCGACGTTAGAATAATATAAATTAAAGCATTTACGATATAAATAAAATGATGTTTTACCTATTTTTAATGATATTATTAGGTTAAAAATAGGTAGAACATAGAATAATGCCTAGTGTTAGTTTAGCTGATCATGGGAAGAGAATTGCTCGATTTAACTAATTAAATAATTCATCAAATAGCTTGCTGATAAACCCTCTCTAAAAGTACTATTTTTTATTTGAACAAATCATATAAAAATATTCATATCATTCAATATTTATTACAGAATATGCAAACAATAATTAAGCCACTTTTCTTACATTAAAGGTGATTAAGTACCCATATCACTATTTTATCAATTAAAAAGATGCCAGAACTTGGCACTATTTATCGAAAATATAATAACTGCAACAATTACTTTTGTATTATCTGTCGATGAAATTATTTGTTCACTTATTGAGAGCAATATAAATTGTTATATTTTGGGGGAAAATTTTAAATATAAATAATTCTGTAAAAATTGACAAAAGTCCTAAATCGGCAACTTTTCATGCTGTTTTAAATAAAATACATATTTACATAATAAACAAATAAAAAGGATTGTATCTATTGCGTGTTACAGGTATTGGCTGTTATAACAACATTTGGGAAAGAACTCACTAGACTAACTAACTTTTTTAAGTAATTATTCTTTCCCTTTATAAAAATAATTTATAACTCTTTTAATAGTAAATAAAAAAATGATAAATTTACAAGGAAATAAATTGGTGAAAAAATCATACTTTGAACTTGTGTTAAGCAAGTTCGTTGCGTGTAAATATTTTTTTTGCAAAAACAATGTTCTGTTATAGATATTATTTCAACGGTTTTTGCAAGAAAAAGTCGATTATTATCAATATCTTCTTTACAAATCATATTCTCAAATATCTTGGTAACAAATTATCAACAATTCACTTCTTTAAAAAAAATGTGGCTTAGGTGTTTTGGCGAAGATTTTTTTCTGTAAACAGTTTGGCGAAACTGTCCGCGACATCTAAACAATCTATTATGGGAAGTGAACCTTATATATTATTACCCAATCTAACTAAACTAACAAATTTAAGTTAGTTACGAACGATTCAAATAACCAAACGTGATGGTAGTTTGAGCACTATTTATACCACAAATGCTAATAGGATTATGAAAGCACCACAATTTATGCGTTTTTCTGATGTTAAACTTTTTTTAAATGTGCCGGCAGATGGTTTTTATCACAATCTTGTTGGTACAATTTTAGGAGACGATGAGTGGTGATAATGCAGAGGTAACGATATCAGGAACAATAAAAGCCACCTGGTATGATGAAAACAATCAGCAGGTACCTAATCATCGTTTAGGTGAAGAGTTATGGCATTGTAGTGGTCCATTTAAACTTGAAGTTATAGTCAAGAATGTGTACGTAGCAACAAAATATGGTAATCCGCGTTCTCGTTATTATGATGATGGGCAAGTTATTAATTATATTTTTTTATCAGGTGGTAGTAACATCTGTTTTCTCAAGCCTAAAGATATGACAATAAGAGATAATTCTTATAATGCTAATATATTTTATCCTAATAAGGGCTTTATCCGTTCAACAGGTTTTCAATATGCATCATTTAGTTTAATGGGACCAGGTCCAAATCAAGGTATATATCGTTGCTACATTTCTCATGGTTGGGGAAAAATCTCATTATCAACCGATGGAGGTATAGGACAAAATTGTACAATAACCTATCAATCTGCAACTAAGGCTGATTTTATTAATAGTGGAACGCCAGTTATAACGATGGAGTATCATGATGGTCAAGCATGGCAATGGTTAGACAGCTTTACTATTCCTGTACCAAGCAAATGGGCATTAGGTGGTAAGAGGGTACCATTCGGCAGCAGTAGGTCATTAACCACTTCATTGTCGTTTCCTGGATTGGATTATTGTTCTGGTGGAAAAGCAGCAATGTCTCAGGCGTTTGACAGAAATTATCGTATTCAATATATGTATGGGCCTTATGAAATTACTAGCAGCTTTGACGGATTTGTACGAGGAATGGGATCATTTATGGCTGAGTGGGGCATGTTACAAAATTACGGAGGCGTTTGGAGTAGAGATCCTGAAATCTGGACTGCTGACGAGGCACCAAACAATAAAATGTATCGAATTTACGGAACAATAGGACTAATTCAGCCCCGTCAACCCAATGATTCAAGTACTATAATGATATGCCGCGGCGATTGATTTAGAACAATATAAAATACCAACAATCCAAAATTGTTGGTATTAATAAGTGTTTTCGCTATTGTTGATGGATAATGCTTTACGTTTTATTATCTTTGTAAGGTTATAATAAAACATAATCTTATATATCTGGTATTAATTTATCAGCTATATGTAACTATATTAGTTAATCTCATAATAAATAGGGCTCATAAACACGGTATTTTATCTTTATATTATTCTAATAAATGTTCATGCAAAAAATATGTTTCGCAAAAGCGAATACCCACATTTGAATTTTAGTTGAAATTAATTTATGATCATTAGCCTCTATTAAGTAATCTGATGATAAATTGGTTGCTGGCTTATAATTTAAAGGTGATTGATTTATTCTATTATCGTGGTTCGTAATCCATCCCACGTAAAAAAACTAGGAGCTTACAATGTCATATTTATCTATCCCATCTTTCAGTTTTCGTAAATGTATACCAATCTCAACAATGAATAATATTTTCATTTAATTATCCAGATAATACGAGTACGTTATGTATAAAATTGCGAAAGAATTTCAATTCGACGCCTGTCATATGTTAGATGGGCATAATGGGAAATGCCATAATTTACATGGGCATACTTATCGTTTGGTGATAGAAGTGTCTGCTCACTTAATTGACCAAGGAAGTAGTGCTGATATGGTAATGGATTTTGCTGATTTAAAGCAGATAGTAAAAAAACATATTATTGATAAATTAGATCATGCTTTTATTTATTATAAAAATAATAGTAATGAAAGCAAAATTGCTCAATTATTACAGCAAATGCAGCGAAAAATTTTTGCCTTTCCCTGCCGAACAACGGCAGAGGGGATGAGTCGTTATATTTTTAATGAACTTAAACAGTATCTTCCTATTTCGTCAGTAACCTTATGGGAAACACCAACATCCTATTGTCAATACAGTGAATAACATTATGCTAACTTTTCCAATTGTTGAAATCTTTCAATCCTTACAAGGTGAAGGATATAATACTGGTATGCCTGCTATATTTATTCGTTTTGGTGGCTGTAATTTGCGTTGTCCTTGGTGTGATACTCATTTTGATCATTTTCAGAAATTTACCTTAACGGCGATATTAACGCGAGTACTTACTTACTCTGCGGAAAATATTATTATTACGGGGGGGGAGCCAACATTACAGAAATATTTGTTTGAATTAGTTGTTCGTTTAAAACGATTCGGTTATTACATCGCAATAGAAACAAATGGCTTAAGAACTGTTTGTACGGGAATTGATTATATTGCTGTTAGTCCTAAATATCATTATTGGCAAAATTATCACGATGCACCGTTGATTAAGGCTGATGAAGTACGTATTGTAGTGGAGGACGCTGAGGATATTGAACAATTTTGTCTGGAAATGGAACAACGTATTAAAGCTAAGCATTACTATCTTTCTCCTTGTGAGCAAAATGGTGACACGACTTTATTGCCCACGCTGCAATTATTAGGCAAACTTAATCGAAATCGGCAAGATAATAAGTGGCAATTAAGTATACAGGCTCATAAAATAGCTAATATCGAATAAGCTAGGCTATGAATTTAAAAATTTAATCTAAATTTGATAAAATATCTAATGCTTCAGATAATTTTTTTACACCATAGACTTGCATATTCATTGCGGTTTTTTTTGGCATGTTACTAATTGGTACAATTGCACGTTTAAAACCATGTTTAGCTGCTTCAGCAATACGTTCTTGGCCACTTGGCACAGGACGTATTTCACCACCTAAACCAATTTCACCAAAAATAACCATATCTTGAGGTAAAGGACGATTACGTAAGCTCGATACTAAAGCTGCGACTAATGCTAAGTCAGCACTAGTTTCACTGACTTTTACGCCTCCAACAACATTAACAAAAACATCTTGATCCGCCATTTGTAAGCCACCATGACGATGTAATACCGCCAGTAATAATGCTAACCGGTTCTGTTCTAATCCAACAGTAACGCGTCTTGGATTACCAAAATTCGATTGATCCACTAGTGCTTGTATTTCAACTAATAGCGGTCTAGTACCTTCCCAAAGTACCATAACTGAACTGCCAGAGCTCATTTCATCGCCACGAGTTAAGAAGATAGCTGATGGATTACTCACTTCTTTTAAGCCTTGCTCTGTCATTGCAAACACACCTAATTCATTAACGGCGCCAAAGCGGTTTTTATGACTACGTAATGTTCTAAAGCGAGAATCTGAGTCTCCATCCAATAGAATTGAACAGTCTATGCAGTGTTCTAGTACTTTAGGGCCAGCTAGTGACCCATCTTTGGTAACATGGCCAACCATAATAATGGCAATGCCTTTAGTTTTGGCAAAACGTGTCAGATAAGCTGCAGTCTCTCTAACTTGTGCGACACTTCCTGGAGAAGATTGTATATCTGCCATATGCATCACTTGAATAGAATCAATCACCATCAATTTAGGTTGTTCTTGATCGGCTAATAAACAGATTTGTTCGATACTAGTTTCAGATAGCATATTAATATTATTAGCGGGCAAACCTAAACGATGGGCTCGCATTGCGACTTGTTGTAACGATTCTTCTCCGGTAACGTATAAAGTCTTCATATTAGCTGATAAACGACATAATGTTTGTAACAATAATGTACTTTTACCTGCGCCAGGATTGCCACCGATTAATATTGCACTACCTGGGACAACACCACCACCCAATACGCGATCGAACTCAGAGAATCCTGTTGTGAAACGTGGTAATTCTTCTAAACTAATCTCAGTTAATTTTTGAATTTTTGATTGTCCAGCGCCGCCGGCATAACCACTGAAGCGGTCATTGCTATGAGAGTTGGTTACGGCAAGACGAATTTCAGTGATGGTGTTCCAGGCATGACATTCATTACACTGGCCTTGCCAACGCAAATAGTCAGCACCACATTCATTACAGACATAAGCGCGTTTAACTGCTTTTGCCAAATCGATACTCCTAAAATTTCAAAATGATTAATAATACTAAAATTCAAGTATTAACTGATAATAAACAATACACTGTAATACAGATTATCTTATCGTGTGCGATTATCCCTGACTATCAAGGCTAGCGGATAAAATACACATCAAACCAGTAAGGTCTGCGTAATTAATACTATTTTTTGCTTTTTGGATAACTTTTGGTTTACCGTGATAAGCAACACCTAATCCAGCAATACGGATCATCATTAAATCATTCGCACCATCACCAATGGCTACGGTTTGTTCTATTGGTATATTGAATTGGTGTGCCAAATTTTGCAACGTTTTGGCTTTGAATCGGGCATCAACGATTTGTCCTTTAATCTTACCGGTTAATTTACGATTATTATTAATATCTAATTCATTAGCATAAACCGCTACTAATTTTAATTTGCTTTTTAAATGTTCAGCGAAATAAGTAAAACCACCTGAAACAATAGCAACCTTCCACTGCCGTTTATGCAGTTCTTTTACTAAAAAAGTTAAACCGGGCATTAATGGTAATTTATTTTTTATCGATTCTAAAATCGCCACATCAGCCCCTTTTAATGTAGCAACACGTTTGCGTAGACTGGTGGCAAAATCAATTTCCCCACGCATTGCTTGCTCGGTAATTTTTGAAACCAGCTCGCCAGAACCATGTCGTTTGGCTAATTCATCAATACATTCGATCTTAATTGCTGTCGAATCCATATCCATCACTAATAAACCTTCTGAATGAAGCGACGGGAGATGGTTAATACTAGCTATATCAATCCCTAATTCATTTGCGATAGATTGCGCCTTCTTCGGCATGACACCAGCAATCCGAATCACTTGATAGTTTTTGACTTGCCAAGATGAGACAATCACTATTGGCATAGCTAGCATAGTTTGAAATTTCGAAACTAGAGTTTTATCTAATTTGCGACCATAAATAATCCAACCCGTTTTACCGGCATTATAATCTAATGGTACAATCTCACAGCCATTTAGAGATAAAGGTAACACTTGCCAATTTTTAATGTTTTCTGGCAAATCGTTAAACGTTAATGTATAACCCATAATTGATTTTAAGTTTTAATTAAATATTCATTATTATTGATTAAATTATCATAACATAAGCAATAACACTAAGTCATAAAAATTGCTTGGGCAAAAATAAACCGTCTAAATTTAGTTGTTATAATTGAAGCAAATATTCAATTTAAAGTCTTATCATTTGTACATTAATGTTCATTAGAAACAGCTGTTTTAGTTTTGCCATATTTTTTATGGACATAATAGCTTGTTGCTAAAATTAAAAACCATATAGGCGTTGCGATTAAGGCTTGTCGTGTATCATTTTCAAATGTTAACAACACAATTACAAATGCAAAGAACACTAAACAAATAATACTCATCACAATGCCACCTGGCATTTTAAATAATGATTGTTCATGTAAATGCTGGCGTTTTTTACGATATTGGATATAAGATAACAAAATCATCGACCAAATAAACATAAATAAGATTGCCGAAATGGTTGTTACAATCGTAAAAGCAGCCATTACATCAGGTACCATATAAATTAACACTACCCCGCTTAACAGACAGATGCAAGAAAACATTAATCCATTTGCAGGCACAAAACGCCGTGAAAGATGTCCAAATAATGAGGGGGCATCGTTTTTCTTTGCCAAACCAAATAACATACGACTGGTTGAATAAATACCACTGTTAGCTGATGATGCAGCAGAAGTTAATACAACAAAATTAATTACACTGGCTGCTGCAGGTAATCCAATAAGCGTAAATAATTCAACAAATGGACTTTTATTCGGTGAAATAAATGTCCATGGCGTTACACTCATAATGATGATTAATGCAAATACATAAAAGAAAATAATTCGTAACGGCACAGAGTTGATGGCTCGTGGAAGATTTATAGTTGGATCATGAGTCTCCGCTGCTGTTGTACCAATAAGTTCAATACCGACAAAGGCAAAAATCGCAATTTGGAAACCTGCAAAGAATCCCATAATACCATTTGGGAACATTCCATCATATTGCCAGAGGTTAGTTAAAGATGCAGTGGTATTGGTGGTTTGTGAATGATACGAAGTAATAAGCAATAAAATACCGACAGCAATGAGCGCAAAAATGGCAATAATTTTTATCATTGAAAACCAAAATTCAGTTTCACCGAACATTTTTACTGTTAACAGGTTTAATGATACCAAAATAAAAATACAGATCAGCATAGGAATCCATGCTTGTAAACTTGGGAACCAATATTGTGCATAACCGGCAATCGCTACGACGTCGGCAATACCTGTTATTATCCAGCAAAACCAATAAGTCCAACCTGTAAAAAAACCAGCCCACGGGCCCATTAAATCTGCAGCGAAGTCACTAAAAGATTTATAGTTTAAATTTGATAATAGAATTTCCCCCATCGCGCGCATCACAAAGAAAAGGATAAAACCTATAATCATATATACAAAAATAATTGAAGGACCAGCTAAATTAATTGTTTTACCTGATCCCATAAATAAACCTGTTCCAATTGCCCCACTAATTGCAATTAACTGAATATGCCGATTAGATAAATTGCGTTTTAGTTTTTTTTCTTGTGAAGACCCAGTATTATTAATAGAATTCATGGTATCTTTGTTCCTTAGTTAATGGTTTTTTTGATTAACGCTTTGGAGATATTAAAGTTTATAAAAAGCTATTTCAATGTTTTTCTATGATATTAATTGAATTTTTAGTGTCATATTCAAAAATATAATATTGTGAAATGTATTATAAGGTTATAATGTTTTTATGAATCAAAATGAGGCTGAAATGGATCTAGGTCAGGTATTACGTAAATTAATAAAATGGAAAACAATAAGGTATTTACTTTTCATCATTATTCTAACATCCTGTCAATATCATCCTACTCAACATGGTCAACAATATACCAATGGTCAATTACCTAGGTTGTTAAACTTAGCTCAACCTCATCTGAATCGACCCATCAATATTGATAGTTACTTGCAGCAAGTTAAACTGATTGAGCAATATTCACCTTCATTATTTAACCAAAATAAGGCAGTATATAATGCAATTAATCAATGGATTATCGAAGGTTTAGCAACAAATCAATTCAATTTTGTCGGATTAAGTACTTATCAGTTACAAGGTCAAGATAAGTGGGGAAATGTGCATTTAACTGGTTACTATACACCTGTGATGAAGGGACGGCGTACCCCACAAGGGCGGTATCGTTATCCTCTATATGCAAAACCAAGGAATTTTTCTACGCGATTACCATCAAGATTAGAAATTTATGATGGCGCATTAGACGGTCAAAAGCTAGAAATTGCCTATACCGATTCTTTGATTGATAATTTTATTATGGAAGTACAAGGTAGTGGTTTTATTGATTTTGAAGATGGTTCACCACCTATATTTTTTGGTTATAATGGTAAAAATGGTCATCCCTATAAAAGCATTGGACGATTATTGATTGAGCAAGGTAAATTCCAACGCGGAAAAGTATCCATGCAAGCGATAAAAGCTTGGGCAAAAGAACAAGATGAGCAAGTGGTAAAAAATTTATTGATTCAGAATGCTTCAACTGTTTTCTTCGAACCCCAACAACATGCTCTAGTCATTGGTTCAACGGGGGTACCATTAATCGCTAGAGCTTCAGTCGCCTCAGATCAATCGATAATACCAGCAGGTTCAGTATTACTCGTTGATATACCGTTACTCGATGATAAGGGAATTTATCAAGGGCAACGAGAATTAAGATTAATGATTGCTTTGGATATAGGGGGAGCAATTAAAGGTCAACATCTAGATATTTATCAGGGAATCGGTGAGCAAGCAGGGAATTTAGCCGGTTATTACAATCATTATGGTCGAGTATGGTTATTGGCACCACCCAAAAATAGTCACCTATTATCTCCAGTCTTAACAAGGACTTGAAAAACTTATGATAATATTGACTTATTTGAGATGATCAATTTCACTTATTATTAACTGATAATTTAGCGCTTTATAAAATAAAACCCCGATAGTTTCGGGGTTATTTTTATTAGTTGGTAATTAGAGTCACTTTTTAAGCATCACGAGTCGTGACGATAAATAAAAGCCGGTTAGCTAATTTTCATACCTGGTTTAGCACCACTATCTGGTGATAATAAATATAAGCCAGCATTATCTTGTGTACCACTGGCACAAAGCACCATGCCTTGTGAAACGCCAAAACGCATTTTACGAGGTGCTAAGTTAGCGACCATAACAGTCAGTTTACCTTCAAGTTGTGAGGGATCAGGATAAGCACTGCGGATACCTGAAAACACATTGCGAATTTCACCATCTAAATCGAGGGTTAATTGAAGTAATTTATCTGAACCTTCCACCAGTTTTGCTTCTTTAATTAAAGCTACACGCAAATCAACTTTGGCGAAAACATCAAAATTGATGATATCTGAAATTGGTTGTTCGGCGATTGCACCGGTTGGTTGAGTGATAGTATTTAATAGTGTTTTGGTTTCTTCAATCATCTTTTCGATATTCGACATTTCAATACGGCTAAACAATGTTTTAAATTTATTAATCGTATGATTAACCAATGGTTGATCTAACGTATCCCATTGTAATGTTGTATTTAAAAACTCTTCGCTTCGTTGACTTAATGATGGAATAACTGGTGTTAAATAAGTCATAATTACTCGGAATAGGTTAATGCCCATCGAGCAAATATCTTGTAGCAATTGTTCTTGATCTGCCTGCTTTGCTACAATCCAAGGTGCTTTTTCATCAATGAAACGATTTGCTTCATCGGCTAGTGCCATAATTTCACGAATGGCTTTACCTAGTTCACGTGCTTCATAATGTTCACCAATAATAGAGGCCTTTGCAATAAACATATCATACAGATCTTGATCTAAAATGTATTGTGATAGTTTGCCATCAAAACGCTTATGAATAAATCCAGCACAACGTGAAGCAATATTTACTACTTTGTTAACAATATCGCTATTAACACGTTGAACAAAATCTTCAAGACTTAGGTCGATATCATCGATCGCCGCTGATGATTTGGCAGCATAGTAATAACGTAAACAATCAGGGTCAAGGTATTTTAGATAAGTATTAGCTTGAATAAAGGTTCCACGTGATTTAGACATCTTAGCACCATCAACCGTAACATAGCCATGCACGAATATATTAGTTGGTTTACGATGATCACTACCTTCCAGCATTGCTGGCCAAAATAAGCTATGGAAGTAAACAATATCTTTACCAATAAAATGATACAGTTCAGTCGATGAATCTTTTTGCCAAAAATCATCGAATGATATTGTACCTCTATGGTCACAATAGTTTTTAAACGATCCCATATAGCCAATTGGGGCATCAAGCCAAACATAAAAATATTTGCCAGGAACACCAGGAATTTCAAAACCAAAATATGGTGCATCACGACTAATATCCCAAGGCTGTAAACCAGATTCAAACCATTCCTGCATTTTGTTAGCCACTTGTTCTTGCAGAGAACCTGAGCGAATCCATTCTTGAAGCATTGATTTAAATTCTGGTAAATCAAAAAAGTAATGTTCGGAATCTTTGATTATTGGCGTTGCGCCAGAAATCACTGATTTAGGATTGATAAGCTCAATAGGACTATATGTTGCACTACAAACTTCACAGTTATCGCCGTATTGATCCGGTGATTTACATTTAGGGCAAGTACCTTTAACAAAACGATCAGGTAAAAACATCTGTTTTTCAGGATCGAAAAGCTGAGAAATAATTTTAGTTTTTATATAACCATGGTTTTGTAAGCGCTGATAAATTAATTCTGATAACTCACGATTTTCTGGGCTGTGAGTAGAATGATAATTATCAAAACTAATATTAAAACCAGCAAAATCCCGTTTATGCTCTTGCTTAACGCTAGCAATTAACTGTTCGGGTGTTATACCTAATTGTTCTGCTTTAAGCATAATTGGTGTACCATGGGCATCATCGGCACAAATAAAATAGATTTCATGACCACGCATGCGTTGATAACGAACCCATACATCGGCTTGAATATGTTCAAGCATATGACCTAAATGAATTGCACCATTTGCATAAGGCAGGGCACAGGTTACCAAAATTCTACGTTTGTCAGTCATCTTTAACACCTTCTAATTCTTGCTGATTTAGGATATATCTCTCTAGAGTGCTGATATTATGCCTTGCTTAATATTTGCGCAAGCTAAATTCCAGCTAATGATCTGTAAATACTACATCAAACATAGGATTATCGCTAGATTTGTGCCATAATTTGTTGCAATAAAATCATAAATTAATGGATTATAAGGTTAGTATCAATGTCTGTTAGAGATTTAACATCAGTTAAATTCATCTTATCTGAATTTAACCATCCAACATTAACCAAAAATTTGTTTGAGTTAAATGCAGTCAAAGAGTGTGTCTGGTTTGGGGATAAGTTAAAAATTTCTTTGGTCATGCCTTTTGTTTGGCGAAGTGTTTTTGAAATACTACAACAACAAACGACGGATAAAATTATTCAAACAACGAAAGCCAAAGCCGTTCTTTGGTCAATCGAATATGATATTGCGACTTTAAAGCGTGCTAATAATCAGCATGCGGTAAAAAATATTAAAAATATTATTGCTGTAAGTTCGGGAAAAGGTGGGGTCGGTAAGTCATCTACAGCGGTAAATTTAGCATTAGCATTGCAACATGAAGGGGCTAAAGTGGGTTTACTAGATGCAGATATTTATGGTCCATCTATTCCAACAATGCTTGGTACGAGTGATCAACATCCACTGACACCTGATAATCAACATATGACGCCAATTATGGCATACGGTTTAGCTACTAATTCCATTGGATATTTGGTTGAACAGGGCAATGCAATGGTATGGCGTGGCCCAATGGCGAGTAAAGCATTGTTACAAATGCTTTATGATACGTTATGGCCAACATTAGATTATTTAGTAATTGATATGCCACCAGGAACCGGCGATATCCAATTAACCTTAGCCCAAAGTATTCCGGTAACAGCTAGTATCATTGTGACAACTCCACAAGATATTGCCTTGATTGATGCTCAAAAAGGGATTGCGATGTTTAATAAGGTCAATATTCCTACGCTCGGGATCATTGAAAATATGAGTTACCACATTTGTGAGAATTGTGGTCATCATGAAACAATTTTTGGTGAAGAAGGGGCCAAAAAATTAGCGCAACAATATCACACGCAATTACTTGGGCAAATTCCATTACACCGTTCATTACGGCAGGATTTAGATCAAGGTAAGCCAACGGTGATGAGTCATCCAACAAGTAAATTTACCGATATATATTGCCATTTGGCAGACAACATAGCTTCAATACTTTATTTCCAAGGTAAAGTGATTCTTCCTGATATTTCTGTGAAAACATTATAGTCAAGAGTAATATGCACCAAAGCGTCATAAACTATATTAACGCTTTGGTATTGCAATAAAGCTGATCAATGAACTTGCGTTTCAGCTCATAATCTTATCACGAAACATAAAAAAAACGGCGCCGAGTAAGCATAAACCCGCCCAAATATAATCTAACTTAAAGGGCTCTTTTAAAATAAAGAGTGAAAAAGGAATAAAGACACTTAAGCTAAGGACTTCTTGAATAATTTTTAGTTGTCCTGCGGAAGCGACTTGATAACCAATGCGGTTGGCAGGCACTTGTAATAAATATTCAAACAAGGCGATTCCCCAACTGACTAAAGCAGCGACAATCCATGTTTTATTATGTAAAAATTTTAAGTGACCGTACCAAGCAAAAGTCATAAAAAGATTGCTTAGGGTAAGCATACCAATCGTAATATAAATAGGATTCATAATGAAGATAATAAATTAAATAATCAAAAAAGAGGAAGACTTAACAATACCTTAACCTAAAGATTTAGCCAATATATTTTAATTAAGTAATTGATAAACTTTGCCATATTATTCTATACATTGCTTTTATAACTTTTCAATCAATATAAGTCCATACTACACGGAAAAAACGTATGAATAAGCTAAAAGTTATAAAATAAGCAATCAATTTATTGATAATAGATTTAATAGGTTGTTAAATGTTAAGATTAGCTTAAATTATGAGTCATCACATTTTTAACGTTTTGAAAAATATGATTTTATTTATGTAATCTTGATAATCAACTACCGAAAAAAAATCGAAATTAAAGTTAAATTTATCAAACCAGTGACTATCTGCTAAAATGGGGACAGATTAAAAATTTGTTCGGAGTCAAATAAATGAGATTATGCGATCGTGATATTGAAGCATATTTAGCTGCAGGAAAACTAAAAATCACCCCTCAACCACACCCTAATAGTATTAATGGTGCAACAGTTGACGTAAGGTTAGGCAACCGATTTCGAACTTTTCGCGAACATACGGCCCCTTATATTGATTTAAGTGGTCCAAAAGAAGATGTTTCCTTAGCACTTGAACGAATTATGGGTGAAGAAATTATTTTAGCTGACGACGAAGCATTTTATTTGCATCCCGGCGAACTGGCGTTAGCGGTAACATTAGAATCAGTATCAATTCCAGATACTTTAGTCGGTTGGTTAGATGGTCGTTCATCGCTGGCTCGTCTTGGATTGATGGTGCATGTCACCGCACATCGTATCGATCCAGGATGGGATGGTCAAATTGTTTTGGAGTTTTATAATTCGGGTAAATTGCCGTTAGCCTTAAGGCCAAATATGACAATCGGTGCCTTGAGCTTTGAGACATTAAGCGGTCCAGCAGATCGGCCATATAATCGTCGTCAAGATGCTAAATATAAAGGGCAACAAGGCGCAGTCGCGAGCCGAATAGATAAAGATTAAGTGTGTGGAATGAGGGAAGTAAGATGGTTAAGAAGTTATTATTGACATTGTTAATTCTAATTGTATTAGTTATAGCCGGTATTATCGCTTTAGTGGTATTTGTCGATCCAAATAATTTCAAAGGCTATATCTCTGAAACAGTTAAAGATAAAACAGGTTATGTGTTAACAATAGAGGGGGATTTGCGTTGGCATGTTTGGCCCCAAATTAGTATTTTGACTGATTCAGTCCGTTTGGTCGATGAAGGAGCAAAAAAACCATTATTAACTGCTGATAATATGCGTCTTGATGTTGAATTACTCCCTTTATTTTCCAAACAATTAACTGTTAAAAATGTATTGGTAAAATCCGCTATTATCAATATTTCAGACGACAGTAAAGGACAAGTGGCCCAGAATGGTAAACCAACCACAACCGTTAATCAAAAAACTGAACAAAATACCGACGCGAAAAAACCATCAAATTGGCGATTTACTCTTAATAAGTTAGATATTGTTGATAGCACCGTTGTTTACCAAAAGGATAAAGATATTATTAATTTTAGAAATATTGACCTTTCGGTGACACAAAAAGATGAAAAACACGTTTCGATTGATTTTAGCGGCAGTGTCAATCGTGATCAGAAGGATTTCATTTATGCTTTAAATGCCGATGTTAATTTGCTTCATTTCCCAGAAAGTGCAGAAGTCGTATTAAATAAGTTAGATTATAATTATAAGGGCGTTGGGGAGGCAGCTGATCAATTAAAAGGGCAAGTCACGGGAACTTTTAATTATCAGAAAACACCAATGACCATGCATAGTAATGATTTTGCTTTAATTTTAAATGGCAATAAGATTACCGGCAAATTGCAAGCTAACCTTGATAAAAAACCTTACTTTGAAGGAATATTTACTTCCGACAAATTTGATTTAACACCATTTACTAACCCTAATAAAATCTCTGATAATGTAAATACCGAACAAATATCGCGAAAACAACCAGTTGTAACATCGACGCCGGCTAAAGGAAATGAATTATCATTTTTAAACAATTTTGATGCAAAATTTAGCCTGAGTGTAAATGAGGTCTTATTTAAAAAATTAGTAATTAATCAATTAGTGGTTAATCTATCCAATAAGGATGGTATAGCAACAATTGAAAAAGCAGATTTTGATATTGCTAATGGGCATATTAATGCCAAAGGGATTGCCAATGGCAAACAGTCGACCACTTTAATCAAATTAGCGACAAAAATCACTGATATTGATCTAGGCAGTTTATTAAGTCAATTAGAGATGGTGAATAATTTAAAAGGACAACTTAATGCCAACGGTAATGTCGTATTAACCAGTATTAATCCAGATAATATCATGAAATCATTGACCGGTGATTTAGGTATGGCGGTAAATAACGCCCGTTTTGATAATATTAATTTACAACAAATTGTGCAAGATGCTGTTGCAAAATTTTGGAAAAAGGCTGTATCTTCAGATGATTATCAAAAATATACCTCTTTGCATGAACTCAGTGCAAATGCCACTTTAGCTAATGGTGATATGAATCTTTCTGCGATTAAGGCTGCATCATCCACGTTAGACATGAATGGGAGTGGTCGAATTGGTTTAGATAAACATGATTTAGATATTAATTTATTAGTTAAAATTTTAGGTGGTTGGAATCAAGATAGTAAGACTATCCAAAAGTTACAAAAGGTTGAAATACCATTACGCATTCATGGTAAATTTGATCAATTACAATATCAAGTGAATACTGATAAATTGGTTAGCGATGTGTTTAACGACAAAATTCAAAATGAGCTTGAGCGTCTGAAAGATCGTCTAAATAATAAGCTTAAAGATACTTCAAGCGATACAAAAAATAATGATGCATCAGATAATAATGGTGATGATGAGAAGGAAAAAGTGAAAGATTTAATAGGTAGTTTTCTTAAGAAAAATAAATCAAAGAATAAAGAGTAACGATTTTAATCTTAATGTAATTATTTATACAATAAAGCCACATAATTAATTATGTGGCTTTTTATTAAATAAAAAAGTGTTAGCTAGTACTGGAGAATTGTAAAATTAAATATCAACTATTCGAAAATAAGCTACCGTTATGATTTAAAGTTATGTTATTCATTATTCACTATTTTACCATTTATAAAAGATGATATTTTATATTAAAAATGCCAGCTTTAACCTGTTATCCCGACTGATTTAATTTAACTATTTCACTGCCTAATTTGTTAAAATTATGATATAATTTCAGATAAATTTATTTATTTTTATCAAGAGAGAAAGTGGTTCTATGACCGAAGTATCAACAACAGAACTCGCCAGAGAAATTACACCTGTTAATATAGAAGAAGAATTAAAAACATCTTACCTTGATTATGCAATGTCGGTGATTGTAGGACGTGCATTACCTGATGTCCGAGATGGTTTAAAACCCGTTCATCGACGTGTACTTTTTGCGATGAATGTTTTAGGTAATGACTGGAATAAAGCTTACAAAAAATCTGCGCGTGTTGTCGGTGATGTTATCGGTAAATATCACCCTCATGGTGATACCGCGGTTTATGATACGATTGTCCGTATGGCGCAACCTTTTTCATTACGTTATATGTTGGTTGATGGGCAAGGTAATTTTGGTTCGGTTGATGGTGATTCTGCTGCGGCAATGCGTTATACCGAAATTCGTATGGCAAAAATTGCTCATGAATTATTAGCCGATCTGGAAAAGGAAACAGTTGATTTTGTCCCTAATTATGATGGTACAGAACAAATACCGGCAGTGTTACCAACGAAAATACCTGCATTATTAGTTAATGGCTCCTCTGGTATTGCTGTGGGTATGGCAACCAATATTCCACCACACAATTTAGCCGAAGTCATTAATGGTTGTTTGGCATTTATCGAAGATGAAAACATCACGGTTGATGGTTTAATGGAGTATATTCCAGGACCAGATTTCCCGACTGCGGCAATGATTAATGGTCGCAAAGGTATAGAGGAAGCTTACAAAACGGGTCGAGGTAAAATCTATATTCGATCAAAAGCGGAAATTCAGGTTGATGATAAAACCGGACGTGAAACCATTATTGTTCATGAAATTCCTTACCAAGTTAATAAAGCAAAACTTATCGAAAAAATCGCTGAATTGGTAAAAGATAAAAAAATAGAAGGTATTTCGGCATTACGTGATGAGTCTGATAAAGATGGTATGCGTATTGTTATTGAGATTAAACGTGATGCCGTAGGTGAAGTTGTTTTGAACAATCTTTATTCCTTAACGCAACTACAAGTTACCTTTGGGATTAATATGGTTGCCCTTTATAAAGGACAACCTAAATTGCTTAACTTACGCGATATGATTGAAGCGTTTGTGCTACATCGTCGCGAAGTGGTGACACGTCGTACTATTTTTGAGTTGCGTAAAGCGCGCGAACGAGCCCATGTTTTAGAAGGTTTAGCTATTGCATTAGCAAATATCGACCCGATCATTGAGTTGATACGTGCCGCAGCAACTCCAGCCGAGGCGAAAGCTAAATTATTGGAAAAAGCTTGGCAATTAGGTAATGTCGCTTCAATGCTTGAAAAAGCTGGTAACGATGCTGCTCGCCCAGAGG
Organism: Frischella japonica; assembly: GCF_014489845.1. Lineage (GTDB taxonomy): Bacteria > Pseudomonadota > Gammaproteobacteria > Enterobacterales > Orbaceae > Frischella > Frischella japonica. The sequence continues at coordinate 26,253 of NZ_JABURY010000005.1, forward strand.
ATCTTGCTCCTGAATATGGGATTCGGGATGGTTATTATCATTTATCTGATGCGCAAGCTCAGGCAATTTTAGAATTACGTTTACATCGTTTAACTGGGCTTGAGCACGAAAAAATTCTCGATGAATATAAACAATTATTGACGCAAATTGCTGAACTATTGCATATTTTGGCTAATCCTCAGCGTTTAATGGGAGTTATCCGCGAGGAATTAGAAAGTGTTAAAGCGCAATTCCAAGATGCCAGACGGACAGAAATTACCGCAAGCAGCGCTGATATCAATATTGAAGATCTCATTGCTCAAGAAGATGTGGTCGTCACACTTTCACATCAAGGATATGTTAAATATCAGCCATTATCTGATTATGAAGCACAACGTCGTGGCGGGAAAGGTAAATCAGCAACTAAAATCAAAGAAGAGGATTTTGTTGAAAAACTTCTTGTTGCCAATACACACGATACTATTCTTTGCTTCTCAAGTCGAGGGCGCTTGTATTGGATGAAAGTTTATCAATTACCAGAAGCTAGCCGTGGCGCAAGAGGGCGTCCGATCATCAATTTACTGCCGTTGGAAGCAAATGAACGCATTACGGCCATTTTACCAGTTAGAGAATTTGATGATGAACATTGTGTCTTTATGGCGACAGCACAAGGCACGGTTAAGAAAACATCACTGATCGAATTTAGTCGTCCACGTAGTGGAGGCATTATCGCTATTAATTTACGTGATGATGATGAATTAATTGGGGTTGATTTAACTAATAATGATCCGTTGTCAGTGATAGAAGATGACGAAATCAATGACGATGTTATCATTGAAGAGATTGAATCTGAAGATGAGGAAACAACAGAAATCTCTACTACGGAAGATATCATGTTATTTTCTGCTAATGGTAAAGTTGTTCGTTTCCCTGCTAATAAGGTACGTGCTATGGGGCGGACTGCTGCTGGTGTTCGTGGTATAAAACTTGATCATGATGACAAAGTCGTATCTTTAATTGTACCTCGTGGCGATGGTGCGATTTTAACGGCTACCCAAAATGGTTATGGTAAACGAACCGAACAAGCGTCTTATCCGACAAAATCACGAGCGACTAAAGGTGTTATCTCAATTAAAGTCAGTGAACGTAATGGTCAAGTCGTGGGTGCAGTTCAAGTCGAAGAAACGGATCAAATCATGTTGATCACTGATGCTGGAACATTGGTAAGAACACGAGTTAGCGAAGTGAGTATCGTGGGTCGAAATACGCAGGGTGTAACGTTAATTCGTACTGCTGAAAATGAAAAAGTTGTCGGTTTACAGCGTGTTGCTGAGGCTGAAGATGACAGCGAACTTAATCAAAATGATGAGGAATAATGCTCATCCCCGTTTGAATAGAGCAATAAAAGATTACTGTAAACAGATCTTTTATTAATAATTATCGGAAAGGGAAAGATATGTCATTAATTTTAAAAAAATTTAGTAAAAGTCTCGCTTGGCAAATATTGTTTGCTTTAATTTTTGGAGTTATTGTTGGTACATTATTACACAATATTTCTGCCTCAGCTCATCCATTAAATAGTTATTACCAATTCATGATCGAGAATATTTTTGGACCAGCAGGGAAAATCTTTATTAAATTGATTAAAATGATCGTGTTGCCGATTATTTTAAGTACCTTAACATTAGGCATTGCTGGTTTAGGTGGCTCTAAACGATTAGGTACGCTTGGTTTTAAAACTATTTTATATTTTGAGATTATTACCACAATTGCGATTTTATTAGGTTTATTATTTGGTAATTTATTTTGCCCTGGAGAAGGTGTCAACTTAGAACAATTGACTCAAGCGGATGTTTCAACCTATATTTCAAAAAGTGCCGAAATGAGTGAAAAACCGCATGGACTCATCGTCATGATTTTGGATATGATTCCTGCTAATATCTTTAACGCCATGACAAATGGTGAAGTATTACCGGTTATTTTCTTCTGCGTATTCTTTGGTTTAGGGCTAATGAATTTACCAGATAAACAACGCCAGCCGTTTATTGACTTCTTAAAAGTCATTTCTGATACCATGTTTAAAGTCACTAATATGATTATGCTTTATGCGCCAATAGGCGTCTTTGCTTTAATGACGGTAACGATTGCTAAATATGGTTTCGCATCATTAATACCATTATTACAGTTAGTTGCTTTGGTATATTTAGCGATGGTGGTTTTCACACTGGTTGTACTCGGATTCGTCTGTAAGTTATGTCATTTCAATATTTTTATGTTACTAAGAATTTTAAAAGAAGAGTTAGTTATTGCTTTTTCAACCGCAAGTTCTGAAACGGCATTACCGAAGATTATCGAGAAAATGGAAGCGTATGGTGCACCAAAATCAGTAACTAGTTTTGTCATTCCTACCGGTTATTCATTTAATCTTGATGGTTCAACACTTTATCAAAGTATTGTCGTGATATTTTTGGCACAATTATATGGTATTGATTTATCGATCATGCAGCAAATTATTATCGTTATTACTTTAATGATTGCTTCAAAAGGTATTGCTGGTGTACCAGGTGCGTCAATCCTAGTTCTTGCTGCAACACTTGGCAGTGTAGGAATTCCTTTAGAAGGTATTAGCTATATTATGGGTGTTGAACGTATTTTAGATATGGGACGTACTGTTGTTAATGTCGTCGGCAATGCATTGGCAGCAATTGTTATTGCGCGTTGGGAAGGATTGTTTGATGACAAAAAAGCCCGAGAATATGAAAAAGAATATTTCTTAGCAAAATAATATTATTGTGATAAAAACCAGCTTAGCTGCTGTATTAGAATAAGCAAGTTGGTTTAGAGCTATTCTAATTTTGTTTAGTATTTTTAATTAATTCTTTTATTTGTGTAGTGATTATTTCGGATCTTAATATCTGAAGTGCTATATCTAACACATATTACCAATATTTAAATCGAGGGCTAGCGAGCCCTCAATGTACTCTGTTATCCCCCACAAAATAGATGACTACGATATATATTTTAAACAATAGTAATTGTTTCGGTATTGATAGTTGGCGTACTATATTTAACATTCTAGCAATCCTAAATTAAGGGCTAGCGAGCCGCCGATGTGATCTGTTACCCCCACAAACTAGATGACTGAGTTACATATTTTAAACAATAGTGAATGTTTCGAAGGTTAATATCTGATGTGCTATATCTAACACATATTACCAATATTTAAATCGAGGGCTAGCGAGCCCTCAATGTACTCTGTTAACCCCCACAAAATAGATGACTACGTTATATATTTTAATCAATAGTAATTGTTTCGGTATTGATAGTTGGCGTACTATATTTAACATTCCAGCAATCCTAAATTAAGGGCTAGCGAGCCGCCGGTGTACTCTGTTATCCCCATAAACTAGATGACTGAGTTACATATTTTAAACAATAGTGAATGTTTCGGTATTGATAGCTGGCGTACCATATTTAACATTCTATCAATCCTAAATCACGGGTTAGCGAGCCGTCGGTACTCCTCTTGTTAACAAATTTTTTCAATAAGCTTTTATATCAGTTTTATACGCGTAATAACGTGGTGATAGTTTAAAAAGGTACTTAAAATAAGCCAAGTGGGAAATTAGCTTTAATACCGTATAACCATGTTACGAGGTATAATAAAAAGAATCAAAACCACCTAATCAGGTGGTTTTTGTGGTTCGAATATCAAATTGCCAGTAATATTAGTGGTAAATAGTAATTAACCTAATAACAGTGTATCATCAGTCACTTCTTCGCCACGCGTTTTTTCAAACTTTGTAAGTAAGTCAGCAACAGTTAGTTTTTGGCGTTCTTCACCAGATACATCTAATACCACTCTACCTTGATGTAGCATTACAGTACGTGTACCATAATGTAAAGCTTGTTTCATTGAATGGGTCACCATCATTGTCGTCAATTTATTTTCTTTAACAATTTGATTAGTTAATTCTAAAACAAACTGAGCTGTTTTTGGATCTAATGCGGCAGTATGTTCATCAAGCAATAAAAGCTTAGACGGTTGTAAGGTTGACATCAATAGGCTTACTGCTTGTCGTTGCCCTCCTGATAGCAATCCCATCATATCCGATAAACGATTTTCTAACCCAAGATCTAAAACTCTCAATTTTTCTCGGAATATGTCAGTCATTTTATGATTTAACGCTGGTATTAAACGGCTTCTTTTACCACGATTATAGGCAAGAGCCAAGTTTTCTTGGATGGTTAAATTACCGCACGTACCTACCATTGGGTCTTGAAAAACACGTGCGACTAAACCCGCTCTACGCCATGCGGGTAAATGGCTGACATCTTTTTCATTGATAATAACATAACCGGAATCAGCAATTAAATCACCACTGATAACATTTAATAGCGTACTTTTACCCGCACCATTACTACCAATAACCGTAACAAATTCCCCTTCTTTAATATTGAGGTTTAAACCACGTAAAACATGATTTTCTATCGGTGTATTAGCATTAAAAGTAAGTTGCAATTCTTCGACTTTTATCATGCGGATTTACCTCTTTTGCTTTTCCATTTTTTTAACTGTTTTGGTAATACCAACGCTAAAACCACTAAGATAGCCGTGATCAAATTTAAATCTTCACTGCCAATACCAATATCTTTTAATAATTCATTACCTAAGGCTATCGCAATAAATAAGCGATATAAGATCGAACCAAAAATGACGGATAACGTGATTGCCCACATCCGTTTAGCTGAGAAGATGCTTTCACCAAGGATAATTGATGCAAGACCAATAACAATCGTTCCAACACCGATAGTAATATCAGCGCTTCCTTGTGTCTGGATAAATAATGATCCACCCAATGCAATTAAGCCATTAGAAATCGCCATACCTAAAATGACCATTCGACCAGTTGCAATACCTTGAGCTTTTGCCATACGTTGATTGGTACCTGTAGCACGTAATGCTAAACCTTTTTGAGTATTAAGAAAGGCGTTTAATAAAAACCAAATAGCGATCACGAATATGAAAACTAGCAGTGGTTGTACAATATATTGATTGGTAGCATCCTCATTAATAAACGGACTAAAAATAGTATTAGTACTAAGCAGGGGTAAATTAGGTGATCCAACCCAAGTGTCCATTTCATCATTAAGGTATTTACCTAGTCCTAAGATCCGTAAATTAATGGAATAAAGACCAATCATAACAATAATACTGGATAGTAACTGTAAAATATTTAAACGGACATATAACCAACCAGTCATAATTCCAGCAATACAACCACCAACAGTACCAAAAAATGTTGCAAGCCATGGATTGATGCCTAAGTATAAACATAAACCACAAATTGCCCCCCCTAACGGGAAACTAGCATCAGCAGTCAGATCAGGGAAATCTAACAACCGAAATGAAATAAATACCCCAAGACTCACAATGGCGTAAATGAGGCCTATCTCTAACGAACCGAGAAAAAATTCAAATGACATGAGTTATATATCCTAATGAATTTGCTTATTAATGGATTAATAAGCAATAAAACAAATTAATTAATCAATCAATAATTTTAGCCGCCATTTGTAATACTTCATCAGAAAGTGTTACACCTTGTTTTTCAGCTGCTTTAGGATTAATGACCAATTGGGTTACCTCACCAACTTGTGGCGCGATATCACCAGCTTTTTCACCATTTAAAATACGAATCACCATTTTACCTGCTTGACGACCTAAATCATAATAACTCATTCCTAAAGCAGCAGTAGCGCCACGAGCTGCAGAATCTGGATCTGATGCAATAAGGGGAATTTTTGCTTCGTTTGCGACTTTAACCAATGATTCATAAGCGGAGATAACATTATTATCGGTTGTCGTATAAATTAAATCTACTTTACCTTTTAAACTGCGTGCCGCGGTTGGAATATCTGAAGTGCGTTGAGCTGGCACAGAAATAATTTTGATATCGTGTTGAGCTAAGCGTTGTTGTAATTGCTTTAGTACAATTGTGGAATTAATTTCGCTTGGAGAATAGACATAACCAATCGACTTTGTTCCGGGTTTAATTTTCAACATCATATCAATTTGGGTATCGAGTGATAATGCATCGGATACACCTGTGATATTGGTTTTCGAAGGTTGCCAGCTCGGTGTTAATTTTGCAGCTACAGGATCTGTTACGGCGGTAAAAATAATCGGAATCGTTTTGGTTGTTGCTGCTAAGGCTTGGGCACTAGGTGTCGCAATGGCAACAATCACATCAGGTTTACTAGCAGCATATTGTTTAGCAATTTGCGCAGCATTGGCACTACTTCCTTGTGCGCTTTGATATTGTAGTTTTAAATTTTCACCATTAATATAAGAATTCGCTTTTAATTCATCTTCAACGCCTTTTCTCACATTATCTAATGCTGGATGTTCAACAATTGCAGTAATGGCAACATATTTAACATCTTTATCAGCAGCCCAACTATTAAACGGTGATATGACTAAACAAAAAGCCATACTTATTATTGAAAGCAATTTAATTTTTAAATGGCTCATTTTATTTTCCTGTAAAGTTATAAATACAACAGTAATTTAATAATGACTACTATAGTATAAATTTAGCTGTTTATCTAGCATTGAAACAAAAACATGTTGTAACATTTTATTTACACTATTATCAATACTAGTGATTTTATCAACTTTAATTGGTTTGATTATCTATTAGGCTTACTTGGTTGATTGCAAGTTGTAATAATCGTTTAGGATATAAAGTATTCAGCGTAAGTTAGTTTACTTACACTGATTTTAGATTAGGGTAACAAAAGAATGGGTGAAAATTAATTTTCAACAACCACTTTATAAGCTGATTGAATTACCTCTGGAGCAATTTTAATACCTAAACGTTTAGCCGCCACAAGATTAACAATTAAACGCAACTCCTTGCCAATTTCAGGCGTGATATTACCGACTTTTTCGCCTTGTAGAATTCGCGCAACTAATTTGCCAGATTGTCGACCTACGTCATAATAGCTCATACCAAACGCAGCGGTAGCTCCGCGCTCAATTGCATCGGGAAACGATGCTAAGAGTGGGATTTTGGCTTCATTTGCGACTTTCACTAAGGATTCGTATGCTGAAACAACATTATTATCGGTCGTGGTATAGATTAGATCCACTTTGCCAGCTAGACTTTTGGCTGCAGTTGGAATGTCTGCCGTTCTTTGAGCAGGAACGGCGATAAATTTAATTCCTTGTGCTGGTAATAATTCTTTTAACTGTTTCAAAATGATAGTTGAGTTAATTTCCCCAGGGCTATAGACATAGCCAACCGATTTTAAATTGGGAACAATTTTTTTCATAAAGGCAATTTGAGGTTCGACTGCTTGATAATCTGATACACCAGTAATATTGCTGCCAGTAGGTTGCCAGTTTTTTATTAATTTTGCAGCAATAGGATCGGTAATGCCAGCAAAAACCAACGGGATTGTTTTTGTTGATGCGGCAACGGCCTGTGCACTTGGTGTAGCGATAGCAACAATCACATCGGGTTTACTGGCAACAAATTGTTTAGCGATTTGCGCAGCATTGGCACTACTTCCTTGTGCACTTTGGTACTGAACGATTAAATCTTTACCTAAATGATAGCCTTGTGCACTAAGCTCGTCCTTAACTCCATCTCTAATTTGGTCTAAAGAAGGGTGCTCGACAATTGCGGTTATTGCAATATGTTTAACATCGTTTGCATATACACATAATGAACTGGTTAATATTATACCTAAAAATAATTTTTTAAAAAAAAGGTTGATCATAAATATCTCTATACTAGTACAATAATGATACATTGTAACGAGATTACAATTAAATGTTAAGTGTTTTATCAGTTCAAATATTTTTGTTTATATTCCTCAACTAGTTTATTCGCTTCGGCAATTTGTTCAGTAGATAATTTTATTCTGATTAATTTTAATAGTTGAGTCGCATCCTTTTCACCATTTAATTCTGATAATGTTGCCCAAGCGTAAGCTTTTACCATTGATGAAGAATTATATTTATCATTCGAATGATATAACAGGCTAGCTAAATTATATTGAGCTAAAGCATTATTTTTTTCAGCTGCAAATTTAAACCATTTTAAAGCGCTAGCATATTTTTTTTTGTCTTGATAAATGGTAGCTAGTTTATTTGCCGCAAAACTATTCCCTTGATAAGCTTTACTAGTATACCACTCAATTGCTTTATGGGGTTGGTTGAAATCATTTTCATAAATATTACCAATGGCATTAAGCGCATCATCATCACCATTCTCAGCTGATTTTTCATACCATTTTAAAGCGAGAGCTAGATTTTTTTCTATCCCTCTACCTTGATAATAAGCATTAGCTAAATTATATTGAGCAATTGTTTCACCTTGTTCGGCTGCTTTTTGATACCAATAAAATGCTAAACGTAAATCTCGTTTAACACCGTAACCATTATCATATAAATTAGCTAAATTATTTTGTGCATATTCATTTCCTTGGTGGGCGGCTTTATCATAATAAATGTAGGCTTTATAATAATCAGGCTTGATTGCCCCATAACCGTACTGGTAAAAATAACCCATTCTAAATTGCGCGTTGGCATAATTTTGTTCGGCTGCTAGTTGATACCATTGTATGGCCTTATTAGAATCCTTTTCCACACCTGTACCATATTCATATAATATTGCTAAGTTATTTTGCGCAATCGGTTGATCTTCCATGGCCGCATTACGGTACCAATAAAAGGCTTTGGAATAATCTTGTTCAGTGCCTTTACCTACATCGTACATGTAACCGACATTAACCATTGCCGTGATATTGCCCGCATTAGCAGCTTTTTCATACCAATAAAAGGATTTTTTTTCATCAATTTCAGTTCCGTAGCCATAGTTATACATTCTTGCCAAATTTAATTGACTGAGTGTGTTATTCAGTTCTGCTCCTTTTGTGTACCAAGCAAATGCTTTTGCATAATCTTGTGTTACTGCTGTACCCTCTTCATAGAGTTCGGCTAATAAATTCATCGCCCGTGTGTATTTTAGTGCCGCAGATTTTTCATACCATTGCATCGCTTTTTGAATATCCAACTCACAACCACGACCATATTGATACATCAAACCTAAATTGGCTTGGGCTATACTATTACCCAGTTCGGCAGCTTTTTGATACCAAAATAACGATTTTTGATAATCTTTAGTAACATATTTACCTATCTCATAGAAATACCCCAAGCTATTCATGGCATCGCTATTATTTAATTCGGCGGCTTTTTCATACCAATAAATGGCTTGTGATGCATCGATATCTTGATAACTATTCCCTTCCGCATAAATGACGGCCAATTTAAACTGCGCGTAACTATTATTTTGATTGGCGGCAGCTAAATAATAGGGTAAAAAATCATATTGGTGATTGTTCTGCTCCACTTGTTGTAAAGTATCTTTTAAAGGATAGGCTTTTTGAAACCAATACCAAGCTTGGTCAAGATTTATCTGTGTTCCAATACCATTTTCATAAAAATAGGCCAGATTAAAGGCAGCAGGTTGATAACCTTGAATGGCGGCTTTTTGATACCAATAAAAAGCTAATTCTTTCTCATGAGCAGTTGCTACGTAATTATCATTTCTCAGAGCTAGCTCAAACATCTCCTTTGGGTCAGTAATATTCTGTTGCTCAATCGGGATATCGATGATCTGATCTTTTTCAATATTCGCAAAAGCCAAAGTTGGGAGTAAGTTAATAATTATTAAAGTTTTAATCAATAAATTAGGCATAGCATCCACATCTGATTAATTATTGTTCTGCTGAAAATAATAAAGTATTTATGCCACTTTTGGCAAACCCTAATTGTTCAGTTTCTAAATCTAATATTAAAGAATTAACATCATCGACCACGATATCTAAATCTGGATCATGCTCTTGATTAAAGAGTTTTAGGTAACTATGACACTTTTCACAGCATTCAGTTTTAATAGCAGTAAGAACCTGATCAAGAGAATAATAACTAATATTTTCTAAATTATCACAACATGTGCATTTCGCACGTGGAACATACCATTCACTTTCACATAGGCTACAATGTAAATAGCGTAATCCCGCATGTTGACCAATATGAATAATACTGGCAGTTGGACTACTTTGACAAACAGGACATTGCCAGCATTGTTCAGCAGTATTTGCGGTTGCTTTGCCTGAAAGTTGACTTGCAAGTTGGGTATAATATACGGATAGGGCAGACCAAATAAATAATGATTCGTTACTATCGACTTGCAAAAAATGCCCAGACATCAGTTGTTGTGCCTTAGCTAATAAAACTGTTTTAGTATAACCAGTGAGTTGCTGACGAACATTATCAATTTCAGATGTGACTGATTTGGTAGCACTTAATATATAGTACAAATAGTCGATCCATTTAGTATCCAACGGTAAATTTTGTAACGATAAAGGGGAACAATCCAATTTAGCTGCTTGTTGCACCAGTTGATTAAGATCATATTCTACTGCATCTTGTAGGATAATTTGTGCCTGAGCATAGACAATTTTATGGCAAAATTGAAGATAATCACTTAATGGGCTATCGGCAATCAGTTGTTCGATACGAGCAATGCGGTGCGAGTATAGTTGTCCAGTTTTTGGGTAATAGACTAACGGAATGTTAGGCATAATACTGGTTTTATGATTGGGTTGTGTTAACTGTTCTTGTGGAACAATTTTAATGCTCATAATAAACCTATTTTATTAAATAATACATGGATGAAACAACATTCGGGAATAAGTATTATTTTTATCTTTCTTTTTGGGAAGATTTTCAATGTCCTATTACCTTATATTTTTATTGTTGTTAATCTAACTTCAGCATCATAATACTGGCTTTTATTGACTATTTTGTTGCACATTGGATTGTGCTTGTTTGGTTTTTTGTTCTTCAAGATATATTTTATTCATTTCATCATGATACCATTTAGAATGGTTCTTTCTGGCCCATGCTCGTGAGACATAGCCAGATATCATACCTTTAACCGAGCCTTTAACCCAGAAAGCCATATAGGCATGACCTATGATCAGTAAAATTAAACCAATTGCTGCTAATGAATGAAAAAAGATGGCCAGTCTCAGTATATCGATTGGAAAGTATTGAGCAAAATAACGACGCCACATGATGATTCCCGTAATCATTAATACGGTGATCAGGCTCATAATACACCAAAATAAAATTTTTTGACCAGCGTTATATTTACCGATTGGAATATCTTCAGGCTCTTTTCCTGCAATAATACGATTAATATGTTTTAACCAACGAACATCATCGCGGTTAGGAATATTGTGGTGTGCTAATCTGATTAACATAAACATTAGTAAGATAAAAACTATGCCACCTAAAAAAGGATGTAATTCTCTGACTAATTGTGGCGTACCTAAAACTAAGCCAAATGCTTTGATCGAAGGAAAGAATAGCGATAAGCCCGATAACGCGGTTAGGATAAACAGAATGACGATGAAAACATGACAAAACCTTACTAATAAAGGCGTTCTTAATAGCATATCCTGCTTATTCATGGCGATTTTCCTCGATTATTGTTGATGTTGTTTTAGCATTTTTAGCATGAAAGGCTTTACGAGCTTGATGTTCGAACTCTTTTTCGCGTTCAACATCGTCTTCTTCAACTTCAATCGGACCTACAGCCATATAATGGAAAACTAATCCAGCAAAAGTGGCAACAAAAGCCGCTGCAGAAATCGGTTTCCAGGCACCTTTCCAAAATTTGACGATTTCACTAATGTGAGGGTTATTTGGTAATCCATGATATAAGCTGGGTTGATTAGCGTGATGTAATACATACATCACATGTGTTCCTCCAACTTGTTGTGGATTATATAAACCAGCATTTTGAAAACCACGATTCTTAAGATCAACAATTCGCTCATCGGCATAGGTGATCATATCCTCTTTAGTGCCAAAATGGATCGCACCAGTCGGACAAGTTTTAACACAAGCAGGCTCTTGTCCTACGGCAATTCGATCGACACATAGTGTACATTTATAAGCACGATTATCTTCTTTGCTAATTCGGGGGATATTAAATGGACAGCCAGCGACACAATATCCACAACCGATACAGTGTTCAGATTGAAAATCGACAATTCCATTGGCATATTGAATAATGGCGCCTTCAGCGGGACATGATTTTAAGCAGCCAGGATCGCTACAATGCATACAACCATCTTTACGGATCAACCATTGAAAATGGCCATCGACTTCTACTTCAGAATAGCGCATTACCGTCCAAGCTTTGGGAGCTAAATCCCTTGGGTTATCATAGACACCAACGGTATCACTAATTTCAGCTCGCAGATCATTCCATTCACTACACGCTACTTGGCAGGCTTTACAACCAATACAGGTTGTAACATCGATAAGCTTAGCCACTTCTTGCTGAAATTCACGCGCTTTTGGCGCAGGAGTAAGACGATTTGTTGCTGAGCGTTTGATAATGTCTTGAGTTTGTAATGACATAATTATGATCTCCAATCCACTAAGCGATCGAAGTTTCGCTAGAAACTTTCTCGATATTGACTAAAAAGGTTTTATATTCGGGGGTTTGCGAATTAGCATCACCAAGATGAGGCGTTAACCCATTGACTAAAAAGCCTTTTTGGGTTTGTCCCGTAAAGCCCCACACAATAGGAATACCAATTGTTTCAATCTGTTTGCCATCTACAGTTAGGGTTGGTAAACGTTTAGTTACTACTGCTTTAGCTTTAATATAACCTCGGTTAGAACTTACCTTAACGGTATCACCAACCTTAATGCCTTTTTGTTTTGCTAAATTCTCACTGATTTCAATAAATTGTTGTGGTTGAATAATGGCATTGAGTCTGGCATGTTGGGTCCAAAAATGGAAATGTTCAGTAATACTATAAGTCGTGCCCACATAAGGGAATTGTTCAGCTTTACCTAAACGCACCAAATCTTCGTCAAATATTCGTACTGCGGGACTATGGATTTGCTTTGGATGCAGCGGATTGGTATTAATAGGCGTTTCAAATGGTTCATAATGTTCTGGAAAAGGACCATCGACAAGACGGTTTAAGCAAAATAGACCACCTAAACCATCATTATTCATGATAAATGCGCCGGCTTTTGTATCGGGTGACAGCGTGGTCGGGAAGTCAGGAATATCATTTCCTGTCCATTGGTTACCATTCCACTCTATTAATAGTTTATTCTGATCATATGCTTTACCATTAGCATCGGCTGAGGCGCGGTTATAGAGTATTCGGCGATTCATTGGCCATGCCCATGCCCAACCAGCATGGATACCTTTACCAGATGGATCGGTAGGATCGCGACGTGCCATTTGATTACCTTGTTCAGTCCAGCAACCGCAGAATATCCAAATGCCACTTGAAGTTGTGCCATCAGCTTTTAATTGTGCAAAACCGCTAAGCAATTGGCCTTTTTTAACGGTAATATTTCCATTGTCATCTTTTAGATCAGCTAACGCATAGCCGTTATAATCCTTGGCTAGTTCTTCAGCAGAAGGTTCATTGGGGATAGAATAATTCCAACTTAGATTATGGATGGGTTCTTGACCTGGCCCACCTTCTTCTAGATAAAGTTCTTTAATTCGTAAAAAGATACGCGCGATAATTTCTGGATCATATTTAGCTTGAGCTGGGGGGGTTGCAGCCGCCCAATGCCATTGTAATAATCGTGAAGAGTTGACTATCGTGCCATTTTCTTCAGCAAAACAGTTTGCCGGTAAGCGGAAAACTTCCGTTTGAATTTGGCTAGGGTCAACATCATTAGATTCACCATGGTTTTGCCAAAAGACTGCTGTTTCCGTTGGCATAGGATCGATACTAACTAAGAATTTAAGTTTTGATAATCCTTCGCGTACAGCATTTTTATCAGGTAACGCGGCCAAAGGATTGAAGCCCTGACAAATAAAGCCATTAGCTTGCCCATCGCGCATCATCTTACTAAATTGCAAAACATCGTAGGTTTTATCCCATTTAGGTAGCCAATCAAATCCCCAGCTATTTTCAGCCGTTGCCTTTTCGCCATACATAGATTTCATAAAACTGACAAAGAATTTTGGATAATTTCCCCAGAAGTTTACTTCTGATGGTCCAAGTGGCTTAGGGGTTTTTTCAGTAAGATATTGTTCTAAGGTTAGCTGTGAATCTTTTGGTAATTCAAGGTAAGCAGGAAGACGATTAGATAATAATCCTACATCCGTTAACCCCTGAATATTCGAATGCCCACGTAAGGCATTAATACCGCCACCCATTACACCAATATTGCCTAACAACAGCTGAATCATGGCGGCAGTTCGAATGATTTGCGTACCGTAGCTATGTTGGGTCCAGCCTAAAGCATAGAGAAATGTGGCTGCGCGATTATTGGTTTTAGTACTAGCAAGTGATTGGCAGACATGAATAAAATGCTCAACTGAGCTTCCTGTTATATTATTGACAACCTCGGGCGTATAACGGTGTACATGTTTTTTTAACAGATTCCAAACACATCGTGGATGTTGTAACGTTTCATCACGTAATGCGTAACCTTTTTCATCAAGCTCATAGTACCAACTTGTTGTATCATAGTGACGAGTATTTTCATCGTAACCACTAAATAAGCCTTGGTTTTCATCAAAATTAAAATCTTCTCTCACTATTAAACTGGCGTTAGTGTGTGTAATCAGATAGTCGTAATTGACGTCATTGTGGCTAATTAAATAATTAATAATCCCTAATAGAAACGTGATATCGGAACCGGAACGAATAGGTACGTAAAGATCAGCCACTGAAGCAGTTCGTTGGAAACGCGGGTCAATCGCAATGAGTTCAGCGCCATTATGAATTTTTGCTTCCATTGCCCATTTAAAGCCTACCGGATGTGCTTCGGCGGCATTACCTCCCATGACGATAATCACATCAGCATTTTTTATATCATTCCAGTTGTTTGTCATTGCACCACGACCATAAGTGGCAGCTAAACTTGATACCGAGGGACCGTGGCAAACACGGGCTTGGGTTTCAAGACTGAGCATACCTAATGCACGTGCAACTTTAAAAGCGAGCCAACCGGTTTCATTACTGGCTGCTGAGGTGACTAACCAACCGGTCGTCGTCCAACGATTAACGGTATTACCTTGCTCATTTTGCGCAATAAAATTTTTATCGCGATCTGCTTTCATTAAACGAGCAATGCGATCGATTGCTTCATCCCAGCTAATTGATTGCCATTTATCGGAACCTGGGGCACGGTATTGGGGATATTTAACACGATTTTCACTTTTGATATAATCCAATACACCAGCACCTTTAGGGCATAAAGAACCACGACTAACTGGATGATCAGGATCGCCTTCAACATGAAATATTGATGATACAGCGTTTTTAGCACCATCACCCCGACTATATAGTAACATCCCACAACCAACCGAACAGTAAGTACAGTTATTACGTGTTTCGCTAGATCTTAGTAATTTATATTGACGCGTTTGCGCTAGCGCAACATTCGGAGAAAAACCAAGCGTTGCTACGGTTGTTCCTGCCATACCACCAGCACAGATCTTAAAGAACTGTCTACGGTTAAATAGCATATCTGCTCCTTACAAAAATGACATTTGCTAATTATTGCTTAATTTTTATTTATTATAGAAAGTATTATAACCATTATTTTTGTAATGATAATCGCTATATCTCAGAAAAAAGAGCATAAAGCATTTATTTACATTTAATAGATAAAGGTGTATCAAAAAAATTCCAATAAAATGATGTGGATACAAATTGCTATTAGATTAATAGTGACCAATTTTTTTTAATGTTTTTGTACTAAAGTGGTATATAGGGAAGGTTCACCTTGTGGACGGGTTTTAAAACGGCGATGTAACCACATATATTGTTCTTTAGCTTGTAGGATTTCTTGTTCAATAACTTTATTCATAAAGGTTGCTGCTGCAACATCATCATTTAATGGAAAATCTTGTATTGGCATGGCAACTTTCACAACATATTGTCCTTCAAGCTCTCGTTTTGGAGTGAAAGGAATAATGACTGGTTTTCCAAGTTTAACTAATATTGAGGTACCTACTGTCGTGGCTGCTTTATCTACCGCAAAAAAAGGTGCAAAAACACTATTTTTTCGACCATAATCATGATCAGGGGCGTACCAAACGATTTCGCCGTTTTTTAATGCACGAATCATCCCTTTTGTGTTATGACGATCTAACATATATTTATTGGATTTTAACCGGCCTTTTAATTGCACATAATCTAATACTGGATTATCATTTGGGCGATATACTCCCACTCCAGGATGGTTCATACCAAGAATTCGGGCACCTAATTCTAAGGTTAGGAAATGAATACCAATTAATAAAACGCCCTGTTTATTTTTTTGCACTTGTGTAATGAATTCATCACCTATAATACATGAATGTTTTTTAAGGCGTTTATCTGACCAAAACCAGGCCATACCGGTTTCAAAAATAGCTAAGCCTGTAGAAATGAAATTCTCTCGCAATAATTTTTCTCGTTCATTGACAGATAAATGTGGAAAACATAATTGTAAATTTTGTCTGGCAGTTTCTCGGCGTTTAGTCATCACTTTTTGACCCAGCAAACCTAAACTTTTCCCCAATTGATAAATGATTGGGTATGGTAATAAAACTAATGTATAAAAAATTCCAATACCAAGCCATGTTAACCAGTGTCGTGGATGAAGTAATGTTTTGCTAAATTTAGCATGAATCTCTTGATTATTGCTCATCTCTTTCCAAATGATAAAAACTTTTGATCTTTAATCCAAAGCATTATATCGAAAATCCATGAAGCAAGCAAAATGGTTACCAAGTATTTGTAAAAACAATATTAGAGGGAATTGTTTGATTTACATGTACTATTTATTCATTTTATACCGTGTTGTACCGGATTAGGTAATCATTTAAAGTTATGTTAGGATTGCCATAATCATTATAAGTGAGTATTTGTTATGCCAGAGTTACCCGAAGTTGAAACCAGCCGATTAGGAATTCGCCCTTATTTGCTACATCAAAAAATTCATAAAATAATCGTTCGTCAGTCTAAATTACGTTGGCCGATTGATAAAGATATCGTTCAAGCTGAAGGGCATTTGATTGAAGATGTGCAGCGACGTGCTAAATATATTTTAATCAAACTTGCCATTGGATGGATCGTTATTCATTTAGGTATGTCTGGGAGTTTACGAATTTTAACAGAGGATAAAGTTGCTGCAAAACATGATCATGTTGATTTAGTACTGGAAAATGGTGTGATTTTACGTTATACCGATCCTCGGCGTTTTGGTGCATGGTTGTGGACACCTTTTTTAGAATGGTTACCACAATTAGCAAATCTAGGGCCAGAGCCGTTAAGCAATGATTTTAATGCTGTTTATCTTCAGCCCCTTTTAGAAAAGCGCAAAGTACCGATCAAATCGTTGATCATGGATAATCATGTTGTTGTTGGTGTTGGCAATATCTATGCGAGTGAATCACTATTTATGGCAAGAATATTACCAACTCGTTTGGCAAATACGTTAACGGTTGTCGAGACTACACGACTTGTACAAGCAATTAAACAAGTGTTAACAAAATCTATTGAGCAAGGTGGCACAACGTTACGTGATTTTGCGCAATCTGATGGTAAACCGGGATATTTTGTCCAGCAATTACAGGTCTATGGTCGGGCAGAATTAGGCTGCTTCATTTGCAATACGCCTATTAAATCACAACGTATAGGTCAACGAAACACGTTTTATTGTGAGAATTGTCAAACATAATATGAGCTATTGTAAAATGGATAAAATAGTGATACAAGTCTTATTCTTGTCTGTAAATCAATGATTAGAGTGAAATATTCAATGAATATCAAACAGCTTAAATATTTTCAAATTCTTGCTAAGAACCAACATTACACTTATACCTCGGAATATTTTGCTATTAGTCAACCTAGTCTTAGCCATGCGATTGCTGAGCTTGAAAAAGAAGTCGGTATTAAATTATTTCAAAAAAAGGGGCGGAATGTTGAATTAACTAAAGAAGGGGAACAATATCTTTCTTATGTTAATCAAGCATTGCAATCACTAAATGAAGGTGAACAATTTGTTAAAGAATTAACCAGTATTTCACATGGACACATTCGACTCGCTTTTGTTTATTCATTAAGTATGAGCTATGTGCCGAAAATTATTCATGCCTTTACCGAATTAACGGAATATAAAAATATTTCATTTTCTTTTTATGAAGATCTCAGTAGTAATATTGTACAACAGTTAAAAACTAAGCGTTACGATATTGGACTCTGTTCTTATTTACATAATGATCCTGAAATTGAATTTACTCGTTTAGCTAGACAAGAAATTGTGTTTATCATTTCAAATAATAATCCGTTATCTAAACGTAAAAAACTTGATTTAAAAGATATTGTTAATGAACCGGTGATTTTATATACCGAACGGAGTGGAATGCAAGGCTATTTAGATAATATGATTGCTGAATCAGGAGTGAAATTAAACAATATTATTAGTCGGGTTGAAAGTGAAAATGCGATGATTGGACTTGCTTCGATAAACTATGGCATAGGTATGATGATCAAAGTACCGGTTCCAGAAG
The DNA here is from genome assembly GCF_014489845.1 of Frischella japonica. Lineage (GTDB taxonomy): Bacteria > Pseudomonadota > Gammaproteobacteria > Enterobacterales > Orbaceae > Frischella > Frischella japonica. Next base: position 44,876 of record NZ_JABURY010000005.1, read on the forward strand.
AAGCCAATGTATCATTAATACCAATGAATAAGAATCGCCAGAAGCGTGAGATCTATATCGCAACAGTGAAAAATAGGCCGTTAATGCCGGTAGCACAAAAATTCTATCGTTTTTTAACGCAATATTGTGGCGACAGTTTTTTTAATAGTTAAATTTGTGTTATTATCTATTGATATTATGAATAGATAATCTAATTTTTATAGATAAATTTCATATATATTATTAATGAAATATAATTATTTGGATAAGAAGGTCATTTTATGAGTCAGTTTAAACCTTATGATATTTATGGCATTATTGGCTATCCGTTGGGACAAACATTAAGTCCTCTCATTCATACCACGTCTTTTAAAGATCAAAACATTCCAGCTGTATTGGTAGCTTGGCCAATGCCTCCTGAGCAAGTCGAAAACTTTGTTAAATCTGTACGTTTATTAAATATTCGGGGGTGTTGTGTAACGATTCCTCATAAACAAACGGTTATTCCATTTTTAGATGAAGTCACAGATCGGGTTAAAAAAGTGGGTGCGGCTAACTTAATTTATTGGGATGGTAATAAGTTATGTGGTGACAATACTGACGTTAAAGGCTTTATGGAACCTCTTGAAAGAGAACCTTTACCAAAAACTTACCAACAGATTTTATTACTGGGTGCTGGCGGTGCGGCACGAGCGGCAGTCGTTGGTTTACAGACCCTTGGTTATACTGATATCACGGTAACAGATATTGTTGATGATTTACCAAATGCGTTAGCCAAAGAATTTTGTTTAAAAACCGTTAAATGGGAACAGCGTCATACTGTTGAAGCACAAATCATTATTAACTCAACGCCACTAGGTATGTTGGGTAAATTTGAAGGTCAAACACCTTATCAAGCCGATTGGTTTAAAGGTGAAGGCGTCGCATATGATATTGTTTATACTCCTTATTATACTCAATTCCGTTTAGATGCGGAGAAAGCAGGCTGGAAATCCATTTCTGGTCGTGATATGTTTATTGGACAAGCCAATGAACAGTATAGGATATGGACGGGTCAAGATTTATCTGCCAATGCAAAGCAAGCGGTTATCGATGCTTTAGCAAATAAATAATGGCTTGTATTGAGCATAATCAAACACAAATGTGGTGAGATAACGATGACACAATTCATAAAACAAGTTACGTTAAGTAATGGCGTAGCACTTGCTCAATTAGGATTTGGTACCTTTAAGATTGTTGATTCTAAAGAGGCAAATACTGCCATAATGACAGCATTGGAAAATGGCTATCGTTCTTTTGATACAGCACAATTATATAACAACGAAAATATCCTTGGTGACGTTTTCGCTAATTGTGGTGTACCAAGAAAGGAGCTGTTTTTGACGACTAAAGTCAGTAATAATAACCAAGGCTATGCACAAACGCTAAGATCGTTTGAGCAATCATTAAATGATTTAAAAACCGATTATATTGATCTATTTTTAGTACACTGGCCATTAAAAAATCATTTCTTTGCTACCTGGAAAGCACTAGAACATATTTATGAAAACAAAATGGCTCGCGCGATAGGTGTCTGTAATTTTCATCAATCCCACTTTGAATTGTTGAAAACGCAAGCAAATATCAAACCAATGATTAATCAAATAGAAATTCATCCTTACTTAGTTCAACAAGAACTTATAAATTATCTGCAAACTGAAAATATCGCCATTGAGGCGTGGAGTCCTTTAGCACGTGGTCGAGTAAATGATGATCAGCTATTAATCAATATCGGTAATAAATATCAAAAAACACCTTCGCAAGTCACATTATGTTGGCATAAACAAAAAGGTATAATCGTTATTCCTAAATCGGTTAACCCACAACGTATTGCGGAAAATACACAAATCTTTGATTTTGAGCTTACTACCGAGGAAATGCAAAAAATTGATCAGTTAAATGAAGGTTTTAGAACCGGACCTAACCCAGATAATGTTTATGAAAAAAATGGCTTTTAGTGTTTGCTAAATTAATGGCGGTTTGATTCTTATCGATTGGAATAATTTAAAATTCGTTGGAGAGTATCTATGACTAATATCGAACTACAGGCCTATCGACGTTTTTTTATGTTAAAAGTCGCTGAAGCGAGTGAGTTTATTGGTAATACCACTGCCGAAGTCTGGCATAATTGGGAACAAGGAAAAGAGGCTATTCCTAATCACGTTATTGAAGCGATGAAAAATCTCAAAAAGCGTCGGCAAGATAAAATTGCAGCGATTATTGCAGATATCAATAATCGCATTGGCAGTAACAATATCCGTTATTTTTTAACCTTTGCCGATTTTAAAAAAATAAATCCATCGCTTACCGTGTTGGATTGGCGACTACATCAATCTATTGCAACTGAACTCTACTTTAGAGGTCTTGAGGCATTGTGTTAATTTTTTGTCAAAATTGGCCAATCAAATCGACTAAAAATGGGTATTTAATGTACCCATTTTATATCCTTTTATATAAATTTATTCTAAAATTAATGAAAAATCTCTATTTCAATATTGTGTAAAGTATTTTTTACACATCAATCATCTTATAATTCATTGATAAATATGGGTTTTAATGTAATTAAAATAAGGTGTAAATATTAGTTGCAATTATGGTTTTTATGAATAACATAGTATTATTATTTTAATAATCATCTGAGACAATTAGCATGAATAAAACCATTTATTTAGTAGGAGCGAGAGCAGCAGGTAAAACCACAATGGGTCGTTTACTGGCTGAGAAATTAAATTACTCTTTTGTTGATACAGATGTTTATCTGTTTGAAACAACTCATCGCACGGTTGCTGAAATTGTTGAAAAAGAAGGATGGGAAGGCTTTAGAAAACGTGAAAGTCAAGTTTTGAAAGATGTGACTCAACCATGCCGAGTCATTGCAACAGGTGGTGGCATGATATTAGCAGAACAAAACCGACAATATATGCAAAAAATGGGGATTGTGTTTTTTCTTTCCGCGCCAGCAAAAATTCTTGCTCAACGATTAATGAAAGATCCTAACGTGGCACAGCGTCCATCATTAACGGGATTATCGATCGTTGATGAAATGGAAAAAGTGTTAGAAGAGCGTCATCATCTCTATATGGATTCGGCAAGTCATGTGGTTAATGTTGATTGCGAAGAGATGCAAATATTAGGTCAATTCCTTGATGCGCTCAACATTGACTAGAGATTGATGTGAAAAGAATTGCTAATTCTTATATTTTAAACAGAGATTTAGTAATCATCTATTAGACCGTCTAAAAAGCGGAAGTTTCATAAATTATAAAGTTATTTTAACATTAGCTATGGGTCATTGTGAAATTCAATGACTCATTAATAATAAAATTAACCTGTTATAAATACGTTAATCTTGCAATTAAGTTCTGAAGAATAAATAAATATTCAGGTCTAAAGTGTGTCAATTCCACATCTGCCAAAAATTTACCTATGTAATTGTTTTTTTATAGTATAACAATTCATTTTAAAAAAAATCACTTTTTGTAAGGTCTTTTTTCTTTTATAAATAGCGGTTAACCGCTAATATTGAGCTAGTTTATTTCAAAAGAATTTTATATTTAAATTTATTATGGGGTATTGAATAATGACTAACAATGTAAACTCCTATTCGATAGCAGGATCGATTTATGCTAATTATATCATTCAAAGTATCGCTTTGATTGTAATTATGCAATTTTCAGCTGAAATTTCAAAACAATTTGGAACCGATCTAATTGGCGTGGGTTATATAGCATCAGGAATAGGATTTGGTAAAATTTTCTTGATGTTTATTGGTGGTATTTTATCCGATATATTTGGTCGTAAACCCTTCATCTATCTTGGCATGTGCTGTTATATTATTTTTTTTATAGGTTTGCTATTTTGCCATGATATTGAAACTGCCTTTTATTTAGCGATGTTTATTGGTGCAGGAAATTCCTTTTTAGATACGGGTTCAATGCCTGCTCTCACTGAGTGTTTTCCGCGTTCAGCCGGTACCGCAAGTGTTTTAATAAAAGCCTTTATTTCAATTGGTACTTTAGTTCTGCCATTTATTGTAACCGTTTTCCATATTTATCAGCTTTGGTATGGTTATGCTTTTATAGGGTTTGTCGTTTATTTGTTAATCAATTTATTATTTTTGCTACCAAGAACCTTCCCTTCCTCAAATACCGTAATTTGTAGCGATAAAGGTGAGAGTAATTACTTTATTGGTAAACCGAATTTTTGGTTTGAAGGAATTTGTTTAATTATTATGGGTTTTACTACGACGGCAACGTTTGTCATAATTTTACAGTGGTTACCAGCGATTGCTGAAAAAGGTATTGGTATGGATGAGATATCATCTAAACAATTGATTAGTTATTACAGTACGGCATCAATTATTTCCGTTTTCTCTACTGCATATATTGTCAAAAAATTTGTAAAACCGATTTATTGCATCATAATATTACCATTGCTTTCAGTTGTGATTTTATCATTGTTCTTAATGAATTTAACACCTGCTATGAGCTTTTTTGTGGCAATCGGCATGGGACTAACAGCTGCTGGTGGCGTGTTACAATTGACCTTAGTGGTTATGCAACAGTTATTTCCCGATCGTAAAGGATTGGCTGTGGGTACCATGTACACATTGAGTGGATTATCATTTGTGGTTATTCCATTAGTAATACCAAAATTAGCGGTGACGAATGTTAGTTATGCCATTTTAGTTGATCTTATTATTGCCTTAAGTAGTGTAATATTAGGTGTCATTGTTTATTCACGCTTCAAAAAAGTGGTTGATATGAATAAGATTTAATCGTCTGTTATTGACAAGCATTTATCACTAACAGAAAGCATCCGAATCAAATAGGATGCTTCTTTATTACTGAAGAGTATAAAAAAAGCAAGCAATATATCATTTTTACTACGGATAGAGATTATTTTTGAGCTTTTTTAGTAAAATAGATTATGATTAATATCTTGTTAATTTTGCAATCAACCTAAGCTACAACTAACTATCTGGTCGTAATATTATCTCTAGAAGATATAAATAATAACAATTAGTTGCTCACTGAATCGATGATTAAATATCTTCTCGATAGGCCATGTAGTTTTTTTGTTGAATTAAAAAATTGACAATACTCCTTGGTTTAATCTTAAAGTGTTTTGCATGACTATGTATATTAATCCAGAAAAATTCTCGTTTAATATTATTTTCATGGTAAGTAAGCTGATTGTGATAATAGCCTTTAAAAATCACTAAGGTTTCTTCAATTTTTTGATTATTTAAAATATAAAAATTTTCGATTAACCCTAAAAATACCAATTCATTAATATGGATACCTAATTCTTCTAGTAATTCTCGTTTACAGGTTTCCATATAATCTTCATTATTTTCTTTCTCGCCACCAGGTAAAATGAGATAGTCATCATCATTTTCTCGAATAAATAGATATTCGCCGTAACGATTTTCAATAACAGCAGCTACTCTAAATTTCTTGTTTGTTTGCATAACCGTTCACTATTCAATTGCAATATCAGTAAATTTTTAAATCATTGGCATTAATTTTGCTGGTAACTGAATCATCAAAAAGCTTTTATGAAATTTGTTTAAACGTTCATTGCCAGATTGGTTAATTATTCTGCATTGCCTTGATAATTATATTATCGCAAATCAACGAAAAACTGTAATAAAATTAATCCATTAAGGGATTTATATCGATAGTGCTGCTATCTTTTCTAACCAAGTTTAGTGCTGGTGAATTGCGAATATTTACGGGAAGTGTCGATTATTTAAAACGGGGTGACGAGTCATTGGTGATAAAATCTAACTTTGCTTGCTAGTTTTCAATTTACTCACTAGCTGATTTTTTCTACCAAGCTATTTTGATATAGCGGTTAAGTTGTGCTGATATATATTTTAATCAAGTTCATTTTAATCTACAAATAGCATTTCCCACTTAAATAAGATTAAGAATATAGCAAAAAGACATCGTAGATACATCATAATTTATGGTATTAGATTAAGTCTCCCAAGCCAATATTTGGCATCGGAGACTTATTTTAAATCAATGATCAAATGTTAGATTGATTTTCATCGCTTATACATTATTGGCGTTGCGTTTTGGGAACTCAAAAATTTTGTGATATCGAGCAATAATTACTAATGCTAAAATCGAGCCTAATACCGCAATAAAGCCATCAAACAAGATGATATTGGCGATACTTGTTTCTGAAATGATACCTGTAATAACAGGAATGGAGAATGTCGCTAAACTTGATGACGTAAAGAAAATGCCTAGTACTTTACCTTTACCTTTTGGATAAAACTCAGACATCGTCGTTAAGGCTAATTGTAAAACACCGCCAGCAGCAGTAAATCCTAAAATAAACCCACCTGCCATACATAATAGTGATGATGGGTATAAATAAAGAGCAAATAACATAATAGCGGATAAACTCGGGTAAACAAACACGATATAGACCGGACGAATCCAACTCTTAACTAAAATTGAAGTTAAAATGACACTGGCCAACGTTCCGATTGCATAATAACTAATTGTTTGAGCAGCAGCTGATTCACTCATATTGGCTGCTGACATCGAGAATTTAGGTAACCAAATTGAAACTAAATAGAAAGTCGCGGTTGAAGTATAACCAATGATGATAAAGCAGATACCTTCAATCCAGAAGTTAGCTTTTTGTTTTAATTTTGGCAATGGATTGGTATCAATTTCTGTTGTCGCTTGGGTAACTTCTTCTGTTTGCGGTTGCTTATTATTAGGGAATGGCATTTTTAATACAGCTATGGCATTGATAGCTAAAATGGCAATACAGAAGAAGAATGACCAGCCATAATAAGCTTTATAGGTAAAAATGAGTGTCATGATGATCGGTAACACAAATTGACCACCAGCAATGGCTGCTTTGGTTAAAATTGATGCAGTTCCGGTTGCTTTCGGGAATGATTCCATCAATGCTGGATAAGTCCCTGCGTCAAGTGTGGAATTAGCAATTCCACCTAAAATTGCGAATATAAAAGCAACTTCTAAATTTGGGCTAACTAAAATGCCTAGCAAAAAGCCGATGTAAAATAAACCACCTAAAAATACAAATGGTTTACGACCAAATTTATCGGATAATGTACCCATTACAAATAGTACTAACAATCGTCCGATACCTAAACCTGAAATCACATAGGCGATACCTGCATCATTAGTATTAAATTGTTTGGTTAAATAATCCATATTTTGAGCAAGAATAATTGCCCCCATGCCATGAACGAAATAGTTCATATATAAGCAGATTGAGGTCCAAAGATATTTGTTTTTCATTTTGTATCCTTTTTAGGTAATTTAAATTTGTAAACTTTTCTATTGATTTCAACTTATGAAGTTTTGCTCTTCTCTGTCAGGAATCATGTATTTGTGAGATAAATCTATAATTATTTGAATTTATTATGAAATTAAAAATATTAAACAACTATATATTTAAAAGTTAGATATAGTCGTAATCTTTAATAGATATTTTTTAACAAATAAATAAGGTTAATCCGTTTTTTTCCAATTCCCCCTTGATTTATATTAATGAAATAGATTTATCTCATTGTTTTTTATCAAAATTGATGTAAATGTTACTAGTTATCACATATTTTATTTTAAATAAATTCATTAAAAAAATAAATTAAAATAACAAAATCTATAGATAAAATTATTTTATTGTTTTACATTAATAGCAACACTTTTTTATCATTTTTAGTAAAAATTTTTAATTTTAGGAGGATAGTATGTCGACTGAACGTCCTATTGGGCTTGCAGCCTTGACTGTGTTAGATGTATCCCCAGCAAATCAAGTTATTGTTGCCGCTGAGGCTGGTTATACGCATGTTGGTTTAAGATTAATTCCCGCAACGCCTACTGAGCCAGTATATGCTACAGTTGGCGATACACCTTTAATTCGGGAAGTTGAACGACGATTAAAAGAAACGGGCATCAAAGTTTTAGATATTGAAATTTTCCGTTTAAAACCAGATACACGTGTGATTAATTTTTTACCAGTACTAGAAACGGGCGCACGTTTAGGCGCCAGTCAAGTATTATTAGCGGGTAATGACCCCGATCCTAACCGTTTAGCTGACAATTTTGCTCGTTTATGTGAAATTGCTGCTCCATTGGGGATTGCTATTAATATTGAACCGATGCCATGGACCGATGTGCCAACCGTTAATTCTGGCGTGGCATTATTACAAGCGGCTAATCAGAATAATCAAGGGATGATTATTGATCCATTGCATTTTGATCGTGGTGCAAATACTCTTGAGGACCTGAAAAAAGTACCAAAAGATTGTTGGCGTTATATGCAATTATGTGATGGCACCAAGGAAAAACCACAAGATATTGAAGGATTATTGTATCAGGCACGTAATTATCGTTTATCTCCGGGACGTGGTGGAATTGATCTCGTTGCTTTATTAAAAGCATTACCAGAAATGCCGATTTCAATCGAATGTTGTAATGATGAATTTGCTTTGCGTCATTCTCCGATTGAGCGAGCTAAAATGTATTTGGAAGATACAAAAAAATTACTAAAATTGGTCGCTGAGTCTTAATAATAAAAATTGGAGAAAAACATGAGAGAAAATATTGATGGTCATTTTTTATTAATCGGATTAATGGCTTATCCAATTCGACATAGCCTTTCACCTAAAATGCAAAATATTATATATTCTAAGTTGGATGTGCCTTATGTGTACTTAGCGTTTGAAGTGACACAAGAAAAACTACCCGATGCCATCAAAGGTTTACGAGCATTAGGATTGCGTGGCAGCGCAGTTTCTATGCCAAATAAACAATTGGTATGTCAATACTTAGATAAATTAACGCCTGCCGTAGAACTGATTGGTGCATGCAATACTATTTCAAATGATGATGGTGTACTAACAGGTTATAACACAGATGGTATGGGTTATATGCGTTCATTGAAAGAAGCTGGTGTTGATGTCATAGGAAAAAAAATGACCATACTTGGCGGTGGTGGTGCAGCAAGTGCGATTGCAGTACAAGCAGCATTAGACGGCGTTAAAGAGCTAGCTATTTTCAATCAACAAGATGAATGTTTTGCCAAGATTGTTGAGATCGCAAAACGCATCAACGAAAAAACCGCTTGTAAAGCCACCGTATATGATCTTGCGGATAAATCACAATTATGTCAACAAATCGCCGAAAGTACTGTTCTGTGTAATGCTACTGGTGTCGGTATGAAACCGTTAGAAGGGCAGAGTTTGATTACAGATCCGACGATGTTAAGAAAAGAATTAGTGGTGACCGACTGTATTTATAGTCCACGTAAAACGAAATTACTTGAGATTGCCGAAAGTCAAGGCTGTAAAACATTAAATGGTATTGGCATGATGTTATGGCAAGGTCACGCACAAATTAAAATTTGGACAGGTCAAGATGCACCAATTGATTATGTTAAAGAAAAAATGGGCTTTAATTAATTTTGCAAGATAAGCGATATTGTTATTTTATAGTATAAATATTAATAGTCAGTATCAAACTAACCTCTTATTTTTACCATGGTATTAACAAGAGGTTAACCATCATGATAGAAACTGGTGATCAAATGACAAAAATGATAGTAAAAGGTTTAGAAATTGGAGTAGGGGCCCCTAAAATTATTGTTCCTGTAGTAGGTAAAACTGAACAAGCGTTATTAGAAGAAATTGAATTTTTAACTGGGATTGATTTTGATATTTTAGAATGGCGAGTTGATCATTTTGACGAGGTTGCGGACATTGATAGCGTTAAACAAATGGCGGGTAAAATTCACGCAATAATTGGTCATAAACCGATTTTATTTACTTTTCGTACTGCTAATGAAGGTGGCGTTTATCCAGCATCGATAGAATTTTATATCAATTTAAATAAACAAATGATAATGAGCGGATTGATTGATTTTGTCGATATTGAAGTATTTACTGGCGATGAATATGTAAAAGAAATTGTTGCGTTAGCGCATCAGCATCAAGTTCTGGTCATTGCTTCAAATCATGACTTTGATAAGACCCCTGCTAAAGATGAAATTGTTTTACGATTACGTAAAATGCAAGATTTAGGGGCGGATATTCCGAAAATTGCCGTAATGCCACGTTCAAGAGAAGATGTAATTACATTACTGGCTGCCACTGCTGAAATGAAAGATAAATATGCCAAAAAACCATTAATTACTATGTCTATGGCTGGTAAAGGTGCAATTAGTCGTGTTGCGGGAGAAACCTTTGGCTCAGACTTTACCTTTGGCGCAGCTAAAAACGCATCAGCTCCCGGTCAGCTCGATGTTAAAGAATTACGATACATATTAAATGTGTTACATCGTAGTTTAGCTTAAATGCACTCGCGATATACCATCGTGTTAAGTGCTTAAGAGTTGTAAATATACCGTCATGACAAGCGAATCTATGAAAGATAGAGTGCGGGTTAGTGTCGATAAAGAATCAGTCTAAGCTCGATCAGTGATGATTGAGAATATTAATTTTTAGGAGTTTTGTATGAGCAATAATTGGTTAGGTTTAGCGGGTGATGTTTGTGTTATAACCGGTGCTGTTGGTGGAATGGGTGCTGAAATATGTCGTGAATTTGCTAAACAAAAAGCTAATTTAGTGTTGATTGATCTGGATGAGGCGAAATGTCAGGAATATGCTAAACAATTAGCCAGTGAGTATGGTATTAAAGCAATCGGTTTAGCTTGTAATACGACTGACGAAAAAAGTGTTGATGCGGCTGTGATAATGGTAAAAAAAGAGTTTGGTCGTTGTGATGTGTTAGTTAATACAGCAGCAATTTTAAAATTCTGCCCATTAGAAGACTTACCGCTTGATGAATGGAATCTCACGGTTAATGTTAATATGACAGGTTATTTCTTAATGTCACAGCGTTTTGGTCGTTTAATGATTGAACAAAAAGCGGGTCGTATGGTGCATATTTCTACCGTAGCATCACACACTCCAGAAACTTACAGCGGCGCATACAGTTCAACTAAAGCAGCAATTTCTATGTTGTCAAAACAGATTGCAGCAGAATGGGGACAATTCGGTATTCGTAGTAATGCTATTTGCCCATGTTTCGTAAAAACTCCATTATCGAAAAAATTCTATGAAGATAAAGAAGTTGAACAAGGTCGAACACGTATGATTGCTAGCCGACGTATTGGTGAAACTATTGATATTGCCAATGCAGTATTATATCTAGCGAGTAAACGTTCAGATTATTCTAATGGCACTGAATTGGTTGTCGACGGTGGTTATGAAATTATGTTGGGGGATTTAGCGCCAAGACCAGGTGGTCGTCGTCAATTTGCCATTAATTCACGTAAAACAGCAAAAGCATAGGCGAATTATTGGTTAGTACAATCTATCTGATTCAATCACGCAATTAGCCTTATTATTTGAAATACCACACTTAAAGGTGGTATTTTTGATTTATAAAATCGATTAAATTAATCATTCTTATTAAAAAAATAAATAATCGATTCTATTTTATTTGTATAAAAATCAATATGATATTTTAATTTTTAAATTATCTTATTTTGATATCATTAAAATAAATTAATGATGTTAATAATAATTTTTGATTCTTTTTTTCTCATTATTTTTTCCACTTTATTTAATAAGTACATGTTTATTAAAGTTAAATTAAAAAAATAGAGCTTATTTAATTTATAAAATATTTGAATTGATTTGATAAAAAATAAAGAATTTATTTATTAATAAATGGTGTATAATATGCTTAATCGAATATCAATTTTAAAATTAGAACTAAGCACAAGCACCGTTTTGTGTGGTGATATGAGGGAGTAACATGAGCAATTTCTCTTCAATATTTCAACCCATTACCATTAAGCGCACTACTATAAAAAATCGTATAGTTATGCCACCTATCGGCACTAATTTTGCGACTTTAAGTGGTGAGTTTGTGGATGATCACTTACAGTATTATGAACAACGCGCCAAAGGCGGTACGGGATTAATTATTTTAGAAAATGTCTGTGTAGATTATCCTTACGGAACGAATGGTACAACGCAATTACGTATTGATAATGATCAATATATTCCAGGTTTTTATCGTTTCACAGAACGTATGCATAAACATGGAGCAACGGTTGCTGTACAAATTAATCATGCAGGAGCATCGGCTTATTTTGGTCGTTTAAATGGTTTACAACCGATCTCAGCATCTAATGTGCCTTCTAAAACGGGGGGAAATGCTCCTCGCCCTATGTCAGTTGATGAAATTCATTATGTCGTAAAACAATATGGTCTGGCTGCTTCTCGTGTTCAACGGGCTGGATTTGATGCAGTAGAAATTCACGCTGGTCATTCCTACTTATTAAGTCAATTTTTATCGCCACTGTTTAATAGACGAACCGATGAATTTGGTGGCAGTATCGAAAATCGTGCCAGAATTGTACGGATGGTGATTGACGAAATTCGTAAACATGTTGGACCACATTTTTTAATTATGCTGCGTTTTAGTGCTGATGATTTTATTGAGGGCGGTAATACGTTAGAAGATACCTTGGAAATTCTTGAATATTTAACCGATGAGGTGGATATTTTTGATGTGTCAGCGGCGCAAAATGATACATTATTTATGCAAATTGACCAAATGAATCTTCCCGATGGTTGGCGCTCTTATATGGCAAAAGCGGTAAAAGAGAAATTTAATAAACCGACTATTACGTCAGGTAATTTCCGAGATCCACAAATTATTGCAGATACTATCGCCAATGGACATGCTGACTTTGTGGTGATGGGACGAGGTTTGATAGCCGAGCCTTATTGGGTAGAGAAAGTCAAAAACAATGAAATAGATACTTTAAGACGTTGTATTTCTTGCAATATCGGTTGTGCCGATCATCGTATTGCAAAATCAAAGCCGATTCGTTGTACCGTTAATCCTGATATTATTACATACGAAGATTACAAGCGCTATCAAGTTACTCAGCCATTAAATGTCGTCGTTATTGGTGGTGGTACAGCAGGACTTGAAGCCGCTGCCTCGGCAGCGGAAGTTGGTTGCCATGTCACATTGTATGAGGAAAAGCCGTTTCTAGGGGGATTGTCTGCAATCATTTCACGTTTCCCTTATAAACGTAGAATAGCTGATTTGCCGAAATTTTTAATCAATCGAATTAATAAACTCGCTAATGTCAGTATACACCTTAATACTAAAGCGACTCCTGAAATGATCGCTAATCATCATCCCGATCTTGTTGTAGCCGCAACGGGTGCTAAGGCCTTATTACCACCGATTAAAGGTTTGCATGAACAATTAAAAAATCCTGAACGGAAAATTTTTTCAATCTTTGATCTAATGGATAATTTTGACCACTTTACCAACATTCCCGATAAAAGAATTATAGTAATTGGTGGGGGTGCGGTTGGATTAGATGTGATTGAATATTTTTCTGAAAACAAGGCAAAAAGTACCACCATTGTTGAAATGCAATCAACATTAGCTAAAGATTTAGATGTCATTGCTCGTATATCAATGATGAAAATGATTGAAGACAATCAGGTTAACGTTTTATTGGAAACCACTTTACAAGAGGTTAAAGCAGATCGCTTTATTGTTAGTCGAAATGGTCAAATTGAAGAACTTGAATTTGATTATGGTTTTATCTGTTTAGGTTTAACACCTGTGGCAGAGTTTACCGAACAATTCCGTCAACATGCCAATAAAAATAATTATCAATTCCAACAAATTGGTGATTGCAAGCAGGCGAGAAAATTAATTGATGGTATGCGTGAAGGTCGTGATGTTGTGGCGGCGATTCAATCTATTGAACGAGCTAAAGCACATGAGATCCGAGGTGTCGATATTAATCATGCTATTTGATGTTATTGTCGAGTAAAATTTATTATTGGTAAATGTTCTATAATAATTGTACGAAGAAATAATCGTAATTGTGTATATAAAATATAATGATAAATTTAGGGGGCTCACGCCCCTTTTTTTATCAATATCGTACCCTATAAATAAATTTGTGTATTTGCTTTTTTTTATTACTCCAATGAGTAAAAAAAGGTAAATCCAACTGGACGAAAAAATCACAAAGAGAAATGCCCATAAAGCTAGCCAAAGCAACAAAAAACAATAAGAATTAGGCAAATTAACGGGCTTTATGAATAAGTTGGTGATTGAAACGGCGTTAAATGAAGAAATGGTTCTAGGTTTAACTTAATGTTAATTCTGTATGACAAATATTCAATTTTAGATTTTCTCAATAAAAAATGAGAGTCCTTATAAAAAAATTATAGAGGGCTGGTTTATCAAGTGAAATCTCCTCTGGTTAGGTTGAGAATTATTTCTTATTTTCAATTAATAGGTAAAGCGGATGCAGGATTACTACCCAATGTTGCATCAGTTGCTATAGCGCAATTACCATAATTATGAGTTATATCTTCAGTATAGTAATCAGGATTTACATCGCGTATAGAACTTGCCGTATCATTAAGAATAGAATTCGTCTTTTCCTTTTCAGCAATATTATTCTAATTAACCTCATCTAATTCAACCGTGACTGTATCAATTTTATAATGTACTTTGGTTCTGACTTCGGTGGCGGTTATTTTGATGCGGGCGTATTTTAATAAGCGTAATGAGCGGGTAAGGGGTTTGGCTAAGCTGCCGATTAATAATCCTTCCAAACTGTTTTTTAGTCGTCCTTCAGCAGCCTTGTCGTCCGGTTTGGCTTGTAAATATTCGGTTACTGGGTTAGCCAGTTCAGGAAATTGTTGTATTAAGTTTGACAGGCGTTCTTCATGGGGATTAGATACCACAAAATCGGTGACACTGCCATCAAGCCCAATTATTCTTATCGTGTTTTTATATTTACGATCATTCTAATTTTGCAAGACACTTATACTTAGCTAAAAACCTTTCGTATTTTAGCAAAACGTCGATTTCAGGAATAAGATATAATTTACAATGTTATGCCTAACATCTAAAATTAGAAGTTAACCGCCAAATTAAATTTCGTTATTAAAAGTTAATTTGACAATAACATAGGGTTTATTAGTTCCAGTTTAATCAGTAAAAACAAAAGATTGTGATATTTCTCCATCAAATAAAGTGATTTTATTCACTTTCGATAGATATAATTGTTGTTCTTTTAGCTCTAGAACACCTTCTATAATTGCATCCATAGCATAATATGCATACTCACCACCAACAAGAACACCAAAACTTTGATCTTTATCAATAATTAACTCAGTAATATTATTTGGTAAAATAATATTATTTTCAGACCAACCATATTTATTATCTGTCAAAAAAACTTTTTCATTTAGACCTCCTAAAGCATAAAAATAACCTTTAAACCGCACTAAGCCACAAAGTTTCTTGTTCACAATATCTTTTATTGATAGCATATTTTCCTCTAATTTAATTTAGGATTAGTAAGTATTGCCTGACCGCTATACTTTAGATTAAATTCATTAATGAGAGTAAAGTATTAGCGACCTAGCGCAGGATCCCTAATTGCTACAACAGTCTGACCGTTTCTAATAGTGACACCATCAACTGCATGATATCCGCGGTCTAATTTCATTGCAACTATACCATTAGCAGTAGCTGATGAAATGTCTTCTAAAGAAGTTTTAGATGCAAATCTGGCATCATTTATACCCTGATTTTTCAGTGCCGCAACTAAATCGGTTATTCTGGCACCGTTTGAACCAACTTTAGAATCGGTGATTAATTTATTTAGATCATATTTTATGCCAGCAATATCTAATATCATCGCACGTGAATTATCACCACAAGTAGGTAAATTTCCTTGATTTAGAACTAAACGTTTCCCATTTCTGATGATGCTGGTACTCGCTGGATTTCTGGGTTCAAGATTTCCTTCAGTAGTTCCAAAACTCTCATTTATTCTCTTTTCAGCAACATTATTCCAATTAACCTCATCTAATTCAACTGTGACTGTATCAATTTTATAATGTACTTTGGTTCTGACTTCGGTTACGGTAATTTTGATGCGGGCATATTTTAATAAGCGTAATGAGCGGGTAAGGGGTTCGGCTAAGCTGCCGATTAATAATCCTTCCAAACTGTTTTTTAGTCGTCCTTCAGCAGCATTGTCGTCCGGTTTGGCTTGTAGATAGTTGGTATTGCTTGCTCTAATATCATTAAAGTTGAGCAGGACAAATACGTTATTAATATTCTCGACGAAGATAAAGCCAACCTAAATTTCCTTTTTTATTAATTATCGGAATATCTGGTCGAATAACAATCAAATTCAGATTCATTTGTTTTATATTTAGAATTGGTCTATTTTGCCAATCATAAAGAATAGGATAAGCACTTGAAATGGTATTAGTATCAATCTGTTGCATTTCCTCTTCCTCTTCTTCAGTTAATTTATCGTCAAAAATTATATTAATATCCATTATGTCATTCATATAATTTAATGTAATACCTCTCATTTTTTTTGTTGCTACACCAACTAAATCATTCATTATGTAAAACATCATTTTAGAGCGAATATCAATTATTTCCTTTTCTGATAGTTTATTTTTATTCATTTTGTTGGCCTCGCTGGGACTATATGTACACCTGTTTTCGAATAGTGAATTGTAAAATTAGCCGTTGGCTCAAATTTACTTGTTTCCATATTATAATAATTTCCTATAACTTTATTACCCGTTATCCTTTCTCTTGAGCCTGGTTTACCTAATGGGGTTGAATTTAAAGATGTGCCAGTTCCTGCATATTGATTGACTAAACTTTGAATATCGATATCATTATTTAAAGTGCTTCTTGGTGTAGAAGAACTAGCGTTTGCTGTTTTGTGCTCATTAGTCCCAACAATATGCTTATTTTGCTGATTCATATTAACATTTAAATTTGGATTTGCATCTGGTGCGAAATTAGCTCTTGGTTTTACTGGGCTGTTACTAGTTTCCATCCCCGTTTCAACAACATTATTCCAATTAACCTCATCTAATTCAACTGTGACTGTATCAATTTTATAATGTACTTTTGTTCTGACTTCGGTAGCGGTTATTTTGATGCGGGCGTATTTCAGTAAGCGTAATGAGCGGGTAAGGGGTTCGGCTAAGCTGCCGATTAATAATCCTTCCAAACTGTTTTTTAGTCGTCCTTCAGCAGCATTGTCGTCCGGTTTGGCTTGTAGATATTCGGTTACTGGGTTAGCCAGTTCGGGAAATTGTTGTATTAAGTTTGACAGGCGTTCTTCATGGGGATTAAATACCACAAAATCGGTGACACTGCCGGCTATCATTCCTTTGCCCCATGAGCCCATTTTTTGTAATGGCCGGATAAACTTGCTGGCTTTAAACATAGGAATAAAACCGACCAGAAATTGACTCACGCCATGCGTTAAAGCACCGGCGATGGTTTCAGGTGGTGAAACCTGAGGCAGTTGTAAGGGATTGGGTGCTTCGCCAATCGGTTTATCACTGATAGGTAGGGGGCTTAGCAGATAGGGCTTATGTGGGATCCCCTGTTATCATTAAAATTAAGAAAGGTAAATTGTTTGTTGAATTTTATTTGCCAGTTTAAAAATAAAAGATAGATCTTCCCCCACTATTATTGGAGATTTATCTTTTATTTTGAATAACGTTTTCTTAATTTATTCATATAAAATTCTATTGAATCTTTTTCGTTAGGGTGTGCTTCGATATAGCTATTAGATATTATCTGCATAAGATCAACAAATTTTTTGGGAGATATTGTAGAACTTTCATAATCTCCAACCAAAAAAGATACCTCATCAAATTCTTTCGACTCATCTAGATCCTGATCTAAAACATATTCTAATCCTTCATGAATAATACAACCAAAGCCTCGTGATGCATCATAAATAAATTGTAAAAAATTCATTTTTTGTTCTTTATACATAGTTTCAATCAAGTAATATAAATCATCACCACTTTGTTCTTCTATTTCTTTTTCTATTTTATTTAACCATTTTAAATTATGATTCATTTTATGTTCCGATTGGGTATTGTGATAAATGCATTGTTTATTTTACCTGTGTTTCGATCCTTTGTAACGATGAACCAATATCCATCAATTTTTACAGAATATTCTCTTGCCTTTGAATTATTTCTAAAATAATTTTCTGCTTGTTTTGCAGCTCTATTAGACATATCTGCAATTTTAGCATCAGATAATATACTAGGATCATAAGTCGTTTTCTTTTCTACTTTTTTAAATCCATTAATTGCACCTGCATTTGGACCATTGGCAACTTTTTTTGGAAGCTTATATTTATATTCAATTAAACCAGGGAAACGAGAATCTGTATATTTAGGACCAACGATCTCACCGCCTGTCATTTTAATTGATTCTAAAAATGCATCTTGGTTATGAGCTCCAGAAATTCCTGTTCTTTTCGCATTTAATTGTCCAATTTGTTTGTTATGTGAAGTTACATCTGAAACAAAACTATCAGGTACTAATTGTTGTTTCGTTCCCTTTTCCGCAACATTATTCCAATTAACCTCATCTAATTCAACCGTGACTGTATCAATTTTATAATGTACTTTTGTTCTGACTTCAGTTACGGTTATTTTGATGCGGGTATATTTTAGTAAGCGTAGTGATCGGGTAAGGGGTTCGGCTAAGCTGCCGATTAATAATCCTTCCAAACTAAATCGCTAAAAAAGTTGGTTGAATTTAGTATGGTCAATGATCACTATTCAAAGTAGAACAATAGAGAGCATTACAACTTTTCCTTTAGATAATCACATACAACATTGTATAGTTTTTTATATTTTGCCGGTTAAGAAAGCACTAGTGACATTAACAATAATGATAATTTGTAATATTAGATTTTCTAACTAGATAGATTCAATTTTGACATACAAGTTTTTGGGGGCTTCAGGAAAATACTTAAATAAAGCAGGACAAAGCCAACCTTCCATATCAAATTCTTTCGAGTAATACCAATTACCAGCATTATCAGATCTACGCCATTCTAAACAAAGATCGGTATCAGGGAAGTAGTCTTTAGAAAAGATTAAAATAAATCCTTTTTCAACATTTGGGATTGATTCAGTGGCTTTATCAATTAAAATATCTGCGCCAGAAACAAAAGGCTCTTGTAACAAGCCTACCTTTTCATCATCAAAGACCCACATATCATGATATTTATATGGTTTTATAATATTAATTGAGTTCATGTATTTTTCCTTAATGGAAACATTCGTAAAATATTCATTAGCGCGAAGAGAATTTTGGAGTTAGGAGTCCAAATTGGTAGCTTTTCGTGACCAATAAATAAAAAATTGGAGTCGTATTTCAAGTCATCATCAGAAATACCTTCTTTCTTAATATCAATTAACTTCTCTATACTATCTAATTTTAATTGATAGATACTATTATTATGATAACTAATATATGTTTTCATTAAATTTAATGAAAACTTATAATTTTCATTTATCATTTTATTATTAAGCCTACGAATATTAATAAATTATCTACGCAATTTATTAATATTCGTTACAGCTAATTCCATTTTTCTTCGAGCTGAAATATTAGACGAATGAATTTTTATTTTTGGAGGTTCAAAGTTTTTCATAACTATAGCATTCTCTATCCACAAAAGAACATCATAACCAGTACCTCTTTTATCATCCCCTAAATCATGATCTAAACTAATTTCTTCTACAAAACCAGTTTTTAATAAATTTATCATTTCATCAGGCCAATATACTTGAATCCATCCATTTGGAGGCTTTCGAATATCATCTAAAAATATTTTCATAATTATTCAATAATTAGATAAAGAATCATAATATGCTATTAACTCTTTAAGCAATAAATCAAGTTCCGCACCATCTTTTCTGAAAAAACCATCTTTTAACTTACCTCCCGATAAAACAACAGAATAGAAATTATCTTTACTCCGTTGACCATCTAACTTAATAATAACGGATGCTCCATCTTTTGCTATCGCTTCAATATTTTTCCAATAACATTCTAATTTAAAATTATTTTTCATATTTTAAAGCCCTCGATATATCTTCAATTTCTCTTAATTTTCCGGTTGCTACATCATCTATTACTTTTCGAATTTGTACAGGTGACAAATTCATATTATTTTTATTTACTAATTGTTCAACAACTGTTTGTGCAGTGCGTTTGTTACCATCATTAAATAAATGTCGCCCTGCAATATCCCTTATAGCTACAGCAATTTTGTCATAAAAATTTTCTCTATATGACATATTAGCAAGAATTGTCTCTATTTCACCTGTTAATGTATGACTTCCTCCATATGATTTATTTATGTTTGATATTTCTTCAATACTTAATTCCTTAAATGATGAAACGACAAAATCAGTTGCTTTTTCAGTATTATACCAATTCCCTTCTACTTCAACTGTATCAATTTTATAATGTACTTTGGTTCTGACTTCGGTAGCGGTTATTTTGATGCGGGCGTATTTCAGTAAGCG
>NZ_JABURY010000006.1 GCF_014489845.1 Frischella japonica
TTATCTAAATCCATTAATCGAAAGTGTAGTTTATCTTTGATGGGCATTCAAGCTTTATGTTTAATATTAGAAATAAATATTATTATTGTTAAACTAATTTGTTGTTTATTCATCTAAATTTAATTGGACGGTTTTGGGGGGCTGTGCTCTTTAGAGTAGGGATGATAAAAGCGATACCCACAGCATTGCTTTTTTGTAAGGGGTTATTGTTTCAATGATTAAACTCGGTCCAACCGCTACATGAGCTTAAGCAATAGCAACAAATAAACGTAAATTTATTTGGCAGAATAATATTAACCTTTATCATGAAAAAGGTATCAAGTGAAGTGAAAACATTCTGTACGCTTAGCTTTGCTAGTGCTGATTTTAGTGGTTAATATCTTGGTTCGAATTTGGCTTAACGAATAACCCTTTAAAAACTATCTGAAATACCAATTGAGGTATGATCCAAACTAAATTGTTTTTCGCATTTAGAAAAATGTAAAACCTATATTGGCACGCTCAACCTTAGCTATGGTATAAATATCAAAAAATGACATAACTCACTAGTGATAGTGAGTATTTTTATAAAGTAGTTTGACATAATTTCCATCAATAGACCTTATTAAAGGTTATAAAATCATTGTATTTTGTCTGTAATTAATTAAATGTTAATACCAATATTCATGGCTTTTGCTTTGCAATAAATATCATAACCAACATAGACATCTAATATTGCCGTACCCACACTTTTAAAGAGTGTAATTTGCTGATCATTTTGCCGCCCATATTGTCTATTTAATACTAATTCTCCTAGTTCGATAAATTCTTCAGGTTTAACGAGGTTAGCTTGTATTGGGTCAATAATATCACCGGCTTCGCTAAATACACCTTCTTTCGTATCTAGGACTTTTAATGATGCTTGTTTAACAATGTTTTCCGGAATTTCATGCATTTCGGGTGTGTAAGAACCGATTCCATTAATATGTGTACCTGCTTGTACTAATGCACCATTAAAGGTTGCTTGATGTGATGTTGTAACAGTTGTAATAATATCGGCTTTGGCAATATCTGCATCAAGATTTTGGGAATAATACATATTAGCACCAAAATGGGCAAATCGATGATTCATATCATAGATAAATTGCTGAGCTTTAGCTTTGTTTAACCCATAAATTGCCACATTTTTCAATTTTCTTACGGTTAGCATGGCTTCTAACTGTGAGGCAGCTTGCCCACCAGTACCAATTAATACTGCGTTATCGCACTCTTTTTTAGCCAATAATTCGGTCGCGGCACCTTGTACGGCTCCGGTACGCAACTGTGTTAAATAAGTACCGTCAATCATTGCACATACTTCACCTGTTTGTGGCTCAAGGATAAAAACTTGTGCGGGAACGGCTGGTTTGCCTAATTGTGGATTAGCTGGGAAAATTGATACGACTTTTAAACCACAAATATCTAAATCTTTAATGTGGGCTGGCATAATCAGTGTTTGCCCATGCTGTGAACGAAAATGGTTACGTAAGGGTACATCACTTTGTCCTTCAGTGTAACTTTTCAAAGCTTGTTTATCCGCTTCGATAGCATCGCGCATAGTATAAATTTGCTGAATATCATTGGCACGGAGTATTAACATAGTTTTTCCTTGCTAAACGTTAGTGGTATCAGATAATAATTAATATGAAGCTATTTTTTATTTATAGGCAAATACTAACTTTAAGGTTTAAAGCTAAATTGCTACCAAAGCATATGCTAGGTTAAATTGAACGTCAAATAATAGTTTTTGCTGAAAAGTAATCTGATAATAAGTCATGATTTATCATTCACTTCACTGAAGAGATAATTTAAATTTTAACCATTTTCATTTATACTAATGCTCTATTTTCAGTTAGCCGATTATAATCTTAATAAAAGAGAATTATTATGGAAATCTTACGTGGCTCACCTGCATTATCGACCTTTCGAATAAATAAATTGCTTACTCTTTGTCATAATCAACACCTCCTTATTGAAAAAATTTATGCTGAATATGTACACTTCGTTGATTTATCTGCGCCATTAGAACGTGATGAAAAGTTGACCTTAAATCAGTTATTAAGCTATGGCCCTCACGCTGAACAACAGGAATTAACGGGACAGATTTTTGTGGTGATACCAAGAATTGGTACAATTTCACCATGGTCTTCAAAAGCTACCGATATCGCACATAATTGTGGTTTAAAACAGATTAGACGAATTGAACGTGGGATTGTTTACTGTATTGAAGGTGAATTGTTAACAGAGTCTCAATTCACTGAGTTCAGTGCATTAATTCATGACCGTATGATGGAAAGTGTATTAACGAATTTAGCGGATGCTGAACAATTATTTTCCTTACAGCAGCCAGCGCCATTAACTACAATTGATATTTTAACGCAAGGTCGCCAAGCGTTGGAAGAAGCCAATAAACAATTGGGATTAGCGCTAGCAAGCGATGAAATTGAATACTTATTGGAAAGTTTTAATCAATTACAACGTAATCCGAGTGATATTGAACTGTATATGTTTGCGCAGGCAAATTCTGAGCATTGTCGGCATAAAATTTTTAATGCTGATTGGATAATTGATGGAAAACCGCAAACGAAATCATTATTTAAAATGATTAAAAATTCCTTTGAAAAAACACCAGAGTTTGTCTCTTCAGCATATAAAGATAATGCAGCGGTGATGGATGGCTCAATGGTGGGGCGTTTTTTTGCTGATAGTGATAATAATAGCTATCGATTTCATCAAGAATATGCTGATATTTTGATGAAAGTGGAAACACATAACCATCCGACTGCTATTTCACCTTGGCCGGGTGCGGCAACGGGGAGTGGGGGTGAAATTCGTGATGAAGGTGCAACGGGTCGAGGAGCGAAGCCAAAAGCGGGCCTAGTCGGTTTTTCCGTATCTAATTTACGGATCCCGAATTTTGAGCAACCATGGGAAGAGGACTTTGGTAAGCCTGATCGTATTGTTTCGGCATTAGATATTATGCTTGAAGGTCCTTTAGGTGGTGCAGCATTCAATAATGAATTTGGTCGTCCGGCATTGCTTGGGTATTTCCGCACTTATGAAGAAGAAGTGCAAAGTCATAATGGTAAGGAATTACGCGGTTATCATAAACCAATCATGTTAGCCGGTGGTATAGGTAATATTCGTAAGGAACATATTCAAAAAGGTGAATTTCCACCCGGATCAAAATTAATCGTATTAGGTGGTCCATCGATGAATATTGGTTTAGGGGGGGGAGCTGCCTCATCAATGACTTCCGGTCAATCAGACGAAAATTTAGATTTTGCCTCCGTACAACGTGATAATCCCGAAATGGAACGACGCTGCCAGGAAGTAATTGACCATTGTTGGCAATTGGGCGAAAACAATCCAATTTTATTTATTCATGATGTCGGCGCTGGGGGATTGTCTAATGCTATGCCTGAACTAGTGAGTGATGGCGGTTGTGGCGGACAGTTTGAATTACGCAAAATATTAAACGATGAGCAGGGAATGTCGCCGTTACAAATTTGGTGTAATGAATCTCAAGAGCGTTATGTATTAGCGATTGCACCCGAAAGTTTATCATTATTTGAGGCATTATGCCGGCGAGAACGGGCGCCTTATGCCGTTATTGGTGAAGCGACGGCTAAGCAAGATTTAGTCTTGCACGATGAGTATTTTAACAATAATCCCATTGATTTACCGCTAGATGTGCTACTAGGTAAAACGCCTAAAATGTTACGTAATGTCACCTCACAACAGGCTAAAGGTGATCATTTAGCGCTAGAAAAAATAGATATTGCTGATGCGATTAAACGAGTCCTTCATCTACCAACCGTGGCAGAAAAAACCTTTTTAATTACCATTGGTGATCGCTCGGTAACTGGGATGGTAACGCGTGATCAAATGGTTGGACCTTGGCAGATTCCGGTTGCCGATTGTGCTGTTACATCTGCTAGTTTAGATAGTTATTATGGTGAAGCGATGGCGATGGGAGAACGAGCACCGGTAGCCTTACTCGATTTTGCTGCCTCTGCCAGATTGGCAGTTGGTGAGGCATTAACTAATATTGCAGGCAACCAGATTGGTGATATAAAACGGATAAAATTGTCGGCTAATTGGATGGCGGCGGCCGGTCATGCAGGTGAAGACGCAGGGTTATATGCCGCAGTAAAAGCCGTTGGTGAAGAACTTTGCCCTGCTTTGGGGTTAGCCATTCCAGTGGGTAAAGACTCCATGTCAATGAAAACAACATGGCATGAAAATGGTATTCAAAAAGAGATGACAGCACCATTATCTTTAGTGATTTCAGCATTTGCGCGCGTTGAAGATGTGCGAAAAACGGTTACACCGCAATTAACGACATCGGCTAATCGTTTATTGTTTATTGATTTAGGTTGTGGACAGCAAACCATAGGAGCTACTGCATTAGCACAAGTTTATCGTCATTTAGGTAATCAAGCTGCCGATGTCCGAAATGTGGAAGTATTGGCGAACTTCTATCGAGCAATGCAACAGTTAGTGGAAAAAAGTCAGATTGTTGCTTATCACGATCGTTCTGACGGGGGATTGATTGTCACATTATTAGAAATGGCTTTTGCAGGACATTGTGGTTTAGCCATAGATATTTCAGCTTTAGGCGATAATCCAATCACCGCATTATTTACTGAAGAGCTTGGTTGTGTTATTCAGGTTGCTGATAACGCACTGAAGGATGTAAATCATTGTTTAGCTTCTTTTGGGCTGGCTGATTATGTTTATGATCTAGGTCAGTCAACGGTGGGCGATCAGATAACCATTATTCATAATCAGCAATTGATTTACCAACAAAAACGCAGCCTGTTAAGAACTGTATGGGCTGAAACAACGTGGCAAATGCAACGGTTACGAGATAATCCAGAATGTGCTGATGATGAACACTTTGCCAAACAGCGTGAAGAGGATCCAGGATTGAACGTTAAATTGACGTTTGATATTCATGAGGATATTGCTGCACCTTATATTGTAAAAGGTATTAAACCTAAAATTGCGATATTGCGTGAACAAGGTGTGAATTCTCATGTTGAAATGGCTGCTGCATTTTATCGTGTTGGATTTGCTGCGTTTGATGTTCATATGACGGATCTCTTATCAGGCAGAACGCAATTAGATGATTTTCAAGCATTAGTTGCCTGTGGTGGTTTCTCTTATGGTGATGTTTTAGGTGCAGGTGGTGGTTGGGCTAAGTCAATTTTATTTAATCCTGCAGTGCGTGATGCCTTTGCGAGATTTTTCCAACGTTCAGATACCTTATCATTAGGAGTATGTAATGGTTGCCAAATGATGTCACACCTCAAAGAGTTAATACCTGGCGCTGAGTTATGGCCACGTTTTGTTCGTAATTTATCTGAACGTTTTGAAGCACGTTTTAGTTTAGTGCAAATTCAAAACAGTCCATCACTCTTTTTTGATGGTATGGCTCAATCGCATATGCCTATCGCCGTATCACATGGTGAGGGACGTGTTGAGGTTAAGGATAATGAACATTTAAATGCATTGGAACAATCACAGTTAGTCGCCGTGCGCTATATTGATCATTTTGCAACTGTTACCGAGGATTATCCAGCTAATCCAAATGGTTCGCCACGCGGTATTACAGCCGTCACTACGCCAGATGGTCGAGCAACGATTATGATGCCACACCCAGAGCGGGTGTTTAGAACGGTGAGCAATTCATGGCATCCTGATAATTGGGGCGAAGATAGTCCGTGGATGCGAATGTTCCGTAATGCGCGTAAACAATTAAATTAAAAATGGTAGTAAAAATAAAAGGGGCATCATTAAGATTAGCCCCTTTTTAATTGTAATCACCATGATTTGATAACAATCACTATTTACTAAAGGTAACTTCATGGCCATAGCTTTGGATAATTTGTTGAATACGATCCATAGTTTCACGTGGTGGTGGTTCGACTCCTTCCAACATATATTTATCGCCTAAGGTAGCCCATTTGTATGCCCCCATTTTGTGATAAGGAAGCATTTCGACTTTTTCAATATTTTGCATACCTTGAATAAATTTACCTAGACGATGGGCTGAATCATCATCATCAGACCAACCCGGTACAACCACATAACGAATCCATGTGCGTTTATTAATTTTTTGCAAATATTTGGCGAATTCTAAAACACGTTTATTCGATACGCCGACTAGTTTTTGATGAATATCATCGTTAAGTTGTTTAAGATCAAGCATAACTAAATCAGTTTGTTCCATTAAAGCATTGGTCGTTGCATCAATATTACGTGCATAACCATTAGTATCTAAACAGGTGCCAATACCTTGCTCATGACAGGCTTTAAACCATTGTGTTACAAACTCGGCTTGCAGCATGGCTTCACCACCTGAAGCAGTAACACCGCCGCCATTGGGAATGATGAAATGTTTGTAAGTTACAATCTCTTTCATCAGCTCATCAACGGTAACTTCACGACCTGCTTTAAGATCCCAAGTATCGCGGTTATGGCAATACAGACAACGCATTAGGCAGCCTTGAAAAAAAACGATAAAACGAATACCGGGACCATCCACCGTACCAAAGGATTCAAAAGAGTGAATCCGACCCTTTATCGCTTGTTTGGTTGTCATAATAATATTTTGTTGCTCCATAAATAATCTCTAATAATTGCTCACATTGTTGTAACTGAGACATTTTAACCTAGATAACTTTCGATATATATCAATTGTAACAATTAAATATGGGTTTTATTTTTCCCATACAATCTATTTTAAATGATCAATGTGGGATTTTTAACGCAGCCAATTGGGTTAAACAATAGATAACGTGAAGGTAAAATACATAATAGAGGAATAAAAAATAGTGCCCAAAAGGACACTATTTTGCTTTTTAATTACTTTATTGCAACGTTTAATAAAATGTTAAGTCAATTTATAGGAAAACCTAAAAAGTAGACTAATTAATATTTTATTCGTTTACATGCTGTGAAAAAGGTTAAATGGAAACACCATAGTTTGCAGCAACGGCAGCTAAACCACCGGCAAATCCCTGACCGACGGCTTTGAATTTCCATTCAGAACCATGGCGATATAGTTCACCGAATATCATAGCGGTTTCTGTTGAAGCATCTTCTGACAGATCGAAACGCGCTATTTCAACACCAGTATCATTATTAAAAATGCGAATAAAGCTATTACTTACCATACCGAAGTTTTGCTTACGCTTTTCAGCATCATAGATAGTTACACTAAATACCAGTTTTTTTACATCAGCTGGCACTTGCGTTAAGTTAATTTTAAGTTGTTCATCATCGCCGTCACCTTCACCAGTTAGGTTATCGCCCTGATGCTCAACTGAGCCGCACGGGCTCGTTTTGTTATTAAAGAAAATAAAATGAGAATCTGACAAGACTTTATCATTCTCGCTAACCATAAATAAGGAAGCGTCTAAATCAAATGCTTGTCCGTCTGTAACTCTTGCATCCCAACCTAAGCCAACCATAGCTACAGTCATAGTAGGTGCTTCTTTAGTTAATGATACATTGCCACCTTTAACTAATGATACTGCCATTTATAATACCTCCAGATTAAGATGCATTAATACCATATTGTTGACATACTGAAGCTAAACCACCGGCATAGCCTTGTCCAACAGCGCGGAATTTCCATTCACCATTATGACGATAAAGTTCACCAAATAACATTGCTGTTTCAGTAGAAGCATCTTCGGTTAAATCGTAACGAGCAACTTCAATTTGAGAATCATCATTAACTAAGCGAATAAATGCCCCTGTAACTTGACCAAAGCTTTGTTTACGAACTGTAGCATCGTGAATGGTTACCACAAACACTAATTTAGCAACATCAGCGGGAATTTTATCCAGTTTGATTTTAATTGATTCATCATCACCTTCACCTTCACCGGTTCTATTATCACCCGTATGTTCGACAGAACCATCAGCTGAACGTAAGTTATTATAAAATATGAAGTCTGAATCACTACGCACTTTGCCATTGTCAGCTAAAAGGAAAACTGAAGCATCAAGGTCATAATCTTGACCATCGGTAGCACGTACATCCCAACCTAATCCAATTAGGACATTCTTCATACCTGGATCAGTTTTACTTAAAGAAACATTACCACCTTTAGAAAGTGAAACACCCATTTTAAACTCCTTGTATTATTAAATTACATTTACTTATTTTCATCTTCTTGTTTAGAAGGGAATAAAAAACTGGCAATAATACCGATAGCTAATACAACTAATATGATAATTAGGCTTGCTGTAGCTGAAATACTATAACCATGATGCCATAAATGCTCTGAGGCATTTAAAAATAATTTAAAAGCAATAAAAAATAATATGACAACAACGGATTTTTCGAGATGCACTAAAAATCGTTTTAATGCTTCTAAAACAAAATATAAACTACGTAAGCCAAGAATGGCGAACATCATTGCGCTATAAATTATCAATGGTTCGCGACTTACCGCAATAACAGCTGGCACTGAATCAAATGCAAACATGACATCGGAAATTTCAATAACTGCTAAACATAAAAATAGAGGCGTGGCATAGATGGCAGATTTTGCTGTGCGATTTACCACAAGATCTTTATTTTCGGGTTTAGTTAATTCTTCATCGACATGTTGCCGATTAATAAAGAAATTGTGACCATATATTTTTGGCCAAACGGGGAAAAATCGTTTAACTAAACGATAAGCCAAATGTTGAGAATAATCTTCGATTTCTTCTTCATTATCATTACTTTTTAGCATCATTACTGCAGTCCACCCGACCACTAGTGCAAACGCTAACTCAACATATGAACCTAAACTAAGTAATCCCGTTCCTATAACAACAAAAATACCTCTAAATATAATGGCGCCTATAATGCCCCAATACAAAATTCGATGCCAGTATTTGCTTGGTATGGAAAACCAAGAGAAAATGGCCATCATCACAAAGAGATTATCAACTGACAGCACTTTTTCTAAGGCATAACCGGTTAAAAACAAACTTCCGACCTCAGAACCAAAATCGTAAAAAAGATATGCTGCAAATAGCATGGATACGGCAATCCAAAACACAGACCAAAGTGCAGCACTTTTTAAACTAATTACACTATCTTTACGATGTGAAAAGAGATCAATAAAAAGGGCACCAACCAATAAAACTACAAATACAATGGCGGTTTGAATTGGGAAACCAAGAAATGTTGTTGTCATTTTCATCCTAACTTATTCATAAATTTATTTATTAGTTCTAATACATCATATGATTTACCATAACATTGTTTTAGAACGACTTTCTTACTTCTATTTATATTTTAATGATTTATAGGGATTTTAACACAATTAATTACTTAATTTATTTTCTCCCTGCACTCCATCTAAAACCCCAACCATAGGCATAATCTAATTCTCTTTGGCTACGAAAATAGCGATTAATACGTTCGACGTTTATCGCCCCATTATCATTTTTTAATCGTGCTATAGCACATAAGATATTGCTGTTATTGCCATCGGTGAGAAATGTTTCAATGACAGGTTGATCGGGTACATGAATGCGGACGACACCATCGGCTTGGCTCCAATTAGGCAGTCCTTCGTAGATAAAGGTGTAAATTAACACTTCATCAATATTATTCCAATGTGAGCCATTAATGTATATCCATTCACCATCTTGATTTGCACCAGTACGATCATCACCCATAAGTTCAACATAACATGGAGATTGAAATGAGCCAAAACAATTACCAAGCGCTTGAATCACATGAATACTCTGATCTTTTAACCTTACAAAGGCCGCTAGATCTAAGTCAATATTTGGAGACCGATTAAAGAACTCTGATAAGAATCCTTTTTTCGTGGGCTGTTCTTGTTTGTTCCAGTTTAAGTTTATGCCAATTTTTCCATAATCATTTCTTTTCGAAAGACTGACGGATGTTCTATCTTTAGATAATGAAATTTTATTTAAATTTACACTACTGCTTGTGGTGGTATTATTTACTGTAGAAGTAGGAACGGGAGGCGTCGGTTCATCGATGACATTGACACCAAAATGTTCGGC
Source organism: Frischella japonica (assembly GCF_014489845.1). Taxonomy (GTDB): domain Bacteria; phylum Pseudomonadota; class Gammaproteobacteria; order Enterobacterales; family Orbaceae; genus Frischella; species Frischella japonica. Next base: position 10,072 of record NZ_JABURY010000006.1, read on the forward strand.
TAAAGGTTTTAATCCACCATTGAATCCCTGTGCAATAAATCTAAATTTCCATTCGGTATTACGACGATAAATTTCTCCCATAATCAGCGCTTTTTCTTGTCGGTTGTTGATATCAACTTCACCAAGTGCGATGACTTCATTATTACAATCGAGTTGAATCGATAAATTTTTTAATTGACTAATTGGCGAGTATTGATCACAAGTAATAGTAAAAGCAATTTTTTGTACTTCGGCAGATAACTTTGTCAAGTCAACCCGAAACTCATGATTATTATTATGGGTTTGTTGCCAAATAATAGAAGCATCTTGATTTTTTGGTTGACCATAAAAGATCATATCTAAATCATCTTTAACTTTATCATTGGCAAATAATCGAAATGCTGAGGCATCAACAGGTAAGCCAGAATTGATTTTAATATTGATGACACCTTGATTAAGGACTATATTAGCACCTAAAGATAAATTGATCATGGTTTCACCACCTTTTCGACTATCTGTGGATATATATCTTTAATCGTTCTTCCATTACAAGGGAAACCTTGGGCGGTAAAATCCCATGAACCACCATTACGTTTTAATGTGGCAATAATAATGCCAGTATGCGGACCTTGCTCCGTTAATTGATAACGTGCTAATTCTTGATTATTTTGATCTAACACCCGACAAAAGGCATTATCGACATCATTAAAAGTTTGGCCCCTAAAACTATTCACAGTAAAGACTAAATACTCAACCTCAAAAGGCAGTTTTGTTAAATCAACTTTTATGACTTCATCATCACCGTCACCTTCTCCGGTTAGGTTGTCCCCACTATGAATAACAGAACGGCATTTGGATTTTAAATGACAAAACCAAACCTCATCGATATTCTTACCGTTAACATCTAACATTATACAACTAGCATCTAGATCAATAGAGTCGGTAATGCCACCAAATAATGATGATAAAAACCCTTTTTTCTCTTTTTTAATCGGATCCCAGCCGAGACCAAAATGAAGTTTACTTAATGCGGTAGATTGTTTTTTTAGTGAGATGGTTTGGTTCTTATTCAGTGATACCATGTAAATTTCCTCTATCCCTAAAGTTTTCTGATTTTAATAGTATTTAAAATGATTATTTGCTGATGATAACATTTGATTAATAAATTCCAAAATATTTTGCTCGTTCTAAAATATCGGCTGCCCAACGGTGTTGGGTCGTCGGTTCACACATTGAGCCATTTACTTTGAAAACACCTTGTGTGGTGGCTAATATTTGTTGTGCTTCTGTGAATTCTTGTTGTGAAACACGATAGGCCTGATCAATGACTGTGAGTTGTGAAGGGTGGATAATGGTTTTTCCAATTAGACCATGGTTAATATCTAAGATCACCTCTTGCCTTAATAAATCATTATCGGAAAAATGTTCACAAACCGGGGCAGTGAGATAAAAATTGTTCTGTGCAAAAACTGTCACTAACATTTTGATTAGGTAACCAATTGGTCCATCATAAAGCGTCATATTGCGATGGCGGCGTAAACGCAGACCATTCATTAAATCATTTCCACCAATACGTAATACTAGAATTTTATCTCGACAGGGGTGAGCATTTAAAGTATCAGATAATTGCTGCATTTTGATAATATTATAGACATCTTGTGTTTCAAGGGTTGGCATCCAATAGAGTGATGTTGTGCGCAAAGCTTGCCACCAATCATCTAGACAATTTGCATCAAATTTTGGCAATACAAAACCCACCATATAGCTTAGGTCAACATTGGTAATAATCCATTTTGCCATGGCGATATTTCTGGGGCGTACAAAAATAAGCGGTAACTGATTACCAGATGGGTTATTTGTATAAAAACTGGCGACTTGTAACATGGTTTGCTGTAAATTGTGTTTAGCAAACAAAATATCTTCACTTTTAATCGCATCTTCTAGACAAATTATTATTGATTTAAGAGTCGGATATTTATTATTAATAATAATTTTTGTCAGATCGGGATGATTTGCCGGAATATATAAACTGGAACCAATATTCCATGGTGATATCGTCTTATTCATTAAGTAACCTTTTTTATAATAGTGACTGCACGATAATTACCCAATTGACTCTTATCTTCAATAATTTCAATATTTTTATTCTTAGCTAAATAAACTAAGAGTTCAACATCAGGATCATGAATATCTCGAACGAGGACATGATCGGGCACACGTCTAAGTACTGCTCTTGTTGCTTCAGCAATACCAGGTTTAATTCGGTTTAAATTTGAAATATGATATTTATCGGCTAAATGATGAATAACTTGTTGACTTTTTAAGCGTAATTTTTGTTTTTCATCTGGATTAAGGCTTAAAACAGGTAGTTGTTTTAAATCCATCTGGGAACGATGTTGATCAACGATATCGGCTATATATTGGCTGCATTCAAATCGAGTTAAATGATGGCATTCAATACAACCGTGTAAACCTTCATTCAACCAAATAGAACGAGAAATCATGCCCGATACGGGAGCACCCATGATTCCAAATGGAATAAGCCAATCATCATCACTGGCAGATGCCCAGGCATAACCACAGGGATCAGCTAAAACGACCAGTTTTGGACTGCCATGATAACCCGGTCTTTCGGCTAGTGATTGTTGTAATTGTTGGGTAATTGCACCTTTACCGGTCCAGCCATCTACAAAAACAATGCCTGCATGTCCATGTTTTTTTTCAATCCAATCCATTGCGGTGGTATCAATACCACGATCACGAATAATGCTAACACCATAATGATAGCTGGTTTTTCCCAGATCATTTAATGCTCTTTGCAACATGACACCAAGTGGCACACCGGCACGAACTAAGCTAACTAATACGATAGGTGTCGATATGTGTTGTGCTAAGAAAATGGCAAGTTGTAACACTTCTTTGGCTAATCGCGACCCTTCTTTTTGGATCGCTTTTTCAAAGAGATCTAAATGCCAACTGGTTGGTTCAGGTTCATGACTGATCATCTCTGAATAGTGCTTTTTGCCAGATTGGATTAATTTTTCTTTAAGTTCTACCGGTGTCGTTGCCATTTCCACACGTTTAAGTAAGAATTGTACGTCTTGTGTTTTATATGAACCAGAAAAGGGTTTAATATTCTCCATCATCACGCTTTCCCAAAAATTGATTGTTTAATGGTGTCACAAAACTGGCTTTTTTGTGGAATACAAAACCAATTGCATAATTGCATAAAACTAAAATCGCTCAAGCTATCTCCCATACCCAATATTGGGAAAATGCCTCTTTCACGTTTTAATTTATCGAGTAACCAAGCGGTTGCTTTACCTTTTTCTATTGGGGTGGGGATCCACGCAATGTTGTTACCATTGCGATGAATATAAAATCCTTCACTATCCAAAAGGGTTTCTAGCTCATCAGCAAATTGGTAAAGTTCTGCAATGTGATTACTATCACGATGTTTCATTACAAAATAGATAGGTACATCATCATATTCATAATTAATTCTTACCCATGCATTGAGTTTTTGTTGTTGCATCATCTGCTCAATCTGTTGTTGTAAAGTGATTAAACGCTGACTGTAAGGGTGCATGGCGTGGCAAATTTGTTGTTGCCAAGCTGTATCACAATGTCCATTGGGATCTATGATTACCGCGCCATGGGTGGTTATTGCCCAAGAACGAAACGGTAATTTGACCCGTTTTATTTCTTCAGTACCACGTGCTGTAACGGGAATAACATCAGCATATTGTAGTAGCCATTGTACTAATAAAAATTGCTCTTCGGTCATAAAACTGCGAGGCATGAGTGTTCGGTCAAGTGCAGCTATATGTTGAGCTGTAATTTGCCATTCTTGTTGCATTTTGCGCTTAGTTTGAAATAACGTATCATCTAAGTCAGTCAAAACAACTGGTCTGTTTGTTAATGGATTAGGCATAACAAATTACCTCAACATTAGATGAAATCGTTTTTAATTGTTGGATAAATGTGGGATCAATACTATCAACTGACGTTTCAATACATAAGCGGATTTTGTCAAATTGTTGATGAGCAATATTATAAATAAAGTTAGGAATACCTTGTCCATAATTATCCGCAAAGGATAGAGCAGATTTTATTGCCATTCCCTGTGCGATTGGGGAACGGGTGGTGGAAGCAAATAATACTTTCTCACCTTGTTGTTCTAAACGCTCTGCTAATAAAAATGGTTTCCACAGAAATTCCCCCGTGCCAATTACTAAAGTAGTTTTACCAGGATGAGCGGTAACATGGTGACCTAAATTATCTTGACTATGAGTGATACCTAATCGCCCCCAATCTTGTGGACCTACGATAATATTATGCTTTTGACTAGTAACATTAACCGCCGGCATGATAGGTGGTTTGGCATTTAAATTAGGTTGCCATGACCACTGGCCATTTAATAAAGCATAAGTTTGTATTGTAATATTATTATGGCTAAGTTGGTTTTGATTCCAATTGATAAGCGTTAATATAATGATATTTTCAATGTTTTTTAAATAATTGGTATCTAATAAGGCACTGATAAGATTTCTAAATGTGTTACCGGTCGTCATTTCATCATCAATTAATACTAACGTCTTGGCTTGATTCAGACACGATCGCATCGTTGGTTCTGTTGGCAAATAAATAAGATGATCAGTTGCATGGCTATGATTTTCTTTAAATTCACATAACAATTCAGCATCCATCGTATGGCGAGTTGACGTTAATAGAATTGCCTGTTCGAACTTGTTTTTTGCTTCATGGAATACTCCTGCAGCTAATCCAACAGCGGTTTCTGCCATACCGATGAATACTGCGTTACCAGCAATGTCATTCGGTAACATGTGGCTTAATTCGCGATAACTATTACGCATCTTAGCTGGCGAAACAGGAATATGTTTACCTAATATTTTACTGACAAATAAAAAGGCACGTTTAGGATTATTTCTTTCAGCAATATCAAACAGATCTTCTGCTGAAAATTTTCCTTTTTGATAATTAAATGAAAGTGTGCCTCTGATTAACTGTTTTTTATTATAATTCATAATGATATTGTGATTAGATTAGATAAATTTTCTGGATATTCAATTACAGAGGTTGCCGAAATCACCTCAGCTTTTTTGAAATGTTGCTGACAGTAGGTTTGAATTTGTGCTTGGCTAAGGATATCGAGATGGAATAAGACCATCAAACCAGCTAAATTAACCCCACTATATTGGGTATAGCCTACACCACCAGATGGACGCATATTGATTTCTAATAGTAGTGGATGACCGGATTTGTCCATCCGTGTTTGAACATTGACTAGTCCATCTGCCTGCATGATATTTGCACAGCGACAAGCAAGTTCATAAGCGGGACCACTATTTTTAAGATATTGTTTTGACCCGTGCTTTTCTCTAGCTATGGCACATATTACTTCCCCCCGATTGACTACCATATCGACCGAATGTTCTGGCGAATGTAAATATGGCATTAAAACCATTGGTGGGAATGAATCTGCTGCGGCATAAAGCTGAAGATATACACTTGGTTTTACTACTCGTTGTTCAGGATGAGAAAATATTTTGGCTGCCGATACATTGTCATCAAAACGCCAAAAACCCATGCCATAAATACCGTGTACTGGTTTAATACATAATGAATCATAAGGAGGATTATCAATATGTTGTTGTAACTGTTCTAAATGTTCAATCAATATGGAAGGCACAACCGGTAATTGATGCTGTTGCATAAATAAGGCAAAATCCATTTTATTATTTGAGCATTTTAATAAATCTATATCACTTCCGCCGGTGATTAATTTCACACCCATTGCTTCAATTTGTGTTCGATGTTGTTCGAACCAAATAGCATTTTTCACAATATACATAACATCAATATGATATTGAGCAAGAACGTTGATAATAAAAGGTAACTTTTGGTGTTCTTCAGTTGGTTCAATGAAGGCAAAATCAGCAACAGATAAAATTTCATTGCGATTTTCGCGGTGCGAAGCAAAAATTTCTATTGTCAGGTTTTGTTCTTTAATAAATTTCTTTACGGCTAAAATGATGTCTCGTTGAGACGAGAAACCTTCCATAAACCAAATTCTTTTTATTTTATTATCCATATTATCCTAAATGGTGTTGATAGATTTAATTAATATTTATTTTGCATTAATTTCGATAAATTGTTGTTGTTTGTTGGACCACATAAAGCCTTTTTTAGCTAATTTAAGCATCGGAATATCGCCGATGGTATCACCATAGGCATAGCAATTTTCAGTTTGAATTTGGGGATATTGTTTTAAAATTTGATCGACTTTTTCTTCACCATAACAATTCTGGCCTATCATTAATGGCGGTGTACCTAAAAAAGGCGTTGCAATGACATGGGTAAAGTGATTTTGTTTTGCCCATGGTACTAAATAAAGATTAATTGAAGCACTTACCAAAATGCATTCGTCGCCATTTTTAACATGTTTTTCTAATATAGCCATACCTTCAGGACGCATCATCCTCGGTAAAATTGAATCTATGAATTGCGTAACAAACTGCTCCAATTGCGTTGGTGTATATTTTGATAGATAAAGTAATAGGGCTTTATTTTTAACTTGTCCACGTAAATTTCTATTAAAGAAATAACGACAGATTAAAGGTAATATAAAGATCGATTTTAATACAAACCTCGGCCAACCGACAACAAATAAAAGAAAAGGTAATAATGAATCTTTAGTGGTTAAGGTACCGTCAAAATCAAAAAAGACTTTCATTTTTAATGTTAGATTCCTATTAATTTAAAATAAATGTATTCAATCAACTAATTATAATTAATTGTTTAATGATTGAAATTAATTAGTTAATTATATACTTCTAATAATAGATATAAAGATATTTTAATTGTCAATTAATTGGACAACAACTAAACGCCCACCATCTTCGCGTGATAATACAAACTGTGTACCATCTTGAAGCGCTATTTTATCTCCGGTAGCAATTATTGTTTTGTCAGGAAGCGACATTAAATGCTCAATACCTTCATTGACTAACCACCATTGATCTTTGTGCAATATGAAATAGCCGACTCTCTTTTTTAAGTTTTCAGCAAGTCGTTCATTAGGTGCGATCAACCGATTTACATGCCATGGAAATAACGATTGTCCACTCCATACCATTAAACGGTGGTCATCTGGGCGGTAGCTGCCGGTCATTCTGGATGAATAGAGGTTTAAAATAGGTAGTTTACCTTTATAAGGTGTACCACAATAGGGACAAGATGGCGCAGTTTTTCCTGAGAAAACATACCATTGTTGTTCACATTGTTTATTTTGACAGGGTTGAATTAAATCAATGGTTTTAACCAATGCGGTTTCCCATTCATCAGCAGTTGGTCTTTTGGCGGGATCATGAAGACCATCGATGAATGCACGTTCAAATAGTTTGGATAAATATGGACCAGTTATAGTATAAGGAATTTTCGTTGGGTCGCCCCATGGTAATGCCGCTGGGGAGATTTGTTTTATTTTAACAGCATTACTTTTGTCTGTCGGATGTTCAATAAATAAGGCTTTTTCGCCCATTGTCATCGATTCATCTCGCATTTCATCATTAATATCGTGTACCTTGCCACCTCTTAAAGGATGGCGATATAATAAATACATATAAATTAAAACCGCTAAAGCATGACGATCAGTTGTAATACTTGGCAATACCCGCTTAGGATCATCTTTGTTGAGATGGGCTGTTTTGACTACTTCTGGGGCGATAAAATCTGGGGTACCTACAACGTCAGGTGGAAATTTTCCAGGTACAACTAATCCATCGATATCAATGATACAGGCGTGACCTAATTCAGGGTCAATTAATACATTTTTATAACTTAAATCACTATGACATAAACCGGCAGCATGCATTCTTCTTACTGCACGCGATAATTGTAGACATATTTTTAAATAGGTCAGTAAGGTTCCTTTTTCACGTGGATCAAGAAATTTGTTACGATTGCTGGCACTGGCAAACCATTTGCCTTCTTTTTCTCGTCCTTTTATATTCAGGAAATCATTATTTTTCGAACCATATTTGAAAAAGAAATGTTTTTGATAAGTAGGGATAACGAGTCCTAATTGTCCCTGATGTTCAACAATATCAGTTGGCCAACAAAATAGATTGTACCAATAATCACCACCTTGCTGAGTAAAAATATTTTGGAAATAACGTCCAGTAATCATTTCAATCCGTTCACGCGATTGTTGATTTTGTGGTTTTTGATAAAATGCAATGACATAGGATTTATCAGGTGAAAAATAGACGTTTTTCATCGTTCCAGCACCGATAATTTCATCCACATAACTGACTTGTTTACCACTTTTAGTCACACAATTTATAATTTTAGCCATATATCTATTTCTTATATTTAGTACCGATTTATTCTATTAAATTACCATAACACAATTAAAGTTCGATCATCATGGTTGCCAGGAGAAGCAAACGTCATCCAATCTAATAATGCTTTTGATGGATCTGTTGCTGTTTCTAAATATGGGGTCAGCTCATTAGTTAATTGATACCATTTATCTTTATTATTTAGTTGAAAATCTGTTTCAAATTTTGGATCCGAAATACCATCCGTCATTAAGAAAAAATAATCAATATCTTGCCATTTGCCGATCCGAATACGATTGTAAAAATCGAGTTCACGCATAATCGTATTATCGAGGAATCGTGTTTGCCCAGCAAATTCGCCACTATCAGCTACGCTTAATAAGCGAAGGTTATCTTTATAACTAAATGCGGCTATTGCCCCATCACCGACGGAAAATGTTGCAGCAAAAAAGTCATTACCGAGCTTCAACGTTACTGCGGCTAAAACCGTTGTAGAATAGGTTTTAAAGGCATGGTTTGTTTTATCAGCTTCAACTTCAAGCTGTTTTATTGCTAGTACTGCCGCATCACGAAACCAATTTTTAAATTGTAGTCCTACTTGTTGTGTAGCAATATGATCCCATTGTGTAACAAGGCTCACTAATGATTGATTCTCTGTGTCTAAAAGCTGATGTTTAAGGTATTCACCTATGGTAGTAACAGCTAATTTTGACCCCTTTCTGGAGTTACTTGCACTCCCTGCACCATCAGCAACAATGGTAATATTCCATCCATTTGCTAAGTGTTCCACGAAAAAATCATCATCTCGAAATGAGCCAACGTGAGCATGAGAGCGCCCACGACGACTTGCCGCAGCAATTTTAATTTCAGTCGATTCAATATATTGATTGGCAAGGCTAGGTTTAAAATAGGGATCCTTCTCATCGGCCGGGATATCTTTCCATAAACTATTAGGGTCTGGATTAACAATTACCTCAATTTCTGTCGACTCAGTTGCATAGCCCTCGACCCGCCATTTAATTTGTATAGTATAGGTTCCGGCCCTTTGCGGTGTTCCTGCAATGGTTTTGGTCGTATTATTATAATCAAGATTGAGATCAGTATGATTAAACAATACCTGTTCGATAATTAGATTAATATCTGCGGGAAACGATTTAACTTCAATGGCAGCTGAATAAGATTCAGCAACTTTTAGATTAGGTAGACAAAATTGTGGTGTATAACCCATTAATTGCGTGAATATTGGGAGATTAGATTGATTAATATTTTTTTCACTAATTGTCATGCTGTCTATGGCAGATACTATTGAGCTGTTGGTTTTATACTCGAGCCAATGTGTGATCGGTACTGCAAAAGGTAAACTAACTGAAAAATAATCATTTGATTCGCCATAGCCGTCTATTGTCTGTTCTAATTGCTGATGGATGTTGGTAATCAACTTAATAGTTTTATCAAGACTATTTTTAACTGATTCTTGTTGTATTAACTGTGCGATCTTATCTTGAGAAATCCCTGTAATAATTATAGCGATAATTTGTTGGTAAATCTCATCAGTTTTAGACATTATCCTTTTCCTCTTATCACATCAAAATCCTCGTCCGGGCTATCCATATTAAATTGTAACTGCTGTTCACACCACGGGCATATTGCGTCACCTGTATGGTCGATACATAAAAGATTTCCACAATTACAAACAGCAAAAGCGATATTGTTACCACAATGTGGGCAACCTGGTGCACCAATTAATTGATTTGTATTAACTAATAATGCAGTATTTTTATTATCACTCCAGTCAAAATATTCATTATCAACTGGATAACACCCATCTAACTTATATTTATGCTGGTGATTCAGATCAGTTACATTATTGGCAAGTGTATATTTGATCAAATACGGTTGTCTTACATTTGAGCATTTACCGACCAGAACAACACAATTTTCATCATAATACTGAGATGCTTTCGCATCAGAAAAACTAAGGACATTACTATAACTATTAATTGATGTGATATCTTGATTGATATTTTGGCTATGCGCAGAAACAGAAGAGGTTATCCATTTAATAAATTGTGCAAAATCGTCTTGGCTATTGTCATTAAATAATATTACCGTTTCTGTTAGCTGATGCAATATGCTCATATCAGCAGAATGACCAAGGCTAATCGCAATAAAATTGGCTTTATTAGCATATTGTTCTTGCCAAATTTTTATTTCTTCATGAACTTTATCCGTAGGACGACCATCAGTAATTAAGTAAACGATAGGTTTCCAGTCACCTTTGCTTTCCGATGTAGTTTTCTTAAGTGTTGTCTCCATCTGTTGCCGTAACTCACGTAAGGCTGCTCCTAATGATGTTCCTCCCCCAATAGGTAACATCGGGGGATAAAATGAAATCAAATCAATAAGTGGCACAATGGTTTTGGCTTTTCCGGCAAAAGCAATAACTGAGATATATACTGTTTCAAGCGCATGGGGATCGCGTCTTAAATCAGTCACGATTTTTTGGATCCCCTTTTTGAGTTTCTCCAGATTACCGCCTATCATTGATTCAGAACAATCCAAAAGAAAAAAAACCGGCAATCTTCTCATTTTTGTATACTCTATTATTATAAAACTAATTGTATTTCAGGAGGTGGTGCGGGTAAATTATCGGAATTATTATTTACTCCAGCACTGAGACTTCCAGATGCGACACTGGCGGATACCCATTTAAAAAAACCAGCAAAAGCACTTGAATCTAATGTTTCTAAAGCGACAACATGTGATGTCAGTAATTTTAAATGATCAGTATCGGCCTTTTTACCGATTGCACAGGCAATTATAGAAGCAATAGCAAAATTTTTGATGGATTTACATGCTTCAGTATACGCAAACATATCGGAAGGTTTGCCATCGGTCATTAAAAAAACCATTGGCCGCCAGTCACCTTTTTGCTCACTATTGGATTTTTTTATATCCCGATTCATACTGTGCATTAAGCACTCTAATGCTGCACCTGTGAAGGTCGCCCCAGCGTTAGCAACTGTTATATCTTGAAACTGAAACTGTTCCAGCGCGGTTAAAGGTACCACTTCTCTGGCTTCATTATCATAAGTAATGATTGAAATATAAGCACTTTCTAACGCATAGGGATCTTGTCTTAAAGCATTAAGCATTGATTGTATACCGACATTCACTGCGTAAATTGACTCGCCACGCATTGAACCTGATGTATCAATCACTAAATAAACGGGTAATCTTCTCATTATAAATAACTTTGTATATATGATACGAATGTATCGGAATCACTGGCTTGACCAATCGCTTTAAACTGCCAACCACTTGTTTCACGATTTAATTCTGCAAAAATCATTGAGCGTTTATGATTAAATTCAGAGCTAGTTGAGAGATCAAAACGAACCATTTCTAAACCTTTAGCGTCTACTGCTCGAATAAAGGCATTTTGGACTTCACCAAAATGTTGTTTTCGTTTAGTTGCATCATAAATTTGGACGATAAAGACGATTTTTTGATATGTGACATCAAGATCATTTAACTTCAAAATGATTTGTTCATCATCACCATCGCCTTCACCAGTACGATTATCACCTGTAAGCCAAACGTGTCCAGATTTGTGTCGCAAATTATTGAAAAAAATGATATCACCATTATCAAGGGTTTGTTTACCATTTTGTATACTCCCTAGATTGGCTATTTTACCATTGCTGTTGCATAGAAAGGCGACCACATCAAGATCATATTCCTCATTTCCACCACTAAATAGCGTTTGGATAAATGATTTTTTCTTTTCTGCAACATCCCAACCAAGGCCAATTGTGACGTTAGATAAATCATATTGGCTTTTTGATAAACTTACTCCTTGCCCCTTTTTCAAACTGACTGACATAATTTCCTCTCAATATTTGATTCGTGTTTTTTTAATATTATAAAACTATATTGACTTCAGGTGGTGGAGGAGGTAAGTCATCTAGACCAATTACTTCTTTATGGTTAGATTCTACTTTTTGACTTCCTGTTGAGATACTTGCTGAAACCCATTTAAAAAACGCTTTAATCGAATTTGAATCAGCTGTATCTAGCTGTAATACCACTTCTGTGATTTGTTTTAATACGTTGGTATCAACAGATTGCCCTGCAGCACAGGCGATGACCATCCCTTTTTTTACTTTTTCAAAGTCTTTTAAACCTTGTTGCCAATTGTCTGTTGGCATACCATCAGTCATAATAAATACTAATGGACGCCAATCACCTTTGGTTTCATAAGTTGTTTTAACTATTTCCTGTTCAATACATTTAGCTGTAAGTTCTAACGCTTGACCTAGAGATGTTGTTCCAGCAGCCTTTAACTCTGGTGTTTTGAAATTTAACAAATCAGTCAAAGGGATAATTTGTTTTGCAGAACTATCAAATGTGATAACGGAAATGTAGGCAGTTTCTAACGCATAGGGATCTTGCCTTAGTGTTGTTAGTAGAGTTTGTACTCCATTTTTTACGGCTTCTATTGCTTCCCCGTGCATAGAACCTGATGTATCTAATACGAGATAAACGGGTAATCGTCTCATCTATTTTGTCCTCTTAAAAGGAAATATATATTTATTCTATAATGTTATTATTATGCTGATGCGATGATTCGTTATATCAGTTTCAATTAATGAATAATCTGTTCTCTTTAGAAATACTAACATAGTATATTATTTCGATGATAACTTAACGATAATACAGTTGTCAGTTGAGCTTATTATTTATTATTGAGATTATTAATATCATTATTCGTGGTTTATTTGTAAAACAGATTCAATTAAAAACTTCATTCCGTTTGGCGAAATCTTAACATATTTTTTCATCCTAAATCCAATGTAATTTTATTCTTTTCTAAAGGATGAAAAGTCTTTTTTATGTTGTCATCATATAAATCGTTGATTGACATTATCTATATTACAGTAAGTTTAAATATAGCGTTAAAAATGGTTTTCAACATTTTAGGAATTGATAAAAAATTTATTGCTAACAATTTATTAATTGAAGACGAATTGTGAATTTAATTAGTAAAGTGTTACTTAAAATATTCATTAAAATGAGTAACTTATATTTTTGTAAGAATATGATTTGTTAAAACTCAAAACACCAGTAAGGAATGTTTAAGGAATTACTGAATGTGATAATGAGATCGGATTACTTATAAAAAAGGAGGAATTTTCATTCCTCCTATCTTGTTATTACTCACTTGAGTAGGTGTCTCTCTCAGACTAAGACATATTCTTTACCGAATATAGGCTATACAATATCCTTTCGGACATCGTATAACCCCCCTACTCGGATATTGTGAGGGGTAGCTAATTAAAGTTGTTCACTTTAATAGTTCACCTAATTTTTTGATTAAAAAATCAAATGGTTAGGTGAAGAAGTGCTCCCCTTGTCGCACGTCGGGTAGCAACGACACATTACTGTGTCGCCGCCCCCTAAGAACTGTACGAGCGAATTTCTCCGCATACAGCTCAAGCCTTTCTATTAACTTATTGCTAAGTCGGTTTCAATACCTCCAACTTCAGTGCATGAACTTTAGTATGACATACAGGATGTAATAATACCCTATTTTTCAGTTTATTATCTCCACCCTGTACACGGTATATAATATGGTGGTCATGCCATCCCGTCTCTTTTGTGATAGGGAGATGACATAATCCACAACGCCCTTTTTGTTCCTTATACAACCTTTGCCATTGACTTCTGTGCGAATAATCCTCGTACATCCGTTTTTGGTATAATGTTTCGCCGTATAATTCCCATTCAGGTAAAAACGGGTTGTATTCCGATTTTACCTTAACATGACGTTTAATCTCTGTCCTATTGCAAAACAGTAATTCAGTCCATATTTTCTCGCCGTGTCGATTCGTTGTATGTGTCCCGAATATCCAGTCTCTGCTTTGTATCTTTGTAAAGTATTTCTCTTTAACAAATCGTTTCCGCCTATTACCGTGTCTTCGGCAACACCATTTCCAAATCGCTTTCCAGACTAAGTGGTCTACTTTACTGTACGTTTCTTTAGCGACAATGCTACGGTGATAGTTAGCCCATCCCCTTAACATTGGATTTAATTTTCCTATTAGTATGTCTTGTTTAACCATTTTCATGGCACTTATTGTTTCTTTCACCTTGCGATAAAATGCTTTCACATTCTTTTTGCTAGGCTTAATCAACAATTTGCCTTTAAATGATTTCACCGTCCAACCGAGAAAATCAAATCCTTGCTCGATATTAACAACGTGAGTTTTCTTTTCCGATAAGGTTAATCCCCTCTCTTTCAAAAATTCCCGCATTATTGGCAGAACTTCATTTTCAAGTAATTCTTTCGAACTCCCCGATATAATAAAATCGTCCGCATATCGAACCATATACACCTTATTAGCTCGCCGTTGTCTATTTCCAATTACACCAAAGTGTTTAGTTAATAGCTCGTCAATGCTATCTAGTGCCATATTTGCTAAAGTTGGTGAGATGATACCCCCTTGTGGTGTACCCTCTGCCGTCCGTGTAACCTGTCCCATATCTACTACGCCAGATTTTAACCATTTTGCTAATATCCGTTTATTCATCGGAATATTTTCGATTAACCAATCGTGGTTAATATGGTCAAAACAACCCTGTATATCCGCATCCAATACCCATTGCGCCGTTTGTCTCATTTGACTTCCTTTGCGTGAGAATATTTTATGCACGTGGCTTATCGCATCCGCCGTTGAACGATTGATTCGAAAACCATACGAGTTTTTATCCGCCGTTGTTTCTGCAACAGGCTGTAAAGCGAATAAGTACAGCGCTTGCATTGCTCTGTCTTTCATGGTCGGAATGCCTAAAGGGCGCTTCTTTCCATCAGACTTAGGGATATAAACCCGCCTTAATGGCATCGGTTTATATCCTTTACTTGTCAGCGTTGCAATCGCTTCCCATTTACTCTTAGGTGTTGACCATGTAACTTTATCAACCCCTGCCGTTCTTTTACCTCTGTTTTCTGTCACTCTCCGCACCGCTAATTGCTTAGCATACGTTGAGCGTGTTAGTAACCGTTGTAAGCGTTTAACCTTACGGTAGTCACCTTCAATTGTCGCCTTCGCAATCCGTACCTGCAACCCTTTAACATGCTTTGTTGCTTTGACCCAATCAATTTTGTGCCATAGCTCATTCATGTCAGGAGTCGCTGGAGCTGGACTACTTTTAACTTTTTCGTTAAACTTAGTGTACTCTTTCATACTTACTCCTGTAGTAACAGAAATAAGCAGAAATCTACTTGGTTTTTTTGTGAATAATTTCTTCGAGTTGGACCACAAGAAGAAGAATTATTCAGGGTACCAAATAAATTCTACTTCTCTGTCACATGGTGAATTGTTAGAGTAGGGAAATGGGCTTGTTTTCACTTGCCTATTTCCTGTCCTCACCCAATCATTCCCGAAGAAATGACCACAAAAGGATTTGCCAACATCTTACGATGAAAGACCAGTTAGAAGTCTGCACCCTTTCGGATTAGGTCATGTTTCATACCCTATATCAGCCATTACAGCCAATCATTCGCTTTCTCTAACCTCCTTTACCTGCACCCCCATCAGTATCGCTTGCGCTTTACCTGCCCTAAGGCGGAAATACAGGCTTACCAAGTTCCATTATTATCACACAAATAGTTAAGATGTTGTCTGTTCGCCGATAGTGTTATGATGACGTATCTCCAATGTAAAAAGAGATATCCCACTATATACCTTTTTGGTTAGAGCTTGTCAGTAGCTTAAGCTCTTTACAATTCACGACGTTTATCAACAATTCACTTACGTTCATCTTTCTATTTAGCCTAGCCCCTCATGACATGCTACTTGCCATTACTTAATGTTACCTCACGATACGCATTAACCTTGCTGTTCCTCAAGGGGGTACATTGTCAGGAAGCTCCACACCAAACCGTTGCCAGTTTCGCATTATCCCTAGGCTACTGTTAGTCATATAACAGGTTGACTCGCACTTTTACCTAATCTATAGGTAATTGTACTTCAACAATGATAATAACAGCTTATGCACTTATAAACTTCACAATAGGTCAATTCTAACTTAAACTATATACTGATGAATTCTTTCGTTTCCTTGGGCGATTCAATAATTTTATTGAATTCCTTGGTATCTTCCAGAATATCAGATAGGATTAATTGAATTGTCCAAAGAATTTTGTTCTTTAGATATGAGAGGTGCCTCTCACAGACTAAGATATATTCTTTACCGAATACAGGTTATACAATATCCTTTCGGACATGTGTAACGCCCTACTCGGATATTGTGAGGATGGCTAATTAAAGTTGTTCACTTTAATTAACCCACCTAACTTTCGATTAAAATCAAATAGTTAGGCGCATAAGTGCGCTCTTGTCGCACCTACATTGATTGAGTGAAAGTACGAGTAATAACGTCTTTTTGTTGTTCTTTAGTTAATGAGTTAAAACGTACTGCATATCCAGAAACACGAATAGTTAATTGTGGATATTTTTCAGGATGTTCCATTGCATCTAATAATGTTTCACGGTTTAAAACGTTAACATTTAAATGCTGACCACCTTCAACAGTTGCTTCGTGGTGGAAGTAACCATCCATTAAACCAGCTAAGTTACGTTTACGTGCACTATCATCTTTACCTAACGCATTTGGTACGATAGAGAAAGTATAAGAAATACCGTCTTTAGCATAAGCAAATGGTAGTTTAGCAACAGATGTTAATGAAGCAACCGCACCTTTTTGGTCACGTCCGTGCATTGGGTTAGCACCTGGTCCAAATGGTGCACCAGCACGACGACCGTCTGGAGTGTTACCTGTTTTCTTACCATATACAACGTTTGAAGTAATGGTTAAAACAGATTGTGTAGGAATTGCATTACGATAAGTTTTAAGTTTTTGAATTTTCTTCATGAAACGTTCAACTAAATCAACTGCGATATCATCTACACGTGGATCGTTGTTACCGAATTGTGGGTATTCACCTTCGATTTCAAAATCTACAGCTAAACCGTCTTCATCACGAATCGTTTTCACTTTTGCATATTTAATAGCAGATAATGAGTCAGCAGCAACAGATAGACCAGCAATACCACATGCCATTGTACGAATAACGTCACGATCGTGTAGTGCCATTAATGATGCTTCGTAGCTGTATTTGTCATGCATATAGTGAATTGCATTTAGTGCAGTTACGTATTGTTTTGCTAACCAATCCATAAAGTGATCTAAACGAGCAAATACTTTGTCAAAATCAAGGTATTCGTCAGTGATTGGATCTTCTTTTGGTCCAACTTGCATTTTAAGTTTTTCGTCCACACCGCCATTGATTGCGTATAGAAGAGTTTTAGCAAGGTTGGCACGTGCGCCGAAGAATTGCATTTGTTTACCAACAATCATCGGGCTTACACAACATGCGATTGCATAGTCATCGTTATTGAAGTCAGGACGCATTAAATCATCATTTTCATACTGTAATGAAGAGGTATCAATAGATACTTTAGATGCGAACTCTTTGAATCCACTTGGTAACTGTTCTGACCAAAGAATAGTCATGTTAGGCTCAGGTGATGGACCCATTGTATATAGTGTGTTTAAGAAACGGAATGAAGTTTTAGTAACTAAAGTACGTCCGTCAACACCCATACCTGCGATGGATTCAGTTGCCCAAATTGGGTCACCAGAGAATAATTCATCATATTCAGGAGTACGTAAGAAACGAACCATACGTAATTTCATAACGAAATGGTCAACAATTTCTTGAGCGTCTTTTTCAGTAATTAAGCCTGCTTCAAGGTCACGTTGGAAGTAAATATCAAAGAATGTAGAAGTACGACCAAGAGACATTGCCGCACCGTTTTGAGATTTAACTGCCGCTAAGTAACCGAAGTATGTCCATTGCACCGCTTCTTGGGCTGTTTTAGCTGGTCCAGAGATGTCGTAGCCATATTTAGCTGCCATTTCTTTGATTTGACCAAGAGCACGATGTTGTTCAGCGATTTCTTCACGACGTTGCATAGTCATCGCTAAGTCAACACCATTTTCGAAATCAGCTTGTAATGAGTTGAATTGTGCAAATTTATCTTGCATTAAAAAGTCGATACCGTAAAGCGCAACACGACGGTAGTCACCAATGATACGACCACGACCATAAGCATCAGGAAGACCAGTGATAACACCTGATTTACGACAACGAAGGATATCCGGAGTATAGATGTCAAACACACCTTGGTTGTGGGTTTTACGATAGTCAGTGAAGATTTTTTTGACTAATGGATCAAGCGTTCTGTTGTAAGCTTTACAAGAATTCTCGATCATTTTGATTCCACCAAACGGGATAATCGCACGTTTTAATGGTTTTTCAGTTTGTAAGCCAACGATTTTTTCTAAATCTTTCTCAATATAACCTGCATCATGAGCAGTAATAGTTGAGATCACACTTGTGTCAAAGTCAACAGGAGCATGAGTTGAGTTTTCGATTTTAATGCCTTCCATAACTTTATTCCACAATGTTGTGGTCGCATCAGTTGCGCCAGCTAAGAAAGACTCGTCACCCTCATAAGGTGTATAGTTTTTTTGAATGAAATCGCGGACATTGACATTATTTTGCCAGTCACCCTCTTTAAATCCTTTCCAAGCGTTGGCTTGTACTTCGTTTAAATTACTCATATTTTTCACCTCAGTTTTTCTAAAAGCTTTACCTACTCTCTATTATAAATATGGGTAGATATTGTAAAATCAATGAGACTTACGTAAATAAAGTCCCCAGTAGGATAGCGCGATGGCTAATCCCCCTAAAATATTACCTATTGTAACAGGAATGAGATTATTAATAACAAAATGTTCAATTGTTAGACTGCTAAAAGCATTAGGAGTCAAACCAACTGATGTCCAAAATTCAGGTGTTGCATAATTGTGTATGACAATTCCCATAGGAATCATAAACATATTTGCAATGCTGTGTTCAAAACCACTTGCAACGAACATTGCAACGGGAAGAACCATTATTAACATTTTATCTAACAGTGAACGACCCGCGTAACTTAACCAAACTGCTAAACATACCATTAGATTAGCTAAAAAACCTAAACAAACGGCTTCAATAAAAGTATGATGTAATTTATGGTCGGCGGTTTGTAGTACATTCAATCCCCATGCACCATTCACTGCCATATATTGACCGGAAAACCAAATAACGCCAACAAAGAACATGGCACCGATAAAATTACCAAAATAAACCAGCATCCAGTTGCGGAACATTTGGTACCAACTAACTTTATGCGTCATTTTCGGTAAAATTGTTAAAACCGTTGAAGTAAAAAGATCTGCGCCACAACAGACAACTAGCATTAAGCCTAATGAGAAGCACATTCCCCCAACAAACTTAACTAATCCATAAGGTGCATTGCCAGCACCGGTTGTTACTGTAATATAAAAAACAAAAGCTAAAGAGATAAATACACCAGCAGTAATCGCTGAATAGATAGTGGTTAAGGGGTGTTTATTAACTTTATAGTTTCCTATTTCTTCTGCGAGCGCAGTCATCTGTGCGGGAGACAAGGAATCAACAATTTTGTTGTCACTACTCAAAACTAACATCCTCAAAAAAACTATGGTTTTATGAGAGGCATAGTATACTCAAAATTAGAACTAGATCACCTTTTTTTTATGTTAAAAAAGAATAAAATGATAAGTTGTTATTTTATAACAATATTTACAAAAAGTTACTTATTGTTAGGCTAGTTTTGTATGATGGTTAACTTACTATGCTTATTTGGTAAATAAAGTGTAATAATATTATAAAATATGCTTTACGTTTTGCTTTATATTAATTTAATCGACTATGAATACGATTCTAATCTGTACGATGATTTAAAATGGCGTATAATGAGGGCAATTTTTAACTTTATTTTCTAAATAATAAAAAATAGGTCATTTGAATATGTTAGATCCTAATTTACTACGTAATGAGTTAGAGCAAGTAGCACAAAAATTAGCACGACGTGGGTTTGCTTTAGATGTTGCTTTGATTCGTGAACTTGAAGAAAAACGTAAAGTTTTACAAGTAGAAACTGAAAATTTACAAGCAGAACGTAATGCTCGCTCCAAGTCGATTGGGGCGGCAAAAGCACGTGGTGAAGATATTACCGCTGTACGTGAAGAGGTCAATAAATTAGGTGAAAAATTAGATATTACTAAAAAAGAGTTAGAAAACTTACAAAACGAAATAAAGGATATTTATTCAACCATTCCCAATATTCCTGATGATAATGTTCCTGATGGCAAAGATGAAGCAGATAATGTAGAAGTGACCCGTTGGGGTACTCCACGGCAGTTTGATTTTCCGATTCAAGATCATGTTGCATTAGGCGAAAAATTTGGCGGATTGGATTTTGCAGCTGCTGTTAAATTGACAGGTGCCCGTTTTGTAGTAATGAAAGGTCAAATTGCTCGCTTGCATCGCGCTATTGCGCAGTTTATGCTAGATTTACATACCGAGCAACACGGTTATTCTGAAATTTATGTGCCTTATTTAGTTAATCAGGCCACGCTCTATGGTACTGGACAATTACCGAAATTTGGTAAAGATTTGTTCCATACAAAACCACTTGAAGAAGAGTCTGATTCGAGTAATTATGGCTTAATTCCTACTGCTGAAGTGCCCGTCACTAATTTAGTACGTGATGAAATTTTGGATGAAGACTGTTTACCAATAAGAATGACAGCTCATACGCCATGTTTCCGTTCGGAAGCGGGATCTTACGGTAAAGATACCCGTGGTTTAATTCGTATGCATCAATTTGATAAAGTGGAATTAGTACAAATTGTTAAACCTGAAGAGTCTATGCAGGCATTAGAAGAGCTAACGTTGCATGCTGAAAAAGTATTACAATTATTAGAACTACCTTACCGTAAAATTGTATTATGTACAGGTGATATGGGATTTGGTTCGCGTAAAACATATGATTTAGAAGTATGGGTACCTGCGCAAAATACCTACCGTGAGATTTCATCTTGTTCGAATATGTGGGATTTCCAAGCGCGTCGTATGCAAGCTCGTTATCGTAGTAAAGCAGATAATAAAACCCATTTAGTTCATACATTAAATGGTTCTGGATTAGCCGTTGGTCGTACATTAGTAGCGATTATGGAAAATTATCAGCAAGCAGATGGTCGAATTAAAATACCGAATGTGTTGATTCCTTATATGAATGGTGCTGAGTATATCGGTTAACTATCATATTAAATAATGGCAATAGCGTTAATTATAAGATTAGCGCTATTTTTTTGCCTTTTTTCATTACTATTTATATGAATGAAAATGCGTTTAGCTGTAAGATTTGCTATTTATTCATATTTTCTATTAACGTTAATTATAATAATATAATATTCAATGAGTTAAGTTTAAATACTCACAATTTGGCATTTATCACGATTGAGAAATTTATGTATAAAGGAATACTGCTATCATTGACAGCTTCATGTTTGTTTGGGTTGGTCTATTACTATCCTATCTTATTGCAACCTCTTTCAGTCATCGATATTTTTTGCTGGCGATTATTAATGTCATTTCCTGCAATTTTATTATTAGTCTTGCTTGAACGCCAATGGCATACCATTATCGAGCTTTGGCAGCGTATTCGACAACAACCACTATTTTTACTGGCGCTAATTTTTTCAGCTATGCTTGTGGCAATTCAAATGCTGGTTTTTGTCTGGGCGCCATTAGCTGGTCGTGCTTTATCGACTTCCTTGGGGTATTTTATGTTACCTCTAACTATGGTTATCTGTGGTCGAGTTGTTTATAAAGAAAGGTTTAGTTTTTTTCAAAAAATAGCTGTAGCTTTAGCATTTTCGGGAGTTATTTTAGAAGTCTATTTAACAGGTGCTTTTTCCTGGGAAACTGTCATTATTTCGTTAGGTTATCCGATCTATTTTGTTTTTCGACGACATATGAAAATTGATGGTATTGCCGGTACATTTTCTGATTTCTTCTTTATCGCCTTAGCATGCTTAATTTATTTTATATTACAGTATCCTTTAACAAAAGTTGTGAATGATATAAGTCATTTTCCTGTGTTTATTCCGTTTTTAGGCATGATAACGGCGATTGCTTTTGCGGCTTATTTTTCTGCTTGCCGAATGTTACCGTTGGGCATATTTGGTTTGTTAGGATATGTTGAGCCGATTTTATTAGCGATTGTTTCGATTGTATTTCTGCATGAAAAGATTTCACCTAATCATATGATTTCTTATGGTTTAATATGGGGTGCAGTATGCATGCTTGTAATAGAAGGTGTCATTTCAACAATACGCAATATCAAACGTAAAAGATTTAACACATAAAACCCTATCTTACCTTGCAATAGTGAAGGAAGATAGGCGAAAGTTATACCGATTGAAAGTGTTATATATGCTGACGGTCAGCCAGTACTGAAGCTAAATCATTTGCCATTTTATGCATTAATGTTTCAGTAGTTGACCAGTTAATACAAGCATCTGTCACTGATATACCATATTTCATTTCATGTTTTGGTAATTCTGAAGATTGATTACCTTCATGCAAATGACTCTCGATCATTACACCGATAATAGATTGATTACCGTTTTTGATTTGTTCAATAATTGAATCAACGACCATAGGCTGGCGACGATAATCTTTATTAGAATTACTGTGGCTACAGTCAATCATTAAATTAGGTGTTAAACCAGAGTTCTTCATTTCTATTTCACATTGATTAACGTGTTGGGCATCGTAATTGGGGGTTTTACCGCCACGTAAAATCACATGTCCATGTGGATTGCCTTGTGTTTGTAGTATACTTACTTGACCAAATTGATTAATACCGACGAAGCGATGTGGCATTGATGCAGATTTCATCGCGTTGATTGCAACATCCAAACTGCCATCAGTTCCGTTCTTAAAACCAACAGGCATTGAGAGTCCAGAAGCCATTTCACGATGGGTTTGTGATTCGGTGGTTCTGGCACCAATCGCAGCCCAACTGATTAAATCTGCAATGTATTGTGGTGTATTGGGATCAAGCGCTTCAGTAGCAATAGGTAAACCAATTTTAGTTATATCAAGAAGTAATTGACGTGCTTTTTTTAAACCATGATTAATATCAAATGTGCTATCCATATGGGGATCGTTAATCAAACCTTTCCAGCCTACCGTAGTTCGTGGTTTTTCAAAGTAAACGCGCATCACAATATACAATTGTTCGTTAAGTTTATCCGATAATTTTTTCAATTTTTTGGCATATTCAATAGCCGCTTTGGTATCGTGAATCGAGCACGGTCCAACCACAATTAATAAACGTGGATCTTTATGTTCTAAAATATTAACAATATGTTGTCGGGATGTGGCAATTTGATTTTCAAGTAGCTTATTAAGGGGAAGCAGCGTTTTAATTTCATCAGGTGTAATCAAGGGATCTTCCTTTTCAATGCGCACGTTATTTAGTGTATCTTTTATCATGTTATTAAACCTCAAAATTCATTATTTGTTATTATTTTTTTACGGTAGTAAAAAAATATTTACAACATTACATTAGACATATAACCACAAAACCCTAATTTAGTAAATAAAATACCAAAAAATATTAAATATTTTTATATGTAACATTATCTTTACGATTTTAAATGAAATTAAGATAAAAGGATGTGTAATAAATGATTTGTCTTCATTGTGAACTGAAGTTGATTAAAAATGTATCTAAAATGTTATAACAAGTTGATTTGGTTAATAGTTTAACGATTTAACTGATAATGACATCATAGTTTAAATATTTTGATGAAAATGTGTGGTGTAAGTATTTACATACTCACTCACAGCATTCAATTGATTGTAGCACCAAATCTTGATTAACATCATCGACCACTTTCACATGACCAATCTTAGTTGGTAAGACTAAACGCAATTTTCCTGATAAGACCTTTTTATCACGTAGCATATGAGGAATATATGCAGTAGGCAGCATTGACTCTGGTTTAACCACAGGTAACTTGGCACGAATTAGTAATTGCTTGATACGAGTAATCTCATCATCACTGAACTGGCCCAGTAATTTTGCTGTGTGTGCTGCCATTAACATACCTACGCTAACAGCTTCGCCATGTAACCAATTACCATAACCCAATTCGGCTTCAATCGCGTGACCATAGGTGTGACCTAAATTTAAGATCGCACGGATATCTTGCTCGGTTTCATCAGCAGCAACCACTTTAGCTTTAAGTTCACAACAATGGGCAATGCAATAGCGCATGGCACTGGGTTCTAAAGCCAATAAGTCGTCAATGTGATGTTCTAACCAAACAAAAAAATCATAATCTAAAATAATACCATATTTGATCACCTCAGCAAGACCAGCAGATAATTCCCTAGGTGGTAGCGTTTTTAAACAGTTAAGATCCACTATAACCGCTTGTGGTTGATAAAATGCACCAATCATATTTTTACCCAATGGGTGATTGATGGCTGTCTTTCCACCAACTGAAGAATCCACTTGTGATAATAACGTTGTGGGGACTTGAATAAAACGGATGCCACGTTGATAGCAGGCGGCGGCAAAACCGACCACATCGCCGATAACTCCACCGCCGAGGGCAATCAAAACCGATTGGCGAGTATGATTATTGGCAAGTAATTGGCTTAAGATGGTATTCCAGGTTGCCATTGTTTTATATTTTTCACCATCAGGTACAATAACCGAATCAGTTTTAATACCATTTTGTTCCAACATAGTTGTCAGCGTTGGTAAATAAAGAGGGGCAATAGTATCATTGGTAGTGATTAATACTCGGTCACCAGCTTTTAATTGAAAGTGTGGAAAATCTAAAAGCGCATTTTCGCCAATGTTAATGGAATAACTACGTTCATTTAATGAAACTGTCAGTGTTTTTAACATGATATTTCCTGTTATGATTCAAACTAAGGCGATAGCCGATATTTTGACTATGTTAAACATAAAAAACTAGCAGCGCAACTTAGAATCATTTAAACTTAACGCTTATTTTTATTCGCATTATGAGTTATCTATGTCTTTTTCTTTTGTGTTGGCTCAGCAAAATTTTCGGGTTGGTGATATTGAAGGTAATACGACTCGAATTATTGAATTAATCAACCATCATCATCAACATGATTTATTGATCTTTTCTGAGTTAGCAATATGTGGTTATCCGCCAGAAGATCTGATTTACCGTAGCGATTTTAGGCAACGTTGTGAACAAGCTTTGCAAGAAATTAAGGCGGCAACTAAAGAATGTGGAGTAGTTGTTGGTCACCCATATTGGCAAAATACCGATGATAAAAATCCACAAATATATAATTCATTATCATTGATATATCAGGGTAAGATTTTATTGACTTACCATAAACAGTGTCTACCAAATTATGATGTGTTTGACGAAAAACGTTATTTTACTGCTGGCACTGAAAATGGCGTGGTGATGTTTAAAGGTAAAAAGCTCGGTTTATTGATTTGTGAAGATCTTTGGCAAGATTTGCCGGCTGCTCGATTGAAGCAAGAGCAAGTTGATTACATTATTAGTATAAATGCCTCACCGTATGATTATCAAAAACAAGCAATGCGCCAGCATCTTATTGAGAAACATGCTAAACAACATCAAATACCGATTATTTATGTTAACCAAATTGGCGGGCAGGACGAACTGGTTTTTGATGGCGGCTCTTTAGTTTGTAATAAGCAGGGGGTAATAAATTATCAATTTGCTTCGTTTGTGGAACAAGTCGAAGTTATTAATGAAATGATAATGGCTACAGCCAATTCAGTGGTTAAAGTAACTAATCATTTAGCCGATATCTATCAAGCATTAGTTTTAGCAACACGTGATTATGTTACGAAAAATGGTTTTAACGGTGTACTTTTAGGTTTATCTGGTGGTATTGACTCTGCGCTAACTTTAGCTATCGCAGTGGATGCATTAGGTAAGGATAAAGTTCAAGCAGTGATGATGCCATTCCGATATACGGCTGATATCAGTATTGCTGATGCGCAAGAAGAGGCGAATATTTTAGATATCGAATTTAATATTATTTCAATAGAACCTATGTTTGATGCATTTATGGTTCAATTAGCGCCAATGTTTACTAATACTATACGTGATACAACCGAAGAGAATTTACAAGCACGTTGCCGTGGCGTTATTTTAATGGCATTATCAAACAAACGTCGACAGTTGGTATTAACAACAGGTAATAAAAGTGAAATGTCGGTAGGTTATGCTACACTCTATGGCGATATGGCTGGAGGGTTTGATGTTTTAAAAGATGTGCCTAAAACTTTGGTGTTTGCACTATCTAAATATCGCAATACATTATCATACGTGATTCCTGAGCGAGTGATTAGTCGTCCGCCATCAGCAGAACTAGCACCTGATCAAAAAGATGAAGATAATTTACCGCCCTATGAAATTTTAGATGGTATTTTGCAAGGTTATATTGAGCAAGATCAATCAGTCGACCAATTGATTGCTCAAGGATATGATGAATCGACAATAAAACGTGTTATAAAATTAGTAGATATCAATGAATACAAACGTCGTCAGGCAGCTGTTGGGCCTAAAATTACTTCTCGTAATTTTGGTAAAGGAAGACGTTATCCTATTACGTCAGGATTTGGAACTAAGAATTGGTAAATTTGAACATCTTAAGGATTAAAGAGAACTGATTATGAAAAAGATAGAGGCAATAGTTAAACCTTTCAAACTTGATGATATTCGTGAAGCCTTAGCAGATCAAGGTATTACAGGTATGACAGTGACTGAAGTTAAAGGGTTTGGGCGGCAAAAAGGGCATACCGAGCTTTATCGTGGAGCTGAATATATGGTCGACTTTTTACCTAAAGTAAAAATTGAGATCGTTGTGACAGATGATATTGTTGAAATGTGTATTGAAACCATTATGAAAACAGCGCAAACAGGTAAAATAGGTGATGGCAAAATTTTTGTTTATGATGTGGAACAAGTAATTCGCATTCGTACCGGTGAAATGGATGATGCAGCTATTTAACGTGGTCTTCTAATTTATTTAAATCAGGGCGGATTGTCGTTAGCAGTTCTGGCGGAAAAAAACCTTGTAATGAGCAGACTAAAAGGTTCATGTTTGGGGTTTTTTCCAACAGAAGTAATTTTTCTGCTGTACCTTGTGCAGGTATTGTCCTCACACCAATATTAGTATTAAGATTGTCATGCCAGGCTTCGATACTGTCATCTGAAAAGTGAATTTTCATATTGGAAGTATACATCGACTCTTCCTCAACTTCGGTCCATAATAAAAAATCTAATTTTGAACGAATATCCTGCAAAGAATTATCAACAGAAAACCCCCAAAAATAGTAATCACCATGTTCACCTAGCGCCAATGAATTATCATAATACCCCGTTAGTTTTAATGATTGATATAATATTGGTTTATCGAATTGAACATAATTATTGGCATTTTTTTTTCTATCGTTTACCGCTATATAAGCTCGATTAGGATTGATTTCTTTGATGGGCATTTGATCATCAAGATTTTGTTTAAATTCAAATAAATTTAAAAAAAATGAATCATCACATTGAATAAATGATTTAATAATAAAATCAATATAGTTTGATTGATCATTTGCATAAACAAAAGTTGAAAAAAAATAAAAACACAGTGCAAAAACTTTTTTCATTATCAAATTATTATCAATTTTTTATAAATCATATGTGAATTGTATTATCTTTAAGTATTAATAACAACCGTATTATTCTTCTAGTGCCGAATTAATTGATAAAATATAATTTTAGGCTATTTAACATTTGTTTTTATTCATTATTAAGTTATGTTAAATTTATGAAATAAATCACTTAATTAAGTAACATAATGTCATTTTTAGTTAACTGTGATTAATAGGAATAATATTGTTATTGAGTTTGCCAACTAGGGCTTGTGTTAAGTTTATTGTTCGGATAAACTGAGTCAGTTTTTAGTGATACAACTGACTATTGGTTAAAAAAACTAAAAAACTATAAATACTAAAATATAATTAATCAATAATAGGATAATTCAATGAAAGAATATAGAGTCGTCATTTATCAGGAAGATATGCTCTCAACTTTACTTTTCGGTTCCGCCAAAGTAGATCCAATTAAATTTTCTAACTTTCTAAATCAACGGGCTAGGGAAGGATGGCGGGTTGTGACTATGGAAAAAGATCTACGTCGCATGTTACTATTTTGGAAACGTGAGGCATACGTTGTTATTATGGAAAAGGATAATTTATAAATAATCAATTTCAAATACGATTATTTGCTCTAAAATTTCTTAAATATAACATTCATTAAGAGAATAAACTAAAAATTAAATTAAATTCTTTTGTTGAAGTTAGGAAATAAATACTTGAGGGCGTGTGTTATGACTGATTGTGACATCTTCGTTTTGTTGTTAGTAATATTAATTCCTTTTGCGAAGCTGATAATCTATTTATTATTTAAAGATTGTAAGAGTGATAAAGAATTAAAAGAGAAAGGTTACTTAGAATAAGCTAAGTTATGATTTCTTTATCTTGATACATATAAGTAATATTTTATTCTGAATTTAGCAGAATAGGTTTATAGTCCTAAAAATTACAAAATGACTTATACATCTCCTTTATTGGATATGATGAGTTAGTTAGCTGTTAAACCTCTCGTTATTGAGGTTAGTCTTATAAATAAGTTATGACAATATTATTAGGTTAGTCATCAACAATGGCAAGATAAAGCTAAATCAACTCAATATTGAGTTATTAAAACAATTTGGACCTTTTAAAGTATATTAACCATTACATCGATAAAATAACAATATTTCTCTAAATATTTATTTTCATTGTACTGTGCTTTAAAAGGTTTTCATGTTTGTTTTTTCCAACAGAAGTAATTTTTCTGCCGTACCTTGTGCAGGTATTGTCCTAACACCAATATTAGTATTAAGATTGTCATGCCAAGTTTCGATACTGTCATCTGAAAAGTAAATTTTCATATTATAAGCATACATCGACTCTTTCTTAACTTCGGTCCATAATAAAAAATCTAATTTTAAACGAATATTCTGCAAAGCATTATCAATAGAAAACCCCAAAAAATAGTAATCACCATGTTCACCTAGCGCCAATGAATTATCATAATAACCCGTTAGTTTTAATGATTGATATAATATTGGTTTATCGAATTGAACATAATTATTGGCAATTTTTTCTATCATCTACCGCTCTATAAGCTTAATTAAGATTCATTTCCTTGATGGATATTTGATCTTTAACTTGTTGTTTAAATTAAAATAAAAGAATCTTCACATTAAATAAATGATTTAATAATAAAATCAATATAGTTTGATTGATCATTTGCATAAATAAAAGTTTAAAAAAAAGCGCAAAAATTTTTTCGTCATAAAATCATTATTAATTTTTATTAAAGTATTTATGAATTGCATTATCTTTAAGTATTAATAACAACTGTATTATTCTTTTAGTAGCAAATTAATTATAATTTTAGCTTATTCAATATTTGTTTGAATTTATGATTAGTTGTGCAATTTTATATATCATTTGGAATAGAGATCGCAAAAAGTAGTGTTCCTTACAACATTTGTTTTTATTCATTATTAAGTTACGTTAAATTAATGAAACCAATTACTTAATTAAGTAACATAAGGTCATTTTTATTAAATTGTGATTAATAGGAATAAAAAATGGGAAATAACTATAAAAAAATAATAATCCATGTATTGACTGAGATTCTTCAATATAATGGTAAACTCATATCGACTAAAGCATTATTTGGCGGTTCGGGTATTTGTTATAATAATATTATATTTGGCTGGTTTTATAACGAGCAATTTTATGTCCGTGGTCACGCTAGCTATTTGTCTATGATGAGTGAGTTAGATATGAAACCTCTCATTCTTGAGGTTGGTATTAGAAATAAGTTATTACAGTATTATCAGGTTACCAATGAGCTATGGAAAAATGAAGCTAAATTAGCCAATATTATCCATATGGTTATTGAAACTTCCCAACAAGATAAATTATCAAAATGTCAGATTAAAGAAGCAAGAATCAAAGATTTACCCAATATGACATTATCATTAGAGCGTAT
Organism: Frischella japonica; assembly: GCF_014489845.1. Lineage (GTDB taxonomy): Bacteria > Pseudomonadota > Gammaproteobacteria > Enterobacterales > Orbaceae > Frischella > Frischella japonica. The sequence goes on from NZ_JABURY010000006.1 coordinate 40,566, forward strand.
TTTGTTTAAAGCAGGTGTTATCAATATTGAGTTATTAAAACAATTAGGACCTTTTAAGGTCTATTACCAATTACAACAACAAAATAACAACATCTCTCAAAATATCTTATTTTCTTTGTATTGTGCTTTAAAGGGTGTTCATGTTGCTATTTTAACAGAAGAGAAAAAATCGCAACTCATTAATGAATATAACGCTTTTCTTAGGAACAAAAATCATTATAAATAAAATCAGTGAATGAGAGATAAATCTTTAAATAATATCAACAACTGAAAATAAACTATCCTAATTTTGGTTTTTTAGCGATAGTGCTCTGTTGTTGATTATTTAAACTATCATTCTCCCGGTTTTATTACTATTTATTAGATGTTGTTTTATTAATTAGAAAATTAATTAATATAATAATTAAACCGATTGGAGCAATAATTATGGCTAATCCCCAGCATAAAAGTATCGTAAAAAATTTTATAATCATAAATAATTTTATATTTACCCATATTGCTGTTTTCTCACTGAAAATATAGTTCAAGATAGCTTCATAAGCATAACGTGAAAAAGGATAAAGTAATGTATTGATGCTGAAATTAAGCAATAACGGTACATTAATTTTTATACCAGAAATAGGTGTTAAAGCGAAAATATAAACGGCGATAAATATTACAATTCCAAATAAGAAATGTTGTATATATACACGGATATTTAACCCTAGAATGGTTTTCATTAGTTTTCCTTTCGTAATATTTAAATTTTAATAATATTTATTTATATAAGTTTTACTTATTTGATTTAAAAGTAAAAATTTTTCTAATAATTTTTATTACTATTATAGAAATTGTTACGCATTAATAAAGTATTTTTATTTTATTTTAGTCAAATTCATAGAGTTGCAGTTATAACAGTGCGATAATTGATTTGAAATTTAGCTACTGGAAATTGTTAGCGTAATATTATATAATGCGCCGTCGATTTCAGCCGTCTAATATTCATGTTCCTTGCTTTCATTGGGCTACGGCTGACCCGGACAGAAAGCTGATTAATCCGTAGGGAGCGATAATGCGTCATTACGAAATTGTTTTTATGGTTCACCCAGATCAAAGTGAACAAGTTCCAGGTATGATTGAGCGTTATACTGGTACATTGACTACTGCAGGTGGTACTATTCATCGTTTAGAAGATTGGGGTCGTCGCCAATTGGCTTATCCTATCGAAAAATTGCATAAAGCACATTATGTTCTTATGAATGTAGAAGCTACTCAAGAAGCGGTTGATGAGTTAGAAGATAACTTTCGTTTCAACGATGCAGTAATTCGTAGTTTAATTATGCGTACTAAACACGCTGTGACAGAAACATCACCAATGCTTAAAGCAAAAGATGATCGTAAAAATTCGCAAGAAGAATTTAACGAAACCAATATGGATGATGTAGATTCAGATGATGTTGAAGGTTCAGAAGAGTAATCAATGTCAAATCGTTTGGAGTTGTCCGGCCTTGTTTTAAAGACGCCCATACGAAAATTAAGTCCAAATGGTATCTCGCATTGTCAGTTTTATTTAGAGCATGTATCTGAACAAATTGAAGCCGAATTACCAAGACAATCGTGGTGTGTTATGCCAGTAATTGTTACAGGACAAAATGAATTAACTCACAGTATTAAAAAAGGTAGTAAAGTATTAGTAAGTGGTTTTATTAGTACACATAATAAACGTAGTAATATTCCACAACTTGTTTTACATGCCTGCGAAATTAAATTAATTGTTTAAATTTAGGAGAACCGCCAAATGGCTCGTTATTTCCGTCGTCGTAAATTCTGTCGTTTTACTGCAGAAGACGTGAAAGAGATTGATTATAAAGATATCTCTTTATTAAAAAGTTACATCACTGAAAGTGGTAAAATTGTGCCAAGCCGTATCACCGGCACATGTGCAAAATATCAACGTCAATTAGCTCGTGCAATTAAACGCGCTCGTTATTTGGCTTTATTACCTTACACTGATAATCATCAGTAATTAGCAACAGAGGAAGACAGAATGCAAATTATTCTACTCGATAAAGTTGCTAACTTAGGCAGCTTAGGTGATCAAGTTAATGTTAAAGCAGGTTATGCTCGTAACTTTTTAATTCCACAAGGTAAAGCAGTTCCAGCGACAAAGAAAAATATTGAATTTTTTGAAGCTAAACGTGCTGAATTTGAAGCTAAACTTGCTGATGTTTTAAAAGCAGCAGAAGCGAAAGCTATGCAAATTAATGCATTGGAAAAAGTTACTATCACATCGAAAGCGGGTGATGAAGGTAGATTATTCGGTTCAATTGGTACGCGTGATATCGCCGATGCGGTTAAAGCTCGCGGCGTTAATGTATCAAAAAGTGAAGTGCGTTTACCGAATGGTGTGTTACGTACTGTGGGTGAGCATGAAGTTTCATTCCAATTACACAGTGAAGTATTTGCCAAGATCATTATTGATGTTGTTGCTGAAGCGTAATAAATCATATTAATTATGATATATTGAAACCCGCAGAAATGCGGGTTTTTTATTATTGAGATATATTGAAGGAGAAAGTTATGCAGTTGGATTCAACTAAAGCAAAAGCAAGCTATGCAATTGGTTTACAAATTGGGCAACAATTAAAAGATTCAGGGTTAAAAGACCTCGATCTCAATGCCTTAAAACAAGGTCTTGAAGATGTTTTAACTGAAAGACAACCAGCGCTAGCTTTGGATGTGCTACATGATGCATTACGCCAAATTCATGAGCAAGCGATGGAAGCAAAAAAGAAAGAAGCTGATAAGGCTGCTCAAGCAAGTATTGATTTCTTAAAACAAAACCTCACTAAAGGTGGAGTCAAATCGACTGAATCAGGTTTACAGTATACAATATTGAAGCAAGGGAATGGTAATATTCCATCAGCTACGGATCGTGTTCGTGTTCATTATACCGGTCAATTAATAGATGGTACCATTTTTGATAGTTCTGTGGAACGAGGTCAACCAGCAGAATTTCCCGTTAGTGGCGTGATTCGTGGTTGGGTCGAAGCTTTACAATTAATGCCTGTTGGTTCTAAATGGCGTTTATATATTCCACAAGAACTGGCGTACGGATCGCAAGGTGCTGGGGCATCTATTCCACCATATAGTGCATTAATTTTTGATGTTGAATTATTAGATATTCTTTAATTGATTTGTTGTAACGTGCGGAATACCGCACGATTATTTTCATTGTGGATTATAAATCATCAATACTTATAGTAATTACTAATATAAAAGAAACGTAACTCAACTTATTTATCGTGTTTCGTTATAATGTTGACAACTAGAGCTAATAAATAAAGAGAATATAAATATGAGTAAAGCTGAAATTCGTATTGCCGTTGCTGGGGCCGGTGGCAAAATGGGGCGCCAGTTAATACAAGCTGTTTCACATATGGATGGTGCCATACTTGGTGCTGCTTTTGAACGCACAGGATCTTCCTTGTTGGGGACAGATGCAGGTGAATTAGCTGGAATTGGTCAGTTAAATGTTAAAGTGACAGATCAGCTAACTAATGCGAAAGATCAGTTTGATGTTTTTATCGATTTTACACGTCCGGAAGGGACATTAGAATATTTAGATTTTTGCGTAGCTAATCAGAAAATGATGGTTATTGGGACTACCGGTTTTGATGAAGCTGGTAAGTTAGCAATCAATAATGCTGCAAAAAAAATTGGAATTGTATTTGCAGCTAATTTTAGTGTTGGGGTTAATTTAGTGCTTAAATTGCTAGAAAAAGCAGCAAAAATTATGGGTGAATACGCAGATATCGAGATCATTGAAGCGCATCATCGTCATAAAGTCGATGCACCGTCGGGCACTGCCTTAGTAATGGGAGAAGCAATTGCTAAGGCATTAAATATTGATCTTAATCAACACGCTGTCTATTGTCGTGAAGGACATACTGGAGAACGACCAAAAGGATCGATAGGTTTTGCAACTGTTCGGGCTGGTGATATTATTGGTGAACATACTGCAATGTTTGCTGATATCGGGGAAAGAGTTGAGATTACTCATAAAGCATCCAGTCGAATGACGTTTGCTAATGGTGCCGTACGTGCTGCTATCTGGTTAAAATCTCAGCCAAAAGGTTTATACGATATGCGTGATGTGTTGGGTTTGAATAATTTATAATTGAAGATAGATTTTGCTGCAATGATGATACCTTTTTCCGATGAATATTGGATGCAATATGCATTAACCTTGGCCCGCAAAGCAGAAGCCCATGGCGAAGTACCAGTGGGTGCTGTTATTGTGTTAGGCAATAACATCATCGGGGAAGGCTGGAATCAGCCAATATTAAATCATAATCCCACGGCACATGCCGAAATTGTTGCGATTGAGCAGGCGGCTAGTTATCTTAAAAATTATCGTCTACTTGATACTACGTTATATATCACTTTAGAGCCTTGTGCTATGTGTGCTGGCGCGATTATACATAGTCGTATTAATCGAGTAGTATTTGGCGCCACTGATTTTAAAACCGGTGCTGCCGGCTCATTTATGAATATACTTGACCATCCTGGAATTAATCACCGACCAGAGATTAAATCAGGTATATTAGCTGTTGAATCTGCTCAACTTCTTAGCGATTTTTTTAAACGTCGTCGGTTCGAAATTAAGCAGAAAAAGTTACTCACTCGCGAAATCCAGTGAGATTAAGTCAAATTTTTCATCAATGTGTTTTTGACGAAGTTCACTTTCTAGTAAGTAACCAACTAGGCTCATATAATACTGTTGAATACTATCAACAAAATGTACCGCTTGATAACCACGAGCAAAACCGTATTTTAGATCGGTATAATATTCTTCTTCACTTAATAGCGGTAAGATCTGGCGAACATCTTGCCAACTATCAGGATTTTTATTCAATTTGATAGCTAAACTGCGCGCATCCCATAAATGTCCCATGCCCATATTATAAGCAGCTAAGGCAAACCAAATGCGTTCTTCATTAGGAATGGTATCTGGGATACGGTTAATAATTTGTTTTACGTAAATGGTGCCACCTTTGATACTTTGTTCGGCATCTAAACGGTTTTTAATGCCTAGTGAATCAGCAGTGGGTTTAGTTAGCATCATCATTCCTCTAACTCCAGTGGATGAAGCTGCTTTGGGATTCCAATGTGATTCTTGATAAGATATTGCAGCAATTAATTTCCAATCTAATTCATTAGAGGAAGCATATTTTTCAAAAAAAGCTTGATATTTGGGTAAAGTTTGTTTTATTGCTTGTATAAAACGTTGTGTATCAACGTAATCGAATTTATTCATATGATTAAAATAGTGATATTCTAATTTTTGAATAGTTCCGTCTTTATAAGCTTTTTTAATAAAATGATTAAATTTATCGCGTAGCGAATGGTCTTGTGATTTTGGGAAATACCAATTTTGAGACCAATTATCATCTACCGTAAAGGCTACTGTTAATAATGGATAAATACGTTGCATAATAGCAATGGTATTGTGATTGGCTATGGTGTAGTCAATTTTTTTATCAACGACGAGTTTGAGTAGTTCTTCTTGATTAAGAATATCTGATTCATGCCAATTTAATTCACTGTATTGTGTACTTATGTTTCTTAAAATATAGCTTTGCGATGAATATTTTGGAATAGTTAAATTACCTTTGATATCCTCAAAAGAGTATGGTTTAGCGGAACCCTTTAAATATACCAATTGTTGTACGATCGGGTGGAAAGCTTCACTAGCATCAAAATTAGTTAATTCTTCGGGATACCCTTTAATTTGCGCTGCGAGCAAATCAATCTTACCATCACGGCTTTTTTCGATTAGTTCAGGAAGTGTGTTAGCGAAAATAATTTTCAATTTAACATTCAGGGAATCAGAAAATTTTTTAAGTAGAGCATATTCAAATCCACCGACTACATTAGGATTCCGATAATCGACGTAAAGTGTAGTTAGTGAACGTAGCATTCCTACCCGAAGCTCTTTTTGTTCTGAAATTTTTTGTAGAATGGTGCTTTGCGGTTGAATTTCTTTAGCACGGATTTTTTCTTTAAAAAAAAGGGCAAAAACGATAGCTAAAATAATTAAAATAGTTGTAACTAGGCTACCACTCCATAGGGCGACTTTTTTAATCAAACAGTAATTATCCGGTTAGTAAAAATCGCCGCATTATAGCATGTTACTTTTTCACCGCAAATTTAATATATAGTCATATCTCAAAGCATAAATAACAAAATTAATTTAATCAATTAGTTATTTTATATAAATCAAATAACAATTTTGTAAAGAAGCAACCTATAAAAATACTAATTAATTATATTTTATAAAGTTATTGATTTAGCTAATCAACCCAATTCTCGCCTAAAATTATTCATAATTGCACATTTTGTGCTTAAAAATTCATACAATTTAATCGATGTTGTATATTGAACAAATTTTGATTTTAGTTTAAATTATGTTTAATATATAAAACAAAGAGGTTAATATGATGAGTTATAATTATTTAAAAACATCAATAAAGCGGAAAAACTTATCTTTACAAACCGTCGCTGAAGCTTGCAATATGACCAAAGGTTATTTAAGCCAGCTGATTAATGATAAAGTTAAAATGCCCAGCGCGCAAAAACTAGAAGCTTTGCATCAATATCTTAACATAGAGTATCCAATAAAAGATAAAAAAGTAGGCGTAATTTTCGGTAAGTTTTATCCATTGCATACAGGTCATATTCACCTTATTCAACGTGCAATAGGTCAAGTTGACGAGCTATATATTGTGCTTTGTTCTGATACTCTACGTGATGAAAAATTATTTAAAAATAGTGCCATGTCACATCAACCAACGCTTAATGATCGTTTACGTTGGTTACTGCAAACATTCAAATATCAAAAAAATATCCATATTGAAATTTTAAAAGAAGATGGTATCCCAAGTTATCCAAATGGTTGGCAAGAATGGAGTAATCGAGTTAAGTTACTATTTAAAGAAAAGGGGATTAATCCCAATTATGTTTATTCGAGTGAACCACAAGATGTCAATATGTATAGTCAGTTACTTAACCTTGAAACTATTTTGATCGATCCTGAACGCAGTTTTATGAAAGTTAGTGGAACTAAAATTCGGCAAGCACCTTTGCAAAATTGGCAATATATTCCTACTGAAGTTCGTCCATTTTTCGTTAGAACGGTTGCAATTTTAGGTGGTGAATCGAGTGGTAAATCGACTTTGATTAATAAGTTAGCGAATGTATTTAATACAACTAGTGCATGGGAATTTGGGCGTGAATATGTATTTTCCCATCTCGGTGGCGATGAAAGGGCTTTGCAGTTTTCTGATTATGACAAAGTTGCTTTAGGTCAAGCACAATATATTGATTTCGCTATTAAATATGCTAATAAAGTAGCATTTATTGATACAGATTTTATAACAACACAGGCTTTTTGTAAAAAATATGAAGGTAAAGAACATCCATTTGTGCAAGCAATGATTAATAATTATCGTTTTGATTTAGTCATTTTACTTGAAAACAATACCCCTTGGGTTGCCGATGGCTTAAGAACATTAGGTAGTGTTTCGCAGCGAAAGGATTTTCAAAAATTACTGATAAGTTTATTAAATAAAAATAAAGTTAAGTATACAACTATCAACTCATCTGACTATGATGAACGTTATTTACAATGTATTGAACTGGTATCTAAGCTCATCGAACATTCATAATAAGGAATACATATGACTCATTTAATTCTACTTATTGGACGTAGTAAAATTTATCCATATATTTGTCTGGTACTCGTGACTTTAGCTTTTTTATCAACTAATCCTCTACAGGATTTTGATCAACGTTACGCTATCTCTTTTGTGGGATCCATGTGTGGTTTATTGTGTGTAATATTATTAGCTAAACGAAAAAATAGCGGTAATGTTTTGGGTATGATGGCGGCATTTGGCGAAAGTACTGCCAATTTTCTCGGTAATAATATAGGAGCAGCGTTACCTTCTATATTTTATTTTTTGTCACATGTCTATGGGTTAGTGAATTGGCGTAAAAATCAAGATACGGATAAAGCCGTAAAAGTTAGACAATTAAAAGAAAATCATTTTTTAACAATTTTATTTTTCTTGATTATAGCTGCTTTTTTAAATGTTTTTTTAACAACTGAATTGGAAGCAAAAAATACTGAATATCAATTAATTGCAAATTGTTTTATATTCGGCTTGGGGCTGATTGCTCAATTGTTATTAATGATGCGTTTTTCATTTAATTGGTATTTATGGATTCTCCTTAATGTTTTGACCATCGGTTTGAATATTTATACTCATAATCCAATTATTGCTACGCAATATTTAATATACTTGTTTAATGCCATTTATGGGGTGATTGAATGGAAAAAGAGCCAAAAATAAGTTAACACTTTTTATTTTTATCGTCCGAATAAACGAATTCTAAGCTAGCAAAAACTCGGTATAATAAAATTTATACCGAGCGCCAGCCAGTAATAATAATTAAACTACCTACTAAAATCATACTTGCGCCAATTAAGTCAAAAGCCGTTAATTTTACATGATCGACTAAGCGTAACCAAACTAACGAAGTTATAATATAAATGCCACCATAGGTGGCATAAATTCGACCGCTTGCTTCTGGATGCAGTGTTAATAACCAAGTAAAAATCATCAGGCTAATGGCTGCTAAAACTAAAATCCAAGCTGATGTTATGTGCTTAATCCAAAGATAGACAAAATAACAACCGGTGATTTCAGCCAATGCAGTTACTAAAAATAATAATATAACTTTAACCATGCAATATCTTCTCATTTATGTATAATTTAGGTGTTCTATCAAAATAAACGTATTATGTTGTTATAAGATATAAAATCACAATTATTTGTTACTGTGCATTAAATATTAATGGGTTGCTAAAGTTTCTCTTATTAGATGCAACATGTATAGTAATACAGAAATAAATGATCAAAATAAAAATTTAAGGGAATAAACGATGCATTTGTATATTTTTTTTATTATTGGATGTGTGATATCCATTTTTGGTTATCAAGTTATTGTGGCTTATATAATAGGCTTAGCCTTTGTTTTTTCTATCATTGTTGGGATTTTGATCGATAGTTGGAAAAGAAAAAATCAAGTATTGGTTGAAAGTTCTAAAGATCGTCTTATTTTTGATATTAATGGCTTTCCAGTCGAAGAAGATGTAAACAGTTTAATCAATATATTTGCTGACGATGAACAAGTATTGGCATCTAAATTTATAAAATTATTTAAACTAAAACTCTTTTTCTTAACTATGGTAACTGCTTATAGCGTTTATCAACTAATTAATATCTATAGCGCTACTATAGATTATCAACAAGATTATATGCAATGGGGAATACTAATTATAGGTTGTTCATTTACCCTTTATTTAATATATCGTTTAATTAACTGCTTATCCATTTTAAATTCTGTTCATAAATTGCGTTGGCACATTGATTATCATGATTCTGATCATCAACGTTACTACGCGGCCTATTTTTCTTGCGCAAAAGCGTCACAATCTAATTATTTTATACCTCTCTTAGCTTTGGTGTTTAAAATTTAAGTGTTGTAAAGGGTGAGCCATTCACCCTTGTATATTGATTATTAATGATTTACATCGACAATGATGCGACCTCGGATTTGGCCTTGCAATAATTTTTCGCTTGTAGGGATGACTTGTTTTAATGAAATTGTTTTGCCAATGGTGTCCAATAATGGTGCATCTAGGATAGTTGCTAAATGCTGCCAAGCTTCAACACGATCAGCATAAGGGCGCATAACACTATCGATACCGATAAGGCTAATACCGCGTAAAATAAAGGGCGCTACACTACTAGGAAAATCCATACCTTGTGATAAACCACATGCGGCAACTACACCACCATATTGTGTGCTTGCGCAAACATTAGCTAGCGTTTGACTACCTACACAATCGATGGCAGCTATCCAACGTTCTTTCATTAATGGTTTACCCGGTTCAGACAATTCATGACGATCAATAATTTCGTTAGCACCTAATTGCTTTAGGTAAGCACTTTCATTTAGTCTACCGGTAGCCGCAATTACATGATAGCCCAATTTAGCTAAAATCGCGATCGTAAAACTGCCGACACCACCATTTGCACCCGTGACTAAAATTTTTCCTTTTTTCGGTGAAATGCCATGTTTTTCAAGAGCGATAATTGCTAACATTGCCGTATAACCGGCTGTACCAATTGCCATACATTGCTTACCGGTCAAATTTTGTGGTAATGGAATGAGCCATTGGCCATTCACTTTAGCAAATTGCGCTAGGCCACCCCAATGTTTTTCCCCTACTCCCCAACCATTAAGTAATATTTTATCGCCCTTTTTGTATTGTGATGTTTGGCTGTCGATTACTGTCCCGACGAAATCAATGCCTGGCACCATAGGGAATTGTCGTACAACTGGGCTTTTACCTGAAATGGCTAAGGCGTCTTTATAATTCAATGACGAATAGTCTACCTGAACAGTGACATCACCATCAGGTAATTGGGATGGTTGAAGCTGAGTGAGGTTGGCGCGATAGCCTTTATCATCTTTCTCGATAAGAATTGCATTGAACATGGTGTTTTCCTTTTATAACAAGTCATTAATGGGAATGATCTGTACCTAGATTTGGTTTGTAATCTAAGTTGTTTAGAAAATAGTTGATAAATATTGTCATCGGTTCGGCATTTTTAATTAATTTTGCACGCATGACAGCGCCTTCCCAGCCAATCCAAAAAGAGTAGGCTAAAGTTTGACTATTGAGTGATTGTGCTATATCACCATTTAATTGTGCTTCAGTTAAACAATTAGCTATACAATGTTGCCAATCCAGAAAAATTTCATTTAACCGTTGCCGAAAACTATGGGGTATGGTGCTAATTTCTTGCCCTAAATTGCCCACTAAGCAACCACGGTTAAAATGGTATTTTTCCATACCTTGTTTTGCATCAAGATAAAATTGATAAATCCGTTCTAGAGGTGAAATGGTCTGATTATTGAGATATTTATTGAGTTTGTGAGCAAAATAACTTGCGTAATTTTCTAAGATTGCGTGTCCAAAGGCCTCTTTATTTTCAAAATAATAATAAAATGATCCTTTGGGTATACCAACACGTTTTAAAATACTGTCGATATCTGCAGTCATATATCCGCGTTCGGTGATTAATTCAACCCCACTACGAATCAAAGCTTGTTTGGTATCTTGATGATCATGCGTTGATTTAGGAGGTCTTCCTCGCTTAGGTTTTTGTTGTATCACTTTCATCATAAAATTTCTCAAAACATTTTTTAATAATATAGACTGATTGTCTACAAAAATAAAGTCTTCACATTTTTTTTATTTGATGATTAATGATAGTAAGTGGATAAGATGTGATAATAGAGAGGTTCTGTTAATTAAAAAAAATCATTGTGTTAAATTAAATAACATCTTATTAAAACTTCCCTAATAAGATATAGGGAAGTTTTATTGATAAAGAGATAGACAATTAAAAATTATTTTTTGAGGGCATTCGCTTGATATAAAGCAAATAAGCTAATGAAGCCAATGGCAATTAAATAATAACTTGGCGCAAGATCACTTTTAGTTAATCTAATTAATATTGTACAAATCATAGGTGCAAAACCGCCAAAAATTGTTACTGAAACATTGTAACTTAACGCCATGCCAGTAGCCCTTGTTTTGACTGGGAAAATGTCTGCCATCATAGAAGGTACGGTTGCAAAATAAATTGATTTTAATAAAGCTAACCAGCTAATTAACAAAATTAACGATGTTGGGCTGATAAAATCGACGGTAAGAGCAAACCCGGGATAAACTGTGACGAGTAATAAAACTAAGGATGCAAACATTAATGGAATACGACCGACTTTTTCTGCCAATAAACCAACTAATGGAGTAACAAAAGTTAAAATTATACCCGCTACTAACGTTGCCGTATATGCAGTTGAGCTATCTAAATGAAGGTTTTTCGTCGCATAAGTAGGCACATATTGTAACATATAGTTAATAGCAGTTGAAATCATCATTAAACCAACGGCGATGAAGAACAATGATTTTTGATTGAGAATGATCTCTATTAAAGGATATTGAGTTTTTTCGGCTTTTTCAAAGGTTGGCGATTCATCAATGTAACGTCGAATATAGAGACCAACCGGACCAATTAATAGTCCAAAAGCAAAAGGAATTCGCCAACCCCATTCACTTATTTCAGATTCAGTTAAAGTGTTAGTTAAAATTAAACCAAATAACGCTGCAAGTAAAGTACTAACACCTTGTGTGGCAAATTGCCAACTGGCAATAAAGGCTTTACGTTCGGGAAAATGTTCAATTAAAAAGGCGGTCGAACTACCAAATTCACCACCAGCAGAAAATCCTTGAATAAGACGCGCAACAATCATCAAAATTGGCGCTGTTAATCCGATAGTTTGATAGGTTGGCATGATAACAATCATTAAACAACCAATCATCATTAAAATCATTGATGCCAGTAATGATGCTTTACGACCATGTTTATCAGCATAATTACCTAAAAACACGGCTCCAATTGGTCTGATAAGAAATGAAATACCAAACGAAGCAAAAGTCATAATGAGTGATAATGTTTCATCGGTATTAGGAAAGAAAGCCTTAGCAATGTAATTAGCAAAAAAAGCATAGACAGCAATATCAAACCATTCCAAAGCATTACCAATACATGTAGCAAATAATGTTTTATATAGATTAGGTTTTTGGGGTGAATTTTTTTCAGTGTGTATGGACTGCATAAATTGTATTCCTTATTTTTTATTTTTTTCTTGGTGATGCTTGTGTTGAAGTAATAATTCATTACCTCGTTCACCAAGATCCCAAAATAGTCGAGCCATTATGTTTAATCCCTCATAGGCTATTGATTTGAGCATATGCTCATTAACTGCATGTTGACCGCAAGCCGGATAAGAGTGAGGAATCCAAAGGGTTGGTAAGCCTAAAATATCGGCGAAGATATCATTTGGTAATGAGCCACCTAAATTAGGTAATAAAGCTGGTTTTTTATCCGTCGCTTGTTGAATAATACTTAATGCCCAATCAACCAGTGGGTCAGTTGGATCAAAGCGTGTTGCAGCAGTGATACCACACGATTCAACTTCGACATTATTAAAACCATGTAAGTTAAGATGTTTTTTAATATTGTTAATAATATTTTTGGTATCAGTGCCAACCACAAAACGGAGCTGGCAAGTAGCCGATGCATTAGGGGGAATTGCATTCACGGGTTTTGCCGGATTTCCTGCTGTGTAAGCCAATACCTCTAAACTATTCCATGAGAAAAGCCGTTCAGCAGGGGTAAGGCCGGGTTCTCCCCAGTTGATGTCAATATCGGGATCACCTAATTGCCCAGCTGGTTGGATATCACTTAAAATATGGCGGATAGCTGGGCTTAATGCCGGTGGTCTTAAACCATCGACAAGTATTCTACCTTGTTTATCTACTAAACATGCTATCGCATTTGCTAACTGTGTTGCCGGATTGGACAACAAGCCCCCCCAATTACCCGAATGGTAACCTTGTTCACGACTATTTATCGTAAGTTTAAAATTAATACAACCACGAGATCCTAAGAATAACGTCGGTTGATCAGCAGATAAACGTGGACCATCAGAAGCAATGAAAAGATCGGCTTTTAATTGATCTCGATACTGTTCGGCAATTTTTGCCAAACCGGGTGATGAGATTTCCTCTCCCATTTCAAATAATACTTTGCAGTTAAATCCTAATTTTTTACCCCGAGCAAGATATACTTGCTCTAAAGCTGCAAAGTTAATGGTATGTTGACCTTTATTATCTGCTGTACCGCGACCATACCAGCGATCGCCTTCTTCAATCAATTGCCAGGGTTCTAGTCCTTTACGCCAATGTATGGCATCACCAAATACCACATCGCCATGACCATAACATAAAACAGTTGGTAGTGTAGGACTTTCGATACGCTCGGCAATCAAAAAGGGACAGTTTTCTGTTTCGGGATTATCAATTTGGGTAGTGGTAAAACCCATAGAATTTAATTCAGGTTGAATAACTTGTTGTAAGTATTCAACTAAACTCTGTGGTCTAGGTTGTTGCTGACTTTCAGTTTGATAACCAATCCTATGAGCAAGTCGTTGTTTGAATGTATTGTTATTAAAAATAAGTTGTAAATTTTCTAATAAACAATTGAGTTTAATATTTTGTTCCATCGTGTTTTAACTGCTTATCTTATTTTATGGTGAGTAAAGACTCCTTTTAAAACAAATATACTACAATAAGTAAGGTAAATAAAAAATAAAACCATTCATTGCATAAATTTGTTTTATTATCTTGAGGCAAAAATTAGCGCTAGAAATAATACTTCATTATGTCATTGTGTTGTATATTAAATGGGCAACATTACCTTAAATAATAATTTTTGAATAGGCATAAAATGATTATGCTTTACAAAATAATTAGCATAAAATAAACAAAATATCTAGATAAAAATACTAAAAATAGTGGTATTTGGTATCAATCTGAATCCAACATTGGATAGTGATTTTGATTATTAATATCTTACTTTATTTTGCTTTTTAAGATTTAAATAAAGTTAAAGGATATTTTAATGAAAAGTGGGCTGATTTCTCTATTTACTATCATTGTTGTTGAAGTTTGAGTTTCGCTTTTAAGCTATCAGTATACATATTAGATAAACTTTATTATCAACTTTAAGATTTAAATAAGGATATTATTAGGATATTACGATGAAACAGTTAAATAGAAAATGGCTTATTCTTTTCCTTACCGTTGTTGTTGCTGGAACCTTAATTTGGTTTCTAACTAAAGATGACGGCTTTGGACCTAATTTTATTAGTGGCAATGGTAGAATTGAAGGTACTGAAATTAATATTTCTACCAAGCTTGCTGGTCGAATTGAACAAATTAAAGTTCAAGAAGGTGAATTTGTACAAGTAAATCAACCACTGGTTATTATGCAAACCGATACTTTAAATGCGCAATTAAATGAAGCTAAAGCACAGTTATTGCAAGCAATGAGTAATGAAGAAAATGCGAAAGCGCAACTTGGTCTTAGCATAAGTGATAAAGCAGCTGCCGAAGCAATTGTTAATCAACGTGAAAGCGATCTTGATTTAGCTATCAAACATTTAGCACGTACAGAAAAGCTATATAAAACTGGTGCTTTGTCAGTACAACAGTATGATGATGACAATGCGAAAATGGAAAGTGCCAAAGCGGCTTTACAATCTGCAAAATCACAAGTTGATTCAGCGCAAGCTTCTGTTGAATCGGCTCAAGCGAATATCCAAAGTGCTGCTGCAGCAATAAAAGTTGCTGAAGCCAATATTACGCAGATTCAAGCTGATATTGATGATAGTACATTGGTTGCGCCAGTGGGCGGGCGTATTCAATATCGTATTGCGCAACCGGGTGAAGTGTTAAGTGCTGGCGGTAAAGTGCTTAATTTAGTCAATCTTTCTGATATTTATTTAACATTCTTTTTACCAGAAACTGTAGTAGGTAAAGTAGCTATTGGTGATGAAGTCAGAATCGTTTTAGACGTAATTCCGAATAAATCAATCCCCGCATATGTCTCATTTGTTGCAAGTGTCGCACAATTTACGCCAAAAACAGTTGAAACTAAAGATGAACGTCAAAAATTAATGTTCCGCGTTAAAGCACAAATCAAGCCAGAGTTACTTAAATGTTTTATTAATCAGGTCAAAACAGGATTACCGGGTGTTGCGTGGGTAAAATTAGATTCTAATGTTGCATGGCCGCAAGAGTTATCGGATTTAGCTGCATGTCCAAACCAATAATGGAGTGTGGTTATGTCAGAGCCAAAACAAGATTTAGTTAATGCTTTAGCTAAAATAGATAACGATTATGTGGTGAAGGTGGAAAACACCACACTTTGTTACAAAGATGTGCGAGCTTTGGATAATATTAGCTTAAATTTTCCATCACGCTGTATGATTGGTTTAATTGGACCAGATGGGGTGGGAAAATCAAGTTTATTGTCATTAATTGCTGGCGCACATGTTATTCAAGATGGTAGTGTTTATGTGCTTGATGGTAATATGGCTGATAAAGGTCATCGTAAATCGATTTGTACACGCATCGCTTATATGCCACAAGGGTTAGGTAAAAATCTTTATCCAACTTTATCAGTTGAAGAAAACCTCCAATTTTTTGCCCGTTTATTTGGACATGATGCACAAGAACGCCGGCGTCGTATTGATGAACTCACGTTAAGTACGGGACTGTATCCATTTTTATCTCGTCCAGCAGGTCGCTTATCAGGTGGAATGAAGCAAAAAGTGAGTTTATGTTCTGCGTTGATTCATGATCCTGATCTTCTTATTTTAGATGAGCCAACCACTGGCGTGGATCCGCTTTCTCGAGCCCAATTTTGGGAGCTGATTAACAAGATTCGTAAGCAGCGTCCACAAATGAGTGTAATTGTTGCCACTGCCTATATGGATGAAGCACAGAATTTTGATTGGTTAGTTGCCATGTATGCGGGGAAGATTCTTGAAACAGGAACACCTCAGCAATTACTGACACAAACAGGTAAAACCAATCTGGATGACGCATTTATCCAATTAATGCCTGAAAATGCTAAACAAGGTTACCAAGCGGTTGAAATTCCACCATTAGAGGGGGGCGATAAAGCGCAAATAGCAATAGAAGCAAAAGGGTTAACTAAAAAATTTGGTAATTTTATCGCAGTTGATCATGTCAATTTTTCGATTCAACAAGGAGAAATATTTGGTTTTTTAGGATCCAACGGCTGTGGTAAATCAACTACTATGAAAATGTTAACAGGGTTATTACCAATATCAGAAGGAGAAGCTTGGTTATTTGGTAAACCTGTGGATGCGAATGATATTAATGTTAGAAGGCATCTAGGTTATATGTCGCAAGCATTTTCATTATATAGTGAACTTACTGTTGAACAAAACTTAGTATTACATGCACGTTTATATGGAATCAAGGAAGCTAATATCCCGCAACGAGTAAGCGAATTAGTAAAGCGATTTGGTCTTGAAGAACATCGACAAAGCTTACCGGATAGTCTACCGCTGGGGGTGAAACAGCGTTTATCGTTATCTGTAGCTGTGGTTCATAATCCAGAAATTTTGATTTTAGATGAACCGACCTCTGGGGTTGACCCGATTGCACGTGACGATTTTTGGCGCTTAATCATTGAATTGTCGCGTAAAGATAAAGTCACAGTGTTTATAACCACCCATTTTATGAATGAGGCAGCACGCTGTGATCGTATCTCATTGATGCATGCTGGAAAAGTATTAGCGAGTGATACGCCAGCTAATATAATAGCTGCGAAACAAGCACAAACACTCGAACAAGCTTTTATCAGTTATTTGGTTGAGGCTGGTGCTGATGATTCTGCTAAGCAAGTTGAAAGTCAAAGTTCCGGTGATAAGGAGCATATTGAACGTCCTAAAGAGAAAAAAAATGACCAACAAAGTAAAATTCCAGGCTTTAGTTTGACTCGGATGGTCGGATGTTTATGGCGTGAAGCATTAGAATTATCTCGCGATCCATTACGGGCTGTATTAGCGCTACTTGGTTCAGCTATATTGATGTTAGTAATGGGATATGGAATTACTTTAGATGTTGAGGATTTACATTTTGCTGTATTGGATCGAGACCAAAGTGGTCTAAGTCATAATTACACGCTCAATTTATCGGGTTCAAAGCGCTACTTTATTGAGGAAAAACCGTTGATTGATTATAAGGATATGGATCAGCGTATGCGTAGCGGTAAAATTTCTCTCGCAATAGAAATCCCGCCTAACTTTGGTCGTGATATACAACGTGGTGATCCAGTTGATATTGCTATTTGGATTGATGGCGCTATGCCACTACGGGCAGATACAATTAAAGGTTATGTGCAGGGTATGCATTTAGCATGGCTTAATGATCAGGCGCGAGAAAAATTAGGTCAACAAATTGCCGGATTAGCAAATGTTGAAACTCGATATCGCTATAATCCTGATGTAAAAAGCCTACCATCCATGGTGCCTGCGGTTATTCCTATTTTATTATTAATGATTCCGGCAATGTTAGCGGCTTTATCGGTAGTACGAGAAAAAGAGATGGGTTCAATTATCAATCTCTATGTTACGCCAGTCACACGGGCAGAATTCCTACTCGGTAAACAAGTTCCCTATATTGTATTATCAATGTCGAGTTTTTTTATTTTGCTATTTATGGCAATTACTATCTTTAATGTTCCAATTAAAGGGGGAATATTTACGCTCTGTATCTCAGCCTTAGCATATTGTATTATTGCAACAGGAATGGGATTGCTTGCTTCGACTGTAACACGTAGCCAAATTGCGGTTATTTTTCTGACCTGTGTCGGTACGATGTTACCTGCAATTCAGTTTTCTGGGTTGCTTAATCCAGTTTCTTCATTAGAAGGCTCCGGGCGCTATATTGGTGAAGTTTATCCAACGGCTCATATGCTGATTATTTCGCGTGGAGTCTTTAATAAAGCGTTGCAATTTGCTGATTTACATACTTCAATATTTTCCTTATTGATCACCATTCCGATTATATTAGGGATGAGTATTCTTTTACTAAAAAAACAGGAAGGATAGCCCTATGCAAAGTGTGATTAATATTTTTCGATTAGGGGTTAAAGAGTTATGGGGATTGTTGCGTGATCCAATCATGTTGATCTTGATAGCTTACTGCTTTACCATTGATATTTATACCGCTGCTACGGCAACCTCTGATTCTTTGAATCGGGCAACCATTGCGGTGGTTGATGAAGATGATTCTCCTCTGTCACGGCAAATTACTTCCGCTTTTTATCCACCGATGTTTATGCCTCCAGTAAAAGTTTATTCAATGAAGGAAGTTGATGCTGGTATGGATACCGATAGTTATACCTTTTCATTAAATATTCCACCTAATTTCCAACGAGATGTATTGAATAATATGCGTCCTGAAATTCAATTAAATGTTGATGCTACTAGGATGGGGCAAGCTTTTGTGGGTAATGGTTATATAACTCAAATGATTAATGATGAAGTTAATCAATTTGTTAATCGTTATCGCTCAACCGCTTCATCAGCTGTGAATATTCAAGTTAGAGCGATGTTTAATCCTAATTTAACTCGTTCATGGTTTGGTTCGGTAATGGAAATAATCAACATTGTGACAACGTTATCTATTATCTTAACAGGGGCTGCCTTGATGCGTGAACGGGAGCATGGCACCATTGATCATTTATTGTCAATGCCTGTTACTCCCTTTGAAATTATGATATCAAAAATTTGGTCAATGGGATTGGTGGTATTAATATCGACATGGGGTGCTTTAATGCTGGTAGTGCAGTGGTGGCTAGAAGTTCCTATTGCTGGTTCGGTGGTACTATTTTTGATTGGCGCATCATTACATTTATTTGTAACTACGTCATTAGGTATTTTTCTGGCAACGGTTGCTCGTTCAACTGCGCAATTTGCTATGTTGTTGATCTTGATCTTACTACCATTACAGATGTTATCTGGTGGTTCGACACCACGTGAAAGTATGCCTGAATTGGTACAAAATATAATGATGTTCGCCCCGACTACTCATTTTGTCGAATTAGGACAAGCTATTTTATATCGTGGTGCGGGTTTGAATGTCGTTTGGGTTTCTTATGCCTGGTTACTTGGTATTGGCATTGTTTTCTTTACTTTTTCATTAATGCGTTTTAGAAAAGCAATAGCCGGTATGGGGTCGTAATGAAATTTATCATTTAGTTAGTAAATAGATCATTACATTAATAGTGCAAAAACTTTTGATAAATCATCAGGTGTTACCAAAACGTATAAATAGATTAAGTTAATATGAACTAATCCTAAATTTTAATAAAGGGTTGTAATCTACCAAAATAATTGATTATAACCCTCTTATTTTCTACCATAATAGTAACACGATGTAGATTATTAACGTGAAATATTTTATTAATCTGGTTTTTAATCAATTTTGCTATCTGCTCGATATTCTAAAATATCACCCGGTTGGCAATCTAGATATTGGCAAATCGCTTCAAGTGTGGTTAAACGAAATCCTTTTACTTTACCTTGTTTTAGCAAAGATAAGTTTTGCTCAGTGATGCCAATTGCATTAGCCAAATCTTTAGATTTAATTTTACGTTTAGCCAACATAACATCTAAATTAATGATAATTGCCATGATTCATTGATCCTTATATGAACTGTTCGTTTTCTGTGGCTATTTGGGATGCTTTTAGCAGAATTCGCCCTATAATCATGATACAAAGTGCAGGGAAAAAGGTGATGATATCGTCACCAGTTAGACTCACGTTAATGAACTTTTCTTCATTATTTAACGTTAAAATTAATGATAATAATGGCTCAAAAATTACGCCTAATACAACCCAAGCTACTAATGCTTTACCGAAATTGTAACAGTGATTCGATGCATTTACAGTGAAATATTCCGCTTTCGCATAGCAAATAAATTGCAATCGCAGTTGATAAAAACCATACAATAAAATCACTATGGGTAGGGTATCGATGCAAGTTGCCAGTGCTGATTGCCACCATGTTAATGTTTCAGTATTAGTATCAAATCCAACATATGAAGAAAATAAAGAATAATTATCCGAATCTAATCCAATATTTTGTATATTAAAAAAATAAAATAGTAGGGGAGAAAAGCAACCAATAAAGATACAAATGATCGGCACCCACGTAAACCATGCCACATAGTTTGAATAACGCTTTAAATGTTCAATATTTGATGAATTACGCATAAATGCTCCTTAATAGTATGTAAATGAATTAAGGAGATTATATTCTTTGTTTATTATTAATCAATAAAAAATTATCGTAAAACAATAATAATTTATTGTTAATTATGATTAATGCTTGATTTACCTTATTGATTTTACCTAAAGTTACCTTTTCATTGTTTTAAATCATTTTAATGATAAAGGAATTAATATAATTTAAATAATTATGTACTTATGAAATACTAGAAAAGCAAGAAACCTTATATTGATAATTTTTTGTATACTTTTTTAATGTCATTGGTCATGTTTATAGGAACACTATTGTAGGTATTGGGAATCGATATGAAAATAAAAACTTAACAAAAAGGTCCAACATATTATTGTTAGACCTAATTATTTTTATCTTATGGCTAAAATTCTAAATGTTTTTAATTAACTTCAGAAGGTTTTTCTTCAGTGACTTCATCATCTTTCAGTGGCACAATTAAGGTATCAACATGAGTATTATTGATTAATTGGCGCGCAGAAGACATCAGTTTACTCCAAAAATCTTGATGATGACCACAAACCACAAGATCGGCACCATATTCATGAATAGCTTCAATTAATACTTGACCAAATTCACCATTACCTGAGAGTGTATGAGTTATTGGATAACCCGCATTATCGGCTAACTTATTAAGTACAATATGGGCATCTTCAGTAATACGATCTTTCATGTCATTCATATTGATATCCACTAGTCCAGTATAGAGATCGGAATAGTTGATACCGACATGAATCAATGAAATTTGTGCATTATAAGGCCTTGCCATTGAAACAGCTTTTTCAACTAAAATATCGCTTTCAGGTGAAAGATCTACTGCTACTAAAATATGTTTATAAGCCATAACACTTTCCTCTATCTTTTTAACTTGCAGAAAATTTAATTACTCTCCGGTTAGTTGTACTACTAAATTAACATTTGAGCAAGCCAAAAAATTAATGCTGATAGTAATATAGAAATTGGTAAAGTTAAGATCCAAGTTAAAGCAATGCTCTTCATGGTTTTACTTTGTACACCACCACCATCGACGATCATCGTTCCAGCAACAGAAGATGACAATACTTGTGTCGTTGACACCGGCATACCTGTAAAGCTAGCAATACCAATTGAAATAGCGGTAGTAACCTGAGCACAAACACCTTGGGCGTAAGTCATCCCTTTTTTACCAATTTTCTCACCAATTGTGATGGCAACACGACGCCAACCAATCATAGTACCTACAGCTAAAGCAGAAGCTACAGCAATAATAATCCAAATAGGTGCATATTCTACAGTTTTTAATAAATCATTTTTTAATGCGGATAAATAATTCTTATCCTGCTTAGGTAGATTTGCTTGTTTAGCAATATGATTTACTGTGTCAGATAAACAAATTAGAATACGACGAGTTTGCGCACGTTGATCAACGGTTAAAGTTTCATAATCATTTAAATTATTGAATAATGTTTTGGCAATATTCAAAGTTGTAAAAGAGTGTGAATAATCACAATGATATTCAGTAAGGTCAGTATGTTGAATTTCATTGCTTACAATGGGTTGTTTACCGATTACTTCGGATAGAATTTGCTGGTGGGTAGTAAAATATTCTTCAATATTATGGATGGCGCTTCGTGTGTTAGCAATATCATAAGTCGGTGCGTTCATATTAACAATAAAACCTGCTGGCGCGACACCCATTAATACCAACATTAATAATCCTATTCCTTTTTGTCCATCATTGGCACCATGTGAAAAACTGACTCCAGCAGCTGAAATGATTAACATAATCCGGATCCAAAATGGAGGTTTTTTCTTACCGTATAGTTTTTCACGTTGTTCAGGTGTCATAAATATACGTTCTCTTTTCTTACCACTCTTCTTTTGGGTCCACATTTTTCTTAATATATAGATCATTAAACCTGCCATTAATAAGCCTATCAATGGTGAAATGACTAAAGAGAGTAAGATTGAAATCATTTTTGGAATATTTAGTGCTTCGATTACTGATGTATTTGTCAGAAACGCATTTGCCAAAGCGACGCCAATAATTGAACCGATTAAGGTATGAGAACTTGAAGCAGGGATACCCAAATACCAAGTTCCCAGATTCCAAATGATCGCAGCAAAAAGAATAGAAAATACCATTGCTAATCCGTGCGAAGAACTGACATTGAGTAATAAATCAGTCGGTAACAGGTGAACAATAGCATAAGCAACGCTCAAACCACCAAGTAATACACCAAAGAAATTAAAAATACTCGCCATAAGCACTGCTAGTCGTTCTTTTAGTGCTTTGGTATAAATCACCGTTGCAACTGCATTGGCGGTATCGTGGAATCCATTGATTGCTTCATAAAATAAAACAAAAAATAGCGCTATAGCTAATAACATAAGTGTCGAAATATCTAAATCAGAAAATAGATGGAACATATCGGCTCTTCACATAAATAAATAAACGTCGCTATTATCCTAAAGAATATTAAATGAGCAAAGCAATTTTTGAAATTTTATTAATAAATCCTTGAAAGGATTCTAATATAAGCAAAAAGTGTGCGCGAAATAGCACATCAGTTATGGTGTAAAATAAAATATACAAGATATTGATAACAATTATCAGTAACGATTGAAGAGCAGGATAAACAATGGTTGTTTGATTTTTGTTTTAGTCCTGACGTTTAGCATAATGTGCGGCCAATATAGCACAAACCATCAGTTGTATTTGATGAAAAATCATTAATGGTAATACCATCATTCCCGTTACGGCGGCTGGAAAAATAATACTAGCCATAGGAATACCACTGGCTAGACTTTTTTTCGAACCACAAAATACAATCGTAATTTCATCTTGTTTATTAAAGCCGAGTAGTCGTGAACCATAACGTGTAATGACTAATACAATAGTGAGTAATATAAGAGAGAATATAATAATAGTGATGAATGATATGATATCAATTTGTTGCCAAATGCCATTTATTACCGCATTGCTGAAAGCAACATAAACCACTAATAAAATTGATAAACGGTCGGTTTGATTGATGATTTTGCGATATTTATCGATCCACAAACCAATAAGTGGTCTGGATAAATGCCCCAAAATAAAAGGTAGCATTAATTTAAGCATTATAGAAATAACCGCTTCGGAGATGTCCATGGCATTGTCTGATTGAGCATGCATAAAAAGACCAATAAGAATAGGAGTAATAAAAACACCCAGTAAAGTTGATGCCGAAGCACTACAAATAGCAGCAGCAACATTACCGCGTGCTATTGATGTAAAAGCAATAGCAGATTGTACTGTCGCTGGTAAGGTACACAGATATATGAATCCTAAATAAAGATTATGCGTTAATAAAGCAGGGACAAAAATCTGTAATCCCACTCCGAGTAATGGAAAAATAGCAAATGTCGTTATAAAAATCATCAAATGAAGTTTCCAATTTTTAATGCCATCAATAATGGCATTAAAGGATAATTTTGCACCGTGCATGAAAAATAATAACGCGATTGCAAGGCTAGTTAAGGATTCAAAAAAAGTATTAATCCTACCTTCGCAAGGTAAAAATGTTGCGGTAGCTACTACAATAACTAGGGTTAATAAAAAAGGATCGATTTTTAGTAATTTGATGATATTCATGGAGATTCTAGTCTGTTTTATCAATACAAACGAACGATACGTTAGTATATACGAGATAATCGGCAAATTATATAGTAGCGACGGAATGCAAGCTGATAAAACGCAGGTTAATTAAATAAAAAAATTCCGCTACTTAATGATTTCGGCAGCGGAATTTTGGTAAGTGAATAGTTGCGATTAACTATTTATTCATCGAGAAAACTGCGTAAAACGTCAGAACGACTTGGATGACGTAATTTGCGAAGTGCTTTTGCTTCAATTTGACGTATACGTTCACGAGTGACATCAAATTGTTTACCGACTTCCTCCAAGGTATGGTCAGTATTCATATCAATACCAAAACGCATTCTTAACACTTTTGCTTCACGTGGCGTTAGACCGCCTAAAATATCGCGTGTAGCTGCGCGTAGGCTTTCTGATGTTGCCGCATCAAGAGGTTGTTCCATTGCAGTATCTTCAATAAAATCACCAAGATGTGAATCTTCATCATCACCAACCGGCGTCTCCATTGAGATGGGTTCTTTGGCAATTTTTAGTACTTTACGAATTTTGTCTTCAGGCATTTGCATTTTTTCAGACAATTCTTCCGGCGTTGGTTCTCGACCTATCTCTTGTAAGATCTGGCGTGAAATACGATTGAGTTTATTGATTGTCTCAATCATATGAACTGGAATACGAATAGTTCTAGCCTGGTCAGCAATTGAACGGGTAATTGCTTGACGAATCCACCAAGTTGCATAGGTTGAAAATTTGTAACCACGACGATATTCAAATTTATCAACAGCTTTCATTAAACCAATATTACCTTCCTGAATTAAATCAAGGAATTGTAAACCACGATTAGTGTATTTCTTAGCAATCGAGATAACCAAACGTAAATTTGCCTCAACCATCTCTTTTTTGGCACGTCTGGCTTTAGCTTCACCAATTGACATACGACGATTAATATCTTTGATTTGTTCAATCGAAAGATTAGTCTCTGTTTCAATTTGTTGGAGTTGCTCGGTTTGTTGCGCAATGTCTTTATCAAATTCACTTAACTTTTCAGCATTAGCACCCTTTGATTTCATTGCCTTTTCGAACCAATTCATGTTATTTTCGTTACCGGTGAAATAAGTCATAAATTGTTTTTTCGGCATTTTGCATTGTTCAACGCAGATTTTCATAATTACCCGTTCATGAGAACGCACACGTTCCATCATTTCACGCATGCTATTAACCAGAATATCAAATTGCTTGCCAACCAAACGAAATTGTTTAAAGATTTCAGATAGATTTTCAATTTCTTGCCGTGCTTTTTTATTCGATCTGCCGTATTTTTTGATCGCTTCAGATGTTTTCTCATGTTGCACTTTTAAGGCTAAGAATTTTTCTCTGGCTACTTCTGGATCAATCGATGTATCATCATCAGTAGAATCAGTTTCTTCGTCTTCATCATCTTGATCATCGTCAAGATTAAGAGTGCTATTTTCATCCTCTAATTCTTCAGGTAAATCTTCTATGCTTTCTTGAGCATTGGGATCGACAAATCCGGTAATTAAATCGGATAAACGTACCGTACCTTGTTCAACCAGATTATATTGCTCCAAAAGGTAAGTGATTGCTTCTGGATATTCTGATACTGATGTTTGTACTTGGTTAATACCGTCTTCAATACGTTTAGCTATATCAATTTCGCCTTCACGAGTTAGAAGTTCTACGGCACCCATTTCGCGCATATACATGCGCACAGGGTCTGTTGTGCGACCAATTTCTGATTCAACGTTCGATAATACCAAAGCGGTGGCTGCTTCGACTGCTTCTTCATCAGGCACGTTTTCTGATAAAAGCATGTCATCAGAATCAGGAGCTTCCTCCAGAACCTGAATCCCCATATCATTGATCATTTGAATAATATCTTCGATCTGATCGGAATCGATAATTTCTTCAGGCAAATGATCATTCAAATCTGCATAAGTTAAATAGCCTAGCTCTTTACCGCGAATGATCAGATGTTTGAGTTGTGATTGAGAGTTTTGCTCCATATCAAAATATCCACATTTTGTTGTTTAGTGATAGGGTAAAATCATCGTTACCCAGACTAAATACTTTCCAGATTTCGCTGATAGCATTGAATTGAGCACTATAAGTATAGTGAGGGCGAATCATTTATGTTGCCATTAATTTTTTCAATGAAACCAAAGCGATAAACCATAAAAGTATATTGCTTCAAATTATTACTTTAAATTTATGCGCTATAATTAATATAACATTATAGCTGCTCCAATATTGGTAATTAAATTACTGTTTTATATATATTTAGTCTTTTTTTGATAAAACAAGTATTAATGTTGCTAGTTCTTTTTTTTCCGCTTCAGTTAATTTAGATATTCTGTCTTTAGCTATAAGCTCATCTCTTTTTTGGCTCAATATATTATCATACAACTCTTTCAATGTATGAGAAAAAATCTCGCTTATTTCCTCATCAGGATATTTATGTTCCCAAGAGGATAAGATATTTAATTGCTTATAAACTGGCGTATCTGCGTATTTTGCCAAAATTTGCGCAGTTGTTATATGTGCATAATGGTGGCAGAGATCCAATAATTCAAGGAACAAATCAATACCGGCTAATTTTACGCTTCTTAAGGCCTTAACATCAGTAATCAAATTAGCTAATTCAGGATTTTGTATTAATAAGCCGATCAAAATCCGCATCGTTGTTAATTTCATTTGTAACACAGGCACTTTGTTTTTCGTTGCTGGTAATGAGTCGGTTACTTCATGCTGTTGTAATAACTTATCAATTTGGCTAACATCCAGATAGCCAAGATAGTCACCTAATTGTTGTTTAAGATTGAGACTAAAAGATTGCGCTTTTATTTGCGCAATCAATGGCAAAGCGAGAGAACTTAATTTTGCCCGACCTTCAGATGTTTTTAAATCAACTTGTTTAACCAGTTCTTCAAATAAAAAGTTAGATAAAGGCACCCCCTGAGCTAAACGAGTCTCAAAGGCAATTTTACCTTCTTTACGAATTAATGTGTCAGGATCTTCGTTTTCTGGCAAAAAAACAAATTTAATTTGTTTGCTATCAAGCAAGGTAGGTAATAAGACATTTAAAGCTCGCCATGCTGCCCGACGTCCGGCCTCATCGCCATCAAAACAAAAAATCACGTTATCAGTAGCTCTAAACAATAATTTTATATGTTCTTCTGTCGTTGCTGTGCCTAAAGCTGCAACAGCATAGTGAATACCAAATTGCGCTACCGAAACCACATCCATATATCCTTCAACCACCAATAATTGTTCTGGATTACGATTAATTTGCAATGCTTCGTACAAACCATATAGTTGGTAACCTTTATGAAAAATATTGGTTTCTGGAGAGTTAATATATTTAGCTGAATCTGTGCTACTAATCGTTCGGCCTCCAAATGCAATTACGTTACCTTGTCTATCGCGAATTGGAAACATGATACGATTACGGAAGCGATCATATTGTTTGCCATTGTCATTGGTGACTAGCATACCAGCTTGATCATAGAGTTTGCGATCTCTTGCCGTTTGAGCAACGCTAGTGGCTGTTTGGTGCCACTCATCGGGCGCGTAGCCGATTTTATAATGTTCTATGACTTGAGAATCTAACCCACGTTGCATAAGATAATCTCGTGCTTTTTGGGCTGCTGGTATATTCAATTGTGTTTGGTAAAAATTAGCTAATTGGTCCATGAGTTGATAGAGATCACGGCGAGTATTTTGACCACTAATTTGAGTTTTACTTTTATTCTGGTTTGGTGAGGAATCAATATAAGGAACGGTAATACCTTGTAAGCTAGCTAATTCTTCAATGGTTTCTGGAAATGAAAGTCGATCATATTGCATAATAAAATCAATTGCATAACCACCAGCACCGCAACCAAAACAATAATAAATTTGTTTTTTCTCACTAACAGAAAAAGAAGGCGTCTTTTCATTATGGAATGGGCAATTTCCCCAATAATCTTTTCCTCGTTTTTTGAGTTTGATTCTATTACCTATAACATCAACAATATTGGTGCGTGCAACAAGATCAACAATAAAATCCTGAGGAATATGTTTCATAATATGATTCTATCCGCTAAAGACAACAAACCGCACATATTGTACGGTTCATTATATATTAGATACTATATGAATTATATAGTGTTTTCGATAGACTAACTAATTAGTGTAAACGAATACGACGTGCATTTTCTCTTTCAAGTTTTTTTGCGTGGCGTTTTACAGCAGCAGCTTTAGCGCGTTTACGAATAGTAGTTGGTTTCTCATAAAACTCACGATTACGAACTTCAGCTAGAATTCCTGCTTTTTCGCAAGAACGTTTAAAACGACGTAACGCAACATCAAAAGGTTCATTTTCACGTACTTTAATTACTGGCATGTGCCTCTCACCTCAAAATTAATTGAATTTACCAGCCATGACCATATAAATTGGCTAGTGTTAAAAATTAGTGCTGAATTGTACTGCTAATAGCTACTGTTTGTAAAGCATTTTATCGGATTTAATTTTAAGCAATTTGTAATTTATGTTATTAATAGATGTCATCTATTTATGTATTAATAAAATCCATTATTGTCGAATAAAAATTCGATATAGTTGTAAACTAAATAAGTTTGTTAATTTAATTGAATTTTAGCATCGGTTATATAGTTATTTGATAAGTTTTAATTATGACTAAATTAATTCGGTTAAACTTATCAACCGATAGACGATCAGTGAAATTTATTTGATTATAATTAGCTAGCGTCAGATAATAGCCAAAATTTAGTTTTAATTACAATTAATCATTATTTTCTATTGATTGTTAGGAGTGTTTGTTATGATACCGCTGATTGCTGGACAATTTCCTCAGCGTCGATTACGCCGTTTGCGTGCTCATGATTTTAGCCGTCGTTTAGTGGCCGAAAATCACTTAACCGTTGATGATCTGATTTATCCGGTTTTTGTTGTAGAAGGTAAAAATATTGTGCAGCCAGTTGCATCTATGCCTGATGTTAATCGTATGAGTATCGATGTGTTATTAAAAGAAGCAGAACACATTGCTAAGTTAGGTATTCCTGTTTTATCACTTTTTCCTGCCGTTGAATTTGAAAAGAAAACATTATTAGCAGAAGAAGCGTTTAATCCAGATGGGTTGGTGCCCCGTACGATTCGCGCATTAAAAAAAGAATTTCCTGAATTAGGTATTTTAACTGATGTCGCCTTAGATCCTTATACAACACATGGACAGGATGGTATCATTGACACACAAGGATATGTGCAAAATGACATCACGGTTAAGGCATTAATAAAGCAAGCGATAACTCAAGCTGAAGCTGGCGCTGATATTATTGCACCGAGTGATATGATGGATGGGAGAATTGGAAGTATTCGCTGTGAATTAGAGCAACAAGGTTTTAGCAATACCCAAATTATGGCCTATTCAGCAAAATATGCATCGAGTTTTTATGGACCATTTCGTGATGCGGTTGGCTCTGCTGCTCATATAAAGGGTGGAAATAAGAAAACTTATCAACTTGATCCAGCGAATAGTGATGAAGCATTACATGAAGTTTATCAAGATTTGCAGGAAGGCGCGGATATGGTTATGGTTAAACCGGGTATGCCTTATTTGGATCTGGTACGACGAGTGAAAGAGACTTTTGCCGTGCCTACTTTTGCTTATCAAGTTTCCGGGGAGTATGCTATGTTGCAAGCGGCGATCCAAAATGGATGGTTACAAGATGTAGTTATTATGGAATCATTACTCTGTTTTAAACGTGCTGGAGCCGATGGTATATTAACCTATTTTGCAAAAACAATAGCGCAACGCTTACAGTCATATTAGTTATTTTTTTATGTATCCTTTGTTTATTTGCAAAGGATGCATTAATTTAAAACATTAAATTTAGTTTATTAACCAACAATATCCTGCAATTGTGCGTGAATAATTTTGGCCAAATCATGTGGTGCTATTTCAATTTCTAGCCCACGACGTCCACCTGAAATAAAGATAGTATTAAATTGGTTAGCACTCTGGTCAATTAAAGTGGGTAGCATTTTTTTTTGTCCTATGGGACTAATGCCACCAACTAAATAACCAGTGATTTTTTCTGCTAAATTCGCATCAGCTAAATCGATTTTCTTGCAATTAAAAGCTCTTGCGGCTTTTTTAAGATTTAGATGACAGTCAACCGGGACAATACAAACTGCTAAATCTTTATTACTACTATTTATGCTAACAACGAGAGTTTTAAACACTTGCTTAGCAGTGATACTTAAGTTTGGATCAAGTTTTGCTACTGCTTCTTTGCCAAATTGTATTTCATTTGTATCATGCTGATAATGATGAACATGAAACGGGATATTTAATTTTTTTAATATATTAATGGCGGGTGTCATAAGGTGAAACCTGTTGTGTTAATAGATAAAGACGATATATACAACAAAGAGATGTAAATACTAATAGATTTTCAGCGATAGTGTTGAAGAAAATCACTATCATGCTATTACCCATAAGATTAAAAAAGGTATTTAACGCCATGGTAGCGAGTAACCAAAATAGAAATATCATTAAAATAAGCTGAGTTTGTTGTTTAATAAATAATAATGTATTTTTTAAGGATGCAAGAAATTTTCCTGATGAGCGAGCATCAATAATAACAGCAGTGAACACAACATAAGTGAGCATATAAATTACGATAGCAAGCAAAAATAAAATAGGGGCTAAAGGTTTAATGATTAATAATATTGAAGATAGCAACATGAAATAGGGTATTGCACAAATAATGAATATTGCAATTTGTGGAATTAATCGCAAGCTATTAATAAACAAGCTTGACCCACAAAATTGGTTGACTGATAAAATGCGGATTAATGAGCCAATGCAACTTAGGGTTATTATGTTATTAATAAACAATACTAGGCAAATTTTAAATACGTAGTTTAAAAGGTAGCTAGTAAATTGTTGTTTTTCTATATCGGGAAGCTGTGATATGGTTTGCATAATATTGTCAAGCGAAGCTGCATCTGTTTTCTGTGCATTTATTTGATTAATGATTGCTTCAAATTGATTATTGATTTCAATTGTAGGTAGAAAAAGATAGTTAAATAACTGTGTCAATAGAGATACTGTAACAATAACAAAAATAATAATCATAAAATTATTTTTAAAAAAGTTTTTTGTATCTGTCATAAGTGAAGTAAACGTTGGCAAAATATACCCCTTGATGTTTACAAATTAGATTAATAAGTTTTTAAATGAACAATGGTAAAAGTTTGAATTTTACCATTGTTAGTGTCAAAGTTATTTATGACATTGATTATTAATACTAATCTTAAAATAAAAAATAATAAACTATCGATAGTATAATACTAATCATTATGCATAATCGTGTTGATATTGTGGGTACAATCTAATTATGCTTGTAATAATGAAATATCTGCAATTTTTAAGAATAAACTCTGTAGTTTTGATAATAATGCTAAACGATTTAATTTCACTTGTTCATTATCAGTCATGACCATTACCGAAGTAAAAAAGTTGTCCACAGGTTCTTTCAAAGCAGCGAGTTCAACTAATGCTTCTTGATAGCGACCTTGATTAAAATAAGGCGCTAATTTATCCGTTAAGACGACAACATGTTTAGCTAATTCGCCTTCAGCGCCGGCTTCTAACAATGCTGCATTAATGTGTTCAGGTATGATCACTTGCGCTTTAGATAAAATATTGGAGACACGCTTATTTGCTTCAGCTAAAGATAGCGCAACAGGTAAAGTTCTGAAGTGATTTACTGCTTTTACACGTGCATCAAAATCAGCCGGTTTAGTTGGATTACGGGCTAATACTGATTGAATAATATCAATCGCAAATCCTTGTTCTTGATACCAAGCACGGAACCGGCCTTGCATAAAGTTAACAATATCATCGACGACATTTTGATTGGTTAATTTATCCCCATAAAGTAAGGTGGCATGACGCGCTAACACCATTAAATCTAGCGGTAGATTTTTTTCAACAATAATACGTAATACGCCGATAGCAGCTCGACGTAAAGCAAAAGGATCTTTATCGCCTTTAGGATGTTGGCCAATGCCAAATATTCCAGCTAAGGTATCCATTTTTTCAGCAATAGATACGGCACTAGCAACTAAAGAGCTTGGCAGTTCATCACCGGCAAAACGTGGTTTGTATTGTTCTTCAATAGCGATGGCAACGTCGCTATGTTCACCATCTTTGACCGCTAAATAACGACCAATGATGCCCTGAGTTTCAGGGAACTCAAAAACGGTATTTGTTACTAAATCACATTTAGCAAGTTTACCAGCACGTTCAGCATGTTTAACATCAGCATGGATTTGGTGAGCAATATAGCCCGCTAACGCTTCAAGGCGTAATGCTTTATCTTTAACTGTACCCAGTTGTTGTTGGAATAAAACCGTTTCTAAACGTTGTAAGCGTTTTTCTAAGGATTGTTTTAAATCGGTTTGATAGAAGAATTCTGCATCCGCTAAACGTGGACGTACCACTTTTTCATTACCGGAGATCACCACTTGTGGATCTTTTGATTCAATATTGGCAACAAAGATAAAATGAGGTAATAACCGATTTTCTT
This sequence comes from Frischella japonica, assembly GCF_014489845.1. Taxonomy (GTDB): domain Bacteria; phylum Pseudomonadota; class Gammaproteobacteria; order Enterobacterales; family Orbaceae; genus Frischella; species Frischella japonica. Next base: position 73,665 of record NZ_JABURY010000006.1, read on the forward strand.
TATCGTATACTGGGAAGTACTTTTGATCACCTTTCATAGTGTAAACTAACGCTTCTGCTGGCACTTCAAGGAACTTTTCCTCAAATTTTGCTGTTAATACTACTGGCCATTCTACCAATGCGGTGACTTCTTCTAGCAGACTATCTGTCAAATCAGCCCGACCGTTTAGTTGAGCAGCGGCTTGCTCTGCTTGTTGCTTAATAATGGCTTTACGCTGCTGATAATCAGCAATGACTTTACCGCGCTCAGCCAAAATTTGTGGGTACTGATCAGCATTATCAATGCTAAATTCAGCTTCTCCCATAAAACGATGACCGCGAATAATGCGATCGGATTGAATATCTAAAATTGATCCCGGTACTAATTCATCACCATATAACATGGTAACGGTATGACTTGGGCGAATAAATTCTACTTGTTTAGCGGCCCAGCGCATTGGCTTAGGAATAGGTAATTTGCTCAGCGCAGCTTTAACTATATCACATAACAGATTAACAACCGGTTGACCAGGTTGATTTAGCGTATAAGCTAACCATTCACCTTTATCAGTTGTTACACGCTCTGCTTGATCAACTGTAATACCACAACCACGCGCCCACCCCTCAGCAGCTTTGGTCGGTTTGCCTTCTGCATCAAATGCAGCACTCACTGCCGGACCACGTTTAAATACTTGGCTATCAGGTTGGGTATCATCCAAATTTAGTACTTTTAACGCTAAGCGACGTGGTGAGGCGTACCAAAGTACTTCACCATGGCTTAAATTCGCATTATCTAATTGCTCAATAAAATTTGCCGCAAAACTTTCGGCTAATGTTCGCAGTGCTTTTGGTGGTAACTCTTCAGTACCAATTTCAACTAAAAATGTTTTTTGCATGATCGTGTCTCCTTACTTTGCAGTGATTGGCGTTGGTTGATTGTCGTTATGACACATCGGGAATCCTAACGCTTCACGCGACGCATAATAAGCTTCGGCGACCATTTTAGTTAACGTTCTGATTCTTAAAATATAACGTTGACGTTCTGTAACAGAAATGGCTTTACGTGCATCAAGTAAATTAAAACAATGTGCAGCTTTTAAAATGCGTTCATAAGCCGGTAATGGCAACGGTTTTTCTAGTTCTAATAAGTAACGTGCTTCTTGTTCATGTTGATCAAAGCAATAAAATAAGAAATCCGTGTTAGCATACTCAAAGTTATAAGTAGATTGTTCAACTTCATTTTGATGGAAAACATCGCCATAAGTTGTTTTACCAAAGGCTCCATCACTCCAAACAAGATCATAAACACTATCAACTCCTTGAATATACATCGCTAAACGTTCAAGTCCGTAGGTGATCTCGCCGGTGACTGGCTTACACTCTAATCCTCCAACTTGCTGGAAATAAGTGAATTGAGTGACTTCCATACCATTTAGCCACACTTCCCAACCTAATCCCCAAGCGCCAAGGGTTGGATTTTCCCAGTTGTCTTCCACAAAGCGAATATCATTAATAGTAGGATCAAGACCAAGTTGTTTGAGAGAACCTAAATAAAGTTCCTGAATGTTTTCTGGTGATGGTTTTAAGATAACCTGAAATTGATAATAATGTTGTAACCGATTTGGATTTTCACCATAACGACCATCGGTCGGGCGACGAGAAGGTTGCACATAAGCAGCATTAATCGGTTCTGGTCCGAGCGCACGAAGGCAAGTCATTGGGTGCGATGTTCCAGCACCTACTTCCATATCTAAAGGTTGAATAATTGTACAACCTTGGTTTGCCCAATAATCCTGTAGCGTTAGGATTAATCCTTGAAAGGTTTTGACATTAAACTTTTGCATGATGTTATCTTTTTGAATTGTATGTGTTCAGAATAAATAATTGGCTATTTTATACTGTTTATTATTCATTGTGGAAGTGTTAATCTTAACAGATTGTAATTAAATTGAAAAAGCGACCTGGTAGGGGAGATATATTTGAACCAGAATCATATTCGTTGTGCTTGGGTAACGAACGATCCAATATATATTCATTATCATGATTATGAATGGGGACAACCCCAATATGATAGTCTGAAGTTATTTGAAAAAATATGTTTAGAAGGGCAACAGGCGGGTTTATCTTGGATTACTGTTCTTAAAAAGCGCGATGAATATCGCCGTTGTTTTTTTAATTTTGATCCGCATAAAATTATCAATATGACTCAAAATGATATTGAAAAGTTAATACAAAACCCTGGTCTTATTCGGCATCGTTTGAAACTTAATGCCATTATTAAAAATGCACAAGCTTATCTAGTGATGCAGAATAACGGTGAAGATTTTGGGAAATTTATTTGGTCGTTTGTAGATGGTAAACCTATAATTAATGCTTATCAGAATATTCATGAAATTCCAACCCGTACTGTGATTTCACGCCAAATGTCTATCGCATTAAAGAAAAAAGGGTTTGTTTTTGTGGGCGAAACCATTTGTTATGCTTTTATGCAATCAATGGGGTTGGTTAATGATCACTTAGTAGATTGTTATTATCGTTGTTTTAAGTAATGGAATAAAATGAAAATTAATGAATTGGCAAAAGTAGTTGGTTGTTCAACTGAAACAATACGTTTTTATGAAAAAACAGGTTTACTTTTTCGGCCAGAACGAGGTGCAAACAATTACCGTATTTATCATAAGAAGCATCTTGAACGCTTATTATTTATTCGTAATTGTCGGGCGCTTGAAATGAGCCACGATGAAATAAAAACATTAATCACTATTATGGTAAATCCAAACAATCAGGCGGAACATGATAATGCCCATCAGTTATTGCAAGCCCATTTACAACATATTGATGAACGGATAGAAGAATTAACCAATTTACGTCAGCAACTAATGAAATTACAAAATCATTGCCATTCTTCCAATCAATCATGTGGTATTTTGCAAGAGCTAACAGAAATGTCAGTGACTGTAAAATCGACTAAAAACCATCTATAATCTCTTTTTTCTATGGATTAAAACTTAATTAAATGTAAAAATAGACTTCGTAGGAATGATCTTTCTTTTTAAAAAGAAAAAAATAATTTAAAAAACAAAAATAATTTTAAAATGCGAAGTTAATAAGATGAAAAAAAATAATACTAATTATAAAATCATAACAGGCTGTATCACTGATCTCCAAATATTTAATACTGAAGATGAATTTATCGATGCTCACAAACAGTCAGGGCTAACTGAAATTGATTTATCGAATATTGGTGAGTTAAAACGAGTTAGGACGGATGATATAAAATTTAGGCAGAATCTGTCAGAAAACGATGATCCTAAATTGGGATTAGTTCAATTTTTCAGTTGTAAAATAGGAACTAATGTGGTTGAAGGTGTCTTCTCACGTATCATATTTAATGAAGGTGACCATGTCGAGATAGTTGCTGAATCTATGGGGGATGGTAGCTATTTTGCCTTCGCATTACATCGCACATCAGATCGCTATTTATTTCTACATCCTTATACGGATAAGGGAACCAGAGCGTACCTAAATTTTGGACCAAGTCAAAATAAAATAATTTTTGCGCTTAGTTGTATTGGAATTTTAGGATTATTTATATTAATTTATTTTTTTAGTATTTCTGAATTACCCTCTTTTAGCGTAGAAATGATCTTTATTTTGTGCTGTCTATCAATTTTGCTATGTCCCAGTTATATTGTGCTTTTAAAATATAAAAATTTAGGTTCAAAAATAGCTGATAAAATATTTAGAACATTAGGGTATCAAAAACCTAGGCACATTGATATTCAATTAGAAGTGAATAAATTTAATGATAAAATGTTAGAATCATTTGCCGCTTTTGGTTATTTCAAAGCGCAAGAGGGGGAAAGCGTTTTGCAATTTAATGATTTCTTGGAATTTTATGAAGAGTTTGAACGTGAAGATGATACGGAAGATGATATTTATTTTAAAAAATATTTTATTGATAAATTCAAAATAAAAGGACTTAATTGGTTTTATGTTAAACTCGATCCGTTAACAGTTCCAAAAGAAGTTGAGATTATTAATACTCAAACAGATCAAATTGATTAAGAGCAATAATGATTAAATAATAGGCAGACATTATAAATCGTTTTATTTGTGTTCGTCTAAATCTGGTCATTATTAATGATAATTGGAATAAAATGCCAAGATAGAGATAGGGAATCTTGTCTCGATATCAAAACAAAGCTTCAATGCAACCTAAAATTAATTTAACTCCAATATATAAGATTGAGTCATATGATTAAGATGCCAAATAACTCAATCTAAGGTTAATATCATTTATTTACTGACTGGTTGCCAACCTTGTTGGGCTAAGGAAACAAAACCAACCACAACACCAAGTAAAGCAACAAATGCTATATAAACACCAGCTCCTATGTAAGCATAATGACCCAATAAATGGTTAGGATTAAGTAGGTACAGCGTTAATGTAGGTGTAATCGCACTAAATAATGCGTAAGCTAAGTTATATGCAAATGATAATCCAGAGTAACGAATTGAAGGGGGGAATGCCCGAGTACCGACAATTGGTAAGGTGGCAATCGCTCCGGTAAATAACCCAAAAATTGCACAATGGATATAAAGTGCGGTTAAACTCATATCAAGACTTAGCGTAGCATAAAAATAGATGCTGGTTATAGCAAGACCTCCCCAGGCGATAATCATATTTCGCTTAGTGCCAATTTTATCTTCTAACCAACCAAAGAATATGCACCCTAGTGTTAGCATTAAAGCAACAACACAACCGGCTACTCGACAGTCAATTGATGGTAAATGGTACATGCCACCAAGAATCTTTCCTGGTGTAATCAATACACCCACCATAACCGTAGTTGAAAGTGACCAGGTTAATATTGCGACTAAAAGGCAGGCAAATTGATGGTTTTTTATAACGGAAATTACCGGGATGTTTTTCTCTAATGCTTTACGTGATGCCAGTTCTTTAAAAATGGGTGTTTCTGATAAAAAACGACGTAAATAAACAGAAATAATGCCAAATATTCCACCAATAATAAACGGAATACGCCATGCATAGTTTAGTATATCCACTTTAGTAAAGAGCATATCAATGATGATTGTAATTAGAAAACCTAATAATATACCGCCGGTAATGCCCGACGTTAGGGTACCAATACCAAAACCATAACGTTGTTTTGGCGTATGTTCGGCAATAAATACCCAAGCCCCAGGCATTTCACCGCCAATTGCTGCACCTTGTAACATACGCATAACCAGTAATAGGATTGGTGCCAACATACCAATACTATTATAGGTAGGTAAAATACCAATAATAAATGTCGGTAACGCCATAAGCGCAACACTTAAAGTAAACATCTGTTTACGACCAACTTTGTCGCCAAAGTGCGCCATTATAATACCACCAATTGGTCTAACTAAATAACCGGCGGCGAAAATACCCCATGCAAAAAGTTCTTTAGTAAATAAACTAAGCGAATCAGGGAAAAAAAGTGGCGCGACGATAAGATCGACATAGAGTGCATAAATGACAAAATCATAAAATTCAAGTGTGCCACCTAATGATGACAAAATAAGTGTTTTAATGTCTTTTGGGTTTAATGGACGAGCTTCAGGTCGTCCTTCGGCAGTGATATCTGAATGACTCATGAAAATACCTTATTAATATTATTAAATTAGTGGGTTAGTTCTACATTGCACTGTGTATTAATCTAAATTCATCAAATCTTTGGTTAAAGTATTAGCATAAATAACGACAGATATAATGTGATAAAATTTCGAAAATTTATCTTAAATAAAACGATAAGATATTCAATTATGCCATAAAAATAAACAGTTGCCAGAAAAATTGATGAATATTGTCGTCAGTTAATGGCATGTAACTGGTTTTAAAAAAAAGGGTATTAATGTTATGATTAGCTTAATTTTTAGATAGGTTAGAAATGTTATAAATGAATTTAGATACAATTATTGCTCAGGCAACAGCACCAGGTCGTGGTGGTGTTGGTATTTTAAGAATATCTGGTCGTCAAGCACAAACCGTCGCGCATGCTGTTTTGGGTAGATTACCCAAACCTCGTTATGCTGAATACTTGTCATTCTATGATGAAAATGGGCAAGTCATCGATCAAGGTATTGCACTTTTTTTTCCTAACCCACATTCATTTACTGGGGAAGATGTTTTAGAACTGCAAGGACATGGCGGTCCGGTTATTTTAGATTTATTAATCAAACGTATTTTATCTATCCCATCAGTTCGAATTGCCAGACCAGGCGAATTTTCACAGCGCGCATTTTTAAATGATAAACTTGATTTAGCACAAGCTGAAGCGATTGCCGATTTAATTGATGCCAGTTCAGAACAAGCCGCTAAATCTGCTATTTCTTCTTTGCAAGGTGTATTTTCGAATAAAATCAATGAGTTAGTTAACTTGTTGATTAATTTGCGTATTTTTGTTGAAGCTGCAATTGATTTTCCAGAGGAAGAGATAGATTTTTTATCCGATGGTAAAATTGAAGCACAGTTGAAGGATGTTATTGCGCAGTTAGATGCTGTAAGACGTGAAGCCAAACACGGTTCATTATTGCGCGAAGGAATGAAAGTAGTAATTGCTGGTCGACCAAATGCCGGTAAATCCAGTTTGCTTAATGCCTTAGCTGGGCGCAATGCGGCAATTGTTACTGATATTGCCGGTACCACGCGAGATGTTTTACGTGAACATATTCATATTGATGGTATGCCACTACATATTATTGATACAGCCGGGTTACGAGAAGCGAGTGATGAGGTTGAACGTATCGGCATTGAAAGAGCATGGAATGAGATAAAACATGCTGATCGTGTTTTATTTATGGTTGATGGTACGACGACGGATGAAATTAATCCAGAAAAATTATGGCCAACGTTTATGCAACGTTTACCAAGTCATATTCCGGTTACCATCATTCGTAATAAAGCAGATTTAACGGGTGAAACATTGGGCTATAGTGAAGTAGATCAATATGCACTAATACGGCTTTCTGCTCGAACCGGTCAAGGTATTGATTCGTTGAGAGAACATTTAAAACAATCAATGGGCTTTTCAACCACGACTGAAGGCGGTTTTTTAGCCCGAAGACGTCATTTACAAGCGCTGGAAAATGCTGCTAAGCATCTTGACGCTGGTTTAGAACAATTAATAGTATTTCATGCAGGTGAATTATTGGCTGAAGAACTGCGTCTAGCACAAGAATCACTGAGCGAAATTACTGGTACTTTTACTTCAGATGATCTACTCGGTAAGATCTTTGGTTCGTTTTGTATTGGTAAGTGATTATTTTTATTAATAAATTTGTTATTACGGTTATTTTCCTCATATCATGGGGGTTATCTGAATCAGTATTAAATTGAGATAATTTATTGTGTTAATAATCTTTTAATTTTGGGAAACGTTATGTCATCGGGGTTAGCACTGGAGTTAGTGGGTCTTAAAAAAATCTACAAAAATGGGGTTGTAGCATTAAAAGGTATTGATCTACAAGTTAAAGCAGGTGATTTTTATGCATTACTTGGTCCAAATGGTGCAGGTAAATCAACTACCATTGGCATTATTAGTTCGTTAGTCACCAAAACATCAGGTCAGGTAAAAATTTTTGGTTATGATTTAGATCATGATGTTGTCAATGCAAAGCGTCAACTTGGTCTAGTGCCGCAAGAATTTAATTTTAATCCCTTCGAAACGGTGTTTCAGATTGTTGCAAATCAAGGTGGATATTACGGTTTGCCTCGTAAAGTGGCAATACAAAGAGCTGAAAGATATCTGCGTATTCTTGATTTGTGGGAAAAACGTAATAGTCGAGCCAGAGCACTATCTGGTGGAATGAAACGGAGATTAATGATTGCCAGGGCATTAGTTCATGAACCAAAATTATTAATTCTTGATGAGCCAACTGCTGGAGTTGATATTGAACTACGTCGTTCAATGTGGGAATTTTTGCGAAAAATCAATCAACAGGGTATTACTATTATTCTCACGACACATTATTTGGAAGAAGCTGAAATGTTATGTCGTCATATAGGTATCATTCAACACGGCACTTTAATTGCCAATACCTCAATGAAGCAATTACTAGCGAATTCTAAATCTGAAACGTTAATCTTTGAGTATTTACCTATTGAGAAACAACCACAATTACCGGGTTATCAATATAAAATCACTGAACCAGGTTCCCTCGAAGTGGTGATTAGTAAGGAACAAGGGTTGAATCAGTTATTTAGTTTATTGTTGGAACAAAAAATTACAGTGATGAGTATGCACAATAAATCGAATCGTTTAGAAGAATTATTTATTGACTTGGTGAGTCAACCGCAAGGTGGTAATTATGTTTAACTTATACTGGATTGCTTTAAAAAGTATTTGGCGTAAAGAAGTTACACGTTTTTTGCGTATTTGGGTACAAACGTTAATTCCTCCAGTTGTAACGATGTCGCTGTACTTTATTATTTTTGGCAATTTAATTGGCGCTCGAGTCGGGCAGATGGGCGGTTTTAGTTATATGCATTTTATTGTACCGGGATTGATTATGATGTCGGTCATTACTAACTCTTATACTAATGTGTGTTCATCATTTTTTAGCGCTAAATTCCAACATAATATTGAAGAACTATTGGTTGCGCCTGTTCCAACGCATATTATTATTTGGGGATATGTGGGAGGCGGTGTTGCTCGGGGTATATGTACTGGGGCTTTGGTCACAGTTGTATCTATGTTATTTGTAACATATGATGTCCATTCCTGGTTGATTGTGGTGATAACGTTGCTGTTAACCTCTATTTTATTCTCATTAGCTGGATTACTAAATGCTGTGTATGCAAAGTCATTCGATGATATCAGTATCATTCCTACTTTTGTTTTAACACCATTGACCTATTTAGGTGGTGTATTTTATTCATTAATATTATTACCAGAATTTTGGCAATGGGTATCTAAATTAAATCCGATTGTCTATATGATTAATGGTTTTCGCTACGGATTTTTAGGGATTTCTGATGTGCCATTAATAGTTACCTTTGCTATGTTATTCTTGTTTGTCGTTGTGTTATATGCTATAACTTGGAAAATTATTGAATCTGGACGCGGTTTACGTAACTAGTTTTTATACATTAAAAAGGCTGTTTTAGGAGGCATATCATAATGATGAAAGAAATCAGTAAACAATTATTATTGCAGGAAATTCGTCGTACCGCTCAGTTATTTATTAACGAGTTTGATAATATCCAAGAAAATGACAAAGATCGTTTTTTTGCCGGTGTTGACAAAACACCGGCACAGATGATTGCTTATCAACTAGGTTGGCTTAAATTAGTCAAATCATGGGATGATACGGAAGTAAGAGGTGATGTGCCAATCCTGCCTGCTGCAGGTTATAAATGGAATAGACTTGGAGCGCTTTATCAATCATTCTATGACAATTATCAATCTTATAGCTTAGCAAAACTTATTCAAACATTTGAGCAAGAACTTACTATTTGGTGTCAGTGGGTAGAATCGTTAAGTGATGATGTGTTATTTATTAAAGATAAAAGGAATTGGACTAAACCTTATCCTGAAAATTGGACAGTGGCGCGTTTTATTCAGATTAATTCTATTGCACCATTTAAGTCATTTAGAACCAAAATTAGAAAATGGAAAAAGCTAAATGATGCCACCGTAGCTGATAGCATAGTATGATTAAGATAGTGCCATTGTTTAAGCTTTGAAGGCATGCAATCGATTCATTGCTGCTTCAGTACCTTGTTTGACTAAGATTTCTGTGCATTGTACTGATTCATCAATGGCGCGATCGATAAGATCTTGTTCGGGTTTGGATGGTTTATTTAATACAAAACTCACCACTTTACTTTTATCACCTGGGTGACCAATACCAATTCTGAGACGATAAAAATTAGGATTGTTGCCTAATTTATTGATAATGTCTTTTAAACCATTATGACCACCATGACCACCCCCCAGTTTCAATTTTGCTACACCAGGATTAAGATCAAGTTCATCATGAGCAACCAGAATTTCTTCCGGCTTAATTTGATAAAATGTTGCCATAGCTTGTACAGCTTTACCACTTAAATTCATATAAGTTGTCGGGACAAGAAAACGAATGTCCTGACCTTGAATGTTAACTCTGGCTGTATAACCGAAAAATTTGCTTTCATTTTTGAGGGACTGGTTATAACGTTGTACAAGTTGCTCAATATACCATGCACCTGCATTGTGGCGGGTTGCTGCATATTCAGCACCAGGATTAGCAAGACCTACGATAAGTTTAATGGTAGACATATTCGAATTAAAAGCAGTTTAAAACCAATAAAACATTGGCTTTAAACCTGCGCTAAGCATTAGTAATGGAACATTGCAGAGATAGATTCTTCATTGCTGATTCGTCTTATTGCTTCTGCAAGCATTCCGGATAAGGTTAATTGGCGAACATTCTCAAGCGCCTTAACTTCTGCAGTTAATGGAATCGTATCACATACGACGATCTCATCAATCTTCGAGTTTTTAATATTCTCAACGGCTTTACCAGAGAAGATGGGGTGAGTTGCATAGGCAAATACTCGTTTAGCTCCACGAGCTTTTAAAGCTTCAGCTGCTTTACATAGTGTACCAGCAGTATCAATCATGTCATCAACCAAAATACAATCACGATCTGAAACATCCCCAATAATGTTCATGACTTCAGCTTCATTGGCGCGCTGACGACGTTTATCAATAATGGCCATGTCAGTATCATTAAGTAGTTTTGCAATTGCTCGAGCACGTACTACACCACCAATATCAGGAGAAACCACAATTGGGCGTTCAAATTCTCTTTGTAGCATATCTTCAAGTATTACAGGGCTACCAAATACATTATCAACTGGGACATCAAAGAAACCTTGTATTTGTTCAGCATGTAAATCAACCGTTAAAACTCTATCTACTCCAACGGTAGAAAGAAAATCAGCTACCACTTTGGCTGTAATTGGTACACGCGCCGAACGGACACGACGATCTTGTCGAGCATAACCAAAATAAGGAATAACCGCTGTAATCCGACCTGCTGAAGCACGGCGCATTGCATCGATCATAACCAGTAGTTCCATTAAATTATCATTGGTTGGAGCACATGTAGATTGAATAATAAAAACATCCTCACCTCGAACATTTTCATTAATTTGAACATTCACCTCACCATCACTAAAACGACTTACAATGATATCGCCAAGTGATGTATAAAGACGATTTGCTATATGTTTTGCTAGTTCAGGAGTTGCATTCCCAGCAAAAAGCTTCATGTCAGGCACGAGTAAACCTCAGGATTGTATAATGATTACTTAGTTGTAATCGGTTAAATCGGGAGCTTAATTATATAATTATTTGGGCATGATGCTCAACTAGATTGTCTAAATTTATCGCAATGTTATGATTTATTTAAATAAAATTTAATAATTGTGATCTTTAAGATAAAGGATATTTAAAATTCTCTTAAGCCGATTAACATTTCTCGCTTTTTGCCATAGCCTTTAATCTTCTTAATGGTAAATCCAGCATTGATTAGATTCCGTCTTACCTGACCAGATGCGGTAAATGTGGCGAACGTTCCTCCCAGTTGGGTTAGTGGAAAGAGTTGTTTAAATAGTGATTCTGACCACATAGCAGGATTTTTGTTAGGCGAAAATCCATCGAAAAACCAAGCATCAATCAGTACATTGTGTTTGTTTAAGAAATGTGCATACTGGTCAATATCATCAAATAAAAGATGTAATTTAATAGTATCAAATTGGTGAATAGGTGTGGGCCAAAATTGTTGTAGTTTTCCAGCTAGTATATTAAGAGTGTTATCACAAATAATTTGCTGATGGATTTTACGCATGTCCAAGAGGGATAAAGGATATTTTTCAATGCTATAAAAATGTATCTGTTTTAAAATATGATTTGGATAATGTTGTTTAAATTGTAAAAATTGTTGCCACAATACCAAGAAGTTTAACCCAGAACCAAACCCTGTTTCAGCCACAGTAAAAATAGGTTGATCAAATTCGATGAAGCGTTGCATCAATTGATTGCCTTTGATAAAAACATAGTCAGTTTCTGCAATAGCGTTATCGTTGTTAAAATAGATATCATTAAAGTGGATGGACACAGGGGTATTATTTATATTCCAAAAAATATTTTGATTATTCATAACAATTTTTATTCAATTTAGACATGCAAATCTCATAATAAACAATAGGGTAATTGATTTACGTGCATCTATAAGTGTGATGAGTATATAATAATTCACGATAATTCGAGAGGTAAATTATGATTTTTCTGTTGAGGCTTGTTGCAGTTGTTGCTTTAGGGCTGCTAATTTGTATTTTTGGTATTCTATTTTGTTTATTTAACCCACGTAATCCAACTAATGTCGCACGGTTTGCCCATATTTTTGGTGTGGTATTAACGCCATTATTTGGTATTAAAGTAATTACTCGACAATCTAAAGCAGTTAAAAATTTAGGAAGTAGCGTCTATATTGCTAATCATCAAAATAATTTCGATGTTTTAGCAGCAGGGGATGTTGTCCAATATAAAACGGTAACTGTCGGCAAAAAAAGTTTAGCGTGGATTCCTTTCTTCGGACAATTATATTATTTAACCGGGAATATTTTGCTCGATCGTGATAACAAATCCAAAGCACGTGATACATTATCTCAAATTGTCGACATAATGAATAAAAAAGATATTTCAATCTGGATGTTTCCAGAAGGTACACGTAGTCGTGGACGAGGGTTATTGCCTTTTAAGACTGGAGCATTTAGAACAGCGATTGCTGCAAAAGTCCCTATTATCCCGATTTGTATTTCAGATACGACAAAGATTAAATTAAATCGTTGGAATAATGGTTATATCATTGTTGAAATGATGGATCCTATTGAAACGAAAGAGTTGACAAAAGAAGATGTTAAAGGATTAATGGATCATTGTTATCAAATCATGGCGGATAAAATACAGCAATTAAATGATGAAGTTAAGCAATTAAACCAAAAAAAGTTCAAAGATAATATATAAAAGAAAATACTCATGGATACAGATCGTAATTTTGATGATATTACTGATAAATTTGCCCAAAACATTTATGGTACAACTAAAGGCAAAATTCGAGAGATCATTGTTTGGCAAGATATTGAAAAAATATTAGCCCTTTTTCCTAAACAACAAAAACTCACTATTTTAGATGCTGGAGGAGGGCAAGGTCAAATTGCTTGTAAATTAGCTAAATTGGGACATGATGTGACGATTTGTGATATTTCAGCACAAATGCTTGAAGTCGCAAAAAATCATGCTCAAACACAATTTGTTACCCTTAATTATCTTAATAAGGCAATTCAGGATTTACCGGCAGAATTTGCGCAATCTTATGATATTGTGATTTGTCATGCTGTATTAGAATGGGTAAATAACGGTAAAGGTTTAATTTATGCATTAAAACAGCTACTTAAGCCATCGGGATTTTTATCATTAATGTTTTATAATTTACATGGACTGTTATTTAGAACAGTGACATTAGGTAATTTTGGTTACGTGCAAATGGGATTAAATAAGCGCAAAAAGAAAACGCTATCGCCTGATTATCCAAGAAATCCTGATGAGGTTTATCAGTGGTTAAGTGAATTTAGTCTACGAATTCTTGAAAAAACAGGTATTCGGGTTTTTCATGATTATATGCTTGATAAATCGAAACAACAAAATCGCTTTAATGAACTTTTGGAATTAGAAAAAAAATTCTGTCGGCAAGAACCATATTTACAGCTGGCGAGATATATCCATGTTATAGCACAGTAAAGTTAAATAATGTAGAACGTTAAATAACTTAATAGATTATGCAAAATACTCATTAGTCGCTATTATATTAATAATTTTTTTATATAAGGTAATCATTATGATCGTAGTAACGGGCGGAGCAGGTTTTATTGGCAGTAATATTATTAAAGGGTTAAATGCACTTGGTCGAACTGATATTTTAGTCGTTGATGATTTAACTGATGGCACTAAATTCGTCAATTTGGTTGATTTAGATATTGCTGATTATATGGATAAAGATGAATTTATAGGTTTAATTGTAAGTGGTGAAGATTTAAATATTGACGTCGTTTTTCACCAAGGGGCTTGTTCATCAACCACCGAATGGAATGGTAAATTTATGATGGAAAATAATTATAATTATTCCAAAGATTTGCTGCATTACTGTTTGGATAATCGAATTCCATTTTTGTATGCCTCTTCAGCTGCCACTTACGGTGGATGTAATGATAATTTCGTTGAAGATAGACAGTTTGAAAAACCGTTAAATGTTTATGGGTATTCGAAATTTTTGTTTGATCAATATGTTAGAACGATTCTACCAAAGGCAAAATCACAGGTTTGTGGTTTCCGATACTTTAATGTTTATGGACCACGTGAACAACACAAAGGGAATATGGCAAGCGTGGCATTCCATTTAGATAGTCAATTAAAGAAAGGTGAAACACCAAAATTATTTGAAGGTAGTGAAAATTTTAAACGTGACTTTATTTATGTCGAAGATGTGGTCGCCGTTAACCTTTGGTTTTGGCAGCATAATAAATCAGGGATCTTTAACTGTGGTACTGGACATGCAGAATCTTTCCAAGCAGTTGCGGATGCTGTGTTAAATTATCATGAAAGTCAAGTTATTGAATACATCCCTTTTCCTGAGCATTTAAAAGGTCGTTATCAAACTTTTACACAAGCTGATTTAACTAAATTCAGAGCAACCGGTTGCCCAATTGAATTCAAAACAGTGGCAGAAGGTACTGCAGAGTATATGCAATGGTTAAATAATTATATAGATTAATTGAGTCTACAGAGTAAATTGATGAAAACCTTAATTATTGGACCTTCATGGGTGGGTGACATGATGATGTCACAAAGCCTTTATCGTACCTTGAAAGTACGTTGTCCGGAAATCGAAATAGATGTTATGGCACCAGCGTGGTGCCGACCACTATTAAATAAAATGCCAGAAGTTAATCAAACCATTGCCATGCCAATAGGACATGGAGAATTGGCTTTAAAACAGCGTTATCAATTAGGTAAATCTTTGCGAGATCAACATTATGATCAAGCGATTGTATTACCAAATTCGTTAAAATCAGCGTTAATTCCATTTTTTGCCGGAATTGCCAAACGTACGGGGTGGAAAGGGGAAATGCGCTATGGTTTACTTAATGATATACGTTCATTAAATAAACAAGCTTTTCCTTTAATGGTTGAACGTTATATCGCTTTAGCATATCCCAAAAAAGATATAAAACGCGCTTGTGATTTACCACAGCCACTGCTTTATCCAAAATTATCAGTAGAATTGTCAGATATTCTCGTTACACAACAAGCATTTAATATCAGTAATCAAATGCCTTTAATTGGTTTTTGTCCGGGTGCCGAATTTGGTCCAGCAAAGCGTTGGCCTGATTATCATTATGCCGCTTTAGCTGATATGTTAGTTCAACAAGGCGCTAAAATAGTGATTTTTGGTTCTGAAAAAGATAAACAAGTCGGAGATGCTATTATTCGGCAAATGACATATTCTAAATCATGTATTAATTTAGCTGGCTCAACAACGCTTGAGCAAGCAGTTAATCTAATTGCTGGTTGTAAAGCGATAATCACTAATGATTCAGGGTTGATGCATATTGCGGCTGCATTAAATAGACCTCTTGTGGCTCTTTATGGTCCAAGTAGCCCTGATTTTACTCCCCCTTTATCTGATAAAGTGGCGATAATTCGATTAATTACAGGTTATCACAAAATTCGTAGAGGGGATGCGCAAGAAGGATATCATCAAAGTTTGATTGATATTCAACCACAACAGGTATTTGAGTCATTGATGCAATTATTAGCTAAATTTACTGAATCGTCGACTATACAGGAATCATAAATGGTGAAACGTGTTTTAATCGTTAAAACATCGTCTATGGGTGATGTTTTGCACACTTTGCCTGCTTTGACAGATGCAAGCAATCTTATTCCTGGTATTAGATTTGATTGGGTTGTCGAAGAGAATTTTGCACAAATCCCCAGTTGGCATTTTGCAGTGGATCATGTAATTCCCGTAGCAATTAGAAGATGGCGAAAAGCATGGTTTACTCGAGATATAAGGGCGGAAAGACAACAGTTTTATGAACACCTTAGCCAAAATACCTATGATGTAGTGATTGATGCTCAGGGATTAATAAAAAGTGCTTTTTTAATTACGCGTAAAGCAAACGGGATTAAGCATGGGTTAGATCGAAAAAGTGCACGTGAACCGATAGCAAGTTGGTTTTATGATGTAAAACATGCAGTAGCTAAAAATTTACATGCAGTCGAACGCGTCAGGTTACTTTTTGCACAAAGTTTAGGTTATCAATTGACTAATGATAAAGGAGATTATGCGATTGCTCAGCATTTTCTTAACAATTTACCATTAGATAATCAACAATATTTGGTGTTTTTACACTCTACAACCCGTGATGATAAACATTGGACAGAGGAACGGTGGCGTGATTTAATTAAATTGGTTGCTGCAGATGGTTATAAGATTAAGTTACCATGGGGAAGTGAACCAGAATATCAACGTTCATTACGTCTGGCTGAAGGATTTTCGAATGTTGAAGTACTGCCAAAGCTCACACTAGCTGAAGTTGCCAATGTATTAGCTGGAGCAAAGGTAGTGGTATCAGTTGATACCGGATTAAGTCATTTAACAGCAGCTTTAGATAGACCGAATGTGACGTTATATGGTCCAACGGATCCTAAATTAATTGGTGGATATGGCAAAAATCAATATTGTGTTATTTCAAATGATCAACAAATGAAAACTATTTTAGCTGACAATATTTATAACAGAATTAGAGCATTGATTACTTAATATTGTTAGAAATCTTAAAATTAGATATAAAAAATCCCGATAACCTAAAAAGATTATCGGGTAAGAACTACAGTAGGAATACAACTCGCATATAGATTAGCAAAATCGATTTAGCTAATCAAGTAAAATCGAAAATATTTTTATATTATTTAATAAATTAATTGTAAAATCATCAACGTATTGTTTATCAAAGTTTAAATTACAATCTATTTTAAAAGTGGATTCGCTAGCGAAATTTCCACATTTCTTAATTTTCATGGAATATAAATCTGATTAAATCTTGGTAAAATATATTCATCAATATGTAAAATAAAATTCAGATCAAGTTAACAAATTAGTAGAATAAGATATTAAAGTTTAATTTTTTATAGAAATAATTCAACTTTATTTTTGTTTAATGTTCTTAAATAAATATTAATTCTTTATTTTAATTAAAATATATTCTTCTAAATTTTATAATATTAGTAAATATTAACTGGGCGATTAATATCACATAACAAAGATAGCTCTTAGTACAAATTTCGGAAAATTATTTCTAGCCTTTTTAGCTAAATGGTATGTGATGTTACTCACTATTTTAGTTAAACAAATAAAGATAATCCTTTTTCCAAAAGTCCCGCTTTATTGAATTGCTTAAAAACTTAAAACAAATAATCTATATGCAGTAAATTTCTCGATATAAGTAATCGAACAGATAATAATAAACTGGAATAGCTATTTAATTGTAATCTTAAATAGGTTTTATTGGATGAATTTCTTCTTTTGAAATGAAATTACAAATGTTTTGTTCATGAATCAAGGTTTTCCTGTAATATGACATAGATATGTTTATAGTACTGATAAAAAAGGGATAATAAAGAATTGAAAATGGCTGGGGTACAAGGATTCGAACCTTGGAATGGTGGAATCAGAATCCACTGCCTTACCGCTTGGCTATACCCCAAAATTAGATGGTGCGGGTAGTGAGATTTGAACTCGCACACCTCATCGGAACTAGAACCTGAATCTAGCGCGTCTACCAATTCCGCCATACCCGCTTAATGTTGGCTATTATGATACTTAATTTTTACTTTATCAACCGCTCAATTTATAAATTAATCTCAAGTAAGTATTTTTACTCATTAAACGAGAGAGCTTCATTATTAGATGACATATAAATGAATAAGTCACGAATATATGTGACATAAATGGATGATGAAGCACAAGATATAACCTATCATGTCATATATCTGTTTTTGTGAAAAGATTGCTAATGTAACACTCAAAACGTTGCTCGATACAATTTATTAAAAACCAATGTTCTTTTATCTTAGTACGATATAAGTATGTATACAGCGTGTTGGGTAAAAAGGTGATACTAAAGACTTAAAAATGGCTGGGGTACCAGGATTCGAACCTGGGCATGGCGGGATCAAAACCCGCTGCCTTACCGCTTGGCTATACCCCAATAGGGAAATTGTAATTAAATGTATTATTTAACGAAAAACCATATGAATTTTTATAGACCACTCAATTCATCTTCCAATTATGAACCATATTTGTTTAAGCGTTGATGGAAATAGTAAATATTAGATGCACCCAAGGTGTGGTTTAATTCCAATTATATTTAAATTCTTAATAAGAACAAAGATAACAAATTATCTGCCTTATCAAAGAACTGAAATTCATCAAATGCGCATAAAATTATGGCTGGGGTACCAGGATTCGAACCTGGGCGTGGCGGGATCAAAACCCGCTGCCTTACCGCTTGGCTATACCCCAAAAGGGAAATTATAATTAAATGGTGCGGGTGAAGGGACTTGAACCCCCACGCCTCGCGGCGCCAGAACCTAAATCTGGTGCGTCTACCAATTTCGCCACACCCGCATTTAATCAAAATTTAATGGTGGCTACGACGGGATTCGAACCTGTGACCCCATCATTATGAGTGATGTGCTCTAACCAACTGAGCTACGTAGCCATTTCATTCGCAACGTCGTAAGCAACACTGCGAGGCGCATTATGCTTGTCTTAAACAAAATCGTCAACTATTTTTTTACATATAATGACAATTTTAGGTTTGATTGTTTGAGATATAAACAAATTCTAGTTTTTAAGACTTATTAATGCTTGAATTCGACGGTGGTTTAATTCTATTTGAATACCTTTACCGACAAAACCTTGCGCGATGATTGCTTGTATTGATACTGCTTTAGTGATTTGATAAGCTTTTTCAAGGATATTTTTAGGTTGATAGATTAATTTATCATCATTGTATGTTGCTTTTGCATTTGCATAACAGACAAAAAGTAACTGCTGTAAGTGTTGTGGATTGCGCCAAACGTCAATATGATTTAATAAATCAACAACTTCAGCTGCAGATAGTAGCTCGATATTATCAACAAGTCGATAATATCGATTCGCAATATTGGCTATTTTCTTATATATTGTTGGAATTTTAAACCTGTTATATAGTTGATCTAATGTTGTTAACGCTCTTGACGGAATATCAGCCTGCTGAATAATTGCGTTAATATGACAACATAGCGCAGCAAAACGGGTTACAGGATCATTTGTCATTTGGCTGGTGTATTTAAGCGTGTTGAATGTTAATTGCCCTAAATTTTGTTGGTGCAATGATTGAGTAAATAATCTCGCAATTTCTGGAAATAGAATATGCAATGCATGGCATTTTTTTAATACAGAAAAGAAAATTTGCGGATTTTTTGTTTTTAAAGCTTTTTCAGTTTCCAACCATACTCGCTCTACGGTTAAGGTTTCAATTTCACCTTGTTCAACAATTGATTGCATAAGTTGCATCGTTTCTGGTGCAATGGTAAAACCTAGATGATGAAACCGAGCAGCAAATCGTGCAACTCTCAACACGCGTAATGGATCTTCAGCAAATGCTGGTGAAATATGACGTAACACGCGCTGATTAATATCGGCTATACCATTAAATGGATCGATGAATTGATTATTTTCATCCATAGCGATAGCATTGATGGTCAGATCGCGTCGTTCTAAATCTTGTTCAAGCGTGATATTTTCATTAAAATCAAAGACAAAACCTTTATAACCTTTACCCGATTTCCTTTCGGTACGGGCGAGGGCATACTCTTCTTGAGTTTCTGGATGTAAAAAAACCGGAAAATCTTTACCAACTTGATTAAAACCTAAGTTTAATAGATCTTGTGCTTTAGCCCCAACGATCACCCAATCTTGATCAATAACTGGTTGATTAAGTATTAAATCTCTTACCGCTCCACCGACAAGATATTTTTTCATTGAAACTCCTTAATTCATCCAGCGATCTCTTTTACGACGTTTAGGTATAAGATAAGGTAATATCAAACCGAGAAATAAACCCGAACCAGCAACTAATCCACCTCGTGTAAACCAGGTTAACATAATATTTTGACTGCTTTCGTCTATTTCTCTATTTAAGTTTTCTAATTTTGTTATGTTTTCTGCTAATTGCGTTTCTAATGAAATTTTTACTTTTTCTAATTCATTAACTCTATTTTGGGCAATAGTAAGCTGTTTACTATAGTCATCAATAACGCTTTGTTTTTCTTGATCTGAGTTGGCTATTTGTTCTTTCAATATTTCAATTTGTTGTTCAAATTGAGGTAATCTTATTTTTGCACTTGGTGTACTAGTTAATAACTCTGATTCAATCCAAGCGATACGATTTTTATCATCTTTTATCTTAGTAAAGGTACCATCTTCACTTGTATCTAATATTGTAACTTTATCACCCGCTTTTAATGAACCTGTCAAACCATATCGAGTTCCCGGACCTCTTCTTACGTAAACCGATATATTATCAGTAATATATTTGTCATCAGCCAAGGCAGAAAAAGAAGGAATTGTAATTGGAATAGTAACTAGTATTGCTAAGGTCAATATTAATTTTTTATTCATGATTTTTTTCTATATTTTATGTTAGTGGCGTTAAAAATTATAACATAAATTTTTTCTATCTGCGCTTTGATATCATTTTACAGAGAAATAACCGGGTAATTATTTACATAATTATATGAATAAAAAAATTTTTTTAGAAAAAATAATCTATAGTTTATTGATATTTTTTGTTAATTAATCATGTATTATGATGAATTGATAAGATATTTTATGCTGATATTGAAATGATAGATTGAAAAATAATCCCGTTTTGGTGGTTTTTATGGTCACAGATATTATTGATGTTGTATTTTCAATAACGTTTTATTTTGTTATCTTAACGTACCGATCGAACAATAAGATAAAGTATGTCTTCTATAGAAAATAAAAATAGGCAAACAGCCTTTAGCCATATCAATGCTCAAGGTGAAGCAAATATGGTGGATGTCACAGAAAAAACAGTTTCAACCCGACAAGCTATTGCACAAGCAATTATTCAAATGCATTCCGATACACTGTCTATGATCATCACGGGTAAACACCATAAAGGTGATGTTTTTGCTGTAGCAAGAATTGCAGGTATCCAAGCTGCTAAGCGAACTTGGGATATTATTCCTCTATGTCATCCCTTGTTACTCAGTAAAATTGATGTTGATATTCAAGTGGATCAAAAAAATTCGCAAGTGATTATTCGCTCTTTGTGCAAATTAAATGGACAGACTGGCGTGGAAATGGAAGCTTTGGTTGCCGCTTCAACCGCAGCTTTGACAATTTATGATATGTGTAAGGCTGTACAAAAGGATATGGTAATATCACAAATTAAATTAATCTCTAAAACCGGAGGAAAATCAGGAGATTTTAATTGTCATGATTAAAATTCTATTCTTTGGTCAAACTCGAGAACTGATTGGAGTACCATCGTGTGAGTTCCAACAATCATCTCTCACCGTTTTAGAACTTCGCGATCTGCTCAGTGCTAGAGGTGATAATTGGTATTATGCATTAACAGAAAAAAGTTGTTTATGTGCAGTGAATCAAATATTAGTTGATGATACGCATTTAATTGATAATGGTGATGAAGTCGCTTTCTTTCCCCCAGTAACGGGAGGATAGATTTATGAATGAGAACCTAGTGATAATCGATGCGACCCCAATTAAAATAAATAAATATTATGATTGGTTGTCACAATCTCCTATAGATGGTGCGATCGTTACTTTTACTGGTAAAGTAAGATCCGAACAAGAAAAAGTTCAGTCACTATATCTTGAACATTATCATGGTATGACTGAAACCGTAATGGTAAAGATAATGGATGAAGCTCGTCAACGCTGGCAGATTAACCGTGCGATTATTGTGCATCGGATTGGTCATATTTTGGCTAATGAACTGATTGTTTTTGTTGGGGTCAGTAGTTTGCATCGCCTTGAAGCCTTTATGTCAACACAATTCATTATGGATAAGTTAAAAAATGATGTCCCATTATGGAAAAAAGAAAAAACGTTGTATGAAGAATCTTGGGTTGAAGCAAAAAAATCGGATAGAGATAGCTTGAAAAAATGGTATTAACCTATATTTAATATATAATATGACTCATTCATACAGCACTTGCAGTATAAATTTTTTGAAGAGGATGTGAAAATATGAATAATTATTATGGTAATGATTCAATCGTTGAACAGGTAGGTACTCGGGTTCAAACCTATATGAGTCATGTTTATGGTTGGATGACTGTTGGTCTAGTTTTGTCAGGATTAGTTGCGTGGTATGCATTATCAAGTCAGCAAATGGACTATCTGTTATTTAACACAGGCTTAGGTGGTAAATCCTTAAGTGGTTTTTCATGGTTTTTATTGATTGCTGAATTTGGATTAGTATTTGCTTTATCTGGTATGATTAATCGCTTATCTGGAAGTATGGCAACAGGTTTGTTTTGCTTATTTTCTGTTCTGAATGGGTTATCCCTCATGCCTATTTTCATAACGTATACATCATCATCGATTGCGAGTGTTTTCTTTATTACCGCCGGTATGTTTGGCGCATTATCGTTTTATGGTTATAGCACTAAACGTGACCTTTCGGCAATAGGTCGCTTCTTATTTATGGGGCTCGTTGGTATTGTCATTGCATCAATTGCGAATTTCTTTATGAAAAGCGCGCCAATGATGTGGGCAATTACTTATATTTCGGTATTTATTTTCGCGGGATTGACAGCTTACGACACGCAAAAATTAAAAGAGTTTGGTATGAATGTTTCTAGTGAAGATAGCAATGTATTTAGACGTTTTGTGATTTTGGGTTCATTAACATTGTATCTTGATTTCATTAACTTATTTATTATGTTATTAAGAATCTTAGGTGATCGACGATAAACACTTGGTATCATAAAGCTTTAATAATAAAAGGGTCATAATGACCCTTTTTATTTTCGTGAATTTTTATATTGATTCGCGTTTTGCTTAATGAATTAATTGCCTAATGCTTGGTTGGCTTGATTATTTTGAATTAATTCGATTTTATAACCGTCAGGATCTTCTACAAATGCAATTACCGTGGTTCCTCCCTTAACCGGTCCGGCTTCACGCGTTACATTACCACCTGCTAATTTGATGTTTTGACACGTTTCGGCTACATTATTAACCCCTAAAGCAATATGGCCAAATGCATTACCATGATCATATTGCTCTGTTCCCCAATTGTAAGTTAATTCAATTACTGAACTATGAGCTTCATCATCATAGCCAACAAACGCCAATGAATATTGATATTCAGGATTTTCACTCGTTCTTAATAATTTCATACCCAGTATTTGGGTATAAAAATTAATCGAACGCTGCAAATCGCCAACTCGTATCATAGTGTGTAATATACGCATGATTAATCCTTATTTTTTTAGTTTATACGCGGTGCAACACTGATTTGTTTTCCATTAGTCACTATACGAACTTGTTGTCCAACATGGAATTGATTTGCGGTTGCTTTTTGTACTATAAGAATTGTATCTCCGCTGTCACGAAGAATTACCAGTTCTACTGCATTGGTTTGGCTAGCTAAATCTTGAGCTTTATTGCCAAGAAGGGCACCGCCAATTGCTCCACTAGCAATGGCCAACTTATTACCTGTTCCGCTACCGATAGTATTACCGATAAATCCACCAATAATTGCTCCACCAACTGAACCAATAACACTATTTGACGAACCGTTAGAAGCATTAGTTTGGATTTTTACTGGACGGGCTGACACAACTTTCCCATAATCTATTTGCTGCACTTGCTTTGCTTGATCAGCTGTGTAGACATCACCTGAATAAATATCACTATTTTGACAAGCAGTTAACATTAAGGCTAAACAAGTAAATGTCATTAATTTTTTCACAACTCAGTACCTCATCTAATTAAACCCAAAAATATTGTAACACTTTAACTGTAAGTAATTGAAACTATTAATAATATTATTAAAACCTTACAAATAATATTGTTATTTTGAATCAATTAGTAAGCCCTCTATATTGACAGAATAGAACAAGAAAAAATTGCCATTTTGGCTTTTATGTGGTTATTTCAATCTAAATGCCAGCTTAAGGTATCGTTTTAAAGTAAAAAACGGTGATGACGATTAAAAAATTGGAATCATATGGGAATTATATCACTAACATGATGTAAATATAAGCTGTTACTTTAATAATTTCCTATAAAGAATCATGTGATTTTTTATCTTTAGCTAAAAAGATGTTACAATAATACTATTATCAATTAATTAATTTGTGTTTTACCAATATGAGTAAATTAATAAAATATTGTTTTGTTACTTTTATGTTATTTACGTTAATGGGATGCGATAAGCTAAATCACTCACAAAATAATTATTCTTCTGATAAAGTTGAAACAAATGAACTTGATGATTGTGATGAAAATGTTTCAACCAATTCACATTCCGCGCTTCAATCTATTGTCGTTCAAGGGTGTAAAATTTATTAAACTTATTACTATTTATTTATTATTTATAGATAGGAACTTAAAAGGAATATGATATGAAGACCATCGAAATCGATGATGAACTTTATCAATACATCGCTAGCCAAACCTTACACATTGGTGAGAGTGCATCCAGTATATTGCGACGCTTACTGGCTATTAAGTCTAAAGATAATAAGATGAATCTTGCTCATACGGCGCAATCGAAGAATGCTGCAACGTCATTAGTCACTTTATTAAAAAGTGAAAATTTTTTAGCAGAAAAAAAATTAGTTAATCGTTTTTTAATCATTCTTTCTACCTTATATTTATTAGATAAAAGTATGTTTTCTGTTGCTGCAACTTCATTACATGGAAGTAAAAGACGTTATTTAGCTAAAGATGAAGCGACATTATTAAAATCAGGGAAAAATACGAAACCTAAATCCATACCAAATACGCCTTATATGGTAGTAACAAATAGTAATACAGCTAGAAAAATTTTTATTATGGAATCATTAATGAGAAATATGGAAATCTCTGAGGAAATTATAAATCAGGTTAAAACCCAATTTGTGTTGAAGTGATTTTTTCAGGAAAGTATTTACGTTAATTGAATTCAGATCAAACAACAAAAATTTTTGATTGAGTATAATACAAGGTAGATAATGATATGATTCAGGAAAGAGCAGGTCAACTTGCAGATGATAGCGATTTGATTGATATTGATAATTTATTAAGTCATTACTATCAAATTCAGCCGGATATTTATGAACCTAGTCAACGTGTCATTTTTGGCACCTCTGGTCATAGAGGCAGCGCTAACAAAGCAACATTTAATGAAAATCATATTTTAGCCATAGCACAAGCAATCGCCGATTATCGAAAAAAGTATCATATTGATGGTCCTTGCTTTATTGGTAAAGATACTCATGCATTGTCAGATCCTGCATTAAAAACGGTTCTTGAAGTTTTTGCTGCCAATCAAATTGAAAGTGTGGTAGCTAAAGATTGGGGGTATACACCTACACCAGTTATTTCCCATGCCATTATTGTTTATAATCAATCTAGAAAACAACATTTAGCTGATGGTGTCGTCATTACGCCATCACATAATCCACCAGAAGATGGTGGCATTAAATATAATTCAATTAATGGTGGTCCAGCCGATACCACGGCAACGTCTATTATTGAAGCAAGAGCTAATGAGCTATTAAAACATCATTTAGCAGAGGTCAAACGACTTTCTTTAACTAATGCATTAAACTCAGGTTATATTCATTTTAAACAGTATGAAGATGAATATGTTAATGATTTAACCAATATAGTGGATTTTGAAATAATTCGTAATGCCCAATTGCATATTGGTGTTGATCCGTTAGGTGGTGCTGGAATTAGTTATTGGTCAAGGATTGCTGAAAAATATAGATTAAATCTGGATATCGTTAATCAAAAAATCGATCCAAGATTTGGTTTCATGCATTTAGATTATGATGGCATTATTCGTATGGATTGTTCCAGCGCATACGCAATGGCCGGCTTAATCAACTTAAAAGATAAATATGATTTGGCATTTGGCAATGATACCGATTTTGATCGTCATGGTATTGTCACCTCACAAGGTTTGATGAAGCCAAATGCCTATTTGGCAACCTGCGTTAATTATTTATTTAATCATCGACCATTGTGGGCTAACCAAATCGCTATTGGTAAAACATTGGTTACTAGTTCAATGATAGATCGTGTTAGCAAAATTTTACAAAGAAATTTATTAGAGTTTCCAGTTGGTTTCAAATGGTACGCGAACGGATTATTTAATGGTAGTCTTGGATTTGCATGCGAAGAAAGTGCCGGAGCATCATTTTTAAGAAAAAATGGCCAAGTTTGGACTACTGATAAAGATGGCATTATTTTATGTTTGTTAGCTGCTGAAATGACGGCTAAATTGGGTAAAAATCCACAAAACCAATATTTTGATCTTGAACAAAAATTGGGGCAATCTTATTATGGACGAATTCAAGCGTCAGCTACCTATGCTGAAAAAGTGAAATTAGCTAAACTTGATGCCAGTCAGTTAACAACAGATACTTTAGCTGGTGAAAAAATTGAACAATGTTTAACCACTGCACTAGCAAATGATGTTTCAATTGGTGGGTTAAAAGTGATAACAGAAAACGGTTGGTTTGCTGCTCGTCCATCAGGTACCGAAGATGCTTATAAAATTTATGCTGAAAGTTTTATTAGCCAACAACATTTGATTGATATTCAACACGAAGCCCAATGTATCGTTTCACAGGTCATCAATTAATTATGCTCAAGTTATATATCATTAGAGCAATAAATAAATTGCTCTAATGATATCGTTGTTATTGTGGTCAATTTTTATATTATTGATTATGTAATAGTAGTTTTAGATAGTAGAAACTTATTCAGGTTTCAATTGAAATTGATGATTTGTAATATTTTACCTCTCAAAACAAACTTATCGTTTTTCACGGAAAATCATTTCAATTCACTTATTATTGGATAACAAATGTTGGCTAAATTAAGTCATTCACTGATAGCATTAGGTTGTTTATTTATTAGCGGTGCTAATGCTAATTTGTTGACTAATCAACAAATAAATTTATTGCTCGAAAATGATGATGTTCAAGTTTTTACTCCACACTCAAAAGTAAAAAAAGTAACTTTATCTATCGCAAAAAGTACTGACCATAGTCAGGGTAAAACGATTGCGGAATATACCAAAGATGGTTTATTAATTAATTATTATCAAGTATCTGTAATTAAAGATGAAAAAAATGATCTGAGCCATAATCAAAACACGATGATTACTACGTTGATAAATATTGCAGATGGCCAATGGCAACGTAAACAAACTTTAAATACGTTAGAGATTGATAATAGTGTTTATACCCTAAAAAATGATCATATAAGTATGGTGATGATGTCTGAAGGAATGGCATATGAACAAAATATGGCACAACACGTTTTCCCTTTAAATAAGCATTCTGGTATTTGGGTAAATTTTAGTTATATGATTTTCCCTAAAAATGAGCAATTAAATATTGATTATCAGTTTGATCAAAATAGCCAGCTTAGTCATTATCAATATTTTATAACTGATGAGTATGGTAATCGAACAAAGGTTAAATTAAATTTTCAATATGATCAACAACAACGCTTAATTCAGTGTAATGAAGAAGATGATTATCAGACCATTAATAAACCTGCAGAAAAAATTTTCAGCCATTTTAATTACTATGATTTTGACCGATTAGGCAACTGGCAAACTAAAATTGAAAAAATGCATTCACAGACAGTGATTTATAGTAGAACAATAGAATATTGGTAATCATTAGAAAACAACATTGCATAATACTATTTACTGAGTGTTATAGGTAGCAATAATAGCGCAAATGTCACTATTTGTATTAATTATTTATTCGTTAATAAATGTTTTTACTCTTCTCCCTTGATAACTTTTATGTAACAAAAAGATCATCCATTTAGCTTCCTTAGTAAAACAAATAATAAAAAATCTTTATTTTTCAAAATGTTAAATTGATTAATAGAAGATTCCTAAGCAAAAAATGGTTAAACTGAATAAATAATATTTGTTCACAATAAAGGAGTTTTAAATGAAGAAATTCGTGTTAATCACTTGTTCAGTTTTATTCGTTTTATGTACAACACACAACGCCATGGCAAATAAGGAGACAATTATGAAATCAATGCATAATGAACAGACTAACCCAATGATGTCTGATTATATGGCTGCAATGGATAAAATGCATAAACCAATGATGGATGGTATAAAAAACCATAATCCTGATATTGCATTTATTAAAGGCATGATTCCACATCATCAAGGTGCTATTGATATGGCAAAAATAGAATTGAAGTATGGTAAAGATCCTAAAACTAAAGCGTTAGCAGAAGAAATTATAAAATCGCAAGAAAAAGAAATTGCGTTAATGAAACAATGGCTTGAGACTCATAAAGATAAGTAATATTTAATTGATTTAATGCGTTAGTTTAAAGTCATCAGTATTGATGACTTTTAATTTCGTTTAATTGAAAAAACATATATTATTTAATTAGCGATGCTAATGTTTTAATTCCTTGTTCAATTTGTTCTTCTGATACGGTTACAAACGCTAAACGTAAATAGTTTCTTTTTGGGTTATTAGCAAAAAAGCTTTCACCAGGAACAAAAGCAACTTGGTGATTGACTGCTAGTGTTAATAATTCAGTGGTATTGATATGCTCTGGTAATTCTACCCAGATAAACATTCCACCTTCTGGTTTATTCCAATGTACCGTTTTAGGCATATATTTTTCAAGTTGCTGTAACATAAATTGGCAACGATGTTGATATAACTTACGAATATTAGGAATATGTTCTAATAGATAGCCATCTTTTATGACTTCATAAGCAATATATTGTGTAAAACTTGGAGTATGCAAATCTGCTGCTTGTTTTAATTGCACAAGTTTACTAATCAATGCAGTGGGGCCAATTATGTAGCCTAACCGCATACCAGGTGCTAAAATTTTCGAAAATGATCCTAAATAAACAGTATTATTTGGTGCGTAACTGATCAAGCTTGGTAAGCGTTGACCTTGATAATCCAATTCGCCATAAGGATCATCTTCGACTAATAATAAAGCATTTTTAATGGCTTTCTCAGCAAGTTTTTGGCGACGAGCTAATGATAAACGACGCCCTGTAGGATTTTGAAAATTAGGAATAGTATATAAAAAGCTTGCTGTTCGTGCATCTTCATCGGTTAGTAAATCAGGATTCAATCCATATCTATCGCTGTCAATCGCAATGTATTGGGGATCGTATTGGGTAAATGTTTGTAGACCACCTAAATAGGTTGGTGTTTCAACTAATATTTTCGTACCATGATCAATTAATGCTTTCCCCAGTAGGTCTAATGCTTGTTGCGATCCGGTAACGATCAATACATTATCAACGGTTAATTGTAGCTTTTCACGATGATTAATAGTATCAATAATCCATGTCCGTAGTGGCTGGTAACCCTCGGTTGGTCCATATTGTAGAGCATGCAATGCATCTTCACTATTGAAAATATCATCAACGGCTTGTTTAATTTTCTTAACAGGAAACGAACTTGGTGAAGGTAGTCCACCAGCAAAAGAGATAACGTCTGGACGTTCAGTGACTTTAAGAATTTCACGAATTGCTGAACTTTTTAATGTGATTGCACGTTTAGAAAATTGCCATATTGTAGGTGACATAAAATACCTAATTTTTATTATGTAAAATAATAAATATAATACTTGTAAATTTGTTTGTCATTATGAAAAACAGAAATTAGAATAGTTAATTAAACAAGATAATTTCATCATAATAATCGGTTTTGTTTCATCATGCTATTAACCGAGCAAAAAGTGATGTAATTGAGGAAGGTATGTCAGTTGCGACAATTGAAGTCAGTTTAACCGCGTTATTAAATAATGTAGCTTATTTAAGAAAAATTTGCCCTACTAGTCAGATCATGGCAATTGTGAAAGCAAATGCTTATTCGCACGGTAAGGAAAAAGTTGCTATTTTATTAGATAATTATGTTGATTATTTTGGCGTTGCCCGATTAGAGGAAGGGATTGACTTACGGAAAAAAGGAATTCAATCACCGATTGTTTTATTAGAAGGATTTTTTTTGCATGATGATCCGAGCCTATTACAACAATACGGCTTGGAGACAGTCATCCATTGTTCGCAACAAATCGATGCATTAGCGCGGTTACCTAAAACTATGTCAATTTCCTGTTGGTTTAAGATTGATACGGGTATGCATCGATTAGGTTTTCGTATTGATCAGGCTGTTGATTACTTTAAACAACTCGCATGTTGCGAAGCAGTAAAAAAACCGATCAATATAATTAGTCATTTTTGTAGTGCTGACAATTTAACAGCTAACGAAACTATGACGCAAATCTCTTTATTTGATCGGTTTATCGATCAGATAGATGATTCATCATTGCTAGGAAAACAGACGATTGCTGCTTCTGGTGGCATTTTAGCATGGTCAGAATCGCACCGAGATGTGATTCGACCGGGTATTGCACTATATGGTGTTTCTCCATTCGACTATAATGAAGATGGTAAAGCGACGGGAATGCAATTAGGTTTGAGGCCTGTGATGACCTTCAAATCAGAAATTATCACAATACGCGAACATAACAAGAATGAGGCTGTAGGATATGGTCAAATCTGGAGAAGTGAACAAGATACATGTCTAGGTGTTGTGGCTATGGGGTATGGTGATGGTTATCCTCGGGATATTTTACCTGGCACACCTGTATGGATAAATGGCCGCTTAGTTCCAATTGTTGGAAGAGTCTCTATGGATATGATCTTAATCGATTTAGGTTTAAATAGCGATGACCAAGCTGGCGATGAAGTGATATTTTGGGGGAATGAAGCGCTACCCGTTGAAAAAATTGCGGCCTATTCAGGGATGAGTGCGTATGAATTACTTACCCGTATTACTGAACGGGCTAAACTTCGTTATGTTGATTAACTTACATTATGACTAAGTATGAAAGCTAAAATAATTACTTGTTGTTTAATAATATTTATTGTTTCTTTGTTAACGGTAGTCGCAACAGGGTGTTGGTATGTTAACCATTTTTTTCAACAACCAATACAATTTAATTCCGATAATAATCTATTTACCTTAAAACGTGGCACATCGATAAATCAATTAGCTAATCAACTTGAGCAACAAGCTTTAATTAAAGATGCTTTCTTACTACCTTATTTACTTAAAATGAACCCGTCATTAAAGAATATAAAATCGGGTACTTATCAATTAACAGAATCAATGAATTTGAAACAATTTCTGCAATTACTTAATAGTGGTAAAGAAGCACAATTTAACGTAAAGTTAATTGAAGGGAAAACGTTTAAAGATTGGTTACTGGTTTTGAAAAACACTAACTATATTGAACATCAGTTGGCTGAGCTTACCCCTTTGGAAATTGCTCAGCAATTAAAGCTAGATACCCCCTTAGAAGGCTGGCTTTTTCCTGATACCTATAGTTACACCATAAATTCTTCAGATATTGATTTAATTAAACGGGCTTATCTCAAAATGCAAATGGTACTAGAGGATATTTGGGAAAACCGTGCCGAAGATTTACCCTATAAAAGCCCATATGAGTTATTAATTATGGCTTCAATTATCGAGAAAGAGACCGGACTTGATAGTGAACGCAGTAAGGTTGCTTCAGTGTTTATTAATCGGTTGAAAAAACGAATGTTATTACAAACTGACCCCACCATTATTTATGGTATGGGAGATAACTACAATGGACAAATCCTTACGAAAGATTTGCGTGATAAAACCAATCCTTATAATACTTACATCATCTCAGGACTACCACCAACACCAATCGCTATGCCGGGGAAAGCATCCTTAGAAGCAGCAGCTCATCCAGACCAAACAGATTATTTGTATTTTGTTGCCGATGGTCTTGGTGGGCATACATTTTCGACTGATTATACCTCTCATAAAAAAGCTGTCGAAAATTACTGGCGATTAATGCGGAGTCGTTAAAGCAGTAATAATTAAATAAATATCTAAATCACTCAATATATACAATCGTAATAGGACAGTTTAAGCATTTGAATTAGCGATATTAACCATTCTTTTATGACTTATAAGATGATTTTTTAAAATCAAAACTATTTCCTATTAATCAGATTCACTGTATATAAAAACTAGAAAAACACAATATATAGTGTATAATCCATAAAAAATATCCATATATAGTTTTTAAGAGGTTGGGTGAGTTTATGCCAGTAGTAATTAAACGTGACGGATGCCAGACAGCATTCAATGAAAGTCGCATTCGTGATGCCATTCTTAAAGCCGCTGTTGCCGCCAATGTGAATGATTCCGAATATTGTTCATCAGTTGCTCAAGTTGTCACTAATGAGATGATTGATCGTGAGCATGTTGATATTAACGAGATCCAAGACTTGGTTGAAAATCAACTTATGGCAGGACCTTATAAAAAATTAGCTCGAACTTATATAGAATATCGCCACGACCGTGATCGAATTCGTGAGCAGCGCAGTCGTTTAAATCAAGATATTAAAGGTTTGATTGAACAAAGTAACATGGCGATTTTAAATGAAAATGCCAATAAAGATAGTAAAGTTATTCCAACCCAGCGTGATTTATTAGCAGGAATTGTTGCTCGTCATTATGCCAAACAATATTTACTACCCAAAGATATTTCACGTGCACACGATCGTGGTGAAATTCATTATCATGATCTTGATTATGCGCCATTTTTCCCTATGTTTAACTGTATGTTAATTGATCTTGATGGCATGTTGACCAACGGTTTTAAAATGGGTAATGCGGAAATTGAACCCCCAAGATCAATCGCGACAGCTACTGCAGTCACCGCGCAAATTATTGCGCAAGTTGCTAGCCATATTTATGGTGGCACTACCATCAATCGTATTGATGAAGTGTTAGCAAAATTTGTTAAGATTAGCTTTGAAAAACATAAAAAAATAGCGGAAGAATGGAATATTCCGGATGCAACAGCTTATGCTGAAAGTCGTACGCGCAAAGAATGTTATGATGCATTCCAGTCCTTAGAGTATGAAGTTAATACCCTACATACAGCAAACGGCCAAACGCCTTTTGTTACTTTCGGTTTTGGTTTGGGAACCAGTTGGGAATCAAGACTAATTCAAGAATCTATTTTAAAAGTGAGAATTTGTGGTTTAGGAAAAAATCATAAAACAGCAGTATTTCCAAAATTAGTTTTTGCCATCAAAGATGGCGTTAATCATAAAGCCGGTGACATTAATTATGATATCAAGCAATTAGCTTTGGAATGTGCTTCCAAACGAATGTATCCTGATATTCTTAATTATGATAAGGTGGTTGAAGTAACGGGTTCATTCAAAACGCCAATGGGATGCCGTAGCTTTTTAGGTGTTTATGAAGAAGATGGTAAAGAGGTTCATGACGGTCGTAATAATTTGGGTGTTATTAGCTTAAATCTGCCACGTATCGCCATTGAAGCTAAGCATGATGAAGCACGTTTTTGGCAACTGTTAGATGAGCGTTTATTAGTATGTAAAAAAGCATTGATGACTCGTATTGCCCGTCTTGAAGAGGTTAAAGCCCGGGTAGCACCGATTCTTTATATGGAAGGAGCATGTGGTGTAAGACTTAAAGAGGATGATTCGGTTGCTGAAATTTTTAAACATGGTCGAGCTTCTATCTCACTTGGTTATATTGGTTTACACGAAACGATTCAAGCGTTATATGGTGATCAAATTCACCCGTTTGATAGTGAGGAATTGCGCCAGAAAGGGATACAGATTGTTAGCAGATTACGTAAAGCGGTTGAAGAATGGAAGCAAGAAACCGGATATGGTTTTAGTCTCTATAGTACACCAAGTGAGAATCTTTGTGATCGATTTTGCCGACTTGATACTGCTGAATTTGGTGTGATACCGGGTGTGACCGACAAAGGTTACTACACCAATAGTTTTCATTTGGATGTACAAAAAAAGGTTAACCCTTACGAAAAAATAGATTTTGAAAAACCTTATCCTGAATTAGCAAGTGGTGGATTTATTTGTTATGGTGAATATCCTAATATGATTCATAACGTAAAAGCCTTGGAAGATGTTTGGGACTATAGTTATACTCGCGTACCTTATTATGGAACTAACACGCCAATTGACGAATGTTATGAATGTGGTTATACCGGTGAATTTTCTTGTACTAGTAAAGGGTTTGTCTGTCCAAGTTGTGGTAATCATGATTCAGCTAAAGTTTCTGTCACGCGACGCGTTTGCGGGTACTTAGGCAGCCCAGATGCCAGACCGTTTAATGAAGGTAAACAAGAAGAAGTTAAACGTCGAGTTAAACACTTGAATAATGGTCAAATTGGTTAGTCTTCTGGTATTGCTGTATTGATTATGAATTATCATCGTTATTATCCTGTTGATGTAGTTAATGGTCCGGGAACTCGTTGTTCACTGTTTGTCGCAGGTTGTATACATCAGTGTCGTGGCTGTTACAATAAAAGTACTTGGTCACTAAATTCTGGTGTGCCTTTTACACAGGATGTGGAAGATAAAATCATAGCCGATCTGCAAGATACCGAGATTAAACGGCAGGGATTGTCACTATCGGGTGGCGATCCATTGCATCCAAAAAATGTCCCAGTTATTCTTAAACTGGTAAAGCGTGTAAAAAACGAATGTCATCAAAAAGATATTTGGCTCTGGACTGGGTATAAAATTGACCAACTAACGCTACAGCAGCGTCAAGTGCTTGATTATATAGATGTATTAGTTGATGGAAAATTTGTACAAGACCTCGCTGATCCCAATTTAATTTGGCGCGGTAGTAGTAATCAAGTGATTCACCATCTCAATCATAAATAAAAATTACCAATTGTGAAAACAAAGTGATATAGCGAATTGAGATAAATGAAAGCTTAACATTCGCTATCGATTATTCTTTTGATAAAATTGATGTTTTTTGCACCTTATGTTGTTTATATTAGATTTTCGTTCATATTTAATAGACTCGAAATTGCTTCACGATAATGAATTTCTAAATTTTCACGACTATTGGAGCTGATCTTTAAATCGGTGATGCGCCCATTATCAATGCCATATACCCAACCATGAATACACACTTTTTGCCCTCGTTGCCATGCTGACTGAATAATCGTTGAGTGACCTAAATTATAAACTTGTTCAATCACATTTAATTCACATAAAATATCCATCCGTTGTTCAGCCGGAAAATCACCAAGTAATGAACTATAGCGAAACCAGATATCGCGAATATGTAATAACCAGTTATTGATAAGACCTAAATCGGGATTCTCAACAGCGGCGCGAATACCTCCACAATCGAGGTGACCGCATACAATAATCTCTTCTACTTTTAGCACATCTATCGCGTATTGCACCACAGAAAGGCAATTTAAATCGGTATGAATTACTAAATTGGCAACATTACGGTGTACAAAAAGCTCACCAGGTTCAAGCTCAGTTAATTTTTCTGCTGGGACGCGACTATCTGAGCAACCAATCCATAAAAATTTAGGTTTTTGGCTATTTGCAAGACGGGAAAAGAAAGTTGGATCTTCTGTGGCCATTCGTTGTGACCAAATATGATTATGCGCGATAAGGTCATTAATATTTTTCATTTTTATTTCTCTTTCTTATATGGGATCAGTAGTTTACTGATTGTCGTATTAAATATCAAATCGTAATCTGATTCCCAAATATAAGCCTAACTATTAATCAAGTAACTTGATGTAAAATTGTTTGACCTTGTAGTAACTTTAAGGATTATAGTGATGTTAAATACAAGATACTGATCGAAATTAGTTAAAATTATTAAACATATCACTTATGAGGTAGATTTATGGTTAGTCAGCCTGGACAATCACATAATAATCATGTTGAACTCAATGAAAAACGTGAAAGTAAAGAGCATCGCGAGCATGATCATGCACATTGTTGCGATAGTGTGAAACAGCTACCACAACTCGATACTCATTTAATGATTCCTAATACCACATCAACGCGAGCTGTATATCGAATTCGTAATATGGATTGCCCGACTGAAGAGGCATTAATTCGTAAGAAGCTAGCTAATTTTCCTGAGATAACGCAACTTGATTTTGATTTAATACAGCGGATTTTAACCATACATCATCAACAGGCTTCGCTATCCGACGTTGAAGCAGCATTGGTCGCAATCGATATGTTACCAGAAGCGATTATTCAAACTGATGATCAAAATGTTAAAGAGTTTGCATCAGATATTAACTGGCTTCGGTTAGGCTTAGCTGGTACGATGGCTTTGACCGCTGAAGTTGCCCATTTTGCCAATGCACCAGATTGGATAACACTAATTTTGGCGCTTGTTGCTATCATTATTGGTGGATTTGAAACATATAAAAAAGGTTGGATTGCGCTTAAGAATTTTAATCTTAATATGAATGCATTGATGTCATTTGCTGTGACCGGTGCGTTGCTTATTGGACAATGGCCGGAAGCTGCTATGGTAATGGTATTATTCGCCTTAGCTGAAGCTATCGAACAAAAATCAATGGATCGGGCTCGTAATGCTATACAACAATTATTGTGTATTACTCCTGAACAGGCAACAGTATTGCAAGCTGATGAGCAATGGTTAGCCGTTGATATTAAATCCGTGCCAGTCGGTAGCATCGTTAGAGTAAAACCGGGTGAAAGAATTGCTCTAGATGGTGTGATTGTATCAGGCCAATCTACCATTAATCAGGCCGCCATCACTGGAGAAAGTTTACCGGTTGAAAAAGCGATTGGAGATCAAGTCTATGCCGGTACGATGAATGAATCAGGATCTTTCGAATTTAAAGTAACTGCGATCGCGGCACAGTCTACTATCGCCAGAATTATTAAAGCTGTTGAATCTGCGCAGGGAAGTAAAGCCAATACTCAGCGTTTTGTCGATATTTTTGCTCGAATTTATACTCCGGTGGTATTTGTCATCGCACTAGCTATCGCTATTATTCCTCCGTTAATAATGGGAGCGTTATGGTTCGATTGGATTTATAAAGCACTGGTTTTATTAGTCATTGCTTGTCCTTGTGCTTTAGTCATTTCTACGCCAGTTACAATTGTTAGTGGATTAGCAGCAGCAACACGTTATGGTATCTTAATTAAGGGAGGGATATTTTTAGAACAAGGACGTAAAATATCAATCCTTGCGGTAGATAAAACGGGAACTTTGACCAATGGTAAACCCGTACAAACAGATTTTGTTAAAATAGGAACATTAACTGAACAAACATGTCGTGAAATTGCAGCAAGTTTAGCAAATCATTCTGATCATCCTGTATCTAAGGCAATTACTTATGCAGCAGAACAAGATGGTATTGATTTATATAATGTGACTCATTTTGTGGCTGTATTGGGTCAGGGTATCAAAGGCATAATTGATGATCAGCAATGGTATTTGGGAAATCATCGTATGGCAATTGAACATGGACTCGATCAACCTGAATTAGCACAACAAATTCAATATTTTGAACAACAAGCTAAAACCGTGGTGTTATTAATGAATGATAATACCGTGCAAGCTTTATTTGCTGTAGCGGATACAATTAAACAAAGTAGCTCTAAAGCAATTAAGCTGATTAAGCAAATGGGCATTAAAACATTAATGTTAACCGGTGATAATACTCTAACTGCAAATATTATTGCCAATGAAATTGGCATTGATGAAGTCAAAAGCCATTTATTACCAGAAGATAAATTAACTATAGTTAATGAACTTTTATCGATGGGGGTGGTTGGTATGGTCGGTGATGGTATTAATGATGCGCCGGCCTTAGCCAAAGCAAATATCGGATTTGCAATGGGATCTATTGGCAGCGATACCGCTATTGAAACGGCTGATGTTGCACTTATGGATGACGACTTATGTAAAATTCCACAATTTATCCAATTATCCAAAGCCACATCCAGGATATTGATTGAAAATATTGTGTTTGCATTAGTGGTAAAAATGCTATTTTTTATTTTAACGTTTATGGGGCTGGCAAATATGTGGATGGCGGTGTTTGCCGATATCGGTACCAGTTTGTTAGTGGTTGCGAATGGATTACGATTATTAAAAAAACGCTTTGATTTATCTAATTAAAAGATATGCAAGCTTATCATAAAATAATTAAAATTATTGCTAATATTACAAGTCATTTAGTTACAATATATTGGTAAATTATTTAGAATTATTTTGAAATAGATATAAAATAGCTTTAAATTTAGTAAACGTATTGTAAGAGGTGAAAGATGAAATTAGTTGTGGATAATATGAGTTGTCATCATTGTGTGAAAGCGATCACCAAAGCAATTAACAATATTGATTCAAAAGCACAAGTGACTGTCGATCTTGCCCAGAAAGAAGTGACAATTGAAGGTGGCACAATTTCGCAGGAAGCCGCAATCAAGGCCATTGATGATGCAGGATATCAGTTTGTTGGAATTCGTTAATATCCGAAAAAATTATGCTGATTAGATTTGATCAGCATAATTGTCAAGTTATAATATTTTGTCACTTATGATTTTGTGCTGGTAGCGCTTTATCACAGATTAATTCTTTCGTACTGCTTAAAAGGCTGTCTTCTTCGAGCGTTTGCCATTCATCTGTTTGCGCAGTATAAATAAGATTACCATTACCAAAATTATTATCGTATATATAGCTTTCTTGTAATAGATATTTCGGTTCTTGGCAATTGACGATATACAAATTCGCTTGGGAATTTATAAATATCTTATCTTCCTCAACATAAATAGGTACTAACTCATTAAACAACATAATAACTTGCCTTAAATTTTTTTCATTACTATAAGGTGATTGACTGTTTTTGACTATATAAATATCTGTAGTATCGTTTTTACCGACAAATATTAATTGATCCAAAGAATAAGGAGGGGCAATGTTGAGCTGAGCATATGATGTAAACGAACATATTAATAGCATAATATTTAATATAATTATTTTCATGTTATTTTAACCAATTTAAATGTAATTTTGGATGAATTTAACTTAATTCACTAACCGGAAGTTCTCCTAGTAAAGTGCAGTAAAGATCAAATCCTCGTGGGGTAGTTTTTTTCAATGAGTAAAAATGTTGCTGCGATATTTGAGGACCGTTTGATATCTGATACCTCATTATGATTAGATAACCATTTGTTATTTTTTACTATGACAGTGTCACTAGTATAATAATTATTAACTATTTTTTGCCAATTAATCCAGAATAGAGTCTGAGTAATATTGTCAATAAAATGATATGGAATTTCGAATTTCCTCAAAAAGTATTGTTGGTCTTGATCATTTAAATTCAGTTTTCTATAACAAAGTAAATTTAAATCGTTAAACGCGATCGTTTTTGAAAATTCTTGAATACTATAGTTAATTAATGCAAACAAATGAATCATTTCACTAGTAATATTTGTTTGTATAGCATTTGAGTGATTGTGTTCGTAATAGGAATGATAATAATCAGAAATCAAAGTGGAATAAAATTTATCGTCGCATTGTATAAAATACTCTAATAAATTTTTTATATCTCTGCCATCATCAGGTGAATACACTCTGAGATAAAAAGGTAGGAAGAAACTTATCAATATCATGCGTTTTTTTTTCATTTTTTAAGCCATGTTATTGTTATTTATTATAATTATCTTAGTTTATAGCAGGTTGAAAGTTTGAGCAAACTGATTTATATGGTGAGTAGTAAATTTTGTGATTGTTATGAATCTTTGTGATGTGCAAATTGAGTGTAATTTGATATAAGTCAATTTAAATAATGGTTTAACACAAATCAATACATAAAATTATGAACGAATTGCAAATAAAATTTATAAACATTAACTAGTCAAACATCACCATTATCGCATTATAAATATCAAGTAATGATTAATGGTTAAGCTAGCAGTTTATTTTGATATAAATAGATGTGGGAACTCATAAATATTTTTATTATGATGTTTTCCATGTTTAAATAATTATGTCATGGATTAAAAAAGATTATTAATTTTTTATGTTAATAATCTTTTAATTTATCAATTGTCATATGGATGTTTCATTATGATTAATTTTCAGGATAACGTTGTTTGATTGCTGATAAATGTTGCAATGAAATAGCATTAAATGCTTCAATCATCCACTTTGGCCAACCTTGTCCTTCGATATAATGGTATTTGAAATTATGTTCTTGGTGAGCTTTATAATTTCCATGATTGAGATTAGCTAAATCATGGAAAGACATAAAATTATTGATCCAAAACCATATATCAACATTCTCTTTTCCAATTCTATCACGGTCTAATATGATATGATCTATTGCTAAACTTGAGTTTGGTTTAAAGACCATTAACACGATACTTTGTCTTCGACCTCTACTTTCGTATCGCATGACCCCTTGTAAAAGCCGCCAATCATATTCTTTAATCCGTTTTTTAAACGGCAGAAGATAATATAACGGGTTACGCAATAATTTGAAATTAAAAAAATAGTTTTCATTGATATAGACTTTTTGCGTTTTACGATTAAAAATAATTGGACATCCGCGTCGACTAAAAATATCCATATATAACCTTGGTAAAAAGGCCAGATAAAGAAAACAAACAAGACCAAAAATCGTCAAAAATTGAAAAAAGATTTTTCCTTCTTTACCACACTGAAAACCAACATCTTCCTGAAGGTCAACCTCATACAAAAATTCACAAGCATGTTTTAAAATAAGTAACGCCAATAAACAAATGACAAAGAAGACTATTGATCCAAAAACTTGCCACGTTTTTTTTATTCGGCGAATAGCACAATAATTGTCATTGACATAAATAATATTTTTTTCTGGACTTGATAAAAGATTGGATCCTTTTTGCAAATCCGCATGCCAACAGAACAATTGTGGCTGGTACTTAGATGGCATAATCTCTCCTACTGTTGGATATTATTAATTATTGAATAGTTAGAGAATAATAGTGTTAATTAGTATGATTAAGCCAATTCACCCTGTTCAATCATGATGAATAGTTAACGGAAAAATTAGGCTACATAGATATTATGCTATTATATTTTTTAAGTCAATTTAACTTATTGAGTTAAGATTTGTTGCTATTTTTTATAATATGAATTTATTAATTAATAATAAAAAGATACATCTAAAATGCATGCTTTTACGAAATTATACGACTGAAAAGCAATTATGTTGCAAATAATAACGCTTCATCTATGTTAAAAATGGTGTAGTGGAGTAAGTTTTAGTATGTCTTTGGTTACTATCTTAACTAAATTGGGATTTATTAATTATTGTCACGTCAAAAAATAAGTGGATATATTGATCCTGTGATTAAATATTCATTTTATTCTTTAAAGATTGATTGTTATTTGTTTTGCTATCATTATTAGACATATATAAATTCTTATCGATTAAAAACGCTAAATCAGTTGGTTTGTAATCATGTAATTTTCGAATTATCAGACTTGTTTATGAATTTTATATTATCATCGATTGGATTTTTGGTATCCATTTGTTTATAAAGAAATTATTATCAATAGGCATTGAATTGGATATAGATAACTGGTTCGATAGTTACAGCAAGTGATTTTATAAGTTAAACATAATAGAATAAAATGATTTAATTCACAGTTAATTTAGGAGTCGAGTATGAAAGATCGTTTAAAATGGATTGATGAATTTGGTTTTATGGGTGAAACCGCAAGCGGTCACGCTTTAGTCATGGATGGTGGCTTAGAACATGGTGGCCGTAATCGTGGTGCACGTCCTATGGAACTTTTACTGCATGGTGCTGCAGGTTGTATGGCATATGATATCATTGCTATTTTAAAAAATGCTAAAGAAGATGTGCGAGATTTATGGATTGATATTGATAAAACTCAAGCTGAATCTTCACCCAAGGTATATACCGCGATTAATTTTCATATAGTTGTAACAGGCGAAAATGTTAAAAACGAATCAGTAGAACGTGCGATCAAACTTGCGTCTGAAAAATATTGCAGTGCTTCTATTATGCTAGGTAAAACAGCTAAAATGAGTTATACCTACGAAATCAGAGAACAAGAATAAATTAATCATGTTAGATTAAATTGTTATATATAAATGATAAATTGATCTTAGATGGTTTATCATTTTTTTTCTAGAATACTCTCTTACTTGTTTATACTCGTTAAGTGAGAATAATATGCAACAATTAACGAAAAGTATGCAGTTGCGGGATTTAGTAATTCTTGGACTATTGTTTATCGGTCCTACCGCACCAGTTGGTTTATTTGGTGTTCTTGATGCGATCAGTGATGGAGCAATTGCTTCAGTCTATATTGTATCGACAATGGTCATGGCTTTTACTGCTTTATCGTATGCCAGAATGGCTAACCAGTTACCACATTCAGGATCTGTGTATGCATACTGCTCAGCGGGTATTCATCCTCATGCTGGTTTTTTAGTCGGATGGTTATTGTTGCTCGATTACCTTTTTATTCCAGCTGTTGCTTATTTGTTTAGTGGAATTTCACTTAATGCATTGCTTCCAGATATACCCGTTTGGATCTGGACTTGTTTCGCTGTAATTATTACAACGCTATTAAATTTAATCGGCTTTAAAAAATCAGCAATTATCACTCTGATCATATTAGTGATTGAAATTATAGTGTTAGCTGCTGTAATTATGACCGGAATAGCGATTATTTTCATACATGGAATACAACGTGATTGGTTGCATCCATTTATGGGAGGAGAACTATTTAATTGGAATAATTTATTTAGTGCTGTTTCAATCGCGGTACTGTCCTATTTAGGATTTGATGCGATAGCTACCTTCGCAGAAGAAAATGCAGGGCAGCGTAATTTGGTTAGTAAAGCTATTATTAGTTGTTTAATTTTAGCCGGTATTTTATTTGTGGTTCAAACGTATATAGGAGCATTATTAAGTCCTTATTCACCGGAATATTTACGCGCTAATCCAAATGTACAGGGAAAAATATATTATACTATTGTCAATGAGCAGTTAGGATTATGGTTAGGCTGGTCATTGGGTTTAATGAAAGCTATTGGCGCTGCGTTTGCGGCTATGGTAGGACAAGCAGCAGCAAGTCGTTTATTATTTAGTATGGGACGTGATAAACGATTACCAGCTTTATTAGCAAAAGTTGGCAAACAAAGTGGTGTTCCAACGATTGCCATTTTGATCGCAGCGGGTTTTAATTTATGTCTTGCTGCTTTGGCCGCTAACCATGCTAAAGGTTTACCAACATTGGTATCATTTGTTGATATTGGTGCAATTTGTGCATTTATTATGTTACACGTGTCAGTAATTGGCTATTTCAAAATTAAGCAAAAAACCACCGGACTGCGAGCATTATTATTTGATATTGCACTACCGACAATCGGCATTTTAGTGTTGTTGCCAGTATTATTACACATTGATAATGATGCTAAAATTGTCGGCATTGTCTGGCTGGTGTTAGGTAGCTTGGTATTATTTTTTAATCGTCGTCAGGCTAATCTATCTTGGCTTGAATCAACTAACAATTAGCAATAATTTT
Source organism: Frischella japonica (assembly GCF_014489845.1). GTDB lineage: Bacteria > Pseudomonadota > Gammaproteobacteria > Enterobacterales > Orbaceae > Frischella > Frischella japonica. The sequence continues at coordinate 117,565 of NZ_JABURY010000006.1, forward strand.
TTTGCAGCTTTTCTAAGTAATTAAGTGGTCAATTTGTCATATCAAAGCGCCACTTAAATTCTCGTCAAAATATAGTCTAATTGTTTTCTCTTACAAGCAATCAGCCGTTTAGAATCCTAAATGAGTTATATTCAGCTGAGGTTGTTATAATGATTCACTAAAAAATAGCGATCCTATAATAATCGGTTTATTAATTTAGAAAAAATAATTTTTCAATTTAAGATGTTAATCAGTAATTTTTGATGACATATGTTACTTATTAAATTATACTGTTTAAATATACAGTTTATTTTTAATTGAAAAATATTCATGAAAGATTCGACGATAAAAAAACTTGAAATCCTGGCGGAATCAGCAAAATATGATGTATCTTGTGCATCGAGTGGTACTTCACGTAGCAATATCAAGGGTGGTATTGGAAGTGCACATGGTTGGGGAATTTGTCATAGTTTCACTGGTGATGGGCGCTGTGTTGCATTGTTAAAAATTATGCTGACAAATTTTTGTTTATTTGATTGTGCTTATTGTATTAACCGTAAGAGTAATGATATTCCACGCGCAGCTTTTTCACCCAAAGAATTAACGGAATTAACGATTGAATTTTATCGGCGTAACTATATTGAAGGGTTATTTTTGAGTTCTGGGATTATAAAAAATCCTGATCATACTATGGAAAGAATGTTACGGGTGATTAAGGATTTACGAACTGTTCACCATTTTAATGGTTATATTCATATGAAAACGATACCTGGTGCCAGTCGTGAATTAGTTTATCAAGCCGGATTATATGCTGACCGTTTAAGTGTCAATTTAGAAATCCCGACCGAAGCTAATCTTAAACGTTTAGCACCAGATAAAGATCATCAAAGTATTTATTCACCAATGAGACATATTCAACAACATTTATTGGAAAATAAAGAAGAGCGTAAAAAATATCGTCATGCGCCAAAATTTGCTGCCGCTGGACAAAGCACGCAAATTATAGTTGGTGCTACGGATGAGTCTGATAAGCAGATTTTAGAGCTTAGTTCAAAACTTTATAAACGACCTAGTATGAAGCGCGTCTACTATTCTGGTTTTATACCGGTCAATAGCTATGATAAACGTTTACCCGTTGTACAAGATGTGCCACGTAAGCGAGAAAATCGTCTCTATCAAGCTGATTGGTTATTGCGTTTTTATCAATTTGAAGTCAATGAAATCGTTAATGATGATTATCAGGAGCTTGATTTAGATATGGACCCAAAATTAGCTTGGGCAATTAGGAATCCGCAATTTTTTCCGGTAGATATAAACCGCGCCAGCTATGAGAAGATATTACGGGTTCCAGGAATTGGCCTAAAATCGGCAAAATTAATCGTTACTGCCCGCCAACATGGGCGGTTGAATATTGATGCTTTGAAAAGGATCGGAGTGGTACTAAAACGAGCTCAATTTTTTATTATTTGTGCAGGAATGCGAACATTTAAGATGCAAGAAGCATCAGCTGATTATATTCGATTATCATTACAAGAGCCGATACCATTAATTGAAACGGCTCAACCGCAACAGTTAACGATGCTTTTATAGGAATAGTATGCTGGTTTTTCGTTATGATGAAACTTTTGAAGGGTTATTGACCGCAGTATTTGATGCATTTGCATTGAAAAAATGGCCAGAGCAGGTATTAAGTCGGCATGACGTGGTACCTTTATTTACTAGTGAAGAGTATATCGTTTTTACGGATGATAAAAAAGCTGAACGTGTTAGTACTGCAATGAAAAAACGTCTACCAAATATAGCCTTAAATCAATTAACTTATGTGTGGTTTTCTGAATTACCTGAACGCAGTTCGCTCATTTTCCGCTATTTAATAAAACTCTTTAAAACAAAAAAAGATATTTCAACTAACTTTGCTGATCCAGATGTCTTAGCTGTGAAGCAATTAGCGAAAAAAGTATCAAATGAACGTCATTATTTAATGATGTTTGTCCGTTTTAATGCAATTGAAAATCAAGGTGAAAAAGTTTATTTTGCTACGGTAGAACCTAGGTATAATGTTTTACCATTAGTTGTTGCTTTTTTTAAAGATCGATTTGCTGATCAGAAATGGGCTATTTTTGATACTAAACGCCAGTTCGGTTATTATTTTGACCTTAAGCAGTTAGATCTTGTTACGTTGGATGAGCAAGCTGATTTGTTATTCGACGGTGCCATTAATCAAAATTATCTATCAGCTGAAGAAAGACAGTTTCAGAAATTGTGGTATCATTATTGCCAAGCTTTAACGATTAAGGAACGAATTAATCCTAAACTACAACGGCAATTTATGCCTAAACGCTTTTGGAAACATCTACCCGAAACTTGGCATAAAACATTTGATAACTAATATCAAAAAGTTTTATAGCAATATAACTGACATTTTCTATGTTTATGCATTGATATATTTGGTACGTTCAGGTAACCAACTATTAATGAATTTTAGTGCAATGTCAGGTTGAAATTTTAAAATATATTGCGCTACTTTTTGGATATGGTGAATTAACATTTGGTCGCGGATTAAGTCAACGACCCTAAAATCGGCTAGACCAACTTGTCGGGTACCTAAGATTTCGCCTCCACCACGAATTTCAAGATCTTTTTGTGCAATAACAAAACCATCATTACTGTCACGCATCACGTTCAGCCGTTGTTTAGTTACTTGACTTAGGGGAGCTTGGTACATTAATACACAGTGTGAGGTAGCTTGTCCACGCCCGACTCGACCTCGTAATTGATGTAATTGAGATAATCCGAGCCGTTCAGCATTTTCAATAATCATCAAACTAGCATTAGGTACATCTACACCAACTTCAATAACCGTGGTTGCAATTAATAACTGAATTTCACCCTGTTTAAATGCTTGCATAATCTGTTGTTTTTGCTGTGGTTTCATTTTGCCATGTACTAAGCCGACAGTTATGTTAGGTAATAATTGTTGTAGTTCTCTATAAGTCACTTCAGCTGCTTGGGCAGATAATATTTCTGATTCTTCCACTAAAGTACAAACCCAATAGATTTGCTTACCGGTTAAACAAGCTTGTTCAATGCGTTCAATAACTTGATCACGTCGTGTATTTGGTAATACTACTGTTGTGACAGGCGTACGTCCAGGTGGTAATTCATCAATAATCGATATATCTAAATCTGCATAAATTGTCATAGTAAGGGTACGTGGAATTGGTGTAGCCGTCATAATTAACTGATGTGGATAACGGTTATCTTTAATCCCTTTTTGCCATAAGGTTAAGCGTTGATCAACACCAAAACGGTGTTGTTCATCAATAATTACCAAACCAAGCTGGGCGAATTTAACTTGCTCAACAAATACCGCATGGGTACCGATTAGGATATTCGTTTCACCTGATTCCAACTTGGCATAACATTCACGTTTTTGTTTAGCAGTTAACTTTCCTGCCAATAGATTGATCGTCAAACCTAATCGCGTAAACCACTGTGTAAAATTGTGATAATGCTGCTCAGCTAGAATCTCTGTAGGGGCCATTAATACGACTTGTTTATCATTTTCGACTGCATTAAGTGCTGCTAATGCAGCAACTAACGTTTTACCACTACCGACATCTCCTTGTACTAAACGCATCATTGGTTTATCTAGTGCCATATCGTGCCATATTTCTTGCACGACACGTGTTTGGGCTCGAGTTGGCGAAAAAGGCAAAGCCTCCAAAAAAGGGGTAATAAAACGATTTTTAACAATCATTGGGATTGCTAAATGGCTCTGATTCCGCGATTTCAATAACTGCATGCTCAATTGATATGCAAGAAGTTCCTCAAAGATCAGCCGTTTTTTGGCAGGATGACTACTGTCTTCGAACGATGCTATATCAATATCCAGAGGGGGTTCATGTAAAATGGTTAATGCTTGCTCTATACTGGGAAAATCCGCGATAAACTGTTTAGGAATAATCTCTTCTGTTGGATTGCGTGTTAGAAGTATTAAACTCAAATGTATAAATTTACGAATAATTGTTTGGGTTAAACCATATGTTGCGCCGTAAATCGGAGTATATTTCTCAGTTTCAAGATTCGTGAATGCTTGGGGGGTATCGCGAACTTGTATTTGGGGATGAATCATTTCTGGATAAAGTTTGCCTTTTTTAACTTCACCATATGCTTTTACCCATTTTCCAGTTGCAAGATTTTGTTGCATGTTTGGATAAAAATTCATAAAACGTAATGTAATGATTCCGCTTTCGTCTCGTATCGTGCAAATTAACATTCTTTTTTTAGTAAAAAGGATTTCGGATTTAATGATTTGACCTTGAACAGTGGTATGTTCACCGATGATGATTTGTGCGATAGGACTATAAGTTGAACGATCTTCATAGCGTAGGGGTAAGTGTAGTAACAGATCACGAATGGTGTAAATACCTAGATGATTAAACTTTTTAGCTAATGCATCACCTAATCCAGGTAAATGACTAATCGGTAAGTGTTGCAATAATCGTTTAGAGACCGTCATAATTAATTGATATTACGTACTACACTGACTACATCCTGCTGGAGACCGATTTTTCTAATAATTTCATTTAGCTGCGTAAGATTTTTTACTTCAATATGTAGGATAATCGTATAGATTCGCGAATCTTTCTCTTCAGTATTTAGCCATTTCACGTTGGCTGATTCTGCTTTTATCGTCGAAATGATGTATTCTAAGGCATTAGCAGTATTATCAGCGATATCAATTAGTACTTCTGCCACTAATAATTGATTTATTGACGGTGACCATTCTAAGGCAATATATTTATCAGGTTGATTTTGATAACCGGTAATATTTCGACAAGATTCATGATGAACGGTTAGCCCTTTTTCTGGATTAACACGACCAATAATAGGATCACTTGGAATAGGATGGCAACATTTTGCAAAGGTGACTAAGAGTCCTTCAGTTCCGGTAATCGCCAATTTTTTAGGGATTTTACTATCGTCAATAATCTCACTATGGTCAATTCCTTTGGCAACTAATTGACTCATTATATTACCGAGACCGATTTCAGCTAATAGATCATCAAAACTATTGAGCTTAGCAAAACTAACAATCCGATCAATGATTTTGGCTGGCACATTTTCAACACCACCTTTATCTGCCAAAGCATAACCTAAAAGTCGTTTACCTAACATGATAGCATCATCACGTTTTAAGTTTTTAAGAACTTGTTTAATACGTGAACGAGCTTTAGAGCTAACCACAAAATTTAACCATCCAGGATTAGGTCGACTATAAGCGGAAGTAATAATTTCAACCGTTTGACCATTAGATAAAGATTGTGACAATGGATATGGTTTACGATCTACCAATGCACCTACACATTGATTACCAATATCAGTATGTACGGCATAGGCAAGATCAACTGGTGTAGCTCCTTCTGGAAGCTCAACGATTCTTCCTTTTGGCGTGAAAACATAGATCTCTTTAGGAAAGAGTTCTGATTTTACATTTTCAATAAATTCAAAAGAATTTCCTGCACTTTGTTGTAATTCCAATAATGTTTGCAACCAACGTTGTGCTTTAATCTGTGCAGTTGTATGTTTAAATTTATCTTTCTTGTTGTACATCCAATGTGCTGCTACACCCATTTCAGCGATTTGGTTCATATCCTCGGTACGAATTTGAATTTCAACTGGGGTACCGTGGGGACCGATCAATGAAGTGTGGAGTGATTGATATCCATTGGCTTTTGGTATTGCTATATAATCTTTAAAACGATTATGGCGTGGTTTGTATAAGTTATGAATTAGACCGAGTACACGATAACAATTATTCACATTATTGACAATAATGCGAAAAATATAGATATCCATGATGGTTTGGAAGCGTTGTTCTCGGTGTTGCATTTTCTGATAAATGGCATAAATATTTCTTTCAATGCCTTGTACCGACGCTTTAATTTTCGCTTTCGATAAACGTACTTCAATTTCTGACAAAATTTGTTGGATTAATTCTTTACGGGTTTGTCTGGCTGATATGACAACCTTATTTAAAACTTGCGCTCGATTGGGATACATAGCCGTAAAACTTAAAACTTCTAATTCTGTTTTAATGTGATGAATTCCTAAACGATGAGCTAAAGGTGCGTAGATTTCCAACGTCTCTTTTGCAATTCGCCTTCGTTTGTCTGGTCTTAGTGAATCAAGCGTTTGCATATTGTGAGTACGGTCAGCAAGCTTAATCAAGATAACTCGTACATCTTCCACCATGGCCAAAACCATTTTACGAAAATTTTCCGCTTGTGCTTCCTGACGATTACGAAATTTCAATTTATCTAGCTTAGAAACACCTTCTACTAATAAACCGACAGGTGCACCAAATTTTTGAACTACATCTTGATAGGTTACAGGCGTATCCTCAATGGTGTCATGCAATAAAGCGGCAATGATCGCCTCATAGTCTAATCGCATGTTTGCCAGAATACAGGCAACAGCAACTGGATGAATTATATAAGGTTCGCCGCTGGCGCGAAATTGTCCATCATGAGCGCTATATGCAAATACATAAGCTTCCCAGATTCGCTTAATTTGCTTACCGGGAAGATACGTTGTGATCAATTTTTCCAAAGGGGAAAAATATTGCATATCCGCAGACATTGTTTTGATACTTTAATGCTGATTATTCGTAAGAAGATTCATCTTCAAAAAGAATAGTATCATGTAAAATAGAGCGGGTTTCAGTTTCTTTTTCTTGGCGAGCCTGATACTCAGATGCATCAAGAATATTTTTGTTAATAAAACCTTCTTCAATTTCACGTAATGCAATAACGGTTTCTTTATCGTTTTCTTCAGAAACCAACGCGGCTTTACCTTCAGCCTGTAGTTGATGTGCGCGTCTTGCGGCGATTAAAACCAGATCAAATCGATTACCAATGATATCAACCGCATCTTGAACCGTTACACGTGCCATGTTTACCCCTATATTTTTCCGAAATGTTAAAGATTTTCTTAACCTAATCTTTAATTTTACTGAATTTTAAAATAGATTGCTATGCTTATTTAATTGTTATCATTATTATATTTAACTTTTTAAAGAAAAATTTTCGTAAATTTTATTTAAGTAATTGATTTATAGTGTTTTTGTTGTTTATTTGTTGTTTCGTTGTTTTCAAACTTTCAGCAATGATAATTGACGATAGTTGTTCCAAAGCAGTACTAAAATTTTCGTTAATAATTGTATAGTCATATTCAGCGTAATGTGACATTTCTCTATGTGCCTTTTGCATACGTTTTTCGATCACTTCTAGCGAATCCTGACCACGTTTAAATAACCTTTTTTCTAGTTCGGTTATGGAAGGAGGCAGAATAAAAATACTTTTAGCTTGAGGCATTTTTTCTCGAACTTGTCTAGCTCCTTGCCAATCAATATCCAGAAAAATATTAAATCCTTGCGCTAATTTTTGACTAATAGCGGATTTAGACGTACCGTAGTAATTACCAAATACGGTAGCATGTTCAATAAAAGCATCTTGTTTTATTAATTTCTCAAACTCATCATTTTGAATGAAATAATAGTGTTCCCCATTATTTTCACCAGGTCTTGGTGTACGTGTTGTATGTGAGATAGATACCATTGCTGGATGAGGATTAGATTGCATTAAATAAGCGTTAATTAAACTTGATTTTCCCGCACCACTTGGCGCTGAAATAATAAAAAGTGTTCCTGTAAACATTATATTTTCAATATCAATGAATTTGCATCTATTATTCATAAAAATGAGTAAAAAGAAAATAGAATAATGTAAAAAACAATCAATCGGTTGTGATAATTATTATTATTTTTACAACTACCTTGAGTGCTCACCAATTATTGTGATTGTTCTAAGCTTAAGATTGAATATAAAAACAAATGTAAAGTGATATTTACTGTAAGGTCCAACTGCAAAATCCATTAACTTTATGATATCATTACAAATATTGTTATTCTTCTTATTTTTCAACTATGACCACAATTAAAGATATCGCTAAATTAGCTGGTGTTTCGCATGGTACTGTTTCCAATGTGTTAAATGGGAGGGGAAATGTTAGTGTCAAGAAAATCAAATTAGTTGAAGAAGTCGCACAAAAGTTGGGATACCAATTAAATGTCCAAGCTAAAATATTAAAAGAAGGCTTTGCTAAAACGATATCGATAATTTTACCCAATGTAATAGCACAGCAATTTAGTTATCTTTATAACAAATTATTTATATCTTTAAATGAATTGGGATATGAAACAACTATTTATCTAACCTATAATACCCAAGAACTTGAATTACAATTTATTCAAAAAATTGCCACGAAACGTGATTTAGCCATTATTACGGTTTCGTGCCTTGATAATGCCCAAGTCTATTATCAAAATTTAGCGATTCCTCGCGATAAGATTATCTTTGTTTATAATCGTCCAAAGTTAGCAGAAAAATTCATTTCGCTCGATTTTAAACAAGCGGGAGAATTTATGGCAAAAGCTATTATGGCTAGAAACTATCATAATATTGGTCTATTAGTTGATGCTGAAAATAATACTTATGCTCATGTATTTAAGCAAAGCATGTTAGGCAAATTTAAACAGTCAAAATATCTAATTAATGTACATAATCAATTAAGCTCAAATTGTACAGAGTATAATAAGGCTTTTGATTTTTTCAGGGATCCTGATATAAGATTTGATGCTATTGTTACTAGCGGAATTGAAAAGGCACATTATATTAAAAATGCATGCTATTTTGGTTCTCAGCAACATTGTCCGCCTATTTTTACACTGAGTGATAACTGTTATGCATATCGAGATGATTTTTACCAATATCAAATGCATTATGGGTTATTAAGCCAATCGATTGTCAATGTGATCGAAAATAAAAAATTATCACCTCCAATTGATAATAGTTATCGACTTTTAACCTCATTTAAGAGTATCAATAATATTGAAAAAGATACTATTAACGTATTAGTATTGCCAAGTCCAACTACCGAAATCGTAAAAAAATTATTACCTCATTTATATAAAAAAACCGGTGTTACCGTAAATTTGATTATTAAATCGTTTGATGAGGTACATAAAATTCTGCATAATTTAGATAAATATCCCGAAATTGATGTTGTCCGGGTAGATATTGCTTGTTTTCCATGGTTCGCTCATTCGGCTTTTAAACCGTTAACCAATCTCGATGTTAATCTTGAGCAGTGCTTATCTCAATACTCAACTTATATTGTTGAGCGTTTTAGTTATATCAGCGGTGTCCCCTATGCAATACCCTTTGATCCAAGTATTCAAATGTTATTTTACCGGAAAGATATTTTTAATGATCCATTGGTTAAACGTTATTATTTTGAAAAATATCGGCAACAGTTAATGGTCCCAACAACGTTTAGTCAATTTAATCAGCTGACTGAGTTTTTTAATCAATATTTCAACCCCGAATCACCGATAAAATTTGGTAGTTGTGTAACATTAGGTAATCCAAAAATTTTAGCTTCGGAATTTTTGTTAAGATACTATGCTCATGGCGGTTCATTAGTCCAAAATGATCATATTGAATTAAATAAAATTACTGCATTGATCACCTTACGTGAATTTGAAGAATTTATACACACCGCTAAGAATTTAGATGCTGATTGGTGGCTTGAATCGGTTAAACAATTTGAACGTGGCAATATTGCTATGTTAATTGTCTATATGAATTTATTTTATGGTGTATTTAATCATCGTATTTTACCTCTTACTGGCTATGCAGCCGTACCCGATAATAAACCTTTATTAGGTGGTGGATCTTTATGCATGTCAAAATTTAGTGGAAAAGATAAAGCAGTTTCTGCATTTTTTAATTGGCTTTTCTCGTCAGAAATTAACGAACAGATCGCTTTGCTTAGCGGTTCAAGTTTTACGGATAATATTTCTATGAGTCAACAGGTCATGAATAATTATCCATGGTTAAATATTGCTAAAACAAACTATCTTAATGGAATTCGAGAAAACTCGATTAATAATAAATTTTATTTAGATTTACCTCAAATAGAAAAAATTATTGGCCATCATCTTTTGTTATGGTCAAAACAACAATACGGTATTGAAGAAACAATAAATAATTTGAATATTGAGTTAGCTAAAAAAACCGGAGAATTATTAAACTCGGGGCTAACAGTTTAGATAGATTTCTAAATTAAAAAATAATTATTTGTTATTTTGAATGTTGTGATTGAATTTTATTGGCTAGAATATTTAAGATAAAAAAATTGCTAATAACCCATGAAATTATTAGCAATTTGAGTCACATTCCCTGTAATTAGAAAATTATTATTATTATTTTGATATTATTTTATTATTATTGTTGTTTTATTATTGTTGTATTCCCTCTCCCTTCATCATTATATTAAAGCTTATTGATTTGTTTTTTTCGCTAATACATCTTTGTCATTAAAGAAAATCCAGAAACCTACTGCTACTACTGCGGCAACGACTGCTGGATAGATCCAAAATTCCTGCCATTGAACGGCGGCTTGTGGCATTGTTTCTTCTGTAACAATACGGTTATTAATAAACCCACATACAGAGGCAGCCATAAAAACACCGAATCCATTTGAAACAATAAAGCGTAATCCTTGAGCTTGGGCTTTTATATCTGTGCTAGCTTTTCTATCGATATAGATGTCACCTGCGGTGAAAAAGAAATCCCAGCAAAGACCTTGTAGTAATAGTGCCCCAATAACATAATATAAATAATTTTCCGATACAGCTGCTTCAGAGAGCATTAGACAGCGGATAATCCAACTAATGGCGCCAAATAAAATGACTTTTTTAAACCCAAATTTGCTCAAAATAAATGCTAAGAAGACCATAAAAATAACTTCTGTAGCAGTCGCAATTTGCATCATTGATGCTGGATCAATTTGTAAAACTGGAAAATAGACAGGAAGATAAGCACTATAAGCGGTTTTAGATATCATTAATATAAATGTTGAAAACATAAAAACTGAGAAGTATTTATCTTTAAATAAAGATAATGCATCTAAGCATAGGATTTCTCGCATTGAAATCGTTTTGTTTTTAGCCGCTGGGGGTGTATTAGGTAAAGTAAAACAATAAATGCCATAAATGATTGAGGCACCAGCAGCCAAAATAAAGGTGTTAGTTGTTTTTGTGATATTAAGGACTTTGTCACCCATTAAAAAGCCTACCGTCATAAAACCAATAGTTCCAAACACACGCACAATCGGGAACCATTTTACACCATCAATATGCCTAAAACTTACACTGTTTGCCAGCGCGGTAGTCGGATAGAATAATAGACCGACTAAAAAAATCATAATTAAAAAACCAACTTCATTATGTTCATGAATAAACATAGGAATTGAAAAAAGTATTCCGGCGTTTAATAAATGTAAGATACCCATTACTTTTTGCGAAGCAAAAAATCTATCAGCAATCATTCCTACAAAAAGAGGAGAAATAATAGTAGCTACACCCAACATTGAATAGGTTGAACCCACTATTTCTTTTAAACTGTAAGCGGCAAGGACTGCCCCAATTACCATATTCCATGCACCTTGCACAAAATATTGCAAAAACATCATGACTAATAAGCGGGGTAATTTAAACATTATTTATATTTCCTTTTTAGACCATTTTTATTAAGCCATCATAGGCAACTTCAATTTTATATGGTTTAAATATTTCAACTAATTCATCATGCATAAACCCACAGCTATGAGAATGATGAGATGTTATCAATTGTGTTTGTTCATGGAAAATATTCTCACTAAGCATTCTTTTTTGTGCAGCTAACACAGTTTCAATACTCATATGATTATCTGTTCTATCATTTTGTCGGTAGCCATAGGTGCATTCAAATACAGCTAAATCTGGCTGTATACCACTATCTTTTAACCACTGCCATGTTAGCTCAGGAAAATATCCTGAATCGTGTCCATATAATATGGTTTTTCCACATTTTTCAATTAAATAAATATAACAAAACTCCCACTTAGCATGGTTAGCTAATAAAGGTGTAATTCGGTATCCACTTGATGTTGTTACTGTTTGAAATGGTACGATTAAATTAAATACAAAACGTTCACTACTATATTCAGGTAATACATGTAAGCAACCATTAATCGCAACATCGTTTCCATAAATATATAATGGATGGGTAATGTTAAACCCAAAATTAATCATACGACTATATAAATCACCAACATTAAAATGATCGGGGTGTGTATGCGTAAAGATTAAATCTTTTATTTTTGTTACATCAATGTTTTCGCGCATTACTTGATAACTAAATTCAGGGGCAAAATCAATCTGCATAAGATCATCAATAATAACAGAACTTCGTGTTCTTACATCCTTACCTTTTTGGACACGTGTTTTTTCACATATTTCACATTTACAAAAAGGATTAGGAATACCTTCTGATGCAGCGGTTCCAAGAAATTGGATCTTCATTTTTATCTGAACACCTAAATTTATTCGATTAACTATTTGTTATTCTATACTATTTTTTTTTATATTGGAACGTTTCAATTTAAAAAAAATTAATTTCCTAAATCATAAATTTCGACGATGTTTTTTTAAATTGTATTATTCAAAAAAATTATTGAAATAAAAATGGACATTGTTCTATTACCATGTGATTTGAATAAAATGGCGAAGTTTTTACTTTTTATAATTGGGAAGGATTTTGAGGTAGATGAAACGAAAATATTAAGCTATTAAATATTTTCGTTTTTTAATCGGTACTAATTTAAAATTAGGTTAGACTTCTTTCCATAAAATCATTGCTTCGGATGAAATTTCGCTCGCATCAAAACTATTAATGGGGAGCGTTTCTTCATCAAAGGCAATATCACCACCATCGATAATTTTGTCACCTTTTTTAATTTCTTTGAAATCAAATACTTTAGTGTCACATAAATGAGAAAGGGTAATATTTTGAGTTGCTCTAAACATGGTTTCAATGCGACCAGGGAATTTTTTATCCCATTGCGTTAGCATATCTTTAATCACTTTGCGTTGTAAATTAGGTTGAGAACCACATAAATTGCATGGAATGATTGGGAAGTTTTTTAACTCTGCGTATTTGGCAATATCTTTTTCTTTACAATAAGCCAAAGGACGGATCACAATATGTTCACCAGTGTCATTCATTAGTTTTGGTGGCATTGCTTTCATTTTTCCACCATAAAACATATTAAGAAATAATGTTTCTAAAATATCATCGCGGTGATGACCGAGGGCAATTTTAGTCGCCCCAATTTCGCTTGCAGTACGGTATAAAATACCCCGTCGCAATCGTGAGCAAAGCGAACAAGTGGTTTTACCTTCTGGGATCTTTTCTTTTACAATACCATAAGTATTTTCACTTACAATTTTATATTCGATACCTAAAGAAGAAAGGTATTGTGGTAAAACATGTTCAGGGAAGCCTGGTTGTTTTTGATCAAGATTTACTGCTACTAGCTCAAATTCGATGGGGGCGCTGATCTTAAGGTTGATAAGAATATCAAGCAAGGTATAACTGTCTTTACCTCCTGATAGGCAAACCATGATACGGTCACCATCTTCGATCATATTAAAATCGGTAATTGCTTCACCAACTTGACGTCTTAAGCGTTTATGTAATTTATTTTGATTGTAGGTTTTCATTAAAATAGACTTTATTAATAAATAATGAATTTGGATAAAAAAGATAATTGGTTAATATCTGTACTAAATTTTGCTGACATCCGTTGAAACTCTAATAGTTAATTTTAAAAAGTATCGTTAAAGGAAAACTATGATTTATATCAAGTTAAATTGATTGCTTAGTGATGTAAATAGTTACTCTATCTTAAAGCAAAATTTATTAGGAATATGATCACAAGAGCTAACCTATAATATGATTCAAAAGTAAATTAAACAGTAAAAAGTAATACAACGGATATCTCTTATTAATCAGCTCGACTCATGAAACGACGTTCGACAACATGAATCTTTATTTTTTCACCATTGTTGATATATTCAGGAACTTGCACGGTTAGGCCAGTTGTGAGTTTAGCTGGCTTGGTTCGAGCACTAGCTGAAGCACCTTTAATACCGGGATTGGTTTCGATGATTTGTAACTCAACGGTTTGTGGCAATTCTAGAGCAATAATTTGACCATCTACTGTTAATACTTGAATACCTGGAATGCCACCTTCAGGAATAAACAATAATTCATCTTCTATTTGATCTTGTTTAAATGAATAAGGTGTAAAGTCTTCATCATCCATAAAAACATATTCATCACCATCAATATAAGAAAAAGTAACTGGTCGACGACTTAATTCGATTGTGTCTAAAATATCATCACCTTTGAAGCGTTCTTCAACTTTTAAACCTGTTTTTACGTCAGAGAAACGCATTTTATATAGTGTACTCGCGCCACGAGCGCTAGGACTTTGCACTTCAATATCTTTAACTAAAAGTAATTTTCCATTATAGCTGATCGCATCGCCGCGTTTTACTTCATTTGCTTTTGCCATGATTCAGTTTTTCCCGTTTTGTAATAAACTTCTATTAATCTAAAGACGGCTATTTTAGCGCTAACTTGCTATGATAACCAATCATTTTCTTAAATAGGATTGTTAATGAAGCCGCCTCTTTTAATGTCTCACAATCATTGTGGTACTGGTTTGATTGTGCCAGCAATTAACCCTAACAATAGCGAGTAAACAAGTGGGAATGGCGATAATTATTTGGGTTGAGCAGAATTGTTGACGCTAATTTGTTCAATTCTCTGTTATCTATTTTAGCGAATAATCTAATTTAATCGATAAACACGTTTATTCTACTAAGGCGTTGGAAATTATTCTAACTTATAACTATCTAAAAAATAGCCATTCAATTGTTTTTAACGACGGTAAAGAGGCAAAAGTGTTAAAAGTTAAATGGTTATATCAGTTTTTTTATTAATATACCCAGCTTATTTAAGCTAGCTATTATTTTATAAGTTATTCCAGTGCTATAGGAACAATAATGAATTATCCTAATATTATCAAAAAGCTACTATCCAAATTTCGGCTTAATATTTAAGTCAATAAAATTGGTAAAACGAAAGACCATTTTTTACTCAAATTAGGTGATTTAAAGCCAATGCCAAATTTACTGTAATGACAAGCAGGAACTATCAAGCAAATTATCAAATGTTAAGCAAATTACTTGTTAATGAGTATTGGTTCTATTTAATAGAATTAGTTAATTATTAGAATTATTTATCTCGTAATAGTAAATTTTTGCTACACTTTGTTAAATTTTTTTATATTTTATCGGTTATGCAAAATAAACTTAAACGTGATCTTAAAGCTCGTCATTTATCCATGATTGCGATTGGTGGTTCAATCGGAACTGGATTGTTCGTGGCATCAGGTGCGACTATTGCGCAAGCAGGTCCTGCTGGTGCTTTACTTTCTTATGCCATTATCGGATTAATGGTTTATTTTTTAATGACAAGTTTAGGTGAACTGGCCGCTTATTTACCAGTATCAGGAACTTTTGCCACGTATGGCGCTAAATATGTTGATGAATCTTTTGGGTTCGCAATTGGTTGGAATTATTGGTATAACTGGGCGATAACGGTTGCGGTAGATTTGGTCGCTGCCCAATTAGTGATTTCATATTGGTTTGACTTGGGTAGTTATAGTTGGTTATGGAGTTTACTCTTTTTAATGATCATCTTTTTCCTTAATGCTATTTCAGTTAAAGGTTTTGGTGAAGCAGAATTCTGGTTTTCATTGATAAAAGTTGTCACTATTGTGATTTTTATTGCTGTTGGTTTATTAATGATTATTAGCATTTTGAAAGGGAATATGGGTGCTGCGATTGTTTGGCGTAATTGGATAATAGATGATGCGCCATTTGTAGGTGGATTTTCATCGATGATTGGAGTGGCAATGATAGTCGGTTTTTCATTTCAGGGCACTGAATTGATTGGTATTGCTGCCGGTGAATCAAAAGACCCTGAAAAGAATATTCCAAAATCAATGCGGCAAGTTTTTTGGCGTATTTTACTGTTTTATATTCTGTCTATTTTGGTGATCAGTTTTATTATTCCTTATACTGATCCGCGCTTGTTACGTAATGGTGAAACCGATATTAGTGTGAGTCCGTTTACATTAGTATTCCAAAATGCTGGATTGTTGTCTGCTGCCGCATTAATGAATGCGGTAATTTTAACCTCAGTGTTATCGGCAGGTAATTCGGGGTTATATGCATCAACACGTATGCTTTATGCGTTGGCTAAAGAGGGGAAAGCTCCTAAAATTTTTAGTCGCTTATCTAAGGGGGGAGTTCCAAGAGTGGCATTAATTGCAACAACGATTGTAGCAATGTTATGTTTTTTAACCTCTATGTTTAAGGACCAACAAGTCTATTTATGGTTACTAAACTTATCCGGTATGACAGGTTTTATCGCATGGTTAGGTATCGCGATTAGTCATTATCGTTTCCGAAAAGGATATATTAGACAAGGGTATAATATTTATGATTTACCTTATCGTTCAACCCTCTTTCCATTTGGACCAATATTTGCCTTTGTGTTATGTTTATTTATAACGTTAGGGCAAAACTATGAAGCGTTTTTACAAGATAAGATAGATTGGTATGGTGTACTGGCTACTTATATTGGTTTACCGCTATTTTTCCTTATCATGTTTACTTATAAGTATGTGAAAAAGACTAAGTGGGTAAGCTATGAAAAAATGGATTTTTCTCGTATCAAAGAAAATTAAACCCAACCAAATTTAACAATTTTAATTTGTAATTTTAGCCGGTATATTTCCGGCTAAATTTTTTTATTTAGCTCAATATGAGGACAACAGTTCCGTATAAATTTTTACTAACTAATTGTTAAAAAATATTTTTTCATTAACTATTTTGTAATGACATGGCATTTTGAAATAGATGATAAAATTTATTGTATTTAAGCTGCGGATATAAATTAAAATTAAGCGGATGAAAAATTTGCTAATTTTAAGTAATTCTACGGTCTAAGATTTATTAAAATAAAAGCGATAAAACCCATATCGCGCAAAATGCGCGATACAACAATAGCTACTGTAGTGAGATTATTATTAGGTTTAACGACTACGAAAGATAATGCGAGCTTTTGATAAGTCGTAAGGCGTCATTTCAACAGTAACTTTATCACCTGTTAAAATTCGGATATAGTTTTTACGCATCTTACCAGAAATATGTGCTGTTACTACGTGACCATTTTCTAACTCTACACGAAACATAGTATTAGGCAATGTTTCAAGTATAGTGCCTTGCATTTCAATGTTATCTTCTTTTGCCATTGGTTCCTCGAAATATTAATTTGTACTCAAATTGCTAATGATTAACAAATAACTATCCATTTTAAGGGGTAGTTATTAAATATAATTTAGCCGGCGAAATGATGCCGAAAAAAGTTACAGAAGTAAAGTGATTTCTGTTATTTTTCATTAATTAAGCGCCATATAAATGTTGTGTTTGAATATATTGCCAAACTTTTGGTGGTAATAACGACTGATAATCCTGACGATTTTCAATATGCTGTCTAATTTCCGTTGCGGAGATGGCTTTTAAGGGCGTATTAGCAAAGTATATTGATCCACAAGGGTTTTGTTGAAGATCGGTGATATTCTTTGTGCTATGCTGTAATAGCCATTTTTGTAACTGAAGATTGTCAGTTGTATTGGTAAAACCGGGACGGGGACAGATTAATAAATGACAATAATCTAACAATGATTGCCAATGATACCACTTAGGTAAATTACATAATGAGTCCTGACCAATAATAAATGCTAAGCTCTTATGTTCACCATATTCAGACCGCCAGTTTTGTAAGGTATCAATAGTATATGAGGGTCTATTAGGTTTGGCGTGAGTGATTTCACGAACGTCAATTGAAAAAAGGGGGTAGTCTTCAATTGCTAATTTAATCATTGCGAGGCGTTGAGCAGTTGTTGCTTTGGGTTGTGCTTTATGTGGCGGAATGTAATTGGGTAATAGACTGATGTGAGTTAAGTTAATTTCTTTAGCCAATGCCATGCTCGGTAGTAAATGACCATAATGAATCGGATCAAAGGTACCGCCAAAGAGTGCTGTCAAATGGCCGGACATATTAATCTCCCACTATTTTTAAACATAAGGCTGTTAATAATTCCCAAATTGCCGCTTGATAATCGGATTTTAAAGCGATTTCCAGTTCGGTTAATTGTTTTAAAATTAGGTATAACTGTTCAAGGGAAGTTCTATTTAAATAAGGCGTAATGACATTTCGGCGATTTTGCCAAACTTTATTTATATCATAAGCGGATTTAAGATCATGCTTTGCAGAATATTTTTTTAGATTGATTAGTTGAATTAATTCACGTTGAATCGTTCGAACTAAGATCAGCGGTTCCGTGCCATTCATTTTGAATTGTTGCAAAATATGAATAACACGCTTTGTTTTAGTCATTAGCATGGCATCGATAAGATGATAAGGGGTAAAAATAGCACAATCATCTAAATTATTCTCCAACTGACTAAAGCTGATTTTACCCTTAGGATAAAGTAATTTTAACTGTTCAAGCGTCTGAGTGAGTGCTAATAAATTACCCTCATAGTAATAACATAAAAGTTCAATACCTTGTTTTTCTATTGTTAGATCAAACAATTGTAATTGCTGATTTAGCCAGATGGGTAATTGATTTGCATCAGGTGTATTACAGTTAATAATTAAAAGCTGATCAGACAATGTTTTTAGCCAACTTGCGTTTTCTTGTGCCTTTGTCATTTGTGATAATGTGACTAATAAACTGACATCGGGCGATAACGTTTGGCAAAGTTCATCTAATTTTTTAGCTATGCTAGCATTCAGCAAATTATCACCGAATTGCAATATCAATAGTGTTTGGCTTGAAAATAGACTCATCGCGCGACTATTTTCATAAATACTATCCCAGTTGGTTTGATTATCGATACTGAAAACAGTTTGTTCGGTAAAACCTTGTTGATGCATTTTCTTGATTATTTTGTTTTGAGTGACATCCCGAAGGTAGGGATCATTTCCTATCGTCAGAAAGTAACACCATGCACCATCCTGTTCTAGTTTTGCATCAAGCTGATTAGCAAAAATTTTTATCATGGTGTGTTAAGTTTATTATCAATAGTGTTGATTGATTTTAATTTACTAATTAATTGTTTAGCTACTTGGGTATACATTTCTTTTTCGATTAAATTTTGCTCGGCGCTTTTAGCCAATGCGGTAGCAGGATTGTCAAAAAATGTTCTAAATACTTTTGTCGTAATAGGGTAGATGTCATTACCGGCAATGATAACTTGAGCATTGACTGTTAAAATTAATTGATATTCAGCAGATTTACCATTTTGATAAATCGAAATGGTCTCTTTACTAATATCGTTACTTAAGATACGTAGGGAAGGATGATTTTGATTGGCATTTTCATTAACTAATTTGACTTTGTTCTTAACTAGTAAATCTTTGATAGTACGAGATAATGAACCATACGGATTGTCACTATAAAACGTCATGGTCTGAAATTGTTGTGGAATTTCTGTTTCATGTTGTAAATGAAATCCACAACCGGTTAACCACAACACTGCAAAAAATACTAAACAAAACAATTTTTTCATTTGGACTACCTAATTTTTCAGGGGTAATGATTATCACCCCAAATAGTTATAGCTAAATCAACTGTTGTATCAGGAAGTTATTAACTAACCACAAGGTTAAGTAATTTACCTGGAACATAGATGATTTTACGAATGGTAACACCGTCTAAATGTTTTTGGATATTGACTTCTGTTTTTGCCATATCCGTAACCAATGCTTCACTAGCATCAGCTGGTACTGTTAATTTAGCGCGTACTTTACCATTGATTTGGACAATAATGAGTTTTTCATCTTCAACCATGGCTGACTCATCGGCCAATGGCCATTGAGCATTATCAATAGTAGTTTTATGGCCTAATGCTTGCCACATAACGAAACATGCATGAGGTATCATTGGATAAAGTAAACGCACGATTGCGTTCAATGCTTCATCCATTAACGCTCGGTCTTGTTCAGTTTCTTGTGATGCTTTTTGTAAACGATTCATAAATTCCATCACAGCAGCGATCGCAGTATTAAATGTTTGGCGACGACCAATATCATCGCTCACTTTAGCAATGGTTTTATGTAATTCACGACGCAAGGTTTTTTGATCGCCGGTTAACTGATCAAGAATTAATGGCTTTACCACACCTTGCTGGGTGTGTTCATACACCAAGCGCCATACGCGTTTAATAAAACGATTGGCTCCTTCAACGCCAGATTCTTGCCATTCAAGTGTCATTTCAGCAGGTGAAGCGAACATCATAAATAAGCGTACAGTATCAGCACCATATTTTTCGACCATTTCTTGTGGGTCGATACCATTATTTTTTGATTTCGACATTTTGGTCATGCCAGCATGAATTAGCTCACGTCCGGTCTTATCAAACGCTTTGGCAATTCGCCCCTTTTCATCTCGCTCAACGGTGACTTCGGTTGGGGAAATCCAAATACGTTCACCTATTTCGGTGGTGTAATAGAACGCATCGGCTAATACCATACCTTGGCAAAGTAATCGTTTAGCCGGTTCATCAGAGTTGACCATGCCAAAATCACGCATTAATTTGTGGAAGAAGCGGAAATAAAGTAGATGCATGATAGCATGTTCAATTCCACCAACATATTGATCCACCGGTAACCAATAATTGGCCGCTTTTTCATCTAACATACCACTGTTATAGTGTGGGCAGGTATAACGTGCGTAATACCATGATGATTCCATAAAAGTATCAAAGGTATCGGTTTCGCGTAGTGCTGTTTCGCCATTAACGGTTGTTTTTGCCCAATTCGGATCGGCTTTAATAGGACTAGTTATGCCATCCATTTCAACATTTTCTGGTAAAATGACTGGTAATTGATCTTCCGGGGTCGGGATTGTTGAGCCATCAGCTAATGTGACCATCGGGATTGGCGCACCCCAATAACGCTGACGAGAGACCCCCCAATCGCGTAAACGATAATTGACTTTACGTTCACCAACACCTTTAGCAATTAATTTATCGGCAATGGCATTGAAGGCTTGTTCAAAGTTAAGTCCATCAAATTCCCCAGAATTAAATAAATTACCGTATTCTGTATAAGGTTGTTGACTCACATCTGGTGCATGACCTTGTTGATCTAGGATGACAGCTTTAATTGGTAAATGATATTTACAAGCAAACTCATGATCGCGCGCATCATGCCCCGGTACAGCCATAACTGCACCGGTTCCATATTCCATTAATACAAAGTTGGCGATCCAAACCGGAACTTTTTCATTCGTTAATGGATGGATGGCGTAAAAACCTGTAGCAATACCTTTTTTCTCCATCGTTGCCATATCAGCTTCTGCGGTTTTGGTGTTTTTACACTCAGCAATAAAGGCGGTAATTTCGGCATTATCTTTACTGGCTAATTGCGCTAAAGGATGCTCAGCCGCGACCGAAACAAAACTCACTCCCATAAAGGTATCTGGGCGGGTAGTATAGACTGTTAATTTTTCGTTGTAATTTTCAACGTTAAAGTCAATT
Source organism: Frischella japonica (assembly GCF_014489845.1). Lineage (GTDB taxonomy): Bacteria > Pseudomonadota > Gammaproteobacteria > Enterobacterales > Orbaceae > Frischella > Frischella japonica. Next base: position 139,181 of record NZ_JABURY010000006.1, read on the forward strand.
TCAACTCCTTCCGAACGGCCAATCCAATTTTTCTGCATGGTTTTAACTTGCTCAGGCCAACTTTCTAAACTATCTAAGTCTTTTAATAGTTCATCGGCATAGGCAGTGATTTTGATAAACCATTGTGGAATCTCTTTACGTTCAACTGGCGTATTACACCGCCAACAACAACCTTCAACCACCTGCTCATTAGCTAATACAGTTTGATCAGTCGGGCACCAGTTGACTGCTGAGGTTTTTTTATACACCAACCCTTTCTCATAAAGTTTTGTAAAAAACCACTGTTCCCATTTATAATATTCTGGTTTGCAGGTGGTCACTTCTCTGTCCCAGTCATAACCAAAACCAAGTAGTTTTAATTGCTTTTTCATATAAGCAATATTTTCATAGGTCCATTTAGCTGGCGCAGTATTATTTTTAACCGCTGCGCCTTCTGCAGGTAAGCCGAAAGCATCCCAACCAATAGGTTGTAATACATTTTTACCCTGCATGCGTTGATAACGTGAAATAGTATCGCCGATGGTATAATTACGAACATGACCTAAATGCAGTCGCCCAGACGGATAAGGTAACATAGATAAGCAATAATATTTTTCTTTGCTTGGATCTTCAGTGACATGAAATGTGTTATTATCTTGCCAGTGTTGTTGCACATGCGCTTCAACTAGTTCTGGGCAATATTGTTCAGTAAAATGATTTTCTTTCATATTATTTGACATAGTCTGCTAAGGTCCTGTTAACGATATTCTTTGTATTTGTCATACAACCGTCTAAAAAAATGATCTGTTAATTGTATTGTTTATTGTCCCAAATTGAAATATCTTATCGAAATTTTGTGTCATTTTTGTTGCGTTTATCGGGGCTTTTATTTATTAAGATAAAATAGTTAATACTCTTTGTAATGAATTAAATTGTTTTTTTTAGTTTTCACAATTATTGGCTAATTTGTTTAGTTATCTTTATAAATAATAATTTGATTAATCAAACTAATCCTAACTGTTCCTTTAATAGTTTTAAATATCGGCGACTAGCAGGTACTGAAATATCATTATTGAGTATAATATCTGTGTGACTGGTATGGGAAAAACGAATTTCTTTTAGTTTTTGTATATTAATTAAATATTGGCGATGACAATAGATTAACTGCGTTTTTTCCTCTAATGTTTTTAAGGTGAGTTCTGTATAATACTCTACATTATCATGGTTAAAAACATAAACACCGCTGGTTCGGCAATTAGCATAATAAATATCATTAGGATCAATTAAATAAATCCGATTATGCCCCATACACGGGATATATTTTAAATATTTATCAGTTTTTAGTTGTTCTAGATTTTGTTTTTCATTAATGATTAATAGTCGTTGAATCGTCTTATTAAGGCGAAGGGGATCGATTGGTTTAAGTAAATAATCAAATGCTTGTTCTTCAAATGCTTTAATAGCATATTCTTCATATGCTGTTAGAAAGACAATATATGGCATGTGTAATGGTGAAATCATACTTAGCATTTCGATACCACTAATTTTAGGCATTTGAATATCTAGAAATACCACATCAGGTGATTGATTATGTATAGCTTTAATAGCTTCAAAAGCATTGCTACATTCGGCAGTAATATTAATTTCTGTAAATTCCTTAAGTAAACAACGTAAATTCTCACGTGCCAGCGGTTCATCATCAACAATTATGATATTTAGCATTTCTATGCTCCTTGTCTAATGGCAATTTTAAGATTGCTTTTGTATAGATATCTGACTCACATTGGATCGTTAAACCATATTGTTTACCATAACGTATTTGTATTCTTTCATGCACTAGGGTCATACCTAGCCCGTTATTACTTTTATGTTCTTTGCGATAATTACCCGCATTATCTTCAACTTCCAGAACTAAGATTTGTTGATATTTGTGAGCACGAATGGTAATAGTACCTAAACCAATCATTTGTGATATTCCATGTTTGATAGCGTTTTCTACAATTGGTTGTAAAGAGAATGCGGGAAGATAGGCTTGTTCTAATAATTTTGGTACATGGATTTGAATATCAAGTTTGTCAATAAACCGCATTTTTTCAATTTCTAGATAAGCTGTTATGTGATCAAGTTCATCTTTTAACGTCACGATTTCTTCTGGGCGTTTTAAATTTTTTCTAAAAAAAGTTGAGAGATGCTGGACTAATTTTGAAGCTTGTTCTTGATCACGGCGAATAACAGCAAGTAATGTATTAAGCGAGTTAAATAAAAAATGCGGATTGACTTGTGCATGAAGCAACTTAATTCGTGTTTGAGAAAGTAATTGTTGATAACTTTCGTTTTGACCAGTGAGAATTTGTGCAGATAATAAACTCGCTATCCCTTCACCTAGAGTCCGATTAATCGAACTAAACAATGTGTTTTTTGCTTCATAGATTTTTATGGTACCAACAACCTCTTTTTTTTCACCTCTTAAAGGAATGACCAGTGCGGATCCTAAGCGACATTGTTTATTAATCGAACATTGATAAAGTTCATGTAAACCATCGAGATATTTCACCTCGTTATCTTCAATCGATTCTAATGTAGCTTTTGAGGTTATTGGGGTACCTGGTAGGTGATGATCACTACCGATACCAATAAATGCTAGTATTTTTTCGCGATCGGTTATTGAAACGGCACCAACGCCAAGTTCTTGATAAATGATATGTGCAACTTTAGTACTGTTTTCTTGATTGAATTTATCACGCAATAGTCCTTCAGTACGTGCAGCAATACTTAAGGCTTTAGCTGAAAAAGTCGAAGTATATTTATCAAAGATAATTTTTCTATCTAATAAAATTTGCATAAACATAGCAGAACCAATGCTGTTAGCAACAATCATGGGGGCGGCAATGCTATGAACCGCATGTGAAACAACGTCATAGGGTTTAGAAAATACCAGAATCATGATCATTTCTAACGACTCAGATAGCATAGCTAAAATTGCGATGATAAAGGGGTTGTATATTAGATCTACCCTTCCTTTTTTTAACAAAATATAGTGAACTATCCCGCTAATAAATCCAGTTAATATTGTAGAAGTCATACAAATTTCGGCGGTAATTCCGCCTAAACTATAACGGTGCAAACCACCTGTAACACCAACTAGTAAACCGACATAAGGACCGCCAAGTATACCACCTAATATCGCACCAATTGCTCGAGTATTGGCAAGTGTATCTTCAATTCGAAAACTGAAATAAGTTCCCATTATGCAAAAAAAAGAAAAAATAACATAGCAGATTAATTTATGGGGCAGACTGACGGTGACTTGCATGATAGGTATAAATATAGGTGTTTTACTGAGTAGATAAGCAATAACTAAATAAACACACATCTGCTGTAACAATTGTAAAATCAGATTAAATTCAATCATAATTCTCTTAGATTAATTAGATTATGAACTAGCGACAGTGATGAACTTCAGCTAAACTATATTATTAAATTATTGTGTTTAAAGATAGTAATATGAATCAAAAATCCTTTATAAATGATAATTCCAATATCATGACATCCGAAATTTTGGCAGATGGTCGGCCACGTCGCCAAATTCGTAGTTTTGTATTAAGACAAGGTCGATTAACTAAAGGGCAAGAACAAGCTTTAGAAAAATTGTGGTCCAGTTGTGGTATTGATTATAATGATCAACATCAAATAGATTTCAATCAATTATATGCTCATCAACAACCAATTGTTTTAGAGATTGGTTTTGGGATGGGTGCTTCATTGATTGAAATGGCTGATAAGAATAAGAACGAGAATTTTTTAGGTATTGAAGTTCATCGTCCAGGTGTTGGGGCGTGCTTAATGGCGATTGAACAACATCAATTAAATAATATTCGGTTAATGTGTCATGATGCGGTAGAAGTACTGGAAAATATGGTTGCCGATGCATCGCTTAGTAAAGTTCAGATTTTTTTCCCTGACCCATGGCATAAAGCAAAACATAATAAACGCAGAATTATTCAACCTGAATTTGTACAGTTGTTGCGCAAAAAATTAAAAATGGATGGGATATTACATTTGGCCACCGATTGGCAACATTATGCGGAGCATATGTTAGAAGTATTAAATTCTGCTTTTGGTTTCCAAAACGTGTCGCTAAATAACGGATATATACCAAGGCCAGATTATCGCCCAATGACAAAGTTTGAAAAGCGTGGTTTAAATTTAGGTCATGGTGTTTGGGATTTACAGTTCAAGCGCATTAAATAATATAATTTATGTCGCATATTTTATTCCGGTTATGTTAAAGTAAGCAAAAAGTTTTATAAAAATTATATTAAGATTAATAAATCATAAAATCTTGAAATAAGAAAAAATCAAAACGATTAAATCTGGTGCTATTGCATTAGATTATCTATTAGTAGGAGAAAATATGTTTTTCTTGAAACGCAGTTTGATCGCATTTTGGTTAATGATTGCATTAATGACTTGTGTGGTAGCCAAATCTCACAAAGTTATATCGGGAGCCGTACATAACGCAGGTGCTGATGCAGTTTTTCCTGTAACGTCCACTATTTTATACACTCAAGATCAAGCAATGTTAATTGACACACAATTAACTAAAAAAGATGCGCAAAAAATGGTTGATGAAATCAAAAAAAGTGGTAAACCGTTGACGCTGATTTATATTAGTCACAGTGATCCTGATTTTTATTTTGGTTTAGAAACCATTCTTAAGGCTTATCCAAGTGCTCAAGTCATTGCTACGCCAGCAACCGTTGAGGTGATCAAAAATACTGGCCGGGAAAAATTAAAATATTGGCAAAAATTTATTGGTGAGCAAGCGCCAAGTCGTATTGTTATACCAACTGCAATAGTTGGTAATTCATTCTATTTTGGTAAAGAAGAATTCCAAATTAAAGGGAAGGATCCGCAACGAACTTATCTTTGGATGCCTCAGCAAAAAATGATCATTGGTGGCTCTTTGTTATCGAATAATATGTTTATTTGGACAGCTGATGCGCCAACTTCAGAACAACGCAAGCAATGGGATAGTATCGTGCTTGATATGAAAAAATTAGCTCCTAGAATCACCATACCAGGACATTTTTTAGGCGCTGATCCTATTGCAAATGAAGCAATCGAATTTACTCATCAATATATTCAAACTTATGATGATGTTTTAAAAAACTATCATTCATTTAATGAAATTATAAAGCAGATGAAAATACATTATCCTAACCTTGGCGGTGATCTAAATTTACAAATAAGCACAAAACTTATTTTAGATAAAACTAAACCTTAATGCATATTAATCATTAAGATGAGCAGCGATCAAAGGCTGGTTATATTTAATGTATAGCCGACAAAAAAAGCCCTATTTTGGTAAGCCATTATTATCAGATTAATTTGATCTGAATTTATGAGTATCTTGGTTTTACACAGAATATACATAGGTTAACAGACGATGGAGCAATATCAGTTAGAGCAAATTATTATTATAAGCCGACACGGAATAAGAACGGCGTTACCCGAAACGTTACGCTTTTTGCAAACCGTCACACCTAAATCATGGCCACAGTGGGATTGTAAGCCTGGTTATCTGACAACACGAGGTGGTACCCTAGAAAGTTTCTTTGGCGCATATTTTAGGAAATGGTTGCTACAACAGAAATTTGATATTTCACCTGATAAAGTTTTTGTCTATGCCAATAGCTTACAGCGTACAGTCGCTACAGCACAGTATTTTACGTTAGGCGCTTTTCCTGGTTGCGATATCACAATTCATCACAAATATCCGATTGAACGTATGGATCCGATATTTAATCCTTGTGTTCGTAATGCATCATCACTATTTAAGCAACAAGTTATCCATGATCTAAAGCATTATACTGGTTCAAGTGACTTGATCGAACAGTTAGATAAAAAGCTAACCCCCGCTTATGAGTTATTAGCGGAAATTTTGGATTATCGTCATTCAAAATGCTACCAAAAATACCAATGTGAATTTACTAAGTTACCTACGACTTTTGATTTAATTATCAATGAAGAACCAAAAATTAGAGGAGCATTGGCGTTTGGAACAGCTGTGGTCGATGCATTAACTCTACAATACTATTCCGGCTTTAAGCATCAAGATAATGCTTGGGGGATGATAAATTCGTTTCAACACCGAGCGATGCTTGCTAATATAAAAAATCAGTATATTAATTTATTATTTAAATCACCAATATTAGCTAATCATATTGCCAAACCACTTATCACGTTTATTAATCAAATGATGCAACAAAAACAACATCCATTAGTACTGCTAGTAGGGCATGATTGTAATATTGCGTCTATTATGGGAGCATTGGGATTCAAAGATTATCAATTACCGGAACAAATCGAAGAGACACCGATTGGTGGTAAATTAGTATTACAGCGTTGGCGTAATCTACAAGATCAGCAATCATACTTTAAAGCCGAATATTTCTATCAAACCATTGAACAATTGCACTTGGCGAGTGAATTGAGTTTAAATCATCCGGCCAGGCATATTACACTTGAACTTAATGGTTTACAAACAAATGGACAGGGTTTATATCCTTGGTCGGAGTTCAAAGAACGTATAATGAAATATTTGACAGGTGTAACATTTGAATTATAGTAAATAGAAAAAATGAAATAATAAAATAATTGCCAATTATATTATTAGAGCATATCAACATCAATCATATTAATACGAAAGAGAGAAATCCAAAATGTCTACATTTTATATTGCCATAAGTGTATTAGTTTTATTAGCCTTAGTTACTGTTTATAAAGGGATCACGATTGTTCCCCAAGGTTTTCAATATACCATTGAACGCTTTGGTAAATATACCCACACATTAGAACCTGGTTTAAATGTTATTATTCCTTTCATGGATGGTGTCGGGCGGAAAATTAATATGATGGAACAGGTATTAGATATTCCATCCCAAGAAGTCATATCTAAAGATAATGCTAATGTGCAAATCGACGCAGTTTGCTTTATTCAGGTTCAGGATGCTGCAAGAGCAGCTTATCAAGTCAATCAACTTGAAAGAGCGGTTATTAATTTGATGATGACCAATATTCGTACAGTATTAGGGGCAATGGAATTGGATGAAATGTTGTCACAACGTGATCATATCAATACGCGTTTATTAGGGATTGTTGATGAAGCAACCAGTCCTTGGGGTGTTAAAATTACCCGTATTGAAATTCGTGATGTCCGTCCACCATCAGAATTGATTGCAGCGATGAATGCCCAAATGAAAGCTGAGCGTAATAAACGAGCTGAAGTCTTAGAAGCAGAGGGGATTCGTCAAGCGGCTATTTTACGTTCTGAAGGTGAAAAGCAATCTGAGATTCTAAAAGCTGAAGGGGAAAGACAAGCTGCCTTTTTACAAGCGGAAGCTCGTGAACGTGCGGCAGAGGCTGAAGCAAAAGCTACTCAAATGGTATCTCAAGCAATTGCAGCAGGTAATATCAATGCGATTAATTACTTTGTTGCACAAAAATATACCGATGCCCTACAAAAAATAGGTTCATCTGAAAACAGTAAAGTGATTATGATGCCGCTTGATGCAGCTAATTTAATGGGAAGCATTGGTGGTATTGCTGAGTTAATAAATAGCAGTAAAAAATAATTAATACAACCAAATGAGGATACAGATCATGGCTGAATTTCTAACCGCGTTGTATAGCAATCCATCTTGGGTATTCATTGCTCTGGGGGGAGTATTGTTAATTATTGAATTACTCGGTACCGGTGGTTATTCTTTATGGAGTGGTATTTCTGCTTTTATAGTGGGGAGCCTTGCTTGGATCGTACCGTTTTCTTGGTCAATGTTATGGATTTTATTTGCGATTTTTACGTTGCTAACGGATTATGTGTGGTACTTATGGTTGAAACGTAAAGATAAGTCTAAAAGAGGTGTCTCAAATCAACCTCAACGTAATTTATGGGATACCTTGGTGGAATTGCTGAGTTAATAAATAGCACTAAAAAATAATTAATACTATTAAATGAGGATACAGATTATGAATGAATTTCTAACCGCGTTGTATAGCAATCCATCTTGGGTATTCATTGCTCTGGGGGGAGTATTGTTAATTATTGAATTACTCGGTACCGGAGGTTATTCTTTATGGAGTGGTATTTCTGCTTTTATAGTGGGGAGCCTTGCTTGGATCGTACCGTTTTCTTGGTCAATGTTATGGATTTTATTTGCGATTTTTACGTTGCTAACGGCTTATGTGTGGTACTTATGGTTGAAACGTAATGGTAAAGATAAGTCTGAAAGAGGAGTCTTAAATCAACCTCAACGTGATTTAATTGGGTTAAAAACAGTTGTAGTTGAAGCAATCATAAATGGACATGGTAGAATAAAAGTCAATGATAGTACATGGATGGCAAAAAGTGAACAAAATTTTAATATCGGAGAATACGTAACAGTTGTAGATTTTGACGGCAATATCTTAAAAGTTGTTAAAACTCAATAGTAAAAAATAATTAACTTGATAGCAAATGTCATAGATGTTTTAAAATTATTTTCAGTTTGAATGTTAAGAATATAAAGAGGAAATGCAATGGATAGTCTTAGAAGTTTTAAACGTAAACTTATGCTAGGGGCCGGTTTGTTTGCGATGGTCGCCACTAGTAATCTTTATGCAGCAGGGACGTTAGTCTATTGCACTGAAGCTTCACCCGAAAATTTTAATCCACAAGTTGTAACCAGTGGCGTTTCAATGGATGCGGGTGCGGTGCCTGTTTTTAATCGTTTGGTCGAATTTAAATTAGGTACTACTGAAATCATGCCATCTATTGCTAAGTCTTGGGATGTTAATGAAGATGGTACTGCTTACACATTCCATTTACGTGACGATATTAAATGGCATAGTAGTAAAAACTTCAAACCAACTCGTAATCTTAATGCTGATGATGTTATTTTTAGTTTTATGCGTCAAAAGGATGCCAATCATCCTTATCATAATATATCAGGCGGCCAATATGAATATTTCACCAGTATGGGAATGGATTCGCTTATCACTAATATTGAAAAGGTTGATGATTATACGGTGATTTTCCATCTTGCACATCCAGAAGCCCCGTTTTTAGCCGATATGGCAATGTCATTTGCTTCTGTTATGTCAGCAGAATATGCCGATAAAATGATGAAAGCGGGTACGCCAGAAAAATTTGATCTCAATCCAATCGGTACAGGACCATTTACGTTTATACAATACGAAAAAGATTCTCGTATTTTATACAAAGCAAATTCGGATTACTTTGGCGAAAAAGCCAAGCTCGATCGTTTAGTGTTTTCAATTACCCCCGATGCTGCAATGCGTTATGCCAAAGTACAAAAAGGTGAATGTCATGCAATGCCATATCCAAATTTGGCAGATATCGAACGTATGAAGCAAGATAAAAATATCGTTGTTGATGAAATGGCCGGATTAAATATTGGTTTTCTATCTTATAATATGGATAAAGCGCCATTAGGTGAATTAAAAGTTCGGCAGGCACTAAACTTAGCAATCAACAAACAAGCTATTATTGATGCAATATTCCAAGGTGCAGCTGAGCCAGCGAAAAATTTTATTCCACCAACCATGTGGAGTTATAATAATGAAGTTAAAGAAGATCCTTATGATCCAGAGCAAGCAAAACAGCTATTAAAAGAAGCTGGACAAGAAAACGGGTTTACCATTAATTTATGGGCGATGCCAGTACAACGTCCGTATAATCCAAATGCTCGCCGTATGGCCGAGATGATCCAAGCTGATTGGGCCAAAATCGGCGTAACGGCTAATATAATTAGCTACGAATGGGGAGAATACCTTACTCGAGTTCGAAGGGGTGAACATGATGCGGTATTAATGGGTTGGTCCGGCGATAATGGTGATCCAGATAATTTCTTCTCAGTAATGATGAGTTGTGATGCGGTTAAAGCCGGCTCTAACTATTCTCATTGGTGCTATAAACCTTTCGATGATCTATTACAACAAGCGCGTGTTGAATCCAATCATGAAAAGCGTGTTGAACTTTATAAACAAGCACAAGTGATTATGCATGAACAAGCTCCAGCCTTCTTGATTGCTCACTCAAGAGTGTATATGCCGGTGCGCAAAGAAGTTAAAGGTTACATTATGGATCCGTTAGCGTTACATAATTTTAACCAAGTTAGCATTGAAAAATAAGTGTGTTCATATAAACCTACATAAAGTTCTGTTTTTATCGGCAGAACTTTATTTTTATCCTTCTTTAATTTATTGATGGCTTTGATTTTAATCAATAAATATTTAGTTATCACCTTTTTAAACAAAATCATTACTTATGATCCAATAGTGTGCCTTATATTAACACAAGATAAGTATAAGCTACGCATATATGAACATAAGACAATTTATGGTTGATTGGTATAGACAAATAATTAGAATTCACTATACTTTAATGCCTTATTTTTATAATAGTACAAACGTAATAAGAATGGTTGAAGTAAATGTTAGCTGCTTGTAAAGCTGTTAACGTTAGGATGATATTCGTAAAACAATCCCGCCCATTATTTAATATAAATATTGAATAAATTACCTTTAATCTTTCGCGTAAATATTATCTTACTATATAAATTTAATAAAAATAATATTCATTCTTAATATAAGCAAAGAGCAATATAATATGTTCCAATTCCTTTTAAAACGATTTGGTGTATTAATACCGACATTTTTAGGTGTTACGATCTTAACCTTCGTTTTTGTGCATTTAATTCCCGGTGATCCTGTCCTAATTATGGCTGGAGAGCGTGGTTTATCGCCGGAAAGGCACGCTGAATTAATGGCACAACTTGGTCTTGATAAGCCCTTATATCAACAATATTTTAATTACTTAATCGGCATTTTTCATGGTGATTTAGGTGTTTCTTTTAAAAGCCAAATTCCGGTTTGGGAAGAATTTGTACCACGTTTCAAAGCAACCTTTGAATTGGGTATGTCTGCTATGGTGTTTGCGGTATTTTTTGGTATTCCTATTGGTGTACTTGCTGCCGTTAAGCGCGGTTCGATATTTGATCATACCGCAATTAGTTTGTCATTAACCGGTTATTCTATGCCAATCTTTTGGTGGGGGATGATGCTAGTTATGTTAGTGTCAGTCCATTTAAATCTAACCCCTGTTTCAGGTCGGGTGAGTGATATGCTATTTTTAGATGATAGTAATCCTTTAACCGGTTTTATGCTGATTGATACCTTATTTTGGGGTGAAGAAGGTGATTTTATTGATGCAGTGCAACACCTAATTTTACCATCCATCGTATTAGGTACCATTCCTTTGGCTGTCATTGTTCGTATGACGCGTTCAGCAATGCTTGAAGTATTAAATGAAGATTATATTCGAACTGCTCGAGCTAAAGGGGTTAGTCGTTGGCGAATTATTATGGTGCATGCATTACGTAATGCGATGATTCCAGTTGTGACAATAATTGGTTTACAAGTCGGATCAATGCTTGCCGGTGCAATATTAACTGAAACTGTTTTTTCATGGCCGGGAATTGGGCGCTGGCTGATCGATTCATTACAGCGTAGAGATTACCCTGTCGTACAGAGTGGGGTATTGATTGTTGCAACGCTAATCATTTTGGTCAATCTGGTGATCGATATGTTATATGGCATTATTAATCCACGAATACGTCATAAAAAATAAGAGTCTTTTGCCCATGAATAGTAAAATTTTATCAGAAAATGTTATTGAGCAAGATATGGAAAATAGTGCACCACTACCAATGACACCATTACAAGAATTTTGGTGTTATTTTAAGAAAAATAAAGGTGCAGTTGTTGGTTTAATCTACATCATTATTGTCGTTTTTTTAGCAATTTTTGCCGATTTTGTGGCTCCGCATTTGCCGGCTGAACAATTCAGAGATTATTTACTTGCCCCACCTGTTTGGATGGAAGGAGGAAGTTGGCAGTTTATTCTTGGTACCGATGATGTTGGTAGAGATATTTTATCGCGTTTAATTTATGGCGCTCGGTTATCATTATTAATTGGTTGCTTAGTTGTTATTTTATCGCTAATTTTAGGTATTACCCTTGGTTTAATCGCCGGTTATGTTGGTGGGATTGTTGACAACCTCATTATGCGGATTGTCGACATCATGTTAGCTTTGCCAAGTTTAATATTGGCATTGGTTATGGTTGCCATACTCGGTCCATCTATTATCAATGCAGCAATAGCTTTGGCATTTATTGCACTACCTCACTATGTTCGTTTAACCCGTGCCGCAATGATAACCGAATTAAATAAGGATTATGTCATTGCATCAAAAGTGGCTGGTGCAGGTGCATTTAGACAAATGTTTATTAATATCTTACCCAATTGCTTGTCCCCTTTAATTGTGCAAGCATCATTAGGTTTTTCCAATGCCATATTAGATATGGCAGCACTTGGTTTTCTAGGTATGGGCGCTCAGCCACCAACACCAGAATGGGGAACGATGCTCTCAGATGTTTTACAATTTGTACAATCTGCATGGTGGGTTGTGACATTCCCAGGACTGGTCATTTTAATGACAGTACTTGCATTTAATTTAATGGGTGATGGTTTGCGTGATGCACTGGATCCAAAGTTGAAACAGTAAGGGGATGTAATATGGCGTTATTAGAAGTTAAAGAATTAGCTGTTCAATTTGGTGAATTTAAAGCGGTAGATCGTATTAGCTATCAAGTTGAACAAGGTCAGGTAGTCGGGATTGTTGGTGAATCTGGGTCGGGTAAATCGGTTAGTTCATTAGCAATTATGGGACTCATTGATTTCCCAGGTAAGGTAACTGCCAATGCGTTACATTTTGATGGGCATGATCTGAAAACCATTTCTGAAAAAGCACGACGTAGAATAGTCGGTGCTGATGTCGCCATGATTTTTCAGGATCCAATGACCAGTTTAAACCCCTGTTTTACTGTGGGTTATCAAATTATGGAAGCAATTAAAATTCACCATGGTGGCAGTAAAAAGCAACGTCGTGAACGAGCTATTAAATTATTAAACTGTGTTGGTATTCCTGATCCAGCTAATCGGTTAAATGTGTATCCACATCAACTTTCTGGTGGTATGAGTCAACGTGTGATGATAGCGATAGCGATTGCTTGTAATCCAAAATTATTGATAGCCGATGAACCAACTACTGCATTAGATGTGACCATCCAAGGGCAAATTATCGAGCTATTATTAGATCTGCAGAAAAAAGATAATATGGCGTTGGTATTAATCACCCATGATCTTGCGTTAGTTGCTGAAGCTGCCCATAAAATTATAGTCATGTATGCAGGGCAAATCGTCGAAATTGGTGATGCCGAAGTGATTTTTAAATCACCATTACATCCATATACTCAGGCATTACTTAACTCATTGCCGGAATTTACCCAAGATAAGCAACGTCTTGCGTCTTTATCAGGTGTGGTACCCGGCAAATATGATAGACCACATGGCTGTTTATTAAATCCTCGGTGTCCTTATGCTGATAAGCAGTGTAAAACCGTTGAACCAATATTACATGCGCGAAGCGAAAATCGACAAGTGAAATGTCATTATCCCTTATCGCCAGAGGGGAATCCAAGTTATGAATAACAATACCGATAATCCTGTGCTATTAGAAGCTAAAAATCTTAAACAATATTATCCAGTTAAAAGTGGTTTATTAAAAAAGCAGACCAAACAAGTTAAAGCGGTTGATGGGGTATCCTTTAGCCTTGAAAAAGGCAAAACATTAGCGGTTGTTGGTGAGTCTGGTTGTGGTAAATCATCGTTAGCCAGAATGTTGACGATGATCGAACGACCGACATCGGGTGAGCTCTTTTTCAAAGGACAAAGCTTATTAGAAGCTGATCCTAAAACCGATAAATTACGTCGTCAAAAGATCCAAATTGTTTTTCAAAATCCCTATGCTTCATTGAATCCACGAAAAAAAATTGGCACAATTTTAGAAGAGCCATTATTAATTAACACCGAATTATCAAAGAGTGATCGCAAAGCCAAAGTTTTGGCGATGATGAGCAAAGTTGGATTAAAAGAAGAATTTTATGATCGTTATCCGCATATGTTTTCCGGTGGACAACGACAACGCATTGCTATTGCTCGAGGTTTAATGCTTGATCCTGAAATAGTCGTCGCTGATGAGCCAGTATCTGCGTTAGATGTTTCGGTTCGCGCTCAAGTGTTAAATTTAATGATGGATTTACAAGATGAGCTTGGTTTATCTTATGTGTTTATTTCACATGATCTTTCCGTCGTTGAGCATATTGCCGATGATGTTATGGTAATGTATCTAGGACGATGTGTTGAACAAGGCAGTAAAAATACCGTCTACGATAACCCGCAACATCCCTATACTCAAGCTTTATTGTCAGCTACGCCGCGTTTAAATCCTGATTTAAGACGAGAACGTATCAAACTGACAGGTGAGTTACCTAGCCCATTAAATCCACCAAAAGGGTGTGCCTTCAATGCGCGCTGCCGATTAGCATTTGAGCAATGTACACAACAACAACCACAATTAATTGATTATGATCAGCATAAAATCTCATGCTTTTTTGTTGAAAATCAAACTTATCAGCCTTAATCAAATGATAAATATTAGATAAAACCGTCTTTTTAAATAGCTGCTGCATATGTAATATGCAGCACGACAATCCATGTTAAATTAATATTATCAAACCCAGTTTTATCCGATTTTCTTTGTGATAAAAGTTTGTCGTATTATCCAGCAATTTTTGAATTACAAATGAATATGACGCTTTAATTTTGGTGATTAATTATCTATTTATGCTATCCGAAATTAACTTTAGTCAATTTAAAATTCTAATTATATAAAGTATGACTGTGTATTTTTTAATACTCAGCTTAAAATAGATAATATTCTTTTGATTTTAAGCAATATATCAAATATATAGCAGTCTTTAAGTAAAATTTTGCAATTTGACGGTTTTTACTTATATACTGTTTAGAGTACGATAAATAATTTAAATTAAATAGCTATTGAGAAAATAAAAATGGTAAAAATTATAAATACAGAAAATGCTCCAGCTGCAATTGGTCCTTATGTTCAAGCGGTTGATTTAGGTCAACTATTATTTGTTTCAGGACAAATTCCTATTGACATAAAAACCGGTAGTATGCCAAGTGATATAAGTGATCAGACTCGCCAAAGTTTAGCCAATATTAAAGCTATTCTACTGGCGGCTGGTTGCGAACCCGCTAATATTATTAAGACGACGGTATTTTTAGCTGATTTAAATGATTTTACCGCCGTAAATGCGGTTTACGAACAATTTTTTAGAGAAAATAATGCATCTTTTCCCGCCCGTTCTTGTGTTGAGGTGGCGCGTATTCCCAGGGATGCTAAAGTTGAAATTGAAGTAATCGCAGTTAAGAACCCATAATGGGCAAATCATAACAGTTAAGCTTTTCGATTATTTTATCTTGTTAGATAACAAATTATATTAATGACTAATTTTTGAATATGTATCAATGATGAGGCGCCATAATGAGTAAATTTCTTTTGAGAGTGGTTCTAATTAGTTTTTCTTTATTCGTTTTCGGTAACGCAACCGCTGCTTTGACTGAAAATAAAGACTATATTCTTATAAAAAATCAACCAACTAACCATGAAAATAATCAGGGTAAGATAGAAGTGATAGAATTTTTTTCTTACGGTTGTTCTTATTGTTACAAATTGGAACCGGAAATTGTGTCATGGCTAGCTGAACAACCTAGTAATGTGACCTTCAAACGTGTTGCCATACCGCGAAAAGGGAAATGGTTTGCTTATGCCAAATTTTTCTATGCTTTAGGTATGATTTCACCGACTGAGCAAACACGGATAATGCCTTTAATTTATAAAGCGATTCATGAGCAAAAATTAAATCTTGAAGATGAAAATGAATTATTAGATTGGGCTGAAAGTGAAAATGTAGATCGCCATTTGCTTGAACAATTTTATCAATCTGATGATGTTGAACAGCAAGTCTCTCAAGCGCTCGATTTAGCTAAATCTTATGAGTTGCAATATGTACCGACGATTATTGTGAATAATAAATATCAAATAGTATTAGATAGTACAAATAATTATGCAGGTACAAAAGAGAAACTGAAAGAACTGATTGAGCTTGCCGCAGCTAATGATTAATGATAATAAATTATTGAAATTCAATATGTTAATTATCACGACCGGTTATTACAAAATCATAATAAAAAGAAATGATCTATATTGATTGGTTAAAAACTTAGTGTAATAATCGATACATATTCATTAACTCACTCTAAGAAAAAGAAGGCAGTTATTATGTTTGAGAAAGTCGCTCCCTATGCAGGCGATCCAATTTTATCTTTAGTATATGATTTTATTCAGGATAAAAGGGATGAAAAAGTTAATCTGAGTATCGGTTATTATTATGATGAAAATGGTAAGGTGCCACAATTGTCTTGTGTAAAAACAGCAATTGATGCCTTGTATCAAACGCGTGATAACGCGACGCTATATTTACCAATGAGTGGATTAGCAAGTTATTGTCAGGCAATTCAAAATTTGCTGTTTGGTAGTGATAGCCCGATAGTAAAGTCGGGTCGAGTTGTGACAATTCAAACGCTAGGGGGATCGGGGGCACTAAAAATTGGTGCAGATTTTCTGTATCGTTACTTTCCAGATTCCCAAGTTTGGGTCAGTGACCCGACTTGGGAAAATCATGTTACCATCTTTAAAGGTGCCGGTTTTACAGTTAATCATTATCCTTATTTTGATAGAGATACAGGTGGGGTAAATTTTGATGCAATGTTAACGACTTTAAGTCAATTACCCGCTAAAAGTATTGTTTTGTTACATCCTTGTTGCCATAATCCAACTGGCGCTGACCTGACAAATTTACAGTGGGACTTAGTGATCGAACAACTCAAACAACGTGATTTAATTCCTTTTATGGATATTGCTTATCAAGGATTTGCCAGCGGAATTGATGAAGATGTTTATGCTATCCAAACGCTTGCTGCATCAGGAATATCCGGTTTTATCAGTAATTCTTTTTCGAAAACTTTTTCATTATATGGTGAACGGGTAGGAGGGCTGTCAGTAATTTGTGATGATAAAAACATTGCGAAAAATGTTTTTGGTCAATTACAAGCAACGGTACGTTGTAATTATTCCAGTCCAGCCAATACCGGAGCTCAAATTGTTGCTCATGTTTTAAATAACCCTTCGTTAAAAGCATTGTGGATAGAAGAAGTGAATACAATGCGTAATCGCATCAAACAGATGCGTACCACAATGGTTGACACGTTAAAACAGATTGTACCTGATCGTAATTTTGATTATTTATTACAACAACAAGGGATGTTTAGTTATACCGGATTAACCAAAGATCAGGTTGAAAAATTGAAAACAGATTATGCTATTTATTTAGTTGGCAGTGGTCGTATGTGTGTTGCCGGACTAAATAATCGTAATGTCGTTAATGTCGCTTCAGCATTTGCTGAAGTTTTTTAAGTCAAGGAGAAATCTAATGCGTAAAATAGTATTGATGTTATCAAGTCTCTTAATCGTTCTTGCTGTTGCTGGTTGTCATACAGTAAAAGGGGTCGGTGAAGATATTCAATCGGGTGGTAAAGCACTGTCAAATGCATCAGGTGAATAGGCTATTTTAATGAAAGGGAGTGTTACTGTGCTAAATTAAAATCAGTTGGCACTTCCTTATTTTATGCATAATGAAAAAGTTGTACGTAATACTATTTTCCCTTTTTGGCTTAGTAGGTTGTCATGCTTTAAATTTTAAAGTTCAGCCTGACAGGCTACCACATTGTCAATACAATACATTAGCAGGTATTGAATTCCAATTTAATCAATTACCCCAAAACAAGCTTACTGAAGGCTTTAATCACATTTATGTTGCACAGAGTCGAGCTAGTGCAACCCTTTCATCAGCATATCAGGGCATGAGAGGTAAGTTAACGGGTGAGATTATTCAACGTGAATATCCTGATTCTCATATTTGGATACACCGATTTAATGCACTGTCTGTTTTGTTTGATGATGATGTAGATAATGATCTTTATTTAACAACGGAACAAAAAGTCCGAAGAGATCGAAATTCAAACTATATTTTTTATAAGGCAATTTTATCTAATTGCCAAATAGTTTATATTTCTGTCAATTCACTATCAAATAATTTTTATGATCCACAGTTAATTAGTGATCAAGGAATCACTGTTATAAATGATTAAGTTAAATTTAAAGAAAATTATTTCTTCTCTAAATTAATAATTACTCTTAAGCGTAATTGAGTTAGATTATTTTTCTACGCATGGTTAACAGGATATTAACTTTACTTTCAATAAATGTGGGGAATCATTCTCTTAAATGTAAAATACTATCAATTGACACGATAGTTAAACTGTATTAGGAATTTGTTATTACATCACATCTTATGAAATAAAGATTGGGTTCCGTCATAATTGCTGTATTATTTGGTATTTATGATTAATAAATTACCGATATAATTTGTTATTAGATACCAAATTATATAGCATTATCAATGCTAATAATTATTTTATAAAGAATAGATTGGATTTGGCTGTTTTTTCATTTATGTATGATTTAAGGACACCTTGTTGCAACAACGCGTTAAGCTTATGCTAAGATAGTTGATACCATCCGTTATACACTGAATTTTATTTATAGGATAAGGATTTTTATGTTTACCAATTTTCAATCTTCGGTAACAGGCAAGGTTACCAAAGCGGTGATACCGGTTGCCGGATTAGGGACTAGAATGTTACCTGCAACAAAAGCAATTCCGAAAGAAATGTTACCAGTTGTGGATAAACCGTTAATTCAATATGTAGTGAATGAGTGTATTGCGGCAGGTATTACAGAAATTATTTTTGTTACACATTCGTCTAAGAACTCTATTGAAAACCATTTTGATACCAGTTTCGAATTAGAAGCAATGCTAGAAGCACGTGTTAAGCGACAATTATTATCGGAAGTACAATCAATTTTACCAAAAAATGTGACGCTTTCCAGTGTGAGGCAAGGGCTTGCCAAAGGGCTAGGGCACGCTATTTTATGTGCTTATCCGTTAGTTGGTAATGAACCTTTTGCGGTGGTATTGCCGGATGTCATCATTGATGAATACACCAGTAATTTAAAGCAGGATAATTTAGCTGCGATGATTGCTAATTATCATCAAACTAAACATAGCCAAATAATGGTAGAGCCGGTACCTCATGAGATGGTATCTTCTTATGGTATCATTGATTGTCATGGTGAAGAACTTTCTGCTGGCAATACCATACAAATGTATGGAGTTGTTGAAAAACCATCGGAGAAAGAAGCGCCTTCTAATCAATCCATTGTCGGACGTTATGTTTTGTCAGAAAAAATTTGGCCATTATTAGCAAAAACTCCCCCAGGTGCCGGCGATGAGATTCAATTAACCGATGCAATAGCTATGTTGCTCGAACAAGATAGTGTTGATGCCTATTGTATTATTGGTCGTAGCCATGATTGCGGTAATAAACTGGGCTATATACAAACCTTTGTAGAATATGCTATGCGTCATCAATCATTAGGTGAAGATGTAACAAATTGGTTGAAAACATTGAAGTTTTGATTTTCATCACTTAAATTGATTTTGACTAAACTATTTTTTGTTTATTTCTGTTCAGTTTAAGTTCTTATGATAACAGCTTGCTTCATTTCTTTAACACTAATGGAGCAGGTGAAACAGATGAGATTACTGATTACGTAGGTTAAGTATAAAATTTGTTAAAAATAACCAACCAATTTAATCTTGTTTAGCTAAAAAAATCATCATGTTAAATAATGATAGTAAAATGAGACTGATTATTAGTTGGTTGGCGATGACTTAATAATAAATCATTATGTTGTTCTAGCTATTTTCAAGCGGATTTATTTTATAAAAAAGCGATAGTATTAGTTAATTAAATAACCGACAATTGTCGGTTATTAATCGAATATCGGATTATACAATTAACATTTTAAACGCTCAGGCCAATCATTTTGCGTTAATGACAAAAACTCTTTAACAATTTTCGGTGAACCAGCAACGACATTGCCGGAAACTAAATAATTATTACCGCCATTAAAATCAGTAATAATACCGCCAGCTTCTCTTAAGATAAGTTCACCTGCCGCAATATCCCATGGTTTTAATCCAATTTCGAAATATCCGTCTAACCGCCCACTGGCAATATAGCAAAAATCTAAAGCAGCTGAGCCATTACGCCGAAAATCGCTACATTTGGTAAACATCTTTTCTAAAACATTAAAATAGTATTCACTATATTGTTTCATTTTATGTGGGAAGGCAATGGCAAATACACTACCTTGTATCTCTTTTACACTCAGATTGGTACGAATACGATAACCATTTAGCTGCGCACCCTGACCTCTGGAGGCAGTAAATAACTCATTAAGCATCGGGTTATAAACGACACCAACTTCCGTTCGCCCTTTAATACGAACAGCAATGGAAACTGCACAATGAGGAATGCCTTTAATAAAGTTGGTGGTGCCATCAATTGGATCGATAATCCACTGAATATCAGTATCTTGACCTTTAATCAGCCCACTTTCTTCACTGATGATGGTATGATCTGGGTAAGCTTTTTTAATTGTTTCAATAATTAATGATTCAGCCGCGCGATCAACATTGGTGACAAAATCATTTTCACCTTTCGCATCGACCTTAACAGAAGATGGATTTTCATAAGATTTTATAATTACATTACCCGCTTTACGGGCAGCGCGAATAGCGATATTCAGCATCGGATGCATAACGATATTTCCAATTGGTGTTAAAGAACAAAATATTTTCCCCAAAAATAATGGGGTAATGAGACGATTTAGCCGTATAGTATAACAGTATTTTAGGCTTTTTCTAGTTTATGTTAAAATACGACATAAATTTTCTTGGATTTTCAGATAATGCTTTCATTGACAAATATAAAAATCGTTTTAATCGAAACTTCACATACTGGTAATATGGGCTCAGCTGCTCGAGCTATGAAAACCATGGGTTTAACGCAATTGTGTTTAGTTAATCCCATCATTAAACCGGATTCGCAATCCATTTCATTAGCCGCCGGTGCGAGTGATATTATTAAAAATGCACAAATTGTTAATTCTATGGAAGAAGCTATTGCTGAATGCGAAATGGTTATTGGGACTAGTGCACGCTCACGTCATTTACAATGGCCTCATCTAGAGTCTTATCAATGTGGTGAGAAAATTGTGGCAGAGCTGCAACAAGGCCATAAAGTTGCATTGGTTTTTGGGCGGGAGCGAGTTGGCTTAACCAATGAAGAATTGCAAAAATGTCATTATCATGTTTCAATTCCGGCTAACCCTGAATATAGTTCATTAAATTTAGCCATGTCAGTGCAGGTATTATGTTACGAGATTCGGCGCACAATTATTCAATTTAATCAGCAACCTCAACAAATAAATGAAGCAAATGATTATCCAAAAGATATGGACATAGAACGTTTTTACCAACATTTGCAACAGACATTAATTAATACTGGTTTTATTAATGTTAATCATCCTGGGCAAATTATGGGGCGTTTACGTCGACTATTTACCCGCGCTCGTATAGAACAGCAAGAGTTAAATATTTTACGTGGTATTTTAACCTCAGTTGATAAACAACAGAAAAATTAATCTAATCAGATTAGATGTAATGTTTTTTATATTTCTGTAAATTTTAGTTCCGATTTTAATCTATTTACAAACTTGTTTGATTATTCAGCAACTGGATTTTATTAAATATTTATGCGGAGAAACAGTCTTCCCATTAACGGATTCTGGTGGCAACAAGTTAGATTGTAATATTCCTCAATAGTGCGTGTAATTATGTCGGTTAATGTTATGATAATCCATAAAATTCATTGAGTTATAGTACAGGAAAATCCTGTAAAGCTATGACGGATAATTAATTAGATATTGATAAATAATTAATCGTTATAGTGCATCAGTGATTATTATTGATTGTGGTTTGTGAAAATAGGTACTATTTGTTAATTAAGATGACTTATGCGCCATGCGGATAATTTATTTCAATGTTTCTCTTTCAATGAACAGGGCCATTATTTTTACTAGATAGCTTGTAGATCGTTTGCGAGTTTCTAAAAAACAATTTACATAAATATCCAAAATCGTATTAATCATTATCAAATAAAAAATACAATTAGATTTAAAAAATCACTAAAGTTTAGCGATATTGTTCTTATTACTCAAACATACCAAAGATTATAAAGAGTATTTGTTATTATCCAAAGTACAGTGATTAGCAGCAAAAAAGTTATCATTTATCGGTAATGACTTATTATGAGATAAAATTGTTTTTTTCAACTAAATATACCATCGATTTTTATTGTCTGGGACTTTAATACTAAAAATATTAAGTATAGAGGGTGTTAAGATTTTTAATAAGTAAATAGAAAGTAAGAAAATTTGGTTTTTACCCTGATTTTAATGTTTATTTATAGCTGTCATAAATATTTAAGTAAAAAACGAATTCTATTTAAGAATTTTTGAAAAATACATTAATGAACTAATAAATCAGTTTGTAAGTTATGATACAAACTGATTTAAGCGATTAATATTAAATTGCAACACTAGACGCTTTTTTTACGCCAAGTGGTACCGTTTGCACCGTCTTCGAGCACAATATTCATTGCGTTTAATGCATCTCGAGCTTGATCGGCAAGTGCCCAATCTTTTGCTGCGCGAGCTTCATTACGTTGTTGAATTAATGCCTCAATTTTCGCAATATCCAAATTATCTTGGTTATCACTTTGTAAAAAGTGTAGCGGATCTTGTTCGAGCAGTCCAAGTACCTGTGCTAAATAACGCAATTCAGCCGCTAACTGATTAGCTAATTCAAGCTGAATATCAGCTTTGGTTTTATTGATTTCTCTCGCAAGGTCGAATAATACCGAGAAAGCTTCAGGAGTATTAAAATCATCATTCATAGCGAGGCAAAATCGTTGTAGATAATGGCTATTAGCCGGCACATATACCAATGATTTATCTGTATCACGTAAAGCAGTATATAATCGTTCGAGTGCAATGCGAGCTTGTTTTAGGTTTTCTTCACTATAATTAAGTTGACTACGATAATGTCCCGATAGTAAGAAATAGCGTACTGTTTCAGGATCATAATGTTTTAAAACATCACGAATCGTGAAAAAATTACCTAATGACTTAGACATTTTTTCTTGATCAACCATGACCATACCTGAATGCATCCAATAATTAACGTACTGACCATGATGTGCACAAGTGGATTGGGCAATTTCATTTTCATGATGTGGAAACATTAGATCAGAACCACCACCATGAATGTCAAAATGCTCACCTAATTTATCGCAATTCATAGCAGAACATTCAATGTGCCAACCTGGACGACCTTTACCCCAAGGTGAATCCCAGCTAGGTTCATTTGGCTTAGACATTTTCCATAAAACAAAATCCATCGGGTTACGTTTAACATCGACAATATCGACTCGCGCCCCGGCTTGCAATTGTTCTAAATTTTGTCTGGATAGAATACCGTAATTCGGATCACTATCGACAGCAAACAACACATCACCATTATCGGCAACGTATGCATGGTCATTGGCTAATAATTTTTCAACTAGTTTTATAATTTGTGGAATATGCCGCGTAGCCCGAGGTTCAATATCAGGACGCTGAATATTTAAAGCATCGAAATCAGCATACATTTCTTGTAGCATGCGTTCGGTAAGTTGATCACAGGTTTCGCCATTTTCTAGCGCTCGTTTGATTATTTTATCATCGACATCAGTAATATTGCGTACATAGGTTAAGTCATAACCTAAAAAGCGTAGATAGCGCGTGATAACATCGAATGCAACAAACGTTCTGCCATGACCAATATGACATAAATCATAGATCGTTACCCCACAAACATACATGCCAACTTTTTTTGCATGAATCGGTTGAAATAATTCTTTTTCGCGAGTTAACGTGTTGAAGATTTTTAACATGAAATTTCCAGTTGGATGTTATTAACATGTTCAACAATATAACAAACTTAGTCGTAGGCTCCAATAGAAAGGGTAAAAGAAAATTTTGCCGACTACTGAGAAAATAAAAAATGTATCGGGGAAGGCCCGACAAAAGTCGGGCTAAAAATCAATAAATTTAATTTTTGATAAGGCGATAAATCCAAATCAATAAAATTGCGCCTAATACAGAAATGATTAAACTTGGGAAATTAAAACCTGAAACGCTTCCCCAACCAAGGAAAGTACTGATATAGCCCCCAATTAGTGATCCAGCAATACCTAATAAAATCGTTTTAACCACACCAACGCTTCCAATTGGCATGAAAAATTTTGCTAACCAACCAGCAATAAGACCTAAAATAATCCAGCTTAAAATACCCATGATTCTTTCCTTTATTAATGACATTGATGAAAATCTTAGTTACTACACTGTTTTAAATTTTACTTTAAAACAAGACTGATTTAGGTTTTAACATTATTACTGATTGTTAAATCTTTTTTAGACTCGTTATTGATCAATAAATCAGAAATGCAATGAGCTTGTCAAAATCAATATTTAATAACTTTAAAAAGTAATTATATTCATTTTATAAAAATATTTATAAAAATCCAATAGTTATATTTATTTTATCTGATAGGGTGTGACAATTAATTTAGTTAAAAACGCCACTTTATGATTTGAGAGGGTCTTCGAATTGGTGGGCTGTGTTACCCACCGATTAGTCAATTATTCAAATAAAGATTGATGTAGAAGATTTACAATTGAGTCGGCATCATTACTCTTAACTAAAAAGCAGATATTGTGTGTACTGGCACCATAACAGGATAGTCGAATACTAAATTGTTCTAATGGATCAAAAACTTTTTTAGCCATACCTTTAATCGTAGTTAGATTATTTCCAATTATTGCAACTAAGGCTAAATCTTCTTGCACTTCAACATTGCATAATGAGGTCAGCTCATCAAGTAATTCTTTAGTGAGTAAGCTACAACCATCGGTACTTGTACCAGTAGTATCAATCGTTAATGCAATACTAACTTCAGAAGTGGTGACTAAATCGACAGAAATATTATGTTTAGCTAAAATAGCAAATACATTAGCCAAAAAACCTTGGGCATGTAGCATATTTAGGCTATGCAGGGTTAAAAGTGTTTGTTTACGACGTAACGCGACAGCTCTAAATAGTGGTAATTCAGATTTAATACTATTGGCGCTATAAACAATCGTTCCTCCTTCATCGGGTGCTTTACTTGAACCAACAAATACAGGTATATTGCTGCGAACTGCTGGCACTAGTGTTGCAGGATGAAGTACTTTAGCACCAAAAGTCGCCATTTCGGCAGCTTCTGCAAAGGTAATTTCATCAATACGTTTAGCATTCGATGCGATACGCGGATCGGTGGTAAAAATTCCTGCTACATCAGTCCAAATATCTATTTGTGTGGCATTTAATGCTTCGCCTAGCAAAGCTGCCGTATAATCACTGCCTCCACGACCTAATGTAGTCGTTTTACCTGAACTTTCGCTGCCAATAAAACCTTGTGTCACGATGATATGTTGTGTGTTTAACGATTTAAGATGAGCACAGCAAAGTTGTTTAATTTCTTCAATCTTTGGCACTGCTTTGCCAAATTTATTATCAGTTCGCATTACTTTACGCACATCAAACCAGATAGCCTGTTTATTTTTTTGTTTTAACACTTCAACAAATAAGCGTGAAGACATTAATTCACCGTAACTGACTAATTCATCGGTAAGAGCGGGAGAAGTGGCCAAACTGGCGGCTTCGGATAAAGAGGCGATGCTATTAATAGCGTGATCTATTTCTTCGCGAAGGTGTGGATTCTCAGGAAGTTGTTCTAAAATATTATATTGAATGTTTTGGATTTTAGCGATGTGCTGCTTACGAACTTCGGGTTCACGTCCTTCAGCTAAGGCTACTAATAAATTGGTTATTCCTGCCGACGCCGATAAAACAACGACTTTAACATTGGGATTATTCAAAACGATATTTGCACTGTTACTCATCGCCTGATAATCGGCAACACTGGTGCCACCAAATTTTGCAATAACACATTGTTGACTTTGATTGCTCATTCTTTCCTCGTTATTATTCTACGGATTGGTGTCTGTTAAGATGATTTATCTAGCATTTTACAGATTTTATCTGATTAAAGTAGTCACGATTAAAAAATATTATGTTGTTATATTTTTAAGAAAATATCATGATATCTCGTTCATTGTAGAAATGATAATCAAAGATTTGTTAATATTGTTCTAAAATTGCGAGATAAATGTGATGCTAAATTAAATCATTAGCCATTCTGTAGGACAACTGTCCCACAGATTTTTGGTGTTATTTGATTAATTCATTGTTTGTTTTAATTTTGTATAAACCGATAATAATTGTTGATGAGCAGTAAATTCTGAAAGATTGTTATCAACTGCAAATAACCCAAAGAAACGTTTTTCAGCAGTGACATATTGCCACATGGTCGTAACCGTTGTTTCACCATACATTTTATTAAATGCTGCTTGGTAATCTGAAAACTGTTGTTTATCGCGCGATAATGCAAAATCGACTAGCGTTTGCAAACAACGATAGGCATGGTTACGTTCCTTACTGAAAATCGAACTATTCATTTCGATAGTCCAATCGATCCAATCTTTTGCTTGTTCTAAATCTTGTCCTGCTAAGGCTAACATGGCTTTTAATTCTCCAACGCGTAGAGTAAACCAAGCATTATCACTACCGGTTGCCAGACCTAGTAACTCACGAATTCGGCCAGAATCATCGAAACTATTATTGTCAAGTTGGTTAATCAGGGCTAAATATTGATCAATGTTTAGTTCACTATTTGGTAATGACAATATGGTATTACGCCAATCTATCGCCATGTTATTGTTAGCAATTAACAAATCTTCAGGGGGGTAAATTTCTGACATACCGACGGCTAAAATACGACAAGCATATACGTCTAAATGTTGATAATCCATAATCAAAACTTCAATATCTTGTTGCTTCATGATGGACATAAGATTATGAAATTCTTGTTCAGTTGAACCTGAAAAATCCCAATCGACAAACGCATAATCAGCTTGTTGACTGAATAAGTCCCATGAAATTAATCCACTTGAGTCAATGAAATGGGTTTCTAAATTGCTAAGATCAGCTACATCATCATTATCAAATGAAGGCGGGGAAAAAACATCTAAGTCTTTTAAGCTCCGACCTTGTAATAACTCAGTAACAGTTCTTTCTAGTGCAACCCCAAAATCAGGATGTGCGCCAAATGAAGCATAACAGGTACCATTGTCTGGATTGAACAAAACTACGCAGATTACTGGAAACTGTCCACCTAATGATGCATCAAAACAGAAAATAGGAAAGCCTTCTTGTTCTAATGATGCTATCGATTTTACGGTATTAGGATAGCGGTTTAAAACGTCATTAGGAATAGTTGGCAAACTTATAGCTTGTGTAATAATAGAGTTTTTAACATAACGTTCAAAAATTTCTGATAATGCTTGAACCCGAGCCTCGTTTTGGCTATTGCCAGCAGACATACCATTTGAAGCATATAAATTAGCAATCAAATTAACGGGGACATACACGGTTTTTTGATTTGATTGGTGTATAAAAGGTAAGGCACATATACCACGTGCATTATTACTGGATTGTAAATCAATCAGATCACGTGCTGATAATTCATGATCAGGATCATAGAATGATAATAATTCTGGTGAAAGTATTCCCTCTGGTAAGCGATTATCATCAGTAATGGCAAACCATTTTTCTGTAGGGTAATGGACGAAGTCACTATTTGCTACTTTTTGTCCTAAATAAAAATCAGAAAAAAAGTAGTTAGTCGACAAGCGTTCAAAATATTCACCTAAAGCTGAGGCTAAGGCTGCTTTTTTGCTAGCACCTTTACCGTTAGCAAAACATAGCGGGCAGTTTTTATTTTGAATATGTACTGACCAGACATTGGGCACAGGATTAAGCCAAGATGTTTCGTTAACTTCTAAATCGAAATTAGCAAGGCGTTGCTGGAAATGGGTAATTGAATCTTCTAAGGCGGCATCTTTACCGGGTATATAAGTTTTCATTAAAAAGTCTCAAAATTTTATTATGTTAATATTATTGCATTCTTAATTATAATACCTTTAATTAATGTAGCAGTTAATTATTGCAGAGAAAATCGATTATCTCTAAAAATTTTTATAGGAAAATTAATAAAAAATTGTTAATCGACAAAGACTTTTAGTCATAGCTTTTTTAATTTATGATACATCGTCGACGACAAAATTCTTTAATTTTAATTAATTGAGTGGCATTAGCATGGAGGATATTTATCGGTTAAACCACAATAATTAACGCTTTGCTTTATCAAATTTTAGTTACGCATTTGCTATGTTAGGGGATATAAGGGGATCCTATCCATTATTTTAAGTTCAGTAAGTATTCGTAACAGATACGAATTGATGTCAGTGTAATTTAATTTGAGTCATAATATTGGAAAATTAGTTTACGTTTTACCAACCACTAAAAATGAAAAAAGCTTATCATCAAATGATTATGCAGATCATTATATTTATAAAATCGATAATGAGTAGCCGCTTTGCTTCTGTTTTATATGTATAATTTAAAAATATGTTATTAAATATCCTGTTTTAACGAGTAACATATTTTTCAATATTATTCAGCAGTTGGTCAATTCGTTTAATGGCCATCGTGGTTTAACATTTATAGCTAAATCAGTAGCTTGTTGAGCTTTTAAACGCACCATGCCTGCGTAAGCTATCATTGCGCCATTATCGGTACAAAATTCTACCCGTGGATAATGTATTTGCCCATGAATTTTATGTATCATTTCACCTAGCTTTTGGCGTAACACGGTGTTAGCACTAACCCCACCAGCAATAACTAAACGTTTATATCCCGTTTGTTCTAAAGCTCGTTTAGATTTGATTACTAAAGTGTCAACTAATGCGTCTTCAAAAGCTCGAGCAATATCAGCTTTAGTTTGCTCATTTAATGGTAAATGTTGATGAATAGTATTCGCAGCAAAAGTTTTTAGACCAGAAAAGCTAAAGTCGAGTCCTGGTCTATCGGTCATAGGACGTGGGAAACGGAAACGATTTGGGTCCCCGAAACGTGCTAAACGAGATAATTTTGCTCCCCCAGGGTAATCTAATCCTAATAATTTAGCCGTTTTGTCAAAAGCTTCACCGGCAGCATCATCAATCGATTCCCCTAATAATTCGTAGTGTCCAATTTCTGTTACTTTAATGAGTTGAGTATGTCCACCGGATACAAGTAAGGCAACAAACGGAAATTTCGGTGGATTTTCTTCCAACATAGGGGCTAATAGGTGTCCTTCCATATGGTGTACTTCGATAGCTGGTACCTGCCAAGCATAGGCTAAAGAGCGTCCAATAGAGGCTCCGACAAGTAAAGCACCAATTAATCCCGGACCGGCAGTATAAGCAACTGCATCGATGTTCTGTGAGGATAATCCTGCTTCCTGCAATGCTGCCTTGATTAAAGGGACCGTTTTACGGATATGATCACGTGAGGCCAGTTCTGGAACAACTCCACCGTAATCAGCATGCAGATCAATTTGTGAATAAAGTTGATTAGCCAGCAAACCTTGTTGGTCATCATATATTGCAATACCTGTTTCGTCACAGGAGGTTTCAATTGCCAAAATTTTCATTAGTTATACTCATTACTTTTGCATAGGTCTATTCATTCGTTTCAACGTAGTGCATCATTGATCAAGTTTGATGTACTCATTCAAGAATGTCACATGTCTGATTACTAATTGGTCATATTGTCTAGTGGGTGGATTGAAAATTGCCTATTGTTCATTATGACATTTCATCGTCATGTTGGAACGTTGCCATATTGCCTTCGCTCCATAAATCTTCTTCAATGGGATCATCAGCAGCAATACGATGTGATTCATTGGCCCATTCGCCTAAATCAATTAATTGGCAACGTTTGCTACAAAAAGGTCGATAAGAATTCTCGTTACTCCATTCAACCAATTTTTGACAAGTTGGACATTTTACAATGTTTTTTTCTGCTTTCATATTTATTATGCCATTAATAACATTTTAATTAGTATAGCATAGTCTTGCCTTTACTTTAATTTAACAACACGCTAATTCAAACTCGACCAACATTTCTTGGTCATTATTATTCATAATCGGTTCCAATGGTAAAAAACGAATAGCATACCGGTTATTATTGCCAGAAACTTGTGGATATAGTTTTTTATCTAACGGGACTTTAATTCTCAATAAGCTAATGTCATCCTGACTATTTTGATAAAAATGATTAGTACAAGAGAGCTGTTCAAAGTGACTCGATTGACGAATGAGTTGCATACATAGCGATATCGTTTGAAATAAAGTCGACAAACTTTGTAACCATTGATCGATTTGCTCTTCTCTAATCGTTTGTGGTTGTTGTAACCATAGGTGAAAAAAAGGTAAATCAAAACTACAGCATCCACCAGGGATTGTGATTCGTTTACGAATTGAAGATATGAAACGATCTTCCTTTAAATCCTGACCTAGTTTAGGATTGAAATTCAGTTCGTGTATAAAAGTATTTAATTTAATTAATAGATCATCAAGTAAAGGCTTATCTACACCTGGTACATCAAGCCAAATTGATAATTTCTGTTTCTGTTCTTCAATATTTTTGAGTAAGTCACTCCGAATATCATTGCGCTCGATGATTTCCAAAAGTTCGTCTAATAAATGAAAGAAAAACAAAGCATTGTTGGCTTCAAAATTTTTATTATGTAGCAGTTGCTTAATTAAAAATTCGAGACGTAACCAAATTCGCATTTTTTCATTGAGTGGATGTTCAAAAATCACCATAGTTTTTGCATTATCCATGTGTATATATAATTAATTGCTAAATAATTTTTTGTGATAATTTAAGGTATTGTTTATGTAATTGTGTAACTTGTTGAGAAAGGTCAGCTGTTTGATCATCATTGATAATAATATCATCGGCATAACGACGTCTATCTTCACTAGTTATCTGCGATGATATCATATTTTTTGCTAAGTTTTTATCAATTTTATCGCGTTTTTGTAGTCTTTCTAATTGAACTTGCTGCGATGTTTCAATTATTAATATGCGATCAGCATATTTATGCCATTGATTTTCAATTAATAATGGTACAACCCAAATGACATATGGGGTATGGAATTGCATTATTTGTTGTTGGGTTTCAGATTGAATGATAGGGTGTAAATATTGATTTAACCATAACCTTTGTTCTGGACAATTAAAAATTATGTTACGTAATTTGGCTCGGTTTAATTCTCGGGATGGTAAAACGATATGTTGACCAAAATGGGCCACAATATGTTGATAAGCTGGTGTATCAGGTTTAACGACTTGTCTAGCAATCATATCGGCATCAATAATCGGTACTCCCAATTGCGCGAAAAGATTGGCAATAGTTGTTTTACCACTTGCTATTCCACCGGTTAAAGCAACAATATAAGGCATAATAATTAAATTAAATTCTCGATCATGTTATTAGCTTATCATACCGAGTTATAACTGCAAAGGTTTGTAATATTATTGGTTATAGCTGATTTTTATTCTCAAAAAAGCGTAAATAATCCCATTAAAAGTGAGCTATTTAGATAAAAAACGAAATAGTGATTTCAATAAAATGCTCATTTTATAATGATAAATTCAACAAATTAATAATCCATAACCTGCAATAAGTAAATATGGACCAAATGGAATAGCTGTCATTTGATTAATGGTGTGTTTCTTAAACGATTTTATCCAAGATTTTTTAATAATAAAAAAATGAATCAGACCCAATGAGCTGGCGATAATTAGCAAAATTGATAATTGAGGATATTCAAGCCAAGAGCCTAATGCGGCGAGCAATTTGATATCGCCACTACCTAAACCGATACGTTTGGTTAATAAATAATAAAAAAGGGATGGCAACCCCAGTAAAAGTAACCCAAATATACTTCCACATAATGCCTCCATTAAATTTAAACGACCGAGTTCAAAAACCGCACAGATCATTCCTAACAATAAGATTGAATAATTAAAACTATCTGGTAGTAGCAAATAAACGTAATCAATAATGATTAAAATAGTGAAAATAATACTTAATAAAATTAATATTATTGACCACAGGCAAATGCCATAATAACTGACAATTAACATGCAAATAATGGCAAAAAATATTTCAGCAAGTAAATAATGAATCGCAATTGGTGCAGCGCATGAATGGCATTTACCTTGTTGCATTAACCAAGAGATAACCGGGATAAGTGAGAACCATGTTAATTGGGATTCGCATTTGGGACAATGAGAACGTTGCAATATAATTGCATTAAAAAATTGGTGACTAGTTTGGGTTGGGGAATAACGACTTACCACTAAATGGGTAAAACTACCCAAACATAATCCCAACCAGCCAGTTACGATGATAACAATGGTACTCATTAATGGATAATGCTCCCTAATTGAAAAATTGGTAAATACATTGCTATGACTAAGCTACCGATAATTAGTGCCATGATTGAAATCATAACTGGTTCAATTTTGCTTGTTAAGCTGTCAGTTAGTTGATCATTGTGTTGTTGATAATAATTAGCTAGTCGTTCTAACATAATATCAAGAGTACCTGATTGTTCGCCAATCATGATAAGCTGAAAACAGAGTTTTGGAAAAATTATAGATTCATTAATAGCAAAACTGAAGGATTTACCTTGTTCTATGGTCATTTTGATATTATTTAGAACCTCTTGAAATATATGATGGTAAGTCGTTTTTTGGGCTGTCATTATGCCAGTGACTAATGGAATACCGGATTGTTGAGTAACTGTTAAAGTTTCGAAGATCTGCGTTAAGTTGGCTGTTGTCATTAATTGGCCGATAATTGGTAGTTTAAATAATTGATTTTCAATTATTTTTTGATAACGTTGTTTGAGGTATTTTTGATAAATAATACCAGACAGCAAACCAATGCCAAAAATAGACAGGGCATGATCGCGCAAGAAGTCAGAAAACACTATTATTGTTAAGGTAAAGGGGGGAAGTTCAGCATCAAAATTTTGATAAATATCTTTAAAATTAGGTAATACAACTAATAACATAATCAGGCTGACAGTTATAGTCATTAAAACTAAAAAAATTGGGTAGCGTAACGCTTTTTTTATTCTACTATTGAGTTGTTGACTCTTTTCTAATTGTTCAGCCAGGCGCTCAAAACAGTTTTCTAATTGTCCTGTTAGTTCTCCAGTGGCAATAATTTCTTGATAAATTATTGGAAAAATATCCGGATAAAAACGCAGGGTTTGAGTAATTGTTTTACCTTCTATTAGGTGTTGTTTAATTTCATTAAGTAACCATTGCCATTGAAGAATGGGGTGTTCATTTGATATTAGTGTTAACGTTTCTATAATTGGTAGCCCGGCTTTTAACATGGTTGCTAACTGTTTGGTTATCACAATCAATTGCTGACAAGAAAAGCTTCTTTTGGTGATATATCCTTTTGCTGTCAACTTAAAAAATATTTTTTGCTGGCCCAACAATAATTGCCGGGCTTGTATGCCTGAGTTTGCTACTATTACGTGCTGCTTGCCGTGAAGGTCGTACCAAAGATAGAGTTTTTTCATAAACATAACCACCGATTAATAATTTTCTCCCATTGCGCGTTGAACTTCTGCAAATGAAGTAATGCCTTGTTTGACTAGATTTAATGCAGATGTAGATAACGTGATAATTTGCTGTTGCTGCATTAGTTGCTGTATTTGGTCTAACGTGAATTGATTGTGCGCCAGGAGTAAGGAACGAATCGCCGGTGTAATCAATAGAAATTCATAAATACCCGTGCGGCCACAATAGCCACCAAGGCAATATTGGCAACCTTTAGCAAGGTAATGAGAATAATGTTTGGGCTGGTCATTTTCTTCTACAATCAAAGTATTTTCGGCTAAAACTTTACAATTAGGGCATAACTTCCTGATTAAGCGTTGTGCTATGATGAGTTTTAAACTCGAAGCGATGAGATATGTTTTAATCCCCATTTGATTAAGCCGGAATAGTGCTTCAGCACTTGAATTAGTGTGGAGTGTTGAAAGTACTAAGTGCCCAGTTTGTGAAGCTTGAATTGCGATTTCGGCAGTAATTGTGTCACGTATTTCCCCAATCATAATAATATCTGGATCTTGTCTTAATAACGCTCTTAAGATCGGAGCAAAATCTAATCCTGCCTTTAGATTGATTTGTGTTTGATTAATCCCTTCTAATGGGATTTCGATTGGATCTTCAACACAACAAACATTACGTTGTGAACTGTCAATATAATTCAATCCACTATATAAGGTGACAGTTTTGCCACTACCGGTAGGTCCGGTGACTAAAATTAATCCCTGAGGATTATCAAGTACAGTTTGATAATCTAATTGTTGTTCAGCGGTTAAACCAATCTGGTTAATTAATAAACTATGTTGAGCACTATCCATAATGCGTAATACAATTTTCTCACCATCAATCACTGGTAACGTCGAAATTCGCATATTTAGTTTTCCTAAACATAATAGCCCATCTTGTGGTAAACGTTGTTCGGCGATATTTAGATTAGCCATAATTTTAATGCGCACTGTAATTTGTTTAGCTAATTGAGTCGGTAAGGTATTAAAGAGCTGTAATATTCCATCAATGCGTATTCGAATACGGTAAACATTCTGATAAGGTTCAAGATGAATATCTGAAGCTCTTTTCATTACTGAATCTTGAATAATTTGGTTAGTCAATTCAATGACTTCATATTCGGCATATTGTTTAGAATTGTTCATTATTAAAACCTAAATACGTCGTTACAAGCTTGAGTCAACCCATTATTCAAAGGATTGGTTTGACAGTTCTTTGACCAACTTATATCACCATTTGTCGTATTAATTGTGGGGGTTAATACCACCGTTAGACCCGATAGAGTATTACGTCCTATTATGGTAATGAGACCGGATGCAACTTTTATGGACGCAACATAATTAGTTGTTTTAGTATCGGCAATACCATTACTTCCACTATGACAAGCCGAGAGTTTCCCTTGTTCAAATGCACAGATTTCAACAGCAGATTTATAATGACTCATGGTCTGTAACATATCGGTCATTGCTGCTTTTTGAACATAGCCTTGATAAGTCGGTAAACCGATGGCGGTTAAAATCGCAATTACTGCTATGGCGATCATTAATTCAATTAATGTAAATCCTGATTGGTGAGCAGTTAAGTGTAAAGAGTGTTTGAACATAAATGTCTCGGTAAATTTTCAAATTAATCTGAGTGATAAAACTATATTCTTTTTTGAATTTGATTTGACTTAGGAAACTAAAATATGGTGGGTAAAAAGCAAATCATTAACCAAGATTCCAACACATGATATAATTTTGCGACATGAAGTACAAAATGCTGATACTAAAATAGGATTAAAATGTTTAGCAAAATACAAAATGGTCGTTTAAGCGGAGCCGAATTTATTGCTTCGCCATTTTTTGATGAGCGACCAGTTGGCGAAATGATTACATTATTGGTAATTCATAATATTAGTTTGCCTCCTCAACAGTATGGTGGGCCATATGTTGAGCAGTTATTTACTGGCCAACTTAGCCCCAATGAGCATGAATATTTTCAATCCATTTATCAATTAAAAGTATCAAGTCATTTATTTATTCGGCGTAATGGCGAAGTTTTGCAATTTGTTTCTTTTGATAAACGAGCTTGGCACGCGGGGGTATCATGTTTTGAAGGCAAAGAAAAGTGTAATGATTATTCAATCGGTATTGAATTAGAAGGAAGTGATTTTGATGCATTTACTGACATTCAATATCAACAATTGACTATGATAACCCAATGTTTAAAAAAGTATTATCCGATTAAAGCCTTAGTTGGACATAGTGATATTGCACCGAATCGTAAAACAGATCCAGGACCTTATTTTGATTGGGAACATTACCATAATTTATTAAAATAATCGTGTAGTTATGATTAATTTAGATAAACGATAACCTTATAGTGTGAACGAACATGGATAATTTTAAACAACAGTTAAATCAGCTACTCAATGACATTGAGTTAGAGATGCAACGCATTGCGTTATGGCAAGCGCTACCTCCCGAGCCAAATGCTTTTTTAAGTGAGCAACCTTTTGCTATTGATACGATGCAATCCAATGAATGGCTTCAATGGGTATTCTTACCCAGAATGCGTGCCATTATCGATGCTAACAGTGATATTCCACGTAATTTTGCTTTACATCCCTATTTTGAAGAAAGTTTGAAAGAAGAGGAGGAGGTTTTAAACCTACTCCAGCTAATCAAAACCCTCGATGAGTTAGTTAAAGAATAAAAAACAGAAGGCTATCAATTAAAAAAATAGGCATTAATAGGCCAATTGACCAACGCATATAACCAAAAAAGCTGGGCATATCAAAACCAGATTGTTCGGCAATACTTTTCACCATAAAATTAGGTGCATTACCAATATAGGTAAGCGCTCCCATAAAAACAGATCCCATTGATATTGCTAATAAAGTTGTTGGTAAACTTTGCATAAGAAAATTCGCCGAACCAGAGGCAAGATTAAAAAAGACTAAATAAGTGGGTGCATTATCCAAAAATCCAGATAGCAAGCCACTCAACCAAAAATACATTAGATTTATTGGCTCACCATAATCGTTAGTTACTAACGATATGATATTGGATAAACTGCCTTCTTTGCCCATTTTTAAAATAGCAATCACAGGTGAAATGGTGATAAATATACCTATAAACAATTTGGCCACTTCAATGATGGGTTGCCAATTAAATTGATTTTGCTCGCGAATGGATTTGCTGGTCATGAGTGATAATAAGGTAAGAATGACTAATATCATATCACGAATTATATTGGGTAATGTGAGCGTTGTTCCTAATATGTTGATTGATATATCTGACTGCCATACACTTGTAGCCAATATGGTAACAATGATGGCAAATAAGATAATAAAATTGGTTTTTCCTTTGATGGTTAATGACAACGTTGGCTTACTTAACAATCGTTGACAGTCTTTTCGGTAATAATAACCATCAATATTATAAAATAAAATAAGTAATAATGCTGTATTGATTAATACTGGTAAACTCATGTGCTTTAATGTCCAAATAAAATCGACACCATTTAGAAAACCGATAAATAACGGAGGATCGCCCAATGGGGTTAATCCTCCTCCAATATTTGCTACCAAAAAAATAAAAAAGATGATGGTATGTACTCGGTATTGACGTTGTTTATTGGCACTTATGATAGGGCGAATCATTAACATTGCCGCGCCAGTAGTTCCCATGACAGATGCTAAAAACGTACCAATGGCGAG
The DNA here is from genome assembly GCF_014489845.1 of Frischella japonica. Lineage (GTDB taxonomy): Bacteria > Pseudomonadota > Gammaproteobacteria > Enterobacterales > Orbaceae > Frischella > Frischella japonica. The sequence goes on from NZ_JABURY010000006.1 coordinate 176,676, forward strand.
TAACAGCATATTATGTTTTGGGCTACCATTAAAATTTCCTTCAATTAAAATTCCCCCAGCTACGGTAAATAATGCGGCTAATAGGATAATAAATGGGATATATTCGATTAGAACAGTATGGCAAATGAGATGAGTTATCGCTAATAGACCAAATTGCCAACCATAAGCTATGATAAATAATAAGCTACAACCGCCAATGATTTTGCCGTAATGTCGATGCCATATAGTGCTAATCAATATAGGTAATAGGGCAATAGCAAATATGATTACGATAAAAGGAATCGTCCAATACAGTGAAAGAGGGGGAATGCTATGATCATTCGCATATGTGAATGGTGAAATAAAACAGAATAAACCAGTGATAATAAGCGATTTTAATGACATTTTTATTCAATATAGTTTCGATTTTGAACCGACTATTCTAACAATCATTTTTGTAAAGAAAAAATAAAACTTTCTCATTTTGTTTTAAAAATGTTCTATGTTAATTGTTTGATATATAGCGTATCTTTTGTTGTATTAGTATTTTAAATCGCGGCTATCTTCTTCTGAAATATTGTTTTATTAATTTACAGGCGATCTTTCAATGAAAAAAGTCTATATAAAACATTGTCATTTCTTTTCAAAAAATAACATTATAAATTTAATGTAGATTATCTTGTTACAGTTTATAAAATAGTTAAATATTGTCGGTAAACAATAGCTTATAAATTGAGTTGTTGAAAATAAAGTTACTAAGTAAACATTTTTATGCTGTTAGATAATATTAAGGCATCTTTTGATGCCTTATAAATATCAATGAGAAATGTTTTATTCAGGAACGTAGTTTTTAATACTTTCGGATGCACGTCGAGATTCTGCTTTATGTTGCAGTTTATTGAGCTGTTTTTCAAGTTTGCTAATTAATTCGTTGACAGCAGTATACATATCATCATGTTTTGCCGAAGCTACAAGTGGAGATCCTTTGGTAGTGATAGTGGCATCAACCATGAAACCATCAGGTTCCTTAGATAATATGAAGTGAGGATTAATCAGTTGCGCTCGCCATTTATTGAGTTTAGACATTTTATCTTCAATATAACTTCTGATCGCTGGTGTAATATCCATTTGTTTACTTGTAATATTTAAAGTCATGATTGACCTCCCTTTTTATTATTTAGGAACAAATAACCCTGATTAGATTTACTTATTACATTGGCAAATAATTGACAAAAGGTCAACTGTTCTTTGCCAAATATTTGAATATGCACCTAACATTAATTTTTATAGTACTAAATTTATACAATAATAAAATTATTTAGTTATCAGAACGAAGCAGTTAGCTTAAATTAATCTTCACCATAACCGGCTGATGAGATAAGTTTACCGTCTAAGTAAGCTTTGCCATCTTGCATATTTAAGCGATTATCACAAAACCATTTGACAACTAATGGATAGATTCGATGTTCCTGAGTTAAAACGCGTTCAGTAACATCTTGTTCTGTATCATTATCAAAAATAGGTACTTTAGCTTGCAAAATTATTGGTCCACCATCTAAGTCTTCGGTAACGAAGTGAACGGTGGTACCATGTTCTTTATCTCCTGCTTCGATGGCTCGGCGGTGAGTATGTAATCCAGGATATTTCGGTAATAATGAAGGATGAATATTTAACATCTTACCAGCATAATGTTGAACAAAATCTGTTGTTAGAATACGCATATAACCAGCGAGAACAATCAAATCGGGCTGATAGCAGTCAATTTGTTGTTGTACTTTATCATCAAATTCTTCACGTGAAATAAATGCCTTATGATTGATGACATGACTAGGAATATTTGCCTGTTTAGCGCGAATTAAGCTATAAACATTGGGTTGATTACTTATTACTGCAACCACTTTACCATTTATTTGATTTGATTGGCACGCATCAATAATCGCTTGGAGATTTGAGCCGTTACCAGACACTAATACCACAATTTTTTTTTTCATTTTTTATCCAAAAATAAAGGGCAGGAATTTGCCCCTTACCCATTTTGTTATTCAATAAGCACGCGTTCTGCAGATTGGGATGCTGTTATGTGACCTAATAACCAGGCGGTTTCGCCACTGTTATTAAGTATTGTCAAAGCTTGTTTTACTGATGATTCGGGTAATACAATGATTAAACCTACGCCACAGTTAAAAGTACGATACATTTCATGTGTATCTACATTACCGGCTTGTTGTAACCATTTAAAAATAGCAGGCCATTGCCAACTCTTAGCGTTAATCACTGCTTGGGTATTATTAGGCAGGATGCGTGGGATATTTTCCCAAAATCCACCGCCTGTAATATGTGCAATGGCATGAACGTCAATTTGTGTGAGTAAATTCAGTACAGATTTGACATAGATTTTGGTTGGCGCTAATAGATGATCGGCAAGTGGTTTATTAGTTAGCTGTTCTGTATTGGGATCAACGCCACTCACTTCAAGAATTTTACGCACTAAAGAATAGCCATTGGAATGTGGTCCACTAGATGCTAATGCAATGATAGCATCACCATCTTGAACCTTAGTGCCATCAATGATGTCAGCTTTTTCGACTACACCGACACAAAAACCGGCAATATCATAATCGTTTTTATGATACATACCAGGCATTTCAGCCGTTTCTCCGCCGACTAAGGCACATCCTGCTTGTTGACATCCTTCGGCGATCCCCGTTACCACAGTGGTAGCAACTTCAACATCTAATTTGCCTGTGGCATAATAATCTAAAAAGAATAGCGGTTCAGCGCCCTGAACAATTAAATCATTTACACACATAGCAACCAGATCGATCCCGATAGAATCATGGCGATTTAAGTCCATAGCCAAGCGTAATTTGGTGCCGACACCATCTGTACCAGAAACTAAAATAGGCTGTTTATACTTTTGTGGAATTGCGCACAACGCCCCAAATCCACCTAAACCTCCCATTACTTCTGGGCGAACAGTTTTTTTTACAACGGGTTTAATACGATTAACTAATTCATTGCCGGCATCAATATCAACACCAGCATCTTTATAACTTAGCGGAGTTTTGTGTGACACGGTGAATTTCCTTTCTGGTTAGAGTAAAAAAATTGCCACTATTCTAGCAATGTTATGAATAATAGGCGATAGGTTATTTAGATAATCAGTAAGCGAGCGATTATTGTTAACTATAAAATGTAAACAAGGTGATATCAATAAATTGAAATTTGACCAGCGTAGTCAGTTTTATTGATTGGCTGATTAAAGTCATGGTCGTTTAACTTGCTATTTCACTAAATCAAAGTATAATTAGCAGCCATTCATGAGCAGGTATTTTTATTTGTTGTGAATTTTGTTGGAGTCACTGAATTAGAGATCGGGGCTTCTGTTTTTTTATTAATCTAATATTGAGGTTTTTTATGTCTCTAACTGCTGCAGATAAAGCAAAAATTGTTGCTGATTTTGGTCGTGGAACTAACGATACTGGTTCTACAGAAGTACAAGTTGCTCTTTTAACCGCTCGTATTAATGACTTACAAGGTCACTTTTCTGAGCATAAAAAAGATCACCATAGTCGTCGTGGTTTATTACGTATGGTGTCTAGCCGTCGTAAATTACTTGACTACTTAAAACGTACTGATGTTGAACGTTATAATCAGTTAATTCAAAAATTAGGTTTACGTCGCTAATTTTAAAAAACGCAAGAAGAAAGCCACTTATGAAAAGTGGCTTTTTTTATCACTGGAAATACGTTTATATATTTCTTAATAGTGCATTCGAATATTAAATATTTAATCACCAGAATAAGTCCTTTTCCTTTTGTTGTCTCGATCATATCATTTCTTTTTGTAGATGGAGTAAACATCTATGACGGTGAGTTAGCTGATAAGCTAATACTCTTAAAATAAGGAGGATCATGATAACAAGCCATCAACATTTTATAGCATAATTTGAACATGATATAACTGTACTGATGGTTATGAGAAGATATACAGAAACAAAATGTTAGTATCAATTTTTTATAAAGCGATCATTTACTCGCTGTCATGTTTAATTTTAGCGTCTTTGTTTACATTTATCAGATAGAATTTGTCACTTTGAGGGAGTAAGATTTATTGGATTGTTGCAAGATTATCACTCTGATATTTACCGCATCATAGCTAATGGCTTTATTGACTCAGTAAATTCATTGATTTGGTTACTGACTTCATTTTTTACAAAATCTAAAAAAATGTTCAGTCTATTGACTGAACATTTTGGATATTTTCTTTTTACAAAGAAGTCAGAAATATCTGTAATTAAAATTTACTTCAACAAAGTTTTAGCTTGTGCTAAAACATTATCAACGGTAAAACCAAATTCCTTGAAGAGTAGATCTGCCGGTGCAGATTCCCCAAATGTGGTCATACCAATCACTTTTCCAGTTAGACCGACATATTTATACCAATAGTCTGCAATGCCCGCTTCTATTGCAATACGCTTGGTGACAGCGCTTGGTAGTACTGTTTCTTTATAAACAGAATCTTGTTTATCAAATACATCCGTTGCCGGCATAGAAACAACGCGTACGTTTTTACCTTGCTCAGTTAACTGTTCATAAGCTTCAACGGCAAGTTCAACTTCTGAACCCGTTGCGATCAAGATTAGCTCTGGTGTACCGTTACAATCTTTCAGAATATAACCGCCACGATAGACATTTGCGAGTTGTTCTGCGCTACGATCTTGTTGTTTTAGATTTTGACGGGAGAAAATCAATGCGGTTGGTCCATCTTGTCGTTCAATAGCATATTGCCATGCGATAGCTGATTCTACCTGATCACAAGGACGCCATGTACTCATATTTGGTGTTAAACGTAAACTTGCTGTTTGTTCAACAGGTTGGTGGGTTGGCCCATCTTCTCCTAAGCCAATTGAGTCATGGGTGTAAACAAAAATTGAACGGATTTTCATTAATGCCGCCATTCTTAAAGCATTACGTGCGTACTCCATGAACATTAAGAATGTTGCACCATAAGGCACAAATCCACCATGTAAAGCAATACCATTCATGATAGCAGACATACCAAATTCACGTACACCATAGTGAATATAATTACCATTAGGGTGGGCTAAAATTTCTTTAGAACCAGACCACATGGTTAAGTTACTTGGAGCAAGGTCGGCACTACCGCCTAAGAAGTCTGGTAAAATTTTGCCAAATGCTTCAATGGCATTTTGCGAAGCTTTACGAGTAGCAATAGTTGCTGGATTAGCCTGTAAATGTTCGACAAATGCTTTAGCTTCTTGTTGCCAATTCTGTGGTAATTGATTAGCTGTACGACGTTTAAATTCTTTGGCTAGTTCAGGATATACTTTTTCATAAGATGCAAAACGAGCATTCCATTCATCTTCTGACTTTTGACCTTTTGATTTTGCATCCCATGCCGCGTAATATTGTTCAGGGATTTCAAATGGTGCATATTGCCAACCTAGATTTTTACGTGTTGCTTCAATTTCCGCGTCACCCAATGGTGAACCATGGCAATCGTGTCCACCCGCTTTATTTGGAGAACCAAAACCAATCACGGTTTTACACATTAATAATGATGGTTTATCAGTGACTGCTTGTGCTTGTTCAATTGCTAATTTAATTGCATTGGCATCATGGCCGTCAATATCTCGGACGACATGCCAACCATAGGCTTCAAAACGCTTAGCTGTATCATCAGCAAACCAACCTTCGATATGACCATCAATAGAAATACCATTTTCATCATACAATGCGATAAGTTTACCTAATTTTAAAGTACCAGCCAGTGAACACGCTTCGTGAGAAATACCTTCCATTAAACAACCATCACCGACAAACGTATAGGTAAAGTGGTCTACGATTTCATGCCCTGGTTGATTAAATTGTGCTGCTAAGGTTTTTTCTGCTATCGCCATACCGACCGCATTAGTAATACCTTGTCCCAGTGGACCAGTTGTTGTTTCGACACCAACAGTATAACCATATTCAGGGTGTCCTGGCGTTTTGGAGTGTAATTGGCGGAAGTTTTTAATATCATCAATTGTTAAATCATAACCGCTTAAATGCAATAAGCTATAGATCAACATTGAACCATGCCCATTGGATAAAACAAAACGGTCACGGTCGACCCAATTAGGATTACCAGGATTATGTTTCAGAAAACCTCGCCACAAAACTTCAGCAATATCTGCCATACCCATAGGGGCGCCGGGATGTCCTGATTTGGCTTTTTGTACGCCATCCATACTCAATGCGCGAATAGCATTAGCTAACTCACGATGAGATAACGTGGTTGTATTCATGTTCTATTATCTCCAACAATATCAATTTTATAAGGGATAGAATTATCTATAAATTAATCAATGTCATATGAGATTGATTACAGTAATTTTGCTAGCATATCTTCCAGTTTTCCTTGATCAACGGCAAAAGCACGAATACCTTCAGCCAATTTTTCAACCGCCATTGCATCAAGGTTATGTTGCCATCTAAATTCTGCTTCAGTCATTGCCGCTGGTCGACTAGCTTGTGGTTGATTTGGATTCAATTTACGCTCAACTGGTGCTGTAGAATTTTGCATTTCCGTTAGTAAATTAGGTGCAATCGTTAAACGGTCACAACCAGCTAATGCTAAAATTTGTTCCACTTTACGGAAACTTGCTCCCATCACAATGGTTTTATAATCATGCTGTTTGTAGTAATCGTAAATGTTACGTACTGAAATGACACCGGGATCTTGATCGGCATTGTAGTTGGCAATAGGTTGTTTGGCTTGATACCAATCATAAATACGTCCTACAAATGGCGAGATTAAAAAGACATTTGCTTCAGCACAAGCGCGTGCTTGGGCAAACGAAAATAATAACGTTAGATTACAATTGATCCCTTCTTTTTCAAGCTCTTCAGCAGCACGAATACCTTCCCAGGTAGAGGCTAATTTAATTAAAATTCGCGATTTATCAATGCCTTTTTGTTGATATAGCTGAATTAATTTACGTGCTTTTTCAATACATTTTTGGCGGTCAAAAGAGAGTCTGGCATCGACTTCCGTGGAAATGCGTCCTGGTACATATTTTAATATTTCGACACCAATATTGACGGCGACTTGATCACTGGCATTAATCAATTGCTCTTCTTTTGAACCTCCAAGTTGTTTTGCTGTTTGTATAGCTGATTCAATTAAATGCTTATATTGTGGTAATTGTGCGGCTTTAAGCACTAATGATGGGTTAGTTGTGGCATCTTCCGGGGAAAATTGCTTGATTGAATCGATATCGCCAGTATCGGCTACAACAACAGTAAACTTTTTGAATTCTTCTAATTGACTCATATGCCTGTCCTCAAAATAAATGTATGTTTTAACATTATAAGCGAGCTTATTATAGTGATGTCGTATTTGAATAATACTATAATAATTGTTAATGATGTTTTATTATTAAACCAATATTTATTGATTTTATTTGTAAAATGAAACGATAATATTTTTCGTTAAGGATTAGATTTTTCATTAGATATTGATTTTATTCTACTAATAAAACTGTCATGCCATTATTATTTCATAATTAAAAATTATAGTGTCAGTAACTCAATCTGAACAGTTTTCATCCCTATTCTATGATGTTTTTACTTTTTATTTACTTATTGCTAATAAAAAAGGTAACAAACATTAATTTCAAAAGAAAATGTTATCGTTATATTTATCTTATATAGTCGTATTCTACTCTTAATTTATATTTAATAACGTTGCATCTATCACATAATTGTTAACTTTTTGTGTAATATTGGGTTGAATTACTAAATGTTTTATTTAATAGCTTAATAAATGTCTAAGAAGAGTTTAAAATAAAAAGCCTTGCTATTTAGCTAAATAGCAAGGTGATAAAATCTAAACAAGTTAATTATTTTTTCGCGCGTTCGAATGATTCTAAAATTTCTTTACGAGCGGCATCGGCATTATCCCAACCATCTACTTTAACCCATTTTCCTGATTCAAGATCCTTGTAATGTTCAAAGAAATGTTTAATCTGTGCTTTTAATAATTCAGGTAAATCATTAACATCTTTGATATGATCATATTCTTTAGAAAGTTTAGTATGTGGAACGGCAATTAATTTTGCATCCTGACCGGCTTCATCCGTCATTTTTAATACGCCAACTGGGCGACAACGAATTACTGAACCTGGTTGTAAAGGATATGGTGTCGGTACAAGTACATCAACTGGATCACCGTCAAGAGATAAAGTATGGTTAATGTAACCATAGTTACAAGGGTAAAACATAGCCGTAGACATAAAGCGATCAACAAAAACCGCACCACTTTCTTTATCAACTTCATATTTGATTGGATCAGCATTAGCTGGAATTTCAATTACTACATAAATATCATCAGGTAGAGATTTACCTGCAGGCACATTTAAAAGACCCATTTTATTATCCTTAGATTTGCTTGGTAAAAGTTGGCATATTATATACTGATTCTGGTTAAGTTTGTACTTTTTGATTGTTAGTGAAGATGAGTTTAAGGGAATGTTTTTGTCATGAATATTATTGGATTATGTGATCATTACTTGGTTAGCTTTTTTTAAAAAAGATGATGTTTATATGGGCATTAATGGCTGAAGTGTAGTACTTAATATCTTACTAGTCGCCGAGTCAAGAATAGGCAAGCTCTCAATGTTCCTTGTTAGCGGCGGGGGCAAATTGGTCTCTAGGTGATTACTTTTCGCTATTGTCTGGTTCAAACGTGCTAACCTTCCGCTGTTGACAATACTTTGTAAGTCGTAGAACCATATCAAAATTTTTATCTTGACGTATTAATATACTTTAATTATATAAAATAATTACTATATATAAAATCAATTAGTTATATAGTGTTAATTAACCTCATATCGACACAGCAGAATGACGTATCCAAAAGGTATTCGTATAAAAAATTACCAATTACATAAGCATCGAAAGCAATATATTGTGCCGTTATAATAAGGACGAAAAAAATAGCAGGTAAAGTTAGAAAGCAATCAGTGCATGTTAGTTAAATTACAAGGTATCCAAAAATTCTATTACTAATGTGTTTATTGAGATAAATTTAAATAATAATATAATCAATAAATTATAACCCTTTCAAAAAAGGGTTTTTAATTCCCAAATTGCAGTTTGCCTCTTTATGCATAAAGTTTATGTTTTGTTCACTGTCGTATAGCAATAACAGTAAAATACATCATAATTTATGATGTGTTTTTTGTTTTTATTTATCTGGTTGAAACATCAGAATCTGAAGTTTTCTTTAAAAACTTGAGCGAAGTAATTGAGGCACTATATTTTAGTGCCTTATTTTGATATAAAAATTAATAAATATACAATTTCCTTAAGTAAATATTACTAATGGTTTGACTAGATTTTATAAGACCATAAAAATACCTTAAGCTAAAATGATCTGAAAAGTTGCTTTATTAATAATCTTATATCACTCGATTTTTTATTGCCGATAAAGCACGACGAATAAATGCGATGCATATCACAATAAAGATCGTTAATCCCAAAAATTGTTCAACCACACTCGTATGATTACCGAAAATAGCCTGCATAAAATGCGTTAAAGCTAATGGTGAACTATCGTTATCACTTGAGCTACTAATAACAATCACAATAGCTAAAATAACGCCAACTAGGGTTTCACCGACAATTAATCCTGAGGCGATGAGCGCACCTTTTTGTTCAACCTTGCGTTCATGTTGTGGATTATGGCTGATTTTGTTGGCTTGACGACGCACAAACCATGAAATTAAGGCGCCTATAAAAATAGGGGTAATAATTAATGGTGGTAAATAAATTCCCATCCCAACGGCAAGTGCTGGTAGGCGAAATTTACTTTTAGTTAATCCAAGGCATAAATCAATAACAATAATCACTGCACCAATTGCAATGCCAATTAAGATCATGGTCCATTCCATTTGATCAGTAAAAATTCCTTTGGCGATGGTAGCAACTAGAGTGGCTTGCGGGGCAGCTAAAATTTGTTTTGGATCCATATTTGCTCGTGGAGTAGCGCCACTGAATCCATAAGCATGGTAGAGAATATCTAACACTGGGGCTATGACAATTGCGCCAATGACGACACCAATTAACAATGCAATTTGTTGGCGCCATGGTGTAGCTTTGACGAGGTATCCAGTTTTTAAATCTTGTAAATTATCATTAGATATGGTGGCAACAGCTAATACTGCACTAGTAGTGAACAGTGCTAAAGCGGTAATAAAGTGTGAACCTTCTACGGTATTTAACATGCCATTGATTTCGCCTAAGCCAAGAAATAATAAAGCTATGACGGTAATCGCAATAATACTAATTCCCGAAATTGGGCTAGCAGAAGAACCAACTAACCCCGCCATATAACCACAAGCTGCGGCAATCAAAAAACCCATAAAAAAAGCAAATAACACTGAGCTGATGACTAATGTCCAGGCAATACCGGCTGATAATCCACTATCAGCAATAAAGGAATAAAAGGTAAAAAACAAAATCACCAACATACTAGCCATAATGATTAAAATCGTTTTTGGCGACAAATCTTGTTCTGTCCGTTCGATTTTTTGATGGTGTTTTTCAGATTTTAGTGAAGTTAACGAACTTTTTAATCCTTGATATACTGGTTTGATTAAGGTTAATAACGTCCAGATCGCAGCAATCGAAATGGTACCAGCACCGATAAATCGCAGATCTTTTGACCATAAATCCATTGCAACATTCATTAATGAGGCATCAGTTGGATAATCTGTTAAGGAACTTAAAATTGGAATGGCAAAACACCATGAAATGATATTACCGATTAAAATAGCAATTCCTGACATAATACCAACTAAATAGCCAGCACTTAATAATGCTAAAGAAAAACCAAGAGGGATTTGAAAAATTGATTTTCCGTAACTAAACCAATAAGCTGTACCATCAGCAATCACTTTAAAACCGTTGGTTAATAAACTAACGCCAGCAGCAATGGTTCCACCAAATATTATATCTTTCAAACCTTCATTATCCGCTTTAGCAACTTGATGATTATCGACATCACTGCCGGCTTTTAAGATTTCTGCGGCAGCCACACCTTCCGGAAAAGGGAGATCACTTTGTACTACCATGACTTGTCGTAACGGGATTGTAAATAAAACGCCAAGCATACCGCCAGAAGCACAAATAGCAAAGGTCAGCCAAAAAGGAAAGCTCTGCCAGTAACCGACCATTAATAATGCCGGTAAAATAAAAATCATGGATGATAGAGTACCTGCCGCAGAAGCTTGCGTTTGTACCATATTATTTTCAAGAATCGAGGAACCAGGGAAAAAGCGTAATACCGCCATTGAAATTACCGCAGCCGGAATAGCAGAAGAGATGGTTAAACCCACCTTCAGCCCCAAATAAATATTTGATGCAGTAAAAATGACTGTAATAAAAGCTCCTAAGATCATGCCTCTTAGGGTAAGTTCTCGTAAATTATGCATAAGTTTATATCAATATCAATAAGTTAAGTTAATTAGTATACTATAATTTTTTCTTCGTGAAAAACAACATGAGTTCGTGTATTTCTGTTGTGAAATTAGATTTAATATAATTATTGATTAATAATCAATATATTACAATTTATTGTTGTTACTGTTGAGGGAGTATTATTTTTATATTTAGTGAGAAATTTGTCTTTTAAACATTAATCATGTTACAAAATAATGATATTTGTTGATCGAGAATTCGGTTAATCTCGAATTTTTAGTCGCTATCAGTATAATAGCTTTTTAACAGCCATTTTTGAGAGGCTATTGTGCAATCCATTGAAAAATTAATTGCAATAATGAAGCAATTGCGTGACCCTGCGACGGGATGTGAATGGGATCGGATTCAGACATTTGATTCGATCAAATCTTGTACTTTGGAGGAAACTTACGAGGTTTTGGATGCGATTGAACATAAAAATTATGCCGAACTTAAAAAAGAGTTAGGGGATTTACTGTTCCAAATAGTCTTTTATTCTGAATTAGCTGATGAACAAAACTTATTTAATTTTAATGATGTATGTCAGGCAATCAGTCACAAATTAATTCAACGTCACCCTCATATTTTTACGGATAATAAACAAAAAATTGCCTGGGAAACATTGAAACAGCAAGAACGTAATCATAAACAACAGTTTTCAATTCTCGATGATATTCCGGCGTCAATGCCAGCATTAATGCGAGCTGAAAAAGTGCAAAAACGCTGTGCTGCGGTGGGTTTCGATTGGGATAACTTAGCACCAGTAATTGAAAAGGTGCAAGAGGAGTTAGATGAAGTTATCACTGAAGTACAACGCACGCCACCAATACAGCAAAATATTGAGGAAGAAGTTGGTGATTTATTATTTGCAACTGTTAATCTAGCTCGTCATTTAGGTTTGCGTTCGGAATTCACATTACAACGAGCAATCGGTAAATTCACGCAGCGCTTTAAACAGGTTGAAGCGCATATACAAAATCGTCATCAATCATTAAGTGATGTTTCACTTGAAGAGATGGAACAGATTTGGCAACAAATTAAGCAACGAGAAAAGCAGAATATAACTTAAGAGGTATTTTATGTCGTTAGAAAATAATGAACTTTATCAGGAAATTCAAGCATGGGCGCAAAATGCCGTATTTAATAGTCCCACCTGGAGTATCAATCAATTAGATTACTCGGAAAAAAGTATCAGTGTCATTGAAGTGATTTTAAGTGAATTAGCAGAAAAAAATTTAATATTATCTGAAGAACAGGTCACAATGATTACGCAAGAGTATGGCTGCTATTTATTGTTAACGGCGTATAAATTATACGGTGGAGAATTTTTTTGGAATAGCGATAATGATCAGCCAATGTTGATTGTTGGTGAACCTGAAGCGACGATTGTATTATTGACATGGCAAAAGGTTCGAGGCCGATTATTGGGAGATAAAGCTGATCATATTGCTTATTTTATGGAACAGTTTGGTAAAGAAGCAACGCATCCTGAGGCAGGTAAGCAATTAATCTTTATGTAATGGCTGAAAATTCATTATGCAGTATTACGTTACGCAGTATTTGATTAAATACATTATTGTTTCGTTTTAATTACATGTAGTTATACACTTAAATACATATTAAAAGGTATTTGTACAATTTCCATTAAGTTAGCTATGATATAGGCTTATATTATATTGAAAATAAGGCAACTTTAATGTATTTATCTGAAGTTTATATAAATGGTTTTAAAGGTATAAAACAGTTGACCTTAGCGTTGAATAAAGATGCGAATGTCATGATTGGTGAAAATCAATGGGGGCGTTCAAGTTTAATTAGTGCTTTAATGTTATTATCATTGGATAATTTATTTTATCAGTTTACCGAAAGTGATTTTTTCGATGATGAGCATTATCAGCCAAATACTGCAACTGTACGTTTTATTTTTACCGAATTGGCTGATCATGAATTAGATACGCCAGCTTATCAAGCATTAAATGCTATTGCCTATCAAACAATGGATAAGCATAAATCTATTACTTATCTTATTGAAGCAACTAAGGTAGAAAATGCCATTGTTACCAAACATGAATTATTAGATCAATATGGTAAGGTAATGACTCATGTTAATCAGCAAGATTTGATTACACAATTAATTAATCTTCATCCAGTGATGCGATTAAAAAATCCAGTTGATGATAGCTGTTTACCTGTTACCAATCAGCCACTTTCTGATTATTATGTTAAGCAATTAGCAATGCAATTATCAGAGCGTGCTCAGCAGTTTTCTGCTGATGATTTAACCAAAAGTTTAGCAGCAGCAAAAGCATTGTTTGAATATTATTTAGCTTATGATCCTTCACGCTTACGTTACAAGAAGCAATTTTGCCAATCACCAGCTAGTAATCAAGCTTGGGATTCTTTAGCTCGGCTAAATAATATACTTGATGATCTCGATGATCATTATACCCGAACAATGTTACTCGGCATTTTTGGATCTTTATTTCTGGCGCAAGAAGGGAAGCAATTAAACCAACAAGCTACACCAATAATGATCCTTGAGGAACCAGAAAGTCAATTACACCCGATTATTTTATCGGTTGGATTTCGGTTACTAAAAAATTTTCCCGCGCAAAAGTTTATTACCACTAATTCAAGTGATTTAGTGTCATTATTTTCATTAAACCATATTTATCATCTTATCCGTAAACCATCAGGTATTATTGCTATGCATACTGGTGAACACGGATTAAGTCGTGATGACAATCGTAAAATTTTATTTCATATTCTATATCGTCGGGCATCAGCAGTGTTTGCGCGTTGTTGGTTACTTGTAGAAGGTGAAACGGAAGTTTGGCTATTAAGAGAACTTGCCGAACTCAGTGGTTATCATCTCAACACTGAAGGTATACAATTGATTGAGTTTGCTCAATGTGGACTAAAACCGTTAATCCGTTATGCGAATAAAATGGGTATTCATTGGTATGTGATCACTGATGGTGATGCGGCAGGCAAAAAATATGCCGATACGGTGCGCACACTATGCCCAGAAGGAAGTGATATTCATCAGTTTTTGACAATATTGCCAGCACGGGATATCGAAAATTTTCTATTTGAACATGGATTTAGTCATGTTTACAAACAGATTGGTTTTAACACTACTGAGCATATTGATATGCCAGTTAATCGTATTGTTCATAAAGCAATACGCAAAAGTTCTAAACCGGATTTAGCGATTGCAATATGCGATGATGTCAGAAAGCGAGGCATGCAAACAATTCCTCATTTACTCACCCATACCTTTGCTAAAGTTATCCGTTCGGCTAAACAATTTTATTAACACGAGCACTTAAAAATAAAATTATTTGATTGTGGCTATAGATCGGTTCTGTTATACTACGCTCCCGTCTTGTTGATAATAATGTCTTGGTTAATTTCGTATGTATATCGTTTAATAAACCGGCACTATTAATTCTTGTTATTAAAAATAAAGGTACTATTTTTTATGGTCACAAATTATATCTTTGTTACGGGCGGTGTAGTTTCTTCCCTTGGTAAAGGCATTGCGGCAGCATCTCTAGCTGCTATTCTTGAAGCGCGTGGTTTAAAAGTGACCATGCTTAAACTTGATCCCTATATTAACGTTGATCCTGGTACAATGAGCCCAATTCAACATGGGGAAGTTTTTGTTACAGACGATGGCGCGGAAACGGATTTAGATTTGGGTCATTACGAACGTTTTATTCGTACTAAAATGACTCGTAAAAATAATTTCACAACAGGTCGTATCTATTCTGATGTATTGCGTAAAGAACGTCGTGGTGATTATTTGGGTGCGACAATTCAGGTGATTCCTCATATTACTAATGCAATAAAAGAAAAAGTTATCGAAGGGGCAAACGGATTTGATGTTGCGATTGTAGAAATCGGCGGGACAGTCGGTGATATTGAATCATTACCTTTCTTGGAAGCGATCCGTCAACTTGCAGTTGATGTAGGGCGTGAACATACTTTATTTATGCACTTAACATTAGTACCTTATTTACCTTCATCAGGTGAAGTAAAAACGAAACCGACGCAACATTCAGTTAAAGAGTTGTTATCTATTGGTATTCAACCCGATATCTTAATTTGCCGTTCTGATAGAGCAGTACCAGCAAATGAAAGAGCGAAAATTGCGCTATTTTGTAATGTGCCGGAAAAAGCCGTTATTTCATTAAAAGATGTTGATTCTATTTATAAAATTCCAGCATTGTTAAAATCCCAAGGGTTAGATAGTTACGTTTGTAATCGATTCCATTTAGATTGTGCGCAAGCCGATTTATCGGAATGGGATCAAGTAATTTTCGAAGAAGCCAATCCTGTTGGTGAAGTTACCATCGGGATGGTGGGAAAATATACTGAGTTACCTGATGCCTATAAATCGGTTAATGAAGCATTAAAACATGGTGGTTTAAAAAATCGCATTTCTGTCCATATTCGTTATATCGATTCTGAAGATTTAGAATCAAAAGGGGTCGACATGCTTAAAGATCTGGATGGTATTCTCATTCCAGGTGGTTTTGGCTATCGTGGTGTGGAAGGTAAAATCCTTGCTGCACGATATGCTCGTGAAAATAAAGTTCCTTATTTAGGCATATGCTTAGGTTTGCAAGTTGCTTTAATCGAATTTGCACGTAATGTTGCTGGTATTAAAGATGCGAATTCGACCGAATTTGTAAAAGACTGTGAAAACCCAGTGGTAGCGCTGATTACTGAATGGAGTGATGAATCCGGCGAAGTGGTGCAACGTAGTGAAAACAGTGATCTTGGTGGCACTATGAGGTTAGGCGCACAAATTTGCCACTTAGAACCTAATTCTTTAATTCACAAAATGTACAATAAAGATTCGATTATAGAACGTCATCGTCATCGTTATGAAGTGAACAATAGTTTATTACCTGAAATTGTTAAAGCAGGTTTAAAAGTTACAGGTTTATCTACTGATAGAAAATTAGTTGAAATTATTGAAAATCCAGATCATCCATGGTTTGTGGCCTGTCAGTTCCACCCGGAATTTACATCTACACCAAGAGATGGCCATCCACTATTTAGTAGTTTCATTCGTGCTGCAAAGGATTATCAACAGCATTAAAGTTTGAGTTAAAATTTTATTATTAATTATGTCATAAGAGGAAAAAAAAATGGCAAAGATCGTTAAAGTTCATGCTCGTGAAGTGATTGATTCGCGTGGGAATCCAACTGTAGAAGCTGAGGTTCACTTAGAAGGTGGATTTGTAGGACTAGCTATTGTTCCATCAGGTGCTTCAACAGGTTCTCGTGAAGCATTAGAACTGCGTGATGGCGATAAATCTCGCTTTTTAGGG
Source organism: Frischella japonica (assembly GCF_014489845.1). Taxonomy (GTDB): domain Bacteria; phylum Pseudomonadota; class Gammaproteobacteria; order Enterobacterales; family Orbaceae; genus Frischella; species Frischella japonica. The sequence continues at coordinate 193,525 of NZ_JABURY010000006.1, forward strand.
AAAGGGGTATTAAAAGCAGTAGCTAACGTTAATGGTCCGATTGCGAGTGCATTAATCGGTAAAGATGCATTAGATCAAGCCGCTGTTGACCAAATCATGCTAGATTTAGACGGTACTGATTTTAAATCTAACTTAGGTGCTAATGCTATTTTATCTGTATCTTTAGCTAATGCTAAAGCTGCTGCAGCAGCTAAAGGTGTACCACTATTTGCACATATCGCTGATTTAAATGGTACTCCAGGTCAATATTCTATGCCACTTCCAATGATGAATATCATCAATGGTGGTGAACATGCTGATAACAATATTGATCTACAAGAGTTTATGATTCAGCCAGTTGGTGCTAAAACAGTACGTGAAGCAATTCGTATCGGTTCTGAAGTTTTCCATAATCTAGCAAAAGTATTACATGCTAAAGGTATGAATACCGCAGTAGGTGATGAAGGTGGTTTTGCTCCTAACTTAGCATCTAATGCTGATGCATTAGCTTGCATTAAAGAAGCGGTAGAAAAAGCAGGTTATGTATTAGGTAAAGATATCACATTAGCGATGGACTGTGCTGCTTCTGAATTCTATAATAAAGAAACCGGTAAATATGTATTAAAAGGTGAAGGAAATAAAGAGTTTACTGCTCAAGAATTCACCCATTATTTAGAAAGTTTAACTGAACAATATCCTATCGTATCAATTGAAGATGGTTTAGATGAAAGCGATTGGGAAGGTTGGGCATATCAAACTAAAGCATTAGGTCACAAAATTCAATTAGTTGGTGATGATCTATTTGTTACAAATACTAAAATTTTTAAACAAGGTATTGAAAAGGGTATCGCTAACTCTATCTTAGTTAAAGTTAACCAAATTGGTACCTTAACTGAATCTATCGCTGCAGTGAAAATGGCGAAAGATGCTGGTTACACTGCGGTAATTTCACATCGTAGTGGTGAATCAGAAGATTCAACCATTGCTGATTTAGCAGTTGGTTTAGCAGCAGGTCAAATCAAAACTGGTTCTATGAGCCGTTCTGACCGTATTGCTAAATATAACCAATTAATCCGTATTGAAGAAGCACTTGGTGAAAAAGCACCATTCAACGGTTTAAAAGAAGTTAAAGGTCAAGGTAAGTAATTATACTTAGTCCTGATTTTAATAAAACCCACTGAAATTTCAGTGGGTTTTTATTTTAGATTGTGATTATTCTTAATATTTATAATTGCCAACGTAACCAAGTAAATAAAATATTACCCGTATTGTGTTTAATTCCAGGTACATAAGTACTTTGTATAGATAATCGATCATATTCTATTGAAGCTAATGGTAGTGGGGCAGGAAAAGGGATCCAGTTATAATCCCGTCGTGCTGTAATACCAATGGTATAGCCAATTCCAAAGCGTAATTTTTGGTTTTCGGTTGGGCGCCAATAGGTTTGATAGCCATAGCCAGCGAATGGTTCAATGACATTATGTGAATCTTGAAATTCCATGATATAAAGTGCATGCCAGTCACCATTTTTATCAAATCGATAAACACCAGCACCAATCCCCCAAGGTCGTTCATTATAACTATCGATTTTATCTTTATCATAAGTGGCACGATTATGCCAAGTATTGGCTGGAATATAGAGTTCATATTGATCACTCTTCCACGTGTCGGTTAATGTTTGCTTGATATTTAGCCATAAATCTGAAATATGGCTAGCATAGGTTGAAAAGGAACAAAATGTTAAAAGAAGTAATACGTAAACGTTTAACATAATAAAATCTTCAATAAAATTAATATCTTATTATTTATTTTAGGATGATTTTGTTGTTTATAAAAGTTAAATCTTAGCATTACTGTTAATTTTATTAATTAAATCAATAGGTTATTTTTAATTTCTTATGGTTGATTATTTTATAATTGATGCTTATATCAAAAAATAATATTGTATTAAATTATGATCACAGTATAGTTAAGCGATTATAATTTTTATAAGCATTTTTTGATTTACGTCATCCGCTTTGGTTAGACGGGCAGTTTAAATAGGTTTTAAATGAATTATTCTACCAAACAGGTTGCATTACTAGCTAATGAGCTAAACCTTAGCAATTTTCAACATTATCCTAGCCAATTAGCCTTACAGGCCTTATTAAAGGAAGTCTGTTTATCACCCAAACCGGGATTAGTAGACATGATGAATAATGGTTCGCATCGCGACATGAACTTCAATACCTTTATTGCTAGTATTAAAGCAATATCTCAATGGTTTGATGATTTTTACCTTTATGGTTACCGATTAAAGCCACAACATCAATCTAATTTTCTGACGGGGATTCGACCAATAGGGTTAGCTTGCGAGCAGGCTATGTATCAAGCGACTAACGGTGTCAATACCCATAAAGGTGGGATCTTTGCCTTTGGATTATTACTTGGGGTCATCGGTTATTTACAACAGCAACAAAAACATTTAAATGTCGAGGTCATTTGCAATACTTTGGCCACTTTTTGTCATGGTATTGTTGATAATGAGTTAGCGCGATCTAATTCAGCTCAAACCATGGGAGAACAACTTTTTATTCGACATCGTTTATCGGGAGCTCGTGGTGAAGCAGAATCTGGCTATGCCACAGTAAGACAAATATCATTACCTATTTATCATCAGATGCAACTAGCTGGTTTCGATGAGGAAACCAGCCTATTACAAGCAATGTTACATTTGTTAGCCTTTAACCAAGACACTAATTTAGTATCAAGAGGCGGGCTTGAAGGACTTCATTTTGTGCAAAATACTGCACAAAAGTTAGTTAAACTAGGCGGAATAACTCATCAAAATGGCGATAATCATTTAATTGAATTTGATCAACAGTTAATTGCACGCAATTTAAGCCCTGGAGGCTCGGCAGATCTAATTGCCATAACTTGGTTTCTTGCCCAATACCAATATTAATCAGAAACCACTTTTACTTATTAAGTTGCTTATATAATCTTTCTGGACGACCAATTTTGCCGTGATTTATCTCGACAATTAACAATTTTGTTTGTACACAGTATTCTAAATATCTACGGGCAGTGGTTTTACTAATTCCCGTTTTTCTAACCACATCCTCAACTGTTTGTGGTTCATCGCTTTGAGTAAATACATCTTTGACTTTTTGTAAGGTAATTTCTTCAATACCTTTAGAATGACGATTCATATCGACAAAGTCTTTAGTTTGTAAATTGAATAATTCATCAATTCGACGCTGGTTAAGGTGTTGTTGAATGCTTTGTCGGTATAAAAACAATTGAAAACGTTCGAGCGAATGCTTTAATCGTTGATACGATACCGGTTTAATGAGATAGTCAAAAGCCCCGTAGCGTATCGCCTTGCTACAGGTTTCAATGTCACTCGCCGCAGTGATAAAAATGACATAGCAATTTAGTTGATTATTAATAATATATTCAAATAATTCGATACCTTGACCATCTGGTAAAAAATTATCCAGTATAACCAGATTAGGTTTCAGTTTTTCAACCATCATTTTTGCATCCGTTAAGTTAGATGCAATGGCTAATGCTTTAACTTTCGGATCGCGTTGAATAAATTCAGCCGTTAATTCAGCTAATATTGGCTCATCTTCTACGATAAGTGCTTGTATAATATTATCATTTGCTTTATTCATGTTGTACTCTCAATATTTTGGTATAAAAACAGAGAAAATGGTGCCATATGGTTCATTATTATCAAAAGTAATATACCCATTTGCTTTTTGGGTGAAAGTTGCTACAAGATGTAGCCCAATACCATGTTCTTTGGGGTTTTGTGAGGTAACTCCAGGTTGAAACATCGAATCACGAAGTTTGTCATCAATGCCACATCCTTGATCACTGACTTCTAATACGATTTCATCGGTTGCATCACTTAAATATAACAGCACTGATTTATCACCTTGTTGATTTTTTAGGCAAGCATTAAAAGCGTTATCTAATAAGTTCCCTAAAATCGACATAAATTCTATTTCAGAGATTGTTGATGGTAACCTAGATAATTGACATGCAGGATCAAAGATTAGTTTTAATCCTAATTCATGGGATTTAGAAAATTTTCCGATTAATAAACCGCAGATGGCTGGAATTTTGAAATGTTGAGTAATAAAATCTAAACATTTTTGATTATCTATCGAATGTATCGTAATAAAATCTTGCGCTTCTTGGTAGCGTTTCATGTAAATTAAACCAGACAACGTTGCCATCCAGTTCAAATGTTCATGACGTAAAGCGCGTAAATTATCTACATATTGAGTAATTTGGGTTAATTGCGAACTTAATAAATTCACTTCATCGAATTTACGAAATGTAATCACCCACCCTTGAATTTTATCATCAACAATGACTCTCACGCGATTAGCGATCACTAAACAATCATTAAAATGGCAGATATGATCATGCAAATCTTCCATCTGATTATTACTGTTATAAATAAAATCAGTTGCTTTTATAATATCAGATATATTATGATTAACTAACTCTTTGTTATTATTAGTTATATTTAACATTTTACGGGCTGACTGATTGATATTTGTGATGTTATAATGGGTATCAATTGCAATGATGCCTTCAAAAATCGCTTCCATAATCGATTTTTGGCTCTTTACTAATAAGGCTATACTTTTAGGTTCAAGATTAAACATTTGTTTTTTAATTAACTTAGTGAAACATAATGAGAAAATAAATAAAGCTAAAAATAATAACCCGCAAAAGATAATAAAAGGAATTAACCTTTCTCTATGTAATTGAGAAATGTTATCAACTAAGTACCCAACGGAAACAATACCAATGACTTGATTATCATCATTGATTATTGGAGCTTTCCCTCGCAATGACGCCCCTAGTGAACCTTCTCGAATGGTGATAATACTATTGCCACTCAATACTTCTTGATTATCTCCTCCTAACATCGGTACATATAATGGACTATTGGCTGTATGAAAAAGACGACGAGCTTGATTATCGCCAATTACAATAAAACTCGCATCACTCTGTTTATAGATATCAGTGACCAATTGAGCAATCTTATCAGTATCTTTATTTTGAACATATTGGATAAGGCTTGGAATAACCGCTAATTCTTTAGCTTGAACTTGCGCTTTTTGACCTAAATTACGATAAAGATCAGTTTCTGTTAAGCTCCAGATATAACTTTGTAAAAGTGTTAATGAAATGATCATTAATAGTAATAAAGATAAAAAAAGCTTTGTGGTGAATGAAAAACATTTCATTTTCATCGTACAATAAAAACAATTGGTTATTGAATAAACATGCAGAAAGTCTAACATAGGATTGAAATTTATAAATCATTTAAGACCATAAAAACCACAAATTTTCTTTGATATAAGTCACAGAATTTGTTAATTTTTTTTGCCACTATACGCGCCAATTAATCCTTAATCTTAAATCTTGGAGAATTTGACGTATGATTGATAGTGGTTTGAAAAACAACACTAGTGAAAAGCAAAATTTTTGGCCATATGGCTGGTGGAAATTAATGGACAATTACAAAATTGGTGTAATACCACTGCCATTATTTATCATTGCAGGGCTAATGATTTTTGCTGAAGTATTAGTAACAGGGAAATTACCGAGTGAAATTGTTGTTATGGTTGTAACCTGTGCTTTTTTTGGTTTCTTATGTGGTGAAATCGGTAAACGTTTACCAATCGTTGGGAAAATGGGGGCAGCAGCAATTTGTGCAACCTTTATTCCTTCTGCATTAGTTTATTATGGTATCCTTCCTCAACCTATCGTTGAAGCAACAACTAAGTTCTATAAAGATACCCATATTCTTTATTTATATATCTGTTGTATTATCGTGGGAAGTATTATGAACATGGATAAGCGCACGCTTATTCAAGGTTTTTTAAGAATCTTTGCTCCGATGCTTTGTGGTGAGATTGTTGGTATGGTTGTCGGTGTAACAGTCGGCTATATTCTTGGTTTAACACCTTTTGAAACATTCTTCTTCTTAGTATTACCTATTATGGCAGGTGGTGTTGGTGAAGGAGCTATTCCACTTTCTATTGGTTACGCTTCAATTTTAGGTATGGAGCAAGGTGATGCACTTGGTCGGGTTCTACCTATCGTTATGTTAGGTGGTTTAACTGGAATTATTTGTGGTGGTGTACTTAACCGTATTGGTAAAGTGTATCCGCATTTAACTGGTAATGGTCGTTTACTACCGGCTGCAAAAGACGACGAAATGATGAACCAAAAAGGGGCTAAAACAGAAATGGCAATGGATGTTACCACTTTTGCCTCAGGAGTATTATTAGCGGCTATTCTTTATATGGTTGGTATGATTGGTCATAAATTAGTTGGTCTTCCTGCACCAGTGGGGATGTTATTTGCAGCTGTATTTGTTAAATTAATATCAGGTGTTTCACCAAAAGTATTGAGTGGTTCACAAGTTGTTTATAAGTTTTTCCAGACATCTGTGACGTATCCTATTCTATTTGCAGTAGGTGTGGCAATTACGCCATGGGAAAGAATTGTTGATGCTTTCACAATTACTAATTTAATTGTTATTGTTTGTACAGTAGTGAGCTTAGTTTCCACAGGTTTCTTTGTTTCCAAATTACTTGGTATGTACCCAGTAGATGCAGCAGTCATTTCATGTTGTCAAAGTGGTCAAGGTGGTACCGGTGATGTGGCAATTTTAACTGCAGCTGAACGTATGGAATTAATGCCATTTGCTCAAATTGCAACTCGTATCGGTGGTGCAATCAATGTTTCTGTGTCATTACTTATTCTCGGCAATTTCTTAGTATAGATTTTACAATTCAAAATGCAACCTTAGTTTATACTAAGGTTGTCTATTTTGAATTAGTTATATTTAGTATAAATAGCTTTTAAGGAGTTTTCATGAAGCTTGTTAGTTATCTTGTCTCAGGGAGAGCAAGTTTTGGTCTTCTCACTAATAATGGTATTGTTGATTTAAAACAAAGATTCGGTGATAAATATGTCGACCTAAAATCATTAATTAGTGATAGTGAAGGTTTAGCGCTTGCTAAAAACTATATAAATGAAGCGAGTGATATCAATGAGCAAGATATTACTTATTTACCTGTCATTCCAAATCCAAATAAGATTTTATGCGTTGGTATGAATTACGCCGAAAAACGTGCTGAATTTAATGAAACAAGTTCGGCTCCAACGTTGTTTGTTCGTTTTCCGGATTCACAAACTGGTCATAAAACCGATATTATTAAACCGGCCATTACTGAAGAACTCGATTACGAAGGTGAATTAGCGATTGTCATTGGTAAAACCGCTTTTCGTATTCAACCAGAAGAAGCTTTATCATATGTAGCGGGTTATAGTTGTTACATGGATGGTTCAATTCGCGATTGGCAGTATTCTTGGTTTACTGCTGGTAAAAACTGGCCAAGTACAGGTGCATTTGGTCCATGTTTAACTACTACTGATGAAATTCCTGATCCTAAAGTATTAACCTTAGCGACCTATTTAAATGGTCAAGAAATGCAACGTGATTCAGTCAAGAACTTAGTTCATACCGTACCAGAATTGATTTCATATATCAGTACTTTCACCCGTTTATCACCGGGCGATGTAATTCTTACTGGGTCACCAGGTGGTGTAGGTAAAAAACGTAACCCACCTGTATTTATGAAAGATGGCGATAAAATTGAAGTTGAAATTACGGGGATTGGTCGTTTGACTAATTATGTGGTAGCAGAAAAGTAGGTGGTATTATGTATAGTTTAGTCGATTTTTCAGTTGTTGATATCTCTAAATCATTATCTGAGCGTGAACAAATCATACAATTGTTAACATTATCGGATCTAAACTTAGACCCTCAAGTTAACATTTTTATTGTCGCTAACATGGACGGTAAAATGGTGGCTTGTGCAGGTATTGATAATAATATCATTAAATGTGTTGCAATTGACCCAAATTATCGTGGTAATCAACTTAATCTAACATTGTTAGATCATGTGATTAAATATGCCAATGAACAGGGTCATTTTCATCTGTTTTTATATACTAAACCTGAAAATATTGACTTTTTTAAAGGATGTGGATTTTATCCTATCGTTGAAATTAATAATCTGGTTGTGTTAATGGAAAACACTCCAGTTGGGATTAAGCAGTACTGCAAACAGCTAAGCGAACAACGCCAAAACGGTGCTAAAATTGGTAGTGTGGTAATGAATGCTAATCCGTTTACTAAAGGCCACCAACATCTTTTAGAATATGCAGCCAGCCAATGTGACTGGTTACATGTTTTTGTGGTTAATGAGAATGTGTCATTATTTCCGTTTGATGTACGTCTACAATTAGTAAAAGAAGGTGCTAAGCATTTAAAAAATATTACAGTGCATGCAAGTTCTTCATATATCATATCAAGAGCGACATTTCCCACTTATTTTTTGAAAGATAATATTAAAATTGATTACGCCTACATGGGGATCGATTTATTAATTTTCCGTAATTATATTGCACCAGCGCTGAATATCACCTACCGTTTTGTTGGTACCGAACCCTATAGCCAAGTGACAAATGCTTATAATACTTCTATGCGCTATTGGTTACAGGATAAAGACGTCAGTTCATATCCGGTCATTACATTAATTGAAATTCAGCGCATCCTTGAAGGAGAAGATATTATATCGGCTTCTTTAGTTAGAAAACTGCTCGCCGCTGAGCAATATGAGCAGGTTAAGCGATTAGTTCCGGATACAACTTGGAATTATCTAGAGGCAAATTTAGATTCAGTCAAAAAATTAATTCGTTCAAAAGGTAACTAAATGAAAATTAAAAAAGATGCGATGGCTGGCACTCTCGAATCAAGTGATTTGTTAGTGAAAGTTAGTCCTAATACAGGAATCGAAATTGTTATTAATAGCGATGTTAATAAACAATTCGGCGATCAAATACGTACTGTAGTTGATCAAACTTTAAATGATCTCAACGTCACTGATGGTTTAATTATTATTGATGATAAAGGAGCACTTGATTGCGCTATTAAAGCAAGAGTTCAGTGTGCCGTATTGCGTGGTGCAGAAGAAGAAAATTTAGATTGGAGTAAGTTACTATGAAAAAAATACGTCGCAGTATGTTATTTCTGCCGGGTGCCAATGCCGCAATGTTATCAACTTCTTTTGTTTACAAACCTGATTCAATCATGTTTGACCTTGAAGATGCCGTTTCAATCAAAGAAAAAGATTCTGCTCGCTTGTTAGTTGCTCAAACACTACTATTACCGGTTTATCGAGAACATGGTATAGAAACAGTCGTTCGTATCAATGCCCTTAACACGCCATTTGGTTTAAAAGACCTTGAAGCTGTAGTTAGAGCTGGTGTAGATGTAGTTCGTTTACCAATGACAAATAGCGCAGAAGATATCCATGAGTTAGAAGCACATGTTGAACGAATTGAAAAAGAGTGTGGTCGTGAAGTAGGTAGTACTAAATTAATGGCGGCTATCGAATCAGCTCTAGGTGTGGTCAATGCTGTTTCCATTGCTAAAGCTTCACCACGTTTAATTGGTATAGCGTTAGCGGCGTTCGACTATTTAGTTGATATGCAAACTGAGCGTGGGGACGGCACGGAATTATTTTATGCACGCTGTGCTGTTTTACATGCAGCGCGAGTGGCGGGTATTGATGCATTTGACGTCGTTTACTCAAATGTTAATGATGATGAAGGCTTCTTAAAAGAAGTTAGCTTAATCAAAAAATTAGGTTATAACGGTAAATCACTGATTAATCCAAGACAAATTGAGTTACTACATAATGCTTATGCGCCAACAGCGGCAGAAGTTGAAAATGCACAAAAAGTGGTTGAAGCAGCAGAAGAAGGAGAGAGAAAAGGCCTAGGCGTTATTTCTCTAAATGGCAAAATGATTGATGCGCCGATTATTGCTCGTGCCAGAAAGGTTATTGAATTAGCTAAATATTCTGGTGTACGTAAAGAATTTTGATAGGATTGAAAAATGACGACTTCTCTAAACAAAAAAATTGATGATTTGCTAAGACAGCATCCAGATCTCAAAAATATTACGCCATTTGTTGACGCTAATGCAACAACACCTTATTTAAAAGATGAATCTAAATATACTCGTAAATTATGTGATTCTATTGAGCAAGCTATAAAAAAATGTGAATTACGCGATGGTATGACGATCTCTTTCCATCACGCATTCCGTGAAGGGGATAAGGTTATTAATAAAGTTGTGGAAACTATCAGCAACTTAGGTATTAAAAATTTAACCTTAGCATCTAGTTCATTATTAAGTTGTAACTCTGCCTTGATTCCTCATATTGAAGCAGGGGTTATCACAAAAATTTATACGTCTGGTTTACGAGGCAAATTAGCTGATGCGATTTCTCACGGTTTAATGGAAAATCCAGTACATATCCATTCTCATGGTGGACGAGTAAAACTTATTCAAAGTGGGGAAATTAATATTGATATCGCATTTTTAGCTGTTTCAACTGCCGATGAACAAGGTAATGCAAATGGTGTATCGGGTAAATCACAATGTGGTGCTTTGGGTTATGCTATGGTTGATGCGCAGTTTGCGAAAAAAGTAGTCTTGTTGACTGAAGATATCGTTGGTTATCCAAATCATCCAGCAAGTATTCGCCAAGATCAAGTCGATTATATTGTCAAAGTGGATGAAGTTGGAGACCCAACTAAAATCAGTGTTGGTGCAGCACGTATCACGAGTAATCCGCGCGAATTGATGATCGCACGTTATGCTGCCGATGTTATCGAATATTCTGGTTATTTCAAAGATGGTTTTTCAATTCAGACCGGTTCCGGTGCGTCTTCAACAGCGGCAACCCGATTCTTAGAAAATCGTATGCGAGCTAAAAATATCACTGCATCATTTGCATTAGGCGGTATTACAGCAAGTATTGTGGATTTACATGAAAAAGGGTTAGTTAAACGTTTATTAGATACGCAAAGCTTTGACGGCACAGCAGGACAATCTTTAGGTAAAAACCGAGATCATATCGAAGTCTCAACCAATGTCTATGCAAATCCTGCATCGAAAGGGGCGAGTGTGGATGAGTTGGATATTGTTATCCTTAGTGCATTAGAAATCGATCTTGATTACAATGTTAACGTATTAACAGGTTCTGACGGTGTTATGCGCGGTGCATCTGGTGGTCACTGTGATACTGCAGCTGGCGCAAACTTAACCATTATTGTTGCTCCATTGATTCGTAGCCGTATACCAACTGTGATTAAGAAAGTAACGACACTTGTCACACCAGGTGAAAGCGTTGATGTGCTGGTTACCGATCATGGTATTGCTGTTAACCCTAACCGTCCAGAAATTGCTGAACGTTTAAAAGCAGCAAATTTACCAATTATGACCATTGAAGAGCTTTATCAACGCGCAGTTTCTTTAACTGGTGAGCCTAAACCAATCGAATTTGAAGATAAAATCGTTGGGGTTGTCCACTTCCGAGATGGATCGGTTATTGATGTAGTTCGTCAAGTTAAAGATTAATTTTTTCAACAGGATAACATCGAATTTTTATATGTGGTATAGTATATATTCGGTGTTATTTTTTATTTGAGAAAAAAAATATGTTGATTAATTTTCATGATGGATTACCTGTTAGTTTAGAGCAGGTTTTGCTAGCCAAAGAACAACGTGTTCAAAATCAGCAAACAGTTATCGCGCAATACCAAGCGCCAATCATTTCATTAACATTAGTCATTCCCGGACCTGTCAAAAAAAGTCCAGCGGCCAAATTTCTTTTTGATCAAGCATTAAATGCCATTCATCAAACATTATTAGCTAATGATTTACCGATAGTTTATGAGCAACATGAAGAAGCCATTACGGGTTTTGAGGCCATTATTGCCGTCACTTGTATTGCAACTAAATTAAAACAATTGTGTATCGAAATCGAACACAATCATCCGTTAGGTCGTTTGTGGGATATCGATATTATTGATCCAGTCACCCAAATGAGTATTCCGCGCACTGGTTTTGAACTAAAACCAAGGAAATGTCTAATTTGTGGCGATAATGCCAAAGCATGTGGACGAGGTAGACGCCACTCAGTTGTAGAAATTTTCGAAGAAATGAAAAAAATCATCAACAACTATAATGCAAAGCAAATATAACAGAATAATCTCATAAGATTATTGTTGCTACTTTATGGTTTAATCTATGACAAAGTGCAATATTCTCTGTATTTCATTTTAATATTTAACATTTAGCCAGTTAAATGGTGGTATTTTTATTGTTTGATAATAACTTATTGAATAATCTAAATATAATGTTAAAAATAATAATTTGTTGAACAATACTTGAAAATAATTTAACAGCACATATTTTAACATCAAGCAAGGGTTTAAATATTATTCACTATATTTAAACCAAAATATTGCAAGGGAGATAAATAATATGAGGTTAGATAAACTTACTAACAAGTTTCAACAAGCTTTAGCTGATGCACAATCATTAGCATTAGGTAAAGACAATCAATATATAGAACCTATTCATGTCCTTTCGGCGATGCTTAATCAAGATGGTAGCAGTGTAAAGCCTTTATTAGCGGCGGCAGGTGCTAATGTTACATCTTTACAACAAGAGTTAGCTCAAGCGATAGACCGATTACCACAAGTTCAAGGGGTAGGTGGTGAAATCATACCATCACAAGATTTTGTGCGCGTGTTAAATCTTTGTGACAAATTAGCGCAAAAAAGTGGTGATAGTTATATCTCGTCAGAACTCTTTATCCTGGCAGTTTTGGAAGACAAGGGGAGTCTTGGTGATATTCTTAAAAAATCAGGTGTCACTAAAGAAAGATTTAATCAGGCAGTAAGCCAAGTGAGAGGAAGTGATAACGTGAATGATCCAAATGCGGAAGAACAACGAGGCGCATTGAAAAAATACACTATCGATTTAACCGAACGTGCCGAACAAGGCAAACTCGATCCGGTTATTGGTCGGGATGAAGAGATTCGCCGTACTATTCAAGTATTACAACGTCGTACCAAAAATAACCCAGTGTTAATTGGTGAACCTGGTGTTGGTAAAACAGCGATTGTTGAAGGACTGGCGCAACGAATTGTTAATCGCGAAGTGCCAGAAGGATTACGTAATAAACGTGTTTTATCTTTAGATATGGGCGCTTTAATTGCCGGGGCAAAATACCGAGGTGAATTTGAAGAACGCTTAAAAGCGGTTTTAAAAGATTTAGCCAAAGAAGAAGGACGAATCATACTATTTATTGACGAAATCCACACCATGGTCGGTGCCGGTAAAAGTGATGGTGCCATGGATGCTGGCAACATGTTAAAACCTGCTTTAGCCCGTGGTGAATTACATTGTGTTGGTGCGACTACCTTAGATGAATATCGTCAATATATTGAAAAAGATCCAGCATTAGAACGTCGTTTTCAAAAAGTGTATGTAGCGGAGCCTACCGTTGAAGATACTATTGCGATTTTGCGTGGTTTAAAAGAACGTTATGAGCTGCATCATCATGTGCAGATCACCGATCCGGCAATTGTCGCAGCGGCAACATTATCGCATCGTTATATTTCGGATCGTATGTTACCGGATAAAGCAATCGATTTAATCGATGAAGCGGCTTCAAGTATCCGTATGCAAATGGATTCGAAACCGGAGTCGTTAGATCGACTTGAACGACGTATTATTCAGCTTAAACTTGAGCAACAAGCGCTTAAGAAAGAGTCTGATGATGCTAGTAAAAAACGACTTGAGATGCTAAATGATGAACTTGCTGAGAAAGAAAAAGAGTATGCGTCGCTTGAGGAAGAGTGGAAGTCAGAGAAGGCTGCAGTTTCGGGCACTCAGACTATTAAAGCCGAATTGGAAAAAGCTCGTACTGAAATAGAACAGGCACGCCGAGCTGGTGATTTGAACAAAATGTCCGAATTACAATATGGCAAAATTCCAGAACTTGAGAAAAAATTAGCTTCGGCAACACAGCTCGAAGGTAAAACTATGAAGTTATTGCGTAACAAAGTGACCGATAACGAAATTGCCGAAGTGTTATCTAAAGCAACCGGTATTCCGGTTTCCAGAATGTTGGAAAGCGAAAAAGATAAATTGCTGCACATGGAAGATGCGTTACATAAACGTGTGATTGGTCAAGAAGAAGCAGTAGTAGCAGTAGCTAATGCGATTCGTCGTAGTCGTGCCGGACTTTCTGATCCGAACAAACCAATAGGATCTTTCTTATTCTTAGGTCCAACAGGTGTTGGTAAAACTGAGCTTTGTAAAGCACTGGCAAACTTTATGTTTGATAGTGAAGATGCCATGGTGCGAATTGATATGTCTGAGTTTATGGAAAAACATTCAGTCGCTCGATTAATTGGTGCGCCTCCGGGCTATGTTGGTTATGAAGAGGGTGGCTATTTAACCGAAGCGGTAAGACGCCGACCTTATTCCGTCATTTTACTTGATGAAGTGGAAAAAGCGCATCCGGATGTCTTTAATATTTTATTACAAGTATTAGATGACGGTCGCTTAACCGATGGGCAGGGTCGCACGGTTGATTTTCGTAATACCGTTATTATCATGACCTCTAACTTAGGTTCTGATTTAATTCAAGGTCAGGTTGAATTAAGCTATGATGAAATGAAAGCGTTAGTTATGACCGTTGTCACTAAACACTTTAGACCGGAATTTATCAATCGTATTGACGAAACTGTGGTCTTCCACCCACTTGGTCAAGAAAACATTAAAGCGATTGCTAAAATTCAATTGGCACATGTTGAAAAACGCTTAGAGGAACGAGGCTATCAATTGGAAATCTCTGATGCTGCATTAGAACAGCTTGCTAAAGTTGGCTTTGATCCAATTTATGGTGCAAGACCGTTAAAACGTGCAATTCAACAAGAGATTGAAAATCCGTTAGCTCAACAAATTTTAGCCGGGAAATTAGTACCGGGTAAAACTATTCATCTGGATTTAGTCGGTGATAACATTGAAGCTAAGCAGTAATTTGTGTGTTGAATAATGAAAATAAAAACCGGAAAACATCATGTTTTCCGGTTTTTTTATTGGTAATGATTACCCGACAAAAAATCTTAACCAGCCAACTTATAGAGGACTGACTTTAGTAAATTTAAAGATAAATTCAGGCTCTTTGACTTTACTGTCTAAAGTTAAACTTGATTCATAAATACAGATATTTCTATCTTTAAAGAAATTACCGGAAAATTTAACTTTTTGACCTTTCTTTAAGTTGGCAACAGCATCAAACAGTGGTGTAGCGGGTTGAATTAATGTTTTATGGTCACTATCCGAAAGCCAATTATTCCAGGTTTTTAGATAAACATTTTTAGCTATTTCAATCTTCAAAATGCCCAGACCGTCTGAACTAGAACCAATTTCGCTTACCTTTCCAATCCAATCTTCGACCGCTAATGGTCCCATATTGGCACAAATGGTTTTGCTTCTTTCCCTTAATGCACTACCTATTTGCATATCATTATCAGCTTTTTTGGCTTTATCAATAGCAAGTAACGATGCATTGATTAAAACGGTTTGATTAGCGGGGTATTGAATTTCCGGCTCAGACTCCTTTTTGCTCTCACTGTTATTACCGGCAAAAATGGCTAAGGCTAATAAAACTACTAAAACTACTGCGGCAATAACTATTTTTTGGGTCAAAGATATCTTCTTTTTAGTTGCGTCATTCATAAACATTCCTTTTTAGTTTCATAAACTATAAAACAAAAGCTGATACAGTTTAGATGAATGAAATTTTTTCTACAATAAATTTTAGTAATCATGGTTAAGCATTTCATTTGTTTCACCATGCTCGATGTTGATGCTTTGTTATTGTTGGCGGTCAAACTTAGCTAGTTTGTTAACTTGTCGTGTAACTGAAATGCGAAATCAATGCTAAGTTTTTAGGTGATAAAACCATAATCTAAAGAGCGTGTTGAAATTACTGCGTCAATAAAGGTTACAATCATTAACCAAAATAGATCAAGCATCAATCTTGCAAAATATTGCATAAAATTGCATAATCAATCACGGTAATGATCTATCTCGTAAAATAAGTGAAAGGAAAAATGTATGATTAAGTTAATTATCAGTGATTTAGATGGTACTTTTTTAAATAATCAAGGTGATTATGATCGCCAGCTATTCACTAAAGTGTATCAACAAATAGCAAAACAGGATGTCCATTTTGTCGCTTGTACCGGTAAGCAGTGTGAACGGGTAGAAGAGCTGTTTGGTGATTATCGTGATAAAATTTGGATTGTTGGTGATAGTGCGACGGCAATTAAATTTAATGGTGAGTTTATCTACCGCTCATTTTTAGCCAATCAATTAGGCCAACAAATTATTTCCACGCTCGAACAAGTTAATAAAAATCATGTCATTATTGCCTGTACTGCAAATGGTGCGGTCATTAAAGCCAATTTGCCGGAGCGGTTAAAACAAAAAGTACGACAATCTTATGCGGCAATGATTGAAGTTGATGATTTTAAAACTATTACTGATGATTTTATTAAAATTACCGTTTACGATGAAAACCAACAATGCCTGCAAACTCGCACCCATTTAACCCCTTATGATAACCAAGCCTACATTGTGGTATCTGAAGCAGCATGGATTGATATTACAGAACATAACGTGCATAAAGGTAATACCATTAAAAAATTACAACAACTATTAAATGTTGATTATGGACAAACCATGGCATTTGGTGACGGTTATAACGATATTGAATTGCTCCAGCAGGCTCAATACAGCTTCGCTATGCGTAAT
The DNA here is from genome assembly GCF_014489845.1 of Frischella japonica. Classification (GTDB taxonomy): domain Bacteria; phylum Pseudomonadota; class Gammaproteobacteria; order Enterobacterales; family Orbaceae; genus Frischella; species Frischella japonica. The sequence continues at coordinate 210,284 of NZ_JABURY010000006.1, forward strand.
GCTTTTGATGAAACCAAAGCGGTTGCTAGATTTATTACCGGTTATAATGATGAAAGTGCAGTATTAAAAACCATTCAACTTATGTTGGATTTGCAGGCTCAGCCAAAAGCAGAATCTTAAGCTAAAAACGCAAGAACTTAAACCAGCTCAATTTGTAAATTGACTTGTTCAAAGCCGTCAATTTTTGATTCACGGCTGGCAATAACAATATCAATATCTTCACAAGTTGCCACTTTATAGCGTGCAACTTGCAACATTTTATCGGCAATTACCGCAGCGATTACCTCGTTACTTTGCGCAATCAGCTCTTTTTTAAAGCAAGCATCTTCATAATAAACCGCACTTAGCCCAGCTTGCGGATCGAGTCCACAAACGCCAATAAAAGTTTGATCAAAAATCATATTACGAATTTGATTGACGGTATCGGCACCCATGGTGCTGCCGGTTTGTGGATTAACTTTGCCACCGACTAAAATCAGTTCACCTTTGTTACGGCTACTTAACACGGTGGCAATTTGCGGGGAATTGGTGATAATGGTTAAATCCATATCTTGAGGAATGTAACTTGCCATAGCAAGATAAGTCGAGCCGGCATCGATAAAAATACAGGAATGGTTTTTAATCAACATAGCGCATCGTTTTGCGACTTTGGACTTTTCATCGACACTTTGTGTCATTCTGGTTTCGAAGCTTGCTGACTGTTTTAACTGACTGACCGCACCACCATACACACGCTTACAGATTCCGTTGCGAGCAAGTTTTTGCAAATCTCGCCGGATAGTGTGCTCTGACACACCAAGTTGCGTAATTAAATCAGCACTCACCACCCGGCCTTTTTCAGCTAATAACTGCTGAATGTATGCTTGTCGTTGTTCCGGAAAGGCATTAAAGTCAACCATTTATTTTTCCTTAACATTTATGATAATACTAATATCTGAAGAAATTTCCACTATGTTGTTACTATGACAAATGATTTTAATTAGCTGAATCATCATCAACGATTTCATTCTAAATCCTTTATATTGTTCTCTGATTAACACGATGAAATCAGAAATCTCCACATAATGTATTATATGTTTTATGCAAATTATTCAATAATGATTTTTACTTATCAAATAAAATATTAATATTTTTTATATAAAAGAAAAAAGACTAGCTATAGCGTTCGCCATCTTGGGTATCGATAAAAATAATTATCATGAATAATATTAATTTTGAGATTATGTTATTTCTGGCAATAGCGGTTTTTATTATGGTTGGTTAGTATTATATGCATTTTCGTAATGATATTTTTATAGCAAATCCAAATAATTTTTATATTTCATTTATTGGTATTTTTAGGTTGTTATTTAAAAAAACAACAATTTGCTTAGCGCATATTTGCTGTTAATAAACAAGTTAATAGTTTCAACTAACATCATAAATTGAATTGAATGTTTACTGTAACAAAAAAATCTTGTTCAATTTCTATAAGTTATTCAGTAATGTGATAACCGATGCTAATAAAAATTTGTTTTAAAGATATTGAAGGTCACTTAACTAAATTAGATTTTTACCTAATGTAAAAGTTAATATCATCGTTATAAAATAGAAAATTTCCATAATTTCTTAATAACTTTTACTTGAATATAATTATAAATCAATTTTAATCATGAACATGAAGAGCCATAAATGTTAGGATTCGCATTCGAATCACACGACTTGGTTTGACTATCGCTAAGTGGTGATCATTCTATTTCGCTAACGAAATAAGGTAGATCCCATGTACCACCGGCAAAACCACGACAAGATCCAGTAGTAAGATCTGATGAAAGCAAAAATTGCTGTCCATTCCATGTCCAATCTGTGCGACTCCAGCAATCCCCGACTCCTCGTGATTTATGTATTTCTGAGATTTCACCATTACTATAGTCGGTACCATTCCGCGTAACAAATTTAATCTCATTCTTATTGGCGGGCGTACCTTTTGGGATAACCCAATACACTCCACCAGAATTGTAAGCTCCAAACCAACAAGAGGCAGCAAGTAAATCATTATCTTTGTTTAATGCAAATAGCTGGAATGAAGGTATGTCGCTATCTTCAGCAGATTTGGATAAATCAAAATCACAATCCGCTTCATTTTTATAATGTGTTTCAAAATCGGGGAAACGCCTTATCACTTCATCGAGCGTCAGTTTTTGACTTTGTTCAGGGCTGATCACCGCAGCTCTTTTAATTATAGGGGCAGGAATAGATGGATAAACTTGGGACTCGTCTCTATTGCCCGTTTTTATAATTGCACCTATCGTACCAATGCGACCTTGCACTTCATCCATCTTTAACATAACGGCGTTAAATCCCGCATTCGATAATCGCCATGTTTTATTATTTTGCTGAAAACTTACCGTTTTATCATTGCTTTTTAAGGCTGAAATAATTGATGAAATTTGCTTTGGTCGTAATTCATAGGGGTCGTCATCCATTTTTACGGTACCTATTGCTTGATTATTGACTGCAACAGTTATAGGGGTATCACTTAGCTGCTCGATTTCGTCATCATTTGTTCTGACGTAGCCACTCATTGATTGATTAGCACCCGCTTTACGTACTAATAAGATTGAAATACTTGAATTATCTCCACTGGCTGGGTCTTGATAACCAAAGCCAACAGCACGACAAGTCAATGTGTTATCGCACACAATATGCCAATCTTTATGTTCAAAAAAGTTAACTTGATTTGCCTGAGCATTAACCAAATTGATGAATAAAAACAATGATAAATAACTATAAAAACGCAGCACATCAGTTTCCTATAAAATTCATCTTTCAGCTATCATAACAGATAAAAATTAAGGTTTATAATTATATTTGGTATAAATTGAAGCTAAATCAAATTTTATCATTAACATACCCTTATTAGCTTGTATTTGATAAATATCATTGCTAGTGAATCACCTTTTCTATTGAATGATCTTAGAAATAGAGGTTACTACCATCATCCTGATCATATAGTTTGATTTGACAGAGAATAGCCAATTTTCATGCTAAACAAACATAACAAATACAGCACCAAGCAATTTTTTTAAAGTGCAATCTCCGATTATCAACGCTAAAAAACACTCGTCTTTTACCCACAACAATGTTAATTTGTTATCAGAATTAGAATAAGGATTATGAGTTATTTTTATGGAAATGATCCATGCTACCGATCTCAAAACCATCTTTCATTCAAAACGTGCCAACATTTATTACCTAGAGCATTGCCGTGTATTGGTTAATGGTGGGCGCGTTGAGTATGTTACCGATCAGGGGCAACAATCGCTTTATTGGAATATTCCCATTGCTAATACTACTTGTATTTTGTTAGGAACCGGTACCTCTTTGACGCAAGCGGCAGTAAGAGAGCTTTCCCGCGCTGGCGTGATGATTGGGTTTTGTGGTGGTGGTGGAACGCCACTTTTTTCCTCTACCGAAGTTGAGTTTGCGTGTCAGTTTTTCTCTCCTCAAAGTGAATATCGTGCAACGGAATACCTACAACGTTGGTGTCAATTTTGGTTTGACGATGAACGTAGATTGCAAGCGGCTAAAATGTTGCAACAAAGTCGCCTTGAAATCATTCGCGAGTGTTGGTCAAAGTTTGATTGGGCGATTGATCAAAGTCAATTAGACAGTATTATAAATGATGCAATAACGCAATTTGATAATATAAATAACAGTCAAGCATTGCTCGCAGCAGAAGGGCGTTTAAGTAAAACATTGTATGGTATGGCGAATCAATTAACGTTAAGCGATAATAAATTTAAACGTGAACAAGGTACCCGTGGTAAAAGCTATGATCCGGCTAACCAATTTTTAGATCATGGCAACTACTTAGCTTATGGGCTTGGCGCAACCGCTTGTTGGGTGTTAGGATTACCGCATGGATTGGCGATTTTGCATGGTAAAACTCGGCGTGGTGGCTTGGTGTTTGATGCCGCTGATATTATTAAAGATGGCATAGTCTTACCGCAAGCTTTTTTGTCTGCAAAGCAAGGCGACAGTGAAAAAGCGTTTCGGCAAGCATGCATTTCACAATTTGCTCAGCTAGGCGCGTTAGATCGAATAATTGATACATTAAAACAGATAGCAGAAAAAGCATGAATATTTTATTAGTAAGCCAATGTAAAAAACGGGCATTAACCGAAACCAGACGAATTATTGATCAGTTTGCTGAGCGTTGTGGTGAACGGACATGGCAAACAGCAATGACCGAAGATGGATTACAAACCTTATATAAATTGTTGCGCAAAACGGCTCGCAAAAATACAGCCGTTGCTTGTTATTGGACTCATGGTAAAAATTTGACCGATCTTCTATGGATTGTTGGCGATCGTAGTCAATTTAATCAGCAAGGTCGAGTACCGACTAATCGTACTAAACGCAATATATTACAAAGTGGTAATGAAAGTAGTTGGCATTATGCAACAACGATTCAATTAATCACAACGATTGCCGGTTTATTACATGATCTTGGTAAAGCGACTATTGGTTTTCAATCTAAATTACGCGCAACAGAGAAAGTGGCTGGCGATCCATACCGTCATGAATGGATTTCGTTACAATTATTTTTATTAATGATTCAAGACTGCTCAACAGATCAAGCTGTTTTTGAACGTTTGGCAAATTTTTCTCAATATCAGCAGCAATACCCCAATTGGTATCAAAAACTTAACAAAACTGAAAAAACCGATCTGATGCAGTGGCCTTTATTAACACAGTGGATAGCTTGGTTGATTGTATCGCATCACCGAATGCCATTTTTAATTGATTCATTAAATGGTGATAAAAATAAGAAACAAACCAGAGATTTATATATTTCAGGTTTAAAAACAACCAGTTTTTATAAAACCCTTACCGCTGTTGAAAAATGGGTAAAAAATAGTTTTAGCCAACATCCTTCGCCTAATCAGTTTTGGCAACTTAAAAGCGATATAACGTTAAGTCAAGCATGGTTAAAAAAACTCAGCCGTTATGCTAATAAGGCGCTAACTCATCCACCTTTAATGCAATTAACGAATATTGATGCCTTTTTATTGCATATGTCGCGTTTAAGCCTAATGGTGGCAGATCACAATTATTCAAGTTTATCTTTATCGAATGAAGAAGCAGATGAAAATCATGAAATTCTGATTGCTAACACTAATTATCTTAAAAAGGCGAAACAGTGTTTAGATGATCACCTTATTGGTGTTGCCAATCTTTCTGCGCGTTTTGCGCGTTTACTACCGAAAATGGTTGATGAATTGCCAGCCATTAATCAACATAAACCTTTTACCAAACGGACGACTATCGATCGATTTCAATGGCAAAATCATGCTTATGATATCGCTAAGCATTATCAATCATTAAGCGATGAACAAGGCTTTTTTGGTGTAAATATGGCATCCACTGGTTGCGGTAAAACGCTTGCCAATGGTCGAATTATGTATGCACTGGCGAATCCTAAACGTGGCGTTAGATTTACCATTGCCTTAGGTTTACGTGTTTTAACCTTGCAAACTGGTAAAGCGCTGCGAGAAAAACTACAGCTTGGCGATGAACATTTAGCGATCTTAGTTGGCGGGCGAGCAACGCAAACGTTATTTGAGTTAGAGAATGAAGAAAAGTTACAAAAATCAAATTTAGAACAGCAGAGTATCTCAAAAGATAATTTAGAGCAAGAGGGTAGCGAATCGATAGAATCATTGGTCGATGACTATGTTGATGTGGCAGAAAGTGGTATTGCGGATAGTGAATTAGGCACAATTGTTGAAAATAGCAAAGCTCGTCAACTAATTTATGCGCCGATTGTTACATGTACTATTGATCATATTATTCAAGCCAGCGAATGCATACGAGGTGGCAAATATATTGCGCCGACCTTAAGGTTACTTACCTCAGATTTGATTTTAGATGAGCCTGATGATTTTGACCAAAATGACTTGCCAGCTTTGGCGCGGCTCGTTCATTTAGCCGGACTTTATGGGAGTAAAGTGTTATTGTCATCGGCAACTTTAACGCCTGATTTAATTGCGGGTTTATTTGCGGCTTATCAAGCGGGACGAAAAATATGGAATCAAAACCATCAACGTAATAATGATTCGATCGTCTGTGGTTGGTTTGATGAGTATCAGCAATCAATTACGCAAATTTCAGATAATGCGGCATTTAGCCAACAACATCAGCTATTTGTTACTGAGCGCATTAATGAACTTGCTAAGGGCGAAGTGCGTCGTCAAGGACATATTTTAGAATTATTGGATTACCAGTATAAGAAACCAGAAAATGAAAAATTAAATTATGACTTACTAGCTAGTCAATTATTGAAACAAGCTTATCAATTTCATAAAAATTTTCATCAGACAAATATAAATTTCCAGAAAAAAATTAGTATAGGTTTAATACGCTTTGCTCATACTGAAGATTTAATTGCCTTAACTAAACAGATTTATCAGCAAACTAAAATTCCTAAAAATACAGTATTTCATATTGTCGATTATCATGCTAGACAGTTATTATTATTGCGTAACCAATTAGAGCAAAAGTTAGATAGAATTTTAAATCGTACTGATCCAAAAGCAATTTTTAAGCAACCAGAAATTATTGATGCGATCAAAGATAGTGAGCAAAAAAATCATATTTTTATTGTGATAGGTACGCCAGTAACCGAAGTCGGGCGAGACCATGATTACGATTGGGCCATTATTGAACCGTCATCAATGCGTTCAATTATACAGTTAGTTGGTCGAGTATGGCGCCATCGCCCCAATAAAGTTGCTAAAAGCCCTAATGTTGCTATTTTAGGCAGTAATATTGAATCAATTAAGCAGGGTGTGAACTATGGTGTCGGTTCAGCGTGTTTTTGTAAGCCTGGTTTTGAACAAAAACCTTTTTTACTTACGACACATCAAACCAATAAATTAATACCGCAACAACAATTAGCAAATATTGATGCTACACCACGCATAACTAATTCAACACAAGATGAGTTTACCCTTGCCGAATTGGAGCATAAAGTGATGGCACATCTATTTGCGCTTAATGCACGAAATAGTAATTATGTTACGAGTTATTGGCAACCCGATTTAGCGCATCATCATTGTTCGCATTTACAATTAATTTCACCTTTTAGAATGCAAAATCATCAAGAAGATGAATTTATTTGCCAGCTTGATGAAGAGGGTGATTATTCGTTTAGCTATGCAGAGATTGCTTGGCAAACACCCAATGAACTTTGCCTAGATACGCAAAACAATCTAATTTCATATGATGACAGTTGGATATTCGATCATCCGTATATTCAACCTTGGTTAACTAATACGGTGCAACAAGCGCTAGAAAAATTGGCAGACCATTTTCCCAATAAAAATCAATATCGATTAGCTAATGAATTTTGTAGCGTTACCTTAAACAGTCAACATCGCTGGTATTTCCACCCATATTTTGGGTTTTATCAGATTAAAAATAGTGGTTAGTAAAATTTATATCCAAAAAATAAGTGTTGTACGCAAAATATCTAAACAAACTGGTTATAGCTAGATATAAATAGATAATTAAACTATACTTGCATTGACTGCCGAACAGGTAGCTTAGAAATATGATTGTTTGTTCAAATTTATTAGAAGTAAGATAGTTTACCGCCGTGTAGGCGGTTTTTATTTCTTTATTTATTTCCCCTATGACTGTATATTCAGATTTATTTTTTTCTATTTTTTTTGATAAAAAATGATGACAAACTTGTAATTTTTATTTTTTTGGTTAAAATATAAAAAAACCCCAAATGCGCCAACATCTGAGGTTTGAATTTTAACCCCACTACCAAAAAGGAGTATAAAATTATGAATAATGATAAATTATACATAATGAAAAATCAAATTCCGACTGATAAGTTAGTGTTAAATAAATTGCAAAATTTTGCAATAAGCACTTTGGCTGCTAATGATGAGTCTGTAATTTTTTTGCCGGAATCGGTTGAATACTTTTCAATTACAGAACTAATGAAAATATTAAATATTTCGACAACCAAAGAAATCGAATATTTAATTAAAAAATTAGAACTTAATCAACCTAAGTACCGATATCTTAATGCTACTAATAAGTGGCTGTATAGCAATAAAGCACTTAATTTATTAGCGTTATATATAAGATTTAAAGCATCATAATTATGATTATTAAGGTCCATAATTTTTATGGACTTTTTTCGTTTAATAAAAGGAAATTAAGGAGGGCCAATGGAAGATATTTCTTGGCAAGATATAAGAAAGGTTATTGTCGACTTTCTTCAGCAGCGGCTTACTAATAATGCTAATTATAAAAGTGAAGTGACAAAACTGGATAAAGCTAAGCAAGCAAATGATGTATCGGCAATTAATGAATCTCAACAAAAAATTAATGATTTAGTTAAACGATTCGATTTTGAAACTTGGATGGAAGATGCCGCAACCAGAAGAATTTCATGGATTACTATTGGAAGCCATATTAGCCGGGGTATTCACCCATCTAGCCCAGCTGATGATGTTAATTATTTTGCACAAAATCAACCGGTTACGTCAAATTATGTGTCGTCAGCGACACCATCAACTTTAAGTATTAATTGTTCTGGAAATGCTGCGGCACTTGATATCTTTTCTTTACTTAATCAGTTTGTAAAAGATGATTTAACATTATTGCAATTAATTATACAAAATCATCCTGCTATTTTGCCGGCGTTATCGGATGATGAGCAAAAGGCAGCGGTTTATTTAGCTAATTTAAAAAAAGCGATTTTTAATAATTTTGATAATCCAAAAGCATCAGAACTTAATAAACAATTATATTGGCCAAATAGTCAAGATACTTATCTTTCAGGGGTTGATAATCATTACCGTCTGTTAATTCCGTTGTATCCATCATCATTATGTCACTTGGTTTATCAAAAAGTACAAACAAGATTTTCTGACGAGAATAAAAAGGCTCGAGAACAAAGAAGAATCAAAGGGATTGAACATCAATCTTATTTTTCGTTTCATCACTTAGCCGTGGTTAAGTTGGGGGGCAGCAATCCACAAGGTGTTAGTCAATTAACCTGTAATCAAGGTGGACGCAATTTTTTATTACCGTCAATGCCGCCTAAATTTGAAAAATCCCCTTTTCCAACAATTACTAAGGCGCAAGAAACCATTTTCACAAATTCAATGCAATATTTTTGTCGCTTTGGCTTTAGATTGTTGTTTGATATGGTTCAAGCGCCCAAAAACAATGTTGAAGAGCGTGATAATCGCAAAGATGCTTTTGCCGTTATTTTATCGTTATTACTTAAATATGCCAGACACATTCAAAAAACCATGCCGGCGGGCTGGAGTCGTGATTACTCGCTCAAATTTAATCAAAAATTATGGTTAGATCCAAAGCGGTCTAATTTAGGCGGTGAGCAAGATTTTAAACAAAAGTATGATAAAGGTGAATGGATAGTTGAACTAGAAAAAGACTTTGCTTTTTGGATCCAAAATGCTTTAGTAAAAAAATTTGAAAATATTCAACAGCAATTTAGTGATCCGGAATTTATGGAGTGGCGTAAAGAATTAAGCGCCGCTGTCAAAGCAAGTCAGCGTAAAAAGGAGGGGATCTTTTAATGGAAACATTAAATTACTATCTGTTTTTTGATCATGTCAAAATTCATAATGCTAATGCGATATCCAGCCCATTAACCTACGGATTTCCCGCTATTTCGGGTTTTGTTGGTGCTATTCATGCATTAAACCGTAAAATTGAATCGACTGATCCTATTTATTTAGATGGAGTATTGATTGCTTGCCATGAGTGTGATGTACAAGTTTATCGACCTAATGATTATAGTGATTATACTTTTCGATTAACCCGCAATCCAGTGGCTAAAAATGGTGATACCCGCGCAATTATCGAAGAGGGACGAGTGCATCTTGATGTTTCATTGCTGATTGAAGTAAAAATAGAAAATTTTGAAGCACTTTATGATGACGATCAAAAGAATGAATTTATTAATCAGATGAAACAAAAACTGTACCAACAGCGCATTGCTGGCGGTCATGTGTTAGAAATTGGTGATGCAAAATTAATTCCCTCTGATGCATCAGACGAAACATTAGCAAATTTGTTATTACCTGCTTTTGTATTAGTTGAAGCACAGCAAGATCTGCAAGAGATCACAGCTGAGTTACAACAACAAGATCCTAATGCAACCGCGCTTGATGCTTTAATCGAAACAGCGATGTTGCATCATCATCCACAAGAGAAAGAACACTGGCAAACCACATCAGTCAAACAGGGGCGAGGTTGGTTAGTCCCGATACCATTAGGGTATCAAGCAATATCACCGTTATTTGCTGCTGGTAAGTTGCAAGAAGCTCGGAGTAATGACCATCAATCACAATTTGTTGAATGTATTTATGGACTGGGTAAATGGGTATTTCCATTGCGCTTAAAGGAAAACTTATCACAAGCGTTTTGGCGCTATCAATGCAGTACATTGCAATCAAATGGTGCAGAGATTTACATCATTAATCAAAAAAATAATTAAATAATTTTAAAGTTATACAATAAGGAATTTATTATGAGTAAAAGTAAAATCACTACCGCATCCGTTTTAGCTTTTGAACGTAGTTTTGATATTTCTGATGCTGTTTTTTCACAGCCAAGTTCTGCGAATCCTAAAATATTATCTCCAATTCGATTAACCGAAAAATCAGTACGCGGAACCATTTCGAATCGCCTTAAAAATGCCATTGCTAGCGATCCCGCTAAATTAGATGCCGAAATTCAAAAAGCCAATTTACAAACCGTCGATGTTGCGGCCTTAGATGCCGATAAAGATACTTTAGTGGTAACATGGAGCTGTAAAGTGTTACCTTTTACCGGTAAACCATCAGTATGTAATGATGTTGAATATCAAGAACAGTTAACAACGACAACTCAAGAATATATTAAAGATGTTGGCTTAAAAGCGTTAGCAAAACGATATGCCATTAATATTTTAAATGGTCGTTGGTTGTGGCGAAACCGTATGGCAGCCGAGCAAATTAATATTATCGTGAGTTATCAAGCGCACAATGATAAAGATGAGGCTAAGATAATTGACGTTGCTAACGTTGATGCCAAAAATTATCAGCTTAACAGTTTTGATTATGATAATAAATCTGTTCAAGCATTGACTGATCTTATTGAAGCAGGATTAGCCAATAAAAAATTTGTGATCTTTGATGTTACCGCAACACTAAAAATGGGCTTAGGACAAGAAGTTTACCCATCACAAGAATTAATTTTAGATACTGGTAAAGAAAAAAGCAAAGTGCTTTATGGCAAAAATGGTCAAGCAGCGATGCATTCTCAAAAAGTCAGTAATGCAATTCGTACTATCGATACCTGGTATGATGAAAAAGCGGAATTTCCAATTGCGATTGAACCTTATGGTTCGGTAACCACTATGGGGCATGCTTTCCGCCAACCTAAACAAAAAATAGATTTTTATACTTTGTTTGATAACTGGGTTTTAAAAGGTGAGCAGCCAAGTTTGGAACAACAACATTATGTGATTGCCGTATTAATTCGTGGTGGTGTCTTTGGGGCGAGTGGTAAGGAGTAAGCAATATGCATACACACTATTTTGAACTGCGCGCCATACCACAAATTGAGATAACTGAAGTGCAGGTGATTAATCAAGTGATGCAAAAACTGCATCAAGTCTTGGTTAATTTTCAAGGTAATATTGGTATTAGTTTTCCTTGTTATAATGTGCGCCGAACACTAGGTGGAATTATTCGCATTTTTGGTACTGAAGCCGAGTTACAGGAATTTAAAAGTGCGCTACAGCAACAGGCTGCCATTGCTGACTATGTATTGATTCTACCAATCACAGCCATACCAACTGAAGTTAAGGGCTATTTACGTTTAATTCGGGTTAATCCTAAAGGACAAAGTGCATTAAGACGTGCTGAAAAACGCTTAACCGCTCAGGGTAAATGGTCTAGCGATGTACAACAAAAAATGATAGAAAAATGGGGAAGCATTAATTTAACCTATCCTCATCTACATATAGATAGTCAAAGCACAGGTCAGCGCTTTATTATGTGGTTAAAGCAAGAAAGCGTTGCCGAGCCTGTAAAAGGTACATTTAATAGCTATGGACTCAGTAAAATAGCAACAGTTCCTTATTTTTAAATTACCAGACCCTTTTTTTGAGGTTGTTTTTAACCTATTGATATTTATTAAAATATCTAATATAGCGCAAAAAAGGGTCAAAATAAAAAAAAGTACTATAAGCTCTTTTACAATAAGGAAAACTAGCAAAAAAATTCTAGCTCAATGCCGTATAGGTAGTTTAGAAATTTGATTGCCATCAGCATTGAACTTTGCTTATGCTCAATACCGTATAGGTAGTTTAGAAAAGTCACTTTCTCTGAATTCTTTTGTCATTGCTGCTCAATACCGTATAGGTAGTTTATAAATATATCATGATTATTATTAATTGCCGTTTGAGGCTCAATACCGTATAGGTAGTTTAGAAATATGTTACCAAACAATTAAATAGTCTATTAAAGCTCAATACCGTATAGGTAGTTTAGAAACGTAGTATGGTGGAGATGTAACACAACAATTAGCTCAATAGCGTATAGGTAGTTTAGAAAGCTATCATGTAGCCAGCCGTTGTTTCGCACCTGCTCAATACCGTATAGGTAGTTTAGAAAAGCAGTTTTAATAAATCTTCATTTGATGCATTACTCAATACCGTATAGGTAGTTTAGAAAAAAGAGGAGAAGATTAAACTATGAAACCAGGAGCTCAATACCGTATAGGTAGTTTAGAAACTAAAAAAATAAACATAGTGATGAGAATTGCTTAATACTGTATAAATAGTTAAATAAAATCATATTATCCTGCGTAAAACACATTTCAGTTTTACTGTTTCATTTAGATTTAAAAGATCATTACTACAACAGAATTTAATGATATATTAAATCATACTAAGCAATGTTTTATTAGCTATATCATTATGATTAATTTGAAAAAATAAGTAATTCGTTAAATTTATAATGTTAAGATTTAGTTGATGATTATTTTTAACTTTTAGCCGTATATGATAAAATTAATAAAAATTGGTTCGCCAATGGTCGTTTGTCATTAAACTATTAGGTACATTTTGAAAACATCAGATACTCCAGTTCAGCCATCAATGAAAAGAAATTTAACGTTTAAACTATTTGCTATCGACGTGTTATTATTTTTCACGATTCTTGGTGCGATTTATTTAATATTGTCATTAATTTCGTTTTCGTCTGCTGATCCTGGCTGGTCTCAAACGGCTTGGTATGAGCCTATTCATAATTTAGGCGGCGAAGTCGGTGCTTATTTATCCGATGTTTTGCTACAATTTTTGGGATTTGTATCTTATACAATTCCGTTATTAATCATCATATTTGTATTACAAATCAGAAAAAATCTCTATACACATTTTGAACAACACATAAACTATTTTAGTCTATCCTTTAGAATAATTGGTGTACTAGCCTTTCTTTTTTGTGCTGCTGGTTATCTATCTTTGAATATACAGGATTTAGATCAATTGCAATCAGGTGGTATTATTGGCGATATTGTAGCCGAAGAGATGTTATCATTAACTGATCATTTTTCTGCTACGTTGATATTACTCACCATTAGTTTTGCAAGCATTACTTTATTAACGGGGCTTTCTTGGTTATCTATTGCCGATATAATTGGGGCTTTAATTGTGTATTTGACTACCCCCCTATTTGTGCTCATTTTGCAGAAGTTTAAACCATCTAAAGCGAAAAACTCAGTCACGACAAATTATCATAACCAATCAGATTTTGCGATTGAATTAGATGACAATACGAGATGTGAAAGAAAATCAATTATTGACGATGAACCAATACCTTTTGCAGCCGATGCGCAGAAAAATGAATTTAATTCAATGGATATGGATTACGATGATTTAGTTACTCATAGTGAAGAATTGACGAATTTTATTAATAAAAATGAACATGAGGCGATGATAGCACAGCAAACAACGATTCCATCTTTAAATCATGATGAACGTTATATGGCTTTAATTGATGAGAATAACCCACCGCCCCATTTTTCTCTTTCAGAAGATCATAATCATTCGAGTGAATTTTCAATTAATCCCGATTATTATTCACCACTTGTTACAATTGATTCCGCTGAAAATACGAATACTCAGCCCATATCTTCAGCAACTAAGTCAACATTACCGATTGATCTTGAGCGTTTTGTTATGCCTAAAGAGCCTTCTAATGAAGCTTATTCAATCAAACCTCATGCTGAATCAAAAGAAATCGTTATTGATATGCCAACTGAAGAACACGAAAGAATAGCGACGAATCCGAGCAAAACGAATCTACACGATAGTTTAATTCATCCTTTATTACAGAAAGATACTAAACCATTAGTGAAACCAACAACGCCGTTACCTTCACTTGATTTATTAACCGCACCACCAGTTAAGCAAATCGAAGTTGATCATAATGCGTTAAAAATGACAGCAGCATTATTGGAAAAAAGTTTGGCTGATTTTAGAGTTAAAGCTCGGGTTGTCGGTTATTTACCCGGTCCGGTGATCACTCGTTTTGAGATTGAATTAGCGCCGGGGGTTAAGGCTGCACGGATTTCAACGCTTGATCGTGATTTAGCTCGTTCGCTATCAATGCCGTCAGTACGTGTAGTTGAGGTAATCCCTGGTAAACCTTATGTCGGTATTGAATTACCCAACAAACATCGTCAGACAGTATATTTTAGAGAAGTGTTGGATAGTCCACAGTTCAAAGATGCGCAATCACCATTAACAGTTGTATTAGGTAAAGATATTGCAGGTCAATCAGTCGTGGCAGATTTAACTAAAATGCCACATCTATTAGTAGCTGGAACGACCGGTTCAGGTAAGTCGGTTGGTGTTAATGCCATGATTCTTAGTATTTTATATAAATCGCAACCTGCAGATGCAAAATTTATTATGATTGACCCGAAAATGTTAGAACTCTCCGTCTATCAAGGTATACCTCATCTGTTAACTGACGTCGTTACTGATATGAAAGATGCAGCTAATGCACTTAACTGGTGTGTTAATGAGATGGAAAAACGTTATCGGCTCATGTCAGCTTTAGGCGTGCGTAATATTACCGGCTATAACGATAAAATTAAGCAAGCTGAAGAAATGGGTAGACCAATTCCTGATCCACTGTGGAAACCAACCGATAGTATGGATATCGAGATGCCAACACTAGAAAAATTACCTTATATTGTTGTTATGGTCGATGAATTTGCTGATTTAATTATGGCGGTCGGAAAAAAAGTAGAAGAGTTAATTGCCCGTTTAGCACAAAAAGCACGAGCGGCAGGTATTCATCTGGTGTTAGCGACACAGCGTCCATCAGTAGATGTTATTACAGGATTGATTAAGGCGAATATTCCAACGCGTATTGCCTTTACCGTATCAAGTAAGATTGATTCACGTACGATCCTTGATCAAATGGGGGCTGAATCCTTATTAGGGATGGGGGATATGCTTTATCTCGCGCCAAACAGTTCAATTCCCATTCGGGTGCATGGCGCATTTGTTCGTGATGAAGAAGTACATAGTGTGGTACAAGACTGGAAAGCGCGTGGTATTCCGGCAAAATATATTGAAAATATTACTGCCGGGGGCGATGATGGTGACGGTAATAGTTTTGATAATAATGATGAGGAGCTTGACCCGTTATTTGATCAAGTGGTTGATTTTGTGGTTGAGAAACGTCGCGCTTCAATATCAAGTGTTCAGCGTCAATTTCGAATAGGTTATAACCGAGCAGCCAGAATTGTAGAACAAATGGAAGTACAAGGTATAGTCAGTGCGCCTAGTCACAATGGTAATCGGGAAGTATTGGCGCAACCAACGAATTTTGATTGAATGATTATCGGGTAAATGTAAGTAAAAATAGATATCATCAATTAATTTTAGCAATATTGGTTTGTTAAAGTATTCTTTTATTTTAGCTGTATTTTACTTTTAATTTTAGCATTTTGATTTATGATACTAACTATATTTATAAATTAGGTAGCGAATATGAAAAGAATTTTGGTTTTATTATGTGTATTTATCTCATGCTCGGTGTGGGCTGATGCTAAAGATCTTTTAAAAGAGCGATTAGCTAAGGTTGACAGTTTTTACGCTCAATTCAAACAAACAGTTACCACAGCGGATCAACAATTAATACAAGAAGGTCAAGGCGAATTATGGGTTAAACGCCCAAATTTGTTTAATTGGCAGATTAATGAACCCGATGAAACGTCAATTATTTCTGACGGTTTAGATTTTTGGATGTATACTCCAGCCGTTGAACAATTAACGATCATGTCATTTAAGCAAGCCACAGACAATCGTTTACTTATGTTGATCACTGATTCAAATAGCCCGGTTTGGCAAGATTATCGTGTTGAACGTAAACAGAACCAATTCACCTTGCTACCTACTGACAATAGTCAAAAATCTTATATGATTAGTGTATTACCGACTGGAATGATAGCTGATTTTGCTATTATTGAAGAAGATGGTCAAAAAAGTGTTTATGAATTATCACATCAAACTTTAGGTCCGATTGATAATCAACGTTTTAGATTTATTGCGCCGCCAGGTACTACAATTGATGATCAACGTAATAATTAGGGCATTTATGGTAACTAAGTTAACCAAAATCATTGCTGGCTAAAGGTTATAATTTATATGACAAGTTTTTCACTTGATTTTGCCGATGATTCATATAAACCTTTAGCAGCGCGAATGCGTCCGCGTAATTTGTCGGAATACATTGGTCAATCGCACCTAATGGCAACAGGTAAACCCCTACCAAAAGCGATTGCCGCAGGGCATCTGCACTCAATGATTTTATGGGGACCACCTGGAACAGGTAAAACTACGTTAGCAGAAATTATTGCTCATCATGCTAATGCTAAAGTTGAACGGCTTTCTGCCGTGACATCAGGTATAAAAGATATTCGAGAAGCAGTCGAGCGGGCTAAAAATAATCAACAAATGGGTTTTCGAACCATTTTATTTGTTGATGAAGTACATCGTTTTAATAAGAGTCAACAAGATGCATTTTTACCCTTTGTTGAAGATGGTACGGTAACTTTTGTTGGTGCGACCACTGAAAACCCTTCCTTTGAATTGAATTCCGCGTTGCTGTCTCGAGCTCGTGTCTATCTACTCAAATCGTTGACAATTGATGAAATTGAGAAAATTTTGCAACAAGCCATGACGGATAAAGAGCGAGGTTATGGAGGGCAAGATTTTATTCTACCTAATGAGACCCGACGGCAAATTGCTGAGTTTGTCGGTGGTGACGCCAGACGCGCATTAAATACGTTAGAAATTTTGGTCGATATGTCAGGTGATAAAAAAACTTTAACACCGGAATTATTAAAAGAGGTTGTTGGTGAGCGCAGTGCTCGATTTGATAATCAGGGTGATCGTTATTATGACCTTATTTCAGCTGTTCATAAGTCAATTCGTGGATCGGCTGCTGATGCTGCTTTGTATTGGTATGCTAGGATCATTAGTGCCGGCGGCGATCCGTTATATGTTGCCCGTCGGTTATTGGCAATCGCTTCTGAAGATATTGGAAATGCTGACCCTAGAGCTATGCAAGTGGCTTTGGCTGCATGGGACTGTTTTACCCGAGTTGGCCCAGCAGAAGGCGAACGGGCGATTGCACAAGCCATTGTTTATTTGGCTTGCGCACCTAAAAGTAATGCAGTTTATTTAGCATTTAATCAAGCAATGAAAGATGCACAAAGTTTACCTGATTACGATGTACCGGAACATCTGCGCAATGCGCCGACTAAATTAATGAAAAAGTTGGGGTATGGTGAAGAGTATCGCTATGCCCATGATGAGGTTAATGCCTATGCTGCTGGTGAAAATTATTTCCCACCAGAAATGGCTGATCATCTTTATTATCAACCAACCGACCGTGGTGCAGAACGGCAGTATCGAGAAAAATTATCATGGTTGGCTGATTTAGATGCTAAGAGTACTCGGAAACGTTATAAGAAGTAAAGGGCTATATTAATTAGTTGTTCTAGGCATTAATCATGGAAAGGCAGTAGTTACGAATTCAAGGTCGGCAAGCCTCGGAATAATCCTTGCTTACCCCACAACAAAATGGTCACAGAGTTTATATGACGACCTTCTTTGAAATAATTGAGATTGTTGCGAATATTAATAATAACGATATATTTTAATTGAACATTTAACTAACGTCCGAGTTAGGGGATTTTGTGTCAAATCCACCCGACAACCGCGCCAGAAGTCTTGGTTGCTGGATGATTCCGCTCGTTTTGCGATTTTCACTGATGAATCACCATTTATTGTCTATCCTATACGCTCAAGGTTTATTCAACTTCCATGCCTGAATATTTTATAAAAATTGCTTTACTCAGCAGTCGATAAGCGGGAAAGCTAAACAGCATTACGTCAATAACGGATTAATAATTAAAAAAACGCCACAAAGCTATCCCAACCTGCAGCCAGAGGGTTTTCGTTCAAAAACCTTCAGGTTGCCTGAGCATCAGTAGCTATATATTACACTCTGCTTGAAACACCAAATGAATAGCATGATAAGTAAGAAAGTAATCTGTATATAATTCTAACAATAGCAGTAAATTAAAAAGATAAGAAACGGGTTTTTTAAACTATGGTGCGGTTTTGATATTACAAAATACAGAATCCGATCTCTTCTCTTATTAAAATAAAACATTTAAATACGCTATTGCCAGACCCTTTTTTTTAGCTAAATTTAAAAATAAATATAATCAATAAGTTAAAACGTCTCTAAAAAAAGGGTTTTTGATTACTAAATTTAAGTTTGCCCTTTTGCTAATAAGGTTTATAGTATGCTACGTTCTAGTTCACTGCCGTATAGGCAGTTTAGAAATACCCCCCTTCAACAAAGCAATGGCATGAAAAGTTCACTGCCGTATAGGCAGTTTAGAAAATTTGCGGCCAGTACACATCATTTGCCATTGTGTTCACTGCCGTATAGGCAGTTTAGAAATAATGATGAAGAATCTGTGTTGAATAATTTATGTTCACTGCCGTATAGGCAGTTTAGAAATTGCCGGGACTGCAACTGGCGAATGGTCGGTAGTTCACTGCCGTATAGGCAGTTTAGAAAGTTAACTTCAGCGCTTGGGAATTGATAACGGAGTTCACTGCCGTATAGGCAGTTTAGAAAGCAAGGTGGGTTAAGTAAATACGCCATGATTAGTTCACTGCCGTATAGGCAGTTTAGAAAATTAGCCAAGCAGTAATCTTTAAACTTAATAAGTTCACTGCCGTATAGGCAGTTTAGAAATCCCAAATCCAAGCGTATGATGCATAATCCAAGTTCACTGCCGTATAGGCAGTTTAGAAAAGTAACCTTTAAAATTATCAAATGTTCCATTGGTTCACTGCCGTATAGGCAGTTTAGAAAAATCTACCTTTTTAGTAACATAACGAGCAACAGTTCACTGCCGTATAGGCAGTTTAGAAAATCCAAAAACAGTGCTGGGTCAATCCATTTTGGTTCACTGCCGTATAGGCAGTTTAGAAATAGCGCAGGAAAAGGTGATTTTTTCAAGCACCGTTCACTGCCGTATAGGCAGTTTAGAAAGCAGACGCGGGCGAGATGAGGGTAAACATTTAGTTCACTGCCGTATAGGCAGTTTAGAAAATATCCCTACGTATTTTTAACATACTGCGGGAGTTCACTGCCGTATAGGCAGTTTAGAAATCTAATTAACATTTCTAAAGAACGGTTATAATGTTCACTGCCGTATAGGCAGTTTAGAAATCAAGATAAACTAGAAGATCATATCAATTTTAGTTCACTGCCGTATAGGCAGCTATAAAAACCCAATATATATTGGTGATTGTGTTGTTAATCAGTTACAACTGCTTAACATTCTTAATATCACTCTAACAATGGTTATCCTTCACTTTATTGGGATAATCGTTGCACTTCCGTGAAAAAAGAGTATAATTCTGGGGCTTTTATTTCTGTTTTGTCAGTAATTTCATTGGCAAACGGCGATAAATTAAGCAAGAAACAATTTAATTTTAAGAGGAAGTTATGGTAACTATTCGTTTAGCTCGTGGCGGTTCTAAGAAACGTCCATTTTATCAAGTCGTTGTGACTGATAGCCGTAACCCACGTGATGGTCGTTTTATTGAGCGCGTAGGTTTCTTCAATCCAGTTGCTCAAGGTAACGCAGAAAAAGTACGTTTAGATCTTGATCGCGTAAATCACTGGGTAGGTTTAGGTGCTACTATGTCTGATCGTGTTCGTTCACTTGTCAAACAAGCGCAAAAAGCGGCTTAATCATTTGTGAATAGCTGTTTAGGTAATCCGTAGATGAATACTGAAAATTTAATCATTGTTGGCAAACTTGGTTCAAGTTATGGCATTCGTGGTTGGCTAAGAGTATTTTCATTTACTGAAGAGCCAGATAGTCTTTTTGATTATAAACCATGGTATATTCAACGTGCCGGTAAGTGGCAAGAAGTGGAAGTTGAAAGCTTCAAACCACATAATCAGGATACCATTGTCAAGCTGAAAGGTATTGACGACCGTGATGACGCTAACCTGTTAACAAATTTTGAAATTTATGTTAACGCGCAAGATCTCCCAAGTTTAGATGAGGGTGATTTTTATTGGAAAGATCTTATCGGTTGTAAAGTGGTGACCATTAATGGTTATGATTTAGGTCAGGTAAGTGATCTAATGGAAACAGGTTCAAATGATGTATTAGTGGTTAAAGCAAATTTAAAAGATGCGTTTGGTGCAAAAGAACGGTTGATCCCGTTTGTTGAAGAGCAATTTATTAAACAAGTTGACTTATCAACTAAACAGATCACAGTAGATTGGGATCCTGCTTTTTAATTTTTAGTTACAGGTTAGCTGTAATATAAAAATTAAGCATTATGATGGAATTGGGGAGCACAATATGAAAATTGGTATTATTAGCCTGTTTCCTGAAATGTTCCAAGCAATTACAGAATATGGTGTTACGAGCAGAGCTGTCAAAAACAATCTATTAGAAGTTAAATATTGGAATCCGCGTGATTTTGCTTATGATAAGCATAAAACGGTTGATGATCGGCCGTACGGAGGTGGTCCAGGCATGTTAATGATGGTACAACCGTTACGTGATGCGATTCGTGCTGCAAAAGCTCAGTTGGGTGAAGATAGCAAAGTTATTTATCTGTCTCCACAAGGGCGTAAACTCGAACAAAATGGAGTTTATGAGTTATCTAAACAAACTAAGATGATTCTTATTTGTGGTCGATACGAAGGCATAGATGAACGGATAATCCAATCTGAGATTGATGAAGAATGGTCAATCGGGGATTATGTGTTAAGTGGTGGCGAGTTGCCAGCAATGGTCATGATTGATTCGATCGCTAGGTTTATTCCTGGGGTATTAAATCATGAATCCTCAGCAGAGGAAGATTCATTTGCTAACGGTTTACTTGATTGTCCACACTATACCCGTCCGGAAGTGTTAGATGGTATGGCGGTGCCTGACGTATTAATGTCTGGTCACCATGAAGAAATTCGTCGTTGGCGATTAAAGCAATCACTAGGGCGAACTTGGCTTAGAAGAGAAGATCTTCTATTAAATCTAGCTCTGACTGATGAAGAGCAATGTTTATTAGCTGAATTCAAAACTGAATTTAATCATAAACAGTGCGACTAAAATTTCAGTGAACCTAGGGAAGAGAATTGATATGAAAAATGCAATTATTCAGCAATTAGAACAAGAACAAATGAAAAAGGACATTCCTGCTTTTCGTCCAGGTGATACTGTTGAAGTAAAAGTATGGGTTGTCGAAGGTAACAAAAAACGTTTACAGGCTTACGAAGGGGTTGTTATTGCTATTCGTAACCGTGGATTACACTCTGCATTTACTGTACGTAAAATTTCGAACAACGAAGGCGTAGAACGTGTATTCCAAACTCATTCACCAATTGTTGACTCAATTACAGTGAAACGTCGTGGTCAAGTGCGTCAAGCTAAACTTTACTACTTACGTGAACTTCGTGGTAAAGCAGCACGTATCAAAGAACGTCTTGCTTAATTACTTCGGTAAGTTGACAATGTTTAATCAGCCACATTTGTGGCTGGTTGTAGCATGATTTCCATCCTCTTTTTTAGCTGTTTGATCACTTAATCCGCCAATCGCATTCAACAACAAAGCTGTTATTTTAAAATATTCAATGTTGCTCAGTCGCTTCTTAATAGATTTAATTGATATAAAAACTTAATCTATTTGGAATCTTAGACAAAAGATCGTTCTGTCACGGCGCCGTACAAAGTTGTTACAAAAACCAAACATTAAACCCATAGTAAAAATTTCTAATTGGATAATAATAATCATCACTATTAAATGCATCTGATATAAAAATTTATGGAGTTTGTCATGAGTAAAACAAGCGAACAAACAAATAACCAATTACCAAGTGATGAACAATTATTAGCTGATGAAGCAAAATATTGTTCTTATGGTGATACCGTCCATTATGCCACCCCTGCTAAAATCTTCACTGGTTGCGATGGTAGCTATATGTATGATCGTCACGGTACCGCATATCTTGATTTACAAATGTGGTATTCTGCATGTAATTTTGGTTATGCTAATAAACGTTTAGATGATGTATTAAAAAAACAAGTTGATACATTACCACAATGTGCTAGTCAGTACCTTCATCCAACAAAAATTGAATTAGCAAAAACGATCGCGCAAGACATGGAACGTAAATTTGGTGAAAAAGGTCGCGTTCATTTTAATGTTGGTGGTTCACAATGTATTGAAGATTCATTAAAACTGGTACGTAATGCAAGTAACGGTAAAAGCTTAATGTTTGCTTTCGAAGGGGGTTACCATGGTCGTACATTAGGTGCGTCATCTATTACCTCTAGCTACCGTTATCGTCGTCGTTATGGTCACTTTGGTGAACGTGCAATGTTTATTCCTTTCCCTTATCCGTTCCGCCGTCCAAAAGGTATGACAGCCGAAGAGTATGGTGAACACTGTGTTGCACAATTTGCCCGTTTATTTGAAACTGAATATAACGGTGTATGGGATCCGAAAGCTAACCAATCTGAATATGCGGCATTCTATGTTGAACCATTACAAGGTACAGGTGGTTATGTTGTTCCACCACGTAACTTCTTCAAAGGTTTGAAGAAAGTTCTAGATCAATACGGTATCTTAATGGTTGTTGATGAAATTCAAATGGGCTTCTACCGTACAGGTAAACTTTGGTCGATTGAACACTTTGGTGTGACCCCAGATGTACTAGTGTTTGCTAAAGCATTAACAAATGGTCTTAACCCACTAGGTGGTATGTGGGCACGTGAGGAATTAATTAATCCACAGGTATTCCCAGTGGGTTCAACACACTCAACTTTTGCATCTAATCCACTTGGTACTGCATTAGGTCTTGAAGTTCTGAAAATGACACAAGAAACTGACTATGAAAGTATGGTCATGGAAAAAGGTGCGTACTTCTTAGAAGGCTTACGTGAGTTAGAGAAAAAACATAAAGAGATCGGTGAAGTCGATGGTTTAGGTTTAGCACTGCGCGCTGAAATTTGTACCGAAGATGGTTTCACACCAAATAAACCATTGTTAGATAAAATGTTTGATATTGGGTTATTAGGTGATTTGGATTATAAAGGTCAAAAAATGGGTCTTATTCTTGATGTGGGAGGGTATTACAAAAACGTGATTACGTTTGCACCATCACTTCATATCAGTAAAGCTGAAATTGACCAAGGGATTGAGTTGTTAGATCAACTTATCACGCGCGCTAAAAAAGCGTAATTAGTTATTTCTTGAGTTGGGCGCAGTTTGCGCCCATTGACAGTAACGTAATATGAAATATCTTAATCAATTAGAACCAAACAGTTTAATTGCCCATTTTTTACAATATCCACCTCGTGATTTTAAGGCTTGGTTAACCGGTGAACAAGTACCAGTTTTTGAGGCAAATTTTGATTTGCTTACCACCGCCGAAGAGGATTTTAAAACGAAAGTTAATAAAATTCCATTCAAAAGATGGTGGCATAAACTGATTACCCCCAAAACATTATTCGTTGGTACAACGGTATCGGAATATGCACTGTTTAATGATCAAGTAACGGCTTCGCTATTTGCTCAGTCTTTGAAGCAACAGTATGCTAAACATTACCCTCTGGTAATCGTCAAAGATATTCCTGATCTTTCGCCATTACAATCCGATGCGGCTAATCTATATAATCAACAGGTGATTACGGCATTAAAGCAGCACGATTTTATCGAAGTTGAAGGACAAGCATTAGCTTGGGTGCCGATTGATTTTACCGATATTGATGATTATATGTCGCGTCTTTCTTATCAGCGGCGTAAAAATTTCCGCCGGAAATTAAAAGCCAGACAACATTTAACCATTGATATCTTACATTGTGGTGACGATTGTTTTTTTGATGAACAGGTATTAAAACAATATTATCAACTGTATTTAAATGTCTTTGCCCAGAGTGAAATTCATTTTGATCAGCTAACGGCTGCATTTTTTAAGGCAATGTTACAAGATAACAGCGCTAACAGCCTAATTGTGACTTATTCTCACAATGGTCAATTAATTGGTTATAATATCTGTTTTATTGAAAATGGTGCATTGGTTGACAAATATATTGGTTTTGACTATCCAGCTGCGAGAAAATTTAACTTATATTATATTAGCTGGTTTTACAATTTAGAATATGCTTTACAGCATGGTTTGAAACGTTATATTGCAGGTTGGACAGACCCAAAAGTCAAAAAAGAACTAGGGGCGAAATTTACATTCACCAAACAACTTGT
This sequence comes from Frischella japonica, assembly GCF_014489845.1. Lineage (GTDB taxonomy): Bacteria > Pseudomonadota > Gammaproteobacteria > Enterobacterales > Orbaceae > Frischella > Frischella japonica. The sequence continues at coordinate 235,203 of NZ_JABURY010000006.1, forward strand.
TTATATTCGTAATCCGTTATTTAGAGCAATTTTAAAACGTTTATCTTCTCATTTTGAGGGCGATCGACATAATCTTACAAATTAATAATAAAAAATAATCATATTGTAAGATTGAATTTGAATGGAGTTTACAGTATGCGTCACCCTGTTATTTTAAATTTTGATGATAGTATTGGTGAAATTGAGCAAAGTATAAAAATAGATTTAACCGAATGGCAAGAATCAATCCGTTTTGGTTGCTCTTTTGCAAAATACAAAAAACTAGCCGCTAATATCTATGCCCAATTACCGGCGCAGATTGGCACTGTATTGATGGGCAGTGGTGATTATCATCATATTAGTTTGATGCTAATTGAACGGTTAAAACAGCAATTAAAACCGAAACAACAGATTCAAGTGGTTATTTTTGATAATCATCCTGATAATATGCGATACCCATTTGGAATCCATTGTGGTTCATGGGTTAGTCATGCAGCTAAGCTGCCTTTTATTAGCCATGTTCATGTAATAGGTATTACTTCCCCCGATATTGGGATATTCCATGCTTGGGAAAACCGTTTAACTCCCTTACTTAAAAATAAACTTACGTATTGGTGCATGGATGTGAATGTTAATTGGGCAAAAAAATTAGGTATGAAAAATGCCTTTTTGAAATTTAATAGTCCTAATGAACTGATTACGGCTTTTATTGCTGAACAATATCATGATACATCACCGGTTTATTTATCGATCGATAAAGATGTGTTAAGTGAAGAGGTGGTAAAAACTAATTGGGACCAAGGAAAGCTAAAACCTTATCACCTGTATGATGTTATTGCTGCTTTAAACGACCGTATAATTGGTAGTGATATATGTGGAGAAATTTCTACATTTAAATATGCTAGTCGTTTTAAACAGTTTCTTAGTCAATTAGATCAACAACCGATGATTTCAGAATCGGATCTAAAAGCATATCAATCACAACAACAGGCATTAAATCTGGAGTTGCTGTCTTGCATATCACAACCAAACCGATAATATGCATAAGGTTTATCAGGTTGTGATGATTTAATGAGCAGATTGTCGGTTTAATACCTTCCGTTGTTTAATGTATTTTATAACATATGCTGAATTTTCTGGTTAGATTTGAAGTGGTTGAAATAACATGTTGCGACTTGTCTAAAATAATATAGTAATAAGCACGATTTAGTAAACAACTGAACAAGAAAAAATTAATGTATACCTTACCTGACAAAAGACCGAGATGATAGTGATTTGCTGATAGCTAAGTTGAATAAGCTAACTGGATTAAGATTTTAGTAAATCCACATCTTTCAGTCATAAGTTAACTGATGATGAAATCAGTATTATCCAGTTAGGCTGACTATTAGCTCTGGATTTTTAGTCTGATTTCATTATTAATTAACGTGTTTTTGGATCACCCGTAAAATTTGCTGAAATTGCAATTCGGTTAGCCATAAACTATTGGTTATGGTTAACATGGTTTGGGCAAAATTGGCTGCATTAGGCATAGAATGTGGTGGGATGATAGCATTCAAATATGTATAATTTGGTAAATCATAAATAAACAATCGACTTACCCCGAATGGGGATGCCCAGAGCTCATTTAATATATTGTCACGCTGTTGTTGAGTTGGCAGTTTTAACATAATAAACGGCCAAACAGCGGTGATGTTATCGCTGTTACTGCTTACGATATGCAGATTAGGTAAGTCCTGTAATTGTTTGATGCGTGTTAGTGCCTGTTGGCGAGTTTGTTGTAAAAACTCAGGTAAACGATCCACAGCATGAGTTGCCACATTTTGCCTAAAACGACTAACATGATGTAGTGGAATTGAAAAATCAAAATCATCACCAACAGCTTCTATTAATTGACCACGGTTTACTAATCGTCGTCTTACTTGACCGTAAACAAAATGTAAACCGAAGGGATTATAAAGTGCGGTATAGCCGAGTAGTTCAATAATTCTTTTTGCTTCAAAAAAAGGTCGTTGAGGGATAATTTGTTGTGCGGTCTCTTGTAATTGTATAGCCAAGTTTTGATTTGATGCGCCTAATAAACCGCCCTCAAATAGCGTTAAGCCTTTACCTGCCGCTAAACTATAAAATACAATGTCGCCAGATTGACCAACATCGGCACCTAAGGCCTGTGCAGCGTCTTCAATCACTGTAATACCATAGGGTGTAGCTAATGCTTTAACTCGTTTAACATCGGCAACTTGCCCACCTAAATGGGTTGGGAGGATTGCTAATACCTGTTCATCTAGTATTTGTGTTAAGTGTTCGAAATCAAAATCAAACGTATTATGGCCTAAATCACAGAGTTTTATTTTTAAACCACAGTGATGAATAGCCAAAGCGACTAACGGGCAAGTATAAGCAGGAATAATCACATAAGGTTTATGAGGATAGCGTTGTTTCAGCGTGGTTAAAGCAATCACCAAAGCTGCGGTACCCGAACATGTTAATTGCATCGGTGGTAAATGCAACATTTGACTGATTTTAGCTGTTAATGTTGATTGCGTGGGTAACCAATCATGCCAACGAACCGGTAAACCAGCAGTAGGGGGATTCTCATACAACAATACGTTAACCTCGTTTATTAAATACTATTGATTATGCTTGATCATTAGGTTGTAGCTTGTGTTCAGCAAGTGCTAAAAAGATAATGCCGATAATAATACATGCTGCACCCACTAATCTTAACCATTGCACTTCTTCATTAAATAACCAGATTGAAGCGAACATAACGGTTACCACTTCAAGATGAGATGCGGCAAATGCAGGACCAATCGGTGCTTTTTTTAACAGCAACATCCAAGTAAAAAAAGCACCGATATAACCTAATACAGCGGTATAAACCCAAGGATTGGTAAAAACACGTATAATCCAGTCAATACTCATTTCTAACGGTTTAGCATGTTCGGCAGTAAATTTAAAACTACATTGTCCTAATGTATCAAACAATAATAGAAAGAAAAAACCAATTAAATAAAATTTACGCATTACGAAACCCCCACTAGAATGACACCTATTGTAATAAATAACATGCCGAGCACGCGATGTAACGTGAGCATTTCTTTAAACAAAATACGTCCAACTATCATGACTGCTATGATATTAATTGAACCTAACAGAATTCCCTGTGATAAAGGAACTAACGTTAGAAATGCTAACCATAATAAAAATTCAGCAATATAAGAACCGATCCCTATCCATAACCAATAGTTACGAAATAGATCAACCCAATAATACCAACCATTACGGTTTTGCGGTGCGGTAGCAGAAAATTTGAATGCAATTTGCCCTAAGGTATCCAAGGTAATATTAGCTACCCATAAACATAAAACTATAATCAAAGGGTTGATCACAATGAATTACTCCTGTTACTTTTATTGTCATTTAGGGGATGCTGCATATTGTTGCACTATTTTGTCAAAGAATGCCACTGCAGTATTAATAACATCGCGACGTTGACGATCAATCGTAATCATATGATAACTTTCTTTTAGGCTAACAAACTTGGTTGGTGCATTAACCGTTTTTTCAATCATACGAGCATTAGTATTGATATTGGCAATGTCATCATGCTCGGCGTGCATAATTAAACAAGGTGAAGTGACTTGTGGCAGTTGCCGTTTAACCGTTTTAGCTAACAATTGCATTTCTGCTAATGCTGGGAAAGGGTTACCCGCTAATCCAGCTGCTGCGCTGTCACCACTGAACATGCTTTCAACAATGGTTGCGCGAATGCGTTCATCTTTTAGCCCATAAGGTGGTTGTTCAATAAATGAACGTTTTTGAAATAAATGCAGTTTTTTCAATAGTGGTAGAATCGGGAAGAAAGTTTTCGAAAACCATGGCATACTCCAGCCATCATAGTAAAATGTAGCACCAAATACACCCACGCCTTTAATTTGATCAGGATGATCAGCGGCTAATTTGAGTGATAATAGTGCTCCCATCGATAATCCACCGACAAATAAGCAACCACTCAGTTTGCTAGCTAAAAATTGCAAGGCATCTTCAACACTTTGATACCAATCTTGCCAAGTTGTACGGCATAAATCCGCCTCGTCACCACAGTGACCGGCTAATTGCATGCAAAATACACTATAACCTGCTTTATTGAGTCCTTTAGCCAAAATCCGCATTTCTGTTGGAGTACCGGTTAAACCATGGATCAGTAATACACCATTTTCGTTACCTGGTAGAAAGAAAGAGTTATCAGTAATCATAAAGCAATTAGTCCGTTAATGTAATAGCGATTTTGGAAAAAGAATGAGTTTGAGTAAAACGAGGTAAAAGTCTAAGCACGTCATTAAAGTCCTGCATAGGATGATAAGCTATATGGTTTTCCTGACAATAGTTGATCAATTTACTTTTTGCAAATACCACATCGACTTTATTCGAAACACAAAAATCTGAAGCGCCGTCTCCCACATAAATGATTGAATTAGTTAGCGGTTGATGTTGTTTGACTAAAGCACATTTACAATTACCGCTCCCTTTAACACATGCATTATTGGCATATGGAAACGCTAACCGCCAACCATGATCAAAATCATGTAATAAATGATTGGCATAGATGGGTAAATCGTTTATACCATATTTTTTCAGAATATATTCAATGGCATAGTCCAGTCCATCACTAACGACTTTAACCGCAATCTGGTGCTGTTTGGCAAAGTTTAATACATCAATAAAATAGGGATCGATTTGGATACTATCCAACACTTCGTTGATTTCAGGTAGTGTTGCTTTCATTAAAGCAATTTGTTTGCCCATACACTCTTTTGAACTGATTTTGTCAGCTAACCAAAGTTCCTCAAGTTCTTGACAACCCGCCATGCCAAATTGTTCAAGTAAGGTGTCAGTAACATCTTTGTCGCTAATAGTTCCGTCAAAATCTGATAATATGATTGGTTGCGAGTTAGATCCTGCGCCATACAAAAGCCCTGAATGCAATGGTTCAGAAAAATGGTGTGCGTTTTTGGTAATTGTTAAGAATGTATTCATTGTTGTACCACAATTCATTGTAAATAACTGATATCGTAATAACTCATTAAGTCGTTGTAGAAGTGAAGATAAGGTGAGTTGGAAAACCATTTCACATCACGCTGTGAATTCTAAACGAATAGCGCATATTAATATGTTGTTTTTTTGTATTGTTTTTGTAACAACGTTTAAAAACGCACTAAAATCCCAATAATGGCTTAGAAAAATAGGTTGAGTCCGTTATAATAGATTTTATTTTTAAGTAAATCAAATAAATATGAGGTACTATGAACGGTAATATCTTGATTATTGAAGATGACGAACGCCTCGCTAATCTCATTGTTACTTATCTATCCAAGCACCAATATCAAGTAACTTGGTATGCCCGAGGGGATAGTGCTGAAGCAGAAATTGCTCGTTTAAATCCAGATATTGTTATCTTAGATGTGATGTTACCAGGGAAATCAGGATTTGATATTTGCCGGGATATCCAGTCATGGTATGAAGGATATGTACTTATAATGACAGCCAGTGAAGATAATCTTGATGAGATCATTGGCTTGGAACTCGGTGCTGATGACTATTTAGCCAAACCGGTGGAACCTCGTTTATTATTGGCACGTGTTCGGGCTTTATTACGTCGTCGACAAGCAGACAGTGGTGCCATGCATAAATCGCCGTCGGAAACCGTAGCGCCTAAAAATATTCTACGATATGGTCAATTACTAATTAATTTGGATCGTCATTTTGTTAGTTTAAATCAAAAAGAGATTAATCTGACGACGGCTGAATTTGAATTATTATGTTTATTAGTGCGTAATGCAGGAACGATCTTATCACGTGATGATATTTATAGTCAGGTGCGTGGTATTGAATTTGACGGACTCGATCGTTCGATGGATGCCCGTATATCTCGTTTACGACGTAAATTATCAAATGATGATGAAAGTAATAGTCAACAATTTATTAAAACTATTCGAGGCAAAGGTTACTTATTTAGTTATGAGGGAGAGACAGTTGTTTAAATCACTCCAAAATAAAGAAAGTATTTATCCATTTTTTTTTAAACGTTCGTTAGTTTATTTAATTATTTTATTGTTCATTCAATCTTTTATTGCTTATGGATCGATTTTGTTGTTTGATATGCTACCCGAATCGTTAACCGGTGTGCCAAAAGAGCACGTTATTCAACGACAATTTCAAACCGGTTCAGCTAACTTAATTCGTTTGCAAATTAAAGAACATCCTGAACGTTCCGCGCAGCAAACACTTAAACAATTACAGCCTTTATTTAATTATCAGTTGATGCTGATACCAAGCACTACCCAATTAAGTGATACGGTAAAAGAATCTTTACAGCATCACGGTATTGGTTTTGATGATGATGACAATTATATTTATGCTACTTTGGATGAGCATCAATTGTTAAAATTTGGACCGATGGCGTCAACGGATATTTTAGATGCGAATGTCATGTCTTTTTGGTTATATTTGATTTTATGGTCAATATTGAGTTCAGTGGTATTTTTTATTATTTTTTATTTTGCATTTGCTCATTATTGGCGTGATACCGTGAATATTCGCCATACTGCTGAAGCCTTAACAGAAGGCAATTTAAAAGCACGGGTAAGACCGGCACAAACATGGTTATTTAAACCTTTATCAATAGTTCTTAATCGTATGGCGGCACAAATTGAACAATTGGTTAATACTAATAAAACCATGAGTCATGCGATGGCTCATGAATTGCGTACGCCTTTAAGTCGAATTCGTTTTGAATTAAGTATGATGGAAGATGCACAACATATTGAAGAAGTTGTACCTTATGTTGATGGAATTAAGCAGGATGTTGAAGAACTTGAGGATTTAATCAACATTAGTCTTAACTTTTTTAAGCTACAACAAAATAAAATTATTCCTAATGTTATAAATGTGAATTTATCCACTTGGATCAGTAAATTATGTGATTCGTTAATCATGTTAAAACCGGAAAATTTTACTTTTACTTATCAATGTGAGGCTATTGAATATCCTATTGATACTCGCTTAACCGATATTATTGTAAAAAATTTGGTTATGAATGCGTTTAAATATGCTAACAGTAAAGCAGAATTAGCCATTTACCATAAAGATAATAAACTTTACATTGAAGTAGATGATGATGGAGCGGGGATTAGTCCAACTGAGCGACATAAAGTATTTATTCCCTTTTCGCGCTTAGATACTAGTCGAACTCGTTCTACTGGCGGTTATGGTTTAGGTTTAGCTTATGTAAAATTAATTGCTGAAGCTCACAATGGCAGTGTATTTATTACCACCAGTGAATTAGGTGGGGCAAAATTTGTGGTGATTTTAAACCATGAACTAGAAGAATAAGGGGTATATTTTTCATTTTGGCAAAATATCTCAATTTAAACGCGTCACGTAAAATGGCATCATATTTTTACGTGACATTGCTTATGTGGTTACTTTTTCTTAGAGCGATAACTAGTGACTAGTTCGCTGGCACAAGCAAACGCACTACTCCATGCCCATTGAAAATTATAGCCACCCAACCAACCGGTTACATCGACGACTTCGCCAATAAAATAGAGATTAGGTTCATTTTTGACCGCCATGGTTTTTGAAGACAAATAATTGGTATCGACTCCCCCTAATGTGACCTCAGCGGTACGATATCCTTCGGTACCATTTGGGGTAATTTGCCAATCCGTTAATGCGGTTATCAGGCTTTGTTGTTGTTTGATATTGAGTTGCTTTAATGGTAAATCAACAATCATTTGCAATTGGATTAAACAATCAATTAAACGCTTAGGTAAGAGTTTGGCTAATACCGTTTTTAATTGTTGATTGGCTGCTTGGTCACGTTGTTCGATAAAAAACGTTGGTAAATCAATATTTGGAAGTAAATTGATATGTATCGTTTCACCCATTTGCCAGTAGTTAGATAATTGTAATATCGCTGGGCCTGAGATACCTCGATGTGTAAACAGTATATTACCTTTAAAACATTGCTGCTTTACCGCAACTTCTGCTTCAATGGCAATTCCTGTTAGCTTAGCTAAGTGATCTCGTAATGTTGGTTGTAAGGTAAAAGGGACCAGTCCTGCTCGCACCGGAACAATCGGTACAGAAAATGATTCAGCAATTTTATAACCGATAGGCGTCGTTCCTAATTTAGGCATTGACAAACCACCGGTTGCGATTATGAGTTTGTCGGTATATATCATGCCTTTAGTGGTTGTTAGCTTAAACCCTGATGAGGTGGCAAAAACATCTAATAATTCGGTTTGCATACTAAAGTTAACCTGCCCAGATTGACATTCAGCTAATAACATGGCGACGATACTTTGTGCACCCTCATTACAAAATAGTTGACCTAGTTCTTTTTCATGATAAGCGATATCATGGCGCTGAACTAATTCGATAAAATCCCATTGGCTAAAACGTTTTAATGCAGATTTACAAAAATGCGGATTTTGAGATAAATAATGTTGTGAGTCAATGTTAAGATTAGTGAAATTACAATAGCCTCCACCCGACATTAAAATTTTTCGCCCAGGTTTTTTACCATTATCGATCACAGTAACATCAAAGCCTTGTTGTCCAAGTAAACTGGCACAGAATAAACCGGAAGCACCGGCACCAATAATGGTAATTTTAGGTAAGTGAGTATTTGACATAAGAAAATTCTTTAAATAGGGAAAGCGCGAAAATGCATTTTGGGGTGTTTGATGTAATGCTGTGCTTTAATCATTTCAAGTTCCAAGCTATTGTGTTGTTTAGTTATATCTAACACATCATTGGCAATATTGGCGGCTAATTCAAACGCCTCAAGTTCTGATTTGCCATTAACCAAATGGGCAGTAAAAGTGGCGCAGATTAAATCACCTACTCCTAATGGTCGCCGAGTGAAATCATACAACGGTCGGGTAAGGTGATACATTTTTTGCTCAGTGGCTAAAATCATTTCAAATTCTTTGCTATTTTTTCCAGCATATTGTAAATTTTTCACAATAATTTTCGCTCGATTTTGCGCTTTTAATTGCTCAATTGCGTTAATGACATCGGTAAAGTTGTGCAGTGTCTGTTGCGCTAAAATCTGTAATTCAAGTAAATTAGGGGTAATATAATCAGCTAGTTTAATGGCGTGATTGCTGAAAAAATCGATGATATTTTGGGGTAAAGAACTGCCTTTACTAATATCCCCCCCCATAACTGGATCACACACATATATTGCCTGTGGGTTATATTGTTTGATTTTTTTGACAGCGTGGTAAATTTCTTTACCTTGTTCGGCACAGCCAATGTAGCCAGAAATGATCGCATCAATCGAGCCCAAGATTCCAATACTCTCTAGACTATTTATGATGCGTGAGATCTGTTTGTCACCTAATACAATACCGTCATAATGTTGATAAACGGTATTGCTTGATAGTTGAACCGTATGGATTGGCATAACCTCTATACCAAGTAGTTGCATTGGGAAAGTGGCAACTTTATTACCTGCATAACCGTAAACTACATTAGATTGAATAGATAAAATTCGTTTCATGATTAAGCTTTGTTACTCTTCAAAATGATTAACACGATTTAATAAATAAATACAGATGATCGAAACAATGCCTAAAGTGCTGTAAAAAAGCGCTAAAGGATACCACACAGTTTGATAGGTATATATCAAATAGCCACCAATCATTGGTATTAAGCTACCAAAAATTGCAGCACAACCTTGATAACTAATCGAAAGAGCTGTGTACCTAATTCTTACTGGGAATACATGACTTAAATAGCCGGCAATGACACCATAAAAGCCACTATAACAGATGACCAAAATAGAAATACCAATAATAAAACTGTTTTGAGTACCATTATTAATAATTGGGAATAGTACAAACATCGACAACATAGCCAATATAGCTGACAGAATTAAAAAATGGGCTGCTTTCATACGTTCTGAAAAATAAGCCATAAAAGGTTGGGTAATAAAATGTACAATGGCGACCCAAAATAAGGCATCTAAAATAACGTGCTTTTCAACGTGCAGTACCAATGTTGTATAACCAATCATCAAGGTGTTGGAAAAAATACCACTAAACGATAAGATATTTGCACCGATCGCTAAAATTAATAACGGTAAAGCTTGCTTTATTACTTGAATCAATGGAGCAGATTCTCGCAGTTTAACGGCTGACAGTTGTTTTTCTGATTCAATAAAAACCGGTGATTCAGTTAAAGTTATGCGAGCAATAAAACCGATGATTAATAACACAAAACTGATTAAAAATGGGATGCGCCAATATTGTGCATCAAACAGTAAATCTTGTGGTAATCGCATAATGTAAGAAAAAACTAATAATGCTAGTACATTGCCCGCTGGACTACCCCATTGCGCAAAGGAGGAAAAGAAATTTTTAAATCCCTTTGGTGCATGTTCTGTAGCCATTAATACTGCACCTCCCCATTCACCGCCAACCGCAATACCCTGTAATATGCGTAGCAGCACTAATAAAATGGGTGCAACAATACCTGCAGTTGCAAAAGTAGGTAATAAACCAACAGAGGTGGTGGCGATCCCCATTAACATTAAGGTTATAATCAACGATTTTTTGCGCCCCAAGCGGTCTCCTATGTGGCCAAAAATAATCGCACCTAACGGGCGGGCTAAAAAACCAATGGCAAAGGTAGCAAACGATCCTAAAATACCAATAAATTCATTATCGGCTGGGAAGAATAATTGGCTAAAGATTAGCACTGAAGCAAGGGCATAAATATAAAAATCGTACCATTCGATGGTGGTGCCGATAAAAGCAGCAAAAGCGACTTTTTTTGCGGAAGAGTGAGCCATAAATTCCTCGATATAATTTGTGGATTGTATCTATCACTATTACAATGATAATTAAGGGAATTATCAATTATTTATGCTTATCCAGTAAGATAAGATAGAGTGTATTGTATAACATGATAATGCGAATAATTGATTTCGGCGAGAGCTTTATTACAAAATAGCAACATCTTCTATAAATTAGTAATGATTACGCCATTTTTTATTTAGCAATGTTATCAAAAGAATGTAACTAACTATTTAGCATGACTTTGAACACAAAATTTGGCGTTATCTTTATGATAAATGATCGTGGAAAAATCAAATGGTTCACCTGCACTGGTGTAAAAAATCTCATGCATGAATAGAGCTGTTGAGTCAACAGGTAATTTAAGATAGCTGGCGGTTGATTCATCGATGGTTAATAATTCGATATATTTATCAGAAAAACCAATATTAATTTGCCCAGTTTGGGTGATATACTCAAATATGGATCCTTTAGCAATTTCTTTATTTAAATAAGGAATTAATTTTTTGCGGTAATAAGAATGTTCTAATCCATAGATCTTACCGTCTGCATAACGTAAACGTTTGATGTAGTAAATTTCCTCGTCGCTATTGCAGTTTAAATTGGCTTGGATTTCTGTATTTGGACGAATAACATCGAATGCCAATACTTGAGTAAAACCTGGTAAATCACCTAAGTCATCGGTAAAACCATGGCTGGTCGCTAGATTCAGATAACCTGACTTTTTACGCTGACGAACAAAGATGCCGCTCCCTTGAACTTGGTAAATCACACCTTGTCGCTCTAAACGTGCAAGCGCTTTAACAATCGTAGTACGACTGACTTGATATTGGTTAATTAACTCTTCGATATTAGCTAACTGACTACCCTTAGGTAATTGTTGCTGATAAATTGAATCATAGATTTTTTGCGCAATATTCTGATATTTTAGCATGGATATTCTCGCTAACTGCGATTAATTATCGTAACAATACCACATTTTAATGGGCTCTTTAATAGATTAAAATTTTATTGCTTAAAAAGGATGATCGTGATCACAAACAATAAAATTGTGAATTCACAATTATTTTGTTTGCGTTTAATATTTAGCCTTTCAGATTGAAAGGGCTAATGTATGACAGGAAAAATCAGAGATTATACTAAACTCGCTGCTGATTTACTGCAGGAGTTAGGTGGTGAACAAAACATTGTTAAGGTTGCACGTTGTGCAACACGCTTGCGGCTAGTTGTTAAAGAAAGTCCAGCCGGTGCGAAAGAAAAGATAAGTCAATTACCTGGGGTAATAACAGTCGTTGAAAAGGGTGGTCAAATTCAGATTGTCATAGGAACCAATGTGGGTAAAGTTTATGATGCTTTCCTGAAACTGGTCAATCCACAAAATATCGCCACTACAGAAGATAATAATAATATTATAAATAAAATTATTGCCACTATGTCAGCGGTATTTGCTCCCTTCGTTTATATTCTTGCTGCTGCGGGTATTTTACAAGGTTGTTTGATTGTCATTAATCTATTTTGGCCAGAATTCGAAAAAACTGGTGTTTGTCAGGTATTCAGTTTCATTTCTTGGGCTCCTTTCATTTTCTTACCTATTTTTATTGCGATTACCGCGTCTCAACATTTTCGTTGCAATATTTATATCGCCGTTGCCTGTTGTGCTGCATTGGTATCACCGCAGTTGGGTCAAATGGTAGAACAAATCAAAGAAGGAAAATTAATTGTTGACTTCTTTGGTTTTCATTTATCGGAAACGACTTATACTTCATCTGTGTTACCACCGCTATTTTTAGTTTGGTTGTTATCTTATCTCGAACATGGGTTAGATAAGTTTTTGAATAATGTAATAAAACCGATATTCATGCCATTCATCTGTTTAGTGGTAATGGTACCTTTAACCTTATTATTGGTTGGTCCATTAACTGCTAATGCGGCACACTATATTGCTGATGGTTATAATTGGTTAGTCAATTTATCGCCGTCTGTGGCGGGTGGTGTGATCGGTGGAGCATGGCAAGGATTAGTGATCTTTGGGGTTCACTGGGGAATAATTCCGGTTATTTTAACTAATTTTAAACTTTATGGGCATGATTCATTCCAAGTCTATCAAATGATTGCGGTGATTGGTCAGGTCGGTGCTGCTATCGGCTTCTATATCAAAACTAAAAATCAAGAGATGAAAGGTGTTTCTCTTTCAGCATTTATTACCGGTATTTTTGGTATTACAGAACCAGCAATTTATGGTGTTAACTTACGATTCAAAAAACCATTTATTTTTGGTTCTTTAAGCGCGGCTTCAGGCTGTGTTATTGCAGGCTTATTCAATCCTTACTATTTCGCCTATGCCGGATTACCAGGTATATTAACCATTGTTAATGCCATCAGTTCAGAAATGCCATATTCATTTAAGGGTGCCGTTATTGGTAGTGCTATTGCATTTATTGGTCCGATTATTTTGATTCAACTATTTGGTACCGGTGAACCTAAAACTGAAACATCTTTGGAAGATGATACGCCAAATCTAAAACTTGATAGTGTCAAGCTGGCAAGTCCAATGACCGGTAAAGTCATTCCATTAGAACATGTACCAGACCAAGTATTTTCAAGTAAAGCGATGGGAGATGGTATTGCCATTGACCCGACTGATAATCATGTTTATGCACCTTGTGATGGGGAAATTAAAGCGTTATTCGAATCTTCTAAACATGCGTTAGGACTCTTGTCAGATGATGGTATTGAGCTATTAATTCATGTTGGTATTGATACTGTTAATCTTACTGACAATCAGTTTAGTTACCATGTTACGATGGGGCAAAAAGTTAAGCAGGGCGATTTGTTAATCAGTTTTGATCCTGAAGCGGTCAAACAAGCTGGCTATCCATTAATTACACCAATTATTATCACTAATTCGGCTGAATATCAGCAGATTATTCCAACAACGAAAACTGATATTACGCCACAAGATATACTATTTACTGTTAAGCAATAATGAGGGTAAGACACATGACAACAAAAACATTTTTATGGGGTGGTGCATTAGCCGCCCATCAATTCGAAGGTGGTTGGAACGAAGGTGGCAAAGGCCCTAGTGTCGTCGATGTAATGACAGCCGGTGCACATGGTGTGGCTCGTCAAATCACTCAAGATATTGAACCCAATAAGTTTTATCCTAATCATACTGCAATCGATTTTTATCATCATTACAAAGCAGATATTAAATTATTTGCTGAATTGGGGCTAAAATGCTTACGTACTTCAATCGCTTGGACGCGCATCTATCCTAAAGGGGATGAATTAGAACCAAATGAAGCGGGATTACAGTTTTATGATGATGTATTCGATGAATTGATTGCTAATGGTATTGAGCCAGTTATTACGTTATCGCACTTTGAAATTCCGCTACATTTAGCCCGTGAATATGGTGGTTTCCGTAATCGTAAAGTGGTCGATTTCTTCGAGCGTTTCGCGACGACTTGTTTTGAACGTTATAAAAATAAAGTCAAATATTGGATGACGTTTAATGAAATCAACAATCAAATGGATACAAATAACCCAATTTTCTTTTGGACCAATTCAGGTGTACAAGTTCAACCGGGCGAAAATCCAAAAGAAGTACTTTATCAGGTAGCGCATTATGAGTTACTGGCGAGTGCGAAAGCGGTAATTGCTGGTAAAAAAATCAATCCAGATTTCCAAATCGGTTGTATGGTATCGCATGTGCCGATTTATCCTTATTCATGTAACCCTGAAGATATGATGGCGTCAGAAATTGCTATGCATCAACGGTTCTTCTTCCCGGATGTTCATGTTCGTGGCTATTACCCAAGTTATGCGTTAAAAGAGTTTGAACGTGAAGGATATAAGTTAGATATTACATCAGAAGATTTATCTATCTTAAAACAAGGTACAGTTGATTACATTGGTTTTAGCTACTATATGTCAACCGTGGTCAAAGCAGAAACCAATGTTAATCATGAACTAGGCAATATTGTTAATGGCGCATTACCAAATGCAGTTGATAACCCATATATCAAGAGTAGTGATTGGGGGTGGCCTATTGATCCAGAAGGATTACGTTATACATTAAATCGTTTATATGAACGTTATCAAATTCCATTGTTCATTGTTGAAAATGGTTTTGGTGCAATCGATCAACTTGAACATGATAACCAAATACATGATCAACCACGTATTGAATATTTAGCCGCTCATATTAAAGCTATGCTAAAAGCAATCGATTATGATGGTGTTGATGTAATGGGATACACTGCTTGGGGTATTATCGATGTTGTTTCATTTACGACTGGCGAAATGAAAAAACGTTATGGCGTGATTTACGTTGACCGTGATAATGAAGGCAACGGAACAATGCAACGTTATAAGAAAGATTCTTTTAAATGGTATCAAAAGGTTATTGAAACCAATGGTCAATGTTTAAAAAAATAGAATTGTACTTCCATTATTTTTTACCTCACTTTTTGAGCACTGAAGCATATTTAGTGCTCTTTTTTTATTGCTTGGTTTATAGCGGGCTGTTTATTGACAACAAAAGTCGTGGTTTGAAGATTAAAGTTTAACGTGCAATATGTAACACTTTATTAAAGCCTGATCTGGCAAATCTTTGCTGCCCATCATTGGCGTTGTGAGCTAAGTTGCCAATCGATGATTTATTTTTTTTCAAATAACCATGATTGTTTCGAACTTTGAAAATACTATTATTTATATTCAATATCTTGCTAACGTCCAAGTCGAGGGATTTTATGGAAAAATTGCTCTAATAATTTTTTTACCTGCAGAAAGTATCGGTCACTACCTGACTTTCTTTGTTCATCTATTTTTTACTGACAAAACGCCAAATATCGTTATCCTATAAGCCACGATTTATCGGCACTATGCCTAATATTCTCTGCAAATGGATTCCTTCAGCAATAATTAAGCAAGAAAATAAATACCATTATTTAAATAACTCTTATAATCACAAAGAAAATGAAGGTGTTTTCATAATAAAATCAGTTGGTTACAATATTTCCATGAAACTAAAACATATATTGAAACAATCATATATACCATTGTTGTCCTTGTTTTTTAGCTTTGCGCAGCGGAAGGTGAGAGCCCGAGGATTTTTGTTTAAATACATCGGATCACTTGAGCTTTGAATGTTTGATACTTGGTTAGTTGTCATAAAGACTAATCAGATAGTACGATAATTTAGATCGTAATTTGCTTAAAAAAGCCAAAAAATAACGACTATGTTGGCATCAATGGGGAAAATATCCTATTTAAACTCTTAACTATCCCTGAGCTGTGTGCTAGCAATCTCTACGGCTTCCACCACATGCATCATAGACAATTTAATATTATATAAAATAACATCTAAATTCACCGCTAAATAAAAATTCACAATTAATGCATAAAAATTCATTTTAATATTGAATTGCTGAATAAAATCGATTATTCTATTGTTCAATAAAAGCTAAGAATAATAAGGATAATGATGTTAAAGGCATTAATTGTAGGTGCGAGTGGGTATGCTGGAGCACAACTGGCATATTATTTAAATAAACATCCTCAGGTAGAAATTGTTGGTTTGACAGTTTCCGAAAATAGCTTAGATGCTGGTAAACTTATTTCTGACTATGATTTACATCCACAGCTTAAAGGGGTGGTAGATCTGCCTTTATGGGCTATTGCTGATTATTCTTCACTAATTGATAATGTTGATATTGTTTTCTTAGCTACTGAACATGCCGTTAGTCATGATATCGCCCCGTATTTTTTGGAGCATGGATGTGTGGTTTTTGATTTATCGGGTGCTTTTCGTGTGAATTCTGAGCAGTTTTATACCCAATATTATGGTTTCACCCATCAACATCAACAGTGGTTAGAGCGTGCTGTGTATGGTTTAGCAGAGTGGAATGCTCACAAAATCAAAGATGCGCAATTAATTGCGGTTCCCGGTTGTTATCCTACAGCAGCACAATTGCCATTAAAACCTATTATTGAGGATGGATTATTAGATTCTACCCAATGGCCAGTAATCAACGCCGTTAGTGGGGTTAGTGGTGCAGGGCGTAAGGCATCATTAAAAAATCACTTTTGTGAAGTGAGTCTTCATGCATATGGGTTATTCACTCATCGCCATCAACCTGAAATAGCGACACATTTAGCGCAACAAGTTATTTTTATTCCTCATTTAGGTAATTTTAAACGAGGTATTCACGCGACCATTACTGGTCGAGTAAAAGAGGGCGTTATGGCGGAAGATGTCTTAAACGCTTTGAATAAATATTATTCCCAGAAACCTTTGATTCGCATTTATCAGAAGGATTGGCCAGCATTAAAATCGGTAGTAGGTTTACCTTATTGTGATATTGGTTTTGTACTTAATGATCGTCATTTAATTATGATTTCAGTTGAAGATAATCTTTTAAAAGGTGCAGCCGCTCAAGCGGTACAATGTATGAATATTCGTTTTGGCTTTGATGAAACGATGTCGCTAATTTAACAGAAGGTATGTGATGATGAATCCATTAGTCATTAAAGTCGGTGGGATTATACTCGATAATAAACAGGCAGTTGCTAATTTATTTGCTGTCATTAGCCAGTTTAAAGCTCAACAGCAACGCTCTTTGATTATGGTTCATGGTGGTGGTTGTTTAGTCGATGATTTAATGAATCGCTTAGCTTTGCCTGTTGTGCGTCGTAATGGTTTACGGGTAACACCAGATGATCAAATTGATATTATTGTTGGAACATTAGCGGGTAGTGCGAATAAAGTACTATTAGCTGAGGCGTATAAACATCATTTATTGGCGATAGGTTTGTCTTTAGCTGATGGCAATAGTGTTAATGTCACCCAATTATCACCTGAATTAGGTTGCGTCGGCGTGCCGACAACTGGCGATCCAACATTACTCAATCTATTGCTCACTCAACATTATCTACCGATTATTAGTTCAATTGGTATCACGCCGGACGGAGAATTAATGAATGTTAATGCTGATCATGCCGCGGTGGCGATAGCAAAAAATCTTAATGCCGATTTGGTGTTACTATCAGATGTATCAGGCGTATTAGATCAGAATAAACAGTGCATTCCTATGTTAACTATGGAGCACGCAGAGCAGTTAATTGCTCAAGGAGTGATTCGAGATGGTATGGTTGTCAAAGTGAGATCAGCTTTTGATGCTGCTAAGATGTTAGCAAAACCGGTTCATATTGCCAGTTGGCAAGAGAATGAAAATTTAATTGATTTATTTAATGGTAAAGCAGTTGGAACGACATTGCTAGCTCAATGATCTACAAAAACTTTTTGATAAAATTTATGTTGAATATTTATCCGTTAAAATAATTTAATTACGAAAAAATAATTAAATGGTTAAGCTAGTGGTTTACTTTGACTCCTGCGGTTAATTGGTAGAATTTGGGAAATTTATTACGGTGTAGTCATCAATAAGTTGCTTGATATTACATCAAAATCAATAACAGTTTAACGCGGTTTTACATAAGACAATAAGATCGCCATGTGCATATAAATTCATAAAGGGTATAACATGAAACAAAGTGGAATAAAAAAAGTTGTTTTAGCTTATTCAGGTGGTTTAGATACATCAGCAATCATTCCTTGGCTAAAAGAAAACTACGCAGGTTGTGAGGTATATGCTTTTGTTGCAAACGTAGGTCAGGACCCTAAAGAACTTATTGATGTTGAGAAAAAAGCTAAAGCATCTGGTGCGGTGGCTTGTCGGGTGGTAGATTTACGAGAAGAGTTTGTCAAAGATTATGTTTATCCAGTTCTTAAAACCGGTGCACTTTATGAAGGAACCTATTATTTAGGTACCTCAATGGCTCGTCCGATTATTGCTAAAGCTCAAGTTGAGTATGCTTTAGAAGTTGGTGCTGACGCCTTATGTCATGGGGCAACAGGTAAAGGTAATGATCAGGTGCGTTTTGAAACCACTTATACGGCTTTAGCGCCACAATTAAAAGTGATTGCACCTTGGCGTGAATGGAATTTACGTTCTCGTGAAGCGTTGATTGATTATTTAAAACAACGCAATATTCCTACTACAGCAACGATCGAAAAAATTTATAGTCGTGATGAAAATGCATGGCATATTTCTACTGAAGGTGGTGTTTTAGAAAGTACCTGGAATCAAGCGAATGCCGATTGTTGGGCTTGGACAGTTGCCCCGGAAGATGCGCCTGATCAAGCAGAACTTGTCACCATAGGAATTGAACAGGGTGAGGTTGTTTCTGTTAATGGTCAAAAATTAACACCATATCATTGTGTTGCTGAACTTAATAAAATTGGTGCTAAACATGGTGTTGGGCGAGTCGATATTATCGAAAACCGTTTAGTTGGCATTAAATCACGTGGTTGCTATGAAACACCTGGTGGCACAATTATGATGACAGCATTACGAGGACTAGAACAATTAGTATTAGATCGCGATAGTTTTAAATGGCGTGAGCAACTTGGCTTAGAAATGGCTTATGTGGTATATGATGGTCGTTGGTTTGCGCCTTATCGTCGTTCATTACAAGCAGCAGCTGAAGTATTGGCTGAAGATATGACCGGTGAAGTGATTGTAAAACTCTATAAAGGAAATGCAACTGCAATTCAGAAGAAATCACCAAATAGTTTATATAATGAAGAGTTTGCTACGTTCGGTGAAGATGAAGTTTATGATCACAGTCATGCCGGTGGATTCATTCGCTTATTTTCCCTTTCTTCGCGTATTCGCGCCTTGAACGAGAAGAAAAAATAACAATTTAAGATTATTAATCAATAATCTTACTATGAAGTATTATTCAATTTCAAAAGGCGATGTTTAACATCGCCTTTAATGTTAATGAGTCATTTAAAATAATTTTTATGATTTTGTTACATTATATGATTAATGTGATATAGACAGAGATGACAGGTCAAACAGCAAACAATTGTTTGAATAATTAATAATAATCAGCCAGTCGGCTTAAATGAGGTAAATATGGCATTATGGGGTGGGCGTTTTAGTCAGGCTGCAGATAATCGTTTTAAACACTTTAATGATTCATTATGTGTTGATTATCGTTTAGCTAAACACGATATTATCGGCTCAATTGCTTGGTCAAAAGCATTATTAACAGTTAATGTACTAACTGTAGTTGAACAGCAAAAAATTGAGAATGGATTACAAGAATTATTGAGTACGGTTGAAGCTGATCCAGAGCAAATTCTTAATAGTGATGCAGAAGATATACATAGTTGGGTAGAACAGCATTTGATCGAAAAAGTGGGTGATTTAGGTAAAAAATTGCATACGGGTCGTAGCCGTAATGATCAAGTTGCTACTGATTTAAAGCTTTGGTGCGTTGATGAAGTTCATTTATTAATACACAATATTAACCAATTACGTCAACAATTGATTATTACAGCAGAAAAATATCAAACCGCGGTAATGCCTGGTTATACGCATTTACAACGTGCCCAACCAATTACGTTTGCTCACTGGTGTATGGCTTATTTTGAGATGTTAACACGAGATATAAGTCGTTTAAATGATACGTTAAAACGTATGGATAGTAGTCCATTAGGCTCTGGAGCATTAGCCGGTACCGCTTATCCTATCGATCGGGATATGTTAGCTAATAACTTAGGATTTGCTATTGCAACGAATAACAGTTTGGATTCTGTTTCTGATCGTGATCACGTTATGGAATTATTAACCAATGCTACAATAGGAATGAATCATTTATCTCGGTTTGCCGAAGATCTGATTATTTTCAATAGTGGTGAAGCAAATTTTGTCGAATTATCAGATCGTGTTACATCGGGTTCTTCATTAATGCCACAAAAGAAAAATCCTGATGCATTGGAATTGATTCGTGGCAAATCTGGGCGAGTATTTGGTGCTTTAACTGGTGTGATGATGACATTTAAAGGGCTTCCTTTAGCATATAATAAAGATATGCAGGAAGATAAAGCACAATTATTTGACGCGCTAGATACTTGGCAAGAATGTTTAAGTATGGCTAAATTAGTTTTAGAAGATATCAAAATCAATGAAAAAACTTGTTTAGCTGCTGCGAAACAAGGTTATGCTAATGCCACCGAACTTGCCGATTATTTGGTTGCCAAAGGAGTGCCATTTAGAGAGGCACACCATATTGTGGGAGAAGCTGTCGTTGGTGCAATTGCCAAGCAGAAAGCACTTGAGGAATTGACTTTGACAGAGTTGCAACAATATAGTTCGGTAATTGCTGAAGATGTATATCAAATTTTATCAATCGAGTCATGTCTAGAAAAACGCTGTGCAAAAGGTGGTGTTTCGCCAGCTCAAGTTGCTTTGGCGATTAAAAGGGCAAAAAATAGCTTTATGGATTGAATGGATTAATAATAGAGAATAATATAAATTCAATAAAATCAATAAGTAATGCTTAATTTTTTATGCGAAATCAGTTAATATTATAACAATTATAATGATGAAGTTATAAAAAAACGCTATACTTTATAACTTGTTTTGTCTATTTATTTTACCAACCTATCATTGGGAGTATTCATGAATATTCGTGATTTAGAATATTTTGTGGCATTAGCTGAGTTTCGCCATTTCCGTAAAGCCGCGGACGCATGTAACGTAAGCCAACCGACTTTAAGTGGTCAAATTAGAAAACTCGAAGATGAGCTTGGTGTGATGTTGCTTGAGCGAACAAGTCGAAAAGTATTGTTTACACAAACGGGGTTAATGTTAGTCGATCAAGCGCGAGAAGTGTTACGGAATGTCCAAATATTTAAGGAAATGGCAAGTAAACAGGGAGAAGAAATGTCAGGACCAATGCATATAGGCTTAATTCCGACATTGGCTCCTTATCTACTACCCCATATCATTACTTTATTACATGATTCATATCCATCTTTAGAGTTATATCTTCATGAAGCACAAACCCATGTACTGGTTTCTCAGCTTGAACAAGGTAAGCTCGATTGTGCAATTTTAGCACAAGTAAAAGAGACATCCCCTTTTATTGAATTACCATTATTTGATGAACCGATGTTGTTAGCCGTACCTTCTGATAATCCATTGACTAAACAAAAAGAAATTAAACTATCATCGCTACGTGGTGAAAAATTCTTAATGTTAGAAGATGGTCACTGTCTACGTGAACATACGATGGGATATTGTTTTCAAGCTGGAATTGATGAAGACAAACGTTTTAAAGCAACAAGCTTAGAAACATTACGTAGTATGATTTCAGCTGGACGCGGAATCACGTTATTCCCAGAATTAGCGGCGCCAAATGAAAGGGTTCGCGATAATATTTGTTACATTCCATGTATTGATCCTGTTCCTTCTCGTGCAATTGAATTGATTTATCGACCAGGTTCTCCATTACGTAGTCGTTATGAACAAATTGCTAAAAAGATTCGTACACATATGCCAGAAGTATTAAAGGCAAAAGAAGAATTGTTGAATCTTAGTGTTTAAGTCCACAATTTTATGAAAAATAATAAAAATATTGCTTGTTCAGGAGTGCGAGCACAGCAAAAAGAACGTACTCGTCGCTCTTTAATTGATGCAGCATTTAATCAATTAAATGCTGAGCAAGGTTTTGCGAGTCTGAGTTTGCGTGAAGTAGCAAGAGAAGCAGGTATTGCCCCAACCTCTTTCTACCGCCATTTCCGTGATATGGATGAATTAGGTTTAGCGATGGTTGATGAAAGTGGTGTTACGCTACGTCAGCTAATGCGTCAGGCTCGTAAACGTATCGAAAAAGGGGGGAGCGTGCTACAAACCTCGGTCACTACGTTCATCGAATTTATTGATGATAATCCAAAAGTATTTTTATTGTTATTGCGTGAGCGAGCAGGTACTTCAGCCGCTTTCCGCTCGGCGATAGCACGAGAAATTCAACATTTCATCATAGAGTTAACCGATTATTTAAATAACGCCAATACGATGCCTCATCGCTTTAATGAAGCACAAGCACGGGCGATGGTAACTATCGTATTTAATTCAGGTGCTGATGCAATTGATTTTGAACCTGAACAGAAACAGCAATTGATTAATAGTTTAATTTTTCAGTTGCGGATGGTTTCACGAGGTGCCTATTATTTATACCATCGTGAAGAATTGAAAAATCTATAATTATCGTTGTGTAAAGGATAGCAGATTTTATATGCATGATCCTAAAAGATGTTAAGAATAAGAGCGATGATATTTGCTCTTATTCTTTTGGGCTATGTCATTAGAAGATCCATAAAAAATCTTTATCTTCATTGACTAATGGTGTTTCGCTAATATTAGCTTGCAACAATTGCTCTGCTTTGCTGGCTTCTTCAAATAAACCAAGCTGTAAGTAAGCATTTTTCATCAAATCAAGACCATGTCTGGTGGCATTGGTATCGGGATAATTTTCTAACATTCTAGCTACACGGTTAACAACCGCAACATACGCCCCACGTTCAGTGTAATATTGAGCAATTTTTAATTGATAATTAGCCAAACGGTTTTTTAAAAAAACTAAACGTTTTTCTGCATCATAACTATAAGGGCTATTTGGATAACTGGCAATCAAATAATTGAAGTCTTTAAAAGCCGCTGTGGCATATGCATAATCGCGGTCGGAACGATTAACGTTAAACCAACCTTGAATTTGATTATCATCTTGTGCCATATTTGATAAACCACGTAAATATAAAACCCAATCAATATTAGAGTTGGTTGGATTAAGTTTGATAAAACGGTCGATCGATGCGATGGCAAGTGGATAATCATTAGATTTATAATATGCATAAATTAAATTAAGTTGCACTTGTTGTGAATAAGGTCCAAAGGGATAAGATTTATCCATTTCTTCCAGAATAGCAATGCTTGAGCGAAGATTACCTTTCTGTAGTTCTTGATCCGCTTTAGTGAATAACTCCTTTTCTGGAACATTTTCAAAATTAGGTTTAGATGATGTACAACTAAACAACAGACCAGTGATCGAAACAGCTAAAAGATATTTAAGGTATAATTTCATTCAATATTTAATCCGTTTTATCCATTTATTCGTTTTTATGCTATGAAAAGCAAAATAAACATTAACCCATTTAAGTCTATATGATACTCTAATTTATCTTAGCTTTAAACACCTCGTTAAGAGGAAACTCTGATTTAGAGAGATTATAGTATATAAAATTATGTTAGAAAACTCATTAAAAAAACTTGTATTAGTGGAAGAAATCAAATCGCATCAATTAGGTATGCGATTAGATCAAGCCTTAGCGGAGATTTTTCCTCAATACTCACGATCTCGCATTAAAGACTGGATTTTAAATGGTCATGTTCAAGTCAATGGTTTGGTATTAACTAAGCCCAAAGAGCGAGTTTTAGGTGGTGAACAAATTAAAATTGATACTATTCTTGAAGAAGAAACTCATCATCAGGCAGAAAATATTCCGTTAAATATTGTGTATGAAGATGACGCAATTTTAATTATTAATAAACCACGTGATTTGGTTGTACATCCAGGGGCTGGCAATCCTGATGGCACGATTTTAAATGCTTTACTTTATCATTACCCTGATATTGTTAATGTACCCAGAGCAGGAATCGTTCACCGATTAGATAAAGATACAACGGGATTAATGGTGGTGGCGAAAACGATTGAAGCTCAGACACGTTTAGTTGAATCATTGCAATTGCGAGAAATCACCCGTGAATATGAAGCAGTTGTGATGGGAATTATCACTGCGGGTGGAACAGTAGATGAACCTATAACACGTCACCCAACGAAACGAACACATATGGCTGTATTTCCAACGGGTAAACCAGCTATTACTCACTACCGTGTTATGGAAAAGTATCGTTTGCATACACGGTTAAGATTACGTTTAGAAACAGGGCGGACCCATCAAATTCGGGTTCATATGGCACATCTCGCTCATCCTTTAATTGGTGATCCATTGTATGGTGGTCGTCCTCGCCCACCGAAAGGTGCAAATCAGGAATTTATGGACACTTTGCGTCATTTTGATCGACAAGCCTTACATGCCACAATGCTGCGTCTTTTTCATCCGACCACGGGTGAGCAAATGCAATGGCATGCACCAATTCCAGAGGATATGCAACAATTAATTAAAGTATTGCAAGATGATACAAAACAGCATCAAGATGAATTAGATTGGTGAGTTCATGGAAAATATCTATCCTTATTGGCCTGCACCTAAAAATATTCGTGCTTTAACTACTATTCGCCAGGGTGGGGTGAGTCTACAACCTTACCAATCAATGAATCTGGCAAATCATGTTGGTGATGATGAGCTTGCTGTTATAACCAATCGGCAACAAATTATTTTACAGGAAAAGGTACCATCCTCCTTAGCATGGTTGATCCAAACACATAGTACTGAGGTGATAGATATTTCTTCTCTAACAGCTTTTAACACGCCATTACATGCGGATGCCAGTTATAGCTGTTCGGCAAATATTGTTAGTGTAGTATTAACGGCAGATTGTTTACCGGTTTTGTTCTGTTCATCTTCGGGTGATCAAGTAGCGGCTGCCCATGCAGGCTGGCGTGGTCTTTGTGGAGGTATTTTAGAAAATACTGTTAAACATTTTGATTGTCCGACATCGAAAATCATGGCTTGGCTAGGGCCAGCAATTGGTCCCCAAGCGTTTGAAGTGGGTATTGAGGTTAAACAAGCTTTTACCCAACATGATGCCAAAGCTAATGTTGCATTTCAATTAAGTAAGCCAATTGAACAAAAATATTTAGCGAATCTTTATTTATTAGCTAAGCAACGTTTATTGCAATTAGGAATTACTCAAATTTATGGAGGTGAATATTGTACTTATCGGCAAAGTGAACGCTTTTTCTCTTATCGACGTGACAAACAGACTGGTAGGATGGCTTCAATGATTTGGTTTACCTAATAACGTTGAGTTTATATTTTAGATGTAATAAAATTCAACGTCATTGTGCTGACCATTTTATAGACACTTATTTCATTAATATGGTGTTACTGATAATTGTACAAATGAAAGTAGCAGCGATATTAAATAATATCACGATAAACGATATCGTTAAGATAGCTGAACTGGAGAAAATTGGATCTAACCAACACAGGATGAATAAATAGATTGAATATAGTGCACATCCTATACATGGAATTTGCCACAGTAATGTTCGCTTGTGACATTTTAAATGTCTTATAGCATACAGTAATCCAGTTAAAGCCGATGGAACAGCTAGCATTAAATATGCGAAATAGATCACTGTAGTTAAATTACCAAATGTAAATTGCCGCATATCATCATAATCAATAATCATAAACAGGTAAAAAAATATTCCATTTAACAATGGTTCTATAATGATAAAAATTAAAAAAGACAAAAAAAATAGAGTGGATTTATGCAAAATAAACACCTGATCGAATATTGATAACTGAATATATATTAAACTATTTTTTATTAATTTGTTGAATTATTTAATTAAATTGCATATTTTTGTTAGGTTAATACCACTGTCAGGCTATTAAGATATTATTTTATTATAAAAATAATTCAAGTAATGAATTGAGAAAGAGCTTCCCTTTGTTGGTTAAAAACCAATATTGTGTATCCTCTGTTAAATAGCCATTTTTTATTGCAAGCTTAATTGGTTTGTCAATTTCAAGCAGAGATAAATTCGTCCGTTTGATAAATAATAACTTTTTAGCTGGTTCCAGCAAGCGGAATTGATTCATAAAGAACTCAAAAGGTAATTCTTCTTTTGGCACTGTATAAGATTTATCTAAATAGCGTCCTTGCATATAACCTCTGGGATGGCGCGTTTTGATGGTGCGAATGATGCGGCCATCAGCTTGCGTTAATTTACCATGTGCGCCACAACCGATTCCTAAATAATCACCAAAATGCCAATAATTCAAATTATGTTGACATTGATAACCTGGTTTAGCATAGGCCGATGTTTCATATTGTTGATAACCGTTAGCAATTAAACAAGCATGTCCCTGCTGATAAATATCCCATAGACAATCTTCATTTGGTAAAATGGGGGGTTTAGAATCAAATAACGTATTTGGCTCAATTGTCAGTTGATACCATGATAAATGGGGAGGATCAAGGCTAATCGCTTGATTGAGATCATACATCGCATCTTGCAACGATTGATTTGGTAATCCATGCATTAAATCCAAATTATAACTTCTCAAATTCAATGTTTTTGCTAATTGGGCTGCTTTGATAGCCTCATGAGGATTATGTACTCGCCCTAATTGTGACAGTTTATCAGTTTGAAAGCTTTGAACACCAATTGAGATACGATTGATGCCAGCCTGGGTATAACCTACAAAATGTTTAGCATCTACTGAGTTAGGATTTGCTTCTATCGTAATCTCAATATTTGGCTCAAAAGCGATTACTTTTCGTATCTCGGTTAGTAAATTGTGAATTAAATCAGCAGAAAATAAACTTGGTGTACCACCACCAATAAAGATTGAATGGATTGATCGCTGATGGGTAAGTGGTAAATCTTGTTTCAGATCAGCCAATAAATGTTGTATGTATTGCTGATAATCAGATGTCTGCTTAATATTGTGAGAGTTGAAATCACAATACGGACATTTTTGTACGCACCAAGGAGTATGGATATAGAGGCTTAAAGGAATAACCGACATTGATTAATATAATAAATCCGATGACTAAAATAAGTTTATTAGCATAACAAATAATGACTTTTTTTTATAGAGATTGCTATCGTATATTGATATCAAATTTTTATAGCAAAATGTGATCTAAACCAAGATTTACGTTGCCTGTGAGCGTTATTGAGGCTATCAATACTTTGAAGCGAAACGAAAGCATTTAAACCAGCCATAGTACGACTCCAATAATAATTAACAGTATAATTTTCATTGTTTAAAAAAAACAATGCTATGTTTCGGCTAACTGGGTTACTACTAAAATAGCCTTAAGTTAACTGATACTTAACCGATTAATTTACCTTCAGCATATCATCATTAAGTTTTGAATTTGCTTAGTGGTGATATTACATTTCAATAACACATATTATCGGTAATTTGGCGATTATAGAGAAAATTAAGATAAGTCTTAGAAAAATATCTAGAAGAATTAGAATACATTTTCTTAAATTGAATTTGATTTTTAAACCATTAAGAAATAATTAACATCAATATTTGATCCACTCTTTAAATGATTGTAAAGTAAATGGTACTTTATACAATTACTGTCATCTTGTTATTAACAAAAAAACTCTTAATTTCATTCATAAAAATCAATATAAATATAAGGAATTCGAATTATGATAATCTCGCTAAAAACAAATCGACCTAGTTTAATAAAAATAATGGATGTACCAATTATAGGCGGTTTTATTATGTTAATTTTTTCGTTAATTCCAATGTTTATTCTAATGATAACAGATGGATTTTTAGAATACAGTTATGAAGGTATTCAAACAGGAATAATACAGATTATATGCGGTATTTATAACTTCATTTTATCTTTCTTTTTTAACATCAAAATATCGATTTTTTTTATACCTTGTTGGATCTTTTTTACCCTTATCGGTATATTAATTGTTGGTTCAACTTTTGTACTCAGCTATTTACTTATATGTTAATTATTGGCATGCCGATTTTAGTTTTAGAATGGCTAATCGATCGTCGAGGGCAAAAACAACCAATCCATACTATGGAAGATGTTGCAGTTTCTGAAGGTTACTTAAAATCTTGGTGTTATCGGTTTTTTTTAATCTTAATATTCTACAGTGTTATTGGTGGATGACTGACTGAATTATCTTAGTGGTAAAAGATGTTTTTGAAGAATTTATGGTAATATTATTGCCCAACTATTTTGCGACTTTCTAGTTAATGTAAGCAGCCTTTTAACTTGGCATAAGGTGTTTATGTTTGCTACTGACTTAATCGTCGCCTTTGGTGTGGATTTAGGGCGAGATGATGCCTAACTAGGGTAGGTTATTTGCTATTAGTGCTCGTTTGTTATGCCGTTTATGCCATTAGTCCTTCTTTCTTTAAAGCTAATAAATTTCTTTTTTACCTAACTGGTCGGCTTTAAACGGCATGGTTATTTAGTAGCTCCAAGACATGTATTTTATGCTTATTTCCTGTGATAACAGGATAAAATGGCTTTAGAGATTGACAATTTTTATTTACAATAGCGGTTTTGTAATTAAAGATACCTATTATGCGATTAGATAAATTTTTAGCTCATCATTTAGGGATCAGTCGTAATTTGGTTACTAAAGTGCTACGAGCTGGTCAGGTCACGATTAATGATGAACTGATAAAGTCAGGTGCGACAAAAATCAATGTGACTGATGTTGTTAAATATCAAGATACTGTGTTGGAACATATAACCAGTAAACGTTATTTTATGTTACATAAGCCACAAGGTTATGTTTGTTCGACCGAAGATCCCGATCATCCAACTATTCTTTATTTTATTGATGAACCGATGCCAGAAAGACTGCATTCGGCTGGGCGTTTAGATCTCGATACGACAGGTTTAGTGTTGTTAACTGATGATGGACAATGGTCACACCGTATTACATCCCCCAAACATCATTGCCAGAAAGTGTATTTAGTTGAAGTTGCGCGTCCGTTAACTGAAGATTTGATAGCTACTTTTAATCAGGGTATTAAACTTAATAACGAAAAAGCGTTGACTAAATCTGCAAAATTAGAAATTTTAGATAAATTTCATGCACGTTTAACCATTAATGAAGGAAAATATCATCAAGTAAAACGTATGTTTGCTGCGGTAAATAATCATGTTATCGCTTTACATCGTGAACAGATTGGTAATTTAAAATTAGATGTATTAGAAGGTGAATATCGTCCTTTAACAGCAGAAGAAGTCAATTCGATCGGATCAGCGATTAAATAATTTAATGACCATACGGTTGGCAGAATATACCAGCTGTATGCTATTGGTTATGTCTATTATTGTTATTATAATTAATAACTTATCTACTAATTTACCCTTGTCAACCATTGATATCCCAGCCTCTTATAAATGTGAATCAGCGAAAGTAAAAAGTAAAATAACTATCATTTTTTGTTTTTTTGTGGTAAAAAGTGGGAAAAAGTGGCATAAAATAACAAAATATTAACTGTTTGATTTTATTAAGATAAAATTTATTCTTTTTGGTAAAGAGAGATGATGTTTAGTGGAGCAATCACCGTCAGCTTAGATAGTAAAGGTCGTTTAGCGATTCCTACACGCTATCGAGAAGTTATGCTAGAGGGCATGGTTTGTACTATTGGTTTGCATGATCCTTGTCTTATGCTTTACCCAATTGAAGAATGGCTTTTGATAGAGCAAAAACTTGCTAAATTATCGACCATGAATGAAATTGAACGACGTATTGTCAGATTGTTATTAGGACATGCATCGGAATGCTCAATGGATAATGCTGGAAGAATTTTAATCTCAAATACATTACGACAATATGCCCAATTAGATAAAAATATTATGTTTGTGGGACAGTCGAATAAATTTGAAATTTGGGATGAAGCAAAATGGCATCAGCAAATTAATCAAGATATCTCTATGATTGCACAAGATTTCGCTAATTTATCTGAAAATCTTAAACACTTAACGCTTTAGTAGGTACAATGAATATTGAGCTGCAAAATTATCATCATACAACAGTGCTATTAAATGAATCGATTGAGGCATTAGCGATCAAGCCTGACGGAATCTATGTTGATGGTACATTTGGACGCGGGGGGCACTCACGACTTATTCTAGAAAAATTAGGAGCTAATGGGCGGTTAATTGCGATCGATCGTGATCAACAGGCAATTATAGAATCACGTCATATTTGTGATCCACGGTTTAGCATTATTCATGGCGAATTTTCTAAAGTAGGGCATTATATTGACGAATTGGGTTTAATGGGCAAAGTTGACGGTTTTTTAATGGATTTAGGTGTCTCTTCACCACAATTAGATGATCCTGACCGCGGATTTTCATTTATGCGTGATGGTCCATTAGATATGCGAATGGATATAACTAAAGGCATTTCTGCCAGTGAATGGTTAATGCAATCTAATGCAGAAGATATAGCCTGGGTATTAAGGACATTTGGTGAAGAACGCTTTGCTAAACGGATTGCACAAGCTATCGTGATGCGAAATAAGCAAGCTCCGTTATCCCGTACTAAAGAATTGGCCACATTAATTGAACAAGTTAGTCCGATAAAGGAACGTCATAAACATCCTGCAACACGCAGTTTTCAGGCGATCCGTATCTTTATAAATAGTGAACTTGAAGAGGTAGAGATTGCTTTAAATAGTAGTCTGGAAATATTGGCTAAACATGGGCGCTTGGCTGTGATTAGTTTTCATTCTTTGGAAGATAGAATTGTTAAACAGTTTATTGCTAAGCAAAATAAAGGTCCAGATTTACCGCAAGGTTTACCGCTAACAGAAGAACAAATTAAGCAATATGGTAGTCGTTCATTAAAATCACTAGGTAAAATAAAACCCACACAGGAAGAGATTAATCACAATAATCGATCCCGAAGTGCGATATTGCGAGTTGCTGAGCGACTAAGATGATTAATACCACAGTTAAAAATCGTTTTAGTTTAGTTAAATTAATTATTGATGACATTGCCGAGTATCAAAAAATACCTCTGTTACTCTTAGTACTAGTAGTAGTATCAGCATTTACGGTATTGTTAACCACTCAGCAAAATAGGAAGCAATTATTTCAACAAGAGCAGTTAATGTTAGAACGCGATGTGTTAGAAAGTGAATGGCGGAATTTAATTATTGAAGAAAATGTGTTAGCTGATCCTAAGCGAATAGAATCTAAAGCTTATCAATTAGGAATGCAATATGTCGTACCAAGAAATGAAACGGTTATTGTGATTAAGAAAGAATAATGAAAGTTTTCAGATTAAAATCTGTTGCTAACAAGCCTTTTGAGAAATGGCGTTTTTACGTTGTATATGGCGTAATATTTTTAGCTTTGTTGGCGTTGATAATACAGTTAGCTTGGTTGCAATTAGTTGATGCAGATAAATTGATTGCTGAAGGTAATAAACGTTCTTTAAGATACCAAAACGTTTATGTACCCAGAGCTATGATACTTGATCGTAACGAACGGGCATTAGCTGTGAGTGTGCCAATGTATGATGTATGGGCTGATCCCAAAATTGTAAAACAATCCGGGGGAGTGGATCCAACCAACATTAAGTGGCAAGAATTAGCGAAAAGTGTCATAGTTCCTATATCGGAATTACAACAAAAATTAGACCAAGAAAAAGTGCGTTTTGTGCCATTAATTAAACAGATTACACCAACACAAGCTGATTATTTAAAACAACTTAAATTGAAAGGAATTAATTTTAATAAAACGTCAAAACGATTCTATCCTTTGGGTAGCAGTATCGCGCAATTAATTGGTTTAACGAATGTCGAAAATGGTATTGAAAGTGGCGCCGAAGGTATTGAAAAAAGTTACAACGATTTACTAATTGGTGAAACGGGACAGCGCGTTATTCGTCGCGATCGTTTTGGTCGAGTAATTGAAAAACTACAACATATTGATGGTGAAGTTGCTAACGATTTAGTCTTGAGTATTGATGAACGTTTACAATCACTGGTTTTTAGTGAATTAGAAAATGCAGTTAAGTTTAATAAAGCGGATAGTGGGACGGCAGTATTAATTGATATTAATACTGGTGAAGTGTTGGCAATGGCAACAAATCCTTCCTATAACCCAAATAATCGTTCACAGATTAATGCCAGTTTACTAAGAAATCGTGCTGTGACCGATGCGTTCGAACCAGGATCAACGGTTAAACCATTAATTGTAATGGCAGCATTAGAAAAAAAAATAGTTGATTTAAATACAATTATTGATACGCGACCTTTTTATGTTAATCGCTTTGAAGTAAAAGATGTATCTTATCAAAGATCGTTGAATTTGGCGGGAATTTTAGAAAAATCGAGTAATGTTGGGGTGAGTAAATTGGCATTGAAAATGAACCCGCATGAAGTGGTAGGTTTTTATTCCCGTTTTGGGTTAGGTCAACCAACTGGATTGGGTATTGGTGGTGAAACAAATGGTATGATAGCGGCAAATCGGGCAAAATGGTCTGATATTGAAAGAGCTACCTATGCATTTGGCTATGGATTAATGGTAACCCCATTACAATTAGCCAGAGCTTATGCAACGATTGGTAGTTATGGTGTCTATAAACCCGTATCCATTTTAAAAGTCACTGAACCGGTTGAAGGACAAAGAGTCGTATCCGAATCAATAGCGAAAACAGTTGTTAAATTGATGGAATCGGTAGCGATTACGGGAGGTGGTGTTAGAGCGGCAGTTCCTGATTATAGCGTGGCGGTAAAAACCGGAACAGCTAAAAAATTAGGTTCATCGGGTAAATATGTGAATGAATATATTGCCTATACTGCAGGCATTGCACCCGCATCTAAACCAAGGTATTCATTAGTTGTTATTATTGATAATCCCAAAGCGGGACAATACTATGGTGGTACAGTTTCGGCTCCAGTATTTAGCCGTATTATGAGTGGGGTTTTAAGAACGATGAATGTTGCCCCCGATCGTAAACAAGATAATAAAAACATTCGGTACTAATTTTTGATTAGATATACTAAAGTTTTTGTCATAATTTACTAACTAGATTAAATTTGGCGGAGTGGTAAATATTATTTCTGTAATTAATGACACCTTAAGGTATATTAAGTTAGTTAAGTTACTAATGTAAACGATAGCTAATTTTGAGGTATTTAACCGTTTGATTGATGTATTAACGATATAATATGAGAATTTGGTTAACTTTAAACCAAACATAGCGTGATTTATCATTTAAAGAAAATATTTAATTTAACAATGGATGATGGCTTAAGTATGGCGCATTATGATTTACAAAGATTAATTCATTATTTCAATATTGAACTACCGGTTGAGCAGGTAGGCATGATGTCATTTTATATGGCAGAGAAAATTAATCAACTTAAAATGGATAGTCGCCTGATTAAACCTAACGATATCTTCATTGCTTTACCAGGTTACACGGTTGATGGTAAGGAATTTATACCACAAGCGATAGCTGCTGGCGCCATTGCCGTACTCATTGAAACAGATGATAAACAGCAGGATAAAAAAATCGGTTTTTATACTCAACAAAATAAATACACACCATTGATTTATATTTATCAATTATCAAAATATTTGTCAGCGCTTGCCGATGATTTTTATGATCATCCTTCGGAGAAATTACGAGTTGTTGGTGTTACCGGCACAAATGGTAAAACTACTATTAGCCAATTAATAGCACAATGGGTTGAGTTATTAGGTGAAAAAACAGCTGTTTTAGGAACCCTAGGTAATGGTGTATATAATCATTTAACCCCATCAGCAAATACAACTCCATCTCCAGTGGAGATACAAGCATATTTGGCTGATTTTTATCAAAATGATGTGAAATTGGTTGCGATGGAAATTTCATCACATGGTTTAGTGCTTGATCGCGTAAAAGCGATCACTTTTGCTGCTACGGTGTTTACTAATATAAGTCGTGATCATCTCGATTTTCATCAAACCATGAAAAATTATCAACAAGCGAAGTGGTCACTTTTTTCTCCGAATGCAGAAGAAAGTGCTGTAAAAAGCCCCGGTAAACGAATTATTAATTATGATGATGTGGTTGGACAACAATGGATTTCTGTTTTAAATGATGTTGTGGTGGTTTCATCTAAACCGGAAAACTTATCGATTATTAAAACATTCGGCAAAGCTTATATTGGTGTTTCGAAAGTATCTTATCATGATAAAGGTATCACTATTGAACTTGAATCAAGTTATGGTAAAGCTCAATTATCTAGTGCATTGTTTGGAGCGTTTAATGTTTCTAATTTATTGTTGGCGTTTGCTACATTGTTAACACTTAACTATCCATTTGTAGAATTAGTCGATACTGCAGCACGTTTAGTTCCAGTTAGTGGGCGTATGGAAATTTTTACTGCCGTACATAAACCAACCGTTATTGTTGATTACGCTCATACACCCGACGCATTAGATAAAGCACTATCAGCAACCAAAGAACATTGTCATGGTAAACTATGGGTGATTTTTGGTTGTGGTGGTGATCGCGATAAAGGTAAACGTGCTTTGATGGCTCAAGTTGCTGAGCAGTATACTAATAATATTATTGTCACTAACGATAACCCACGCACTGAAGATCAAGATGAGATTGTAGCGGATATTCTAAAAGGATTTACAAAATTAATGACATGGCAAATTATTAAAGACCGAACACAAGCTATTGCTTATGCAATTACACAATCACAAGAAAAAGATATTATTTTGGTTGCAGGAAAAGGTCATGAAGATTATCAAATCATTGGTAAGCAAAAGTATCATTACTCTGACAGAGAAACTGTATGTCGGCTTTTGGGAATATGACTATGATGAAATTAACGGTAACCCAATTGCAACAAGTCGTTAATGGACAATCCATTGCCATTAGCAATGATCAAGCGTTCATCAATTCAATAACCATTGATTCGCGAAAAATATCATCTGGTGCTTTGTTCATTGCGCTAAAAGGTGAAAAATTTGATGGTCATCATTTTGTAAAACAGAGTATAGCTGCAGGAGCCTTATTAGCGCTGACTGAATATGTCATCGATGAAAACATACCACAAATCGTAGTTGAAAATACCCATCAGGCACTTGGACAAGTTGCCGCTTGGATAAGATTACAATCAAAAGCAAAAGTGATTGCATTAACAGGGTCATCTGGTAAAACGTCTGTAAAGGAGATGACAGCGACTATTTTAGCGCAATGTGGTCAGACCTTATTTACACAAGGAAATCTTAATAACGACATCGGAGTACCGTTAACCTTATGTCGTTTAACCGAAAATGATAAATTTGCCGTAATTGAACTGGGCGCAAATCATATCGGTGAAATTGCTTATACTACCCAAATCGTTAAACCTCAAGCTGCCTTAATTAATAATATTGCAGCAGCACACTTAGAAGGATTTGGTTCAATAGAAGGGGTAGCGCAAGCTAAAGGGGAAATTTTTAAAGGATTAACCGAGGATGGTACGGCCATAATAAATTTAGATAGTTATTCACCAAAATGGCTTGATGCTGTAAGAAATTATGTCATCTATACTTTTTCATTGCAGAATGAAAATGCTGATTTTTATGCTAAATCAATAGTTCAGCTAGATGGTTCTACATTTGTACTTCATACGCCAAATGGCGAGATGACAATCCGTTTACCGTTAATAGGTTTGCATAATGTTTCTAATGCTGTCGCTGCTGCTGCATTGGCGATGTCTGTTGGTGCTAATTTAACACAAATTAAAGCAGGTTTAGAGCAAGTAACCGCCGTTAAAGGGCGACTTTATCCTATCGCTTTAAATGCTAAACAACTTATCCTTGATGATTCATATAATGCTAATGTGGGTTCGATGACCGCTGCTATCCATGTTTTAGCTCAACAATCGGGTTATCGTGTATTGGTCGTCGGTGATATGGCTGAATTAGGTAAAGATGCTGAAAAATGTCATCAACAGGTAGGCGAAGAAGCTAAACATGCGCAAATAGATTGTGTGGTAAGTGTCGGTAGCAATAGTGAACTTATTAGTCGGTTTAGCGGTGTTGGTCATCATTTTAAAAGTAAATCCGAAGTATGTTCATTTTTATTGAAATTATTAAAGGAAAAGCAATATGTGACTTTATTAGTTAAAGGTTCACGTAGTGCCAAAATGGAAGAAATCATAGAAATTATTGTGAATAATCAGGAATAGATTATGTTAACGTGGGTATTTAATTATTTAGTCAAATATATCTCCTTTTTTCATGTATTCTCTTATTTAACGGTAAGAGCAATCTTTGCATTATTAACCGCTTTGATCATATCATTGTTGATGGGACAGAGAGTGATTGATTGGTTACAAAAATTACAAATTGGGCAAGTTGTGCGCAATGATGGACCAGAAAGTCATCTAAGCAAAAAAGGTACACCGACAATGGGTGGAACATTAATTGTCTCATCAATCACTATTTCGGTTTTATTATGGTCAGAATTGTCTAACCCTTACGTTTGGGTTACGTTATTTGTCTTAATTGGTTTTGCATTAGTTGGATTTGCCGATGATTATCTAAAAGTGGTACGTAAAGATCCTCGCGGATTGATAGCTCGTTGGAAATATTTCTGGCAATCTGTCATAGCGTTACTCGTCGCTTTTGGTATGTATGTATATGGTAAAGATACTGCGGTTACAGCCTTAGTTCTACCATTTTTCAAAGATGTGATGCCACAATTAGGAATGTTTTATATAGTATTTACCTATTTTGTAATTGTTGGCGCGGGTAATGCTGTCAATCTAACCGATGGTCTGGATGGTCTTGCCATTATGCCAACTGTATTTGTTGCTGGTGGTTTTGCATTAGTTTCATGGACGACCGGTAATGTAAATTTTGCTGAATATTTGCATATTCCCTATATCCGTCATAGTGGTGAGTTAATGATTGTTTGCATGGCAATTGTTGGTGCTGGATTAGGATTTCTGTGGTTCAATACGTATCCTGCTATGGTTTTCATGGGCGATGTTGGCTCGCTTGCGCTAGGCGGGGTATTAGGTATTATCGCAGTCTTATTAAGACAAGAATTTTTATTAGTTATTATGGGCGGTATTTTTGTCATTGAAACCTTATCCGTCATTTTACAAGTAGGTTCTTTTAAATTGCGAGGGAAGCGCATTTTTCGCATGGCACCAATCCACCATCATTATGAATTGAAAGGTTGGCCAGAACCACGTGTTATTGTACGGTTTTGGATAATATCATTAATGTTAGTTTTAATTGGATTAGTCACTTTAAAATTGCGGTAATGAGTAAAATAAATCCAGTTAGGTATAAAAAGTAACACGATAGTCACAATTAGTTATTGAAAAAAATAAAAATATAACGATAACGAAGTAAAGGCAATAAAATGAGTAAATATCACGGTAAAAATGTAGTAATAATTGGACTCGGTGTCACCGGTTTGTCTTGTGTTAATTATTTTATTGCTCAAAATGTGATACCAAAAGTTATAGATACCCGGCAAAACCCAAATGGTTTAGCTGAGCTTGATCCTCGAGTTGAATATCATTTAGGTAGTTTGAATTCCAATTGGTTACTTAACGCTAATTTAATTGTTGTAAGCCCAGGAATTGCATTATCAACTCCGGAATTAGTACGAGCGCAAGCTAAAGGCATTGAAATCGTTGGTGATATTGAATTGTTTTGCCGTGAAGTTAATCAACTAAAAAATAGAAAAATTGCTGCAATAACCGGTGCAAATGGTAAAACAACGGTAACTAGTTTGGTCGGAGCAATTGTTGAAGCAGCCGGTATAAATGTTGGTGTTGGTGGGAATATTGGTCAACCAGCTTTATCATTATTGAATGAGAATTATGCTGTTTTTGTTCTAGAATTATCAAGCTTTCAGTTAGAAACAACCTCCAGCTTACAAGCCACTGTAGCAACGATTTTAAATATTTCTGAAGACCATATGGATCGCTATCCAGAAGGAATCATGCAATATACCGCAGCTAAACAACGCATCTATCGGCTTGCGGACAATTGTATAGTTAATCATGACGATAAATTAACTTACCCAACTAATGAGCCAAAGGATGCGAACTGTATTGAATTTGGTTTGCATAATGGTAGATATCATTTAGATCCTACATTGCGGTATTTAATGGTTGATAATCAAAAAGTACTTGATACGATGAATATGCAATTAATTGGTGTTCATAATTACCTTAATGCATTAGCCGCACTTGCCATCGCTGATTGTTTGGATATCGATAGAGCAAATAGTCTACCTGCGATTGCTAACTTTAAAGGTCTGGCGCATCGTTTTGAATTGGTATTTAAAAACCGCGGTGTAATATGGATAAATGATTCAAAAGCGACCAATGTTGGTAGTACAGTAGCAGCATTAACGAGTGTGGTATGTAGCGGTACATTATATTTGTTACTGGGTGGTGATGGTAAAGCAGCAGATTTTACCCCACTTTTACCCCATTTAATTAGACCCCAAATCAGGATTTTTTGCTTTGGTCGTGATAAAGTTTTATTGGCAAAATTGAGACCTGAAGTGACAACCGTTGTAGATACGATGGCTGACGCAATCATTGAGATAGCAAAGCTTGTTAAAGCTAATGATGTAGTGCTACTTTCGCCAGCTTGTGCTAGTTTGGATCAATTTAAGAATTATATTGAGCGTGGTCAAGTATTTACTAGTTTAGCCCAGGAGCATGGTTAAATGCGATTATTTCATGTTCGGCAATATGTTGATGCACAAAATATTCTTTATGATCGTTCATTGTTATGGACAATCATCGGTTTAATCATATTTGGTGTCATTATGGTAACGTCAGCTTCAATGTCAATCAGTGAGGCAAACCCGTTATTTTATACGCAGCGTGAGTTTATTCAGTTGGGTATTGCATTAAGTATTATGCTCTTAGTGCTATATATTCCTATTTTACGCTGGCAACAAGCAAGTATTGCGCTACTATTAATTACTATTGGAATGTTAGTTGTTGTTCTGTTTGTTGGGTCTTCAATAAAAGGTGCGTCGCGATGGATACCATTAGGTATATTTAATTTTCAACCTGCTGAACTGTCTAAATTAGCATTATTTTGTTATTTGGCTAGCTATCTGTCACGCAAAACCAGTGAAGTTCAAAGTAGTTTTTGGGGATTTTTTAAACCGATGACCGTCATGTCAGTTTTGTCGGTTCTTTTATTAAAACAACCAGATTTGGGGACGGTAATCGTATTGTTTTTTGTTACATTAGGTATTTTATTTATCGCTGGAGCTCGAGTTTGGCAGTTTATTGCTATACTGGCTAATGGAATTTTTTCAATGATATTATTGATTCTATTTGAGCCATATCGAATGAAACGTTTTACTACCTTTCTTGATCCATGGAAAGATTCATCAGGTTCAGGTTATCAATTAACTAATTCCT
The DNA here is from genome assembly GCF_014489845.1 of Frischella japonica. GTDB lineage: Bacteria > Pseudomonadota > Gammaproteobacteria > Enterobacterales > Orbaceae > Frischella > Frischella japonica. The sequence continues at coordinate 275,100 of NZ_JABURY010000006.1, forward strand.
TAATGTCAATGGGGTATGGTGGATTTTGGGGCAAGGGCTTAGGTAATTCGGTACAGAAATTGGGTTATTTACCTGAAGCTCATACTGATTTCATTTTTGCAATTTTAGCCGAAGAGTTAGGTTTTATTGGTGTGGTGTGTATTTTAGCTTTGTTATTTTTCTTAACCTTTAAATCACTCTCTATAGGTTATCGGGCTTTAAGCGTTAATTCACTTTTTTCTGGTTATTTAGCATGCCAAATTGGCATTTGGTTTGGTTTTCAAACTTTTGTGAATGTTGGGGTTACTTCAGGGATGTTGCCAACCAAAGGTTTAACATTACCGTTTATTAGTTACGGTGGTTCGAGTTTAATTATTATGTGTTTGGCAGTAGCAATATTATTACGCATTGATTTTGAGTTTCGTCAAGAAGGCATCCAAGCACGAGTTAGGGCGGTAAAATGACAAAAAAATTATTAGTAATGGCTGGTGGAACAGGGGGCCATGTATTTCCTGGATTAGCTGTCGCACAACAACTCATTAAAGAGGGTTGGCAAGTAAGATGGTTAGGCACAGCTGATCGCATGGAAGCACAGTTAGTACCACAATATGGTATCGAAATTGATTTTATTAAAATAACAGGTATTCGAGGTAAAGGAATTTTAGCAAAATTATTGGCACCAGTCCGGATATTGAAAGCTGTAATGCAAGCACGACGAATTATTAAATCTTATCAACCTGACGTCGTGTTAGGTATGGGAGGGTATGTATCAGGTCCCGGTGGATTAGCCGCTAAGATATGTGGTGTTCCCATTGTATTGCATGAACAAAATGGTGTTGCTGGTTTAACAAACAAATGGTTAGCAAAGTTTGCTACTACGGTTTTGCAAGCTTTCCCTTCAGCGTTCAAAGATGCCAAAGTAGTAGGGAATCCAGTGCGTGAAGATGTGTTAGCATTAGCTGAACCAAATCTACGTTTAGCTGAACATACCGGACCGATTAGAATATTGGTTATGGGGGGAAGTCAAGGGGCAAAAATATTAAATGATATCGTGCCAAAAGCATTTAAACAGCTAGCAAAAAATTATATTATTTGCCATCAAACTGGAAAAGGAGCTAAAGATGCAGTGTTATCTGCTTATGATGGTATAAACTTGACAGAAAATCGTGTTATTGAATTCATCAATGATGTTGCTGAAGCTTATAATTGGGCTGATATTGTTATTTGTCGCAGTGGGGCTTTAACAGTAAGCGAAATCGAAGCAGTTGGTTTGGGAGCGATCTTTGTGCCATTTATGCATAAAGATCGTCAGCAGTATTGGAATGCAAAACCATTACAAGATGTCGGCGCAGCAGTGATAATTGAACAAAGGGATTTTTCCGTTGAAAATTTGCTTGAAGTATTAACAACACTTGATCATAAAAAATTATTGGAAATGGCAACAAAAGCACGTTCTTTAGCAATAACTGATTCTTCAGAACAAGTGGCTCAAGCAATTAAAGCGTGTGTTGCGTAAAGCAAATTACGTAACATATAGGGAAATGATATTACATTATTGATAACTTTATTAAATGAACGAATTAAACATGAATATTAATGCAACACAATTAGCTCAATTGAGAATGATGATCCCTGAAATGAAACGTGTCAAACATATTCATTTTGTTGGTATTGGTGGGGCCGGTATGGGGGGAATTGCTGAAGTATTAGCTAATGAAGGTTATTACATCAGCGGTTCAGATATCGCAGAAAATCAAGTGACACAACATTTAGCCAGCTTAGGCGCGCAAATTATTATTGGTCATGATGCGAAAAATATTTTGGGAGCCAGCGTGGTGGTGATCTCTTCAGCTATTTCTTCGGATAATGTTGAAGTTATTGCTGCGATTGAAGCAAGAATTCCTGTTATTCAACGCGCACAAATGTTAGCGGAATTGATGCGTTTCCGTTATGGTATTGCAATTGCCGGAACTCATGGCAAAACTACAACTACTGCGATGGTAACAGCAATATATGCAGAAGCAAAATTGGATCCAACTTTCGTTAATGGTGGCTTAGTTAAAGCGGCAGGTACTCATGCACGCTTAGGTAATAGTCGCTATTTTATTGCTGAAGCAGATGAAAGTGATGCGTCTTTTTTACATTTACAACCTATGGTCTCGATTGTTACTAATATTGAAGCGGATCATATGGATACTTATAAAGGAAATATCGATAATTTAAAAAATACATTTATTTCTTTTTTACGTAATTTGCCCTTTTATGGTTTAGCGATTATGTGTTATGACGATCCAATCAATCGTGAACTGTTACCGATTGTTGGTCGAAAAATTATTACTTATGGCTTTGATAATAATGCAGATGTTGTTATTAAAGATTATCGACAAGAATTAAATCGTAGTTTTTTTACGGTATGTCGTCGAGGATTACCAGAATTAATTGTAGATCTTAATGCGCCAGGAAAACATAATGCGCTTAATGCAACAGCTGCAATTATTGCTGCTACTGAGGATAGCATTGATGATCAGGCAATATTAACGGCATTAGCGAATTTTGGTGGTACAAACCGTCGTTTTGATTTCTTGGGTAACTTTGCGCATCCAGCTGGTGGAGAAGTGATGATGGTGGATGATTATGGTCATCATCCAAGTGAAGTTAATGCCACCATTCAGGCTGCAAGAAATGGTTGGAGTGATAAACGATTAGTGATGCTATTTCAACCGCACCGCTATACACGAACTCGTGATCTCTTCGATGATTTCGCCAATGTTTTATCACAAGTGGATATATTGATTATGTTGGATGTCTATCCAGCCGGTGAAAAACCGATAGCGGGTGCAGATAGTCGGGCGCTATGTCGAACGATTCGTAATCGAGGTAAAATTGATCCAATTTATGTTTCCGATTTACAAATGTTACCAGAAGTAATGGCATCGATTTTAAAAGGTGGCGATCTATTATTAACTCAAGGTGCAGGAAGTGTTGGTAAAATTGCACGCAATTTATCAGCTACTGGTTTATTTTCAGAACAATCTTATTTAGAGGGTAACAAATAATGGCGGAGAAAGTCGCAGTATTATTTGGTGGAACTTCTGCTGAACGTGAAGTTTCTTTAAAATCTGGCCAAGCTGTTTTAAAAGCGCTATTAGCAAAAGGTGTTAATGCTTATGGTATTGACACTCAAGATTATTCAATTATGCAATTAAAGGACGATGGTTTTACCAAAGCTTTTATTGCGCTACATGGACGTGGTGGAGAAGATGGTATAACACAGGCTATTTTGACATATCAAAATATTCCTTATACAGGTAGTGATGTTTTATCTTCTGCTTTAACGATGGATAAGTTAAAAACTAAACAGGTATGGCAATCATCAAATCTTCCTATAGCTGATTATGTGATGATTGAGAAAGATCAACCTTATGATGTTCAAAAAATTGTTGATCAATTAGGTTTACCATTATTTGTAAAGCCAAGTCATGAAGGCTCAAGCGTGGGCATGAGCCGAGTGAATGCCCCACAAGAATTGAAGCAAGCACTAAACCAAGCCTTTCAATATGATAATGCAGTGATGGTAGAATCATTTTTATCCGGTGCTGAATATACTGTTGCTATTGTTGGTGAGGAAGTTCTGCCATCAATCCGAATCAAACCAAGCGCAACATTTTATGACTATAATGCAAAATATTTATCGGATGAAACACAGTATTTTTGCCCAAGTGGGCTTGATTTTGAACAGGAACAAGCGCTACGGTCATTAGCTTTGCGAGCCTATCAAGCGGTTGGATGTCGCGGTTGGGGACGTGTTGATGTGATGTTTAATGACGAAGGTAAACCACATTTACTTGAAGTGAATACGGCACCAGGTATGACTAATCATAGTTTAGTGCCGATGGCAGCTAAACAATATGGTTGGTCATTTGATGATTTAGTTTATCAAATTTTATTATTAGCAAAAATTTAACTCAATTTTTTTGCTTAAACTTTTTTAAAATACATATTCAAGATATTATAAGTATATAAAAATATTGAATTTTTTATGAATTATCGTCATATTAAGACGATGACTGTAATGACTTAGTGATGAATACGATTTTGACAGATTTGTTAGTTATAAATGGCATTATTTTTGTTATTACAAACATACTAAAGAACCTTTGATACATTACATATAAAGATATTTTGATATGAAGAAACCACAGCAAGCAGCACAAAGAAAAGATATCAGGAAAAAAAAGGTGTTTATGTTTGCTGATTTTGAGCAATTTTTAGGTTTTATTTTCTTTGTTATAGTGATCGTAACTTGTAGTTGGAGTGTAATAACTGTCAAGAGTTGGATTGATGATCCTGAACGAGTTATTTTATCTCAGTTGATCTTAACGGGTGATAAACGATTTACTACGGAACAAGATGTACGTAAGGCTATCATGGATTTAGGATTACCTAATACCTATATTGGTCAAGATGTTGATAGTATCCAACAAGAAATTTTACGTTTACCATGGATAAAACAAGTAAGTGTTCGTAAGCAGTGGCCAGATCGTTTAATTGTGAATATTGTTGAGTTTAAACCTAAATTCTATTGGAACGAGGTCTTTTTATTAGATGATGATGGCAATTTATTTAATGTACCTGACGAACAAATACAAGAAAATTTACCGAGATTGTTTGGACCGATCGGTAAAGAAAAGATAATTTTAGATAATTATAGACAATTAGAAGCAATCGCTAATCAATTATCTAAAAGAGATTATCAAATTTATATTGATATAGCTTTAGCAGATGAGCGTAATGCATGGCAATTATTGTTAAAACCATGTTTTAAGGGTGTTTGTGCAAATAATAAAGATATTAAAGTAACATTAGGAAGAGAGTATATTGGGGATAGATTTAAACGATTTGTCCGTTTTTTCAAAAATATTCAAGCTGATCTTCCTAGAAATGAACGAATCAGTGAAGTCGATTTACGCTATGACAATGGCATTGCTGTTAAAAGACAGAAAATTGAATCATAATTAGGATATGCTAAGTATGAAAGCAACAGATAAAAAGTTAGTAGTTGGACTGGAAGTTGGGACATCGAAAGTGCTTGCCCTTGTTGGTGAAGTCTTACCGGATGGTATTGTTAATATTATCGGCGTAGGTCATTGTCCTTCAAAAGGGGTAGACAAAGGTGGCGTTAATGATCTTGAATCAGTTGTCAAATCAATACAAAGAGCGGTTGATCAAGCAGAACTAATGGCTGATTGTCAAATTTCTTCCGTTTATCTTGCATTATCAGGTAAGCATATCCGTTGTCAAAATGAAATTGGCATGGTGCCAATAGCTGAAGGTGAAGTCAGTAGCGATGACGTGGAAAATGTGGTTCATACGGCAAAGTCAGTACGCATTTTAGATGAGCATCGAATTTTGCATGTGATTGCACAGGAATATTCTATTGATTTACAAGAAGGTATTAAAAATCCGATCGGTTTATCTGGGGTAAGAATCAAATCTAAAGTTCATTTAATTACTTGTCATAATGACATGGCAAAGAACATTGTTAAAGCAGTTGAACGCTGTGGACTGAAAGTAGATCAGTTGATTTTTTCTGGTTTAGCTTCGAGTGATGCGGTTTTAACAGATGATGAAAAAGAGTTAGGGGCATGTGTGATTGATATGGGAAGTGGTACCATGGACATTACCGTATATACTGGTGGAGCATTAAGACATTCGGTTGTAATACCGTATGCCGGTAATGTGGTAACCAGCGATATTGCTTACGCATTTGGTACACCACCAATGGATGCAGAAAATATTAAAATTAAATATGGTTGTGCAATAGGTGCATTAGTCGGTAAAGATGAGGTCATTGATGTGCCAAGTGTAGGTGGTAGACCTTCCCGAACATTACAGCGTAAAACCTTAGCAGATGTTATCGAACCCCGTTATATCGAATTATTATCATTAGTGCAAAAAGAGTTAACAGTATTACAAGAAAATTTAAAACAACAAAATGTTAAACATCAGTTAGCCGCAGGTATAATATTAACCGGTGGGGCTGCACAAATTAAAGGAATTGTTGAATGTGCAGAGAAAGTATTTCAAAACCAAGTGAGAATTGGGTATCCGTTAAATATTTCTGGTTTAACGGATTATGTGCAAAAACCTTATTGTTCAACGACTGTTGGGCTTTTACACTATGGAAAACAAAGTTTATTAAATGATGATAGCGATATTAGAAATCGGTCATCACTTAAAGTACTAGCTAAACGTTTAACGGGTTGGTTTAAGAAGGAATTTTAGCTAGGTTTTTTTTTATCATATTAATTCATTCTTTGCGTGACTTTACTTACGCTTAACTGTAATATATCCGCAGAGCGATTTTTATACGCGCAGAGTACGTAAATTTGGAGAGTAATTATGTTTGAACCTATGGTTGCATCAAATGAGCCAGTTATTAAAGTTATCGGTGTTGGCGGTGGCGGTGGTAATGCCGTTGAACACATGGTTACGGAACATATTGAAGGTGTAGAGTTTTTTGCAGCTAACACGGACGCACAAGCTTTGAGAAGAATCAAAGTGGGTCAAACAATTCAAATTGGTAGCAATATCACTAAAGGTTTGGGCGCAGGTGCAAATCCCGAAGTTGGCAGAACTTCAGCTGAAGAAGATCGCGATGTCATCCGCAGTGCATTAGAAGGTGCAGATATGGTTTTTATCGCTGCAGGTATGGGTGGCGGAACAGGAACAGGGGCAGCACCTGTAGTGGCTGAAATCGCTAAAGAATTAGGTATTTTGACGGTTGCTGTTGTAACAAAACCATTCGGTTTTGAAGGTAAAAAACGTATGGCTTTTGCTGAGCAAGGTATTGCTGAGCTTGCTAAACATGTTGACTCTCTAATTACAATTCCTAATGATAAATTATTAAAAGTGTTAGGTCGTGGTGTTACACTTTTAAATGCGTTTTCTGCGGCTAATGGTGTATTAATGGGGGCAGTGCAAGGCATTGCTGAGTTAATCACTAAACCAGGTATTATTAATGTTGACTTTGCTGATGTTAGAACGGTTATGTCAGAGATGGGCTATGCCATGATGGGGTCGGGTAAAGCATCGGGTGACAATCGCGCTGAAGAAGCAGCGGAAATGGCCATATCTAGCCCATTATTAGAAGATATTGATTTATCAGGTGCCCGAGGCGTATTAGTCAATGTTACCGCCGGTTTTGATTTAAGTTTGGAAGAGTTTGATACGGTAGGACGTACTGTTCAAGCATTTGCTTCAGATAATGCTACCGTTGTAGTCGGTTCAACAATTGACCCTGAAATGAGTGAAGAAATTCGTGTTACAGTGGTTGCGACTGGTATCGGTATGGACAAACGTCCAGAAGTCAAAATAGTGCAGACAATTCCACAAAGACCGATTTATCATCAGGCTGCGCCGGCGACTCCGCTTCCACAAGAAGCAAAACAAGCACAAGTTGTAAATGATCAAACTAATGCCGCGGTAAGTAAAGAAGATTATCTAGATATTCCGGCATTTTTGCGTAAGCAAGCGGATTAATGGGAACTTTTGAATAAAGTTATTGTCGAATAGTTAAGAGCGTTATTATAGCGAAACAATAGGTGCAAAGTGAAACAAAGAACATTAAAAAGCAAAATTCAAACGACCGGTGTTGGCTTACATACAGGTAAGAAAGTGACACTGACGTTACGCCCTGCGCCGGATAATACAGGAATTATTTATCGTCGAACTGATTTAAATCCAGCCGTTGATTTTCCGGTAGATGCCAAATCAGTGCGTGATACAATGTTGTGTACATGTCTCGTTAATGAAAATAATGTTCGTATTTCGACTGTAGAGCACATTAATGCTGCTTTAGCTGGTCTTGGTATTGATAATTTAATTATAGAAGTTGATGCACCCGAGATTCCAATTATGGATGGCAGTGCTAGCCCATTTATCTACTTATTATTGGATGCTGGTATTGAAGAGCAATCTGCGCCTAAGAAGTTTTTACGTGTTAAAGAGATGGTTCGTGTTGAAAATGGTGATAAATGGGCAGAAATTAGACCATATAGTGGTTTTAAATTAGATTTCACTATTGATTTTAATCATCCGGCAATTGATAGTAGTTCTCAGCGTTATCAGATTGATTTTTCTTCAGAATCATTTATCCGCCAGATTAGTCGTGCCAGAACATTTGGTTTTATGCGTGACATTGAGATGTTACAATCGAAAGGTCTTTGCTTGGGCGGTAGCCTTGATTGTGCGATAGTGGTAGACGATTATCGCGTACTAAATGAAGATGGTTTACGATTTGAAGATGAATTTGTAAGACATAAAATGCTTGATACCATTGGTGATTTATATATGTGTGGTCATAATATGTTGGCTCAAGTGATATGTTATAAATCGGGTCATGCATTAAATAATCAGTTATTACAAGCTTTATTAGCTAAGCAAGAAGCATGGGAAATGGTGACATTTGATGATGTTCAATCTGTACCAGTTGCATTAACAACACAATCGTTAGTGTTAGCTTAATTTTGCTTCTTTTTTCTGATAAAACGCTTTCATGTAATAAAATGGAAGCGTTTTTTTATTTATTAAATAAAAGTGAAAACCATGACAGTAAATCAAAGCCACTTTTTTGCACATCTTTCGCGATTAAAACTGATTAATCGTTGGCCATTAATGCGGAACGTTCGAACAGAAAACGTATCTGAACATAGTCTACAAGTCGCATTTGTTGCACACGCACTAGCAATTATTAAAAATCGTAAATTTAACGGTAACGTCAATCCAGAACGTATTGCATTAATAGCAATGTATCATGATAGTTCAGAAGTATTGACTGGCGATATGCCTACACCTACTAAGTATTATAATCCACAAATAACGGTTGAATATAAAAAGATTGAAAAAATTGCTCAAAATAAATTAATTGCTATGTTACCTGAAGAATTACAAGATGATTTTCGCCCATTAATTAATGATGATTATTATTCAGAGCAAGAAAAGCATATCGTTAAACAAGCTGATGCATTGTGCGCTTATCTAAAAACAATAGAAGAATTAAGTGCTGGCAATAATGAATTCAAATTAGCGGAACAACGGTTAAAGAAGACATTATCTGAGCGAAGTAGTCCCGAAATGGAATATTTTATGCAAATATTTGTCCCAAGTTTCAATTTATCACTTGATGAAATTACCTCAGAGTAATCAATTTCGATGATTTAGTTTTATGATAAAATTGATTTTTAATTAAAAAAATTAAAATATATCAAATAGTTGTTGAATTTTTGCTTTCTTAGATGTATAAAGTTAATGAATATTAAATAATATTCAACCACTTAATTAAATCTTAACTAAGGATTTTAAAATGGCTAAAACTCCAGCAACTAAAGATGCAGCAAAAGCACCAGCAAAAGCTCCAGCAAAAGCACCAGCTAAAAAGAAATAATTTTTAGTATGATTAATAATTAAAAGGGCAGTATGCCCTTTTTTTATATTTTTAATATTTATTGAAGATTTTTTGTTGTCGGTAATCACGAGCTAAAAATACTAAGCATAACCAAGTAAATCAAAATCGCAATCAAATTTTCGAAAAAGGGCATGCGCTCTTTTTTTCATTTTATGTTTAAGAAATTGCCAACTTTACTAATCTAACAACTCATATAAACCTAATAATTAATTTGAGATCTAAACTGAAATATTTTAAATCGCAGAGCATTATCATATATAAATATCAAACTGAATTATTTATGGGTTATGATTCTGGGAAATTGTTCGTTTGAACGCAAAGTTAAGATTTCAGCACCATCATCGGTAACCAGAATGGTATGTTCATATTGTGCTGATAATCCATGATCTTTAGTTTTGACAGTCCAACCATCTTTCATCGTTCGTGTACGCCAGTCGCCAGTATTTACCATTGGCTCAATGGTGAATGTCATCCCTGATTGTAAAATTACACCTCCATCGTCAGCATTGTAATGAAGTACTTGCGGTTCATCATGATAAATTTCTCCAATACCGTGACCACAGTATTCACGTACACTTGAAAAACCAAAAGATTCAACATATTGTTGAATGGTTTTACCAATTTCACGTAATCGAACCCCTGGTCTTATAATTTTGATCGCTTCATAAAGACTATTTTGTGTCACTTCACACAATTTCTTCCCCGTTATGGTAGGTTTCCCTGCAATATACATTCTTGATGTATCACCATGGTAACCATCTTTAATAACAGTAACATCAATATTTAAGATATCGCCGTCTTTGATTTTTTTTTCAAAGCTCGGAATTCCATGACATACAACATCATTAATTGAAATACAGCTGGTATGTTGATAACCACTGTAACCAATATTTGCTGGAATTGCTTTTTGCACGTTAACGATATGTTCATAACATATTTGATCGAGTTCACCAGTTGAAATACCGGGTTTGACATAGGGTTCAATCATTTCGAGAACTTCGGCAGCTAATTTACCGGCAACTCGCATTTTCTCGATTTCTTCAGGAGTTTTTAATCTAATAGCCATAAGAATATCCTTATTTATAAATTGCCTACTATAGTAGCATAATTATTTCTCATCTTATAATAAACCGATTAAGCATCGTTTTCTTAAAAGTATAAGTCATTTTTTATCGGTATTATCGAGATAATAACCAATTTATCAAATTAATAGCATTATCTTCATCAAATCAATGACTAAGACAAAGCTTGAGCTTGTTGTTGACTGCGTCGAAATATCCATCGGTTTTCATCGGATAATTGTTTAACAAATTGATAACCACCAAGATTAAATGATTGTATATCCTGAATTTGCGATAGTTGATGCTTTATAATATAACGACTCATTAATCCACGAGCTTTTTTAGCATAAAAACTGATGATTTTATAATTTCCTTTACTTTCATCGAGAAAAATAGGTTCAATAATACGACAATGTAACTGCTTTGATTTAATTACTTTGAAATATTCATTGGAAGCAAGATTGATCATGCATTCAGTTGCCTCTAATTGTTGATTGAGAAGATCTGTAATGACATTATTCCAAAATTGATAAAGATTCTCATTGTGACCATTTTTCAGTTTAATTCCCATTTCTAAGCGATAAGCTTGAATTAAATCTAATGGTTTTAATAATCCATATAAACCAGATAATATTCGTAAATGTTTTTGGGCAAATGTCAAATCGTATGACGAAAAATCCTCTACGTTTAACCCTTCGTAAACATCCCCCTTAAAAGCTAATATTGCCTGCCTTGCATTTTTGAGTGTGGAATTAGCTTGCCAATTTTGAAAGCGCTGATAATTAAGTTCAGCTAATTTGGGGCTAATCTTCATCAATTTCGCTATTTCGCTTATAGTCAATTGTTGACAATATGCGATTAATTGTTGGGTATAATGCAATAATTCTGGTTGCGTATATTTTGACGTGATTAAGGGCGAATCATAATCAAGGGTTTTCGATGGTGAAAGTAAAATTAGCATAATTCTCAAATCGGTTGAATAAATTTATCAATATTATGCTATGTAATCACCAAAAATTTAACTAATTTTAGGAATAGATATTTTTTTATTCGTAATGCATAAAATTTGATAGTATTATGGATAAAAGTTAATATTTTTAAGGAGATGAATTATGAATCCGCGTAAAAAAGAAGCACATGAAATTAAATCTTGGGCAACAACACGTCAAACATCTATTGAAATAGCTGAAGCAATTTTTGAATTGGCCAACTATGATGAAACACTAGCTGAAAAAATTTGGGAAGAAGGTAGTGATGAAGTATTACCGCTGGCTTTTTCAAAAACAGATCAAGATCAATTGTTTTGGGGAGAACAAACCATTGAACGGAAAAATATTTAGTGATATTGACATTTCTCGGCACTAGTGCCGGTACAATAACAACAGAAAGGAATGTTTCAGCCTCACTATTGCAGCTTACTGCTCGATCAAATCGTTTATGGTTATTTGATTGTGGTGAAGGCACTCAGCATCAAATGCTGAAAGCTAAAATCAGTTTATCCAAGCTGGAGAAGATTTTCATAACCCATTTACATGGTGATCATATATTCGGTTTGCCCGGTTTATTGGCCAGCCGTTCTTTGAATCAGCATGCAATGCCTTTAACTATTTATGGTCCAAAAGGAATAAGACAATTTATTGAGATGACGCTTAATATTTCTTGTTCGATGATGACCTATCCCTTGCAAATTGTAGAGATTGAGCAAGCTACAACACTCTATAAAGATGAACAGGTAACGATTTATTGTGATGAATTAGCGCATCGAGTTCAGTGTTTTGGTTATCGTATTGAGGAAGCTGAACGGGCTCCCAAATTAGATATTGTTAAATTACAAACCGAAAATATACCAGTCGGATCTTTGTATGGTGAGCTAAAGAAAGGGAAAATCATCACTATGCCAGATGGTAAAATACTTGATGGTAAAAATTATTGGTTGGGGAAAAAACCTGGTTTTAAAATTGCTATTTTGGGCGATACGACGCCTTGTGATGCATCAATAAGATTAGCCAGTGAAGTTGATTTATTAGTGCATGAAGCAACTTTTAAGCACGAGTTACAAGAAAGGGCCCAATTAGTCGGTCATTCAACGACGGTTGATGCTGCTAATATTGCGAAAATATGTCAAGTGAAAAGACTGATCATTACGCATATTAGTACAAGGTATGGATTATCGGATAATGAGTCACTATTAGCCGAATGTCGACAAATCTTTCCTCATACGGATATAGCGTATGATTTATTTCAAGTGAATCTAGCTTGAAATTTAAAGATTACCCGTTGTTAGATTTTGGGTAAATTGTTATAAAAGAAGATAATTAAACAAAATTGCTAAAAAAAAGTTGCACTTTTATGAAAAGCGAGTATTTTTAAATAGGTACTTATTTTAGTTATCAATAGTGTTGTATTAATAAATTAAACAATATATAAAAACATAAATAACCAGTTAACAGACATCAAATTTTCATGAATTTATTTAGCTTTCTTATCGTCCTCATTAGCATTATTAGCGTGGTCATTGTACCGACGCGGGGGCGCTATTAAGTTAAAATGTCAGAACGACAATTTAAAACCCCCGCAAAGTTGCAGGGGTTTTTTTTATTAAGCAGATAATAAAAAAGGGGATTGGAATAATGATGACAGGCGCACAATGGATCGTTCGATCATTAAAACAGCATAGTGTTAAAACCGTTTTTGGCTATCCTGGTGGTCAAATAATGCCTTTATATGATGCACTATATGATGGTGGTTTGGAGCATGTCTTATGTCGTCATGAGCAAGGAGCTGCATTTGCCGCCATTGGTTATGCAAGAGCAACTGGTGAAACTGGGATCTGTATTGCAACATCGGGGCCGGGTGCAACAAATTTATTAACAGGGTTAGCCGATGCATTAGTTGATTCTGTACCAATAGTGGCGATTACCGGACAAGTTCCGTGTGCATTGATTGGTACGGATGCATTTCAAGAGGTCGATATGCTAGGTATGTCAATGGGCTGTACTAAGTATAGTTTCCTAGTTAATGATCCAACATCCTTACCCGATATCATTGAGCAAGCTTTTATTATCGCAAATTCGGGGCGTCCCGGTCCGGTACTGATTGATATACCTAAAGATATTCAATTAGCCAAGCATGATTATCAACATTATTGTCACAAGTCAATTTATCACCAACCTGTAACGCCAGCACAATCGATATCTAAATCCTCTTCACTTTCCTCTTCTGTATTACAAGCCATTCAAACTGCAAATCAAATGATTGCTCAAGCTAAAAAACCGATGCTTTATATTGGTGGTGGTATTATTATGGCAAATGCAGTTGCTGAATTACGGCACTGGATAAAAGTTACAGCGTTACCGGCAGTATCTACCTTAAAGGGATTAGGGAGTCTTGATATAAATGAACCATGTTATTTAGGTATGGTTGGCATGCATGGTTTTAAATCGGCGAATCTTGCAGTACAAGAAAGTGATTTACTGATAGCGATAGGTGTGCGATTTGATGATCGCGTTACCGGTAATTTGAATCATTTTGCCAGCCAAGCCAAAGTGATTCATATCGATATTGACCCTGCTGAACTTGGTAAATTAAAGCAAGCTCACGTTGCCATTGCGGCTGATGCTAAAACGGTTTTACCGTTATTAAATTGTTCAATCGATATCACTGCTTGGCGAGAACGTATATTACAACTTAAATCGCTTTATCCAGCCCGATACGATCATCCAGGAAAAGGGATTTATGCACCATTATTGCTAAAACAGCTATCAGAAAAAATACTAGCACGTCATGCTGTGAAAACAATTGTTACCACTGATGTCGGTCAACATCAAATGTGGACGGCGCAACATATGTTATTTAAACAACCAAATTCGTTTATTAGTTCTTGTGGATTAGGCACAATGGGGTTTGGTTTACCTGCTGCCATTGGTGCGCAAATGGCTCAACCGGATAGCTGTGTGATCTGCATTTCTGGTGATGGTTCTTTTATGATGAATGTTCAGGAGTTAACCACCATTAAACGTAAACATTTACCGGTCAAAATTGTGCTTATTGATAATTCACGCTTGGGAATGGTTCGTCAGTGGCAGCAACTCTTTTTTAATGAACGATACAGTGAAACGGATTTATCAGATAATCCCGATTTCATCACTTTAGCGCGTGCATTTGATATCCCTGGTATCACCATTTCTGAAAAAGAACAGGTTTTACCAGCTATCGATCAGCTATTATCTAGTAAAGGCGCATTTTTACTGCATGTAAAAATTGATGCAATGGAAAATGTCTGGCCATTAGTTCCACCCGGAGCTGCTAATCACGATATGTTAGACTCATTAAATAAGGAAGACGCTTAAGATGGAAAATTATGAATTAATCGTTAAAGCTTATGATAGACCAGGGACATTAGAGCGAATATTACGTGTTATTCGCCATCGAGGCGGAAATATTCAATCAATGAATATGAACGTTGCTTCATCGCAACAGCTTTTAATCACATTTAAATTCATTAATAGTAAAAACAAAACGCAAATAATCAATCAGCTACTTAAATTGGCTGATATTGTGGCAATTGATTAATCATAATCAATATAAAAATTAAACGATATATTTAAGTGACAAATTAGAGGGATAATAAAATGGCAACAACTGTAAAAGCGGATTATATTTGGTTTAATGGTGAAATGGTAAAATGGGGCGAAGCTAAAGTTCATGTTATGTCACATGCATTACATTACGGCACTTCTGTTTTTGAAGGAGTACGTTGTTATGACACCCATAATGGTCCAGCTGTTTTTCGTCATCGTGAACATATGCAACGCTTACATGACTCAGCAAAAATCTATCGCATGCCAATGAGTTATTCAGTTGACGAATTAATGGCAGCAACACGTGAAACCTTAATTAAAAATCATTTAAATAGTGCATATATTCGACCATTAGTTTTTATTGGTGATGTGGGAATGGGGGTGAATCCGCCAGATGGATATAAAACAGATGTAATTATTGCCGCTTTTCCATGGGGGGCGTATTTAGGCGCTGAAGCATTAGAACAAGGGATTGATGCGATGGTATCTTCTTGGAATCGTTCAGCACCAAATACTATCCCGACCGCCGCAAAAGCTGGGGGCAACTATTTATCCTCTTTATTAGTTGGTAGTGAAGCGCGTCGTCATGGTTATCAAGAAGGGATAGCGCTTGATGTACATGGTTATGTTTCAGAGGGGGCAGGGGAAAATATCTTTATCGTGAAAAATAATATTCTTTTCACTCCAACCTTAACATCAGCTGCGTTACCGGGCATTACGCGTGATGCTATTCTAACTCTGGCGAAAGATCTTGGTATTGAAATCCGTGAACAAACACTCTCTCGTGAATCACTTTATCTGGCGGATGAAGTCTTCATGACTGGAACTGCAGCAGAAATCACACCAGTACGAAGTATTGATGGTATTCAAGTTGGAATTGGGCGCTGTGGACCGATCACCAAACAAATTCAACAAGCCTTCTTCGGATTATTCAATGGTACAACTGCTGATAAATACCACTGGCTTGATGCAGTAAAATAAAATCGATAGATAATAAATGCAGAATAAACATTCTGCATTAACTTATTAATTAAATAATTAGTAGCAAATCATATTAAAAAAGGAATTGGGAGCATTTTATGCCGAAGTATCGTTCTGCAACATCAGTAGAAGGTCGTAATATGGCTGGGGCACGCGCATTATGGCGTGCTACAGGCGTTAAAAATGAAGATTTTGGTAAACCGATTATAGCTGTTGTTAATTCATTCACTCAATTTGTACCCGGTCATGTACATTTGAAAGATATCGGCCAATTAGTTGTTCAACAAATAGAAGCTGCAGGCGGCATCGCCAAAGAGTTTAATACGATCGCGGTAGATGATGGAATTGCCATGGGGCATGGCGGAATGCTCTATTCATTACCTTCACGTGAGCTGATTGCCGATTCTGTCGAATATATGGTTAATGCACACTGTGCTGATGCCATGGTATGTATTTCCAACTGCGATAAAATTACTCCTGGTATGTTAATGGCTGCACTGCGTATTAATATTCCCGCTATATTTGTTTCCGGCGGACCGATGGAAGCAGGGAAAACCAAATTATCTGATCAAATCATCAAACTTGATTTAATCGATGCGATGATTCAAAGTGCTGATCCTACTGTAACGGATAGTGTCAGCCAACAAATCGAGGAAACGGCTTGCCCAACGTGTGGTTCCTGTTCAGGAATGTTTACGGCTAACTCAATGAACTGTTTAACGGAAGCCTTAGGCTTATCATTACCCGGTAATGGTTCATTAGTCGCAACCCACAAGCAACGTGAAGGGTTATTTAAAAAAGCTGCAGCGCATATTGTTGCGATAACTAAACGTTATTATGAACACGATGATGAATCAGTTTTACCACGATCTATCGCAACCAAAGCTGCATATGAAAATGCCATGTCATTAGATATTGCGATGGGAGGCTCTACCAATACCGTATTGCATCTATTAGCTACCGCGCAAGAAGGCGAAATCGATTTTACCATGTCCGATATTGATCGCTTATCACGACGAGTACCCCATTTATGTAAAGTTGCGCCGAGCACGCAAAAATATCATATGGAGGATGTACATCGTGCTGGCGGTGTGGTTGGGATCATGGCAGAACTTGATCGCGCAGGGTTGCTAAATCGTAATGTCAGAAATGTGTTAGGCTTAACACTGCAACAAACGTTTGCACAATATGACATCATGCAAACGCAAGATGAAGAAGTAAAAAAGATGTATCGTAGTGGTCCAGCTGGTATTCGAACGACTAAAGCTTTTTCGCAAGATTGTTATTGGGATAGTTTAGATAATGATCGACAAAATGGCTGTATTCGCGATAAAGCACATGCTTATAGTCAAGATGGTGGTTTAGCGACGTTGTATGGCAATGTAGCGATCGATGGGGCTATTGTTAAAACAGCTGGTGTTGCTGCTGAAAACTTAGTATTTAGAGGGCCAGCTAAAGTGTTTGAAAGCCAAGAAGATGCGGTCAGTGCGATTTTAGGTGGTCATATTGTTGAAGGTGATGTTGTCGTTATTATTTATGAAGGACCTAAAGGTGGTCCGGGTATGCAGGAAATGCTTTATCCAACCAGTTATCTAAAATCTATGGGATTAGGTAAAAAATGTGCCTTGATTACCGATGGACGTTTTTCGGGAGGCTCATCCGGCTTATCTATCGGCCATATATCTCCGGAAGCAGCAAATGGTGGGGTTATTGGGCTAGTTAAAGACGGCGATATTATTGATATTGATATTCCTAATCGTAAATTAATTCTTGATGTTCCTGAAACGGAATTGGAAATGCGTCGTGTTGCTGAACTAGCCAGAGGCGATAAAGCATGGACGCCACACAACCGCGCTCGTAAAGTATCTTATGCTTTAAAAGCTTATGCTAGCTTAGCGACCAGTGCGGATAAAGGCGCGGTTAGAGATAAAAGTAAACTAGCTGGTTAAGGCAGGTAATATAATGAAACGACAGATGACAGGTGCACAGTACTTGCAGGCAACGCTCTGTTCTGCAGTTTATGATGTTGCAACCGTGACGCCATTAGAGGAAATGGAAAAGATCTCGCAACGAGTTGGTAATCGTGTGTTTGTAAAACGTGAAGATCGTCAGGTAGTACATAGTTTTAAAATTCGTGGCGCTCAAGCGATGATTGCGAGTCTCAATGATCAACAGAAAAAGTGTGGTGTCATTGCGGCTTCCGCCGGAAATCATGCTCAAGGTGTCGCTTTATCAGCAACTAAATTGGGTATCAATTCTTTAATCGTTATGCCAATGACAACCCCTGATATTAAAGTGGAGGCAGTTAAAGGATTTGGTGGAGAAGTGTTGCTCTATGGTGCTAATTTTGACGAAGCAAAAAATAAAGCTATTGAGCTTGCCGCCGAGCAGAATCGGACTTTTATTCCTCCCTTTGATCATCCCTTGGTGATTGCTGGTCAAGGTAGTATCGCAATGGAGTTACTGCAACAAAATGCCAAACTCGATCGTATCTTTGTGCCGGTTGGTGGTGGTGGATTGGCTGCGGGTATCGCAGTGCTGATTAAACAAATATTACCATCCATCAAAGTGATTGCTGTTGAAGCGAAAGATTCAGCCTGTTTAAAAGCAGCGTTAGATGCCGGACATCCGGTCGATTTGAATCGAGTTGGTTTATTTGCCGAAGGGGTAGCCGTAAAACGCATAGGCGATGAAACATTTCGTCTATGTCAGCAATATATTGATGATATTGTATTAGTGGATAGTGATGAAATTTGCGCGGCAGTTAAAGATTTGTTTGATGATATCAGAGCGGTTGCTGAACCTTCTGGTGCTTTAGCATTAGCCGGTATGAAAAAGTATATTGAACAGCACAATATTCGTGGTGAGAATCTTGCACATATTTTATCTGGTGCAAATCTTAATTTCCATACCTTACGTTATGTTTCTGAACGGTGTGAATTAGGTGAAAAGAAAGAGGCGTTGTTTGCTGTGACCATTCCCGAAGAAAAAGGGAGCTTCTTAAAATTCTGTCAATTGTTAGGTGGTCGTTCTGTAACTGAGTTCAACTATCGTTATCATGATGATAAAAATGCCTGTATTTTTGTTGGGGTACGTATTACTAATGGCGATATTGAAAAAGAAGAGCTGATTCAAGAATTGACTGCCGGTGGTTATCAGATTTTTGATTTGTCTGATGATGAAATGGCTAAGTTACATGTGCGTTATATGATAGGTGGTAAACCGTGTAAAACTTTAAAAGAACAGGTTTATAGCTTTGAATTCCCAGAATCAACTGGGGCATTGTTAAAATTCTTGCAAACATTGGGTACAAATTGGAATATTTCTTTATTCCATTATCGTAGTCATGGTACGGATTATGGTCGCGTGCTTGCCGCTTTTGAAATCGAGGCTCATAATCAGGCCTTTGAAACTCATTTAGCTGAACTTAATTATGACTATCATAATGAAAGTGAAAATCCGTCATTAAAATATTTTTTAACGGATTAGTTGGCTATGATGGCTTAAAAATATTGAAAGTTCTGGCAGAGAGGGATTACCTAAGTTATCCCTCATTTAACATATGAGTTGTCTTCATATATTTTCCTCACACTTTATTATAGTAAAAATGCAATGCTCCAGATGCATAACTATAAAATAATCATGTAAAATGATAAGGTTATTTTGATTCATTAAGGTTTTTATTGTTTCTGATAAACTGATCTATCTGAATTTAACAAGATTTAATTAAAAATACTTCACGCCCTTAATTTAATAGATAATGTCCCTTTAATGAGCATTTAACAATCCGTTACAGATATAGTAACAATATTTCATCATAATTTTTATTTACAAAACTAGCGATTTTATTTTATTTCTGTATAATAAGCGCACCCACGTTACGGCGATGTTTTCCCAACATTGTCTTTTAGTTTAACTTCACTGCATTCATGACTCGAAGGGGTTGATGGTAAAGTGAATAAAACATAAGTGTAAATAAATTGATTGTATTAACAATGATTTATTGACGTGAGATTAATTTAAAAATATTGGGTAAATTACTAATGAGTACTTTTTCAGCTAAACCAGAAACAGTAAAACGCGACTGGTATGTTGTTGATGCGGCTGGTAAAACACTAGGTCGTCTTGCAACTGAAATCGCTAGCCGTCTTCGCGGTAAGCACAAAGCAGAATATACACCACATGTTGATACAGGTGATTACATTATCGTTATTAATGCGGAAAAAGTTGCTGTAACTGGCAAAAAACGCACTGATAAAATGTATTATCGTCATACTGGTTATATCGGTGGTATCAAGGATGCAACTTTCAAAGAAATGATTGAACGTCATCCTGAACAAGTTATCGAGATTGCTGTTAAAGGCATGTTACCGAAAGGTCCTCTTGGTCGTGCAATGTACCGTAAACTAAAAGTTTATGCAGGTAATGAGCACAATCATGCGGCACAACAACCGCAAGTATTAGATATTTAAGGGGATAAAAGATGGCTGATAATCAATATTACGGTACAGGTCGCCGCAAAAGTTCTTCTGCTCGTGTTTTCATTAGACCAGGCAGCGGTAACATTATAATTAATAAACGTTCTTTAGAGCAATACTTTGGTCGTGATACTGCACGTATGGTTGTAATGCAACCATTAGAGTTAGTAGAAATGACAGACAAGTTTGACCTTTACATCACCGTAAAAGGTGGTGGTATTTCTGGTCAAGCAGGTGCTATTCGTCACGGTATTACTCGTGCATTGATGGAATATGATGAGACTTTACGTTCTCCACTACGTCAAGCCGGCTTTGTAACGCGTGATGCGCGTGAAGTTGAACGTAAGAAAGTTGGTCTACGCAAAGCGCGTCGTCGTCCACAATTCTCTAAACGTTAAAGTGCGACAAGTTGCACTTGTATTCTTGTTTTTTATGGATTTTTTCTGTATTTTACAAGATACTAAAGAAAGAGGTTGTCCTACGGGGCAGCCTCTTTTTTATATTTAGAATAATAATCATTAAAAATCAACTAGAGCTATCAAATATATAAATTATGTTATATTCGTTAGTTTACGAGTTGATGATACCCACCTTCATGAGGCAGTTCTTCTTCAAAGTGACATGATGCGACTATTTGATATTGTTCTGTCTACAAGTAAGTTAATAATTGTTCAATGAATGCCTTACATTGCAATTCTTTTGCTTCATCAACAAGATCTATCTCTATAAAATAGTGATAAAAAATCCATCAGGAAAATCTTGAGCATTGGTTTCATTAAATTCTTTATTGTATTGTTTATCAATAGTAAAAATATCATTGCTTATATGATTTAATTTACTCTTCAATAAATTGCTGAGCTCTGTAATAGGTACCAGTCCAGACCAGGCAATCACATCTTCTCCGAGTGTGGTGACTTCTTTATCGGTTAACATCCGACTGATGCCAGCTGCAATATTATCACTACCAATAAATCCTAGGGCAATGGCAACAGCAGTACCCGTGCCGAACGATGCGCCTTCAATGGTGCCTGCAACGGCTAACGTTAATATGCCTCCCGCAACTTGCATACCACCTAATTGATTTATGTTTGGAGTTAAAATTAATAAAAATCTTCCCGTTTAAATTGTTTGCCTGTTGGTTTTATATCTTGTGCTTCAAAAAAATCTAATTCCTCTCTTCCATGAATTAAAACACCATATCCATATAAAACTCCATCTTCCTCACTGATGCCTATAATTACACCTTTCTTCTTAACAAACTGTTTTTGTGGTGCTGTTGGCAGAATTTCTACCTCGGAAAAAAAATTTAATTTGCTATTCATCATTATATCCCATTTTTATTTATGCGTTATTTTGCCATCTAAAGATACATTTAAGTGTTTACCATCTCTTGAAGCCCAGCCTAATTGTTTTTTCCCTATTTTTGATAACTGTACATCCCACTCAAATTCCTGTCCAGCAGTTCTTGATGGCCCTTTAACCCACTCATTAAAAAATTTATCTATATATCCATGATTATTACCTTTAAGTATAGGAGGGTTAGGGTAATTAGAATTTTGAGGAATAAATCTTATCTTACCTGTAGTTGGTAATTGAGCATATTTCAATCGTTGAGCAATAGTCCATGGTTTAGCCGCTCCCATAGAGCCAAAAGGATTAAAAGTCGGTTCTTTTAGTTCAACTACATGCCGTTGTTTTCTACTATTTTTAGATAGTTTCTCAACATAGACTCTGATATCTCGAATAAATGAGGGCTTTTTCCCTACCTGAGTGACGTATTTAATTGATACAATATTGTGCGCGGCTGAGGGGACCTTACTCAGCAGCATCGTTTTACTACCTAGCGCTAAATCAACCAGTCCATAAGTAATGCCTTCATAGCCTTTAGGCACCAGTCCAGACCAGGCAATCACATCTTCTCCGAGTGTGGTGACTTCTTTATCGGTTAACATCCGACTGATGCCAGCTGCAATATTATCACTACCAATAAATCCTAGGGCAATGGCAACAGCAGTACCCGTGCCGAACGATGCGCCTTCAATGGTGCCTGCAACGGCTAACGTTAATATGCCTCCTGCAACTTGCATACCACCTAAAATCTGATTTTCATATTTTATACAAGTCGATTTAATTTCATCGCCGTAAAGATAACCCGATATGCCACCAATTAGCATACCATTTGCTCCAAAAAAGCTACCTGTAGCAACACCTTGACCTGCATTATTGATGTTATGTACGTCAATATTACTAAAGTATTCATCAATAAATGATACCTCTACGGCGCTGGTTTCCAGCCGCCAATCATCAATGTGCGCCCACTTTTGCGGAATTTTGATATCAGTCAGTCCGTCTGGATTAAACCGACCTACAAAGCGATAACCTTGGTTCACGGAAGTAATCGCATATTTATGGTCTTTGTGGAACTCAAGATAAAAACCTTCTGCTTGCTGCAACTCAATGTATTGATAGTTAAGTTTTGTTGCCTTTAATCGATATTCACGTCGGGTCTGTACATGCTTAATCAGTCCGGGTTCACGTAAATGTTTTAACAGTTTGATGGCATTGAAATAAAGGCTCTGAATATCCGTCAGTTCATCAGCTTGTAGATCGTGGCTAATTTGCTGTTTGAGTTTTGTTTCATAGTCGTTATCATCCCCAGTGCCGTCAAGCACTAAAGGTCTACTTAAAAATTCACCGGCAATTTTAGCAAGTTTGTCACTGTGGTAAGCGAAATCGCTTTTATCATAACCGTCACTGTGACGAATGTTATGTAGTGCTTTGATGGCTTGTTTGAGTAATCCGGGGTCAGTAATCGCACCTTCACTCTCGTTATACCCTAGATCACCGATACGCTCGGTGGCGGTAATAAAGTGGGTTTGGTTTAGTACTAACACCACTTGATAAAATAGGGCGCCAATGCGTTCATCGGGTCGAAATAGGCTTTTATTATCAAGTTTTTTAATCGATGAGTAATGCTGCGGTGAAAAGCCATAGTTTATCGTGCTGGCTAATGCCTCATCTTGCTCAACGGTAAACGGCGAATTACCTGAGCGTAGCAAAGAACTCAATTCATCTAACCATTGCTGTGCTAGCTTTTTAACTCGTAGTGGTTTTTCACCGCGTAGTGTTAAATCGGTTTCACCTTGGTTACCACCAATTAACAAATGCACTTTCGGTAGTACTTCACTAACCGAAAAGGTATCGCCATGCCTTAAAAAGATGTTGTTAGGACTAGTCTGCACTTTGGTAATCGTTTGCTGGCTATCCCCACCATCACGAATATCCATCAGTTCAGGCTGATGATTAACCAAATTAACCACTAACCAACTGTTATCTGGTTCATAATAGGGCTCTTTTTTGATAACAGGAAGAGGAACGTTAGAGAGCTGACTAGTGGATGATTCAACATAATGGCTACTTTGTGGCGGCAGTTCAATCAGTATCGCGGTTTCTGTAAACAAGGCTGTTTTTAATACTTCGGATACTTTATTGGGAATTTTATGATAGTAACTTTGATAAGGTAATCCTAGTTGTTGTAATACCGCATAGAAGTCTTTGCAAATCTCTGACTCTGCGACTAGTCGTTTAACAATGTCATCATAGCCCGTATCATAAAAGTGCTTAATGCGTTTGGGTTTAGGTAAATATCCTTGACCTGCCTCTCGGGCTAATTGATAGGCTTCTTGTTGCTGTTGCCATGATTTGACTGACAGTAATTGATAAACATACATGTTTCGCTATTCCATTGGCTGATTCGTTTTTATTGTTATTGCTTTTTTAATGATGCTTTAGGTAATCGTTTTATTATTTTATGCAAAACAGCATAAGCATAGCATGCTCCGGCGCTACGGCAAATGGAAATGCTGAGTATAGGATTTGATAATCGCATCTGATTATGATTTATCCTTTGTTGTTTATTGATATCATCAATTAAATAGTCATTAATCTGAGATTAATCTCAATTGATTCTTACGTTTTGTGCTAGTCTATCCATAGTTTGATTAATAGCGTATTTATTCCCACTGTATTTTGACAAAGAGTAGCAAGATGTTTTCACCAGCTAACGAAACCGCTTTTCACTTCAGCATAGAAGGACTGGAAAATGATGTGCCATCATTTTAACGGACAGTTTATTTTCAAATTGAACAGGTGATAAATAATTAAAATGCGAATGTTTTCTTATCTGGTTATAGTAAGCTTTGATATATTACAATATCATCGATTTGTTTGATACCTCAAATATATGAAATAATCGTTGTTTCGGTAAACCATGTTGATTTCTAATATATGCGTAATTTGCTATTTCAGGCTTGCGAAGTACCGTACGGTTTTTTTTAGAATTTCAATCTTTTTTCAAGTAAATCAAGCGCTTTTTTCATTGCTTTATTTTTGCCGCTTTCAGTGTGGGTATATTTTTTCATTTGATACATCTAATTACAAAAGGTTTTGTAATTTATACCTAAATCATCAGAGACGCCTTTCTGATATTAAACAGTCTCCGCTAAAATGGAGGCAGATCAATTTGCACGTATATTTCTTTAAGGAAGCACAATAATAATGTTGTGTTCTTATCTGATTTGTCATCGTACAGAATCAAAAACCCGATTTATATCGGGTTTTTTATATCTAGTTACTGATGCCAATGAAGTTTTTGCTAAACTAATATCAATATAGCGGAGATTTTAATTATGTGAAATTATCAGGCAAATTATTCCAAGAACAAAACAGTTTTACTGGATAAATTAAATTACCCGTGAAAATTGCTGTTGGCGAGCAATATTACGCATATAGATATCAAAACACATGCAGATATTACGTATTAATAGTTGTCCTTTCGCTAACACGTTTATCATATTAGGTTGATTGATTAGTAATCCATCGTGAATAAGTGGCGAAAGTAGCTGTAAATCTTCAGCAAAATATTTATCAAAGCTAATTTGATATTTATCTTCAATCTGCGTTTTATCTAAATAAAAGTGGCAAATTAATTGTTTAATCACATCACGACGAATTTTATCATCTAAACTTAAAGTAAAACCTTTCCATAGTGCATTACCTGATTGATGCACATTAGTTATATAACTATTTAAATCTTTTTGATTTTGTGCATAACTATCGCCTAACATGCTAATTGCTGACACGCCTAATCCTAATAAATCAGCATCGCCTTGGGTAGTATAGCCTTGGAAGTTACGATGAAGTTTGCCTTCCTTTTGGGCAATGGCGAGTTCATCGCTTGGTTTAGCAAAGTGATCCATACCAATAAAGGTATACCCAGATTGTGTTAGCTGGGTAATACTGCTGTGTAGGATTTTTAATTTCTCAATAGGATTTGGTAAATCGGTATCTTTAATTTTACGTTGAGCTGCAAAACGAGTTGGTAAATGGGCATAATTAAATATACTTAATCGATCAGGAGACAATCCAATAACTTTATTCAATGTATGCTCAAAACTTGCTACCGTTTGTTTGGGTAAACCATAAATTAGATCCAAACTAATTGATGTAAAATGGTTTTTTCTGGCTTGGTAAATGAGATCGGCAATTAACTTTTCATCTTGTTGACGATTAATTAACGTTTGGATTTCATGATTAAAGTCTTGAATTCCCATACTTAACCGATTGAAGCCAACCGCAGCTAAATGATCGATGGTCGCAATCGTAATCTCTCTAGGATCGATTTCGATTGACTGCTCTACCGTTGCTGCAAACTGAAAATTTTCTTTTAATAATTTGATTAACCAGCTAATTTCATCATTATTAAGATAGGTCGGTGTCCCGCCACCCCAATGGATTTGGCTAACAATCCTATGCTTAAATAAAGGTGCGCGGTGATAAATCTCTCGTTCTAATGCCTCAAGATATTTCGCCACTTTATGATGTTGGCGAGTAACCATTTTATTACAACCACAAAAATAACAAAGCTTATGACAAAACGGGATATGGACATAAATAGATAAAGGCTTATCGGGATATAATGTTGCAGAGTCAAGAAAATCTTGTTGACTAAACTGTTCATTAAATTCTAATGCAGTTGGATAAGAAGTATATCTTGGTCCTGAATAATTATATTTTTCGATTAAACTTTGATCCCAAATATTTGAGACCTTATTTATTTGTTTTGCCATTGTGTTTAAAATCATTGTGATTAGTAGAGAATCTCGATTTTTTGGTTAATATCTTATTGATTTTGCTTGTTTTTATTAGGTAGAATAATAAACAACAGGCTAAACCAAAATAGAGACTAAGCATTATTAACATTAACATATTTTTAACGTCTTTTTAATAAACTCATAATATCTTCTTGCATCTCAGTCTCTTCAATGAGTTCATCATCAACGTAACCGAGTTGTTGCATTAATTCATCGATACGATCTAACATGGTATTTAAATCTTGTTGTTGTTGAATGGATAATTGCAAATCATCTTCAACCATATCTAATAATTGTTCCAGATATGGATTATTTTCCAGTTCTTGTAGCTCTTTTTCTGGCGATAATTTTTTTACGTCAATTGTTTTAGCGTTGCTATGCGTTTTAGTTATTGATGACGTTGTTTCAGTTACGATTAAGGGAATTGGTTTTTTGCTGCCAATTCGGCTATCGCTGACCGTTTGTGTAGTTTTAGTTGTAGATTGATTTGTTTGATTTATTCGTGAACCACTCGGTAACCCTTTGTGTTTCTTTTTACGTTTTAACAAGCGAGATTGTTCATTAATTTCGGCACGACTTAATTTGGTTTTTTTCTTAATCATAATAATATATTGGATCAAATAATAATAAAAAAGGTTAACTTAATCTGATGATCAGACATTTTTATAAATTATACACTCAAGTCTATTTAATTGGCAGTAAATCTGTGATTTTAATTACTCTTAACTAGGGTTTATTACTGATATTGCTTATTGCATGTTGCATTATTCAGCTTGATGAGTAAAAATGACGATAATATTAGTATTTAAATTATGAAATTATCGATTCTTAACTAAATATCTTATGGATAACAATCATTTAAGCCCTTATATGACGTTTGATCGTAAAGCGTGGGCGGCTTTACGTAATGCGGTACCCATGACGCTTACCCAATCAGAGCTAACGTCTTTACAAGGTATCAATGAAGATTTATCGTTGCAAGAGGTCAGTGAAATTTATTTACCCCTTTCTAGACTGCTTAATTATTACATAAGTAATCATTTTACACGTCACATGATATTGTCTCGTTTTTTAGGACAAAATCATAAGATTCCTTATGTTATAGGTATTGCAGGTAGTGTTGCTGTAGGTAAAAGTACAACTGCTAGGGTATTACAGGCACTATTAACGCGCTGGCCTGAGCACCGTAAAGTGGCTTTGGTTACCACAGACGGTTTTCTTTATCCTAATCGCGTTTTACAAGAACGAAATATAATGGATAAAAAGGGGTTCCCCCAATCCTATGATGTAAAAAAATTATTAAAATTTGTTGCCGATATCAAATCTGGAGTTGATAAAGTCTCAGCACCAGTCTATTCACATATGGTATATGATATTGTTGATAATCAAACTATCGAGATTGAAAATCCAGATATATTGATTTTGGAAGGATTAAACGTTTTACAAAATCAAGCTAATGGTGCTGCAAAAAGTAATCGGGTTTTTGTATCGGATTATGTCGATTTTTCGATTTATGTTGATGCGGAAATACCTTTATTACATGATTGGTATATAAATCGCTTTTTAAAATTCCGTGCTGGTGCATTTAGTGATCCTAATTCTTACTTTCACCATTATTCACAAATATCTGAATCAGAAGCATTAGCTAGAGCTGAAAAAATTTGGAAAACAATTAACGAATTAAATTTGATCGAAAATATTTTACCGACCAAAGAACGCGCCAGTTTAATTTTGACTAAAGGTTATGATCATCGAGTCGCTCATGTTCAATTAAGAAAATAATTTTTGGGTATTGGTATAGTGTAATAATTTTACTGAGAATGAATAGGGGATTATGGTGTTATGAAAAATAAAACAATGATTAACGTGATTGTATCCGTTTTGCTTTTGTCATTTAATGTGATGGTGAATGCTAAAGATGTTAATGGTTTGACCTGTTTAGGTAAACAAAATTCATTAAATAAGCAGATAGAATATGCCAAGAAGATAAAAAATCAAGCTCAACTCAAAGGATTAGAAAAGGCATTAGATGAGGTTACTGCATTTTGTAATAATGACAACCTAAAAGAGAAGTATCAAGAAAAAGTGAAAGCTAAGTTGGAAAATTTACATGAGAAACAAGAGAGTTTACATCAAGCTAGATTAAAATCTGATGCCGAAAAAATCGCGCAACAAGAAAAAAAAGTCACTAAAGCTGAAAAAGAATTAAAACAAGCACAACAACAGTTGAATTCTTTTTACCAAGCTCTTGAATCAGAACGTCGATGAGAAATAAAGTTAATTTTTTTTAAGTAAAATCGCAAATTAACATTATTTTGTAATTAATGGTCATTCTAATTGATAAATCATAGAGATAAATCAGGTAGATGCTTGCAAAATAAAGTCATTTCTTTATCATTGTAGCCATAGTTGAGCACGATTTATTTTACATTGGTATAATTTAATCATGCTGTTAGCAATTGATTGGTTTTTAGGCTATTTTAAAGTCGCTATGTAAAATAATCGCAATCCAAATTTAATAGATAAAAAATTTAGGAGCTTTTATGTTGACACCCCATATTAATACTAATTCTGATGTCTTAGTTGAATTAGTACTTATGTCTGGTGAAGCTTTACATATGCAATTAATAACCAAAACTTTTTTAAATTATTCTTGTGATCAAATCGATGTTCGTAATGAATTTATGTATACGGCGGGTATCACGTTATTCGAATGTCGGTGATTTAACATGGTTTCAAAATGCCTATATATGCAGTTTAGGCCATCAATATAATTTAAAGTAATGATAAATAGCGCTTAATTAGTTTAAAATTATAAGTCGAAAACGAGTATGTTTATCCATATACGTTATGCTAACACCTCAATTGTTTGTAGGGTTTATAATCATATTGATCAAAAAGAATGCTCGCTGTTAAATATAAAATTCTGTTATCGAAATGATTATTGCTGTGCTTAAGTCGGTGTTATTTGCTCAAAGTATAAAATATGTTAATTAAGATCAGTTAATCCAAGTATGTCATTGTGACGAGACAATATTTATGAATATTATAAATCGATTAAAAACATTATCCTTTTTACAATTTTTCATCTGGGGATGTTGGTTAATAACCCTCGGTTCTTATATGATTAATACCCTCAAATTTTCGGGATCAGATGTTGGATGGGTATATAGTACATTGGGAATTGCATCAGTTTTAATGCCGGCGCCGATTGGCATATTAGCTGATAAATATATTTCTGCTAATCGTTTATATGCATTTTGCCATATTATCTGTGGTATTTCGCTTTACTTTGCAGCCAGTGCAACAACGGTAAATGAAATGTTTTGGATAATGTTAATTAATTCATTAGCATTTATGCCCACGTTATCATTATCTAATTCGGTTTCGTATTATTGTTTAGATAAGTATAAATTGGACACTGTTGCAAATTTCCCGTTAATCCGTGCTTGTGGTACCATGGGCTTTATTTTAGCTATGTGGATTATTAGTATATTACATTTAGAACTGAGTAATTACCAACTCTATATTGCTGCGATAAGTTCTTTGGTATTAGCGATTTATGCATTGACTTTACCAACCGTAGAAACGGTTAATGTTACAACTGAAACCTCGTTAATTACCAAATTGGGCTTTGATGCATTTGAATTATTTAACTCCTATAAAATGGCAATTTTCTTCTTATTTGCGATGCTATTAGGGGCTGTATTACAAATCACGAATACTTTTGGTAATCCATTTTTACATGATTTCGCTCTTAATCCAGATTATAAAGATAGTTTAGTTGTCGAATATCCGGCAATCTTATTGTCATTATCTCAAATTTCTGAATTTGCATTTATTTTAACGATTCCGTTTTTCTTAAAGCGTTTAGGTATTCGTATAATCATGTTAATGTCGATGTTAGCTTGGACATTACGCTTTGGTTTCTTCGCTTACGGTGATCCCTCACCAATAGGATGCATTTTTCTAATGTTATCTATGATTATTTATGGATGTGCATTTGATTTCTTTAATATTTCTGGTTCCGTCTTTATCGAAAAAGAAGTTGATCCAAAAATTCGAGCGAGTGCTCAAGGATTGTTTATGACCATGGTTAATGGCTTCGGACTTTATTTTGGTATGCTATTTAGTGGTAAAATTGTTGATTATTTTACTGTAGATAATATTAAAGATTGGCATTCAATTTGGCTAGTCTTTGCTGGTTATTCTTTAGCATTAGCCGTATTATTTTATTTTATGTATCCAGATAAAAGAAAAATATAAAGTAATCATAATGTCTATCATCTTATGATTGCATTCATAACCGATGATTTATCATCGGTTTTTTGTATTTTACATGCAGTGTTTTTTACTTTTGAGCAAAAGATTCAGGTTTTTACCTGCTATGTAAAAGTAATTTATCACTTAATAACAAATAATTTATTCATTGAAGTGAGTATTTATATTCAAATACATTTTTGACAATGTTTATCAGGCATCTAGCCAACTTTTAGGATTATGTTCCGAAGGCAAGATAATAAATGTTACAAATTATCAAAAGAAAAATTTTAGTTTTAAATCATTGTCAATTTATTAATGGACATCGTATCTAGTTGTGTAATGGTTATTTACTCACTACCACGGCATTATATATTATTAAGTCAATCTCCACTTTTATATAAAATTTCTTAACCAAAATTCGAATTTGTTAGTTTAATAATTCTGAACGGTAAAGTTAGATGCTGTTTTTACTATTTCAGCTGCTTGGGTTGCTATGAAGAATTTAATACTACTATGTCAATAACCTAATATTAGGTGCAGTATTAAATCACCCGACATTATCGTTAAGTTAAGTGAAAAAACTAACGGCTCGTTCAATTTAATTCATTTAATAGAAAAAATGGTTGATTTTCACAATTAATAATCACAGCAGATTAAAGCGTTGCTGATAAATCATTAATAAGAAAAGCAGCATCCTAGCTGGATTAGATAGTTGTATTTGTTTAGTAGGTGATAATGCCGACAGAGTAAAGTCGGCATTATCTTTTTGTTTTAACCCTATTGGTGAATGATGTTTTTCAATTGGTATAACAAGCCTGTATAATCAACTTTAGCATAATCAGTAACATCTACTTCGATTAAATGACCTAAAGCAAATTGATCGTATTTTCTGGTGTGACAAATTTGATAAAACTGTTCTTTAGTTACTAAATCATCGGCTAAATTGCGATCAGCAAGCTTATCGCCATAATGATAATGCTGCATTATATGACTTAAATGGCGTTCTGATGAACGATCGCGCTGGTAGCGACGTTGCCATAACACATCAAAGTCAGCTACCAAACGAATGGTGATCACTTGATAATGATATTGCTGCGCAAATTGGCTTAGTTGCTTTTTCTGCTTATTACTAAAAGGGTATTCAGAAATTATGATCTTTTTACCCGCATCCATGTACAATGCTAGGATTCCATAATAAAAATGCCAAACTTTGTGTTCTAATGCCACCTTTTCCGCCTTAGAATTAAAGCCAATCGATTCGGCATACAAAACTTTAGCTTCATCGGGTGTTATTACCAAACTATCATTAAATTGTTGTTGCAATTTAGTGATCAGATAGGTTTTTCCAGTACATGGGCAGCCCGCCAATAAAATGAGATATTTCTGCATACCCACGTTCCTCAATTAATGCGACTATTCAAATTAAGAAATAAACGCATTTTATGTTTCACAATCTCTTTTACTGCTTGATTTGCAGGAATAATATTGTGCCTTAATGACTGATTTACTTCAGTTTGTGCAAACTTGTCTTTGGCAGTTTGTGTCCAGTTAACTAACAACTCAGTACCAACATTAAATTTGCGAATGCCATTATTGATAAGTTCTGGGTAATCTTCTTCTTTAACACCTGTACCACCATGAATCACGAGTGGAATATCAACCATAGCATGGATCTCTTTCAATAACGGAATATTGACTTCCGTTTTTGATTTAAATTGACCATGATTCGTGCCAATGGCTATGGCTAAAGCATCAATGCCAGTTGCTTTGACAAATTCTAATGCATCTTTAGGTTTAGTGTAGACTTTATCATTAGGATTGACGTGAATGCCTTCTTCTGTGCCACCTATGGTACCTAATTCACCTTCAACCGATACACCATGCGCATGAGCATATTCAACTACGGCACGCGTTTTTAAAATATTTTCTTTAAAAGGGAGTGATGAACCATCAAACATGACCGAAGTGAAGCCACTATTGATTGCCTCTTTGATATCATCAAAACTTTTAGCGTGATCTAAATGTAATACAGCATCAACAATCTCTTCATCTGCGATGGCTTTTACGGCATTAACTAATACTTTAAAACCAATATAACGTGCTGTATCCACACTAGTTTGGATAATAATTGGTGCGCCGACTTCTTTGGCAGCTCGAAGCATATCGGGCAACATTTCTAAATTGTGCGTATTAAATGCGCCAACGGTAAAATTAAGTTTTTGGGCTAACGAAGTCACATCTTTTAGGGTAGTATACATAATAAATTTCCTTTAATCTCGTTGAATCGTTACTTGTTTGGCGATATTGCGCATAGCATCCATCTTATTCATCCAAAAATCGATATCGGCCAGCGAACCATTTTTTGCTGCATCAGCGCGTTTTTGATTGTATAAACTCATTAACATTTTATAACCCTCGCCAATGGTTTTTTTATGTTGTAGGCTGATTTCTAAGTTCTCGATAGCCAAATCAATATGATCTAATTGCTGATAAAATATGCCGGTTTTTTCATATAACGCCGCTAAGGTAGATGCATCATCTGTATCAGCGATTTGCTGTTGTATTTGAGTTATCGATTGCTCAATTTGTGCGATCTGTTCTGATGTTAAACAACTTTTTATTTCACTCTTTGGCGCTTCGCTGTGTGGTTTATTCCTTTTGAAGAAGCTAAACATATTACGGCTCCTTAATTAAAAGTGTTTCAGGATTGGACCTAAAATCCATGCATAGAGTAATGCGACCGTCACTGTATCAACATCGGTTGCTGTCGCATTGACAAAGCCCATTTGAGTGAAGATAGTGACTAACAATGCCGGTAATAAGGTAATAAAGAAGCCATGGGCTATGCCACCAATTAAAGCTCCCCGTCGTCCGCCTACTGCGTTGCCAAAGATACCGGCGGTACCACCAGCAAAGAAGTTAGTTAACATACCCGGTAAAATCATCGCTAAACCAAAGATGGGTAAGGTTAACATCGCAATAACAGTACCAATTGAAGTAGTGATAAATCCTAAAATAACGGCATTCGGGCTATATGGGAAGAACACCGGACAATCAAGCGCTGGTATTGCGTTAGGTACAATTTTCATTGCAATACCTCTAAAGGCCGGGACTATTTCACCTAATAATAAGCGTACACCTGCTAATAATACATAGATACCTACCACAAAGATAATTGATTGTGTAAAAGCATAGATCACATAGTTTTGTCCACCAGATAAGGTTGAGGCATAGTTTTCACCAGCAAATAGTGCGGTAATAATATATAGAGGCACCATCACGACCATAACTGATAGGTAAGTATCTTGTAGAAATTCGAATGACTTCGGTAATTTCATATCTTCAATTGAACGTTTATTTTCACCTTTTTCACCCACTGCGTAAGCAACACCGGCTTCAAATAGATACCCGATAGTACAAAAATGACCAAGAGCGATATCATTCGAACCAGTGACTTTACGAATAATAGGTTGTGCAATGGCAGGCATTAACACCGCAAAAATAGCACCAATTAAACCACCTACCAGAATTAAGGTGACACCAGTCAGACCCGCCACACTACCAAATACTGTAGTCATGGTTGCCATCCATAATATAGCCTGACCGGTTAAGAAGATATATTTCCAACGGGTAAAGCGCGCAATAAGAATATTAAAGATGAAAATCATTAAAAAAGTAAGGGCAATATCACGTCC
The DNA here is from genome assembly GCF_014489845.1 of Frischella japonica. Taxonomy (GTDB): domain Bacteria; phylum Pseudomonadota; class Gammaproteobacteria; order Enterobacterales; family Orbaceae; genus Frischella; species Frischella japonica. The sequence goes on from NZ_JABURY010000006.1 coordinate 309,755, forward strand.
TAATCCAAGCTGATTCATGGCTTGTCCATTAATTGCTTCAATAGAAGGAATGATTCCCTGCATGGCAAATCCAGCAGTGAAAATCTGACCAAAATAGGTTAAACTGCCAACAATAATACTTGAGCCAGCATTAAGTACCTGAAAACCTAATAAGGTTTTCAGGGTCCCTGATAGTATTTGTCCAATTGATTTTTTTTGCAGAATAAGCCCAAGCATCGCTATTAAACTAATGGTGATAGAGGCCTGAGTTAAAATGTTATCAATAATGAAATTAATTACGTTCATAGTATCCTCCTATTTACCCTCTAGATCAGTCCTTTTTGTTGTAAAACGGGACTTAGCTTTTCCTCAATTTCGACTTTGGAAACAATATTTTTGAGAAACACAATGGTGGTTTTTTCACTAATATTGAACTTAGCAAATTGCGGACGGAAGTTTTCTGCGGTTATGATAATATCGGCATTCATAGCGGCAGCAGAAGAAATATCAGTATGATCTAATTTAGCATTTACGCCTTTAGCTTTTAGTACATCTTCGGTTGCCATTTGTGCAGCAAAACTACTTCCTAGTCCTGCACCACAAACAAATAAAATGGTTAAATTTTGCATTTACTCTTCTCCTACGTGTTAAAAGTTCAAACTTTATTTAGTTCATTAAATAATATTGCTTTAAATTGTTGTATCGAATGACACATTATGAGTTGGTCTAGTTTCTGTTCATCATTGATGAGTTCAATCAAACTACGCATAATATTAAGGTGTGAAAATGAATCGATGGCTGCCAAACAAAAGATAATCTTTACCGGTCCCATATCTGGATTACAAAAATCAACCGGTTCACGCATAGTGACCACACTGACCCCTAATTGCTTAACACCATCTTCAGGGCGAGCATGCGCTAATGCTAAATGCTTACCTATCACAATATACGGACCATACTGCTCGACCGAGTTAATCATAGCTTCGATATAGGAAGGTAAAATAAAGTGTTTTGTTAATAATGGCTCAGCAGCAAGGGTGATAGCTTGGCGCCAATCACGACAATGTTGCTGTAAGATAATGTCTTCATCTGTCAGAATATCTTTCAACATAGGCTGAATTTTCCTTTTATTAATTTTAAGATTGTTAAGCGCTAGACACTGTTCGAGTCGGTTATAAATGGGGGCAGATACAATACCGCCACTATCTTGAATTAAATCGACGAGTGAATAGAAAAGATCAGTTGCATCAGCTAAATGATTGACAATGCGTTGATTAGCTCGATGTTTAGCTAAAAAATCGGTGATAATAGGATGATTTTTTTCTTTTAAAATGGGTTCTAATACTAAAACAGGATGCGCAGTATGCTGTAATGGAAATGTTGAAAAGATGAGGTCAAAATCAAGCTGTTCCAATAAGTCTAAATCATTACGTCCCAAAATTGCCAGGATATCAATATTAAAAAATTCTTTGAGTGTTTCAGCTAACAAATTGGAGGTAGCAATACCATGATCACATAGCACCACTGCTTTAAAATAGTAACTACGATCTTGATTTATCGCACTGGCAAACGTTGAAAAATGAATGGTTAAAAAAGCGATCTCATCATCTGAAACTTTATGACTTAATGTTGTTTCTAGCCCTTGTACAAAGTTTTTTATCGCTAAGTAAATTTCACCATAATTTTGTTTGATGCTATCAAGTAGTGGATTAATAATATGAATATTATTGCTCACTCGTGCAATCAATCCGGCTAGATGTTTGCAAAGATTTTCGTAAAGTTGTTCTTGTTTAGTTGAGAAAGGGATTTGTGTTTTTTCTTCGACATAGTTAACTAACTTGATGGCTAATAACTGTGCATTTAACCACTCGACATAATTATTAATATCCTTAGTATTAAAGGCCTCTAGCATGTAAATGATATATTGCTGCTCTTGCCGATTAGCTTGCAAAGACATCCGTCGACAAACTAAATCAATAAATTTGGTGATTTGGTCGGATTCAGTATGATTAAAATCGCTTCTGATCATTGTCAAATGATGTTGATGTATATTACGAATCAACCAAATCGCGGTGAAAATAACAATTTGTTGTACATAAATTTCATCATGAATCTGGCTAATCGTTTGATGAGCAAGTTTTAATAAATTTTGAATAAGTTTATGTGGAATAAAGTTAAATAAAAGTTGTTGTATTGAACTTAATTCATGCAAAGGTTTATCAAGTTCAAGATTGCCATAAAATTGATTAATTGCTTCGTACATCATTAAGCGGATTGAACGTTCTAATCCGACAAATTGCATGCCTTGCTTAGGTAAACTGGTTAATTCAATATCATACTTTCTTAAACGGGCTTTAAGTTTGCGGATATCTTCATCTAATACACTTTTAGATACAAAATAGATACTTTCTTTATGAGTTAAAATAGTTGGGCAAGCTGAAAAAGCGATTGACAATAATAAATCAAATTGACGTTCGTCTTTACTTAAAAAGGGTGAAATAGCTACTCTCAATAATGCACTATGAATGGACTGTTTCTGATCGGTTGTTGCATCTAGTATAAAACCTTTACGACGTATCGTTGAAATGAAAGGTAACTGTCTATTTTGTAAAAAAACATTCATTTCATTAATTTCGTTACGAATGGTTCGGGCACTAATTTGAAATTCTTCTGATAACATTTCAATGGTTAATGGGTAGTCGACTGAAATAAATTTTTTAAATAATTCTATTGTTCTTGTTCTCATAAATTTATTCACCTATTTACTTCTTAAAAGCAGTATAAGTGAGACAAATTTGCTTACCTAGTTGGTATTTTTGCAAATATAAATTGCAAAAATTATGGATAAAGGCATATAAATATAAGTAAGTTGATGATTAATAGTTAAAATTGTTAGCTATTAACATTGCGTATTCTCGGTCAATAAAGTTAACCGGTTTGACATTTAATAATTGATCTTAGCAAATTGGGTTTATTTGAAACGATATGAGTTGTGCAACATAAGCAATCTTTTTCAACATAAATGGCTATATGTTGGAATTAAAAGTAATCATACTGTTTTAGAAAAGATACATTATTTTGCTAACAATGAGTTGAACTTTTTTGGAGATATTAAAAGCACTCATCATTTATCGTGATGAAAACAAGCGGAAATTCTAGATCGGTTATAAATCGGATAACCCAAGCCAAAATTCCTTTAACTTTAATAAATAAGATAACTAATTATTTATTAAAAAGTTAATAAATTTTGAAGATGGCGAAGTTAATTCGAATTAGCTAATTGGTAAACAATATATTAAAAGTAAATATTATAAATGCTAAATAATTTTTAGTAAGAAAAGTGGTGGGTCGTGAAGGATTCGAACCTTCGACAAACGGATTAAAAGTCCGCTGCTCTACCGCCTGAGCTAACGACCCATCTTGCAGATGGTGGGTGATACCGGGTTCGAACCAGTGACCCCCTCCTTGTAAGGGAGGTGCTCTCCCAACTGAGCTAATCACCCCAAAATGAAATTAAAAAAAGATCTAATTTCAAATTACACGGTTAAGAATTGGTGGGTGATACCGGGTTCGAACCAGTGACCCCCTCCTTGTAAGGGAGGTGCTCTCCCAACTGAGCTAATCACCCTGACCGTGTGGAAAAGCATTATAAGGATCCTGACTTCTCAGTCAACACTTTTTTTCATTTTTTTGGAGATAGTTATTCTTCCGATGTAAATTTAAACATATTTTGCGTAAGCTTTCGCAGAAATACTATATTTGGGCGGTTTTAGATCAATCTTTTGTAGATAATCACGATTTCGCAAACTGATTAAAGGTTGATAAAACGTGTATTACATTACAATTTTTGTTGAAGAATTTTTACTAAACTGCTGTATTGGTCAATTGAAAGGGCAAAAAATAATCATTTTAACCTCTCAAACGTTTAATAAAGATGAACAATCAATAGCAGATTTTACACTATATATAAAAAAAAACTTGCCTCAGGTAAAAATAAAGCCGATTTGTCGGTGTATTTTAATAGATCATGGTACAAAAAAAGCCAGTTTGGCATTACCTAACATTCCGTTATTACCTTTTGAAATAGACAATTATGTCAAACAAAGTTTATCTAGAATATTTATTAACCAGGAAAGTTTAGCTTATGATTTTATAATTGAAGATAAAAGGCAAACGGCGGAAGGGAATCTACAAATTATTGTTTATGCTTATCCAAGTAGGCAAATTGATAGATTAATAAAACTATTCCCATGGCAAGTTATCTTTGTAGGTATTCCTAATCAGTTCATAAATGAATCAGATGTTCTAAAGTTTGACGTTAATGCGCTGGCAACAATGAAACAAATTGACGGTATTAATTTATTACCCTGGCGCAATTGGCAAAGAAAAGCGCGAAGAAAGCAATTTTTTTATGTATGTTTTAGTCTATTAATAGTTATAACATCAGTGTCAATAATCTTATACTATTTGGCCTTACAAGCACTAAATCAACAAATTCATCGTAATACTCAATTACAAGATCTTTATTTAAAATCCAAATCACAGTTAACACAATTAATTGATATCAATAAACAAAATAATCAATTAAAAGCGACTTTGACTCAACGACAATCGATTACTAACAATTATGCACACCTTATAGAATCATTAATGAGTTTATCGGAAACGATTCCCAATAACCTATGGTTAAATTCACTTGAATATTACGATGATCACTTGAATATCAACGGTGTCAGTTATTTATATGATGATATTTTATTGTTTTCACTGCAATTAGAACAGCATAATTTGATTATGAAGAGTGAAATTACAACCATAAAGAAACACTATGAACAATTGTTATTTAATATCAAGATTCAATTAGATCACGCACAAAATAGTAGGGGATTAGATTATGAATGAAAAACTTGATTATTGGCTTTATCAACCGAATAAGTTCCGTTATAGCACTATTTTAATAATAGTACTAATAATCTCCTATGCTATTTATCTCATTGGAATACGGCCTATTTATGATCAGCAAGAGCAACAAAATTTGCAATATCAAACATTAGAACAAGATATTACACATTTAGAGCAGGAAATAACTCAATTTCCAACATTTTCTATATTAAATCATGAGAATGAACAATTAGTTAGCCAATTACAAAAACTAACCTTCATGCTAAAACAACAAAATCATATCTTTATGCAACTGCTGGCGCAAAGTCATTTAAAACTAATGGAGTTCACTAATAAGAATGACACGGATGTTATTCATTATCATGTTAAAGTAAGCGGTTATTTTCATGATTTACTGATTTTCCTTGAAAGTTTAAGTCAGCGCTCAATTTTTCTTCAACTTGAGACAATTGGTATCGAGAGACAAAACGATAACCTGCTTGTTTCTTTGTCTTTTCTTTCTAAATATCATCAGGTTTCTTATGAATAAATATGTGGGGATTTTATTATTGCTTTATTCATTAATAACGCATGCAGCTCAAAATAAAGATATGAAATTAAAAGATCCTTTTCAAATGCCACAATTAATCCCATGCGCAGATATAGAAACACAATTGCGAAATCAAATAAATCAATGGCAATTTCAAGGTTATGTTGAGCAGCAAATGGGCAGTCAGCACATAATTGCAATTATTCATAAGGTTAATAACAAAATATGGTTAACGCTTTCTGATTTAACCGTTCCTATGCAGCTTTTGCCGTGGAAAATTATAACCATTACACGAACTGAGATCCATTGGCAAGCGAATTTACCTGATTATTGTCAGAAAAACTTAATTTTGACAATGAAATTACAAGGGGTTTAGCATGAATTATTATCGATATCTAAATCAATTGATTAAAAGTGGTATTTTATTAATTTTACTATTAATTACCCGTCAAGGATACCCAGCTGAAAGCCATCAGCCAGATCGTATCTCGATTAATTTTTATCAAGCACATACCAGTATTATTCTTCAATCTTTGGCCGAACAGCAGCAGCTTAATTTAGTGTTTAATGATAGCATTGATCCTATCCAAACCATTAAACTTAATAATGTTAAATGGATTAAAGCACTGGATGTGGTGACCCAATCTGCAAAATTACAATATCAGATTGATGATAACTTATTACTGGTTAATCCTCTGCCCGATCCTAAAATTATCGCAGAACAAAAACTGCAACAACAAAAAGATGAAGAGTTAAAATTGCCGCTAAGCTATTTATCAGTTGCAGTCAATCATGCCGAACCGAAAACAATTAGCACTATGGTTAGTGAACAAAATTTATTATCAGAAAGAGGCAAAATTTTTATAGATGATCGCACTCATAATTTGATCATTTATGATATTGAACCAAATTTGCCCAAAATAGCCACCTTAATTAAACAATTGGATCGGCCTATTCCACAAATTCATATAGCGGCTCACATTATCACAATGAGTACGGAAAGTGCCGATGAGTTAGGGATAAAATGGGGATATACCAAAAATTCTTCGCAATTTATTCAACAGTTAGATATTAATATGGGGGTTAGTAATGCGCCTGCTACTATAGGGTTTAACTTAGCTAAACGTTCTAGCAATTTATTAAATTTAGAATTATCGGCTTTGGAAGCTGAAAATCAATTAGAAATTATTGCCAGCCCAAATTTATTAACTTCTCATCAACATACGGCCTATATTAAACAAGGAACAGAAATTCCTTACGAAGTCTCCGGAGAAAATAATGGAACCACAACTATTGAATTTAAGCAAGCCGTATTAGGGCTAGAAGTAACACCGCGGGTTTTAACTGAGCATCAACTGGAGTTAACTTTATCTATTACACAAAATACTATAGGGCGTTCAATCAAACGTAGTGATGGTGGCGAAGCCTTAGCAATTAATACCCAAGAAATTCATACTCAAGTATTAGTCAATAATAATGAGACATTGATCCTTGGAGGTATTTTTCAACAGAGTCATAACCAAAATCAACAAGCGGTACCTGGTATTAGTCATGTTCCTGTGATAGGGGAACTTTTCAAATATCGTGGCAAACAGTGGCAAAAAAGAGAGTTGATTATCTTTATAACCCCACAGTTAGTATATTAATTAATTTTACTTATATTATAACTAGTAATTTAGCGTTGATTTGGCCATCGTGTATAAACTATTCAATCCACTTTAATGGTAGTCTTGGTTAGTATATAATAAGGTCTACAAATTTCAATTATAACGAGTTTATTATGTTCCATATTGTTGCATCGGATTTAGATGGTACCTTATTAAACACCGATCATGCTCTATCTGCTTATACAAAAGAAACGTTACAAAAGTTAAGAAAAAAAGACATACATTTTGTTTTTGCTACTGGCAGGCATCATATTGATGTGGCTCAGATGCGTGATAATATGGATATTGATGCCTACATGATTACCTCAAATGGTGCCAGAGTACATGATAGTAAGGGAAATGTTATTGTCAGTTTAAACTTACAACCCTCCATTGCTTATGAAATTGCTCAAGTTGCTATGGATGATTCATTAGTCTATACTCACATTTATCGTGGCGATGAGTGGTTGATTAACAAAGAAGATCCTGAGTCACTCGAATATTTTAGTGAAAGCCATTTTAAATACCGTTTATTTGAACCAATTGATTTTGCCACTGATGATATCGCAAAGATCTATTTTACGACTAATGACGATTCTCATAATATTCGTTTAATTGAATTAAAAAACCGTTTAAAAGCCCATTATGGTAATGAAATTTCAATAGCTTTTTCAACAGCAAATTGTTTAGAAGTAATGGGTGCTAATGTGTCAAAAGGTAATGCTCTAGCAGCAGTGGTAAAAAAATTAGGCTACACGTTACAAGATAGTATTGCTTTCGGTGACGGTATGAACGATTTAGAAATGTTATCGATGGCTGGTAAAGGATGTATTATGCAAAATGCTAGTGACGAATTAAAACAATGTTTGCCACAAATAGAAATTATTGGATCTAATGCTGATGATGCGGTTCCTCATTATTTAAATAACCTTTATTTCAACTCAATTAAATAGTATGTACGCAGATAGAGAACTTGATACCTTAGGATTACGTTGCCCCGAACCAATTATGTTGGTGCGTAAAACTATACGGGAAATGAGTAATGGGCAAATTTTACACATTATTGCTGATGACCCAGCAACAATACGTGATATCCCCGGATTTTGTCGTCATATGGAACACCAACTTATAGACGCACAAACCGAAACAGCACCATATCATTATTGGATAAAAAAGCATTAAGAGTATTAAAGTTTCAATGCTTAATCGAAACTGTCAATATATCCAAGAATAGTTTCAAAATTCATAAAATGCTAAATTTTATCACTACCTACAAAAATACAGCTGCCAAAACATAGTTTTTATTTGGCAGCTGATGCGAGCGTATTAATTATCAAAAATACCTTAAAATTTATTGATCAATGATTTTATCATCAAGTAGCTCATCATAATATGCTAATTCATCATAGGTTTTAACCATTATATTTGATTCTAGTGGAAATGCTTCAAATTTAAATTCGGTAGATAATTGATCTGATTTAACCCCAATTTCATTAGCAAAAAGATCTAAAAAGTGAAATGCTGATAAGTTTTTCTTTGTATAAATATGATCTTTTATATTCGATTTAATGATAAAAAGCGGGACTTTGTATCCTTGTTTATATTTACCAGAATGTTGAATCATAACTTGATTGTTTTCATCAAATGACATTTTTTGCCCGTGATCTGAGAAATAGATTAATGAATAGTCTTTATTTGCTTGAATTAATTGATTATTAATATTCTCAATAAATGCATCAAGTTTATTCAATGTAGCTAAATAGCAGTTAAATTTAATACCATATTGTAAGTTATAGCTATTCGGATAATTAAATAATCGTTTACATGGATTGTTATGTGAACCATACATATGAACAAATATTATTTTAGGTGAAGGGTCTTCAACCAAAATTTTATCTAATTCATCTAGTAAATCGAAATCATCCCGATATCTATTTATGGATGTTTTTTCATTAAGAAATTTAATATTATCAGCATACATAGCAATTTGACTAATTAAGCTATCATGTATACCAATGACACCTTGATTTGAAATCCAATATGTTTTATAACCTGCTTGCTTAGCTAACGTAACGATATTATTAGCAAAATTAATCTCTTCTTTATCCAAAGTTTGTGCTAATGTTCTTGATAAAGAATATGTTGTAAAAGGTGCAGTTGCTATATAGCCATCAATGAATATACCATTAGCTTTATTAAGAAATGGTGTGGTTTGATGATGATAGCCATATAGTGATAAGTATTCTCTATTAACACTCTCACCAATTACTACCACAATATTATTATTTTTCTTATCAACTGATATGATATCCCAGGTAGGTTGACTATTAAAAGACTGTTCAAATTTCTCAATATTTTCAAAAAAATAAATTGATTGTTTTACAGCATCGGTTACATGATCTCCACTAGGAAGCAAAATAAAGATGAATGGAAATAATATTAAAAATATCAATTGTTTTAAAATATGTTTAGATTTTTTTCCATATTTCCAATAAGAATATACATAATAACTACTAGATAATATTACCAGCAAACTTAATAAATAATAATAGCCTGGATAGATAAGTATATTATCAAAGGCTTCTGTTATATTTGTTTCTCTCAGTGCATATAGTAATCCACCATTAAGTTGACCATATGTAATCCCAAAAGGAAGATAAATCGCAGCTATTATTGAATATACAAACATGATTATTACGGTAATAAAATGATATCTTGCAAAAAGGAATAACAATACCAGCATAAAAAAATTCATTAATTCAAAATTATAACCATATGCAATTGGAGATATATAGGCGAGATAAATCATCGAAATAAATGTTAATGAAATGTGACATAGACTACTATTGAAAAAATTATAACCTCTTTTTATCATTTTTTGAGGTAGAGCCATTTGATCCTCTCAGTTAATTATTATGTAATCAAATTTTGATTAAAATTATCTATATTAATTACTAATTGTCAAAATTAATTTAAAAATGTCATTTGGGTTAAAAAATTAAAAATCAATCAATTAATTAATTAATTAATTGATTAATTATTATTTTTTAATGTTTTACAATATAATTAAAATCTATTACATAGATAGCTATCAATTTAATTTATTTAATAAATAATATTATTTTCAATTAGGAATTGACTTTTACACTATAAATGATAATAATTCTCATTATCTTTTAAAGTAAATAATTGGAGTTGAATATGAATTGGTTTGTTGCAAGGATAAATAAAAAATTTTTTTCCTTAGTCGGTTTATCACTGCTTTTCTGTATTAGTCAATTTAGTCATGCTGCCGAAAAAAAATTCAAAGTGGTTACAACTTTTACAATTATTCAGGATATTGCGCAAAATATTGCTGGTAATGCGGCAATTGTCGAATCAATTACCGTTCCTGGTGCAGAAATCCATGAGTACGAACCCACACCAAAGGATTTAGTCAGAGCGCAATCTGCAGATCTGGTACTTTGGAATGGTTTGAATTTAGAACGTTGGTTTGAACGTTTTTTTGAGGATATTAAGGATGTACCGTCGGTAATAGTGAGTGAAGGTGTTGATCCAATGCCTATTCGTGAAGGTAGTTATAAAGGTAACCCGAATCCTCACGCATGGATGTCCCCAACGGAAGGGTTAATTTATGTCGAAAATATCCGTAAAGCATTAGTGAAATATGATCCTAAAAATGCTGAAATTTATAACCAAAATGCGGCTAGCTATATCAAAAAAATTCAGGATATGGATCGGCCACTACGTGAAAAATTATCCCGTATTCCACAAGAAAATCGTTGGTTAGTAACCAGTGAAGGTGCATTTAGTTATCTAACGCGTGATTATGGTTTTAAAGAAGCCTATCTATGGCCAATTAACGCTGAGCAGCAAGGAACACCAAAGCAAGTTAAAGCGATAATTGATTTGGTCAGAGCTAATAAGATTCCGGTTATTTTTAGTGAAAGTACGATTTCAAATAAGCCAGCAATTCAAGTTAGTCGTGAAACCGGCATTAAGTATGGTGGCGTATTATATGTTGACTCACTCTCACAGCAAGATGGTCCCGTACCGACCTATATTGATTTATTAAATGTCACTGTTGAAACGATAGCAAAAGGTTTTGAATAATGAATGATCATGTCCATCCTGTCACATTAGATGTTAAAAATCTTACAGTAACCTATAACAACGGTCATACTGCGATTCATGATGTTAATTTTACACTTCGTGGCGGAACTATTTGTGCTTTAGTCGGTGTAAATGGAAGTGGAAAATCGACACTATTTAAAAGCATCATGGGAATGGTAAAACCAAGTAAAGGTCATGTTGCTTTAAATGATACTCCTGTCACAGCAACATTAAAGCAAAATATTATAGCTTATGTTCCACAAACTGAAGAAGTCGATTGGGATTTTCCTGTGTTAGTTTCTGATGTCGTGATGATGGGACGTTATGGCAAAATGTCTTTTCTTCGAATACCCTCGAAGGAAGATAAACGGCAGGTAGATATTGCATTAGAATTGGTAAATCTCTCCGCTTTAAAAAATCGGCAGATCGGTGAACTTTCTGGTGGTCAAAAAAAACGAGTATTCATTGCCCGTGCTATGGCGCAACAAGGTAGGGTATTGTTACTCGATGAGCCGTTTACTGGTGTTGATGTTCAAACCGAAAATGCCATTATCGATTTATTGAAAACACTACGTGAAAAAGGGCATTTAATTTTAGTATCAACTCACAATTTAGGCAGTGTACCTGAATTTTGTGATCAAGTTGTGTTATTTAATCGTACGGTACTCACTTACGGCCCAACCAAAACGACATTTACGCCACAAAATCTTATGCAAACCTTTGGTGGTGCATTGCGTTATTTGAGTTTGTCTGGCAGTCAATTGCATGATGATGAAGATTCGCGAATAGTATCTGTTTTAACTGATGATGAAAGAGCGGCTGTTTTTTATGGTGAAGGTGAAAATCAACCTCCTCATGATAATTTATTAATTGACGAGTTACGGACAAAATAATATGTGGGATATCCTTTTAGAACCTTTTCAATATGAATATATGATTAAGGCAATTTGGGCGAGCAGTATTGTTGGCGCAGCCTGTGCATTTTTATCTGCCTATTTAATGTTAAAAGGTTGGTCACTTATGGGCGATGCATTATCACACTCAGTGGTACCTGGGGTCGCCGGAGCTTATGCACTAGGCTTACCTTATTCGATTGGTGCCTTTTTTACTGGTTTTTTAGCTGCAATATCAATTATTATCATTCGTTATGTAAGCCGTTTAAAAGAAGATGCCATTATTGGTTTTATCTTTTCAACTTTTTTTGCTATTGGTTTATTAATCATTTCACTCAACCCAACTTCAGTCAATGTGAATAATATTATAATGGGCGATATTCTCACCATTCTTGACGAAGATATGTTTCAAGTTGAAATTATTATTGCAGCCTCCTTATTTGTACTGGTCTTTATTTGGAAAGACTTATTACTGGCTTTTTTTGATGAAGTTTATGCGCGTTCGATTGGCATTAATACTTTAGTCTTAAAGATTATATTTTTTACGATACTTAGTGCTTGTACTGTTGCTGCATTACAAACTGTTGGTGCAATACTAGTCATTGCAATGGTGATAACCCCTGGTGCAACGGCTTATCTATTAACTAATCGTTTTCCTATTTTATTAATCATCGCGGTATCAATTGGTTTTGTGACAAGTGGCATTGGCGCTTGGATCAGCTATTATCTTGATGGAGCTACCGGAGGGGTAATTATTTCGTTACAAACCATGATTTTTATCTTGGCATTTCTGTTTGCGCCGCAACATGGATTAATTCCTAATCGACTGCGAATTCGCCGTAAATCGAGAAATAAGGAGCATGCATAATGGATTGGCTAAATATTCTTATTGAACCGCTCAGTTATCCATTTATGCAGCGGGCTATTATTGTATCGATTACGACTGGATTTGTATGCGCTATTTTATCTTGTTTTCTGGTGCTTAAAGGTTGGTCATTAATGGGGGATGCGATTTCCCATGCGGTATTACCGGGAATTGTTTTGGCGTATTTAGGTGGTATTCCGATCGTAATAGGTGCTTTTATTTCGGGCTTTTGTTGTTCGTTAGCGACTGGCTATATTAAGGAAAATTGCCGTGTTAAAGAAGATACGGTAATGGGGATTGTTTATTCTGGGATGTTTGCCTTTGGGCTAGTATTATTTTCCAAAGTCGATACCGAACAACATCTTAATCATATTTTATTTGGTAGTTTATTAGGCACAACCAAAGCAGAGTTATATCAAATTGTCATTATTGCGACGATTGTTTCGTTAATTGTGTTATTCAAACGTAAAGATTTAATGTTATATTGCTTTGATCCGGTTCAGGCGAAAGTAATTGGTTTATCGGTAAGATTACTGCATTATGGTTTACTTGCCTTTTTAGCATTAACCATTGTGGCCTCATTGCAAGCTGTTGGCGTGATTTTGGTTATCGCCATGTTAATAGCACCAGGCATTATAGCGTTTCTCTTATCCAGAAGATTTGAACGAATGTTAGTGATAGCAGTTGTCGTTTCAATCAGTTCGTGCACTTTTGGAACGTTGATTAGTTTTCACTATAGCGCAAGTAGTAGTGCATGTATTGTTTTAATTCAAGCATTAATTTTTATTATTGCACAATGTTATCGCCTGGTGAGTAACTATTATCATACAACACTTAATAAAAAATATGTTCATACATCATAAAAGTAGTAAAGCTAAACTAAGTGGATGCCAGAGTTAATAACTTGGCATCCGCTATTTTACAAATATTTAATAAACTATAAAATTGTTTATTAATTATTCAGTCCAAAAACCAACAACATTGACTTTGTCCTGTTGAAGAACCGCACGAATTGGCATTTCATCAACGTCACTACCTTGCAATGCTTTTTCCAGTACTTGTTTCTTTGATTTACCATTCAATAATAAATAGATATGATGGCTGTTAAGAATAGCCGGTAACGTTAATGTCATTCGTTCATGCGGTGCGGTTAATGGCACCATGCCAACCACTAATTTACCCGAATTCATATCTAAACCATGATGTAGATTTTCAGCATGAGGGAATAAAGAAGCGGTATGACCATCTTCCCCCATACCTAAAACAACGACATCAAACGGAAGAGGAATTTCACGCAGTTTTTCTTGGGTATACTCTTCGCCGGCAAATGGCGTTGGAGCATTATTTTTAAAACCAATAAAGTTAGCCATTTTAGCATTGTTAATTAGTAAATGTTTCATGACTAAATTTTCGTTGCTGTCTTGGTGTGTAGTATTAACCCATCGATCATCGACTAACGTGATATAGACTTTGTTCCATGCTAATGGTTGTTCGCTTAATTTTTTGAACAATGGAATAGGGCTACTACCTCCTGAAACCGCAATTGACGCTCGACCACGTTGTTCAATGGCATGTTGCAAATCCCTAATAATATTTTTGACCATATCATCAATAAGTAATGATGATGAATTATATTGATTTAAATTAAACATTGCGCTACATCCTTCTATTCATAGCCATTCCATGAATGACCGTCTTTGGTGATTAAATCAACTGATGCCACTGGCCCCCACGTACCAGCCTGATAAGGTTTTGGTAGTTCTTTATCCTCAGCCCAAGCATTGAGAACCGAATCAGTCCATTTCCATGCAGCTTCTACTTCGTCACGATGAACAAAGAGTGCTTGTCTACCATGCATCACTTCCAATAACAAACGTTCATAAGCATCGGCAATGTGTTGGCTGAATGTTTCATTAAAGCTGAGATCCAATTTTGTGGTTTGTAAACGATTGTGGTTTTCTAAACCGGGAACCTTATTTAAAATCTCGATATCAACTCCTTCGTCAGGTTGTAGGCGAATAGTCAGCTTGTTTTGTGGCAAACTTGAATAATAATCTTTGAATAGGTTAATCGGTTGATTTTTAAAATAGATGACTATTTCGGAACATTTTGTTGCTAAACGTTTACCGGTTCTCAAGTAAAATGGAACACCAGCCCAGCGCCAGTTATCAATGTCAACGCGAATTGCTACGAAAGTTTCGGTATGGCTGGTTTTATTCGCGCCATCTTCCTCTAAATAACCTGGAACATTGATATTATTAATAAATCCAGCAGTATACTGACCGCGCACGGTTTTTTCAGCAACATTAGATTTATCTATAGGTCGTAACGCATTTAATACTTTAATTTTTTCCTGACGGAGGCTACTATCAGAAATATCCGATGGTGGCGACATAGCGACCATAGTAAGAATTTGCAACAAATGATTTTGAACCATATCGCGCATTTGACCCGCTTTATCAAAATACCCCCAACGTCCTTCAATGCCAACCTGTTCGGCCACCGTAATTTCGACATGGTCAATTGAGTTTCGATCCCATAAATTGGACAATATGGGATTTGCAAAACGTAATGCCAATAAATTAAGTACGGTTTCTTTACCTAAATAGTGGTCTATGCGGTAAATTTGTGACTCTTGAAAATAGCTAGCTGCTGCATCATTAATTTTTTGCGATGATTTTAAATCAGTACCTAATGATTTTTCTAATACAATGCGATTTTGTGGTTGATTAAGTCCCGCTTCGCCCAAGCCTTGACAAATTGAGCCAAAAATAGTGGACTGGGTTGCAAAATAAAAGATAGCAGGTCGATTATCATTAAGTTTATCTTTTAATCCTTTATATGCAACAATATCATTAACATCCAATTTATGAAAATCTAAACGATTAGCAAAACGTTGCCAAATATGTTCATCAATCTCTTCATTCATGAACATTTGCAATGCTTCTTTGGCAATTTTAGCATACTCTTGTTGATTCCAATCGGCACGACCAACACCGAGTATTTTGGTTTCTTTAGGCAGATAGCCACTTTTTTCAAGTTGGTATAAAGATGGGAGAAGTTTTCGTCTTGTCAAATCTCCTTTAGCGCCAAATATAACCAGATCACAGGCAGGAATTGCCATATTATCTACGGACATGAATACTCTCCTAAAACTAACTAAATTTACATACTACAATCTAATGGTGTAATTATGATGATTTAGCGCTAAAAATCCAGTTATTTATATAAATTATAACAATCTGTATGATTGATGATGATAAACCTATTCGGGCAACATCCTAATTCTGCTGGTATGTTTTTAATATTACTCTTTGTTTTTATTGATATTTTTCATAAATTCTATTTTTTAAACAATCTTTTTAGCGTAAACTGCTTAAACGACGATTGGAATAGGATGAAAGTGTTTTTTATGATTAAAAACAAAATGTTATTGTATTTTATCTCGCTAGTTTTGTTGTTAATAAGTGTGGTTTTAATTATTGGTGGCGGATGGTTGATAAGTCTGGGCGGATCATTTTATTACTTACTTTGTGGCGCCGCTATTATGGCAAGCACTGTTTTGTTGGTAAAGCATAATGCCTGGGCCTTAATTCTTTATGCCGGTATGCTAGGATTGTCGACAATTTGGTCCGTTTGGGAAGTGGGTTTAAATTGGTGGCAATTAGTACCACGATTGTGGGTATGGTTTGTTATCGGTTTAGTATTGTTATCTCCTTGGCTTAGGCAAACGATTATTAAACCATGTGTTGCTTCTTGGTTACTGCTCGTTAGTATAATATTTACAGCAATCGTGGGTATCGCTTCGTTATTTACGTCTCCTAATGAGATTAATGGTAAAATTGAAAATACCGATTTAATTAGTGTCAACCCGTCACAAGCAGCCGGCGAGGAATGGATAGCATATGGTGGGACGAATGCCGGATTACATTATTCTCGTTTACATCAGATTGTTCCAGAAAATATTCACAAGTTAAAAGAAGTATGGCATATTCAAACGGGTGATTTACCTACCGCTGATGATCCAGTTGAACTAACCAACGAAAATACTCCCTTAAAAGTGAATGATAAACTTTATACCTGTACTGCTCATGGCTGGGTTCTGGCACTCGAACCTGAAACTGGTAAAACACTATGGAAATATGATCCCGCTATCTCAAATGGCGGTACAGGTACATTTAAAGGTTGGGCACATATGACATGCCGAGGTTTATCATATTACGATAGTGATCGTTATCTCAAACAATCACCGAATAATGCGATTGCGAGAAAAGTAAAAAGCAGTCCGTGTCCACGGCGGATATATTTACCAACAGCTGATGCACGTTTAATTGCTTTAAATGCAGACAATGGTGAAAGGTGTAATAGTTTTGGTAAAGATGGACAAGTAGATTTGACACAGGGAATCGGACCGTTTACGCCTGGCGGTTACTATTCAACGTCGCCGGCATTAGTTACAAAACAACTTGTTATTGTTGGCGGTCATGTGACGGATGATGAATCAACCAATGAACCTTCAGGTGTTGTTAGAGCATTTGATATTCATGACGGTCATTTAGTTTGGAATTGGGATAGTGGAAATCCAGAACACACTTCACCAATAGCCAAAGGTCAACACTATACCCGTAATTCACCGAATGTGTGGTCGATTACTAGTGTTGATGAAGCATTAGGTTTGGTGTATTTACCCTTAGGAAATCAAACTCCGGATCAATATGGCGCTGATCGTACCGCCGCAACTGAAAAATATGCTGCTGGTCTAGTGGCTTTAGATATTGCAACCGGTAAGGTAGCATGGAATTATCAATTTACCCATCATGATTTGTGGGATATGGATGTACCAGCACAACCAATATTAGTTGATTTAAAAACCCAAAATGGTATTGAACCTGCGGTTATTCAACCAACAAAACAGGGAAGCATATATATATTGAATCGTAAAACAGGTGAACCAATAGTGCCAATTGATGAGGTTAAAGTCCCGCAAGGTGCGGTTAAAGGGGATTGGACATCACCAACTCAAGCCCGTTCCCGACTCAATCTTACCCCTCCACCATTACAAGAACGTGATATGTGGGGAGCAACACCTTTTGATCAACTAAGCTGTCGTATCAGATTTAAATCCTTACGTTATGAAGGACAATATACCCCACCTTCATTGCAAGGGAGTTTGATCTATCCGGGTAATGTTGGCGTAATGAATTGGGGGGGCGTAGCCGTTGATCCAGTCAGAAAAATTATTTTCGCTAGCCCTAATTATATGGCTTTTACATCGCAATTAGTTCCACAGTCTGAAGTTCAAAAAGATGAAACACAAGCTTCTGAGGGCGCAGGTTTACAGCCGAATCGCGGTGCGCCTTATGCGGTGATTATAAAACCGTTTTTATCTATTATGGGGTTTCCGTGTCAAGCGCCATCTTGGGGCAATGTTGCTGGTATTAATCTTGCGGATAATCGGATAACTTGGATGCATCCGAATGGTACATCGCGTGATAATACCCCAATTATACCTTTACCATTCCCAGTAGGGGTACCTGCTATGGGTGGCCCCATGACCACTGCTGGTGGTATTGCGTTTTTAAGTGGTACGTTGGATCAATATCTTCGAGCTTATGACATTACTAATGGTCGAGAGCTTTGGTCTGTAAGGTTACCCGCCGGTGGACAAGCGACACCAATGACATTTTTGGGCAAAGATGGTCGCCAATATGTTGTTTTAGTCGTTGGCGGTCATGGATCTTTCGGTACTAAAATGGGTGATTATATTATTGCCTATGCGTTACCTAAAAGTAAATATGAAGTTTTTCGTGGCAAAATTCACTAATAAATAATAACGATTGATCCTGTCAAAAGTTATCCTCATCAACAATGTATGATGAGGATAGCTTGTTAGTTCATTATTCAGCTTAAGAATTAGCGGTTGATTGACTCAGATGCGTTTGTTCATTGCTAAAATCAGGAATGATTTGTTGCAAATGACCACTATGCCATAGCCATACACCACTTACTATAATTCCAATTGCTAACGCAATGAAAAATACGATCCAATATTTATAAACTTTTTTTCGCATCGGATCGATATAGGTTCGAGAAGCATTAGGAGGTAGTTCTGCTTTCGACGTTAATTGCCCACCTAAGAAAAGATTAATTTTCACTTGTCCATTAATAGCCCAACCTGAAGCTTCCAACAGTGGTCCAAGTGTTCGTTGGCGTAATTTTATCCAGGCTAAAACGACGGAAGGCCCAGAAATCACTAAAAAAATACCTAAAAAGACTAAAGGAAATTGCCACCATTTTAATTGGAAAAGTGAACTGGCAATGCTAGCAAGCGCTGTACCTAAAGCACCTAACGCTAAACCTATAGCGGCAAAAATTCCCATACTTTTACTAAGATCAAACTTTTGGGTTTCTGGTGTCTGCACCGCTTTATTGGCAGAGTCCATAAGTGCTGAGTCTTTCGAACTGGCCCATTTATTGATTTGATCGGTAATAAAACGACCTATTCGTTTATAAGGGTCCCATATGGCTTGGCTTATGCTAATTGGTTTACTAATAATCTTAACGACTTTCGCATCCCAGTCATGTCCTTCATTATCAATGAACACGCCATTACGCCCTTCAAGTAAGAAATCTGCGTCACCAGCAGTCATGGCGGCCACAATGGTTTTCTTTTCTTGATTACCGGTTACTGGCGGATTTTTACGAGTACATTCACAATAAAGTAAGAACAGTTCGGAGTAATTGGCTAAAACAGTATGTTTACTGATATCGTTAACCGGAATACATAGCGAACAACAGCGACCATCAATAAATAAGCGTCCGGCCTGAAATGCCGCACGACGAGTATCTAAATCAAAGAAATCTTCAAAGGTAACAAAATTCATTAATAAACGATAAAGATGCCGGTGATAAATTATTAACTTTTCTACATCAGCAACATCAGCGGCAGCAGCAGGGGTTTTGCTGTCTTTTTCAGCTAAGTTTTCAAATTGCTCAAATAAATCACTGTTTAAAATTTCTTTTATCCGAGCTTCACCCAGTTTATCGATAGTCATTTTGGGTTGAATTGTAATATCTACGTTGGCTAATGCTGGTTTAGAAGTTACGGCAAGGGCATACGGCGATAATAATTTTTGCACATGTAACCAATCATCACGGGTGAGTTGATTTTCATTAGCAAGAAATGGTTTTATTAAATGCGCTAGCCGAGTTATTTTATCCCGCCATATTGGATTTAAACCACTATCAAGAATTAAAGGTCGATCAGCAATAACTTTTGATAAGGGTAATTCTGCAAGGGTAGCGTCAGAAAGTAAGCCATTATCACTTGGTACAATGTATTTTTCATCTACATTTAAAGCATTTTGTGCTTGGGGGGCGTAACTAGCTAATTCAATTCGCAAAAAGTAATCATTAACCTTATCTTTAACATCTTGCACTAATTGCCATGCTTCGGCAGTGTCTTCACCCAGTGGCGTGGTGGTAGAACCAACACTATCATGCCATAATATCCACTCTTGTAACGAATGCTTAAAACCCTGTGTAATTTGACAATTAACACCATCTAAACCGCTGGCGTCTTTTACCCCCCCCATCACATTTAGCGTATCTTTAATAAAGTCTTGTAATTCTTGTGAGATTTTATTGGTAATCGGAATAATTCCGTCACCATTATAGAGATTACTACTATTAAGTAAGGTCGAGGCATTTAAATCGGATAAACAAATCGTGGTCTTATCAGACTTATTAATATTTGCAAGTATTGCTTGGGCCGTGATTAGTAGTGTTTTACCGTCATCAATCTCTGTATTAATAGCGGCTAAAGGAAGCTCTTCTGCACAATCAATAATACTATCGAGTCGTTTAAGTCGAGCTTTCAGCCATTTTACTGCATCAATAACTTCCGGAATACGGATGCGATCATCCTTATCTTCGTCCAGTAATGCTAATGTTTTATCGTCAAAATCAAAACCAGATGCAGGACAGCTTAGTGCGACCCAAAGTTTCGGATCTAATTCATCTAAGTGGGCAATATCTTCAGCACTATTAAGTATAACTTGATCTATACCCCCAACACGTTTAAATTTCCAATGATATTTTGTTATGTTTCCTGTCATGCAATTTACCTTTCTAATCTGATTAGCGCAATTAAATTTATTCAGTTGATTTAAAGCCTTATCCTGCTTTTTAAAGCAAAATTAGGTAGTGATAAAAACATCGTGCACATTTTCATGTTAGTAAATGTTTTTGGACCTTGCTTTTAACATAGTCTTTAAAATTTTTTTGTAGTTTATTATGCTATAGATGATTTTTTTATGCTATTAAAATAAGTCATTAATTATAAAGAGTTTTTGTTTTTGGCATCATAATTAAAGCATATAAAATACGTTAATCAATTAAGTTATTATTACCTATTTAAGTCTTTAATATTGTCTTTTAATGATATTTAACCATTGAATTTCTTTTAATATCGATTTTAGTATAAATTTATAACGAAATAATCCGATTTTTTATAACTTTATTATGTAAAGTCAGTAATAACATGGCATAATTCGGCATGAGTTTAATCCTTATTCAAATAATTAATATCTATGGCTTTAATTACATTACATAATGCATACTTGTCTTTTAGTGATGCCCCACTACTGGATCATGTCAATTTATCCATTGAGCGTGGCGAAAGAGTTTGTTTGGTTGGGCGAAATGGTATGGGGAAATCAACATTATTAAAAATCCTCAATCGAGAAATTCCGCTTGATGACGGACAAATGATTGTTGAAAATGATATCGTGATAGCCCGCTTACAACAAGATCCACCACGCAATATCGGTGGAACAATTTATGATTTTGTTGCAGAAGGTTTGCAAGATGTTGCTGATTTACTTAAACAATATCATTATTTATCACGCTTAATTGAACATGATGCTAGTGACGAAAAATTAGCACAACTAGCGCGTTTACAAGAACAGTTAGATATTAAAAACGGTTGGCAAATGGACAATCGTATTAACAATGTGTTATCTGAACTTGCGCTTCAACCTGATATTGAACTATCCAGTTTATCGGGCGGGTGGTTACGTAAAGCTGCACTAGCGAAAGCATTAGTGAATAAACCCGATCTTTTATTACTCGATGAACCAACAAACCACTTAGATATTGACGCGATTGCTTGGTTGGAAGAGTTTTTAAAAGGATTTAGTGGCAGTATCGTTTTTATATCCCATGACCGTTCATTTATTCGCCATATGGCGACACGAATTTTAGATCTTGACCGTGGTAATATTACCTCGTGGCCTGGGGATTATGATCAATATCTCCTTGGCAAAGAAGAAGCTTTGCGTGTTGAAGAGTTGCAAAATGCTGAATTTGATAAAAAGTTAGCACAAGAAGAAGTTTGGATTAGGCAAGGTATTAAAGCCAGACGTACCCGCAATGAAGGTCGTGTCAGAGCCCTTAAAGCGTTACGTCAGGAATATGCTAACCGTCGACAAGTGATGGGAACAGCGAAAATGCAAATTGAGGAAGCATTACGATCTGGGAAAATCATTTTTGACTTAGAAAATGTTAGTTATCAGATTGAAAGTAAAAAATTAATCACTAATTTTACCGCACAGGTATTGCGTGGTGATAAAATTGCCTTAATTGGACCCAATGGGGTTGGTAAAACCACATTAATTAAATTAATGCTAAAAGACATTGCGCCAACTTCCGGTTCAATACATTGTGGGACAAAACTAGAAATTGCTTATTTTGATCAACATCGTGCCGATCTTGATCCAGACAAAACCGTTATGGATAATCTTGCTTATGGTAAACAAGAAGTCACCGTAAACGGGCGTAATCGACATGTGCTTGGTTATTTGCAAGATTTTTTATTTCATCCTAAACGTGCCAGAACTCCGGTTAGTGCATTATCTGGTGGCGAAAAAAATCGCTTATTGTTAGCAAAATTATTTCTGAACCCCAGTAACTTATTAATTCTTGATGAACCTACTAACGATCTAGATATTGAAACGTTGGAATTATTGGAAGAATTGATCAGTGACTATAAAGGAACCGTTCTTTTAGTGAGTCACGATCGACATTTTGTTGATAATGCGGTGAATCAATGCTGGTTTTTTGAAGGGAATGGCAAGGTTGTTGCTTATGCCGGTGGCTATTATGATGCATATCATCAACAGCAAAACACAAAACTCATTGCCAAACAATCGCCTATAAAAAATGAAGCAGTAAAGACGGATGTAAAAGGGGGACAGGAAAAACCTTTATCCAATAGTAAAAAGCTAAGTTATAAACAAACTCGTGAACTTGAAGCGTTACCAGCTAAAATCGAGCAATTGGAACAAACAATTAGTCAATTGCAACAACAAATTGCAGCGCCAGGTTTTTTTGAGCAATCCCATGAGGTAACTAATAAAATACTTAGTGAGGTTGCTGAACATGAACTAGCACTAGAGCAAGCGTTCAATTTATGGGAAGAACTTGAAGGGATTAAAAATGGTGCTCACTAAAATAATTAAATAATGCTTTTAGTAGGTTATTAAGGTATTCTAGATAAAATAATAATTCAGTATTTTGATTAATTTTATTACTATTAAATTTTGAAAGTGATTTTATTTATCTAGAAAATCAGGTTATCTTAATTAATAAGATAATCTGAGTGGAGTCAAGTTAAGTTATTTTATGACATCAAATACTGAATCAAAGGTCCAGTACGCTTTATGTTTTCATTGTGATTTACTCAGTGAATTGCCGGATATCACTAATCACCACAAAGCTATTTGCCCACGCTGTCATACTCGCTTAGCGCGAGCAAGTTTGCATATGAAACGCGATACGCTAATTTATTCGATTTGTGCGCTTATTATGTTGATTTTGGCTTGCAGTTTTATCTTTATTCATATTCGTGTAGTTGGTAATACTAATAATTTGAATTTACTTGAGATCTCTACTCTTTTACTCGAAGATCATTATATTTCGTTAATGTTCTTATTTGTTTTGTTTGTTCTCTCACTACCTATTTTGTCGCTAAGCATTCAAATTATTGTATGCAGTAATTTACCATTATCCAAATTTCGTAAACGTGACTTGATGATTTTATATGATAAGCTAAGCCATTGGTCAATGCCGGAAATTTTTATGGCAGGCGTATTAGTAAGTTTTGTGAAATTAACGAATTATGGTGATATTGGTATTGATCAGGCTTTTTGGGCGTTTTGCTTATTTATTATTTTTCAACTGAAATCAACATTGGAATTTTCATCCAGAAAAATCTGGAATGAAATTGCCACATTTAATTTTGTTAATAGCAAGTTGTTACCTGGTAAAATTGGCATTAAACAAAATATCCGCTTATGTTTATGTTGTCATGCTATTTTACCTGCTTTACAACGTCATTGCCCACGTTGTAAGCAAAAAGGTAAATTGCGTGAAAATGATAAAATACAATGGACAATGGCGTTATTGATTACCTCGCTTATTCTTTATATTCCAGCAAATCTATATGGCATTATGAACACGATATTTTTAGGATCTGCGTCCAGTTCAACCATTATCGATGGGGTAATTTATATGTGGCAAGAAGGTGACTATCCAGTGGCATTAGTTATCTTTACGGCGAGTATCATCATTCCTGTTCTAAAGATTCTTGCGCTGAGTTGGCTATGTTGTTTTGTTTTATTCAAACACCAAAAAAAACAGCGTGATTGTATAAAAATGAGCCGATTATATAAAATGGTTGAGTTTATTGGACGTTGGTCAATGATTGATATTTTCGTCGTTGCTGTTATATCAACTTTAATTCGTAATGGTGAATTAATTTCAGTCTACCCTGATATTGGAGTCATATATTTTGCTGCGGTTGTGATTATTACCATGATAGCATCACATCAATATGATCCTCGGCTAATTTGGGATAAACATTAATTTGGTAAATTTTGAAACATTAAAACTCAGTCAATGGCATTATTATTAGTATTGAATGTAATTATTAGGTGAACTATGTCTGCACTATCACGCAAAATTGCTAAAACTGTAAAAATAGATCGTATTTCAGCAATTTGGATTATCCCAATTGTTACATTGGGTATTGGAATATGGATGTTATATAGTCATTTTGCCGAACAAGGTAAGAGCGTGACTTTATTAGCTCATGATGCCAGCGGTATTGTTGCCGGCAAAACGGTGATTAGAAGCCGGAGCGTCGATGTTGGGATAGTAGAGTCTGTAACATTAAGTAAAGATTATAAAAAAGTGGTTATTCATGGTCGAATAAATAAAGATATGGAACCCTTAGTCAAAAATGATTCAATCTTTTGGATTGTTAAACCGCAAATTGGTCGAGAAGGCGTTACTGGTCTTGGTACATTACTATCTGGTGTGTATATTGAGCTGGTAGCAGGTAAGGATCAATCTGATTTTAATGATAAACCATTTAGTTTATCTGATACACCGCCATTAACTGCACCAAATGAAGCTGGAATCAGAATTAATTTGGAAAGTAGTCAAAGTGGCGTCATTCCGCGAGGTGCATCTGTTTTATTTAGAGGATATCGGGTAGGTAACGTTGAAACTTCCGATTTTGATATTCAATCTCGCAAAATGAAATATCAATTATTTATCTCAAAGCCATACGATACATTGATCACGCAAAATGTGAGATTTTGGAAAGAAGGTGGCGTGAATTTATCATTATCTTCACAGGGTGCCAATTTAGATATTCCCTCGATTGACGTTTTACTTTCAGGCGGAATTAGCTTTGATGTGCCAGACGGGACTAAATTTGGTGAACCGGTTAAACCTTTCGCAACTTATCAACTTTATCAAAATAAAAAATCTATTCAGGATTCTCAATATACTGATTATCATGAATTTTTATTGTTTTTTAATGATTCTATCTCTGGTTTGGAGGTAGGTGCACCAGTGGAATATCGAGGTATTCGTATTGGTTCGG
The DNA here is from genome assembly GCF_014489845.1 of Frischella japonica. Lineage (GTDB taxonomy): Bacteria > Pseudomonadota > Gammaproteobacteria > Enterobacterales > Orbaceae > Frischella > Frischella japonica. Next base: position 335,634 of record NZ_JABURY010000006.1, read on the forward strand.
TGAGTCAGGTTCCGTTTTATACCAGAAAAATTCTGGCTACAAATCCCATTTCAAATCACAATATACCGGTTTTAATTCGAATTGAACCAGGGCGATTAAGTGATGTCTTAGAGCAACCTACCGATTTAGCCAAGATTATTATCAATGAACAACATAATGGCTTAAGAGCTGCGCTTAAGTCAGCTAATTTTATTACTGGGGCATTATATATTGATCTTAATTATTATTCCGAATACCAAAATACACCGTTCGAAACACAAAGCCAAGCATTTGGTTATGATACAATTATGACAGTGCCAGCAGGACTATCCCAATTGCAAGCTAAGTTGCTACAAACGTTAGACAATTTTAATAAATTACCTTTAGATAAAACCGTGAATGAATTGAATCAATCATTACAGAAGAGCCAAAAATTATTGGAATCTTTAACGGCAATAACTAATAGTAAAGATATGCAAAATTTACCTAAAGAGCTGAAAACAACTATTGAGTCGCTTAATAAAACCTTACAAAGCCTTCAACCCGGTTCAGCCTTGCATAATCAATTACAAACCGATTTGCAGAAATTTGAAAGTATGATGGACCAACTTTCACCAGTGCTTGATACGTTGAATGATAAAAGTAATTCTTTAATCTTTGCAGCACCGAAAAAACAGGATCCACAACCTAAAGCGCGAGGACATTAGTCGTGAAAAAATTATTTATCTTGATAATGTTATTTTTAGTTGTTGGTTGCGCTTCTTCGTTACCAAATAAAACCTATTATCAACTAAAGAGTGATTTTAGTGATAGCCATATTTTGCATTCACATAAAGTCAAAGATGTAATATTGATTAATAATATTCAAGTGGCGAATTATTTGGATAAAAATGGTATTGTTTATCAAACCAATGATATGCAATATGTTACAGCAAATAATAATTTATGGTTAACGCCATTATCAGATCAAATCAAACAGCGTTTAGTGCAAGACTTAGCTGTTTTAATGCCTAATTATTTGCTTACGACTCAACCCACTAACAATCCCAAAGCAACATTAACGCTTTATATTGATAGTTTTCATGGAGTGTATACTGGCGATGCAGTGATTAAAGGGCATTGGGTGATTACGACGGTTAAGGATGTTATCACCAAACATTTTGATTATCGACTTCGCCTGACTGATGACGGTTATTTAGCTGTCGTTAAAGCGTTATCCCAAGGTTGGCAAGAAGAAGAAATTGATCTAGTTAAAAGTATGCAGTTTTGAATTAGAATAATAGCGAGCTAATACTGCTCGCTTTATATTATAACCAGATTAGTCGGCACCGAAATTACTTTTCAACGCTAATTTCGACCCCATAGCGTGCAAATTGCTGTGGTGTTAACATAATCGGATGATGGATTCGACAGGTTTCAACACAAACAAAATGTTGATAGCTATTATCAGCAAGATCACTCATCGCCTTTGCTTTTTCTACCCATGGATTCCAAACTACAACATCACTGTATGTAAAATGTTGAATCTTAATTGAACGATGGCGATCTTTAATATAGCTAATCGGTTCTGGTTGAGTATAAATACGATCCACTTCTTGATCAAACGTCATGGAACCAACATTTTTAGGGGGATTAACTGTCGATAATTTATCAATATAATCTGCACCTAAACCTTCGATGGTTACTTGATGAATATCACTAACGCCAAAATAGCTATGTAAGGCACTGGTAGCCGAAAAATCACCTTGACACGATAGTTCTACTTTGCACGTTTTACCTAATTGAAATCGCATTTCTAAGCCAAATTCGTGAGGCCAATATTGTAATGTTTCATCAGTCTGATGCAATGATAATAGTAGCTCAACGCCTTGGTCATCTTCATGGACATATTTCAATTGCCAATCTACTATTCGGGCAAAACCATGTGCGGGTGACAAGGTGTTACCAAACCAAGGCCAGCAGACGGGAATACCACCACGAATCGCTTTTCCGCGTTTAAATAACGCATTATCACTTAACCAAACCACAGGAGATGCTTCATCGGTTGGTTGCCAGTAAAGAAGATGAGCACCTTGTAATGATATTGCTGCTTGGCACAGTGGATGATCAATAACACATAAAGTGTGTTCATCAAATTGAATTTGATTGACGTGTTGACTAATTGTTTTTATATGATTACGACAGTTTTGAATAGCTTGAATGATAGGCATAAGTATACGCTCCCAAATGGATTTTCTTGCTCGCTATTTTACGCTTTCTTTGCCATGGATTAAACCCTGTATTTTAGATCAAATTAAAACGATACACCTATGAAGAGCGGTGATGACTATACAGGAAAAATGAGATTAATCGTTCGCTCGAAACAAAAGCAGATAATGTAATGACTAATTAATATCACCATCATTCCAGATGGTGATTTTTAACTATAAGAGATAGTTTACTTATGATTGAATTTAATTAAAGGGTTAGCATAATCCATGCCATGGATTAAACTCTGTATTTTAAATCAAATTAAAACGATACACCTATGAAGAGCGGTGATGACTATACAGGAAAAATGAGATTAATCGTTCGCACGAAACAAAAGCAGATAATGTAATGACTAATTAATATCACCATCATGCCAGATGGTGATTTTTAACTATAAGAGATAGTTTACTTATGATTAAATTTAATTAAAGGGTTAGCATAATCCATGCCATGGATTAAACTCTGTATTTTAAATCAAATTAAAACGATACATCTATGAAGAGCGGTGATGACTATACAGGAAAAATGAGATTAATCGTTCGCACGAAACAAAAGCAGATAATGTAATGACTAATTAATATCACCATCATGCCAGATGGTGATATTTAACTATAAGAGATAGTTTACTTATGATTGAATTTAATTAAAGGGTTAGCATAATCCATGCCATGGATTAAACTCTGTATTTTAGATCAAATTAAAACGATACATCTATGAAGAGCGGTGATGACTATACAGGAAAAATGAGATTAATCGTTCGCACGAAACAAAAGCAGATAATGTAATGACTAATTAATATCACCATCATGCCAGATGGTGATATTTAACTATAAGAGATAGTTTACTTATGATTGAATTTAATTAAAGGGTTACCGTAATCCATTGGAGAGGTAGCAAAATAGTGAGCTATCGTTTGCCCAATATCGGCAAAAGTAGGACTTAATCCTAAATTTTTCGGTGCGACATTAGGACTATACATTAAAACTGGAATGTGTTCGCGAGTATGGTCACTTCCTTTCCATGATGGATCACAGCCATGATCAGCCGTAATAATCAGCAAGTCATCGTCTTTAACTAATGCTAACATTTCCGGTAAACGGCGATCAAATAACTCTAATGCTTCAGCATAACCTTGAATATTACGACGATGACCATAATCAGAATCAAAATTAACAAAATTAGTGAACACAATAGTATTATCTTTTGCTTGTTTAATTTCAGTTAAACTTGCATCGAATAACGCATCGATACCAGTAGCTTTGATTTTTTTAGTAATTCCAACATGCGCATAGATATCAGCAATTTTACCGATTGAAACAACTTCACCTTGTTTTTCTTCCACCAATTTTTGTAAAACAGTTTTTGATGGTGGTTCTACAGCATAATCATGACGATTGCCTGTACGCTCAAATTCTCCCGCCTTTTTTCCAATAAAAGGACGGGCAATAACACGCCCAATATTATAACCACCGTCGGTTAATTCTTGACGGGCAATTTCACAGAGTTGATATAAGCGTTCTAAACCAAAGGTCTCTTCATGACAGGCAATTTGAAAAACGGAATCCGATGAAGTATAAAAAATCGGTTTGCCGGTTTTCATGTGTTCTTCACCTAACTCATCCAATACTACGGTACCAGAAGAGTGACAATTACCTAAATAACCCGGTAGATTTGCTTTTTTCACTAGATTATCTAATAACTCTGCAGGAAAACTGTTTTGTTTTTCATGAAAATAACCCCAGTCAAATAGTACAGGTACACCGGCAATTTCCCAATGACCCGATGGAGTATCTTTACCAGAAGAAATTTCAGCCGCATAGCCATAAGAACCAATGATTTTGGCATCTTTGTCTAAGCCAACTGGAAAAACGCCACAGGATTCCTCGGCTGCTTTACCTAAACCAAGTTGGCTTAAATTTGGTAAAGACAGTGGTTGGTAGCTACCATCGGCATTTTTACGATGTGATGCACACCATTGTGCAATATGTCCTAAAGTATTGGCACCGACATCGCCGAATTTATCCGCATCTGATGTTGAACCAATGCCAAAGGAATCTAACACCATAATAAAAACTCTTTTCATAACACTTAATCTCTATTATTTTAAAAGAAAAATATAGTGCATTTATAAGTTGTATTCATTGTCATTGCAAGCAATCTCACTGATAGGCTTTTATATTATTTTGGTGACAATAAGACAAATATTTTTCACTAATATGATCGCTTATAAGTATATCAAAATCAGATAATTTACCAAAATAAGCAGCTTTTAATTCATCAAATTTACTACTATCAGCGATTAAAATGTTTAAATTCGATTTATGAATTGCTTTAATTTTCCAATTCACTTCATTGAGATTAAAACAAGTTACACCTTTTAAACTGATTCCAGCGGCAGAAATGAATGATTTGGATGGGCAAATGATATCCAAAGGTGTAGATTCAATAATTGGTGTAAAAATCGCATTATCGATTTCAAGTTGTCCACCACATAGAATAACTTTACAATTTTTCTTTTTTTGTAATGCTAAAAATACATTGAGTGAGTAACAAACTCCAGTAAATTTGATATGTTCGGGAATATTCTCAATAACATAAGGTATGGTTGTGCCACAGTCAAAAAAAACAATATCGTTATTTTTAACCATTTTACCAGCAATCAGACCAATATGAAATTTTTCTTCAGTATGGCGTTGTTGTTGTTCCAAAACCAGATAATGTGAAAATTGATTAGGATCCTGATTCCTGACAATGTAACCGCCCAATAAACAAAGCGGAAAGCAATGACTATGATTAATATCACGCCTAATCGTCATTTCAGACACATTAAGTTGTTTTGCTGCATCTTTAACATGTAAATTGACAGATTGATTCGCTAATTCGATTAATTGTAGTAATCGCTCTTCACGCTTGCTCATAAAGACTTATCTCGGCCTAAAGCCATTAATAATTGCTATTAGATTTTAAACCAGAAACAATGGATACACCAGAACTACTACCTAAACGTGTCGCACCTGCATCAATCATTGCTTTAGCAGTGTCTTTATCACGTACACCACCTGAAGCTTTAACGCCTAATTTTGCTCCGACCGTTTCACGCATTAAACGTACATCTTCAATTGTTGCACCGCCAGTACTAAAGCCAGTTGACGTTTTAACAAATTCAACCTCTAGGTCACGACATATTTCGCAAACTTGTTTAATTTCCGCTTTACTTAGTAGACAAGTTTCTAAAATGACTTTTAAAAGCGCCCCCTTAGCTTGAGTAACCGCTTTAACCTGACGAATATCATCAATAAAGGCATCCATGGCATGACTTTTTAATAAACCAACATTGATTACCATATCAATCTCATTAGCACCAGCATCTATTGCGGCTTGTGTTTCAAATACTTTTACAGAAGTTAAACAAGCACCTAATGGAAAACCAATGACCGAGCAAGTTTTTACCGTAGAGCCTGCTAACAATTTAGATACTAATGGTACATAACAGGAATTAACACACACAGAAAAAAAATGATGTTCAATGGCTTGTTCACAAATTTGTTTAATTTCTGTTTCAGTTGCATCCATTTTTAAAAGAGTATGATCAATATATTTTGCTAAATCAGTAGATTGTGAAATCATTATGCAATTTCTCCTTGAATTCTAGAATATGAGTTTCCCTAAATTTTGTTAAAATTTTAACATAAATAGTGAATTTTTTAACTATAATAATTAAAAAATGTGATCTAATTTATAAATTTATGATTTAGACTGACAAATAGATCCACTTTAGTTTAAAATAATGTGATTTTAATAACATTTATTGAGGTAAAAATGAAGTATCTAATCGGTATTATAAGTATTCTCGTTATTTTACTGTTGGCTTGGGTAGCGAGTTTTAATCGTAAAAAAGTACGGTTTAAACCGATTTTGGTGATGCTAACAGTACAAATTATTTTAACCTTTATTTTATTAAATACTTCTTTCGGTCAGTTTTTTATTGGTGGAATTACAACTGGATTCAATTTTTTACTTGGTTATGCTCAGCAAGGGGTGGACTTTGTATTTGGTGGTCTGGTTAATGTTGATCAAAAAGGTAACCACGGGTTCTCATTCTTTATTAATGTCTTGTTACCGATAGTATTTATTTCCGCATTAATTGGAATTTTACAATATCTTAAAATTATGACTCTCGTTATCAAAGGTTTAGGTTATGTCATTAGTAAAATTAATGGTATGGGAAAACTGGAATCTTATAATGCCGTAGCTGCATTAATTTTAGGTCAACAAGAAGTATTTATTTCGATCAAAAATCAACTCGATCATCTCCCTGAAAAACGATTATACACGTTATGTACCTCAGCAATGTCAACGGTTTCAATGGCTATTATTGGCGCATACATGAATATTCTTAATCCACAATATGTGGTTATTGCGGTGATATTGAATTTGTTTGGTGGTTTTATCATTGCTTCAGTTATCAATCCGTATTCGGTTAATCGTAATGAAGAAGCCATTGAGTTCAAAGAAGAAAAACGACAAGCTTTTTTCCAAATGTTAGGGGAATATATTATTGATGGCTTTAAAGTGGCAGTTATCGTAGGAGCAATGTTAATTGGCTTTATTGCCTTAATCGCTATGGTAAATGGAATTTTTGCAGCTATTTTTAATGTTACGTTTGTGCATGCATTAGGTTACTTATTTTCACCATTTGCTTTTTTAATTGGTGTTCCCTGGAATGAGTGTATTGATGCAGGTGAAGTAATGGCAACAAAACTGTTAACTAATGAATTTGCTGCAATGACTTTATTTTCTGAAAATATCAGCAAATTTTCCGCACATAGTCAGGCTGTGATCTCTGTATTTTTAGTCTCTTTCGCTAACTTTTCTTCAATCGGCATTATTTCTGGCGCTTTAAAGGCGCTCAATGAAAAACAAGGAGATGCGATTGCTAAGCATGGTTTAAAATTACTTTACGGTGCTTCATTAGTTAGTTTATTGAGTGCTACTATTGTTGGTTTAGTTTTTGGATTACAATTCTAAGGCTGGAATATGACAACACTCAAATGGGGTTTATTTGCTTCGCTGTTTATTCATGTTGCTTGTGCCAATACCGTCGATCTGAGAATCTTAGAAACATCAGATATCCACGCTAATATGATGGATTATGATTTTTATAAAGATGATTATACCCAACGATTTGGTTTTACCCGAACGGCTTCATTGATTCGCAAGATGCAAAATGAAGTCAAAAATAGTGTATTAGTGGATAATGGTGATTTAATTCAAGGTAGCCCAATGGCAGATTGGGCATATAGCAACTATTTAAATGATCTAAACGATCAGCGCACTCATCCTGCCTATAAAGCGTTAAATGCAATGCATTATACGGTTGGAGGTTTAGGGAATCATGAATTTAATTATGGTTTGGATTTCTTGAATCGTGTTTTAGCTGGAGCAACATTTCCATACATAAATGCTAATATTTTTGATGTAAAAACGGATAAACCTTATTTTAGACCATATGTTATCATTGATACATTAGTTATTGACCGTGATGGTAAGCCACAGCATTTGAAAATTGGTTATATCAGTTTCGTTCCTCCACAAGTCATGGAGTGGGATAAAAATAACCTTTCTGGCAAAGTCTATGCCAAAGATATTACCGAAACTGCAAAACTATTTGTTCCAAAGATTAAGGCGGAAGGTGCTGATGTGATTATTGTGATCGCTCATTCAGGCTTATCTTCAGAACCTTATAAATTAATGGCAGAAAATTCAGTTTATTACTTAAGTACAGTCAAAGATATTGATGCAATTTTATTTGGTCATACTCATAGTATCTTCCCTGGTAAAAATTTTAATAATATTGCTGGAATTGATAATCACAATGGTCTGGTAAATGGTATCCCAGCGGTAATGCCAGGACAATGGGGAGATCATCTAGGTGTGATCGATCTTACACTTGAACAGCGAGAAGGTCGTTGGCATGTGATACAATCTAAATCACAAGCTAAACCAATATTTGATACAATTAATAATAAGGCCTTAGTTGATCCCGATCAATCGGTTAGAGCAGTATTAGTTGATGATTTTAAACAAACACGTCACTATATGGGGCGCATTATAGGAGAATCATCCGATGATCTCTTTAGTACGTTAGCATTGGTGCAAGATGACCCGACTATTCAGCTGATTAATAATGCGCAGATCGATTACGTTAAATATTACATTCAAGGTGATCCTGATCTAGCCAATTTACCCGTTATTTCCGCTGTTGCTCCCTTTAAAGCTGGTTCTCGTAAAAATGATCCAACCGCTTATATAGAAATACCAAAAGGAAAATTAAGCGTTAAAAGCGTCGCCGATCTTTATGTTTATGCTAATACTTTAGCTGCAGTGAAAATTAATGGTACAAAGCTTAAAGAGTGGTTGGAATGTAGCGCAGGGCTATTTAATCAAGTTGATATTCAAGATACTCAACCACAATACCTAATTAATTGGCAAAAATTTCGCTTATATAATTTTGATATTATTGATGGGGGAATTGGTTATGAAATTGATATTACACAACCACCACGTTATGACGAAAATTGTCAACTTATTAATCCAAATTCGCAAAGGATTAAAAATCTTACCTTTAATGCGAAACCAATTGATTCAAAACAAAATTTTATCTTAGCATCCAATAATTATCGCGCTTTAACCGGAATATTCCCTGGGTCAGGTGAGCAAAATATTGTGATTAACTCCCCCGATCCAGTTAAAGAAATTTTGGCACGTTATATCGAAAAAGTTACCCTACAGCAAGGAAAAGTGGAAGTACAACCTGATAATAATTGGCGATTAAGACCAATCACTAGTCCAGTGATACTAGATCTAAGAATTGAAACATCGCCAACATTAGAGGCAAAAGCGTATATTGACAAACATGCACAGTACCCAATGTCTTATCTTAATAACGACAGTGTGGGTTATGCTGTTTATCGTATTAATTTACAAACCGAAAATTAGTTTACAGAGGATATAATAAATGAGAATGGTAGACATTATTGCCAAAAAACGAGACGGGCATGAACTTACCACGGCAGAGATTGATTTTTTTATTCAAGGTTATACAGCGGGTACCATACCCGATTATCAAGCCAGTGCATTAGCTATGGCTATCTATTTTCAAGATATGACCGACCGTGAACGCGCAGATCTTACTATGGCAATGGTTCATTCTGGGGAAACCATAGATCTTTCTGGCATTAAAGGGATTAAAGTTGATAAACACTCAACCGGAGGTGTGGGTGACACAACAACCTTAGTATTAGCGCCGTTGGTAGCTGCGTTGGATATTCCTGTGGCAAAAATGTCGGGACGTGGGCTTGGTCATACAGGTGGTACAACGGATAAATTAGATTCAATTGCAGGTTTCCAAACGGAAATCAGTAAAGAAGATTTTATTCGTTTAGTTAATACCGATAAAGTTGCGGTAATTGGTCAAACAGGTAATTTAACACCAGCCGATAAAAAATTATATGCATTACGTGATGTCACAGGCACAGTCAACTCAATTCCACTTATTGCAAGTTCAATTATGAGTAAAAAAATTGCCGCTGGTAGTGATGCAATTGTATTGGATGTGAAAACCGGTGCAGGGGCCTTCATGAAAAATATTGCAGATGCTGAACAGTTAGCACATGCGATGGTTAAAATCGGTAATAATGTTGGTCGACGCACTATGGCTATCATTTCCGATATGTCACAGCCACTTGGTTATGCGATTGGCAACGCCCTAGAAGTGAAAGAAGCCATTGATACTTTAAAAGGTCAAGGTCCAGCAGATTTACATGAATTGGTACTCACTTTGGGAAGTCAAATGGTAGTATTGGCTAATGGCGCAAAAACCTTAGCGGAAGCCAGAGAACGATTAGAAGAAGTCATGCATAATGGTAAAGCCATCGAAAAATTTAAAGTGATGCTAAAAAATCAAGGTGGTGATCCTTCAGTAGTGGATCATCCGGAAAAGTTACCCGAAGCCAAGTATAAAATTGATCTGCCAGCTAAACAAACTGGCTATGTGGCCGAAATTGTTGCCGATGAAGTGGGCGTTGCTGCGATGCAATTAGGTGCTGGTCGAGCCACAAAAGAAGATAATATTGATGTTGCTGTAGGTATTATCATGCACAAAAAAGTTGGCGATCATGTTGAAACAGGTGAATCATTATTAACCATTCATACTAATCGTGAAGATATCAACGCAATCAAGCAAAAATTGTATGAGAATATTAAAATTGCTGATCATGCAGAAAGAATCCCATTAATTTATTCAGTGATAACTGAATAAAAATATAAAATTGATTTATGTATAATAACTGTATGTGGTTATTTATTTTTAATTAAAATTTATACCCGGTTAATTTTTGTTACAATTGTTAATCGGGTCTGTTGTTTAATAATTTGAGTTGACTTAAAATTTCCGCCATTCAATAAGTAAGATTATTCACTTGCCTAATAAAATATATTAAATCATTTAGTTATATTGTTTGTATTATGTCTATTCAAATAATATTCGATCACTTTTAAACTCACTAACGATTGACCGTTTGATAAATTATTACTCATGTTTTTTTATATAGTATTGCTTTATAAGCAATATACATAAAGTCTTCGCAACTTAATTGTGATGATCATAATTAGACTAAATCAAAAGATAAGTAATACGATAAAGTGATAAGAGTGGCTAAGTTTAAAATTTTGTGCTCTTGAAAGTGAACTTTATCATAACGTCTAAATCACTATTATCGGATTGATTAGTCTTTTTCTTTCAAAACTCTTCCAGAAATGATGATCAGTGATGTTTACAAGAGGATTATGCCTTTGAAGAATAAGTCATTAAGACCGATGATAACGCAAACTATGATAAACAAGAGAAAATTATTAGTAACATAAATGTCAACCTGATGTTGACTACCAATTTAGAAAGTGATGATTTATGAAGTTTAAATATCAGAGTTTTCAATTAACGTTGTGTTGTACCCCAACAATCCCATTACAATTTATTTACATTTGTTATATAATTAATGATATTTAAGTTTATTACACAACACTTCTCAAACAGATAATAATAACGTTGTTTTAAGCTAGTTAATTAACCGTTTGCTATCAAGGAAAACTATGACTGATTTTTCTCAATCAGTGCCAGAACTCGTCTCATGGGCAAAAAAAAATGATTTTTCGATCTCACTACCTGCGGAAAGATTAGCTTTTTTATTAGCCATTGCCGCCCTTAATGGAGATCGGTTTAATGGTGAAATGAGTGAAGCTGAATTAGTTGATGCATTTCGCCATGTTTCTAAAGTGTTTGCGCAGAGTAATGATACTATAATTGTGAGATCGAACAATGCTATCAATGACTTAGTACGTCAACGTTTAATTAATCGTTTCACCAGTGAAATAAGTGATGGATTAGCCATTTATCGACTTACTCCACTGGGGATTGGTATTACAGATTATTATATTCGTCAACGTGAGTTCTCTTCTTTAAGATTATCCATCCAATTGTCGATTGTGGCACAAGAGCTAAAAAGGGCCGCTGATGCCGCATTAGAAGGGGGAGATGAATTACATTGGCATCGGAACATATTTGCACCATTAAAATATTCAGTTGCCGAGATTTTTGATAGTATTGATATGACGCAACGCATTATGGATGAGCAACAAACTGAGGTAAAGCAAAATATTGCTGCCTTACTGAGCCAGGATTGGCAATCAGCAATAGCGAATTGTGAACGTTTATTATCAGAAACTTCCCTAACTTTACGTGAATTACAAGATACCCTTGAAGCCACCGGCGATAAATTACAAGCAAGCCTATTGTTAATTCAAGATGCTACATTAGGTGATCCCACACTTGAAAAAATTAGTAATGTGGTCATCGATCTGCAAGGCAAACTTGACCGTATTATGAGTTGGGGACAACAAGCGATTGATTTGTGGATTGGTTATGATCGCCATGTTCATAAATTTATCCGTACAGCAATTGATTTAGATAAAAATCGTGTTTTCTCACAACGACTGCGTCGTTCTATTCAAAGTTATTTCACTGCGCCATGGGCATTAACCTATGCTAATGCAGAACGATTGTTAGATATGCGTGATGAAGAACTTGCTTTACAAGATGATGAAGTAATGGGTGAGTTGCCTTCAGAACTGGAATTTGAAGATATTAAACAAATTCAAGAACACATCATTGCTCATATAGAACAAAATCTATTGGTTTTTAAAGAAAAGCAACTACCGCTAGATATGAGTAATGCTATTCATAGTTATTTAACACAATTCCCGCGTGAACAACATTTCGATGTTGCCCGTTTATTTATCGATCAGGCGATCCGCCTTGGGATTGCCGAGGCGGATTTAGCTGGTTTACCTGCTAAATGGAAACCAATCAACGATTATGGAGCTAAGGTACAAGCACATGTCATCAATAGATATTGAACAACTTGATCAAGCGCATAGTGCTGCGCGTAATGAGGGGATTAATCGAGCTAATATTTCATCTCAAGCTTCGATTGAAAAATATATGCCAGTCAAATTGGCACAGGCGATTGCGGCACCATTATTTCCTGAATTAGATAGTATATTGCGTTCAGGACGTCATATTGGCATTGATGATCTTGATAATCATGCTTTTTTAATGGATTATCAAACTGAGCTGGAATTATTTTATCAACGTTATAATGTGGAACTTATTCGTGCACCAGAAGGTTTTTTCTATTTGCGACCACGTTCAACTACATTGATTCCTCGTTCAGTATTATCTGAATTAGACATGCTAGTGGGTAAAGTATTGTGTTACCTCTATTTGAGTCCAGAAAGATTGGCTCATGAAGGAATCTTTAGCTTACAAGAGTTGCATGAAGAGTTAATCGCATTGTCAGATGAAAGTAAATTATTAAAATTAGTTAATCAACGTTCCACTGGGTCAGATTTAGATCGACAAAAATTATATGACAAAGTGAAAACATCACTTAATCGCCTACGTCGATTAGGGATGGTGTTTTTTATTGTCGGCAATGACAGTAGTAAATTTCGGATTAATGAAGCGATTTTCCGTTTTGGGGCTGATGTTAGAAGTAATGATGATATGCAAGAAGCGCAACTGCGCTTAATTCGGGATGGTGAAGCAATGACGATTGAATCGTCGTTATCTTTAACTGATGATACCAATGATTTAACAGATGCTAATGACGAGACGGAGGAATAATTATGATGAAACACGGTAAATTTCGTTCATTAACATTAGTTAATTGGAATGGTTTTTTTGCTAGAACGTTCGATTTAGATGAGTTAGTTACAACTTTATCAGGAGGTAATGGGGCTGGAAAATCTACCACCATGGCGGCATTTGTCACGGCTCTAATCCCCGATTTAACCTTACTCCATTTTAGAAACACTACCGAAGCAGGGGCAACAGGAGGGTCACGTGATAAAGGATTACACGGTAAATTACGCCCAGGTGTATGTTATTCACTTTTAGAAACAGTTAATTCACGCCAGCAACGAATTATCTGCGGAGTTAGATTACAACAGATCGCAGGACGTGATAAAAAAGTTGATATTAAACCTTTTATTATTCAGGGTGTAGAACATAGCATTGTACCGATAGATTTAGTTACCGCTCGAATTGATGAACGTCAGGCTCGAATATTGTCGTTAGCCGAATTAAAAGAGAAGCTAGACAATATCGAAGGTGTCATTTTTAAACAGTTCAATTCCATAAGTGATTATCATTCATTAATGTTTGATTTTGGGATTCTACCTAAAAGGTTACGTTCACCATCTGATCGCAGTAAATATTATCGTTTAATTGAAGCCTCATTGTATGGCGGTATATCAAGCGCAATTACTCGTTCATTGCGTGATTATTTATTGCCAGAAAATAGTGGTGTGCGCAAGGCATTTCAAGATATGGAAGCGGCATTGCGCGAAAATCGTATGACATTGGAAGCGATACGAGTGACACAGTCAGATCGCGATTTATTTAAGCATTTGATCACCGAATCAACCGATTATGTGGCTGCTGATTATATGCGCAATGCTAATGAACGTAAAACACATGTTGAAATGGCATTAATGTTACGTCGTGATTTGTTAACCACAAAGCAGCAATTGAACCATAATCAATATCGTCATGTTGAAATGGCAAGAGAACTACAAGAAAGTAGTGAAGCGCAATCTATATTGGAAATGGATTATCAAGCGGCTAATGATCACCTTAATCTGGTACAAACTGCTTACCGACAACAAGAAAAGATCAACAATTATCAACATGATTTGGATGATCTGAACGAAAAGTTACTTGAGCAGGGTGAAATTGTTGCCGAAACTAATGAACAATATTTAATTTATCAAGAACAAGCCCAAGCCACTGAACAAGAAGTTGATGAGATCAAGACCCAACTAGCTGATTATCAACAGGCATTAGATGTTCAGCAAACTCGTGCTATTCAGTATCAACAAGCTTTACAAGCATTAGAAAATGCTAAACAACTTTGTGCTATGCCAGATTTAACGGTAACAAATGTTGAAAAATATTTTACGATGTTTAAAGCGCAAGAAGAGCAAATAACGGAAACCGTATTACAACTGGAACAAAAACTTGGTGTGGCAGATGCCGCAGTTAATCAGTTTGATCGCGCTTATCAACTCGTGACTAAATTGGTTGGCGAGGTAACGCGGAGTGAAGCATGGCAAGTGGCAAAACAGGCAATGCAAGCTTGGCCCTCAATGCAATATCAAGCACAAAACGCTGAGATATTGCAATTACAATTAGCAGAGTTAGAACAACGTTTTCATCAACAAAAAGATGCCGAAACGTTATTACAGCAATTTTGTAAGCGAATTGGTCGTCAAGTCAATTTTGATGAATTGGATGAGGTTAAATTCACATTGGAAGCGTCGCTAGATGAAAAAGCGACTATGGCAACTGAATCGAGTGAAAAACGCATTGCCATTAAGCAAGAATTAGAACACATTCAACTACAAATGGCTGATTATCGCCAAAAAGCACCGAATTGGTTAAAGGCTCAAGATGCATTAATGACTTTGTGTGAACAAATCGATTCGTCATTATCTGACAGCCAGCAAGTTACCCAATATCTGCAAAAACTATTAGAGCAAGAACGTGAGTTAACCCAAGAGCGCGATAGAGTAGTACAGCGTCGTGATGAATTAGATAAATTTATTAATCAATTAAATCAACCTAATGGTTCTGATGATGGCCGTTTAAGTGCCTTAGCTGAGCGATTTAATGGGGTATTACTTTCTGAAATTTATGAAGATGTTACTATTGAAGATGCCCCTTATTTTTCTGCATTATATGGACCATCTCGTCAAGCAATAGTTGTGCCAGATTTAAGTCAAGTTAAAGCTCAGTTAAATAATTTAGATGATTGTCCAGATGATCTTTATTTTATTGAAGGTGACCCATCATCTTTTGATGACAGTGTGTTTGATAATGAAGAATTAACTAACGCCGTTTTAGTCAAAACCGGTGATCGGCAGTGGCGTTATTCACGTTTTCCACAGGTTCCATTGTTCGGTCGTGCAGCACGTGAAAAACATTTAGAAAAGTTAACTCACGAACGCGATGAATTGCATGAACATTATGCTAGGTTATCGTTTGATTTACAAAAAATTCAACGCATTGAACAAAATTTCAGTCAGTTCGTTGGTCAACATTTAGCGGTTGCTTTTGAAGTTGATCCAGAGGCGGAAATCCAAAAATTAACGGTTCGCCGTAATGATATTGAGCGTGATTTTAATCAGCAACTGATTGTTGATCAACAAAATCAACAACAGGTGACTGAAATCAAAGAACAGCTTAATTTAGTAAATAAACTATTATCTTATTTGCATTTATTAGCTGATGAAGAATTGGCTGATCGTATCGATGAATTGCGCGAACAAGTGCTAGAAGCTCAGGATGCGGTAAATTATGTGGTTAAAAATCAACAATTGATTGTTGAACTTGAACCATTAGTGAATGTGTTACAAAGTGATCCACAACAAAATGATAATTTGCATCAACAATACGATCAAACTATCCATCAACAACGTAAGATTAAGCAACAAATATTTGCATTAACTGAAGTGATACAACGCCGAGTACATTTTAGTTATGCTGATTCAGCCGGTATGTTAACAGAAAATTCTGATCTCAATGAGCAGTTACGTCATCGCTTAGAAATTGTAGAACAAGATCGGCTTACAGCACGTAATAAAATGCGCGACGCCCAGGAGAAATACAATCAAAGCCACCAGACTTTAGCATCGCTAAAAAGTGCCTATGATACTAAACGGGCTGTTCTGGAGGATTTAAGGCAAGAGATTGAACAGATTGGCGTTAAGGCTGATGAAACTACCGAAGAACGTGCTCGTCATCGTCGTGATGAGATACATCAGAAAGTTAATCAAAATCGTCAACAGTGTTCATCACTTGAAAAACAAATTGTTATGTGTGAAAACGA
This sequence comes from Frischella japonica, assembly GCF_014489845.1. GTDB lineage: Bacteria > Pseudomonadota > Gammaproteobacteria > Enterobacterales > Orbaceae > Frischella > Frischella japonica. The sequence continues at coordinate 352,370 of NZ_JABURY010000006.1, forward strand.
AATGACCCAATTACAAAAGAAATTGCGTCAAGTTGAAAAAGACTATCAAGCACAACGAGAGCAGGTTGTTCAAGCAAAAATTGGTTGGTGTATTGTATTACGTTTAGTGAAAGATCATCGTATCGAACGTCGTTTGCATCGCCGTGATCTGGCTTATTTAAGTGGTGATGAATTACGTTCAATGTCGGATAAGGCATTAGGTTCATTACGTTTAGCCGTTGCCGATAATGAACATTTACGAGATGTTTTGCGATTATCTGAAGATTTAAAACATCCTGAACGTAAAATTCATTTTTATATTGCCGTTTATCAGCATCTGCGTGAACGCATTCGTCAAGATATTGTGAAAACTGATGATCCCATTGAGGCGATTGAACAAATGGAAATTGAACTTAATCGCCTAACCGAAGAGTTAACCACTCGCGAACAGCAACTAGCAATTAGTTCAAAGAGTGTAGCCAATATTATTCGTAAAACAATCCAACGCGAACAAAACCGTATTCGTATGCTTAATCAAGGTTTACAGGCAGTATCATTTGGTCAGGTCAACGGGGTTCGTTTAAATGTAAATATTCGTGAAGCTCATGCTACTTTATTAAGTGCTTTGTCTGATGAACAAGAGGGACATCAAGATCTGTTTACCAGTAACAAAATGACATTTTCAGAAGCATTGGCAAAATTATATCAACGTTTAAATCCACATATCGATATGGGGCAACGTACTGCTCAAACTATCGGTGAGGAACTACTTGATTATCGTAATTATCTTGATTTAGATGTAGAAGTAAATCGTGGTGCAGATGGTTGGTTACGGGCCGAAAGTGGTGCGTTATCCACTGGTGAGGCAATTGGTACGGGGATGTCAATTTTATTAATGGTGATTCAAAGCTGGGAAGAAGAATCAAAACGATTACGTAGTAAAGATATTTTACCATGTCGTTTACTTTTTCTTGATGAAGCAGCACGGCTTGATGCCAAATCAATTGCGACATTGTTTGAATTATGTGAAAAATTGGCAATGCAGTTAATTATCGCAGCACCTGAAAATATTAGTCCTGAAAAAGGAACCACCTATAAATTAGTGCGTAAAGTGGTTAACAATCATGAGTATGTTCATGTGGTTGGTTTAAAAGGTTTTGCCTAATAGAAGATGCCTCCAATAGGCATCTTTTTTATTTGCAACATCAATATCAGTGATTAAATATATCATTAACATATTTTACTTTGTTAAGCATTGTTTCATTAAATGGTAGTTATTTTTGAAAATCTGGCTTGAGGATGATGTGACAATTAAGCGTATTTTTAAAATTAGATATAGCGAACCATTATCTTTAATTGATTATTGCGCTAAGACTTGGCTATTTAATCATTGTTAATAATATTAGATTGTATAATTTAATTTGGTTGTCATCTTTTTTCTTGATTTTACGCAATTTTTAGGAAAAAAATAATCGTTTCAAAGTTTTTTTAAACATATCTTTACATAAATAATTTCTAGATTTTAAATTGTTATTTTATAATTTTTAAACATTAATAATATTATCTTTTATTAAAAAAATAAAAAATAGTCAGTAATAATAAAAAAAAACAATCATATAACATTAACAAGTATTCAAGGAAAGATAAAAATATGATACAATATGGTCTTAAATCGGGCATCGGGCATCGGGCATCGGGCATCGGGCATCGGGCATCGGGCATCGGGCATCGGGCATCGGGCATCGGGCATCGGGCATCGGGCATCGGGCATCGGGCATCGGGCATCGGGCATCGGGCATCGGGCATCGGGCATCGGGCATCGGGCATCGGGCATCGCTTAGTTAAAAAACTATCATTTTTTGATAAAACAGCATTTTGGTTTAAACTTTTAGTATTATCTGTTTTATGGATGGTGAGTTATTATAGTCATGGTATTTTGTCAAATACATCCCAAAGATCCATTATGGGTAATGCTCCAGAAATTATCGTCCTTCCTTCTTTACTCAATTCATTTGGTTTTACTATCAATAATGAATTTTATAGTCAAAGTAACAATAATATTGCACAAGATATGATTAAACTCGTTGATGGTAACTTAACTTTCAATGATTTTAAGCAGCAAGATATACATGCATTATTGGCGAATTTTGATATTGCACAACATTATTATGATCAAGAAGGCGATCCAGTTGATTTAACCGAACCATTCACTATACAATCTGTTAAACATATTTGGTATGACAATAAAGATCAACAGATTCCTGAAAGTGATTTTGGTAAAATTATTGGTTGTGGTAGTGGGTATTCCATGCCATTAAAACTAAATATTAAAGTAACGGTTTCAACACAATCGCAGTTTGGTTCCCCTAGACAGAGTGAACCAGTAACGCTGAGTAAATCTTACCAAATTGCTCCAATATCAGAATTATGTTATGCGAAACCTAATTCAATGATTGTGAAACCTGATAAACAATGGGGTGGTGTTGATAAAACCACTGATACTTATTTTTGGAATCAAGCAAAGTATGCTATGCGTGATTCGTTAACTGGGGGAGGTTATACTCAGGACTTTGTTCCCAATTATGGATTTAAAGCTGAGCCAGTTTTATCTGATAAAAAATTTCCAACTACTGGATTTCCGGGAGCAAAATTTCAATTAGTGATGACTGGAGCCCAAACTGACTATCGTTTTGAGCTTTTAAATAATCAAGGACAAGCTGTAACGATTGATCAAAATGGTATGGTCCAATTAAATGCTAAGCCTAGTGGTGCAATAAAGGTACGAGCAACATTGTTAAGAGATGATTCAATAATGCATGATTATGTATTTAATCCCACTAATCCTTGGATTGAACCACAAGATTTCAGGAGTAATTTTGACGATACTCTAGGGAAATGTGGTGGATTGCAATATATGTTAACTATGGAGGAATTAACTAATTCACCACGATATGAGGTAAAGGCAAACGTACAAGATTCAGGAGATACTGTACTAATATTATCTAATACTTATACACGGGAAATAGGCAATTCTGTTCTTGGGGAATGGGGATGGACGACAAAAACAACTTACCCCGATTCACAATGGCAAGATTATTCTATGCCTTTTAAAAGTCGATATTGGACAACGAAAATCAATGCTTATTTGATGACTGGGTACGTGGTACATAATCACGATGGTTTTGTTGGCGCCTTTTTATTATATGATGATAGATTGGGATATGCTGTTTGTAAAAAATAGTGCATTTTGTCTTTATAGCCAATAGTTAAATATTAAAAGTCGTGTAGTCAGTTATCTGCACGACTTTGATTATAATTAATTCTATTAATCTCTAAAATTATTAAATTGAAAAGGCTGGCCAAGATCTGCGCCCTTTATTAATGCAATAACGCTTTGTAAGTCATCACGCGCTTTACCAGTAACGCGCACTTGCTCGCCCTGAATTTGCGCTTGCACCTTGAGTTTACTATCTTTAATTAATTTCACGATTTTTTTGGCAAGTTCTTTATCAATCCCTTGTTTAAGTTTAACGTTAGTAGAATAAGTTTTTCCACTGTGTTCTAACTCTTCGGATATATCTAATGCACCGCCATCAATACCACGTTTAGCGAGTTTATCTCGAAGAATATCAAGTAGTTGCTGTACCTGAAAATCCGATTCACTCGATACTTTGATGGTTTCATTTTTTTCATTTAATTCAAAAGAAGCAGGAATATTGCGAAAATCCCAACGGGTGTTTAATTCACGGGTGGCATTTTCAACACCATTACGAACCTCAGGCATATCAATTTCTGAAACAATATCAAATGAAGGCATGATTTACTCCCATAATAAACGTCGCTACTAGAGCGACGAAAAAACTGATTAATTTACGTTAAAATAGAATTATACGTGAATCAATCGATAGTACGAAGTAATTCATTAATACCGACTTTACCAAGCGTTTTGGCATCGACCTTTTTAACAATTACAGCACAATATAAACTGTAAGAGCCATCTTTAGAAGGTAAATTTCCAGATACAACGACTGAACCAGCTGGTACACGGCCATAGTGTATTTCACCGGTAGTGCGATCATAAATTCGGGTACTTTGACCAATGAATACACCCATGGAAATCACGCTGCCTTCTTCTATGATCACCCCTTCTACGATTTCACTACGCGCACCAATAAAGCAATTATCTTCAATTATAGTTGGATTTGCTTGTAATGGTTCTAACACACCACCAATACCGACCCCTCCAGATAAATGAACATTTTTACCTATTTGAGCACAAGATCCTACCGTCACCCAAGTATCGACCATTGTTCCTTCGTCAACATAAGCACCAATATTGACATAAGATGGCATTAATACTGTATTGCGGGCAATATAAGCGCCTTTACGAGCAATGGCAGATGGAACCACCCGGAATCCTTCTTCTTTAAAACGTGCTTCATCATAATCAGCAAATTTTAGTGGCACTTTGTCATAGTAGTTGGTTTCACAACCATCAATTAATTGATTTTCGTTAATACGAAACGATAATAATACTGCTTTTTTTAACCATTGATGGGTTACCCAAACACCATTGATTTTTTCAGCTACACGCATTTTACCGCTATCTAAAAGTTTGATAGCTTGATTAATGGCATCGCGAGTTGCAGCATCAACGTTATTAGGGGTAATTTCTGCACGACGTTCAAAAGCCGCTTCAATGATTGTTTGTAATTGTTGCATGATTGTTTTGTCCTTATTAGATCGGATTTGTTAACCCATACGGATTAAAATTAGCCCAACAGTATAATATAAATTTACATAGATTTTAATGGTAGCGATAGTTTTCTTATAATCGTGAAAGTTTAATAATATTTAGTTATTTTGGATTGTTCTTCATCAAACATAGTTTAGCGTAATCAAATGATCTTTATGTTACTGTGAAAGCATGTCATTTATACGCGTTAAACAGTTTTGCAGCGATATTCCGATAAAGTGATCTTATATAACTTATCTTGTATTCTCTGGTTATTCACCCTACAATAGCCAAATCGAGTAAAAGTGTAATAAACTTAGGGCATCAGGGCTGTTATGAGCAATATCATTAATCAATTACATACTATTGGGGACTATATACGTTGGGCGACATCTGAATTTAACTGTTCCGATATATATTATGGGCATGGTACCGACAATGCTATTGATGAAGCTAAACTGCTTGTGCTGTCAGTGTTGCATTTACCATTAACTATCCCTGCTGAGTTTTATACAGCTAATCTGACTAATGAAGAAAAACAACAAGTTATCAAATATGTGTTAGCAAGAACCCAAGAACATATTCCAACCCCTTATTTAACCAATAAAACCTGGTTTTGTGGTCATGAATTTTATGTTGATGATCGTGTGCTTATTCCACGCTCACCAATTGGTGAATTAATCACTCAACATTTAGCCGGCATTATTGAGTTTGAACCAAGGAATATTTTAGATCTTTGCACGGGTAGTGGTTGTATTGGTATTGCGTGTGCTTATGAATACCCAGAGGCTGAAATTGATGTTGCGGATATTTCTGGTGAGGCATTAGAAGTGGCTCAAATTAATATCGAAGGTCATCATTTACAACATCGGGTTTTTCCTATTTTATCCGATCTGTTTGATGATTTACCCGAAGTTGAGTACGATGTTATCATTTCTAATCCGCCTTATGTTGATCAAGAAGATATGGATGACTTACCGAAAGAGTTTACCGTTGAACCTGAATTGGCATTAGCAGCGGGTGCTGACGGCTTAGATATTGTGGTGCGTATTTTGAAACAGGCCGCTGATCATTTATCTAAATATGGCGTTTTAATCTGTGAAGTTGGCAACAGTAGTGTGGCATTACAACAACGTTTTCCTCAAGTTCCTTTTAAGTGGTTGCAATTTAAGCATGGTGGTGATGGTGTTTTTATGCTAACGAAAAAACAGCTCATGGAATATAATAATTTATTCTAATTATATTCTTCAGTATAAAATTATTTACCGATAAAAGGTTAATTATGGCAGGAAACTCAATAGGCAAACTCTTTAAAGTCACAACATTTGGTGAGTCACACGGATTAGCATTAGGTTGCATTGTTGATGGAGTACCACCAGGATTAGATTTGGCGGAGTCGGATCTGCAACATGATTTAGATCGGCGTAAACCGGGCACTTCACGTTATACCACCCAACGCCGAGAAGCGGATCAGGTGAAGATTTTATCGGGTGTATTTGAAGGTAAAACGACGGGTACCAGTATCGGTCTATTAATCGAAAACGCTGATCAACGTTCACAAGATTATAGCCGTATTAAAGATATATTCCGTCCCAGCCATGCCGATTATACCTATCAACAAAAATATGGCGTGCGTGATTATCGTGGCGGGGGGCGTGCGTCGGCCCGTGAAACGGCAATGCGAGTAGCTGCTGGCGCTATAGCCAAAAAATATCTATTTGAAAAATGTGGGATTACGATTCGTGGTTATTTAGCCCAAATGGGCGACATACAATGCGAATTTAAAGATTGGCAACAAGTATCACAAAATCCGTTTTTCTGTGCTGATGAAGAGAAGTTAATACAGCTAGATGAATTATTACGAGAATTGAAAAAAACTGGCGATTCTATTGGTGCCAAGGTGACAATCGTTGCCGAAAATGTCCCTGTTGGCCTAGGTGAGCCCGTATTCGATCGGTTAGATGCCGATTTAGCACATGCCTTAATGAGCATTAATGCCGTTAAAGGAGTGGAAATTGGTGATGGATTTGCCGCTGTTACTCGGCGAGGAAGTCAAAATCGCGATGAAATAACTTCAGCGGGATTTCTGTCTAATCATGCCGGCGGCATTTTAGGTGGGATCAGTTCTGGTCAAAAAATCTGTGCAAATATTGCTTTAAAAGCAACGCCGAGTATTGAAATAGTAGGCAAATCAATTGACATTCATGGCAAAGATGTTGATGTGTCAACACATGGTCGTCATGATCCGTGTGTTGGGATTCGAGCAGTGCCGATTGCTGAAGCAATGATGGCGATCACGCTCATGGATCATTATCTGCGGCATAGAGCACAGTGTAATGATGTTGATGCTATTAATTACTTTAAATAAGAAAAATTTATGCCGCTATATGAATTTGAATTCTATTTTATTTGTTTTTTAAGTTTGTTTTTAGTGATTAGCATTTTAATTGATCGGTTTTTATTTAATGGAAAATTAGCTGAGCTATCTTATTACGCAATGGGATTTTTAATCGGTATTTTGACTGTTATTGGTATTGCTATTTATGTTTATTTAAGGCTCAAACTTGTTCATTAAATAATGGAGAAAGGTAATGGAAATAAGCTACGAATTACTCACCCTTTTATTTGCCGTGGCTTTGGTTGCCGGATTCATTGATTCAATTGCTGGTGGTGGAGGACTACTTACAGTTCCAGCTTTACTCGCAGTGGGGATTCCTCCAGCAAATGCGTTAGCGACGAATAAATTGCAAAGTTGTGGTGGCTCTTTTTCCGCAAGTCTTTATTTTGTTCGTCGACGTATGGTTGATTTACACGACATAAAATTATCCATAGCGCTCGCTTTTATTGGTTCACTATTTGGTAGTTTTTTAATACTCAATATTAATGCTGAATATTTACGTATCTTATTACCGGTTTTAACTATTAGTGTTGGTCTCTATTTTCTGTTTTGTCCGAAGATTGGAGAACAAGATCGTAAACGAAGATTATCAGAATCACAATTTGCTATTTTAGCCGCGATGGTGATTGGTTTTTATGATGGCTTTTTTGGACCAGGTGCGGGATCATTTTATGCTTTAGCGTATGTGACCTTAGCCGGATTCAATCTTACTAAAGCAACCGCACATACTAAAGTGCTCAATTTCACATCTAATTTAGCAGGATTAGTTTTTTTTATTTTTAGTGGTAAAGTCTTTTGGATAATTGGGTTAATAATGTTGGTTGGACAGTTTATTGGTGCGAGATTAGGCGCCAAAATGGTCATCTCTAAAGGTAAAAAATTAATTCGTCCCATGCTGATTATTGTTTCTAGTGTGATGAGTATTAAATTAATTTGGGAAAACTTTTTTTGATGACTGTTATCTATCTTTATTTAGTTGAATAAAAAATATTTTTACTTTTCAATTAAATAATTTTGTTTGTGATAATGCTATTTATTTTATTGAGAATAGTGAAAATTCATTTCATATACATTATAAATAAGTATTTATAATTCATTAGGTTATGTCATATTTCTTTCATATTGAAATCTGCATATAATTGATATATTTTTCTCACAATTACTGATATAGTAAGCGAATTTAAGTGAACATATTTGTTTAAAATATTTTAGTTTCAGCGTCGATAAAGAAGAGATACATGTCAATCAAAGATATTGAAATTCGTGGTGCCAGAACGCACAATCTTAAAAATATTAATGTAACCATTCCTCGAGATAAATTAGTTGTTATTACTGGATTATCTGGTTCGGGAAAATCATCCTTAGCGTTTGATACGTTATATGCCGAAGGACAACGTCGTTATGTTGAGTCATTATCTGCCTACGCACGTCAATTCCTATCCTTAATGGAAAAACCGGATGTTGATCATATTGAAGGTTTATCACCAGCAATCTCAATTGAACAAAAATCCACCTCACACAATCCACGCTCTACAGTTGGCACAATAACGGAAATTTATGATTATTTGCGTTTACTATATGCGCGCATTGGTGAACCACGTTGCCCAATTCATCATTTACCCCTTGCGGCACAAACTGTATCGCAAATGGTAGATAGCATTATGGCTCTAGCACCATCTGAAAATCGCTATATGCTTTTGGCGCCAGTGATTACGGAACGAAAAGGTGAATTTGTTAAATTATTTGAACAACTTGCCGCAAGTGGCTATACCCGTGTTCGTGTCGATGGTGATATTTATGATCTGTCTGAACCACCGCAATTAGAATTGCAAAAGAAACATACTATTGAAGTCGTGGTCGATCGTTTCCGAATTCGCGATGATCTTAAATTACGGTTAGCTGAATCGATCGAAACCACATTAGCCATTACCAATGGTATAGTAAAAGTTGCTAACATAGATGATTCAAGCAGCCAGGAACTTATTTTATCTGCAAATTTTGCCTGTCCAATTTGTGGTTACAGTTTACCTGAACTAGAACCTCGCTTATTCTCATTTAATAATCCAGCAGGGGCTTGTCCTGAGTGTGATGGTTTAGGTGTTCAACAGTTTTTTGATCCCAAACGGATTGTACAAATGCCTGAAGTATCCTTAGCAGCTGGAGCAATAAAGGGTTGGGATCGCCGTAATTTTTATTATTTTCAAATGCTTAAATCGCTAGCCGAGCATTATCATTTTGATATCGATTTACCATTCAATGAGATTCCCGAACAGATTCAAGATATTATTATGAATGGCTCAAATGGAGAAGCAATTCAATTTGTCTATACTAATGATCGGGGGGATTCGGTTATCCGTAAGCACCCTTTTGAAGGGATTTTAAATAATTTAAGCCGCCGTTACAAAGAGACTGATTCACAAACAATACGTGAAGAGCTGGCAAAATATATCAGTCACCGCTCATGCGCTAGTTGTCATGGTTCCCGTTTACGAACAGAGGCACGTAATGTCTTTATCAATGATACTAATTTACCGACTATCACTGAATTGAGTATTCAAAATGCTAAAGGTTTTTTTGATTCGTTAACGTTAACGGGTCAAAAGGCGCAAATTGCTGATAAAATTCTTAAAGAAATCAATGAACGATTACAATTTTTAATTAATGTTGGTCTCAATTATTTAAATTTATCACGTTCTGCAGAAACACTATCAGGCGGAGAAGCACAACGGATCCGGCTTGCCAGTCAAATTGGTGCCGGATTGGTAGGTGTAATGTATGTTTTAGATGAACCCTCAATTGGTCTTCATCAACGTGATAATTCTAAATTAATTGATACCTTAACCCATTTACGTGATTTAGGTAATACAGTAATTGTTGTTGAGCATGATGAAGAAGCTATGTTAGCGGCTGACTATCTCATTGATATTGGTCCGGGAGCTGGCGTTCATGGTGGTGAAATTGTAGCGCAAGGTACGCCTGCACAAGTGATGGAAAATTCAAACTCGATCACAGGGCAATATTTAGTCGGTAAACAAAAAATTGCTGTACCAGCAAAGCGAACCAAAATCGATAAAAAGAAAATATTATCTTTGATTGGAGCAACTGGAAATAATTTAAAAAATGTTACCTTAAATATTCCAGTGGGTCTATTTACCTGTATTACTGGTGTATCGGGTTCGGGTAAATCAACATTAATTAATGATACGCTTTATCCTTTAGCCCAGAATGAGTTAAATCGAGCAGAAAAAAGCGATATTGCTCCTTATAAAGCCATTAATGGACTTGAGTATTTTGATAAAGTTATTGCAATTGATCAAAGTCCGATTGGTCGTACTCCGCGTTCTAATCCAGCAACTTACACCGGTTTTTTTACTGCGATTCGTGAGCTTTACGCGGGTGTACCTGAATCACGAGCTCGTGGTTATAATCCTGGGCGTTTTAGTTTTAATGTTAAAGGTGGGCGCTGTGAAGCTTGTCAGGGTGATGGTTTAATTAAAGTTGAAATGCATTTCTTACCAGATATCTATGTAGCTTGTGATCAGTGTCACGGTAAACGTTACAATCGTGAAACATTAGAAATCAAATATAAAGGTAAATCGATCAATGAAATACTTGATATGACCGTTGAGGAAGGTCGAGAATTTTTTGATGCTGTGCCTATGATCGCTCGTAAATTGCAAACCTTAGTGGATGTCGGTTTAGCCTATATTACCATTGGTCAATCAGCTACCACTTTATCAGGTGGTGAAGCGCAACGCGTCAAACTTTCTAAAGAGCTCTCTAAGCGCGATACCGGCAAAACGCTATATATCCTTGATGAACCTACGACGGGATTACATTTTGCGGATGTAAAACAATTACTTAATCAATTGCATCTACTCAGAGATCGCGGTAATACTATTGTGGTTATCGAACATAATTTAGATGTCATTAAAACTGCCGATTGGATTGTCGATCTTGGTCCAGAAGGTGGAAGTGGTGGGGGTGAGATTGTTGCTGAAGGAACACCAGAAGACATTGCAAAATGTAAAAACTCTTATACGGGCATTTATTTAAAACCGATATTAGCAAAATAGTAAAGTTAACCTAAAGTTAATGAGTTTTTTAACTTAAATACAATAAATGTAATAACGGAAGAGGAAAAATTATTGCTATTAATTACGGTAATGATAATTGTTGCCTATTTATGTGGTTCTTTATCAGGAGCATTTATTGTCAGCGAGCTAATGCATTTGCGAAATCCTCGTGATTATGGTTCACATAATCCAGGGGCGACCAATATGTTACGTGTCAATGGCAAGTTACCTGCACTGTTCGTGCTAATCTTTGATATGTTAAAAGGATTATTACCGGTTTATATTGCTTATCGGTTAACGATACCATCATTTTATTTAGGAATTATTGCTATTGTTGCTTGTTTAGGGCATATTTTTCCGTGTTTTTATCATTTTCGTGGTGGTAAAGGTGTTGCAACCGCATTAGGCTCGATGATGATGATTGGTTTTGATTTTACCGGGCTATTTATTGCAACTTGGATTACAACTGTTCTTATTACGGGTTATGCATCAGTGGCGGCAATTATCAGTTTTTTACTTGCTCCGCTTTATGTCTGGTTCATTCGTCCCGAATTCACAATGCCTGTAGCCATGTTATCTTGTTTAGTGTTGATTAAACATCATAGTAATATGGTGCGACTCTCAAAGGGGTTAGAACCTAAAGTTGTTTTTCCTATGAAGAAATAGGGTATTGTAGTAAATGATAATTATGTATAACTAATGTCTAATTTGCTCTTAGTTGAGCGAAATACATTGAAGGCTGACCAGTCTTTAATCAGGGCATTAATAAATATTAATGTTGTACTTCTACTATTCATGTCCGCCCCTATAGTTTAAGAAACACGTTTCTTAACTTGCAAACTCACTGCTATTGTTAATAATTGTGAACCGATGCTTTCATGATAACTCCGCTATGCATTTCCATTTTCAAGCAACGGCACAATATACGGTTGAGGGTGCTCAGACAACCTGAAGGTTTGTAAACAAAATTCCTGGCTACCGTTTTCTGTTGTTCAGGGCGGAGATTGAGAAGTACCTAGTGATGTTTCAAATTATCAATCTGTTAATTAAATAATGCTGTTTAGCTTTCCTACTTAATGATAATTGAGTGAAGCGATTATCATAGAATATTCGGCAGGGATGCCGAATAAGCTGTGGGTGTATAGCGGATCAACCAAACGCGTGGTAAGTCTTATTGTGAACAAAAGAAGTCACGTTGTGGTGGAGCGCTAGTGGTTTGGGGTGTGAGACTCGCTTACGCCCCTTAATTCGGCCATGAGTAACATGTTTAATATCACACTGCTGCTGTAAATACCTGAAACAATCATGATGGTAAAAAAGAAAATTACTCATTAATCCTTGCGTTAGCAAGTCGGTTTTATTGGTTAACGTTAGCCCAATCCTTAAAATTTAACGATGATACTCGCTTTTATATTGCGGCCCATTCCATAAGTATTTTCACCTAAATAAAGTCGATAATCTTTATTAAATAAATTATCTACAGCAAACTGAATTTCTGCCCTTGGCGTATAAGTAGGTTGCCAAGTAGCAAATAAATTATGTAAGGTATAACCAGACGAAGGTCCTAATGCGTAAGCGCCTAAATCGCTAATACCATCATGATTGCGATCTTCTTTACCCGTTCGATCTTGTTTACGAACAAATTGAGCATTCCATCCTGCTTTTATATTCCAAGAGGGTATTTTAAAACCGGTAGTTAATGTTGCTGTGCGTGGTGCAATGGTTGCCACATAAGTCTTATTATTTATCCATGGTGCTTGTGGTGCGGTATCACGTTCACCTTTTTGAATCGAATAAGTCGCGCTAGCAAACCAGTATCGACTATCATAATATGTTTCAAACTCTAATCCTTTAATTATCTTTTTACCGGGAATATTATGGTAATTAGATTGACCTAGTGGACATTGTCGACCTGGACCACAAATGGTTCCATTAAAACCACGGGTAATAAAGATTTCATTGCTGACACGTTGTTTAAATAGCGTTGTTCTAATTTGTAATTTATCATCGTATGAAAATATATTATTAAAATCTAACATGTTACCTATTCTAAATGATAAATCACGTTCTTTATCTAAATGTCGACTTGTGGCACTAATTTTACCTGAACCACCGTTACTTGGTGTAAATTGTACCTCATAACTTTCATCAACAGTTGGTGCGCGCCAGGCATAACTAATATCGCCGAAAAAGCCAAGATTATTGGTTGCTTGCCAGTAACTACCAAAACGCGGTGTCCAACCAGAATAGCTAACGGGTGAATAGTCATGACCAAAGCGAGGATCAGGATCATTGTAAGCTTGAGCGTAATTTTTTTTACCATGATTACGTACATAATCATAACGCAAACTTGGTGTTAACACTAAATTAGCAATCGACAGTTGATCTTCGATATAAAAACTATAAGTTTGTTGTGTACCTGATGGCATGTAAGCAGGTTGGAAATAACCGTTATTATAATTAGGATTGTTTTTGTATCGTTCATAGTACATTAATGTGTCACGATCATGTAAATGGATTTGCGTTCCAATTAATAATTTGTGGTCTAAAATACCGGTATCAAAAGTACTGATATTTTCCAACTCAAATGTTTTATCAGTGTAACTGACCCAACTCTCATTTCCCATAGTACCTAATGATGCAACTGGATTGTATTTTTTAGGGCGAGTATCATGCTGTTTCGTTTTTGAATATGTGGTATGAAAAGTTAAATCAATTAATGGATTATATGTAGGTTGATAATTCCATTTGAATTGCGCTGAACTATCGGTTTGATCACGTTTTACTAACTTTCTTAACCAGGCACCTTTATAGCCGTATCTTTGGATTTGTTGAGCGGTAGGTGGTGTCATTTTTTCAACAAATTTTGCAGCCCATGGTTGCCATGAATCGCGTTTTGATCTTAATCCCGATATGGTGAAGGTATGTTCTTCATTTGGTCGAAAATTCAATTTTCCCATATAGCTATCCATATCATCTTCTGAAAACATAAATCGACTTCCATCGGGACGTTTAAAATTACCACTATTACGCTTGGTATAATAAATGAGCCCATCCAAGAGATCATCTTCTGTTCTACCATAAATCGCACCGGTGACTAGGTTTTGATGATTATTAGAATGAAAGCTGTGTTTAATCATTCCACCTAATAATCGATTAGGTCCAAGTAAATCAATAGCATCTTTAGTTTCCATTCTAATGACCCCACCAAATCCACCATTCCCAAACTTGACGTCATGAGGACCTTTATTCACTTCAACTTGTTTGAGTAACTCAGGTTCAACAAAAATTGACCCTTGTTGATATTTTTGAAAGCCTTTATGTGCACCATCAACAATAATTTTGACATCTTCGACTTTACTAAATCCCCAGATATTGATCGATTGTCCTCCAGGTCTAACCGATCCGGCTGTGCTAACCCCAGGCAAAGTATTTAATAATTCAGCGACGTTATCAGCCTGTTTTTGTTCGATTAAACCTAAAGACAGCGTTGAGCGTCCTGCTATTATGCTATTCATCTTTTTTAATTGCTCGGCTGATGTTGTATCGGCAATAACCGTCATTACATCTTCAACTTCTTTATTACTTTTAGTTTGTTTTGATCTTGAGCCATTATTAGTATGTGACGATTGTTCTTCTTCTGTATTTTGTTGCTCATTCTCCATGACGGTCGATTGCTGTGCATGGCTCGTAAAACCAAGGAAAAGCAGTAAGATACCTGTCTTTTTAAAATGCATATTTATTCCTTTCATTATGATTAAAATAGTAGCCAACTTGTAAATCACAAGTTAATGATAATCATTATCAATTAATAAGGTTTGGCAGTATATGTTGTCTAATTATTAATAGAAAGAAAAAAATGAAATTTTTTTGTTTTTTTTAACGAAATGATGAAGAAATTACCAAGAGGATACCTAATCCTCTTTGATTGATTAACTTGATTATTCATTAAACTTACTCGTTTTAATACAAATAGCTGGTAATTTTAATTTGCAATAGATCGCTAATAACCGAATCGTTAAAGTAGTGACTATGCCGAATAAAGTAGCGGTTTCTATTGATAAATTCAAATAGCAATAAGAAACCGCATGAATAGTGCCACCGATTAAGCAAGCCGTGGCATAGATATCAGTACGAAATACCATAGGTATATCACGTGCCAGTACATCACGTAAGATACCACCGCCAACACCAGTTAGTACTCCCATACAGATCATAACAAGCTGATTTACTTGCGAAGCAACCGCTTTATTTACGCCAATCCCAACAAATACCGCTAAACCGATAGCGTCTAATACTGGCATCAACCACTTGGGATATTTATCATAGCAAGAATAGCGTATAAATAGCATAGACACTAATGAGGTAATGATCGCAACCCATAGATCGGTTGAATCGGTGATCCAAAAAATGGGACCATTATTTAAAATGATATCGCGAATTGTGCCACCACCTATCGCCGTTATCACTCCTAAAACTAAAGCACCAATTGGATCCATCTCTTTTTTCGCAGCTAACAGCACACCAGAAATTGCAAAGACAATTGTACCTAAAATATCACACCAAAAAATATAATTCATATTATCAAACAATCATTATTTTTCGGCTAGATGTTGTAACATTGTTTCAACAATCAAAGAGGATTGTTTAGCAGCGAGAGGTAAAAATTCTTCAAAGTTTACCGCTGAGGCTTTATCACCATTATCAGAAATGGCTCTTACCACAATGAAAGGAATCGAAAATAACCAACACACATGCGCAATGGCAGCTGCTTCCATTTCAACGGCGATAGTTTCAGGGAATAGATTTTTGATTGTTGCTATTGCTTGCTCACCATTAATAAAACTGTCGCCACTGGCAATCATTCCTTCAACAGCATTTACACCTTGTGCTTCAATCGCTTGTTTAGCGATATGACGTAAGTTATCATCAGTAGTAAAGGTAATGGGGCAACCAGCCATTTGTCCGGGCTTGTAGCCAAATGGGGTTAAGTTAACATCATGATAAGCTGCTTGGGTAGAAACCACAACATCACCAATTTTAAGACGTCGATCAGTACCACCTGCTGAGCCTGTATTAATCACAGCATCGACTTCGTAACGATCTAATAATAAAGTGGTTGCCGTAGCAGCAGCAACTTTACCGATACCACTTTGTAATAATACTATATCACAGCCTTGAATTTGACCGGTTAAGAATTCAAAACCTTGAATATTTTCGATTTGGCAGTCGATAATTTTGGTTTTCAAAATAGCGACTTCTTCTGCCATTGCAGCAATAATTGCAATTTTCATATTAACCTTTTTCGTAATGAGAAAATATTATTAAATAATTGGTTATGTTATGATAAGCAGTTAATTACAAATTTACAATATGAAAGCTGATTGATACGCTTAATTAAATGAAGGAATATTCAATCATGAAATCCATTTTTATAACCGGTTGCTCCAGTGGCATAGGTTTTTTAGCCGCTAATGCATTAAAAGCCAGAGGTTACCGCGTTATTACATCTTGCCGTAAACCGCACGATGTTGAACGCTTGGTAGCTTTAGGATTTGAATCGGTTTTGCTAGATTTAGATGATCCTCAGTCGGTCACACAAGCCGCCCAACAAGTATTAGCCTTAACGGATAATAATCTGTATGCGTTATTCAATAATGCAGGTTATGGTGTTTATGGTAAATTATCAGCAATCAGTCGACAACAGTTGGAACAACAATTTTCAACTAATTTTTTTGCGGTACACCAATTAACACAATTACTTTTACCGGCCATTGAGGCACATGGAGGTGGGCGTATTATTCAAACTAGCTCAATTGTTGGCTTTATTGCTACTCCTAGGCGAGGCGCCTACAGTGCTAGTAAATATGCCTTAGAAGCTTGGTCAGATGTAATGCGTTTAGAATTGGCCTCAAATAATGTGAAAGTGTGTTTAATTGAGCCGGGCCCGTTAACGACTGATTTTAAAGCTAATGTTCAACAAGTAGAACATAATCATACTGTGAATAATCCGCCAATTGCAAAACGATTCACTTTATCACCAGAAGCAATCTTACCTAAACTTTATCATGCTCTGGAAAGCCGATCGCCTAAAGTTCGTTATCGGGTCACAATAGTAACAAAATTAGCTGCCATTGCTAAACGTGTACTACCTGATAAACTAATGGATAAAATCTTAGTGACGAAATAGTGTTTAATTATTGATGGAAAAAACGATGCAAACCTCATTCATTTTCGAAGTTAACGAGCAAAATATTCAACAAATTTTGCAACAATCAACTGAACTACCAGTAATGTTTTATTTTTGGTCTGAGCGTAGTAATCAGTGTCAAGAACTAACAGCTACGCTTGAACGTATTGCAAAAGAATATCAAGGTCGCTTTATTTTGGCAAAACTAAACTGCGATCAAGAGCAAATGCTGGCAGCGCAATTCGGATTGCGTGCAATCCCAACCGTCTATTTGTTTCAAGATGGACAACCGGTGGACGGATTTCAGGGGCCGCAACCTGAGGCTACAATTAAAACTCTATTAGACAAGGTGTTACCAAATGAAGATGAATTGAAACTGATTGAAGCTAAGCAATTAATTGAAGCACAAAATTACGCGGATGCTTTACCATTACTGAAAAAAGCTTGGCAAAATCTGACTGATCATTTAGGTAAATCACGCAGTGATATTGCTTTTTTATTAGCTAAAGCACAAATAGAGTTAAAACAACTTGATGACGCCAAAGCAACTTTAATAACGATCCCATTACAAGACCAAGATTCAACCTATCATGGTTTGATTGCGGAAATTGAATTACTGGAACAAGCTGCTAATTCACCAGAAATTCAGCAATTACAAGCGGCCTTACAACAAGATCCTAATAATATCGAACTTTTGACGCAATTAGCCACTCAATTTATGCAAGTTGGTCGACAAGAGGAAGCGTTAGAATTAGTATTTAAGCCATTAAGTAACGATCTTAATGCGGGCGATGGTCAACTTAAAAAAACCTTACTGGATATGCTCGCTGCACTTGGTACGAGTAATCCACTTGCGGCCAGTTATCGTCGCAAATTATATACTTTACTATATTAATTTATTAGTTAATCATTAAATTTATATTTTAACAGGGCGCATTAACTATCGCCCTGTTATTATTATGAGATTAACGTAATGGCATTTCCGATTGAACTACCTTAATCATAGAATTGCTATGTTTCGATTTCCTAAAATGGTTGGTGATCCATAATTTATGGTGAGGCTGACATTGTGGCCCTAAATAAACTTTGGCAATAAACTCTTCCACTTTACCATAATTAATAAATAGGCTATCTGCTAATCCATATTCATTTGGTGCTTGAATTTTTTCATCAGCAATATGGGTGATATACATAGCTCGACATTCATCCTCATCTTCAAATGCGGCATGTTTGATTAGGCTAGTAATCGGTAAGAGAGCCAAGGTGATAAGTTGATCTAAATTGGTCAATTGTTTTAATTTCTTCGATGAGTTCATTTTATCTATTATTTTTTTAATTTTTTCTAATTTTTTGCGAATCGTAGCAATTTTATTTTCTTCATCTAATACCTGAATATAATGACGCCATTTTTCGTCGATTTCATCTGGCGTATAGCCTTGATATTCCATGTAAAATGAAAATTTATTTCGTTTGGCAATACTGAGATAACCATTATTTGGATCAAAATAAAGACAGCGGAATAATGGTAAAGTATCAAGAATATTGTCTTTTATTATATTGAGGCTTTTATCTGGTGTTTGATTCGTAATCATTGTGGTTTTTGCACATAGCGCAGATATATTTTGGCTTAAGTGACAAAAATCTTCGGGATTAATTTCTTTGACGATATTGTTGGCAAAAAAATCCGGCTTAAGTATGATACTAACACTAGAACCATTAATGTTATTTTCATTACCATAAATCCGAAATTGATTTAATGAGTTATGATTAAATGAAAAACTGGCTAGAAAACTTTTGATTTCAGCATTAGGATCCGTTTTAACATTTAACCAGTTAGTGAGAAGTCGGTTTTCTGTTGGATCACTCATAAAATCAACCACATTTAAGCGAAAATCACTCGGCTGTTTTAATAAACTAAATAATACATCTGGACGGGTATAATGCGCTACTTGGCGTTCAGGTTGTATGACTTGGGCATTTTTCGATTTGTCCAAACTAAAATTAACCAATAGCTGTTGTTGAATATCTAAAGTCAGTTGTCTGATTTTAGTAAGTGGTTTGATTAGAAACTCATCACGTTGAGATTTATCTTCAAAAATAGTTTGAGATTTATGTTTAATCACTTCTAACATAATTTGCGCTGTTAAATATCCGTGAAATGCGGCATTAGAATAGGGAATGCTCTGATAATAGTATTCGGCAGATTTCAAATCAGTAACAACATTTTTATTAAAATAGACACAATCTCCTAATCGGCAATTAATATAACTAAATAGATATTGATCTTCACTTTGACAACATTCTAAAAAAAATTTACTCGCTTGTGGCAGATTATTTTTATTATCTTGATAAATGACACCCAACAAAAATTGAGCTAATTCAAAGGCCTGTTTATTAGCATTTTTGTCAATGTTTAAGTAATGCTGTTCTGCTTGATCGAGATTTTTTTCCTCTATTTGAAAAATATAACCTAAATTTAGTTGTGCTTGGGAGTAAATCAAGGCGTTACTTTTATCAATGTTTAAGTAATGTTGTAGCGCAAGCGCAACATTTTTTTTGTCAAATTGATAAATTTGGCCCAAATTAAATTGTGCTTGAGTATAAATTAACGGATCAACGCCATTTTCAATATTTAAGTAATGTTGTTGGGCTAGCTCTAAATCATTCTTTTCGAATTGGTAGATTTGACCTAAATTAAATTGTGCTTGAATATATATTTTAGGATCATAAGTTTGATCTATATTGAGATAGTGTATTTCAGCTTGCTCATAATCGGCTTCATTAAAATAAAACTGAGCTAATTCGAATTGTGCTTTAGTATAGGCTTTAGGATCATCTTGCTGAGCCACATTTAAATAATGACGTTTAGCTTGTGCCAAATCTTTCCTATCATTTTGATATATCATACCTAAATTAAATTGTGATTTTGCATAAGCTTGCGGTTCATCATTTTGCGTTACACTTGAATAATGGTATTGCGCTCGTTCAAGATCATTTTTTTCAAACTGATAAATATAACCTAAGTTGAATTGTGCTTTTGCATAAGCTTCACTATCATCATTTTTGGCAACATTTAAATAATGAAATTCGGCATATTCAAGATTATTTTTTTGAAATTGCTCAATATAACCCAAATTAAATTGCGCTTTTGCATAAGCTTCGCGGTCATCATATTTTTCAACATTTAAATAATAACGTTTAGCTTGTTCAAAATTATTTTTCTCAAATTGGTATATAAACCCTAGGTAGATTTGAGCCTTAGCAAAGGTTTCAGCATTATCAGCTCTTTTAATATTTAAATAATGTAATTCGGCTTGTTTAGGATCTTTTTTATCAAATTGATAAATTTCTGCTAAATTTAGTTGTGCCAACGCATATGCTTCAGGATCATCTGTTTGACTTATATTTAAATAGTGCTGCTCCGCCTGCTGAAAATTTTTTTTCTCATTAAGACAAATTTGTGCTAAATTGAATTGAGCCTTTGCATAAAGTTCTGGATCGCCCTCTTTAATCACGCATGAATAATATTTTTCAGCCATTGCAAGATTATTTTTTTCCAGTTGATAAATCTCACCTAGACTAAATTGTGCTTTAGTATAATATTCAAGGTCATTTTCTTTCTTTATGTTCAAATAATGCTGTTCGGCTAATTCAAGGTTGTTTTTCTCATGTTGATAAATTTCAGCTAAATTAAATTGTGCTTTGGCATAAGTTTGTGTGTTATCGCTTTTCTTTATTTTTAAGTAATAGCGTTCGGCAAGTTCAAGATTATTTTTTTCCAGTTGGTAAATTTCAGCTAAATTATATTGTGCTCTGATATAAGCTTCGGCATAGTCGGTTTTATTAATATTCAAATAATAGCGTTCGGCAAGTTCAAGATTTTTTTTCTCAAACTGGTAAATTTTACCTAAATTAAACTGTGCTTGCGCATATATTTTAGCATTATCTTTTTTTTCTATGTTTAAATAATGTGATTCTGCTTTATCAAAGTTATTTTCTTCAACTCGATAAATATTTCCTAAATTAAATTGCGCTCTTGCAAAGGCTTTAGCATTATCATCTTTGCTAATGCTTAAAAAATATTTTTCTGCTCGTCCGATATCTTCTTTATCAAAGTAATAAATGACACCCAATTCGGATTGGGCCTGTGCGTAACTCGCTTTACCATCTTTAAGCGTGATTTTTTTGAGTTGCCGAATTCTTTTGTCAATATTTTTTCCATCCATTTTGATATCCTATTCTTTTTTCTTATGTTTAATCAAACATACATATAGTTTTCATTATTATATAGGCGTAACTTTGAGTATTTTTTCTAATTGTTTTACTGTAATATTCAGTATTTTGGCAATCGTTTCCTGATCGACAGCTTTATTAATTAATTCTATTGCTAATAAAGTCGTTTGGGTTTTAGCTCGTTTTTCCGCTTCCTTAGCTGCTTTAGTTTTATCTTTTTCGACTGCTAATTTTTGTTTTGCTATCGCTTGTTCTTGTTTTCGGATTTGTTTAGCGATTTGGTAATTTGGTACATATTTTAAACTTTTTTCTAATTCTGTCATTAATTGTATCTGTCGAAAACTCAGATAGTTTTCGGGGGTAATTATCAAATGATCGACTAACGCTATATTTAATATTTTACCAACCTGAATAAGGCGATCTGTAATATCTCTGTCTTCATTGGAAGGTGTTAAACGACCCGATGGATGATTATGTACCGCAATAAGGCGCGTTGCATTTTTCATGATCGCAACCCGAAACACATTCATTGGCTCAACGGGAACTTCACGTACACTACCTAGAGCAATTAGTTCAATATAAAGAATAAATCCTGCTTCATTCAGACCAAGAATCCAAAAATGTTCTTTATCTCTATCGATTTTATCATCACGTAATAATACTTTTTGCATGATATTAAAGACATCCTCAGTGCCTTCAATAAACTTTTTATCATTTTTGCCGAATTTTATTTCCATATTTTGCCATAAATAAGGTATTTTAAAAATATAACACATTTTAGCAGTAAGTTTACTGTTAGCTAGTGAATTTACTTTCAAGGTTATAATTTTGCGATCTGGATTCTAATTTTAATCAATTTTTTCAAATTGTTGGAACATATAAACAGAAAAACTGTAAAATACAAGATTTAAATTATTTTGTAGTAAAATATAGCCTCTCGATAATCGTAATTATATAGTAATAATTTATTAACGATGGGTTTTTATATTCCATCGTATTATTGCGTAAAAAAGATTTATGTTTATATGTGATTACATGGAAATTTTTATTAGATGGGTTCAATTTTTTATGAACAAGATGATATCATTTCATAATGAAACCATAATTATTATCATGACTCTTGATAAATTTATTAAATCAATATGTTATAAGTAAAATTTAACATAGATTTTATTTTCTATGTCTAAGGAAAAGAATGGCGTTGAACGTTATAAATTATTGCAATGATTAATTATTGTTATTTCCCTTGAATTTATAAAATTTAAGCCAATATAATAGGGTAATCTTTTTAAAATACTTTATAAAGGTATTGTCATGACAAACCCATTATTAATCCAATCAGAATTGCCGTTGTTTTCTAAAATTAAACCTGAACATGTTGTGCCGGCTGTTAAACAGACGATTAGTGATTGCCGTGAGGTAATTGAACGTGTAGTAAATCAAGATCATTATACGTGGAATAATCTGATTCAACCCATTGATGAAGCCGAGGAAAAATTTAATCGAGTTTGGTCGCCAGTCAGTCATTTAAATTCTGTTAAAAATAGCCCAGAACTGCGAGAAGCTTATGAAACGTGTTTACCTTTATTATCCGAGTATAGTACTTGGCTTGGTCAACATAAGGGGCTTTATCAAGCTTATAAAACATTAAAATCTAGCGTGGAATTTAATCAATTAACCAAGGCGCAAAAGAAAGCTATTAACGATGCTTTACTCCAATTTAAATTATCGGGTATTGGTCTACCTGAAGCACAACAAAAACGCTATGGTGAAATTGTCGCTAAACTATCAGAATTATCTTCAAACTATAGCAATAATGTGTTGGATGCCACAATGGGGTGGACTAAATTGATCACTAATCCTGATGAACTAGCTGGCTTACCAGAAAATGCATTAGCAGCTGCCAAAGCTCAAGCGTCAGCTAAAGGTCAAGAAGGTTGGTTACTGACATTAGATATGCCAAGCTATATACCGGTGATGATGTATTGTGATAACCGGGATTTGCGCTATGAAATGTATTACGCTTATACTACACGCGCTTCAGATCAAGGACCAAATGCTAATAAATGGGACAATACCGATAATATAAAACAAATTTTAGCGTTACGTCATGAATTAGCTCAATTATTGGGATTTGACAGCTATGCTCATAAATCTTTAGCCACTAAAATGGCGAAGCGACCAGAGCAAGTGCTTGCTTTCTTAACCGATTTAGCCGAAAAAGCCAAGCCTCAAGGCGAAGAAGAATTAGTCCAGCTTAAACGTTATGCTTATGAGTTTTTTGGTGCCAGTGATATTCAACCGTGGGATATCAGTTATTATAGCGAAAAGCAGAAACAATTCTTATATACAATAAATGATGAGGAATTGCGCCCTTATTTTCCAGAAGAGCGTGTTATTAGTGGCTTATTCGAGGTGGTTAACCGTATATTTGGCATTACCGTTAAAGAACGTAAAGGCGTTGAAGTATGGTCTCCTGAAGTACGTTTCTTTGATCTATTTGATAAACAAGGTCAATATAAAGCGAGTTTTTACTTAGACTTATACGCTCGTGAAAATAAGCGTGGTGGTGCATGGATGGATGATTATATTGGTCAGATGCGATTTGCCGATGGACATTTACAAAAACCGGTTGCTTATTTAACCTGTAATTTTAATCGCCCCGTTGATGATAAGCCAGCATTATTTACCCATAATGAAGTGACTACTTTATTCCATGAGTTTGGTCATGGTTTACACCATATGCTAACCGAAATCGAAACCTCTTCAGTTGCTGGCATCAATGGTGTGCCATGGGATGCGGTGGAGTTACCAAGTCAATTTTTAGAAAATTGGTGTTGGCAGCCCGAAGCTTTAGCCTTTATTTCAGGACATTATCAGACAGGTAAACCTTTACCTAATGATATGCTAAATAAAATGTTGGATGCTAAGAATTTTCAGGCTGCGCTATTTATTTTACGGCAATTAGAATTTGGCTTATTTGATTTCCGTTTACATGCAGAATATTCACCTCAACAAGGGGCATTAATTATGGAAACGTTACAGCAGGTTCGAAAACTTGTTGCCGTGACACCAACAGTTGAATGGGGACGATTTCCACATGCCTTTAATCATATATTTGCAGGTGGTTATGCTGCTGGTTACTATAGCTACTTATGGGCTGAAGTTTTATCTGCCGATGCGTTTTCCCGTTTTGAAGAAGAAGGTATTTTTAATGTTAAAACGGGAAATGACTTCCTTGATCATATTTTATCGCAAGGTGGTAGTGATGAGCCGATGGTGTTATTTAAAAACTTCCGCGGTCGAGAGCCTAAACTTGATGCACTATTACATCATTATGGCATTAAAGCCTAATTGAATAGTAATTAAGGACTCTTTTGATTCATGAACTTGTTTGAACAAGCTAATCATTGGTTGGCTGAACATCAGCTTGATAAGATTTTTAAATTATCAAATGATAATGGTTATTTAACGTTATTTAAAATTGATGAACCAAAATTAGGTGGTATTTTCGTTGATTTTATTGGTGGCGCATCAGCCCATCGCCGGCGCTATGGTGGTGGTAGGGGGGAGGCCATTGCCAAAGCGGTTGGTATCAAAGGCGATTATTTACCAACGGTGCTTGATGCTACCGCTGGACTTGGGCGAGATGCTTTTGTATTAGCCGCTATTGGCTGTCATGTGACTATGTTTGAACGTCATCCGGTAGTGGTTGCATTGCTAGATGATGGTTTAAAACGTGCTTATCTTGACCATGAAATCGGAGAAAGATTACAACAGCTATTGACGTTATTTCACAATAATATTTTAAATAGTCTAACTAATATGCCTGAAAAAGTGGATGTTGTGTATTTAGACCCTATGTTTCCTCATCGTCAAAAAACAGCGTTAGTTAAAAAAGAGATGCGAGTTTTCCAACATTTGGTTGGCAGTGATAATGATGCTGACGGATTATTGTCTTTGGCACGACATATAGCTAAAAAACGGGTAGTGGTTAAACGTCCTGATTATGCGGATTACTTAGATAAGCAAAAACCTGTTTCCTCAATCAAAACGAAGAGTCATCGTTTTGATATCTATGCACCAATCGTCAATGATTGAAAGTAATTATTGTTACTTACATTAGGTAATCAATATGTATATCTCCCAATATTGCCTCTTACTAAGTAAAAATTAATTAAGTTTGGTGTTTTTTACAAGATAATGTTTTGTTATGCATTTTTTTCTGCCATAATTTGCAGCGAAAATTGTCTTGTTTACAATTAACTTTATAATTTGAGGAATTACACCATGCATAAGACCAATGATATTCAAGAAGCGGTCAACTATATACAAAAATTAACTGATATTAAACCTAGTATTGGTATTATATTGGGATCAGGTCTTGGTCCTTTTGCCGATACCTTAGAAAATGCTGTTCGTATTCCTTACGATAATATTCCTCATTTTGCCCAATCTGCTGCCGTGGGGCATGCTAATGAATTAGTCATTGGTGAAATCGCCGGTAAAAAAGTTGTTGCCATGAAAGGTCGTTTTCATTATTACGAAGGATTTACTTTGGATCAGGTTACGTTCCCTGTACGAGTAATGAAAATGCTTGGTGTTGAAAAACTTATCATAACCAATGCATGTGGGGCAGTGAATACTGAATTTGCGCCAGGTGACTTAATGTTAATTACCGATCATATCAATTTAACAGCGAATAACCCACTTATCGGACCAAATAATCCAGAACTTGGCGTTCGTTTTTTAGATGTTAGCGAAGTTTATAGCAAAAAATTACGATCGATTGTGGCAGATGTAGCTAAAGAAATGCATATCACCTTACGCCATGGTGTTTATGCTTGGTGGACTGGTCCTACTTACGAAACTCCGGCCGAAGTACGTATGATACGTGTTCTTGGTGCTGATGCGGTTGGTATGTCGACCGTACCTGAGGCCATTATTGCCCGCCATTCTGGTATTGAAACGGTGGGAATTTCTTGTTTAACTAATATGGCTTGTGGCATTTTAGATCAACCATTAGGTCATGAAGAAGTGATCGAAACGGCGGAAAGAGTCAAATCGACATTCTTAAAACTTGTTACCCAAACAATTGCTAAATTTTAATGTCAATTATTGCTATGTTGATATTTCTATCACGGAAATATCAACAAAAAATATAATAACAGCTAGGATAGAATAATGGATATTAAGTGCCGCTTAAAAGTCATGTTATTTTTACAGTATTTTATTTGGGGATGTTGGCTGATAACACTGGGAGCTTATATGAATAAAACATTAGGCTTTTCAGGAACTGAAGTTGGCTTAGTGTTTAGTTCAAAAGGAATGGCTGCAATATTTGCTCCATTAATCATTGGTATTATTGCTGATAAGTTTATACCTGCTAAATATCTCTATATGTTATGTCATTTAATTGGTGCCATATCATTGTTTTATGCGGCATCAGTCACCGATTCACAGATTATGTTTTTAGTAATGCTAGTAAATATGATGGTATTTATGCCAACAATCGCATTATCGAATTCGATCAGTTATATTACATTAGCCAAAGAAAAATTAGATACAGTAGCCGTATTTCCTAAAATTCGGGTTTTTGGTACTGTAGGTTTCATTATAGCAATGTGGATAATTAGCCTTATGAAATTTGAACTTAGTAAAGTTCAATTATATATGGCATCAGCAGCATCACTAGTGCTGGTGATTTATTCAGCGACGCTTCCTGTTGTGCCTTTAGCGAAAAAACCAAGTCAGTCATGGATCACTTCGTTAGGACTTGATGCCTTTGTGTTATTCAAAAAACCAACAATGGCCGTATTCTTTTTATTTGCTATGTTACTGGGTGCGGTTTTACAAATTACCAATACGTTTGGTGGTACGTTCTTACGCGATTTTGGTTCTAACCCAGCTTATCAAGATAGTTTAGTTGTTCAATATTCAGCAATTTTACTCTCGGTATCGCAAATGGCTGAAATAGGATTTATTTTAGTTATTCCTTTCTTTTTACAACGTTTCGGTATTAAGAAAGTGATGATTATCAGTATGTTAGCATGGACGTTGCGATTTGGTTTATTTGCTTTTGGCGATCCTTCACCAATTGGATTTGGCTTACTTATACTATCCATGATTGTTTACGGCTGTGCTTTTGACTTTTTTAATATTTCTGGATCGATTTTTATTGAAAAAGAGGTATCACCAACCATTCGCTCGAGTGCGCAAGGTTTGTATATGACTATCGTTAACGGTATTGGTGCGATGATAGGTGCTATCGTCAGCGGTAAAGTGGTTGATATATTTACCCATGATGGAATAAAAGATTGGCATACAATTTGGCTGATTTTTGCAGGTTATTCGTTAGCCTTAGCGGTAGTTTTCTGTTTTACATTTCATTATAAATCCAATTCTAACGCTATATAACATCACAAATTAAATATATTTTTTTATTTAACGTTAATATCGGTATTGTAACAATACTGATATTAACGTTTTGCGGTTAAAAATCGGGATAGCATTGTAATAATAGCGTACCCGTTAACTTTATTTCGATTGAATAGCTTAATGTCAATATCACTTTTATCGTGTAATTTTTATTTAATTTTTTTAATTAGCATCATAATTGAATTGATTTTTTAGCGGTTAATCCGGTAAAAATAGTTTAAATAGTAGGTATAAAGTATGAAACAACGTTTTTGGGGCGGTGCACTTGTTTTTTTAGGTGCATGTAGTTTTGGAGTATTATCATCAATCGTTAAGACCGCCTACAAAGCTGGTTATACATTAGGTCAAGTAACCGGTGTTCAAAATTTATTTGGTATGTTAATGTTATGGATTTTATACATTGTTTATAAATTTTTTAGACATTCATCTTTAGCATTGACTGTAAAGCAGCAAACAACCAAAAATTGGCAAGTCTGTTTAGCGGGCATTTTTCCATGTTTAGTCGCCATTTTCTATTATCAGTGTGTTCAATTGGTTCCTGCATCAATTGCTATTATCCTATTAATGCAATATTTATGGATAAGTGTAATTGTGGATTATCTACGCTTCAGAAATAAACCCTCATTACCACAAATCATTGCCGTGGTAATGATTATTGGTGGTAGTATCTTTGCGGCTGGTATATTTAATCAAAATATAACTCTTAACATAAAAGGATATATATTCGGTTTTTTAGCTGCGATTACTTATACTTTATTCATTATTACCAGTAACCGAGTGGGTGTTGACTTGCCTACGCTAAAAAAGAGTGCTTTGATGATTACCGGAGCATGTATTTTAGGATTTATTATTTTTCCACCTATATTTTTATTGCAATTTGCTTGGGATGAAAAACTATATCAATGGGGTTTATTACTCGCATTATTAGGCACCGTGATCCCGCCGTTTTTATTTGCAATTGGGATCCCTAAAGTCGGTATTTCGGTCAGTGCAATATTAACTGCGGTCGAATTACCAGTTGCGGTATTGGCTTCTTATTTTTATTTAAACGAATCAGTCAATGCCAGCCAGTGGTTAGGTGTTTTGATCATATTAATCGCAATTGTTGCTTCGAATTTATTTGTAGCTAAAAAATTAAAATAGAACCTTGTTTGTTAAATTGTGACGATTGTTTTGGACATAAATTGTGAAAATGTAATATTTAAAATTTTTGTTGTGCCAGAATCTAACACTGCTGATTCCGCGATGCTTATTGCTAGCATTAAGGACGCCGTTGGACCTTCCGTCTTTGTCAAATTTTAATGTATCGCGCATAATTTGCTGCTGGCAAAGCACAGGTATGTCACACATTCATGTGTGACATATAACCTTGGAAAGTCATCAGCCCTTTGTAAAGTGCCAATCAAAGTTAATAAATATAAAATTATTCAATAATATATTTAAATAAATAAAAATAACGACTAATTCTACGCTACGCAGCAGTAGGCAGGAACTGGGGTTTTCGTTTAAAAACTTTAGATCGCCTGAGCACATTTAGTGATATATTTTCCCTTTAATTAAAAAGGGCAAACAAGTTGTGCGGTGATTTATTTAGCTCCCTGTTTCACAAAGTTTAACGTTGCAGTGAGTGGATATTTATCTCGAAAATTGTATTTCCCTAATGCTGACTATTAATTTTTTGTATTTTTGGTTTTTAAATAATATGTTTTTTGTAAAAAAATTGTTAAAATATGTTTTTCCCTTGAAAAACAAATAATTACCTTCATAATAACCTCGAACCGTTAATCGGTTTGTGTTTGTTTCTATTGAGGAGATGTGTACTTATGAAAGAAAATTTCACTAAGGAAAAGCTCGAATCTGTTTTGCGTAAGATTAATTGGGCACAGCAGATTTTAGATTCTGCACGTGATAGCTCTGATGATTTACAAGTTATTGATATTTTATCAGGGGTATCGTTTATCATGGATTCAGCATCTGATGATGCTGAGAATCTTTATCGTTCATTGCGTTAGTTTTTAGTGAACGAATTTTTTCATTTATCCTTCAATCCCTTATTAGCCCGCTTTTTTGCGGGCCTTTTTTTATAAAAACGTGGTAATATCGTCCATGGACCAGCGTATTTGTTTTGGCTGTGGATTTTTGCGATAACCAAATGCTAAACATAGTGTAATACCAAAATTGTTGCGACTAAACTGAGGTGTGGCTTTTTCGAGTATTTGAATAACTTTATCTGGCTCGAAACCTCCAATAGTACAAGAATCAATGCCTTGATATGCTGCTGCGGTTAACATATTTGCACTGGCGATGTATCCTTGCATTTCAGACCAATGATCTAGATTGGTTCCCTGTGCTAATAAAAAGTTGGCATAATTAATAAAATATTGGCAAGCAACATCTAAATCATAACTTGTCGCATCACTTGTTAAGCTTCTCTGTTCTGTTTGGCGCAGATATTCACTTTGCATGGTGAACTGTCCTGCTTTGCGGTGTAAAACAATTACTAGATGTGAGCAGCTGGTAACCTGCTCTTGGTTAAAGCATGCTAATTTTAGTTCCGCTTTAAGCAAATCATCTTTAACTACAACGAAATGCCAAGGCTCTAAACCAAATGATGATGGTGATGTTCTTCCTGCCTCAAGGATGTAATTCAAATCATCTGATGGTATTTTTTTTGTTTCATCAAATAGTTTACAAGCATGGCGAAAATGAAAGGCCTGAGTTAATTTATCCATATACTCTCCAAAAATTATTTTTCTATGTTCCACGGTGCGACTTTAAGTAATAAAACCATTCCAGGGAATGCTAAAATAAAGCATAACCAGAAATAGTTAGTCCAACCTAGGCCTTCAGACAATATGCCAGATGTTGCATTGATAAATGTTCTGGGTATAGCCGTAAGGCCTGTCAATAATGCAAATTGCGTGGCGGTAAATTGCGGATTGGTATTCTTAGAAATATAGGTAACCAATGCAGCACTGCCCATTCCGACGCCGATTGATTCAAAGCTGATAACCATTGCGAGCATCGTTAGTTCATAAATGCCAATCGTAGCAAATGGACCTTTACTACTCAGCCATACAAAACCTAATATCGATAGCATTTGTACTAAACCGGAAATCCATAATGCCCGATTCAATCCTAATTTAGCAATCAATATACCGCCAGCAAAAGCACCGAAAAGACTCGGCCATAAACCTGCATTTTTGGTGATAGTACCAATTTGCAACGTATCAAAATTCATATCTACATAGAAAGGTGATGCTAATGCAGTGGCTAGGTTGTCGCCTAGTTTATACCAAATGATAAATAAGATTATCAAGATACTATATTGTAAAGTATTACGATCAAAGAAATCTTGAATTGCATGTTTAAATAATGATTTTTGTTGCTGCTTTTTAAAATGATGAATCGGTTCTTTAATAAATAGTGTGATAATGATGACCGGTATCATAAACGCAGCAGTGAAAAGATAGACCTCAGACCATGGTAGGAATTTGGCAATAATTAATGATAAACCACCCGGTATTAGTCCCGCAATACGGTAAGCATTGGTGTGAATGCTGTTACCAAAACCAAGTTGTTCATCAGTAAGAATTTCTCGTCGATATGCATCAACGGCAATATCTTGTGTTGCTGATAAAAATGCAGTAATTAAACTCAATGAAATAATGATATTGATTTCAGCATTTGGATTAAATATTCCAAAAGCCGGCAAAATTAATAATAGACCAATCTGCGTAACCAATAACCAACCTTTTCGATACCCTAGAGCGAAAGGTGATATTTTGTCTAGCAGTGGTGACCATAAAAATTTTAATGTATATGGGAGCTGTGTTAGGGCAATAAATCCAATGGTTTTTAAATCAACTTGATTAATACGTAGCCAAGCCGGAATTAATTGTAAAATAAAATAAAGTGGTAGCCCAGAACAAAATCCCGTGTAAATACACAATAAAAATTTTTTATTGAAAAACGATGAGGGCTTGGAATAATTCATTAATGATACAGTATTTCTATTTCGCGGATTAAAAAATTTTGGTCATCATAGCATGATATTTCATTTTTCTAAAATCTGTTTTAAAAGTCGTTACTTATTAAAGCAAGAAGAGAACAACTCGATTATGTAGGAGTTAAATCTGCTAGTTTTTAATCTAAAATGATGGGATTACTAAGGATGTTACAGTGAATTTCCACCGTTCGCTAAGTTATTAACGATAGCTGTTATTGCTTTATCTTTATTACGGATTATGCTAATAATTAATAAAATTTAGTACTTAAGCCCTTATAAGGAGTAAGGTTTTATGAAAGATAAATTGAAAATCGCGGTTTTTAGTAGTAAACATTATGACCGTGAACATTTAGAGTTAGCTAATCAGAGTTTTGGTTTCGATCTTGAATATTATGAACATAAATTTAGTTGTAAAACAGCGGTTACTGCGAAAGGTTTTGATGCGGTTTGTATATTTGTTAATGATGAAGCTGATAAAAAAGCGCTGCGAGAATTATCGTCAATCGGAGTAAAGATCCTAGCGTTACGTTGTGCTGGCTTTGATAATGTTGATTTGGATGAAGCTGCAAAATTAGGGATTACGGTTGTACGAGTGCCGGCTTACTCCCCAGAAGCAGTGGCAGAACATGCTGTTGCGTTAATGATGACGCTTAATCGTCGTACTCATAAAGCCTATCAACGGACGCGTGATGCAAACTTTTCTTTAGATGGTTTAACCGGTTTTAATATGCATAACCGTACTGCTGGTGTGATTGGAACAGGTAAAATTGGTTTAGCTATGATCCGTATCCTAAAAGGATTTGGTATGACAATATTGGCTTATGACCCTTATCCAAGTGATACGGCTGTGGAATTAGGTGCACAATATGTCAGTTTGGATGATCTGTATGCGAAATCAGATGTAATCACTTTACACTGTCCAATGTCACCGGAGAATTATCATCTACTAAATGCTGAATCATTTAATAAAATGAAAAAGGGTGTAATGATTATTAATACCAGTCGTGGAGGTCTATTGGATGCAACCGCAGCCATTGATGCATTAAAACAAGCTAAGATTGGTGCGTTAGGAATGGATGTTTATGAAAATGAACGTGATCTATTCTTTGAAGATAAATCCAATGATGTGATTCAAGATGATGTATTTCGTCGTTTATCATCTTGTCATAATGTAATTTTTACAGGTCATCAGGCGTTTTTAACCCAAGAAGCATTGCTAAATATCTCTGAAACCACGTTAGCTAATATTCAAGCTGTTTATGAGAATAAACCTTGCCAGAATATTGTTAAGAAATAAGCTTATTAGCTAATGTGATAACGATTGTTAAAGAAATAGTGTATACTTCAATCGTAATACATGAAAAGTTAAAGAAACGGTGGTAGCTATTTCTTTGATTTTTGTTACACATTAAGCCAGAAATGTTGTTCGCAAAAAGATTAGCTTTTTTTATGCGATTTAAAACACGCTATGGCGAATAAAGAAATTATTTGATTAATAGAGGATTAAAGCCCATCCTAATCATAATTTGATTGAGTTGAATTAAAGGCAAGCCAACGAGAGCATTAAGATCGTTACCATCAAGTTTTTCAAAAAGCGTAATTCCTAGTTCATCACATTTAAAACTTCCGGCACACTGAAAGGGTTGATCTTTATCGACATAAGCCGTGATTTCCGCCAGAGATAATTGTCGAAAAGTGACGTTAAAGGGTTCGTAAGTGGTAATATTCTGTTGGCTAGCAAGATGAATGACGCTTAATCCGGTATAGAAATTAACAGTTTTACCACTACTGGCAAGTAGTTGTGCAATAGCTTTCTCACGAGTATACGGTTTACCAATAATTTTGCTGTCTAACAGACCCACTTGATCGGAACCGATCACAATCGCATCAGGATATTTTTTAGCAATGGACTGGGCTTTAATTTGCGATAATCTTAATACTAGATCTATAGCAGATTCTTGTGCTAAGGGTGTTTCATCACATGTAGGTGCAATACATGTGAAAGGTAGTGCTAATTTTTTCAAGATTTTTTTACGTGATGCGGAGGTGGAAGCTAATATAATGTTTGTCATAGTCAATAAATAATAAATTTCAAATTGAGTTTAAACAGTATTGCAGGTGAAAATTAACTTTGAACGAGGTAGAACATGCGCTACCTCGTCATTTATTGATAATATTATGTGCTCAGTTTTTATTCATCCGGATAGCCATTGGGATTTTTAGATTGCCAATTCCAGCTATCATTTGCCATGTCTTGTAGATTATATTGGGTGCGCCAATTTAATTCTTTTTCTGCTTTGCTTGCATCTGCCCAAAAGGCAGCAATATCACCCGCACGCCGTTCAACAATTTGATAGCTTAATTTTTTACCACAAGCTTTTTCATAGGCGTGTAATACATCGAAGACACTACTGCCGATTCCAGCACCTAAATTATAGATATGGACGCCCGATTGATTCATTTTGTTTAAGGCAACAACGTGGCCTGCTGCTAAATCTTCTACATGAATATAGTCTCTTACTCCCGTACCATCTTGAGTGGGATAATCATTACCATAAATAGATAATTTATCTCGCTTACCAATAGCAACTTGGGCGATATAAGGCATCAAATTATTCGGGATACCTTGTGGATCTTCACCCATTAATCCAGAAGGGTGGGCGCCTACTGGATTAAAATAGCGTAATAATGTTATGCTCCATTGGGGCGAAGCATGAGCAAAATCTTGATAAATCTGCTCTACCATATATTTACTCCAACCGTATGGATTGGTGATATTTCCAGTCGGAAATGTTTCCAGATAAGGTGTTGGATTTTTTTCACCGTAGACGGTTGCTGAAGAACTAAAAATAAGATTATATACCTGATATTCTTGCATAACTTGTGCTAAACAGATCGAACCATAAACATTTTTTTCATAATATGTTAATGGTTTAACAACAGATTCGCCGACAGCCTTAAGACCAGCAAAATGGATGACGGCGGCAATTTGATGCTTTGCAAACACTGAAGCTAAAAATTCTTTATCACAGACATCCCCATAATAAAAAATGGGTTGTTGATTGGTTAATTGTTCAATACGATTTAAGACACTTTTTTTACTATTATATAAATTATCAATGATGATAGGCGTAAAACCTGCCTCAATTAGCTTAACGCAGGTATGACTGCCAATATAACCTAAACCACCCGTTACCAGTATGTTCATAGTATTTTATTAATTAGTTGATATTGTTTTAGTATAACGTGAGTTTAGCTTGAAATATAGTATTATTGCTTTATGATTTTGGCTATTAACTTTAAGTCGCTAATTTAATATTGCGTTCAAAATTAAATTAATAAACTCAATAAAATGGATAACTTAAACTATTAAATTGCTCAGTTTACGATATAATTATGTTAAAATTTTATTAAAATAAAAAAAACAAAATGATGTTAAGTATTTGGTTAGTTGAAGACGAAGCGTATATTGCCGATTCTTTAATCTATATGTTGGAAAAAAATCACTATCAAGTACGATGGTTTGAAAGAGGCGAGCTTATGCTAAAGGCATTGAGTACGAGTCAACCTAATTTAATGATCCTTGATGTGGGACTTCCTGATATTATTGGTTTTGAATTAGCCAAACAAGTTTTATTAAAATATGATATCCCAATTATTTTCCTCACTGCTCGTGATGATGAGATAGATCGAATTATTGGTCTTGAGATCGGCGCTGATGATTATATTGTCAAACCCTTTTCATTAAGAGAAGTTTTAGCTCGAATTAAAACGGTATTGCGTCGATTTCATAAGCAATCCCCTCCGATAGCCAATATTGCCTTAGGACCATTTATGTTAAACGAAGAAGGTTCGGTTATTTATTATTATAATGAAAGACTTTCTTTAACCCGTTATGAATATTCATTATTAAAAACAATGATTAAAGCCCCTAACCGAATTTTTTCCCGAAAACAATTGCTGGATATTGTTTGGCAGGATAATTTATCTTCTATGGAACGTACTGTTGATACTCATATAAAAACAATTAGACAAAAATTAACGATGGTATACTCCGCCGACGAGCAACCCATTCAAACTCACCATGGCTTGGGTTATTCATTAAAAATTGATTAAGGTACGATTCATGCGTATTGGTTTGCAGTTACTTTTTGGCTATGTTTTAGTTGCTATTTTGGCTTGTTATTTAGTATTTACCATTTTTGTTAAAGAGGTTAAACCCACAGTTAGGCGTGCTACTGAAGGTCTATTAATTGATACCGCAACATTATTAGCTTCCATTGTTTCGCAAGAACTTTCTTCCATTAATCAAATAAAAAAAAGTCATTTAGGTAGTGCGTTTGAACATATTAATGAGTTACCTTTTAATATCAATATTGATGGGGTTATTAAGAGTAAAATGGCTTATCGGGTTTACATTACTGACATTAACGGGATAGTTATATTTGATTCTGATAAACGTGATGAAGGTAAAGATTATTCTCGTTGGAATGATGTGTATTTAACGTTGCGTGGAAAATATGGTGCTAGAACAACCCGCGAAAAACCTGAGGATCCTACAACATCGATAATGTATGTTGCAGCACCTATAAAAATTGATGGTCAATTAGTCGGTGTTTTAACGGTAGCAAAACCTAACCAAAGTATGTCCAGTATTATCATTAAAGGGGAAAAAAGAATACTTATTGGTGGTGTTATATTGATTATTGCAGCATTATTAATTGGTATTTTTATTATTTGGTGGATTAATCGTTCAATCAAAAAGTTAGTCGATTATGCCCAACGAGTATCCAACCATGAAGTGGTTAATCTGCCTAAGTTTAGTTCGCCTGAACTGAGTATGTTAGGTCATGCTTTAGAAGTCATGCGTTTAAAATTGGATGGCAAAGATTATATTGAAAAATATGTTCATACCTTAGCGCATGAAATTAAGAGTCCATTATCATCGATTCGGGCGGCAACGGAAATTCTACAGGATACGACTAAAAAAGAACTGGACACTTCCAAAGATATCGAAGAAGTTAAACACACTCAGCAACGTTTTCTATCAAATATTGAACAACAAACGGAGCGGATGAATATTTTGATTGAACGAATGTTACAGTTAGCTCGATTAGAAAGTCGTGTAGGTGTAAATTTTCAAACGATTCAAATGCAAAATCTTATTCAAGACGTGATATCGAGTAAAATGGCAGATGCACAATTACAAGGTGTCAATTTAATTATTGAGCATAATGTAGTAATTAAATTAAAAGGTGATAAATTTCTTTTGATTCAAGCATTATCGAATTTATTAAGCAATGCATTAGATTTTACCCCTAGTGGTGGTACAATTAGGGTCGATACTGAGATTAATGATGGTTATTATTCTATTAAAGTGATTGATTCAGGTATTGGTATACCTGATTTTGCTTTAGAACATGTTTATGAACGGTTTTATTCATTACCAAGACCAAATAAAGGTAAAAGTAGTGGGCTGGGTTTAGCTTTTGTTAAAGAAGTTGCATTGCTACATAATGGTAATATTGTGCTGAATAATCGTGTTAATGAGCAAGGTGCCATTGCAACGTTAATTTTAAAAATTCACTGAAAGGATGTTTTATGTTAAAAAAATTACTATTATTAAATTTATCAATACTACTTATGTCAATGACAAATAGCATTCATGCTAAAACTAAAGAGTGTCCAATCAAGCCAGCTTTTGATATTGTTGTGAGCG
Organism: Frischella japonica; assembly: GCF_014489845.1. Lineage (GTDB taxonomy): Bacteria > Pseudomonadota > Gammaproteobacteria > Enterobacterales > Orbaceae > Frischella > Frischella japonica. Next base: position 390,147 of record NZ_JABURY010000006.1, read on the forward strand.
ACAATTCAGCACACTTGGTTAATAATATGAAAAACATTATTATTGATGCTAATGGTATGATTAATATGAATGGATCTCCACGCAAAGTCGGAAATAATGTGCAACAACAAGCCAAAAATTTGCATGCTTTTCTTCGCCAACAGTTACCCGATTTAGCATATCAATCACAACAACATTTAGATAATCTTCGTAGTGCTTTTAAAACAGCAATTCGCAAGAATTTAGGCAATAAAAGTAAGTTAGCAGAAAATTTAGACGGTTTATATTTCGAAGTAAAGCAGTTATTACAAAATACAATTATTACCCGCGATGGTGTAACCTATTTTTATTATCAACCATTTAACACTTTTAAAAAAGATGGTGAAGCGCTTGGGAAAAAAAGAATTTATAAAATAGTGGGTAATAGTGTTTTACATTTTGATGTTTTTAAAAATTTTTCAACGGTGAAAACAATAGCTGAAAATGAATGGAAAGAGCAAAAAGTTAAACTGGAAAAATTTGATTCGCACGTCTGTGAACTTATCACTCAAATTGATCACAAATATAATCAATTGATTTTACAACTCGGTCAATATTAAATAGTATGATGATATCGTTAACTTTTGTTGCTGCATGCACTCATGTTGGGCATTATTTCGTGTTACAATAAAACGATTATTGACATGTTAAGATTCAATCAAGCTAAATGATTGGCGTTTTATAATTTAAGAACTATATCGGGGAGTTTAAAAGCGAATGAGTGCTAAAATCATCGATGGGAAGTTATTGTCTCAACAAATTAGAGCAAACATTGCTATACAAGTAGCAAATCGTAAACAACACGGTTTACGAGTACCGGGATTAGCGGTTATTCAGGTTGGTACTAATCCGGCATCAAGGATCTACGTTCAAAATAAACAAAAAGCATGTGATGAAGTCGGTTTTCGTTCATTTGCTTATGAATTTGCCGAATCAACAACCGAAGAATTACTCAATCTCATTGATCAATTAAATCATCAAGCTGATGTTGATGGTATTTTAGTTCAATTACCTTTACCGGATAATATTGATAAAACACGCGTACTTGAGCAAATCAATCCGAAAAAGGATGTTGATGGTTTTCATCCATTTAACATAGGCCGTTTATTACAACGAGAACCAATTTTAAGACCATGTACACCTTATGGTATTGTCACAATGCTTCAATCAACGGGTATTAACTTGTCTGGGCTTAATGCGGTGGTAGTTGGTGCTTCGAGTATTGTCGGTAGACCAATGGCATTAGAATTGTTGCTGTTAGGTTGTACAACCACCATTACCCATAGTCGGACTAAAGATTTAGCAGATCATGTTCGCCGAGCAGATATTGTAATTGCTGGAGTTGGGATCGCTAATTTCGTTAAGGGTGATTGGATAAAACCGGGTGCGATTGTGATAGATGTTGGCATTAATCGTTTGGATAATGGTAAAATAGTTGGTGATGTTGAATTTAGTGAAGCTGTCGAACGCGCTGGATTTATTACTCCCGTACCTGGAGGGGTTGGACCAATGACAGTGGCAACATTATTAGAAAATACCTTACAAGCCTGTGAAAAATTTGGCATTTAAAGTAAATAAGTAACATGAAGTGATTTCTGCCACAGCAAGCAGATTAAGATAAGTAATTAAGGAACATTATATGATTATATTTCATACCAATAAAGGTGATATTAAAATTGAAACTTTTGCCGATAAAGCACCGGAAACAGTGAGAAATTTTATTGAATATTGTCAGGATGGATTTTATAACAATACAATTTTTCATCGAGTCATAAATAATTTTATGATTCAAGGTGGTGGTTTTGAACCTGGTATGAAACAAAAACGCACTAAAGCAGCAATAAAGAATGAAGCTAATAATGGTTTGACCAATCAACGTGGTACGTTAGCAATGGCACGGACAATGGATCCTCATTCAGCCACTGCGCAATTTTTTATCAATGTGGTGGATAATGATTATTTGAATTTCCGTTCAGCGGATGCTAATGGCTATGGTTATTGTGTGTTTGCTAAAGTTGTTGATGGTATGGATGTGGTCGATCAAATTAAAACCGTCAAAACGGGTCGCCATGGTATGCATGCTGATGTTCCGGTAGAAGACATTATCATTGAACGTGTTACGGTTGAGTAAAGGCAATATATTCGTAATGCAACGCTTTTTTATTGCCGATATTCATCTTAATGATCATGAGCCTGTAATTACTACAGGCTTTTTACAATTTATTGATAGTTTACCTGCTTATAGTGAATTATATATTTTAGGTGATTTATTTGATTATTGGATCGGTGATGATGAATTGACCCCACTTCATCAGCAAATTGCTTCAGCACTCTGTCACCTTAGACAACGTAACGTTACTGTCTATTTTGTACATGGTAATCGTGATTTTTTGCTGGCGCAAAGGTTTGCGCAAGCTTGTCAAATGCAACTTCTGCCAGATATTAATTTGATTAATAATCAGCATTCAAAATTATTAATTTTACATGGCGATTTATTATGTACTGATGATCAAGATTATCAGAAATTTCGCAAGAAAATGCATAATCGCTGGTTGCAGAAACTGTTTTTATCTCTTCCGTTATTTTTGCGCCGTAAAATCGCCACTAAATTACGAGGTGAAAGCCAACAGCATAATAATCGAAAATCTGAACGCATCATGGATGTTAATCAGCAAGCTGTAGTAGAAATGATACAACAGTATCAAGCTGATATGATGATTCATGGTCACACCCATAAACCGGCAATTCATATTTTTAACGTAAATGCGAAAGAAGTGAAACGAATGGTATTGGGAGCATGGCATGATGGTATCAACTATATTTACCAAAGCGCAGAAGAAACGCTTGAATTTTATCAATTACCAATAGACATTGACCCACCAGCGTAGACATTTTTATAATAAAAGCTTTACGATTTGTTGCGGTTGTATAATCATTTGATTTGTGGTTAGGTTATTTTTGTTTAAATTTTTGATATTTTTATTAAAAAGATAATGGAAATATACTATGTTATTCACAATATTCACAATATTCACAATATTCACAATATTCACAATATTCACAATATTTATAATAAAATTAGCCAAGCAAAAAATGTTTATCTATTTGTAAGTTAATGAAATACAAGCACTTTAATATAAAGGATAAAGAAATACGATGACAATAGAATATATCGATCCGATGGAATGTTGGTCAGAAGCTGTTATCTACAATGGTATTGTATATTATACCAGTGTACCGATAAATTTAGTGGATGATGCTTACATCCAGACGCAAAGTGCCTTGACTGAAATTGATAAGATGTTAGTACGGGTAGGTAGTGATAAAAATCTTATTCTTGATGCAACAATTTTTATTGTTGATAAAGCTGATTTGCCAGCCATGAATCAAGCGTGGAAAGAATGGGTTGTGAAAGGAAGAGCACCGGTGCGATGTACTGTGCAATCTAATTTAATGCATGATGATTATAAGGTCGAAATTAAAATTATAGCGGGGTTAAAGAACAATATGAGTAAACAAATATGATATCAGCAATAGCATTAGCAAATGATAGCCAATAATACATAGTGGGTTTGCTTTTATACCCACTATGGTAAAGAACTAGTCTAAAATGAAGTAGTATCTTGGAATAACCCAACTTTTAGATCAGTTGCTTGATAAATTAATTTACCATCGACAAATACTTCACCATCGGCAATTCCCATGATTAATTTGCGATTAATCACGCGTTTAAAATGGATTTTATAAGTTACTTTTTTAGCTGTTGGTAATACTTGTCCGGCAAATTTAACTTCGCCGACACCTAATGCTCGGCCTTTTCCTTTGCCACCTAACCAACCTAAATAGAAACCTACTAATTGCCACATGGCATCAAGTCCTAAGCAACCAGGCATAACCGGATCATTTTTAAAATGACATTTAAAAAACCATAGATCAGGATTAATATCAAGTTCTGCCTCAACATACCCTTTATTATGTTTACCACCATGTTCATTCATTTCAATTACACGGTCCATCATGAGCATTTGATCGGATGGTAATGGCGGACCATCATGACCAAATAGTTGATTATCACCTGATTTAATTAAATCTTCTTTGGTATAGGATGATTTTTTTTCAAAAGTCATATAAAGCCTTTTATTATTTGAAGTCATAAAAAATTAGCTTACAAGTGTAAGCTTAATTAAATGCTTTTGCAATGCTATTTACGCCATTTATCAAACCAACGAGACGAACGCTTATCACCATTAGTGATAGCCTCAATACGGGCTTTAATTAATTTATAAAGGCTGATTGCTTTATCATCTTTATAAGGAATACCGGTTAATAAATATAATGCATCAGCTATGTTTTCTACGGCCCAAATATGGAATTGCTGATTTTTAACAGCGGTAACTATTTCATCGCTTAAGCATAAATGGTACTGATTAGCGGCAGGAATAATCACACCTTGCTGACCTGTTAAACCTTGATGCTGACAGATAGCAAAGAACCCCTCAATTTTTTCATTAACCCCACCAATGGCTTGTACATGACCAAATTGATCAACAGATCCAGTAACTGCGAGTTGTTGATCAATCGGTTGGCCAGATAAAGCGCTAATAATCACCGATAATCCTGCTAACGAAGCACTATCACCATCCACTTCATTATAGGATTGTTCAAAAACTAATGACGCAGAAAAAGGGAAGGGGTGCGTTAGGGCAAACTGGGCGGTAATGAATGAGTGCATTATCATCATCCCTTTAGAGTGAATATTTCCTGCAAGGTCATTTTTACGTTCAATATCATTGATTTCACCATCACCGTTATGGATAAGGCAGCTTATACGTGTAGGTTCGCCAATTGCCTTTGGATAACCTGGGTACTCAATTACGGATAATCCATTAATTTGGCCTACAATCTGATCATGGGTGTTAATTAAAATCTGTTTATTTAAAATAGCCTCTCTTAATCGAAGTAGTAAATAATTTTCATGCCAGTTTTTACGTTCGGTTGCTTTTCTTATAGCATTATCATCGATATATAGGTCATTTTCTTGAGCAGCATTAACTAATTGTGTATTAATCCAATCAGGGATGAGTGGCAGATAGTTTTGATCTTCAGTGTATTTTATGCCATTTTTGACTAATTCAGCAAAAGCTGTGTTTTTAATACTTGGTAATTTTTGAAATTGAGCAATTGATTTAACATAGCCAGCCCAATGTTGAATAGTTTCATCAGTATTTATAGCTACTTCATTTTCGAACTCACAATATAATGCTGAATTATAAAACTCGGGATCGTAATCTTGTAATTCAGCCATACTTAGTCGATCACCTAGTAATATAATACGAAGATCTAATGGCATAGGTGGAATACTAATCGGTAAGGGATTAGCATCATCAGTGGAAATCCAATTAAATTCTTCATTGATAACCATATGTTTGAGTTTTTGCCAAATATTGGCTTGTGCCATTAATGATCGTAAACTTAAAATTAATATTCCACCATTAGCTTTATGTACGATGCCTGGTTGTAATTTAAAGCGATTGTCTTCGGGTTGTCTGACACAGCCGAATAATCTTTCACTTTCTACGCTGATGGAAAATATACAGCTATCAGTTGCAGCAAAATTATCTTGAGGGCTTTTAGCTTTAGATAATGTCATTTTATTATCTTGGCTATAGTAGGCAAATCCACCCTGATTGATCGGTGTATTTAATATAATATTTCGTTGAAGTAGTGAACCAAGTAAATGGCTGTCAGGTGCTTTTAATAACATAAAACGTGGGTGATAAGGTTTTCTGACTTTTGGACATAGCAACGATAGCGTTGATTTAATTCGCGGTTGCAGTGTTAAAAGATCAGCTTCACGATCGCGTTTATTTAATATAGCAATAAGTTCTTCAACATTTGGCGTAATTGCTTGCCAAGGTAATGTGGTAATAGTCAATTTTTATCATCTTAAAAATAAATTATTTTTTAATTATACTCGAATAGCAACAGTTTGTAATAAATTACACAATAATTTTATCTATAATTAATTGTTACCTTTCAGAAAAAAGGATTAAATTGGACACTCTAATAAAAAGTGTAACGCTTATTAAAATATTGATTCGTTGTAAAAATATACAGAAAGATTTTTTAAAATCAGTTAAACTAATTAGAATTTAACTTAAGCTAGCTAAAATGATTCTCTTTTATGGTCAAACTTGAAAATAATGCATTACATAACGATCGCTGTTCACAGATTATCAGTTGGGGACACTGGTTTGCACTATTTAATATTTTTTTAGTGATTGCTTTTGGAAGTCGCTACCTTTTTATTGCCGATTGGCCTCCTACATTCCTTGGTCGTTTGTATGCCATAATTAGTTGCATTGGGCATTTTAGTTTTTTAACGTTTATTGTCTATTTGATTTTAATATTTCCTTTTGGCTTTATTACTCAATCGGTAAAATGGAATCGGATTGTGGCAGTTATGATTGCGACGATTGCTATAACTTTATTACTGATTGATATAGAGATGTTTTCGGGTTTCAGAATGCATCTGAGTTTTTCGCTCTGGCAGGTTTTAACTTCACCAAATGATAATATTTTAAGTTCTCAATGGCAAAAACTATTTATTTTTGTACCGTTTATTCTACTTATTGAAACGATTTTTGCGTTATGGAGTTGGCGTAAATTACGTAGCTTAAATAAAAGACGTCGTTATTTTCGCCCAGTGATTGGTATATTTATCTTATGTTTTGTTTCGTCACATTTAATTCATATTTGGGCGGATGCCAATTTTTATCGACCAATTACGATGCAACGTTCAAGTTTACCGATTTCCTATCCGCTTACTGCGCGCCATTTTTTAGAAAGATATGGATTTATTCAAGCGGGTAATTATGAAATGCGCGTTGAGCAAGAAGGTAATCCTTTTGCTATTGCCGTTGAATATCCATTAGGTAAGATTTCATTTAATCCATTATCAAAACCGTATAATATTTTAATGATTGTCGTTGATGATTGGTATTCTGTCGATCAATTATCGAATCTGCCTAAGTTAGAAAAATTTGCCAAGCAACATATTCAATTTACTAACCATTTTTCTGCTAGTAATCAAAACTATTTGGGTGAATTTTCTCTGTTTTATGGTTTAGATGCAAATTACTATAATAGTATTCTTGCCAGCCATAAATCATCAGTGCTAATAGATACCTTAACAAAGCAGCATTACAATATTGGTTTATTTTCTGCACAAGGTTTTGCTCACCCTTTGTATCATTATGCTTTACTGTCTAATTTCTCCTTAACTGAAGCAAAAAAGCAAACCAATTTGGAAGTAACACAATTATGGAATAAGTGGTATGCGAATATAAAGGAACAGCAAAACCAGGCACCATGGTTCTCATTTATTCAGTATAAAATTGATCGTCGTAGCAAAGTAAATCTCACTAATCAAATGAAAGGGCTCGATGATAATATCGAAAATATTGTGACCACGTTACAACACTATAATGCCTTTGCTAATACGATCGTGGTCATTACTGCGGCCAATAAACTACATGATCATGATAATCATTTCCAAAGACAATTATTCAATGTACCATTGATTGTTGCTTGGCCTGATAAGAGTAGTGCCATTATCGCTCGGCCAACTGCTCATGTTGATATCATGCAGACTTTGATGCAAGATGCTTTATCAGTAACTACTGCAAGTAAACAATATAGTCAAGGGCAGAATTTATTTGTTGATAATGAGCGTAAATGGTTGATTGCCGGTAAAGAGAATCAAATTACAGCCTTTTTCGCAGATAAGAGTATTGTGATTAATAATACCGGTGGCTATCTTATCTACGATGATCATGATAAACCACTTCATCACGAACAGATTGGTTTAGCGACTTTTTTACAGTTGCTTACTGAAAATAGGCGATTTATGGTAACTAATTAAAATGCCTTAATATAATTGGCTAAAAATGGTTTTATTATTGATTAAATTACCAATATATAATAAGTCGCTTAATACCTATGGTATTTATCTCGCTAGAAAGATAAAGAATTATGGAGATACAATGAATGATTATTGGCAACATTGAACATTTAGATCGGGTTCCTTTTTTACCTAAAAAATTGCAAAGAGCAATCGAATATGTACGTGATAATGTTAATAGCAATACCCCATTAGGGCGGTATGAAATTGAAGGGAATGATATTTTTTTTATCGTTTCAGATAGTTCAACTCGCTTTATTGATGAGGCTTTGCCTGAGTATCATAAACGTTACATTGATGTTCAGATTGTGATTAATGGTGCGGAAGGCATGGCAATTGCTACATTACCAGCGCATACTGAGATAGTTGACGATCGTCTTGAAAAGGATGATATTGCTTTTGTTAAAACACCTTCTGAAGAAACAATGTATGTTGCTCATGTTAATGATTTCGTAATCTTTTATCCTGGTGAATTACATAAACCACTTTGTGCTATAAATCAGCAATTGGCAAAAATTCGTAAAGTAGTGGTTAAAGTTGATGTGAATTGCTTATAATGAAGCAAACTATCAATAAGGATTTAAAATTATGATGTGGTGTTATATTTACCGCAGTACAAATAAAGAAAATAGCTATTTGTATATTGGTAAAGAAAATGATTTTTCAACGGTACCTGAAGTACTCATGAAAGCCTTTGGACAGCCGATTTTTGTTATGAAAGTATTGTTAGATGGTAAGCGCCAATTTGTCGCTGGTAGTGCGCAACATATAGAGGATAAAATTCAGCAAGATGGTTTTTTTCTACAAATGCTCAAAGATAATGATTTTGTTGTTAAAACCCATTAAGGTGATATTAAAGGAGTATTAATGAAAGTTATTCATATCGTTATGACGATAACCATCATGCTTTTTGTAACGAGCTGTGAAAGTGAAACTGCTAATTTAACAACAAATCAATCCTTATTTAGTTTTCACAAACCAAGAGAGGAGCGCTACTTCTCTGATTACGTAACAATGTTAAAAAAATATGCTAAAGCTCAAGGAATTGATAATCAAACTATCGATTTAGCATTTGATAATATCCATTATATTGAACATGTGGTAACTGCAGATAAGAGTCAGCCGGAAAAAAAATCATCAATTAATGATTATTTAGCGCAGCGGGTATCATCAGCCAGAATAAATTTAGCTAAGCAGAAATATTTGCAATATCATAACCAACTAAGCGATGCAACGTTGTTAACCAATATACCGCAACCCTATATTTTAGCCTTATGGGGGGTAGAAAGTGGTTATGGTAAATATCAGGGGAAGGAAGATATCGTATCGGCTCTATCTACCTTAGCTTTTGAGGGTAGACGAGAACCGTTTTTTCTCAAAGAGTTAATTGCCGCTTTAACCATTTTACAAAATGGACATATCCAAAAAAATGAATTCAAAGGTTCATGGGCGGGGGCAATGGGGCAAAATCAATTTATGCCTTCATCTTATTTAGCCTTTGGGTTAGATGGTGATGGCGATGGTAAAATCGATATTTGGAATAATCTATCGGATATTTTTGCTTCGATTGGTAATTATCTTGCTACGATTGGTTGGAATGAAAAAGAAGGTTGGGGGGTAAAAGTTAAATTGCCTGACAATTTTGATCTTGCGCAAGTCGGTTTAGATAATGACAAAGCTAAATCTATTGATGATTGGTTAAAAAATGGAATTACTATTGATAATGTTAAAATGATAACGAATAATCAGACAAAAGCATGGCTAATTATTCCTGATGCCGATAGTCTAGAAGGTTATTTAGTGTTCAACAATTTTAAAACACTTATGCACTGGAATCGATCTTATCACTTTGCCATTAATGTGGGGATGATAGCCGATAGTTTAGTCGGCGGCAATCTAAATACAAGAGTCGGTAAGCAATAATATGAATGCATTTTGGCAAAATAAAACACTGGCACAACTCACTGATGAGGAATGGGAACTGTTATGTGATGGTTGTGGTCGTTGTTGCCTAAATAAATTGATTGATGAAGACACAAATCAAATTCTTTACACTAATGTGGCCTGTAATCAACTTGATAGTCGTACGGGGATGTGTCGTCATTATCATGATCGCTTTCGTTACGAGCCTGATTGTATAAAGCTCACCAGAGAAAATCTGCTGACAATTGAATGGTTACCTAAAACCTGTGCTTATCGCTACTTTGAGGAATTTCAGACGCTACCTGAATGGCATCCCCTAATAACAGGTAATAAGAAAATGATGCATAAAAAAAGAATATCAATTCGCAATCGTGTCGTTTATGAAAAAGATGTGATTCATTGGGAAAATCATATTATTCAAGAATAAAAAAGCGCTGTCAGTTATTATGACAACGCTTTTGTAATCATATCTATAATTATTAGTTAACAATTGATTCCTAAATCAGATACCTAATTATCATTGCCTTCAATTAACAATTTATATTCATTGTTATGGCGGATTGCTTTAGGTTGTTCATTCCACCAACTTTTTAATTCAATGGCGTTATTTTTGGCAAGCAACTGTTTGATTCTTGCTGTATAAGCGACATGTTTTATTTTATCAAGTTGCTCTGTTGTATAAGCATTTGCTTTATACATTGAAGGTAATATTTCTATTAAAGCTTGATAGTCAGCACATTCATTGAATAATAAATAAGCTAAGCGAAGTACTTCTCTGTTTCGAGGGTTTTCATCTAATAGTTTTTCAACATTCTCTTTTGCTGACTCATATAGTTGTGATTTTAGTTGCAATTTTAATTGTACTAAATGAAAAGCAAATTGATATTCAGGTGGACAAGGTTGTTTAATTTGTTCTAAATGATTGTTTGCTGACTTTAACTGATCATGATTAATTTCAATTTGTGCAGCTTGTAGATGTGATAAGACTCGATTTTGTTTACATTTCGCACTTTTTTCTAGCAATTTAAGGGCCTTATCGTCTTCACCCGCTAATAAATAACCTTGGGCTTGTTCAAAGCGTTTTATGGCTTTTTTTCGTGAACTTATATTTACCCATTCACTAAACAATGTGTGTGAAGTAACAAGTGTTCTTAAGATGACAAAAAACACATAAAGTAACACACAGAATATTATTTCGATAATAACAAAAGCCGTTAGGCTCGTTGAAATGCGATAGCCGGCTACTTGGAATAACACTGAGCCTTGATGATTAGCCAATAACGGACCAACAATGATACCAGCAATGAGTACTAAAAAAATAATCAATATACGTAACATCGCTGTCTCCTAATTTGCTAACATTGCACGAACACGTACTTGCATCAATTTGTTCAATTCATTATAACTAGCAAGCTGCTGAGGGACATTTTCATTACTGATGGTTTGTTGTTGTAATGATTTAAGTTCATAAGAGAATGCTTGTACCGCGCTAGCATTTTTATCAAAGTAGATATTTGTCCATTTTATTGCATCATTCAATGCATGTTGATAGATTGTTTCTTGATGTCGAGGAACGGCTTGCGCTGCAATTAATAATCTTAATTTAATATTTTCTCTTAAATAGGGCGCTTGTTCTGGCAGGAGAATAGCATTGTGCTCTTGGCATTGATTAAGCAATTCTTTATCTTGACCAGCATTAGTAATACACTCATTGAAACTATCGTATTTTTCCACTTGAATAAATTTATTGAAAAAAGATTGTGAACTTTTAACTAAATTCTGATACCAATCAGCAATCGAAAAGGAAATACTCGTATCGTTAGCATTATGTTGAGAAGTCACTGAAATTTCATTATTATCTGCTGTCATTTCAATATTGTGATAGTGATCGACTAATGGCAATTGGTTGATCGTGTTAGTTAGATTCATCAATTTAAGCACAATCCCATCAAGATCGGTAAAACTAATTGTCGCCAATGAGGCAATATCTTGGTTTATTGCTTGTCTGGCTGGCAATAAACTTGGATCATTGGCTTGGGCAAGACTCATATCGGCATTTTTAAGTAATAGACGAGCTGTGGTATAGTCTTGATCATTCCATATTTTTCGGCCGGCTAAATTGACGTAATAGTTAGCTTGTGAAATAAGCCAAATATTATTATCTGAGGTTGATAATGCCGCAATACGTTCATTTAAATGCTCAATGTTTTGTTCCGCAACTTGCACGGTGTTACTAATTTGGGACATAAATTTTTGTTGTGATTGTGCTTGCGTAGTTAGTTGCTGATCAACTTTTTGAGTCAGTTCATTTAGTTGCTGATTTTGTTGTTCAGTTAAACTTGCTAATTTATGATTTACAAAATCAAGGAGCGATTGGGATATGGATTGTTCTAAAGAAGATAATTTTAATTGTAATTGTTCAATAGTTTGTGTTTGTTGTTTAGCTTGTTCATGAGCATGGTAATAGAGAAAACCACCTAAACCAAGCGTTAAACCGATAGCGACAAGTGACAGTTTAGAGATAGGTGTTTTGATGGTCGTTCTTTGCTTTGGTTGGCTTGTCTGTTGTTTAGGTAATGAGTTATCACTATTTTTATCTGCCGGTATATCGGCATCAGTTTGTCGAGTTGGTTTCTTCATATCTTGCTGCTCTATAATGGATGGTTGCATTGGTTCGGCATGATTTAATTTTGTGTTAATGACGGTACTGATATTCGAAAGTGTTGCATTAGCACTAACCAAATATATCTTTGACGATGAGATTTTGTTTTTTACCATAATAACATTTAACCTAAAGAGTTTGCCATTGTTACATTATGATGTAGAGTGGAAATCGCGCTCAACAAATTTTGATTGTTGGCATTTTGCGCTAAGTGAATTTTATTCCATCCTAGTGTTTTTGCGAATTGTTTAATTCGCATGCTGCTGACAATTAATATTAATTGCTGTTTTTGTTTTTCAAAACAATATTTTTCGATCTCTAACAAATGTGCCACGCTCGTTACTACCAAAATGTTAATATTAGACAATGTATCGATGTAGTCGTCAAGTACAGTAATGGGGTGTATTATTCTATCTTTATGATAAATATATATATTTTCAACATTTGTTACTAGCAATGATAAACGATCTTTGAGCAAAGTACGCCCATTGGTGCCACATAAAATAAGTATTTTTTGTCGAAGTAGGGGTCTTGGTTGCATAGTTAAAAACTCGAATAATCCTTCACTGCTTTCGTCAGTTGACGGTGATTCGACGATTTGCTGAGTTAACAGGCTAAAGCGAGTTGCAGTTTGCTTACCTACCGCACAATAGCGAATGTGGGGCGGAAATTTAATCGTTGTTTGGTATTGATTAATCATTTCAATAACTTGTGAAGAAGTGACAATCACTACATCATCTGCTTTTAAGGTATTAAGATGATTTTGTAGCGTTTTTGCATCAATTGCTGCGGTGATGTTAAACAAGGGTAAATGTTGGGCAACAAAACCCTTTGCCTGACAGAGGGCCATTAATGATTCACCGTATGGTGAGGGACGCGTAATAATAATCATATATTTCCTGATATGATAATCATGAATATTATCTGATTAATTCGTTCTAAGCAGCTTGCTAGCGCCGCGTTTAAGTAATTGCTGTGCTAATGTCATGCCTAAATCTTGTGCTTGCCGTTTTTTGCCAACAACATGTGCTAATATCATTTGATCACCGTCTAAACTTCCAACTAACCCATGTAATTCAAGTTGATCACCGTTTAGTTTTGAGTGAGCAGCAATTGGTACCTGACAACCACCTTGAAGATGAAAATTCATAGAACGTTCAGCAATAATTTGATAGCGTGTATCCTCATCATCTAGGGGGTTAAGAAGTGATGTTATACGCTTATCATTTACGCGTGTTTCAATACCGATAGCGCCTTGTCCAACGGCTGGCATCATTAATTCAATAGGTATGTATTGTTTAATTCGTTCGGTTAAATTAAGGCGTTTTAAGCCAACTGCTGCAAGTACTATAGCATCATATTCGAGATTATCCAATTTAGCTAGTCGTGTTCCCACATTACCTCTTAAATCTTTGATTTTTAAGTGTGGATAGCGTGCTTTGAGCTGACATTGTCGACGTAAACTTGAAGTTCCAATGGTTGCTCCTGGTGGTAATTCATCAAGATGCTGATAACAATTTGATACCAAGGCATCTCTTACTTCGTCTCGTTGACAAATTGTCGTTAACACTAAACCATAAGGCAATTCAGCCGGAATATCTTTAATAGAATGAACCGCAATATCTGCTTCACCATTTAATAACGCAAGCTCGAGTTGTTTAACGAACAGTCCTTTACCGCCAATTTTTGCAAGTGGACTGTCAAGTAATACATCACCTTGAGTCACCATCGGAATTAATTCGACTGCTATACCAGGGTGATGATTCATCAATTGTGCTTTCACATAATTGGCTTGCCATAGTGCTAATGGGCTCTTGCGGGTGGCTATTTTAATAGTATGATGCGGCACAAAATTTCCTTCTCGAACGACTAAAATTTAACATATCCTTTATAGCGTTACAGGATAACTTCCATAATATTTTTGACATAATTTATATCTCATCAGACCATTAGTTTTCATGGTCAGAGAGTAGATTTTACTGAGTTAAATCTTATTTACCATTTCTTCCGCATAACCGATATAGTTAGCTGGTGTAAGTTGTTTTAAACGTCGCTTTTCATATTCAGGTAATGGCAAAGTATCAATAAATTGTTGCATACCTAATGCATCAACACGTTTACCACGGGTAAGCTCTTTGAGTTTTTCATAAGGCTTTTCAATCCCATAACGACGCATTACCGTTTGAATTGGTTCAGCAAGTACTTCCCAGTTATAATCAAGTTCAGCTAATAAATGTGCTTGGTTGACTTCGAGTTTATTTAGTCCCTTTAAGGTTGATTGATAGGCAATCAATGAATAGCCCAAACCAACTCCGAGGTTACGTAATACGGTTGAGTCTGTTAAATCTCGTTGCCAGCGTGAAATAGGTAGTTTACTCGCTAAATGTTGCATGATCGCGTTGGCTAACCCCAAATTGCCTTCAGAATTTTCAAAGTCAATTGGATTTACTTTGTGTGGCATAGTCGATGAACCTATTTCGCCGGCAACGGTTTTCTGTTTAAAATGATTTAATGCAATATAACCCCAAATATCGCGATCAAGATCAATAATGATGGTATTAAAACGTGCAATGCAATCAAAGAATTCAGCAATATAATCATGCGGTTCTATCTGCGTGGTGTATGGATTCCAGATTAAACCTAATGAAGTAACAAATTGTTCACTGAATTGATGCCAATCAATTTCAGGGTAGGCCACCATATGTGCATTGTAATTTCCCGTAGCACCATTGATTTTACCTAAAATTTCGACAGCCTTGAGTTGCTTTAATTGGCGTTGTAAACGATATACAACGTTGGCAAATTCTTTGCCGATGGTTGATGGAGTGGCTGGCTGGCCATGGGTGCGAGATAATAAAGGAATCGATTGATATAAAGCTGCTTTGATTTTTAACTCATCGATCAATTTTGTCCAGTAAGGTTCAATAATCTCTTTACGTGCTGTCTTAAGCATGAGTGCATAGGAAAGATTGTTAATGTCCTCTGATGTACAGGCAAAATGAATAAATTCCGATACAGCCTCTAATGTTTGATTGCCCTCAATTTTTTCTTTCAAGAAATATTCAACCGCTTTAACATCATGATTAGTCGTTTTTTCAATATCCTTAATTCGTTGCGCATCTTCTTCACTAAAGTTAGCAATAATGGAATTAAGTAAATGATTGGTCTGCTCATCAAAAGCTAAAACTTCTTTGATTGCTTCACATGCGGATAATTTTTGTAACCATCTTATTTCAACTTGTACGCGATATTTAAGTAAACCATATTCACTAAAGATTGGTCTTAGTTCTTGAATTTTGTCACTATAACGACCATCAATAGGAGAGAGAGAAGTTAATGCGGATAATTCCATTGGTTTGCTCCATTTTAGTCAAATTAATCATGTTAATTTGAATTATTTTGAAAATTAGTTTTATTGTTGCAAAAGAACCTTGGCTGTATTGATGATCTTTTTTCTAGCAAATAAGAAATGCCACCGATTACCACCGACTTGATACCATAATACAGCCGCTCTAACACAACCAAAAAGCGCACTACGAACTTTTGCCTGGATTAAAGAGTTTTGTAAATATTCAATTTTACCTTTTACTCGAATTTTTGTGGTTAACGGACTAATGATATCTGTATATATACCAGCTAATGAATAGGATAATTGATCGTGCTGTGCTTGATGTTCATTGTCAAGTTCGTGGCCGTAAAGTGATTTTATCCGTTGTAAGCGTTGAGAAATTTGCTCAAGTTCATTGATTTTTTTTAACAATTTAACAGCGATACGTAATGTACTAAAAATATAGTCCATTACTTCAAACTTTTCTTTATCTTGCTGATTACTCGATAATAATTGGATTAAGAATTCTAGGCCATCGCGAATATTAGCCAAGCCATCAAATACCTCTTCTGTGCTTGTGGGCGAAGTATTTAAAATACTTTTCAACGAAGTGTTATATAAATGGGCATTACATTGGCCAGTGTTAGCCAATTGTGGTACTAACAATGCACTTTGACAGATGCCAGCTAATGCGATAGTAATATGATGATATTTATCAGCCATGGTTTTCTCTTTATAATTTTTTATTGTTAGTTAGCGAAGCATTTCACCTTGACGTAATATTCTTTCTTCAATAATCCCCCCACCTAAGCAGACCTCATTCGAATAAAACACAGCCGATTGTCCTGGGGTCACGGCAGCAACAGGCTCATCAAATATAACTTCTATTTGCTGCTCATTAATAGGGTTGATCTGACAAGGAATATCTTGTTGACGATAACGGGTTTTTACTGTGCAACGTAAGCTTGTTGTCAGTGGTTGCCGATCTACCCAATGCAGTTGTCCGGCAATTAAGCCTCCGGAAAAAAGTGCAGGATGATCATGCCCCTGGGCTACAATCAATTCATTATGGGCGATATCTTTATCGACCACATACCAAGGTGTTTCGTCAGCATTTTTTAAACCACCAATGCCTAATCCCTTTCTTTGCCCTAATGTATGATACATCAGACCTTGATGTTCACCAATGACTTCGCCATCAACGGTTCGAATAAAACCTGATTGTGCTGGCAGATAACGTGCTAGAAAATCACGAAACTTTCGTTCACCGATAAAACAAATACCTGTGGAATCTTTTTTGGTTGCAGTAACTAAATCAAGTTGTTCGGCAATTTTTCTGACCTGCGGTTTTTCCAGTTCACCTACTGGAAATAATGATTTACTAATTTGCGTTTCACTCAAGGTATATAGGAAATAACTTTGATCTTTATTTTTATCTAATCCTCTAAGCAGTTCGACCTTGCCATTTTGTTCTCTTTTACGTACATAATGACCCGTTGCGATATAATCAGCACCAAGATCTTCAGCTGCGTAGTCAAGGAATGCTTTAAATTTAATCTCTTTATTACATAAAATGTCTGGATTAGGTGTGCGCCCTGCGCGATATTCAGCTAAGAAATGTTCAAAGACATTATCCCAATATTCTGCAGCGAAATTAATTGTGAGCAGTTTTATACCTAATTTATCACAAACAGCTTGTGCATCCGCCAGATCGGATGCTGCTGAACAGTATTCTTCATTATCATCTTCTTCCCAGTTTTTCATAAATAACCCTACAACATCATAACCTTGCTGTTGCAGTAAATAGGCTGAAACCGAAGAATCAACACCGCCAGACATTCCAACAATAACTCTAATCTTTGAATTCATAATATTACTAGTTTTATCTAATGACATAAATAATTTAATAAAAATACCGATAAAAAATTTCTAACGATTTTAGCATGAATGATTTAATAGCTGTATTTTATGTTGTAAAAAAGTCAAATTAATATAATCGTATATATTTATTAAAATTTGATCAAAACTATTTGGCGGTATCGTTCCGCCCAATAGCATTGTAATTTTTGTAGGTCAACATATAACATATGTTGTTAAAAATGCTAGTAATTTTTCACTTTTTTAAGAAGGTCATGAAAGATCTTTTAAAATAGCAATGACCTTTCCGATAATTTTTAATTCTTGCTCGCTATTAGTTTTATCGATTTGAATTGACTGATATTTGTCGTTATCGGATATCAGTAAGAAATATTTTCCATGATTTTGTATTCTTTTTACACTCAATGCATCACCATATTCAATGATATACAGATAACCATCAAACAATTCCGTATTACCTGTATCTATAATAATCGTGTCATTATTGTTAATAGTGGGAACCATTGCATCACCTTTTGCCCAATAAAAATAAAGGTCATTTGGATTAAAATCATGCGATTTAATACATCTCAAATCAAATGGCATTCTATTCATAACTTGATATCTAATATTATGAGGTACTGCTTTATTGGTTGAATTTTTAGGAAAAGGATAAACAGGAATAGAGATGATTTTAGTTGTTTGTTCATCCATTAATAGGCGACATTCACCTTTTCCTGTGGCTAACCATTCAATTGGTACATTACAGCTTTTGGCAATTTGTGCTAATCGATTTAATGAAGGATAGGTTTTACCTGAAAGGTAATCTCGAATTACTGCTTCAGACATCCCCACCTTTTTGGCGAAAGCATTACCAGACATCCCTTCTTGAGCAAGTGAGAGTCTATTCTTAAATTCAATAACTCCAGTGTCTTCTAAAAGCCTCTTCTTTTCATGACCAAACGATGTTATTTTTATATTTTCACTCATTTTTCATCCATCTTGTATAAGTTTATTTGTGCTTTTTTATGTAAAAAAGTGTATTTTTTTGTTTAAATTCGTTTTTTTGTGTGGTATTCTTTGGACTCGATTTATATTCATACATAGTTAATATTTTACAACGATAATCATAACTATATCTATATACACAATAAGAGGATCTCATAATGGGAGTACAAGATCAAGATTGGTTACCTTCAAGAGTTGTTGGGGAAATCAAAATTAGAGGTGGAAGTTTGCGTGAATTGTCTCGTTCAAATGGTTTACAAGCTGATACCTTAAGAAATGCACTATATCGTCATTGTCCAAAATATGAAAAAATTATTTCTGAGTATTTAAATGTTCCTCTAGAAAAAATCTGGCCAAGTCGATATAAAAAATAGTGGTTGCACTATTTTTCTAAATTTTTTATTTCTCTGTAAAATAGATTACTTTCGCTAGCTTAATTAATTATCTATTATCAATCTATTTTACACCTTACTAAAGTACTGAAGAATGGATAAAGCAGTAAATAATTTTATTTACTGCTTTATTTCATAGAAAGGATTTATTTTTTCGCTTTCGCGGCAGCTTTAACGATCACGGCAAACGCGTCCGCTTTTAGTGAAGCTCCGCCGACTAATGCACCATCAATATCTGGTTGAGTGAAAAGTTCAGCAGCGTTTTTATCATTTACAGATCCGCCATATTGGATAATGACTTTTTTCGCTACATCTGCATCAAGTTTAGCAATATGCTCACGAATAAATTTGTGAACAGCTTGTGCTTGCGCAGGTGTTGCCGATTTGCCAGTACCAATTGCCCAGATTGGTTCATAAGCAATCACTGCATTATCAAACGCTTTTACGCCAAGTAGGTTAATAATAGCATCAATTTGTTTAGCACAAACAGATTCTGTTTGACCCGCTTCATTTTCAGCTTCTGTTTCACCAATACATAAAACTGGAGTCAAATTATTCTCTTTTAATACAGCAAATTTTTGCGCGATAAATTGATCGGATTCTTTATGATAAGTACGGCGTTCTGAGTGACCAATAATCACATGAGTTACGCCAACTTCTTTAAGCATAGCAGCTGATATATCACCAGTATAAGCACCCGATAAGTGAGTATCAACATTTTGCGCACCAAGAATGAATTTTGAATCATCTAATAGTGTTTGTACATAATCTAAATAAACAACTGGAGGAGCAATTGCAACATCACATCCTTCAACACCAGCAAGTTCTTTTTTTAGCCCTGTAACGAGATCTAAAGCCATTTGTTTACTGCCGTTGAGTTTCCAGTTACCCATAACAAGTGGTTTACGCATAAAAATTCTCCATTAATTGATTTTTAATAAGTGTAGATTTAAAAGGAATTGGTTATAATGGTGCTCATTATACACAAATATTATTGTTGAGGATCAATATGTCTTTAGAAATACTAAACCAATTAGAAGCTAGAATTCAGCATACCGTTAATACCATAAAAACCTTGCAAGATGAGATTGATATTTATAAGCAAAAAAACAATGATTTAGAGCAATTGATCAATGACGAAGCTGAAGAAATGAAAAAATTACAAGCTGAAAATGAAAAGCTAAAACAAGAACAAAATCTTTGGCAAGAACGTATTTCTACGCTATTAAATAAAATTGGCGAAATTTCCCAATAAATGATTGGGAAAAATATAAGCATATTTTAAAGATAAAATAACACCAATAATAATGCATGATTGAACCCCCATTAGGAGTTGGATTTGTAGTGCGTTAATTTTATTTTAAGTTAATTTAAAGTGTTATGTTTAAGGTATGAATTTATATAAAATAATCAGCGAAATTGTCATTATCATGATTTATTATGTTTCATGAAGTAATGCAAGATATTTCAATTTCGCTGAAAGTAAAGTTATTGATTATTATCATCCAACTTTTTGTTTGAAGATGTCTTTTCAGTTGGTGAATCATCATCGTAAGGAATAGGTTTTATATTTTTGTTTTTTAAATAATCTTTGAATGATGTTTTTTGCAAATCTTTAATCGTGTTGATAAAAATCCCCGCTAAGAATATAAGAATTAACCACCAGTAATTTTCTAGCCATTCCATAATATTTAGTGACCCAAAAGTTGAATTAAAATTTCGTGGTAAATATTTTTTAAATTAACAATATCATCACATGATACATGTTCATTTACTTTATGGATAGTTGCATTGGTAACACCAAGTTCAATAATTTGGCAACCCATTTTGGCAATGAATCTACCGTCAGATGTACCACCAGTAGTTGATAGCTGACTGTCAATATGCATTACTTTTTTAATTGCCTGACAAGCAATTTCTGTTAATTTACCCTGTGGCGTTAAAAAAGGATGACCAGATAAACGCCAGTTTAAAGTATAGTTCAATTGGTGTTGATTAAGAATAGTTTCAACTTGATGTTTTATTTTTTCATCAGTTAATTCACTGCTAAAACGAAAATTAAATTGTACTTTTAGATCGCCCGGAATCACATTTTCAGCCCCGGTACCACCATTGATGTTAGCGATTTGCATCGATGTCGGCGGGAAATAGATATTACCGTTATCCCAAATCGTATTAACAAGTTGGTTTAATGCAGGAGCAAAACGGTGTATTGGGTTTTCTGCTAGCTGTGGATAAGCAACATGACCTTGAATGCCATGAATGGTAAGATTAGCAGTAAGTGAACCTCGTCGTCCATTTTTGATTTGATCGCCTACAATTTTTTCACTGGAAGGTTCACCAACAATACAATAATGCACCTGCTCTTGACGCTTAATCAGTGTTTCAACTACTTTGATAGTACCATCAGTAGCTTCTGCTTCTTCATCAGATGTCAATAAAAATGCAATTCGACCTTGATGATGTGGATACTGCTTTATATACTCTTCAACGGCACAGATCATTGCGGCAACGCCACTTTTCATATCAGCTGCACCTCTTCCGTATAAATTGCCTTGTTGGTCAATGGTCGGTTTAAATGGTGGAAAACGCCATTTTGATTCATCACCAGCTGGTACGACATCGGTATGACCGGCAAACATAATCGTTTCGCCTTCACCATGATATGCCCAGAGATTTTTTGTTTGATTGATATTCAATGTTTCAATAATAAACCCGAGGGATTTTAATCGTTCGATAATAATGTTTTGACAAGCTTTATCATCGGGGCTTATAGATTTTTGTTCAATTAATTGTTTAGTGAGTGCTATGACATCATCAGACATAAGATTAGTTCTCAAAAAATTGTTGATATAAATCGGCCGAAAAACCGGCTAATGCTTTATTTCCCATGATAATAATAGGGCGTTTAATGATTGATAAATTTTGTAAAATCAGCTCCTGAGCGGTTTCTTCATTTATTATACGTGTTTTAATCGCTTCATCGAGCTTACGCCAAGTCGTGCTTTTTTGATTAAGTATTGTCTGCCAACCGATTAAATTGCAAAATGATTGCAACTGTTTACGGCTGAGTCCATCCGTTTTGTAATTGTGAAATTGATAAGTAATGGCGTGTTCATCTAACCATTTAAAGGCTTTTTTTATGGTATCGCAGTTTTTAATTCCATATATAGTAATCAAGCTTATTCTCCTTATTCGGTTAAGAAATAAATTTATTTAATTGATTTGCAAAATTTTCACGGTCTTTACTAGAAAATGGTGCTTGACCACCAGTTTGAATGCCACTTGCTCGCATGGTTTCCATAAAATCACGCATAGTTAAAATTTCCTTGATGGTATCAAGTGTATAGTTTTGTCCGCGTGGTGTTAATACTTTAGCTTGCTTATTTAATACCTCGGCAGCTAAGGGAATATCGGCAGTAATAACAAGATCATTAGGTTGTACATGTTCAACGATAACGAGATCCGCAATGTCATAACCTTTAGCGACTTGCTGCATCTTAATGTAGGCAGATTTGGGTAAAGTTAACCATTGATTAGCAACAAAAATAGTAAAGATTTGTCTACGAATAGCTACCCGACAAATGATCGTTTTGATCGGGTTAGGGCAAGCGTCGGCATCAATCCAAATCTGCATATTATTCCTTAAATATACTCTATTATTGCCATTATAGCAGCACTTTCTTATCTATATGAGTTAAAATCGAGATTGCGAGTGTTTTTATTTGTTAGATTGTTAAGGTAATATCAATTCCCTTATGGGATGATAAATGTATCTTAATTTAATTTTACATCGAAAAACCTTTTATTATCTTATATAAACTCAGGGATATTTACTTAACAATTATAAATTAATCATTATAATCTATGGATAAATAATGAATAAAGATGATCACATTTTAAAATCTTATTGGAGGCTTGCATGGCAAAATTGTCAGGCGCAGAGATGGTTGTTCAATCTTTGGTGGATCAAGGAGTAAAACAAATATTTGGTTATCCCGGTGGAAGTGTGTTAGATATTTACGATGCACTTCATACGCTTGGTGGTATTGAGCATGTGTTAGTTAGACATGAACAAGCCGCGGTGCATATGGCTGATGGTTATGCAAGAGCAACCGGTGATGTAGGTGTTGTGCTAGTGACCTCAGGACCTGGTGCAACGAATACTATTACCGGCATAGCTACCGCTTATATGGATTCGATCCCTATGGTTGTTATTTCAGGTCAGGTACCAAGCCATTTAATTGGTAATGATGCGTTCCAAGAGTGTGATATGATTGGAATCACTCGTCCGGTTGTTAAACATAGTTTTTTTATTAAACGTTCTGAAGATATTCCTGAAACCATTAAAAAAGCATTCTATATTGCTTCGACTGGGCGCCCTGGACCAGTTGTTATTGATCTACCAAAAGATGTGATGAATCCTGCTGTAAAATATAATTATAGCTATCCACAATCTGTCACAATGCGTTCATATAACCCAACGATGCAAGGTCATAAGGGGCAAATTAAAAAAGCACTAAAAGTGCTATTATCCGCTAAAAAACCGGTTTTATATATTGGTGGTGGAATTATATCGGCCAATGCCGAAGCCGCGGTAAAAATGCTAGCCGAAAAATTAAATTTACCTGTTACCACAACGCTTATGGGAATTAGTGCTTTTCCTGGAACGCATAAGCAAAATTTAGGTATGCTGGGAATGCATGGCGTATATGAAGCGAATATGGCAATGCATTACGCGGATGTAATATTAGCCATTGGCGTGCGATTTGATGATCGTACAACCAACAATCTCGTTAAATATTGTCCCGATGCCAAAATCGTCCATGTGGATATTGATCCAACCTCAATTTCTAAAACCGTGATGGCAAGTGTGCCGGTCGTCGGTGATGCCAGATTTGTTATTAATAGTATGCTTGAACAATTGGATGATGAACAAAGTCATCTTGATTTGGATGCGTTAGTTAATTGGTGGAAGCAAATTGAACATTGGCGCGCTAAGCATTGCTTAGCTTATAGTAACGAGGGAGAATTAATTAAACCTCAAGCAGCGGTAGAAATGTTATATAAATTGACCAAAGGTGAAGCTTATATTGCAACGGATGTCGGTCAGCACCAAATGTTTACCGCACTTTATTATCCATTTGACAAACCACGCCACTTTATTACCTCAGGTGGTTTAGGTACCATGGGCTTTGGTTTTCCGGCTGCTTTGGGGATTAAGTTAGCTTTTCCAGAACAGCGTGTTGTCTGTATCACCGGTGATGGAAGTATCCAGATGAATATCCAAGAACTTTCTACCGCTTTGCAATATGATTTACCTATTTTGATTCTTAACTTAAACAATCGATTCTTAGGGATGGTTAAGCAATGGCAAGATATGATTTATGCAGGACGCCATTCAAGCTCTTATATGGAATCACTTCCAGATTTTGCGAAGATTGCTGAAGCATATGGTCATGTTGGAATTTCAATTAAAAAACGTAGTGAACTCGAACCAATGCTAAAAAAAGCATTATCAATTAGAGATAAACTTGTCTTTGTTGATGTTATGACTGATGCTACAGAGCATGTTTATCCGATGCAAATTCGTGGCGGAGCAATGAATGAAATGTGGTTAAGTAAAACGGAGAGAACATAATGCGTTATATATTATCGATTTTAATTGAGAACGAACCCGGCGCATTATCACGAGTGATTGGATTATTTTCGCAACGAGGTTTTAATATTGAGAGTGTTACGGTTGCACCGACTGAAGATCCTACTATGTCCCGTATGACGATTCGAACCAGTGGTGATGCACATGTGATAGAGCAAATTCAAAAACAACTTCATAAATTGGTTGATGTTTATCGGGTTTATGATTTGACTGAAGGCCCTCATGTTGAACGTGAAATTATGTTGATTAAAATTGCCGCCAAAAGTTCTCAAGCAAGAGAAGAAGTGAAGCGTTGTGTTGACATTTTTCGTGGTTCTATTGTGGATGTAAAAGCGACGCAATATATAGTTCAGTTAGTTGGTACCAGTGAAAAATTAGCATCTTTTTTAGCAGCTATTCGTGAAACATGTGATGTGATTGAAATGGTTCGCTCTGGTATTGTTGGTTTATCACGAAGCGATAAGACAGCTAAATGATTGACATTAGGTCTAACAAACAAGGCGCATTGTATTGCGCCCTGATTGTCAATCAGTGTTCCATTTGTTCTATTACTGCTTGAGTAAAAAGCTGCTTGAATGATTGATGACTTCGATTACAGAACCAGGTGTTATCTTTATAGTCAAAGTGATATCCTTGTCGTCGTGTTGCCATCCAAATCTGTAATAGCGGTTCTTGAGTATTAATAATAATTTTGCTCTGATTTTCAAAGGTGATTGTCACAACATTACCATGACTTTCTAAATCAATATCAGTATCATACTTTTCGGCAAAAGTATCAATTTGTTGTTCCACTTCAGCAAATAGCGCTTCTGCTAATTGGTGAAATTGTTTAATATTCATAATCACTTCCAAAGTAGTTGTTTTTCATTTATTTTAACATTGATCGTATTTTGAAACAAAAAACGGAGATACTTTATCGGTATTTTAGCAAAATTAGCATTTAGCGATGTTTAGAATGATTAGTTAAATAACTATAAAAGCGCAATCGTGC
Source organism: Frischella japonica (assembly GCF_014489845.1). Taxonomy (GTDB): domain Bacteria; phylum Pseudomonadota; class Gammaproteobacteria; order Enterobacterales; family Orbaceae; genus Frischella; species Frischella japonica. Next base: position 415,948 of record NZ_JABURY010000006.1, read on the forward strand.
GCTTCTATAGTTATTTTAATTATTCAACGGCAAAGAACAGATCACTTGTAAATTTTGACGTGCTTTGGTTTTTGGAAATGTTGCTATTAAACGTTTTGGCGTATTATTACTATCTTCAAGTTGACCTTCACCAAAATAGTTTTCATAAAATTGGATTAATCCTCTAGCATATTCCTTTTTATCGCAATTTACATATTCATGAATGACTTGAGAACGATAGGAAAATCCTTGTTCACTATCTTCTTTATCTTGCGATAATGCCCGTGAATAATTAATTATTCGTACATAAGTACGAATTAAAGGATTATAAGGATGAAGTTTAACGCTGGTACGATCAACAAAGCTATAACCAACATAATCAGAAATATTCATCTTTTCTAGCGGTAGATAACGTGACGGAACTCTTGGATCATCAAGACTTCTAATTTTCTCATTTGTGTCAATGTCACCAGCAAAAGCAGTATTTGATGCACATAAAATTGATAAGGTAACAAGTATTTGAATAAGGTAATTAGGTTTTTTTTTCATTTTAGTCCCTACTAATTTTGACATCATCACTTTGTTTTTGTGTTGGAATAGCGTGTTCCGTTTGTTGTTCTTGTAATGCTTTTATTTTAGATTCGCGCTTATCAGCCAACTCTTGGTCAATATATTTCATATCAGGATGAATTAAGTAAAGAGTATTTTTATCGATATCACCTTGTAATGAACACAGTAACATGGCGTGATTATCGTCAATTTTTTCAAGATAAATTGATTTTTCAATGGTGTTAGCACGCGGTACGACACCATCAAAAATATACGGGTTATTCTGCCAGCCTTTATCATGATTTTTGCTATCATAGATCCTTGAATTAGCAACGGCAGTCATTTCGTTAAAAGGTTGCCATGATAATTGTGGTAAACGACCCTGTATTTCTTTAATCGAGTTATTCACGGTGAATCCCCAATAATAATATTTACCTAACAAATTGGTGTTAATATAAATGTTTTGATAACCCGCTAATTCCAAACCACGATATTTAATTGGTTCTTTGAACCTATATTCATGATCATTTGTTGATGATACATCGCTGACTGGAATGTAAGCTATATCATCTTTTATAGTCAGATCACTGTAAGGTGAAATGTCTTCAATATTATCTTTTAATTGATGAAAAAAACTATTATCACAATTAAGAAATGAATCTACGACGCTAGTAACATTATCATTACCTATTGCATAATGGCAGACAAAAAGGCAACCCAAAAGAACAGTCTTTTTATTCATCTTATTCTATCCTTGAACGTTAAAGTGTTCAAATTTATTTAAAGTTTTCGATTAAGTATTAAAATTATATCGCTATTTTTATCTAATTTATGTAAAAAGTTTTCTTTTTTGAAAATACTCGAAGGTATACATATTGTCAAATCAAAAAATGTAAAGCATCTAATTTTCAGTTAGACGGTAGATAGCTAAATTATTTTATAGTTTATCACATTGGTTTTTATTAAATAATGAATATCTATATTAACTTAGTTCTTACATTATTTTTACTCTTTTGATTTTTTACTGACGTAACATTTTTATCTTCATATTTTTTACTTTCAAAAAGTGCTTGTTAAAAAATTATGAAGTATTTTAAAGCAAAATAATAAATGATATAATTCGCGACCATAAAATTTGTATCCCATTTTGAATTAATTTTTTTACCTAGCTGATGCAAGTGTACTGTCGTAGGGTACACCACTACATTAATAGGGTTTTAAGGAATGTCCATGCCAGTAATAACTCTTCCTGACGGAAGCCAACGTCATTATGAATCTGCAGTCACTATATTAGAAATTGCACAGAGTATTGGAGCCGGTCTTGCCAAAGCATGTATTGCAGGCAGAGTAAATGGTGAAAGAAAAGATGCCTGTGATTTAATTGAACACGATGCCAATGTTGCTATTATCACGGCGAAAGATGAAGATGGATTAGAAATTATCCGTCATTCATGCGCTCATTTATTAGGGCACGCCATTAAACAACTTTGGCCTAATACCAAAATGGCAATTGGACCTACCATAGATAATGGTTTTTACTATGATGTTGATTTAGATCATACCCTTACTCAGGAAGATCTCGATGCATTAGAAAGACGTATGTTAGAGTTAGCCAAGAAAAACTACGAAGTAAAAAAAGAAGTAGTCAGCTGGCAGCAAGCACGCGATGTCTTTTGGCAACGACAAGAGCCTTATAAAATTGCAATTTTGGATGAAAATATACCACAGGATGCTAAACCAGCCCTTTATCATCATGAAGAATATATTGATATGTGTCGTGGGCCACATGTTCCTAATATGCGTTTTTGTCACCATTTTAAATTGCAAAAAATTGCTGGTGCTTATTGGCGTGGTGATAGCAAAAATAAAATGTTACAACGTATCTATGGAACTGCGTGGGCTGATAAAAAGCAATTAGATAGCTATTTACAATTTTTAGAAGAAGCGGCTAAACGTGACCATCGTCGTATCGGTAAACAATTGGATTTATATCATATGCAGGAAGAAGCACCTGGCATGGTATTTTGGCATAACGATGGATGGACAATTTTCCGTGAACTTGAAGTATTTGTTCGTCTTAAACTAAAAGAGTACCAATATCAAGAAGTGAAAGGTCCATTTATGATGGATCGTGTTCTATGGGAAAAAACTGGACATTGGGCAAATTATCAAGATCTTATGTTTACAACATCATCTGAAAATCGAGAATACTGTATTAAACCAATGAACTGCCCAGGCCATGTGCAAATTTTTAATCAAGGTTTAAAATCATATCGTGATTTACCATTACGCATGGCTGAATTCGGTAGTTGTCATCGAAATGAACCATCTGGATCTTTGCATGGTCTTATGCGTGTTCGTGGTTTTACCCAAGATGATGCACATATTTTTTGTACAGAAGAACAAATTCGTGGTGAAGTTAATAGCTGTATCAAAATGGTTTATGATATGTACAGCACCTTTGGATTTAAAGATATTACGGTAAAATTATCTACACGCCCGGAAAAGCGTATTGGTCGTGAAGAAATTTGGGATATGGCCGAAAGAGATTTGGCAGAATGTTTGACTGAAAATGGTATTGAATTTGAATATTTACCAGGAGAAGGGGCATTTTATGGTCCAAAAATTGAATTTACCCTTCATGACTGTATCGGTCGTGCATGGCAATGTGGTACTGTACAACTTGATTTCATGTTACCCGACCGTTTAGAAGCAAGTTATGTCGGTGAAGATAATGATCGTCACGTACCGGTTATGATTCATCGGGCAATTTTAGGTTCAATGGAACGGTTTATCGGTATTTTAACTGAAAACTGTGCAGGTTTCTTTCCAACATGGTTAGCGCCAACGCAAGTTGTGGTAATCAATATTACTGACAATCAAGCAGATTATGTTAAAAAATTAACCGAAACATTACAAAATGCCGGTATTCGAGCCAAAGCAGATTTGCGTAATGAAAAAATAGGTTTTAAAATACGTGAACATACTCTAAAGCGTGTACCATATATGTTAGTATGTGGCGATAAAGAACTTGAAGCAGGAAAAGTTTCAGTTCGTACACGCCAAGGTAAAGATCTTGGTAGCTTTGCAGTCGAACATGTTGTAGAATTACTGCTCAACGAAATTCGTACTCGTTCTTTGAATCAGATCAGTGATTAAAATGATCTGGTTTTGTTATTGTATTTGATTGGAGGATTTAGGTATTAAAGCTGGAAAACGTATTCAAACAACTCGTGCACATAAAATTAATGATGAAATTACCGCACAAGAGGTCCGATTGACTGGAGTTGAAGGCGAACAAATCGGAATTGTTAGTTTAAAAGAAGCGATTAGGCAGGCAGAAGAGGCATCTTTAGATCTTGTAGAAATTAGTCCCAATGCAGAGCCACCAGTTTGCCGTATTATGGATTATGGCAAATTCCTTTATGAAAAAAGCAAGGCAACAAAAGAGCAGAAGAAAAAGCAAAAAGTTGTTCAGGTTAAGGAAATTAAGTTCCGACCTGGTACAGATGAAGGTGATTATCAGGTAAAACTCCGCAGCCTGATACGCTTTCTTGAAGATGGTGATAAAGCCAAAGTTACGCTGCGGTTCCGTGGTCGTGAGATGGCTCACCAGCAGCTAGGTACCGAAATGCTCGATCGCATTAAGGAAGACTTAGTTGATTTGGCGATTGTTGAATCTTATCCAAGTAAGATTGAAGGGCGTCAAATGATTATGGTGCTTGCACCGAAGAAGAAATAGTAAGGTTTATCAAGTATATTCTTATGTAAATAAGAATAACACCTTCTATTTTATGTCATTAACAATGCGGATGTGGAAGTATTAATATGCCAAAGATTAAAACTGTACGAGGCGCAGCAAAACGCTTCAAAAAAACAGCTTCAGGTGGGTTTAAACACAAGCAAGCTAACAAAAGTCATATCTTAACTAAGAAATCGACTAAACGTAAACGTCATCTTCGTGGTTTGACCATGGTTTCTAAAGGTGATTTAGGTTTAGTCAAAGCGTGTGTTGCACACGTTTAATTATTTAAGGAGAATATTATGGCTCGCGTTAAACGTGGTGTTATTGCTCGTGCTCGTCACAAGAAGATTTTAAAACAAGCTAAAGGTTATTATGGCGCGCGTTCTCGCGTATATCGTGTTGCATTCCAAGCTGTTATTAAAGCTGGTCAATATGCGTATCGTGACCGCCGTCAACGTAAACGTCAATTCCGCCAATTATGGATTGTTCGTATCAACGCAGCAGCGCGTCAATGTGGTTTATCTTATAGCCGTTTTATTAATGGTTTGAAGAAAGCTTCTATTGAAATCGATCGTAAAATCCTTGCTGATATTGCGGTATTTGATAAGAATGCCTTTGCTGCTTTAGTCGAAAAAGCGAAAGCAGCGTTATAATTTTTCTGAGGTCGGATTAGTTCGACCTCAGTTTTTCAAACAGAATAATGTGATTTATGATGAATACAGTTTTTTTTCGTTTCTTTTTTGGCTTTATAAATAAATTCATTTTGAGGCAAAATGAAAACGAAAATAGATTGTAAGTGGCCTCGTAAAGAGGCCTTTTTTTTTGGTATAGTTATTTGAAATGTTCGTTACATCACGTAAAAGAATATTTAAACATCTAGTAGTTAATAAAGTTTTTAACAAATAAAATAAGAGGATGCTATGTCTCAATTAATAGAATTGGTCGACAAAGCCAAATTGGCAATTAGCAATGCACAAGATATTAATGCAATAGAACAGATACGCGTTGATTATTTGGGTAAAAAAGGTCATTTTACTTTGCAAATGGCTTTATTACGCAATGTCCCTGCAGAAGAAAGGCCCGCTGTAGGTCAAAAAATAAATGATGCTAAACAAGAAGTTGTTACGGCTTTAAATGAGAAAAAAGCATTGTTAGAACGTGCAAAACTGGATGCAAAATTAGCTAACGAAACGATTGATGTAACTTTACCTGGACGTAAAATGGAATTGGGTGGGTTGCACCCAGTAACAATAACGATTAATCGTCTAATTGATTTCTTTAGTAAATTGGGTTTTGTTGTTGAAACAGGACCGGAAATCGAAGATGACTATCATAATTTTGATGCATTAAATATTCCTGCACATCATCCTGCTCGGGCTGATCATGATACCTTTTGGTTCGATGCAAATCGTTTACTGCGTACGCAAACTTCTACCGTACAGATTCGGACTATGGAAACTCAAAAACCACCTATTCGTATTATAGCACCAGGGAAAACATATCGTAATGATTATGATCAAACTCATACTCCAATGTTTCATCAAATGGAAGGTTTATTGATTGATAAAAATATCAGTTTTACTCATTTAAAAGGGTTACTGCATGATTTTCTTCACTGCTTTTTTGAAGATAATATGGAAATTCGGTTCAGACCAGGGTATTTCCCTTTTACTGAACCTTCCGCTGAAGTTGACATTAAAGCAAAAAATGGCAAATGGCTAGAAGTATTAGGATGTGGAATGGTTCATCCTAATGTATTACGTAATGTGGGTATTGATCCTGAAGTATACAGTGGGTTTGCGTTTGGTATGGGGATTGAGCGATTAACCATGTTACGTTATGGCGTCACTGACTTACGTTCTTTCTTTGAAAATGATTTACGCTTCTTAAAACAATTTAATTAATCTGGAGGACCAAACATGAAATTTAGTGAAAGTTGGCTACGTGAATGGGTTAATCCAGCAATTAGTAGTGAACAATTATGCGATCAGCTCACTATGGCTGGTCTAGAAGTTGATGATGTAGAAAATGTCGCTGGTGACTTTTCTGGAGTAGTGATTGGGCGAGTGGTTGAATGTCAGCAACATCCTAACGCTGATAAACTTAGGGTTACTAAAGTTGATATTGGTCAAGCGCAATTACTAAATATTGTTTGTGGCGCTCCTAATTGTCGCCAAGGGTTAATGGTTGCTTGCGCAACGATTGGCGCTGTGTTACCAGGTGATTTTAAAATTAAGGCGGCTAAATTACGTGGTGAACCTTCAGAAGGAATGTTATGTTCTTTTTCTGAATTGGGTATTTCCGATGATCATAGTGGTATTATTGAATTACCTGATGATGCACCCTTGGGTGAAGATGTTAGGAAATACTTGCAATTAAACGATAAAATGATCGAAATCAGTGTTACTCCTAATCGGTCAGATTGTTTTGGCATTATGGGTATTGCAAGGGATATTTCATCAATTAATGATGTAAGTCTTACACCTGCAAAATTTGTGGAGCCACAAGTTACTATTGCTGATAAAGTTAATGTATCAGTACTAGAACCTGAGGCGGCGCCACGTTATTTGGCTCGGGTGATAAAAAACATAGATGCTACAAAGTCGACACCTTTATGGATGAAGGATAAGTTACGTCGAAGTGGTATTCGTTCAATTGATATCGTAGTTGATATTACCAATTATGTGCTTATTGAACTTGGTCATCCAATGCATGCTTTTGATTTAGATAAAATTGAAGGTGGCATTACGGTTCGTTATGCTCATCCTCAAGAAAAACTGATTTTATTAGATGGTAATGAAATAGAGATCAAAGACAATACATTAGTCATTGCTGATGATAAAAAAACGTTAGCATTAGCGGGAATATTTGGTGGAAAAGAGTCAGGGGTGTCACCTGAAAGCAAAAATGTGCTATTAGAAGCGGCATTCTTTTCTCCAGTTACTATTGCGGGTAAGGCAAGACAATATGGTTTGCACACTGATGCTTCGCATCGTTATGAGAGAGGCGTGGATCCTTCACTACAACATATCGCAATGGAACGAGCAACAGAGTTATTATTATCGATTTGTGGTGGTTCAGCAGGGCCAATAACTGATGTTACCGATCACAATGCTCTACCGAAACCCGCAGTTATAACGTTGACTCGACAAAAGATTGATCGATTGATTGGGTGTCATATTGCTGGGCAACGTGTCACTGATATTCTTACTCGCCTTGGATGTGAGGTAATAGCTAATGATGATCACTGGCAAGTTAAGGGACCAAGCTGGCGGTTTGATATCCAAATAGAGGAGGATTTGGTTGAGGAAATTGCTCGCATTTATGGATATAACAATATTCCTAATGAACATCTTAATATTGAATTAATGATGCATTCAAACCCAGAAAAGAATATTTCGCTAAATAAATTTAAACAGTTATTAGTTAATCAGGGTTATCAAGAAGCGGTAACATACAGCTTTGTTGATCCTAAAATTCAAAGTCTAATACACCCAAATCAGATGGCATTAGCATTACCAAATCCAATATCAAGTGAAATGTCAGTAATGCGTTTGTCATTATGGACTGGCTTGCTTAATGCGGTTATTTATAACCAGAACAGACAACAACAGCGGGTCAGATTGTTCGAAACAGGGTTGCAATTTGTACCTGATGTGAATAGTGAATTTGGCATTAGTCAGCAAACTTTATTAGCTGGTGTTATTACAGGAAATCTTTATGATGAACACTGGGCAATGAAAAAACGTACGGTTGACTTTTTCGATTTAAAAGGTAATGTTGAATCGTTGTTAGCACTTTCTGGGTTGACCGATCAAGTTCAATTTAAAAAGTCACAACATCCAGCATTACATCCTGGACAGAGTGCGACTATTTATGTTAATGATGAACAGGTTGGCTATTTGGGGGCTATTCATCCTGAAATCGAAAAGAAATTAGGATTAAATAGTAAAACACTTGTTTTTGAATTTATTTTAGATAAAATTAATAAAAAGACAGTACCTATAGCAAAAGATGTTTCTAAGTATCCTGCAAACAGACGGGATATAGCTATCATTGTTGATAGTGATGTCTGTGCAGCAGATGTTTTAAGTGTATGTAAAAATATTGGTGGTGAGCAGCTAATCAACGTCAATCTGTTTGATGTGTATCAAGGTGAAAATATCAAAGAGGGGCAAAAAAGCTTAGCTATCAGCATGATATTGCAAGATAAAGCACGTACACTTGAAGACGAGGATATAACTCACATTGTAAGTAACTGTATTGTTGCTTTACAAGATCGTTTTAAAGCATTATTAAGAGAATAATAATTATGACATTGACTAAAGCCGATATTGCAGAACGTCTAACAGACAAATTTAATCTTGATCGCCAAGAATCCAAAATTTTGGTGGAATTATTTTTTGAGGAAATCCGAGTCGCCTTAGAAAAAGGCGATACCGTGAAGTTATCCGGATTCGGAAATTTTTCTATTCGCGATAAAAAATCTCGTCCTGGACGTAATCCAAAAACTGGTGAAAATGTTGCCATTACTGCTCGTCGTGTAGTAACATTTCGTCCTGGGATTAAATTTCGAGAACGTGTTGAAAAAAATTTAGGGGCCTAATTCAGGCTAATTAAAAGTTTTATCGAAGCACTAACAAATGTTAGTGCTTTATTTTTTACTGTGGTTCGCAATCCTCCCACAAAAAAAAACTAAGGAAAATTATGAGTAACGTTACACTACTTGGCGATCAATCTGTTCGCTATCCAACTGACTATTGTCCAAATATTTTAGAAACCTTTGATAATAAACACCCCGGTAATGATTATTTTGTTAAATTTAATTGCCCGGAATTTACCAGCCTTTGTCCTATCACAGGTCAACCTGATTTTGCGACGATTTATATTTCGTATGTGCCGAATATTAAAATGGTCGAAAGTAAATCGCTCAAACTCTATTTATTTAGTTTTCGTAATCATGGTGATTATCATGAAGATTGCATTAATATCATTATGAAAGATCTGATTAAATTAATGGATCCTAAATATATTGAGGTTTGGGGGAAATTTACACCACGTGGTGGTATCTCTATCGACCCTTATGCTAATTACGGTAAACCTGGTACAAACTGGGAACAAATTGCGCTTAATCGTTTAGCTAATCATGATCTTTATCCTGAAAAAGTCGATAATCGTTAATTTTTTTCGTACACAAATTATATCGGAACCGTTAAAAATGCAAAATCGTAAAGCACTAGTGATATTTTCTGGTGGGCAAGATTCTACTACCTGTTTACTGCAAGCCATTGCTGATTATGGGCGTGAAAACGTTGAAACAATCAGCTTTCAATATGGTCAACGACATGCCATTGAGCTTGAAAAAGCCAAATGGATTGCTGACGATCTTGGTGTAAAGCAAATCGTCATTGACACTTCAGTGATTAAACAAACGACTAATAATGCCTTGATTGATGACTCGCAAGAGATTAAATCAGCTCAAGAAGGGAATTATCCGAATACCTTTGTTGACGGGCGTAATATGCTATTTTTATTGTTAGCCGGGTGTTATGCCAAACAGCACAGTATTAAAGATATCATTATTGGCGTATGTGAAACCGATTTCAGTGGTTATCCGGATTGTCGAGATATCTTTATTAAATCCATGAATGTTTCGATGAATTTAGCCTTGGATTACACGTTTAACATCATCACCCCATTAATGTATCTGACTAAAGCGCAAACATGGGAAATGGCTGATAAACTTGGTTATCTTGATTATATTCGGCAACACACTCACACTTGTTATTATGGGGTAGAGGGGGGATGTGGTAAATGTCCTAGTTGCGACTTACGTGAAAAAGGGTTAAATCAGTATCTAACCCATAGCTTTAAATAGTATTATTTAAAGGAGAAATGCATGTCTGACAATCATCAACGATTAGTCTCATTGGATGTATTGCGAGGAATGACCATTGCAGGAATGATTTTAGTGAATAATCCCGGGTCGCCAAATGCTATTTATCCTTTACTTAGGCATGCTAAATGGAACGGGCTGACTTTTGCCGATCTCATCTTTCCTTTATTTATGTTTATTATGGGCGTGTCGACTTATATTTCCTTAAATAAATTAGATTTTAAGCTTAATAAAATTCTGTTAATTAAAATCTTGAAAAGAACACTGATTATTTTTGCTATTGGATTATTGATTGCTTGGTTTTCGGGTTTTCTTGCTTTGTATAAGTATTTTAATTGGCTGCCGTTTCATGAGCGGATGGTTGAATCTTTGTCTTGTATAGATCAAATCCGAATTATGGGCATTTTACAACGTTTAGCGATCTGTTATTTGTTTTCTTCTCTTATTATTTTATGTTTTGATAGAAAATATTTGCCTGTTCTGATCGTTCAAATATTACTGTTTTATTTTTTCATCTTATATTTGGGCGACGGGTTTGAGCAAAAAAATAACAACATTATTGCTAAAGTCGATAGAATGATTTTGGGTGAAGAGCGTATGTATCTGGATAATGGTATGTATTTTGAACCGGAAGGGATATTAAGTACTTTTCCGGCCATTGCTCAAGTCCTTATCGGTTTTTGTATCGCCAAACAAATATTTGCGGCTAATGTCAATGTCGACAAAATAAAAATCTTGATCAAATACGGGATAATTTTTTCAATAATAGGGTTTATTTTGAGTTTTATTTGCCCAATTAATAAAAAAATCTGGTCACCGTCATTTGTATTGGTGACTTGTGCTATAGGTTGTGTCTTATTTGCCTTATTAATTTGGTTGATTGATATCAAAAAATACAAAAACGCCGTTCATTGTTTTATCCCCTTTGGCATGAATTCTTTATTCATTTTTGTTATCGCCGGTATTATTTCGATTATAACGCGTAGAATGACGCTGGTTTATCATTCTGATTCACTCAGTTTGCGACAATTTCTGTATTCAAAGGTTTTAGGGCAATATTTTGGAAACTACCCCAGTTCTTTTATCTATGCCTTATTCATTGTCGTAATTTGTTGGTTGATTGCTTTTATTTTATATAAAAAGCATTTTTTTATAACAATTTAAAAATATTAGATATCGATGTAATTAAATTCGGGTTATCCGACATTTTTAACCTTAATTACATCATTTTTACATTAAAGATTATGGGTTCTCTCACCCCATTTAAAAAAGGAAACGAATATGTATTTGAATATTCATTCTGAAACACTTCAGAACAAATTTAATTCAGCTCAGCAGCGCAAGGCGCTTTTCTGGCTCTCTTTTTTTCATATTTTAGTTATTGCTTCGAGCAATTATCTGGTACAAATCCCATTTGATATCTTCGGTTTTCATACCACATGGGGAGCATTTACTTTTCCATTTATCTTTTTAACCACCGATTTAACCATTCGGGTATTTGGTGCTAGTCTTGCCAGAAAAATTATCTTTGTTGTTATGATACCGGCATTACTGTTCTCTTATTCCATTTCGGTTGTGTTTTTTGAAGGGCATTGGATGGGATTTTCAGCTTTATCTGATTTTAACAGTTTTGTTTTCCGTATTGCTTTAGCCAGTTTTGCCGCTTATTTAGTCGGGCAATTGATGGATATCACCGTGTTTAATTATTTACGTAAGAATAAAGCATGGTGGGTTGCGCCTTCGGCGTCAGCGGTGTTAGGTAATGGTATAGATACTATTGTCTTTTTTGCCATTGCCTTTTATCAAAGTAGCGACGAATTTATGGCCAATCATTGGATCGAGATTGCTGCAATTGACTATAGTTTTAAAATTCTGATTTGTGGATTATTCTTCTTACCGCTTTATGGCATATTGTTGAACTTGCTATTAAAGCGTTTGGTCACATCAAAGACAAGTTAGATATTGTGATAATATTAATTTAATTTTTAATAATTAGAAAGGCGCTTAATTTGCGCCTTTACTTGAATTAAAATCATATCTCTCATAAGAGACAAGTAATAATTAACTCATGCCATATTGTTTCAATTTTTTACGTAAGGTACCACGGTTAATGCCAAGCATATTTGCAGCTCGAGTTTGATTACCACGAGTATACTGCATCACCATGTCAAGAAATGGTTGTTCTACCTCAGCCAATACAAGTTCATAAAGATCGGTAGGGTCTTGACCATTTAATTGTGATAAGTAGTTCCGTAATGCTTGTTTGACTGAATCTCGTAATGGTTTTTGGGTAATTTGCTCTTGAGAGTTAACAGTTGTGAATTTTAACGCTTCAGCTGTAACACGAATTTCTGACATAGTATTTTTAACTCTTTAATTAAAATTAGTTTTTTGAAAAAATGCTTCTAGTGCATTAATTTGCTGATTGGCATTATCAATGCAACTAAATAAGCGCCTAAAACGATCGCTCCCAACACAATTTTGGGTATACCAAAATACATGCTTTCTTGCAATCTGCAATCCTTTCTTTTCACCATAAAATTGATACAGAGCTTTTAAATGTTGTAATACAATGTTTTTTACTTCATTTATACTCTTTTCTGATTTTGATTTTCCATATTGTAAATAGAACGCTATGTCTTCAAAGATCCAAGGCCTACCTAATGCTCCTCTACCGATCATTATAGCATCAGCTTTGGTATATTGGAAAACTTCTTCCGCCTTTTCGGGGGTTATTATATCTCCATTAGCTATCACGGGAATAGAAATATATTGTTTTACTTGCTTAATCGAATCGTATTCCGCAGAACCTTTAAATAAGCATTCACGTGTCCTACCGTGAATAGTAATCGCCTTTATACCGCATTTTTGAGCAATTTGTGCGATATCTAAACAATTTTTATGCGCTTTGTCCCACCCCGTGCGGATTTTTAACGTAACTGGGACATTCACTGCTTGTACCACGTTAAGCAAAATTTGTTCCACTAATTTTGGATACTGTAACAGGGCAGAGCCAGAAAGATTTTTATTCACTTTCTTGGCGGGACAACCCATATTGATATCAATTAGCTCTGCACCTGAATTCATATTTAAAATAGCTGTTTTTACCATTTCATCAGGATCGGCGCCGATAATTTGTACCGCTTTAATGCCAAGCTCTCGTTCATTAGCAAGTTTTTGTCTTGACTGTTGGGTATGCCAAATTCGCGAATTGGCTAAAAACATTTCTGCGAAAGCTAATCCCGCACCAAATTGATAACATAGTGAACGAAAAGGTAAATCAGAAATGCCAGCCATGGGAGCAGCAATCAACCGATTTTTGATCGTTAAATTACCAATTTCAAATGATTCCAGTATCACAAACAAAATCCTCTATAGGGGCGCGTATATTAGCACTTTTTTTTGTTCTGAAAAGAGGGAAACAGTAAAATAACGTAATATTTTAAAAAAAATTTTTTTATATTCGGTTTTTTCACAGTTTTTACTACAAATTATTGAATAAATAAGTTAATTAAATTAAGGCGTACTTAGCTGATATTGATAAAGTTATATTTTATTTTTTATTGTTTATTACCATATTATGAATATCGACATAGTATAGATCGCTTTATTAATGACTTTAGCGAAAGCGAATTTTTGCCTATAATTAGTGAAATTACACATTATAACACTCAAGGTAATTAATATGAATTCAGAGCATATCCCCGTCATTGCCGTTGATGGCCCTAGCGGCGTCGGTAAAGGCACTTTATGTGTTTTATTAGCTAAGCATCTGAAATGGCATTTACTTGATTCAGGAGCAATATATCGAGTTTTGGCGTTATCAGCAATTAAGCAGCATGTGGCATTGGAAAATGAGTTAGAATTGGCAATACTTGCAAAAAAATTATTACTTAGATTCATTTCAGACGAAACAGGTGTGCAAGTGATGCTAGATGATGAAAATGTATCAGCTCAATTACGTCTGCAGGAGATTGGTGATGCCGCATCTAAAATTGCTTCGCTACCGAAAGTAAGAGAGGCATTATTGCAACGACAACGAGCTTTCAGGACTTCTCCAGGATTAGTTGCGGACGGTCGAGATATGGGTACCGTGGTATTTCCACAGGCTACGGTGAAGATATTTCTCGATGCAAGTCCCCAAGCTAGAGCCGAAAGACGCATGAAACAGTTGCAAAAAAAGAAGATTTGTGCTATATATGACGAGATTTTGCATGAAATTATAACACGGGATGAACGCGATCGTAACCGAGCCATTGCGCCACTTAGATCTGCCACAGATGCATTTTTAATTGATTCAACTGATTTGTCAATTGATGAAGTATTCAAGCAAGCCTTAAATATAATCAATAGCAAAATTAATATTAATGTGTAAGCTTTACCATAGGAAGTGGTGGAGTATTTTAAACAACCCCCATCAGGCAAGAAGCTAGATGGACGTTATTTTAAATTAAAAAAGTATATAAATATGACAGAATCTTTTGCTCAACTCTTCGAAGAGTCTTTAAATCAACTTGATACTCGTTCTGGTAACATGATTCGTGGCGTTGTTGTCGCTATCGATAAAGATGTAGTATTAGTTGATGCTGGTTTAAAATCTGAATCAGCTATTCCAGTAGAAGAGTTTAAAAATGCCCAAGGCGAATTAGAAGTTAAAGTTGGTGATGAAGTTGATGTTGTTTTGGACTCCATTGAAGATGGCTTTGGTGAAACCATTTTATCTCGTGAAAAAGCTAAACGCCATGAAGCTTGGGTAACATTAGAAAAAGCTGTAGAAGATGCAGCGACAGTATTAGGTGTTATTAATGGTAAAGTTAAAGGTGGCTTTACAGTTGAACTTAACGGTGTTCGTGCTTTCTTACCAGGTTCATTAGTTGATGTTCGTCCATTACGTGATACTTCTCATATTGAAGGTAAAGAGATTGAACTTAAAGTTATTAAATTAGATCAAAAACGTAATAACGTAGTTGTTTCTCGTCGTGCCGTAATCGAATCTGAAAGCAGTGCAGAACGTGAACAACTTCTTGAAACCTTACAAGAAGGTTCAGAAGTTAAAGGTGTTATTAAAAATCTTACTGATTATGGTGCCTTCGTTGACCTCGGTGGAGTTGATGGTTTACTTCATATTACTGATATGGCTTGGAAACGTGTTAAACACCCAAGTGAAGTGGTTGAAGTTGGACAAGAAATTTTAGTTAAAGTATTGAAATTTGACCGTGACCGTTCTCGCGTTTCTCTTGGCTTAAAACAACTTGGCGAAGATCCATGGGTATCAATTGCTAAACGTTACCCAGAAGGAACTAAAGTAACTGGTAAAGTAACTAACTTAACTGATTACGGTTGTTTTGTTGAAATTGAAACGGGTGTTGAAGGTTTAGTACACGTTTCTGAAATGGATTGGACTAATAAAAATATTCATCCATCTAAAGTCGTAAGTCTTGGTGACGTGGTTGAAGTTGTGGTTCTCGAGATTGATGAGGAACGTCGTCGCATCTCTTTAGGCTTAAAACAATGCAAACCAAACCCATGGTTACAATTTGCTGATTCACATAATAAAGGTGACAGAGTTAGTGGTAAGATCAAATCAATCACTGATTTTGGTATCTTCATTGGTTTAGATGGCGGTATTGATGGTTTAGTTCATCTTTCAGATATTTCTTGGAATGTTCCAGGTGAAGAAGCAGTTAAAGCTTATAAGAAAGGTGATGATATTGAAGCTGTTGTTCTTCAAGTTGATGCTGAACGTGAACGTATTTCGTTAGGTATCAAACAACTAGAAGAAGATCCATTTAACAGTTTTGCAACTAATTTCAAAAAGGGCATGATTGTTAAAGGTAAAGTGACATCAGTTGATGCCAAAGGTGCAACAGTTGAAATTGCTGAAGGTGTTGAAGGTTATTTAAAAGCACAAGACATTGCTCGTGAACGCATTGAAGATGCAACCACTGCAATAAAAGTAGGCGATGAGGTTGAAGCTAAAATTATTAATTTAGATCGCAAAACGCGTGTAATAACTTTATCAGTCCGTGCTAAAGATGAAGCTGATGAGAAAGAAGCATTGGCCGCTGTAAATAATGCCCCTGCACAAGATGATGCATCATTTACTAATGCCATGGCTGAAGCATTCAAAGCAGCTTCAAAATCAGAGTAATTTTTCAAATTATTTAGGGTTCAAATTAAAGAGGGCATGCCCTCTTTTAATTTTAATAAACATTACGAATAAAATTTATAACAAAAAAATAATTAGCTAAAGTTACAACAAAAATAAAAAGGGTACTACTCATGAACAGATCAGATCTAACTGAAAAAATCGCCAATTGGCGAACGCATCTCCCAGTGCAATTAGTTGATGAAGCCATTAGAGATATTATTGAGCAAATTACTACAGCTATGGAATCGAACGATCGTGTTGAAATCCGTGGATTTGGTAGTTTCGCATTAAATTATCGGGCACCTCGAAAAGCAAGAAATCCAAGAACAGGTGGACAAGTTGAAGTTAGACAGAAGTATATTCCACACTTCAAACCTGGCAAAGAATTAAGAGAAAGAGTTAATAATGGTATATAATTTAGTTTTTCTACTCTTTTAACTATTTAAAGAATAATCAATAGCGTTTGTTCCAAAAGAATAAACGCTTCTACCTTTAATGATCAGTTGTTGTGCAAAATTGATTAAATGATAATTAATTGTAATATTTACTATAATTTTTATTAATCAATTTTGGTGTTTTTTTTATTCGTCAATTTTTAGAATAAAATTTAATTGGAAAAGTTAAATAAAAACACAAATTATTGCGATTTAAATTGCATTTTTATGTTATTTAACCATTCTTCTAGAATAATTATGTAATTCTTTATATTCGTTATACTACGCGATATAAGGGATCATTTGATTAATAAAATTCCATATGACCTAATTTGTTTATCTTATTCTTTAGGTTGTTTACCGCTTCTGTTTATATCTTCTTTACCATCTGAATACAATTGGTATTGTTGGCTAATTCTGGCGATTCTTCTTTGCGGCATTTATTTTTTTTATCAAGTATTTAAACTTCTACCCATCATATTTATCTTACTAGGATTCTTATGGTCAACCAATTATGCCAAGGAATATCTGATTTATGTTCAGCAATATATTGATGAAACGCTAGTAATTCGTGCTAAAGCGATTAGTTTGAATATGAGTGATAATCATGAAGTTGCACAGAAAAATGTCCATTTTTCAATTACTCATATAAATCACCAGTCAGTCAATTCTCCTCTGCCGATCGTTTTATTTTGGCAATCTACAACTTCACCTTATGCTGGTCAAATATGGGATATGAAAATTAAAACAAAAGTTGTTCATAGCTATCTTAACGAAGGAGGATTCGACAGTCAGCGATATGCAATGGCAAATCACCTATTATTAACCGGTACAGTAGAACAGGCAAAAATTGTTGAAGAACAAATTGGTTTAAGACAAATGGCAGTGAACGCCTTATTACCTTATGTAAATTTATTTGAATACAGCGATATTATGTTAGCCTTGGCTTTTGGTGATAGGTCAAGATTAACTCCAGAGCACAAAAAAATAATGTTTGAAACAGGAATAGCCCATCTAATGGCAATATCCGGTATGCATATTTTATTAGTAGCTTTAATGGGGAATCGCCTCACCCGTGGATTACAATTTTTACTTCCTAATCAAATGATTAAATATTGGCACCCATTATTAATCGGTTGGGTAATGGCATTATTTTATGCCTGGCTAACCGGTTTGAATGTACCAGCTTTACGGGCGATTTTGGCACTGACTTTATGGTCAGCTTTTCGTTACTTTAATTACTATTTAACGTCTTGGCAATTGATTAATCGCATTATTGCCATCTTACTAATATATGATCCATTAATGATTCTTGCTGAAAGCTTTTGGTTATCATGTTATGCAGTCTTTTGTTTGATATATATAGCAAATTGGTTTCCCTATCATGTTGTTGATAATAAATGGCAATATTTTAGACAATTGTTGCGTTTACAATGGTTATTAACTTTACTATTTTTACCACTACAACTAATTATTTTTAATGGAATAAGCGGTGTAAGTTTGGTGGCAAACTTGCTAGCAATACCACTTATCACAATAATCATCTTTCCTGCAATTTTGATGTTATTAGTTTTCAGTATAATTGGTAATGTTTATATTACAGTTTGGTTTGGTTTTATTGCGGATCAAACACTTTATTATTTATTTGCTTTTCTCAAACCTATTGCTACATTTTGGATTAATGTAGAACAAGCCTATTTTCTGTTGAGTTTAAGCGGATGGTTAATGCTGATTATTTTGCGGATCAGTTTTTGGCGTAATTATTTTATATCCTGTCTTTTAATTTTGATAATTTTGCTTACTCCCTTATTAAAATCTAACCGAGTTCTATGGCGCGTAGATATGCTAGATGTAGGTCATGGATTGGCTGTTGTAATTAGGCAAAATAAATCGGCTATTCTTTACGATACAGGTGCAAAATGGCAAAATAGTTCTGCTGCAGAAAGAATTATTATTCCCTTTCTAAAATGGCATGGACTTAAACTTGAGGGAATTATCATCAGTCATGAGCATAATGATCATATTGGTGGACTTAATGTAATTCAACAACATTATCCCGAAGCATGGCTAATCACATCAAAAAAGCACTTAACTAATACTTATCCATGTATAGCCGGCAAAGAAATGTCTTGGAAGAATCTAAAAATGACATTTTTATGGCCATTAAAAATGCATGATCAAGCTTTTAATGCCGAATCTTGTGTGGTCAGAATAACAAGTAATAATTTTTCATTATTATTAACCGGCGATTTAGAACGACAACAGGAAGAACAGTTAGTATTAAAATATCGTAAATTATTATTTTCAACAATTTTACAAATCCCTCATCATGGGAGCAATACTTCTTCCTCATTTGCTTTCTTATCACATGTTAATCCAAAACTTTCGATAGGATCTGTTTCACGATATAATCCTTGGAAATTACCGTCTAATAAGGCTTTACATCGTTACGAAGATCTTAAATTAAAGTTTCTTTTAACTAGTAAAACGGGGCAAATATCACTGCTGTTTTATCAAGACAATTGGCTGATTCAATCCTATCGTAATCAAATAAAACCACGTTGGTATCATGATTGGTTTGGTGCTTTTGCTAAATAAAGGTAAAATAGACCAATTCTAAACGTATTATGGATTTTTTTAGTGAATAAAAATACAATAGATAAAGATTTGTCTACCTGGAAAACCTTTAAGCAATTATGGCCAAATGTTTCTAAATATTGGGGCTATTTGCTGATTATCATAATTAGCTTGGTGATCAATGGTTCTTCTGACACTTATATCATTTCTTTAATTCAACCTTTATTGGATAAAGGGTTTGTTAAAAATGACCATGAATTTCTATTCAATTTAGCATTTATTGTATTAGGATTATTTTTTATTAGAGGACTTTCCAGCTATATTTCTGGTTATATTCTCGCTTGGATTTCCGGTAAAATTGTTATGGAGATGCGTCAGAAGTTATTTGCGCATTTTGCTTATTCACCGGTAAGCTTTTTTGATCAGAACTCAACTGGGCGATTATTATCACGAATTATTTACGATTCAGAACAGGTGGCATCTTCCTCTGCTGATTGCTTAATTAGTGTTGTACGAGAATCAATTTATTTAACTGGATTAGTTTGTGTCATGTTTTATAACAGCTGGCAATTATCATTGATTCTGTTAGTAATTGGACCGATTGTCGGCGTTTTGATTGTTGTAATTTCTAAACGATTTAGAAAACTAAGTAAAGTTATTCAAAATAGTATGGGAATGGTGACCGCTTCAGCCGAACAGATGTTAAAAGGTCATAAAGAGGTATTAATTTTCAATGCGCAAGAAACCGAGATTAATAATTTCAAAAAGGCTAGTAATCGTATACGTCAGTTGGGTATGAAAATGGTATCCATTTCTGAACTATCAACACCGATCATTCAAATTATCGCTTCTTTTGCGTTAGCAACAATTTTAATTTTGGCAAGTTATAAAGATGTTTTAGGTTTAACAGCAGGGGAATTTACGGTTGTATTTACTGCAATGATTGCATTAATGAAACCATTAAGAGAATTAACTAAAGTTAATGCAAAATTTCAACGTGGAATGGCTGCATGTCAAACAATTTTTAATGTTTTAGCACAACCTGTTGAAAACGATGATGGAAAAATAGTTTTAGCTAAAGCGATTGGTGAGATTGAGTTTAGAAACGTGACTTTTACCTATCCAACACGTGACAAACCAGCCCTTAAAAATATTAGCTTTAAAGTTGAAGCCGGTAAATCTGTTGCATTAGTTGGGCGGTCAGGTTCCGGGAAGACAACGATAGCAAGTTTATTAACCCGATTTTATGATATCGATGAAGGGGAAATTTTTATCGATGGTCGTAATATTAAAGATTACACGCTTGAATCATTACGAAATCAAATTGGATTAGTATCGCAAAATGTGCACCTTTTTCATGATAGTGTGAAAAATAACATTACTTATGCTCGACAAGGTCAGTATACTGATGCACAAATTTATAGTGCAGCTGAACATGCCTATGCAATGGATTTTGTTAAAAATTTAGAACAAGGTATGGATACAATTATTGGTGAAAATGGTGTATTACTGTCTGGTGGGCAGCGTCAACGAGTTGCGATTGCTCGTGCATTATTACGTGATAATCCAATTCTCATTTTGGATGAAGCAACTTCTGCATTGGATTCTGAGTCAGAAAGAGCTATTCAATCTGCATTAAATGAATTACAAAAGAATCGTACTTCATTAGTTATTGCTCACCGTCTATCAACAATTGAAAATTCAGATGAAATTTTAGTTTTGAGTAATGGTCAGATTGTTGAACGAGGTAATCATCAAGAATTGATAGTAAAAAACGGCGCTTATGCTCAATTACATCAAATTCAATTTAGTGACCAATAAGATTAATAAGGAATAGGGTATATGATAGCCAGAATTTGGTCAGGTAAAAACAAATTGTATTGGCTACTTATCCCTTTTTCACTGTTATATGGTTTGGTAGTTGTGATACGTAAAACATGTTATCGCATTGGCATCTTTAAATCTTGGCGAGCACCAATCCCTGTCATTGTTGTAGGGAATTTATCGGTTGGTGGAAATGGTAAAACACCCCTAGTGATTTATCTTGTTGAACAACTACGTATCAGAGGCTATAAGGTTGGTGTAGTGTCAAGAGGATATGGTGGTTCTAGTGAACATTATCCTTTGATAGTAAATGAAACCACATCTGCACATATTGCAGGTGATGAGCCGGTTTTAGTTTATCAACGTACTAAAGTTCCCTTTGCTGTATCACCAAAGCGAAGTGAAGCAATAAAGTTATTGTTAACACAGCATAAATTAGATTTGATCATTACTGATGATGGTCTACAACACTATGCTTTACAACGTGACATTGAGATTGTCGTTGTAGATGGTAAGAATGGTTTTGGTAATGGTTGGTATTTACCAGCAGGTCCAATGCGAGAATTACCAAGCCGCTTGAAGTGTGTCGATTTTGTGGTGGTAAATGGTCAAAGTCATCATGTATATCAACATGCTTACCTAATGACTTTGTCGCCGCATAAAGCAATAAACATGCTAACAGGTGAACAAAAGCCGGTGACAGAATTACAGTCTGTTTGTGCAATAGCCGGCATAGGTGATCCGAATCGTTTTTTCAACATGCTTAAGGTGCTTAATGTTGATGTAATAAATAATGTTTCGTTTACCGATCATCAGAAGTATTCTTTGCAGCAGTTATCAAATTTAGTCGATTCATCAGGCATTTTGTTAATGACTGAAAAAGATGCTGTTAAATGCGTTTCATTTGCGCAAAATAATTGGTGGTATTTACCGATTGATGCAATACTACCTACACCATTTATTGAAAATTTGACTCACAAAATCAACCAGTTAAAAAATATTTAATCTATCATTTATCGGGTATGGATTATGAAAGAAAAGTTATTAAGCGTTTTAGCGTGTCCGAAATGTTATACTTCATTAGATTATAATGAAAAAGAACAGATTTTAATTTGTTCACATGATCAGTTAGTTTATTTGATTTCGGATGGTATTCCGGTTTTACTTGAAGATAAAGCGAGTATAATTAAAAGTTCTATCATGGAAAGCAATGAGGTAACACGATGAATTATACTGTGGTCATCCCTGCTCGTTATGCTTCGACACGTTTACCTGCAAAACCATTAGCCGATATCGCTGGAAAACCGATGATTATTCGTGTTATGGAACAAGCATTAAAATCTGGCGCTCATCGCGTGATTGTTGCTACTGATAATCAATTGGTGTTTGATGTGGTAACCGCTTATGGTGGAGAAGTAATCTTGACCAGTGATAAGCATAATTCAGGAACCGAACGCTTGGCTGAAGTAATCAATCATTGTCAATTTGCTGATGATGAAATCATTGTCAATGTGCAGGGTGACGAACCACTTATTCCACCGATTATTATTGATCAAGTAGCAGATAATTTAATGAAATAT
The DNA here is from genome assembly GCF_014489845.1 of Frischella japonica. GTDB lineage: Bacteria > Pseudomonadota > Gammaproteobacteria > Enterobacterales > Orbaceae > Frischella > Frischella japonica. The sequence goes on from NZ_JABURY010000006.1 coordinate 438,683, forward strand.
CAGACAGGCATGGCGACATTGGCAGTGCCAATTCAATCAGTGGAAGAAGCATTTAATCCTGGTGCAGTTAAAGTTGTTACTGATAAAGATGGCTATGCCCTTTATTTTTCGCGCGCCACTATTCCATGGGAACGCGATCGATTCGCTCAATCTCAAGAATCGATTGGTAATTTTTATTTACGTCATATTGGTATTTATGCTTACCGCGCTGGATTCATTCGTCGCTATGTTAATTGGCAATCAACTAAGCTTGAACAGATTGAAATGTTAGAACAGTTAAGAGTTCTTTGGTATGGTGAAAAAATTCACGTGGCCATAGCTAAAGAAACACCAGCAATTGGCGTCGATACTCAGCAAGACCTTGATGCTGTAAGAACCATTTTTATTGAATTAGAGGGAAATAAATGAGTCAATTTAAAGGGTTTTCACAAGCTGGTTTAGATTTTTTACAAAATGTCTGTATTTATAACAGCCGTGAATGGTTTACCAAGAATCGTGCTATTTATGATAATGAGTTAGTTAAACCATTCCGTTTATTAGTTGAACAATTAGCGCCTGAAATGTTAAAAATCGATCAATGGTTTGAAACTAAGCCAGCAATCGGTAAAACGTTATCTCGTATCAATCGCGATACGAGATTTTCTAAAGATAAATCTTTGTATCGTGATCGCCTTTGGTTGACATTCAAACGACCAAGTAAAGATTGGAAAGAATCACCATGTTTTTTCTTTGAAATGGATCCATATGGTTATCGATATGGTTTAGGTTACTATTGTGTGCCTAAACAAACTATGGATATCCTCCGTGAGGAAATTAATCAAGATCATGAGAAATTCTTGCAAATGGCAAAATGTGTCAAAAAACCATTTAAGTTGGTGGGCGAAAGTTATAAACGACCTTTAGTCAAAGATTTACCGCCCAAGATTGCTAATTGGTACAACCGTAAAGATTTAGCTGCATTAGCAAGTAGTGATCACATTGAAGATATGTTCAGTGAAAAGTTGGTTGACACACTTAGCAAAGGTTTTAAGCAATTAACACCGCTATATGATTATTTATTAAAAGTCGAAATAATCAAGCATATCCCGACATTGTAATCATCAATCAGGAATAATCCTGATTGATCACTTAGGTCAACTTTGAGTATAAGAATGTATTAACTCTAAGATACCATTTATAATAAATTGTGTACCCATGCAAACTAACAAGAATCCCATGATTCTTGAAGTTGCTTCAATTCCACTTTTACCAATTAGGCGCATAATACTCCCCGCGCTGCGCATACAGAACCAAAGAATAATACACAGTAAAAGGGGGACTAAAATGGAAGCAGTATAAATAACCCATGTTGAAACATCATAGCCATCATTTTGCACCGTAGATGCCATGCTAATGATCATTGCGATGGTTCCAGGACCCGCAGTGCTTGGCATTGCTAAAGGTACAAAAGCAATATTATTAGAGGGTTCTTTCTTTTTTGCATCAGCTTCTGGTGTTTTATGGACAGGTTGTTGCGGAAATAGCATTCGAAAACCGATAAATGCAACAATTAGTCCTCCAGCTATACGCAAACCAGGTATTGAAATACCAAAAGTATTCATTACGATTTGACCACAATAAAATGATACCACCATAATGATAAAAACATAAATACAAGTCATGTTTGATTGGTGATTACGCTCATCATTGGTCATATCACCAGATAAACCGAGCAATAGTGCAACTGTTGTGAGTGGATTTGTCAATGGAATAAACATTAACAGACCAAAACCGACAACTTGTATTAATTCAAGCATAAATTATAATTCTCATATTTTTATTATGCGATATGAAAAATAAATTCTCATAAAATCTGGATGACTTAGTTTACCTTATAAAATGATTAATAAACAATTTTTAATTGCATTTTATTTTCAAATTTAGCTCATCGTTATATACCTAATATATGCTATTAGTGTTGCTCTGAGCATATACAAATCATAATTAATAATTCAATGTATAATTTTTTAGAAAAGTTAGTGTAATGCAATTTATAATTGAGATTAAGAAGAAAACGTATGATTGTACCTTATTAAATAGCTTTAGTTACGTTTAACCAATAAATGAGGCTATATTGTATACATTTTATCATAATAAAGAAATCATGATTGAACATCTATATAGTTTGATTTTTTTATAATTTAAGTGATTCTTATACCAAAGATATCTTATATTTCCTAACTTTAAAATATATTTTGTTTTATTACCAGCCAAAAATTTAAATGCCAAAGCAAAAAATCAAACAATAGAGTATACTCAGCTAGAATAGAATGACTTGAGCAAACCAAAAGATTATTAAGTTTTAGAAACAAATAGCACCATATTTGATGGCTTAATTACAGGGCATTAGCTATTTTGGTTAGACAATTTAATTCAGGCAGTTTATCTGTTTGATTCATGTTTTCACAGGTTTAGAAGCAAGCACATTAGATCTAAAGGAGATGATTATCTGCCTCAGCATACAAAATATATGGCGAGTGAAACTGTGACGGTCAACAAAAATTGGAGACATTCTTAGACAGTTTTTAATAAATTATATTCAAATTCTGCAGGTGAAATAAATCCCAGTTTATAATGTCTTCTTTTTTGATTATAAATAGGTTCGATGTAATCAATAATATCCGCTATGGCTTGCTCTCTACTTACATAATCTCGATAGTTGATCCTTTCTGATTTCAATGATCTCAAAAATCGTTCAGTCACCGCATTGTCTAAGCAATTTCCTGCTCGGCTCATGCTAAGGTAATTTGATAAAATGCTAATATCTGTTGGAACTGTTCACTGCGATATTGAATACCCTGATCACAATGAAATAAAGTTGGGCTTTCTCCTTTTCGCCGCTGTATTGCCATATTTAATGCTTTAACCGTAAAGTTAATATTCGGCTTGTCAGAAAAGGCCCATACAATTATACGCCGAGAGCATAAATCCATGATAACAGCCAGATAGAGCCGGCCTTGTCTGGTGCGAATATAGGTAATATCACCTGACCAATAACGGTTAATCGTCGCTGGATTAAATTGTCGATTTAAATGATTGGATGCTAATATCGACGATTTACCTCCACGAGGATAGACTTGTTGTCTCGGTCTTTTTGCAACGAGACCTAATTTTTTCATTAAGCGTCTGACCTTATCTAAACCAAGCTTAACCCCTTTTTTAATCAGTTCAACGAGCATTCTTCTTTTTCCATATATGCCACCATTTCGTTATGAATTGATTTCATGGCTATTTCAAGCCGAGTATTAATTAATTTAAATGTACGATGCTTAATTCGATAATAAAAGATAATGGGGTGATAATGATAAACACCGACAGATTCGAGCAGCTTCATTTCCTGCCGTCTTCAACATCAACGCTATTGGTTGCCGTTTGTCATTTCCATTGCGAAGAAGGCTGAAGCTTTTTTAATAACTGATTATCACTTTGCAGCTGTTTAACTTGTTTCTCTAAAGCTTGTATTCGTTTTTGCTCAGGAGTCATCGCACTACTTTTAGGTGTAATACCTTGTCGCGCTTTTCTATATTGCGTTACCCAACGCTGGATTGATAAAATACTAACATTCATTCTTTTTGCGGCATCTTTATGTGCATAACCATAATTGAGAACTAATTCTGCACACTCTTGTTCCAATTCACTACTTAATTGTCTTGTCATGAGATAATCTCCTTAGTTGATGGTTTATCATACCGCTAAGAATGTCTACAAGAAAAGTATACCGTTACATTACTCGAATAACTAAGAACTTATTTTAATATGAATCTGCGATAACGACTGATTCTCTGATAGCAATATGTTTGTTTAAATTTAAATCTCGGTTTAATAGTGTTTAAGCTTAATATATTGGTTTTTAGCTGTTAGAATAATAAAAATAATAAGTCATTTATAACGCAATAAACACTAATAAATCGCCTTGTTCAAAATTAATTGTTACTTGATCCTGACAGGCTTTATTACGGATACTGATTAATCCACCAAATTCTAAGTCGGCATTGGTTAATGGATATTCGAATCCTGTAATATTCAATTTATTAACAGGACTTAAGGGAATTAATGAAATGGTTTTATCTTTTACATCATTAATTATCATGGGAGATGTGGCAAAAAAGAATCGACAAAAATTGTCATAAAAAGTGAAATTAAAAAGATGATGATATTGTAACGCTACAGAAAGATTACCTAAAAAGTGATCACTAGCATGTCCATTTGCACCAAAAATATCAAATTGTGTGATGCCCTTACTTGATAAAAACAGTATGGCTTTTTCAAAATCCGTTTTATTTTGATCAGGGGTATAAATAATTTGTATATTTTTATTAATAGTTTGATTAAGTAAGCTATCCAAATCACCTATAATAAATTGTGGCACAATAGCGCTTTCAAGCAAATAATTATGATAAGCACCATCAGTGCAGGCAACAATATCATACTTATCTAACTGTGTAGGTAACGGTTTTGGTGGTTCCCCATTAACAAAAAGTAGTGCTTTTTTTACCATTTTATACTCATATAAGGTTAGATATTGGTTCAATTACCCTTCTAAAATGAAATGTTATAAGCCATAATAATCGCATCTTCATGACCATTTTTCGTCGGATAATAATTTTTTCGGTTACTGATTTCATTAAAGCCAATTTGTTGATAGAGTGCAATTGCAGCAGCATTCGATTCCCTAACTTCTAGCCATAACACTTTAATTTTTTTTGCTTCAAGTTCTGTGATTAAATTGTTTAATATAGATCTCGCTAATCCTTGTTGACGATAATTAGGATCAATCGCTATATTAAATAATGAAGCCTCATCTAATACAGTCTGACAGATAAGAAAACCGACTAAATGATCATCAATCTCAATTTTTTTATTTAAGTAACGTTCTCCTTGATTAGAATAGAAAGTGATTTCGCTCCATGGGTATTCATGACACCGTTTTTCAAGTTGATAAGCCGCTTGAAGATCAGCGTTAATGAGTTTGGAAATTTTTTTCATATTGACAAAGTGTTCGCCAGAGTTGGCGCTTTTGTTGTGGTGATGATGCTAGTTCCCTTAAAGAATAGGTCTTAATAATCGCGGTGTTACGGATATCTTGCTCGGACCAATTTTCGGGTAGAGGTGTATCAATAAACCAAATTACCGATTTGATTTCTTTAGCAGGCATTAATAATTGTGTTGGCATTAAAACCAAACAGTCATCACTTATTACATGAATTGCATTCAATATATCTTGAAAGATCTTTTCAGTAGGATGATTCTGACTAACTACAATTAATCGAATATTATCAGTGATCTCAACTTTTGCTTCTCCTTTGATTGCCTGAGTGTTTCGCAAAATGTATTGAGGTATCTCTAGTTTATTTAAATACCAGTCTCGCTTATTCATAGGGTTTTATTAGTGATAAATGAAAGTTAATTGTATAATCTATCCAATATTTTATAAAGTTATTTATTCGAGGTTAATTAATGTCGGTTTATACGCCTGCCAGTCAAGTTTTACAACGTCATGAAGCAATTTTTATTGATAAATCTATTCTCGTGTCGGGTGATATTCATGATGATTATGTATTGCAAATCGCATCACAACAAACAACGATTCATTGCACGCTATATCATGTTTATTTAATGCTTTGTGCACGTAAAAGCCATAGCCAAATTGAATTCGGTGTGTTTCCTTCTGATTCATGTTATCAGAATGTGGATACGTTAATTTATTACTGGCCAAAGAATAAAGTTGAAGCACAATTTCAACTCTCTTTTCTTTTAAATCACTTACCAAAAAAAGTTGATGTTTTTGTGGTTGGTGAAAATCGAAGCGGTGTGAAAAGTGTTGAAACATTATTAAATGATTTTGGATCAATTCAAAAGATAGATAGTGCCCGACGTTGTGGTTTATATCATTTTCATGGTGAAAATCGTTTGGCTTTTAATGCTGATGAATGGTGGTATCAATATCATTTACAAATGAATGATATGAATTTGATAATAAATAGCTTACCAGGCGTATTTAGTCAAAAAACACTTGATATGGGTAGTCAATTATTGCTTAATGCACTTACTGAACACCCTGAAATTATTAAAGGACGCGTATTAGACCTTGGTTGTGGTTGTGGTGTGTTATCGATTTTTATCAAAAAATTGAATCCACAAATACAATTAGTTTGTTCCGATGTTAATGCAATGGCATTATCCGCAACCAAACAGACATTGGCGAATAACCAGGCCACGGCTGATTTAATTGCAAGTGATGTATTTTCTGATATTTCGGGACAATTTGATTTAATCATATCAAATCCACCATTTCATGATGGCAAAGAGACTGACTATAATGCTGTAGATGCACTAATTCATCAAAGTAAACAGTATCTTACTCAAAATGGCAAATTATGTTTAGTAGCTAACAGTTTTTTACCTTATCATCGTTTATTAGCTGACTGTTTTAACAAGGTTACAGTCATTGCACAAACAAGTAAATTTAAAGTATATTTAGTGCAATAGTCAATGAAGTAATATTACTTATGCCGGTAAAAAGTGTAATGTAAGTTTTACCTCAATCCAAAAAATTTTATATAAGGATGACGCATATCTATCATTATTTAACCATTTGTTAATCAATTGTACCATGATTATAATTTAATTTATTATTAGGATTATTTAGATAAATTTGTTGATAATTTATTTTTTCAACAAATTGGCGAAATTTTCAGTATTTTCCTATTTTTAAACAAAAAATTATTGACAAATAGATAATGAACGCGGTATAAAGTGCGCACCTTATCTATTTTCAGTGTGTGTTATTTTTATATTTTAATTAATAAGTTAAATAATAGTATCGCGTAATAAGGTATGTTGAGTTTAGTTTATAGGAGCTATATGGATACTCAATCGGGTAACCCCAGATTTATTTTGGGGAGCAGTTTTTATCATTCATTTTCGGTTAATTGACCTGTTTAAATAGTCATTTTTTCAGTTCACAGCCGAGATGAGTAAAATCGGTCAAGGTGAACGATATGCAAATTCGTACCAATCAAAGCTATCACACTTATTTTCGTCAACGCAATGTTAAATGTCATTTGGCATTAGATCTATTATCATTTTCTGAAAGGCTTTTAGAACCCCCAAGTTGTATCTAAATTCATATCAATTTATTGATTCGTAATCCAACTAATCACCCCTTTATGGGTATGTTGGTGAAAACTATTGGTTATTATCAATAATTAATCTTTAACTAAAACATTAGGCAGATTATGTCGGTGATTTAAACCGCTGGCGGATTTCGTTCGGACTAATTAATTTAATTCCTTTAATTAGCATGTTGTGATTAAACTTATCATGCATTGTAATGAAGGATTTATTAATTGCTGAATAATGCGCTATCGGGTTTTAGATGATTGAACATAAATTGCATTAGTTAAATGTGGTTAATTCGATAGAATTTAGGTATATGTTATGAAACAAAAAACGAAAGAAAAGAAATTTAATTCTCAAATTAAAGCTGTAATAGAAGCTAAACATTCTTTAGAAGAGACTTTAGCCAATTATCAAACAGATTTAGCTGGATTAACGGAGCATGAAGCTAAGCAACGAATTGAACAATATGGTAAAAATGAAGTAGCTCGGGAACATGTACCTTCAGCTTTTACTCAATTGTTATTAGCTTTTAATAATCCGTTTATTTTTGTATTATTGGCATTAGCTTTGGTCAGTTTTATTACAGATTATTGGCTACCATTACAAAATGGTGAACCCACTGATATTACAGGTATCACCATCATTATAGTTATGGTTTCTTTAAGTGGGCTATTACGATTTTGGCAGGAGTATCGTTCTAACAAAGCAGCCGAAGCTTTGAAGTCCATGATAAAAACTACCGCAACAGTTATGCGTCGTTCAAACAATAATGCTCAGACTCAGTCAATTGAAGTGCCACTAGATCAGTTAGTTCCTGGAGATATTATTTTCTTGTCTGCCGGAGACATGATGCCAGCAGATATACGTTTGATTGAGTCGCGAGATCTTTTCGTGAGTCAGGCTGTATTGACCGGTGAATCAATTCCTATTGAAAAATATGATACGTTAGGCGCTGTATCACAAAAAGGCAGTGAAGGTACACCAACAGAAATAAATAGCAATAATATATTAGATATCAATCATATCGGTTTTATGGGAACGAATGTTATCAGTGGAACCGCAAAAGGGGTTGTTATTGCTACAGGAGCTGATACGTATTTTGGTTCGTTAGCTAAATCCATCATCGGCACGCGTTCACAAACTGCTTTTGACAAAGGAGTCAATAGCGTAAGTTGGTTATTAATCCGTTTTATGTTGGTAATGGTTCCCATCGTATTATTAATTAATGGGTTAACTAAAGGGGATTGGCTTGATGCTGGGTTATTTGCTTTAGCCGTGGCTGTTGGTTTAACACCTGAAATGTTACCCATGATTGTTAGTGCGAATCTTGCGAAAGGCGCAATAGGCATGGCAAAACGTAAAGTCGTGGTTAAGCGTTTGAATGCTATCCAGAATTTTGGAGCAATGGATATTCTTTGTACTGATAAAACTGGGACTTTAACACAAGATAGAATTATTTTAGAGCAACATCTGGATATTAATGGACAACTTGATCCATCGGTTTTACAACTAGCGTGGCTTAATAGCTATTACCAAAGTGGTATGAAAAATTTGATGGATAAAGCCATTATTCGTTTCGCTGAAGAAAAAACCAATGCGAAAACCATGGGATTGGGTAAATATACTAAAATTGATGAATTACCCTTTGATTTTAGTCGGCGACGTTTATCGGTAGTAATGCAAAATGGTAATGATGATCACTTGATGATTTGTAAAGGGGCCGTGGAAGAGATGCTATCTATTGCTTCGCATGTTTATGAACAAGGGCAATATTTACCATTAACCGAAGAAAGGAAACAAAAATTAATTGAATTGGCATATCAGTATAATCAAGATGGATTTAGAGTTTTAGCTGTTGGTTTCAAAGATATTCCAGCACAAGACACAAAAGCCCAGTATGCTGTTGCTGATGAAAAAGATTTAGTAATTCGTGGATTTTTAACATTTTTAGATCCACCTAAAGATAGCGCTAGAGAAGCGGTTAAAGCGTTACGAGAACATGGTGTCGCGGTTAAAGTGTTAACCGGTGATAATGATATTATTACCGCCAAAGTCTGTCGTGAAGTCGGACTTGAAGCTGGCAAGCCTCTACTTGGCATCGAAATTGAGCAGATGAGTGATCAGCAATTAAAACAAGTTATTGAGCAAAGAACAGTATTTGCTAAGTTAACACCATTACAAAAATCACGTATTATTCGTTTATTACAAGACAACGGTCATACTGTTGGCTTCTTAGGTGATGGTATTAATGATGCACCAGCTTTACGTGATTCGGATGTCGGTATTTCAGTCGATACCGCAACAGATATTGCTAAAGAATCAGCGGATATCATTTTGTTGGAAAAAAGTTTAATGGTATTGGAAGAAGGTGTGGTAAGAGGACGTGAAACCTTTGGTAATATCATGAAGTATCTTAATATGACGGCAAGCTCTAATTTTGGTAATGTATTTTCGGTATTGGTTGCCAGTGCTTTTTTACCATTTTTACCGATGTTAGCTATACATCTTTTAATTCAAAATTTACTTTATGATATTTCACAATTATCTCTACCATGGGATAAAATGGATGACGAATTTATCCAAAAACCACGAAAATGGGATGCTTCAAATATTCGTCGTTTTATGATTTGGATAGGACCAACTTCATCCATTTTTGATATCACGACATATGCTATAATGTGGTTTGTTTTTAGTGCAAATAATGTTGATATGCAATCATTGTTCCACTCTGGTTGGTTTATTGAAGGATTGCTATCACAAACATTGGTTGTGCATATGTTAAGAACACAGAAAATTCCATTTATCCAAAGTACAGCAGCTTTCCCAGTTATTGTAATGACTATGTTAATTATGGCTGTTGGGATTTATATTCCATTCTCACCATTTGGTAGCATGATTGGACTTGAGCCATTGCCATGGTCATATTTCCCATACTTGGCTGGGATTTTAATTAGTTACTGTGTTTTAACCCAATGTGTAAAAACGTTTTATATTAAGCGTTTCGGACAATGGTTCTAATTATATAGTATTCAAATTAAGTAAATTGATTGTAATCGATCAATTTACTTTTAATTGCTTCGATAATAACTATTTTAGAATTCACAAATAATTTACTTAATTTGATAATATTTAATGGGTTTAATTTATACGAATAAAGTGTTACATATTAATATAATTATCCTTTTTTATATTACTTTAAAAAACATTCGTTAAAATGTGTTCTACTTTGGCAATGACTTGAAATGGTGTCGTAAGACTATTTTGTTTAATTAAATGATTTTTAAATGTTGGGTTATCATTAATAAGATGATAACCATCTTCAACGGGATCATATTGGATCCGTTTGAGTAGTAATTTGTTATTTAGTAATATAATATAAACACCAGCCAATACACATGTCATTTTATCTTTGCCAAATTTGATAATAGCAACATCACCATTTTTAATGGTGGTATCCATATTGTTGTAAGGAATTTGTACTATAGCTAAATTTTCCGAAGATAAACCCGATCGGAATAACCAATCTCGGCTTAAAGCCCACTCTGTGATAATGTGTTGCTTTTGCAAACCTTCTGAATTATCTTGCAATTCTATATTTAATAGTGTGTTAAATTCTATTTCAGGTATTGCTATAACAATATTTTTATTATCTTTCGATAAAAGTGCTGCATTAGACAAAAATGGATCATTACCAGTTGCCAGCCATGCTACAGAAACGTTACCAATATCAGCAATGGTTAACAAATTCTGTAAGGTTGGTTCTGAATCTCCCCTAATGTATTTTCTAATCGCACTTTCTGATAGTTGGCATTTCTTAGAAAAACTTAGTAAAGATTCATTTCCAATGATATATCTTAAGCGTTGTGCGAATGTCGAATAATTTTGTTTCATAAGAGTATTTCTAAAATTGATAAAAACAATAAAAAACAATTCATTATAATTAGCGGTAAAGATTATCTATTTTTAAACCGATAATGTCATATTGCTATCAAAAAATAAAGAAATATAGATAAATAGTAAAGGTTTTATTAATTTAATTTGTAAAGACGATTGCTCTTTATGACACTTTGCGCTACAAATAAAAATAATACAATAGTATTCAAAATTAATTTTAATTACTTAAAACGTTTGACATTGTCATTTTCTATTTTGCACAATTATAAATTATCTTAAATTAATTCATTTAATAATTGTTTAATAATATTCAAATTGATAAATTTTTACGAAAGATATAAAAAAAAATCTATTTAGACGTATAATACCTTGCCATCTGGCAAATAGCTATCAATTACCTGTTTAAAATAACATAGAGTATCGTCTAATGCTAAAACAGTTCTTTCTATTTTTTGTTAATTTATTGTTAATTTTATTCTTTAATAATATTGTATATGCAAAGTCACTATCTTTTTTAAAAAATAAAGATGAGATAAAATTAATTACAAAACCTGCTTGGCTGGTATTAAATGATTCTAATTTTTATGATGCTGAAAGTGATGATTTAGTAACAGCTGGGATCGGTTTTTCTAAATTATCTCATTCTGTTGCAATGACTAAATTCGCAAATAATTTACAACCCTCAATTCATGAACTCAGGCAGGCAAAACTAAATCGCTTTATTGATAAGAAAACCGGTGAAGGTAGTTTATTTGGCTTTAAGTCGACACAATTAACAACCTTATTCGATGGTAAAATACCAGGTACAGAGGTTCAGGCTTTTTTAGATAATCATGGTGTTCAGGTTGCCTTTCTGTTACAGGTTCCATTAGATTTTGATCTGAAAAAGCCCTGCATTGTAGCAATACCGACAATTGATTCTCAGGGAGTATATAATGCAACAGATATGCAAATTCGGGGATTATGGGGTTTAAAGCATAATTGTGCAATAGTATATAATGATAAAGGATTAGGAAATGCATTATATGATTTGACCAAAAAACAAGGGTATTTCATTGATGGCAAAGTATCCAAACAAAATAGCAAAGAAAATAAGTTAATTTACATTGTTAACGATAACATTCCATCTAAATACACTTCCAATCGTTATGCGGTAAAACAGTTACACTCACAACAAAATCCAGAGCAAAATTGGGGTGAATATGTTATCAAATCGTTAGAATTTGCCTTTTATTATTTGAACACCATGTATTCGAAAAATGAGCAGATTCTTTTTGATAAGGATAATACTATAGTCTTGGTTTATGGAGCAACAGATGGCGGTGGAGCAGCGTTAAAAGCAGGAGAGTTTGATACCGAAGGTATGATAGATGGTATTGTTGCAGTAAATCCACAAATTCAAGTTCCTAATAATCCGGAAATACCATTATTCATTCAGCGTGGAGAATCGCCAGAAGAACCACTAATTACTAAATCATTAATAGATTATAGCACTTATGGCGCTTTATATATGCCATGCGCTGTTTCGGCGATACAAGACATTAATTCCGAACTAACTATACCTAATATCGATAAATACTTTTTTGTCAAAAACCGCTGTCAATCATTAAAAAAGGCCAATTTGTTAGTTTCAGATACCGTAAAAGCACAATCTTTCGAAGCACTGGAAAAACTTTATGAATACGGTTGGTCGCCACAAATGATCAATCAATTACCGTTCCATTATTATACGCAAACAATGAATCTGCCGTATAAATATATTAGCCAATATGGTCGTTTTAGTGTCAAAGATCATTTATGCCATTTATCTGTTGCGTCCATTAATCAAGAACTATTATATAACAATGGTGAAGTAGCCCCATTAACAAAAACGAATTTTGCGCAATTATGGGGTAATAATTCAGGTTCCTTACCCATTAAAATGCAAAATAATATTACTGCTATAGATTTAGTGAATGATGATGATCCTAAAGGTCCTCATCAAGAGTTTTTTTCTCGTTCTAAAAATGGAACGAATATAGATTATAATTTGGCTGGTGCAATATGTTTGAGAGATAAAATCACTGAAAGTAGAGTGCAAAATGGGCAAAATGAAGTTTTAGCAAATGGTAATTTACATGGCACTAAAACGATAATAGTTCATGGTCAACTAAACGTTAGGAATTTACCAGATTATTCATCGAGAGCTTATGTGGCGCTAAATAGTTATCGTGAAGGTAATGCAAGTAATTTACGTTATATGGAAATTGAAAATGCCAGTTATATTAATAGCATTATACCATTTGATAATACTCTCATCCCAATTGATTACTATGGTGAGAGCGCTATGGATTGGTTATGGAGTAATATAACCAAACAAACCAGTTTACCTGAAAGTCAGGTTGTTCGCACTGTGGTACGTGGTGGTGATATCGGCGCTGCACCGCAAATAACAGAAAAGAATTTGACGCCAATTGCACAATCGCCGAGAACTGAAAACAGAATCTATGTGCAAAAATCAGTAGTTCGATTACCTAAATGAAGTTTAAGTAAATAAATCATGCGTTATATTATCCGTTGGTAATATGTTAAGTTTCTTAATATTAATTAAGATTTCAAAATTTTTTACCAATTGAAAATATTATTTTTAATTTGCATAAGCTTAGTTTATTAAATTATTTTCTTAAATTTATCTAAAAATGTGATCTAGCTCATTAATTTTACTATTACCTGCTTGATTTCATTAAGAAGTTATGCGGTAATAGTTACCGACAAATAGCACAAAGCATAGAATTTTGTCAGTAACATTAATAATAAAAGAATGTGACCTTTTGCAGATTATTTTGTATTTGTTTATTCCTTTACTTGATGTTTATTTTCAATATTTGTTAGTGCTGTTGTCTAAAATATATATAAAGACAGTAATCAATTTTTTAGGATATAAGTACATGAGTAAGAAAACAGGGCAAGTAAAGTGGTTTAATGAAAGTAAAGGTTTTGGTTTTATCACTCCAGCTGATGGAAGCAAAGATGTATTCGTTCATTTTTCTTCCATTTCAGGCGAAGGTTTTAAAACTTTAGCTGAAGGACAAAAAGTTGAATTTTCAATTCAAGATAGCCCACGCGGACCAGCAGCAGCTGAAGTTGTTGTTATCTAGTTCAGCAAATTGAACTAAATAAAAAGTCTACTATGGAAGTAGGCTTTTTTTATATTATAATCATGCAAATTATTTCTTTTTTATTTTTTTATATCTTCAAAGTTATATGGTATACCTTTTAATCGTTACTGCAATCTGGTCTTTTTCTTTTAGTTTAATTGCTGTTTATTTAAGTGGGCAAGTAGATACTTGGTTTGCTGTCGTTGCTCGAATCACATTGGCATTTTTAGTTTTTAGTCCATTTTTACGTATAAAGTTATTTACACTGAAGCAAATCGTATTATTGATGGGGGTCGGTGCTTTTCAACTCGGCATTATGTATATTTTCTACTATAATGCATTTCGTTATTTAACAGTCCCTGAATTATTATTATTTACCATCTTTACTCCCATTTATGTGACGTTATTTTATGATCTACTACAAAAGCATAAATTAAGAGTATCCTATCTTTTTACTACAATATTAGCCGTTATTGGTACCGCGGTGATTCGTTATGATCATATTTCGGCTGATTATATTATTGGTTTTTTAATGATCCAAGGAGCAAATATTGTATTTGCAATTGGTCAGGTAGGTTACAAACGAATTATGGAACTATATCGTTTACCACAACACAATGCTTTTGCTTGGGTATATGTTGGTGCGGTTATAGTATCAATGATTTGTTGGTTAATCTTTGGTAATACGGAGCGTCTACCGACTACATTTATTCAGTGGGGAGTCATAGTTTGGTTAGGTGTTATAGCTGCTGGTTTGGGCTATTTTCTCTGGAACTATGGTGCAACAAAAGTTGATTCTGGTACATTAGCAATAATGAATAATGTTGTTATACCGGCTGGTATTTTAGTCAATGTAGTATTGTGGAATCAATCAATTGATTGGATACGCTTTTTAGTTGGTTCCGTAATAATTTGTTTATCATTGTTTATTCACCGAAAATGGTGTTCTGGTTCAGAGCGAAAATCTTCATTGTGAATTTTGTTAAAATTTGATTCAGTTATGTATTATAAATAATATGCTGCTATACCAGACAAAAAAGCCATCTGATTAAGATGGCGATGGAATAAAATGAAAAATATGCAGTGGCATATATTAAGACCACGAAAAAATTAATAAGTTCCTAAATATTACATTTTTTTATTTTTATAGCTCAATTAATTATACTCAATTCTTAAATTATGATATTAAAGTCAATATCGTTAATTATATGAAATTCTAAATTCAAGTTGGTCGTTACAATACATGAAATGCTGTTATTATGAACAAAAAAAATGTTTATCTTGTCGATGGATAGAAAGATCATATCCATCACAATTACAAGAGAAACAACAATATATGATTAACCAACTAAGCCAATTTTCTCCTAAGCAGATTTTTCAACCAATAGCTAGTAAAGAATCTCGTTTTCGAAATAAAGCAAAAATGGCAGTACTTGGAACCGTAGAAAAGCCGATTCTTGGTATTTTGAACAATAACCAACCTATCGATCTTTGTGATTGTCCCCTTTATAGTGAAGCAATGAAAATAGTACTTCATAAAATTAAGATATTTATTAAAAAATTACAATTGGTTCCCTACAATATCACCAAAAAAAAGGGGGAATTAAAATTTATTATTATTTCTGAAGCAGAAAATCAATTTATGCTTCGCTTTGTTTTGCGTTCAAATAAGTATCAATTAAAAATTGCTAATGCAGTGGATGAACTAAAAGCGACAATTACTGGTCTCGCTGTTATTACGGTTAATATTCAACCACAACATGCAGCAATTTTAGAGGGAAAGGATGAAGTAATCTTAACCCAGCAAAAATATTTACCAGCTAAACTAAATCATATACCTTTATTTTTACTAAAAGGCAGTTTTTTTCAAACTAACACATCGGTTGCAGCGCAGCTTTATGCAACAGCTCGCAATTGGCTAACAAATTTACCAATTCATTCCGTTTGGGATCTATTTTGTGGAGTAGGTGGTTTTGGATTGCACTGCGTTACACCTGAAAGAAAATTAATAGGAATTGAAATCAATCATGAAGCAATTGAATGTGCTAAATTATCAGCTAATCTATTAGGCTATTCACAATTGCATTTTCAATCACTGGATGCGAGTCAGTTTGCACTGAGTCAAAAAAGTCATATTCCTGATATCATTTTAGTTAATCCTCCTCGGCGTGGAATTGGCAATGTATTGATTGACTATTTACAAACCGTATCACCTAATTATATCTTATATTCAAGTTGTAATTTAAGCAGTTTAGTTGCTGATTTGAAAGCGTTAGCTAATTACCAAATTCACTGTGCACAACTTTTCGATATGTTTCCACATAGTGAGCATATGGAGGTTTTAGTATTATTAAATAAAAATAATAAGGAAAATTAAGGCATGAAAACCATTGGTTTAATTGGTGGTATGAGTTGGGAAAGCACGGCAACATACTATCAAATTATTAATCAAGTGATTAACAAGCAATTAGGTGGTTTACACTCAGCTAAGTGTGTTTTATATAGTGTTGATTTTCAGGAGATAGAACAATGTCAGTCTAGCAATGATTGGCAAAAAAGTGCGCAAATTTTATTACAAGCCGCGTTAAGTCTACAGAAAGCAGGGGCTGACTTTATTGTGATTTGTACTAATACAATGCATAAGGTTGTTCCACAAATAATACCTCATCTTAATATACCAATTCTCCATATAGCCGAAATGACTGTAAAGGCTTTAAAAAAACAGAATATGACAAGAATAGCTTTATTAGGTACCAAATACACCATGGAACAACATTTTTATAGAGAAATCATTATTCAGCATGGTATTGAGGTTATTATTCCAGATGAGCAAGATCGACAAATAATTAATGACATTATTTTTAAAGAATTATGCCTAGGTGTCATTAAATTAAATTCTAAAAATGCTTACTTAGCTATTATTGATAAATTGTGTAGATTAGGTGTGCAAGGTGTTATTCTGGGGTGCACAGAAATCGGTTTATTGATAAATCAAAATGATACAGCGATCCCGTTATTTGATACCAGTTTAATTCATGCGCAAGAAGCTGCATTATATGCTTTAGGTTAATTTGAGAAGTTTTCTTTTCTATTTAGTCAAAAATCAATAGTAATTAATTTATTGAAAAATTTATTTTAAATTGATAATTTGCGATGATGTTACAATTTAATCAATTAAATCGTAACATCATCTAATCTATATTATGCTAATATGGTAAAGATTAAATTTAAGTAGGAAGAACAATATTATGATTCCAGATGTATCAAAATCATTAGCATGGCTTGAAAAACATTATACTATTCTGGAGGGGATTCAACGTGGCGTTGAACGAGAGACGTTAAGGATCCGGCCTGATGGTAGTTTGTCACCAACACCATTTCCCACTGAAATTGGTTCAGCTTTGACACATCCCTGGATTACAACTGATTTTGCTGAATCCATGCTTGAATTTATCTCGCCAGTTAATACTAATATCGAATATACACTAACATTTTTACGTGATTTACATCGGTATGCCAACATACAAATTCATGATGAGCTAATGTGGCCATTAAGTATGCCCTGCTTTGTTGGTAATGAAACTGATATAATTTTGGCTCAATACGGTAATTCAAATGAAGGTCGATTAAAAACGCTTTACAGAGAAGGATTGAAAAATCGTTATGGGGCGATGATGCAAATTATTTCGGGTGTGCACTATAATTTTTCTTTACCAACGGCTTTTTGGCAAGCTAAAGACGGCATTAAAAATGCTGAGGAAGGAAAAGAGGTCATATCAGATGGTTATTTAAAATTGATCCGCAATTATTATCGATTTGGTTGGGTTATTCCGTATTTATTTGGTGCTTCTCCATCGGTATGTCAATCATTCATTAAAGATCCGCAAAAATTAGCTGAATTTTCAAAACAAACCAATGGCAGTTGCTTTTTACCTTATGCAACGTCTTTAAGATTAAGTGATATTGGTTATACCAACGATGCTCAGAAACAATTAGGCATAACGTTTAATGATCTACAAACTTATGTAGATGGTTTACGCAAAGCGACACATACTCGTTCGGAACGATTCAGTCAAATTGGCGTGAAAGTTAATGGAATTTATCGCCAAATTAATGATAATGTTTTGCAAATAGAAAATGAATTTTATGCACCAATAAGACCAAAACGTGTACCTAAAAAAGGTGAAACTCCATCTGCAGCGTTATTGAGAGGGGGGATAGAATATATAGAAGTACGTTCTTTAGATATCAATCCTTTTTCACCAATTGGTATTACTGAAGAACAAATTCGATTTATTGATCTTTTTTTAATTTGGTGTGCCATAGCGCCGGCACCAGAAATGACCAGTGATGAGTTGCAATGTGCTAAAGTCAATTGGAATCGAGTCATTATGGAGGGGCGTAAACCTAATCAGATCATTAGTTTGGGATGCGGTAATTACCATGAACCTTTAGCAAAAGTCGGTCACGATTTATTTAAAGATTTATTACGTGTTGCTGATGTATTAGATCATAAAGACTCACAACGCCGTTATCATCACGTTTGTGAGCATTTAGATGTTATGTTTGATCATCCCGAACTAACTTTGTCTGCACGTACCCTACAAGCAATAAGTGATATGGGAACAGCAAAGTTTGGTACAGCTTTAGCCAAGCAATATAAACAACAGCTTAATGCAGAACCGTTACAGATCTTGACTGAGAATGACTTCATTTCCCAACGTAATCAATCATTATTAAAGCAAACTACTAAAGAGCAGCAACAACAATTGTCATTTGATGATTACATTCAGCAAGTGAATAAATAAACATATTGGTAGCTTATTATGCATATATTTAAAATGAATAAATTATTATTCGATACTGATTATGTGATCCGCTATCAATCAGGACAAACCGCAAAACTGGTTGAACCGAACGAAATGAATTTTCTGCCGACATCAATTGTGGATTCAAAACGACTCAGTATTTTAGTGTGGAATATTTTTAAACAAAAGCGATCCGAATGTATTCATTTTTTGGATACATATGCTAACACAACAGCATTACTTTTGTTGCAAGAGGCTCAAACTACCCCTCAATTAATAAATTTTATTCATCGCAATCATAAAATTGCCGATCAAGTTCCTGCTTATACATTTAAAGATGTCTATTCTGGTGTGATGACTGTTTCTAATGTTACACCAATAAATGCTATAGGGTTTAAAGAAAAAGAACCTTTAATTCGTATTCCTAAATCTGCCTTGATCACACAATATCAATTGTTAGAAAATCAAAAAACATTGTTAGTCGCTAACATTCATGCAGTAAACTTTAGTTTAGGAATTAAAATATATAATCAACAAATTAAGTTATTATTAAATCAACTTGCCACCCATGAAGGACCAATTATTTTGGCGGGTGATTTTAATTCTTGGAGTAGACAACGTTTGCATATACTTTATCGTTTGATTCGCATGAGCAATTTAAAAATGGTTAATTTTACAAGCGATATGCGCAAAACATTTATGGGACGACCATTAGATTTTGTGTTTTATCGAGATTTAGCCATAGACCAAGCGAAAATAATTCATACCGATGCATCCGATCATAATCCGTTATTGGTTGATTTTATTATTAATTAACTAAAAAAACAAAGCATATAATTGAATCTTCATGTGAGAAATTTTTTTCTAATAACTTTAATAATTATTAACGGTTTTCAATGTTGATAGTTAATTTATCCCCGGGTTTAAGTTTATTGCTATTTGTCAGCTTATTCCACTTAATGAGTTCGTTAACTTTAACTTTATAATTCTTGGCAATTTTATAAAGATTATCACCATTTTTAACTTGATAAATTATTTGACTATAACGTAAATGTTCTTTTTCATAAAAACGAATATCAATATCATTAATTTTAATATATTTGTTGTTAGTCAGCGCGATTGCATCAAACGAATTTGGCATCGAATGGTTAATGTTTTCTAAATACATCAAATCAACAATGTTAGGTGAGGCTAATTGTAACTCTTTAAGTTTTGTAATTAAGTTGTCAGCATATGCTGTTGGGATAAACAGATGATATGAGCCACCTTTAACTACCTTTTTAAGGTAGGCAGCATTATATTCTAATAATTCATCGAGCGAAATTCCTGAATACTGCGCTATCTTTTCTAAACTAATTTGCTGAGTTAATTCAATTCGTACAAGAGAATTTTCATATTCACATGTTGGTAAAGACAGTTTATATTGCTCATTATTTTTTAGAACATCAACTAAAGCGAGAAATTTTGGAACATATTGCATGGTTTCTTTTGATAAATTAAGTGCCCAAAAATTAGTCGGTAATTTCTTATCTTGATTCCATTTAATTGCTTTACGTATACGGCTTTCGCCAGCATTATAGGCAGCAATGGTTAATAACCAATCACCATCAAAACGTTGATTAAGATATTGTAATAGATTTATGGCTGCATCAGTTGATTGAATAAAATCTCGTCTTGAATCGAAGTATCTGTTTTGTTCCAGACCATATTGCTTGGCCGTAATGGGAACGATTTGCCATAGCCCGGCAGCCTTAGCATGAGAGGTTGCTAATTGATTATAGGAGCTTTCAATTACAGGAATAAGCGCTAATTCAACCGGCATTTTACGTTCATTAAGTTGTTTGACTATATAGTATATATAGGGTTCAGAACGCTGCAAATTGGTTTCTAATGAAACACGATTTTTTAGAATTTTTTGCTTTTCCGCTTGAATTCGTTTATTTTCTGGAATATTAATGTGCAATTGCTTTTGGACAAAGTTCCAAGGATCTTGGCTAATCAAAGATGAACTGGCATTTAATTTAGACAAGTTATTGCGATATTTTAAACGTTGTTGGCCTGTCGATGATGACTGACAGCCAACTAATAATCCTATAAGTAAAGTAGTGACAATAAACTTTTTCATTAGTATTTATTTTTAGTATATAAAAATGGCGGTTATTATACCTAAAAATTATCTTTTTGGATCCGCAAAAAAGTAAAAAGATCTAATGCATTGCTAATATTAAAATGATGTTGTAAATTTTGCTCATCACATCGTAAAAATAAATTTATTTGCTTTTCTTTAAGCATGGTTGTCGGTAGTGTAATGAGCTGATTCCGTATCTGCTGGTAATAGGTTTTTATCAATCTATCGTCAGGAAGAATGGTGAGAGCAAATTGTAAATTATTTATTGTGTATTCATGAGCAGGACATACTATCGTATCATTGGGAAGTTGTTTTAATTTGTTGAGTGATTGGTACATTGGTTGATATGATCTTTCAAAAACGCTTCCACAGCCAGCGGAAAATAACGTATCACCACAAAATAAATAGGGTGCACAATAATATGCAATATGACCTAATGTATGACCTGGAACAGGAATAATATTAAATAATTGTTCATCAATGAAGAATTCAGCTTTATCAGAAATATGGGTGATTGGTAATGGCACCTCTAATGGACCATAAACTTTAATAGTCCGATAATGTTGTAAAAGCGCCATTACACCATCAATATGATCTTTATGATGATGGGTAAGAATAATAGCAACTGGTGTCAAATGGTGATTAACGAGATAATCGATGACAGGTTTTGATTCTCCAGGATCGACAATGACTACGCGTTTCTTGGATGTTTCTAATAACCATATGTAGTTATCTTTTAAAGCAGGAACTCTATGTAACATTTTTCCTCCGTTAGTTAATAAGATGTTGGTGATTAAGCACGATCTAATATAAAAACATAAGAAATCTAATTTTTTATTTATTGTCCTGAATAAAGCCGTCATCACTGAGTGATGGTTGATTAGCTGCTTCTTTAGCGAGAATGTCGCAACGCTCATTTTCTTCGTGACCGGCATGACCTTTAACCCACTGCCAATCGATTTGATGGTGAGCCACGACATCATCAAGGCGGCGCCATAAGTCGGCATTTTTTACCGCTTTTTTATTAGTGGTTTTCCAACCATTTTTTTTCCAGTTAACAATCCATTTTAAAATACCATTACGTAAATATTGGCTATCAGAATAAAGCGTGACAGCACATTTTTGTTTTAAGGCCTCTAAAGCGACAATAGCAGCCAATAATTCCATGCGATTATTGGTGGTAAGTGTATAACCCTGAGTGATAACACGTTCAGTACGTTTATATCTTAATATAGCAGCATAACCACCTGGTCCAGGATTACCTAAACATGAACCATCAGTAAAGATTTCGATTTTTTTTAGCATATTGAAAAGAACATTGGGTAATTGATAAATAAAAGGTAAACTATATTACAGATTTAAAACATAATGAAAAGTATTAATGTGATTTTATGAAAAATAACAATATCTTAACCCCTGAAAGACAGATAGTTCTTGATACTGAAACCACTGGTATGAACCAAAATGGTAAAAACCACTATGAAGGTCACAAAATTATCGAAATTGGTGCTGTTGAAGTCATTAATCGGCGTCTTACCGGCAATCATTTTCATGTCTATATTAATCCTGAACGCCAAGTTGATCCAGAAGCATTTGCTGTACATGGTATTAGTGATGAGTTTCTTAAAGACAAGCCATTATTTAAAACTATAGCTGATGACTTTATCGCTTTTATTGATGGTGCCGAATTAGTTATTCATAATGCCACGTTCGATGTTGGATTTATGGATTATGAATTTAGAACAGCTGGTATTGATTTTGTTACCGCTTCGCATTGTTTAGTAACCGATACCTTAGCAATGGCAAGGCGGATTTTTCCAGGGAAACGAAATAATTTAGATGTGTTATGTGAACGTTATCAAATTGATAATTCTCATCGAACTTTGCATGGTGCATTATTAGATGCTGAAATTCTAGCTGAAGTTTACTTAGCAATGACAGGGGGGCAAACTATTTTGTCATTTAGTCATGAAGAAAATAGCACTAATCATAACGTAGCTCAACCATTGCCATTAGAAAAAATTCAACGCGAACAGTTTAACTTAAAGATTATCCGCGCTTCTGAAATCGAACTTGAAGAACATGCAAAATCACTTGATAAGATAGATAAAAAAAGTGGTGGATCAATATGGCGTAAGTAATATAATTTACTTGCTACATGTTGAATTAATGTACAAACAAAATTGCTACGGTAAATTTATATTGACGATTTTGATGTAAATGATTATTATGCGTCTACTTTATCAAACAGCTTGTATAAAGTATATTTTAAATTTTAATCTAAAAGTTTAAATAGTTACGCGGAGCGGTAGTTCAGTTGGTTAGAATACCTGCCTGTCACGCAGGGGGTCGCGGGTTCGAGCCCCGTCCGTTCCGCCAAAATTTAAAGTATGTTGTAATTAAGGCGCTCAATGAGGCGTCTTTTTTTATGCTGATAATTCAATAAATTTCTATTAAGATAATTAGCAAATGTCATAGGATTGACTGGTTAGGGGGAAAAGGATTTTGTGAAAAAAGTTATCTTAATGCTTGTTTTCAGCTTACCTCTTATAGTACATGCAAAAAATTGTAAGCAGGGCATTCCCTGTGGCAATTCCTGCATATCTGCAGATAAGATTTGCAAAATAGATCATGTCACGAGCCAATATTTATCTCCATCAATTAACCCAGTTCAACAAAATACATCTAACACACTAAATAAACAGAATTTTAATAATGCCAAATCCAATTTGGTAAAACTGTATAATGATAACGCCGAACAAACGACATTTTATTGTGGTTGTGAATTTAATTTAAATGATAAAAAGCACATGGTGAACTTTAATAAATGCGGTTATCAAGTACGAAAAAATCAAAATCGAGCTCAACGTATTGAATGGGAGCATGTTATGCCAGCCGAAAATTTTGGACGACATTTATCGTGTTGGCAAAATGGTGGGCGTAAAGCATGTAAAAAAGATATCTTATTTAATCAAATGGAAGGGGATATGCATAATTTGCAGCCATCCATAGGTGAGATAAATGGTGACAGATCAAATTACCGTTATTCACAATTTACGCGTGAATTTCATCAATATGGACAATGTAAATCAGCAGTTGATTTTAAACAACGTAAGTTTCAACCACGAGATGAGATACGGGGAATTATTGCACGAACCTACTTTTATATGTCTGATAAATATCAAATTAATTTATCAAAACAAGAACAACAATTGATGACAGCATGGGATAAGTTATATCCACCGATCAAATGGGAATGTGATCGAAATCGTTTGATTACCAACATTCAAGGGAATGATAATAAATTTATTACTAAACACTGTGCTAAATAATTGAAGATTAAGTTTGAATTGTTGTGTTTTATTTCAACTAACGAGTCAAATATCTTTTGTTTTCTAAGATTTTAACTTTTATCTTGATGATCAATTAATAAATACATTTTAGTTTCACAATTAAAATTGTATTAAGATAAAGGGTATCAAATTTTTATCAGAATAATATTTTGGGATACTGAGAAAAGATTACAAAACTCAATAGCTATTCCAAAAACAATTTATATAATATTTCCTCTAAATTTTCACTTGGTATTGACTGATACTATCTTTTACGTCGGCATATTCTATGCTCTACCATGGTACCGATAAGTCTAATTTCTTGGTTTAATATATTCAATTTTGTGTAATTGGGATTCAATCGAATAAGTTCAAATTGCATTCTATTTTGATTATCATACCCAGTTCACGTTATTTTTTAAAAGTTGCTTCCGCTTCGCCATACATTGCTGTGATAAACATCATCAGATGTAGGTTTCGCTGCAGGATCAATAAATACAATATCACATTCTTTAAACTCTGGTTTCATTGTGTCACTTTTTATTTTTAACGCAAATGCCTCCCTGATAATGCTAATGAAGTCATAATATAATCAAATCCTGTTGAACCTTGAAATTCCCAGATTTCTCGTAACATCGCTGCTTGCAAATAAATAATAAGAGGTATCTGATGAGATAATATTTCTACATTATTAATTTTTTTTCTTTTCACTAAGTAACCACGCTATTTCACAATTAAGCGTAATCGATAGTTCATATAAATTTCTTGGTTTTTTGGTTTCAGCTGATTTTATAGCCTGATAGGATTGTTGTTTTATTAAAACTTGTTCAGCCACTTCGCGTTCTATTAAATCTAACGGTTCTCTTTTTGTCTTAATTCTTCGACTTATATTATTCATTAATGTTATCTATCCGATTTTGGAATAATTTATTTATAGTTAGAGCTGTCATTGACAAACAGTAAAAATTGTTAGAAAATACTGTATGTATATACAGTATTTTGGCGACAAATATAATAAAATGTTATTAATAATAATTAAATCAAAGAATAGATTCTTTGTTTTATAAAAATGATAAGGATGATAGGAAAATGATGTACGAGATTACAGCGGAAGTTAAAAAAGGTATGCAATCATGGGGCAATATTAAATTACGTCGTGATTATGCAATGACCAAGGAGGATTTAATCCAGACACTTGAAAAAACTGAAATCGATTTTGATTGTTTTATCAAAACAGATATTTCAGTGAAAAATTTTCAATGTATTAAACTTTGATCTCTTTATTTTAAATAAAGCTATGATGTGAAAAAATCAGAATAGATTTATTATCAATTTGGCATGACAACTTATCAAAGAGCAAGGTAAGTTATTTTAAAAATATATCAAAAATTAATATAAAAAGATGTGCTAAAGATATTGATTAAACCAGCTATTAAAATGACTTCACCTTGTGTCGCGAAAACAAATCACTGACATTGATCGTAAAACACAATATACCCTTATTGATATATTAACCCCAATGGTGAAATTGGTCCTGTCATAAAGTAATGTTCAATTATAAAACAAGCAATAAGTCAGACAGACTTGAAATCATACAGTTTGAGCTGGTTGTTAATGATAACGATAATCTCATGATTGATTCAGCAATGACAAATTTAGGTAAACAAAAAACTATCAAGATCAATATCAGGTACTTAAAAGTTATTCTTTTTAAGAATATATCGCAGTAAAAAAATTATGATTGTATGCGATCTTTGATTCATTTGGCAAAATTAACGTATTCGTGTGGAGAAGCTATAAAACTTATAAAATTATGTAGAGAAAATATATATTAGCGATGCAAACAATGCTGACAGGAATTGAACTAGATTTATTTGAGAATAGGATACGAAATTGCTCTTCACAATGTCATAATGTTGAATATTTTGTTGTTTTATTTGCATAATCAAATAGTTAATTTGGTTATATACTCAGTGTCAATTTAATTCGCCAAAATGTTTATGATTAACGATCATAGACATGTCTTTTAATGTGATAGAGATTATTTTGAATTATTTATAAAAAAGCCAATATTATCTATCTTATTGGCTTAGCAATAGTTTAATTTACTTCAATTTGATTTTTATCTATTTGATTAAGTAAATGACTTGTTATGATACCTGCTGTCATGGATCCACTAACATTTAAGGCAGTTCTTCCCATATCGATAATAGGTTCAATCGATATTAAAAGCGCGACGAGTTCAATCGGTAAGCCCATCACTGGTAAAACAATTAATGCCGCATATGTAGCGCCTCCGCCAACACCAGCAACTCCGATCGAACTTATGGTTACAACTAAAACTAACATAATCATAAATGATAAATTCAATTCTATGTTTACCGTTGGGGCAATCATCATCGCTAGCATCGCAGGATAAATACCAGCACAACCATTTTGCCCAATCGTGGCACCAAATGATGCTGCAAAACTCGCAATACTTTTTGATACACCAAACCGTTTTTCTTGAGTTTGAATATTCAACGGAATCGATGCGGCACTGGAGCGGCTGGTAAAGGCAAAACTCATTACTGGTATTATTTTTTTAAAGTAGCCGATGAATGATTCACCAAATAAAGCAATTAAAAATCCGTGAATAATAAACATAATAGCTATCGCGGTATATGAAGCAATAATAAAGATTCCCAACGAAATAATACTTTTTGCGTCTGAAGTGGCTGCCATTTTTGTCATTAGAGCAAAAATACCAAAAGGGGTTAATTGAATAATAATTCGCACCAATTTCATAATCCATTGTTGAATAAGATTTATGCCCGATAGTAATGTGGTACCATTTTCTGGATTATCATTGATTAGTTTTAAAGCGGCAATGCCAAGGAAAACGCTAAAAATTACTACACCCATTATTGATGTTGATCTTAGGCCAGCTAAATCTTGAAAAGGATTGCTTGGTATAAAAGCCAGAATCATATTGGGAATATTTAATGAATCAAGTGAATTATTTTTGATATCTTGTAATTTAATTGCTCTTGTTTGTTCCAGTGAACCTAAAGCTAATCCATCAGCAGAAAGATTAAATAAATACGAAACTAATATCGCCACAATAGCTGAGATAAATGTGGTGAATAATAAAAGGCTAATGACAGAACAACTAATCTTTCCCAGTGAAGAAGCGTTATGGAGTTTGGCTACGGCACTCAGTATAGAAACAAAAATGAGTGGCATGACGACCATTTGTAAAAGTTTAACGTAGCCATTGCCAATGATATTAAACCATTCAACTGACTGATGGATAATAGTGGTATTAACGTTATGGTAGATTAATTGTAATATAATACCGAACGCTAACCCCAATATTAATGCGATAAAAACCTTACGTGATAAAGACCAATTTTTAAAATGAAGCTGAAGATAAATCAGACCACTCAATAAAAGAATAAATAAAATGATATTCAAATAGATAGCCATAGTATGTCCTGAAAAGAATTGATTGATTCAGTTTAACAAAACAATTGCTCTCATATTATGAAGAATAGGAATATTGTTATAAAGAAAGGGCATAAGTGAAGTAGTGATAAAAAAAGTGAAATCCCATGTATCGATTCGGCGATTAATAAGAATAACATCAACACGATCAATTAATCGTGACATTGTTTAATATAATAACCAGTTATAACGATGTAATTTTAAGTTATTTAGTATTTATAGTGTTCATTGTTAAACTTTAATCAAATGGTAAATGAGGGTAAAACAATGATATTTAAGCTAAAAAATTTTTTGAAAAACTTAACAATAGGATTAACTTTATTAGCTAATGCTGTAGCAATAAATTATGCTTATGCCGATCGATTAGATGATATTGAAAAACGCGGTGAGATAAAAATTGCTGTCTTTGATAGTAACCCACCTTTTGGCTATATTGATGAAAAAACTAATCAAATTATTGGTCTTGATGTGGATTACGCTATGGCAATAGCTAATGCGTTGAATTTAAAACTCAAATTAGTATCAACCAATCCAGCCAATAGAATACCGCTATTAATTTCCCAGAAAGCAGATTTAATTGTTGCTAATTTTACTGTTACAGAGGAACGTTCTAAAGCAGTTGACTTTAGTGTACCGTATTTTGCGACTGGTCAAAAATTTATCGCAAAAAAAGGTGTAATAAAAACACCAGATGATATAAAAACTTTACGCATTGGAGCTGATAAAGGAACCGTTATGGAAATCACCTTACGCGAAAAATATCCAACAGCGAAAGTGATATCTTATGATGATACACCATTTGCATTTGCTGCTTTACGTAATGGGGTTGTACAAGCGATTACGCAAGATGATGCCAAATTAGTAGGATTACTGGCGAATATTCCACAAGTTCAACGCGATGAATTCGAAATTTCACCATTTAGTATTACCAAAGAGTATCAAGCCGTCGGGTTGCCAAAGGGAGAAACCCGATTAAAGGAAAAGGTTAATCAAATACTGTTAGCACTGGAACAAGATGGCGAAGCGCTAACCATTTATAATCGATGGTTTGGGCCACAGACATCATCAGCAATGCCAAGAGGTGATTTCAAAATTGGTGATGGATCACTATATTAGTAACTTAATACTGAAATTAATTTTACTAATCCTAACGGTAATGTCGCTATGGACGATATTTTCGATTAATCAGAGTCAATTATGTTTTTTCAAGAAATGTCTGAACAGTTATTAGCACCCCGTTATTTAGGCTGGTTATGGGATGGCTTTATCGTTACGATAATGATTTCTTTTTTAACCATCCTATTTTCAACTATTTTCGGTTTTTTACTGGCTATTTTAAGCCAAAGTCAGTATCGAGTTATCCGAATTTTAATCCGTTGTTATAATGGCATTTTTCGTTACTCACCATTATTACCACAATTATTCTTTTGGTACTTTGGTATAGGTAACATTTTACCGTTAGAATTTAAATTATGGTTATTTGATGAACCAGCTATTGATTTAGGGTATTTAAGAATAACCATGCCATCATTTGAATTTATTATGGGATTGACTGGCTTAACATTTTATTCCACAGCCTTTATTGCTGAAGAATTTAGAGCCGGTATGCAAGGGGTAAAACAAGGTCAACTCAGTGCCGCATTTGCTTTAGGATTATCCCATTGGCAAAGTTTTCGCTTTATTATCTTACCGCAGGCATGGCAAATTTCGTTCCCTGCATTAGTTGGTCAATATATGAACATTATCAAAAATTCATCTTTGACTATGGCTATTGGGGTATTAGAACTTTCCTATGTATCACAACAAATTGAAACAGAAACTTTAAAAACGTTTCAAGATTATGCTTATACAACAATGATTTATATAATGGCCATTATTATGGTAGGAACATTTGGAAATTTTTATCATCAGCGATTATTAGAAAAAGGAAAGCGATAATGGACTTGAGTAGCTTTAGTGATGGATTTATTGTCATAAAGAATAATTTAGCCTATTTTGTATGGGGGAATTATCCGGAAGGTTCCATTGGTGGCATTATATTAACACTCATCTTAAGCTTAAGTGCTATCATTATTGCTTCTGTGTTTGGAGTTATTGCCGGTATTGGTTTAACCATTTTGATCGGATGGCAACATAAATTGTTAGTATTAATACTTAGTTTTTTACGTGCTATACCTATTTTAATGTTAATTTTTTGGACTTTTTTTCTATTACCGATGATATTCAATGTGGATGTCCCTGCCATAGCAACGGTAATACTGGCTTTAGCGTTAATTGGAAGCGCTTATATTGCTTATGCTGTTTATGCTGGAATGATAACAGTCTCCGTTGAGCAATGGCAAGCAGCGTATTCTTTGGGACTTAACCGCCAACAAGTTATTCGTTATATCATTTTGCCACAGGCAATAAGAATGATGATGCCATCATTTGTCAATCAATGGGTATCATTGATTAAAGATAGTTCTTTAGCATACATTGTCAGTGTCGCTGAATTTACTTTTTTAGCCACTAAAGTGAATAATAGAAGTATGGTATATCCAACAGAGATATTTTTATTTGTCATTGTTGTCTATTTTATAATCTGTTATGCACTCAATCTTTTGGTTAGTTGTTTGACCAAACGAAAAAAACCGCTGATGTTCAACTAAATAAATTTTAATATTTTTCTGGCTATTACTATGTTAAGTGTGATTAACTTATTGATCATTTTTACTGATTGATTTTTTTATAAATGATTTAATTAAGGACTAACTATAAGTTAAGATCATTTTATAAATATGATTAATATCAAAAACCTACAAAGGTTTATTGACCCATAAATGTTTTAACAAATAAAGTGATGGTTTATAAACCATCTATTCAATAGCTGAAACTGATCTTGCCAAACTAGAAGATATTTATTGTAAGTATGTAATCAAAATAGTTAAATCTGGGGGAATCTTTTCATCGTAATAAAATTAGAGATAAGCTAATTTGACATCATAAAATGGTGGGTTATATTTTAGTGTTTATAAATATTTGGATTATGATACGTTACTAAATTAAATAGTGTAACGAATTAGCTTAGACAGAGGTTAAATACATCATCTTACCATGCTCTAAGGCTTGTATAATGTTGTACTGTTAATTATTTAACGCATGAATGGTATTTATTAATAATGCCAAGTTAGCCATATTTATACTATGACCTAACTTGATACTATCTATATCATCTGAACTGCAAAATCAACTTAATAAATGACAAGATTTATTCTACTATAAGGAATATCGTAATCGCTGATTAATCTTTATCATCACAATTAACTTTATGTTCTCGATAAATAACTTTATTATATGCAAAATCGATGTCACGGTGTTCTATAACTTTGCCATTACGAATAAAAAACCAATATTTTTTAAATGGTTTATAGTAACCTTCATTTTTTATACCATTAATATTTGCACAAACCGAATAACCATAAATGGCTTCCTGATTTTCTGAATCCGTTACTAAATATTCTTCACGAGGCGAACTGATTGATAAATAATTAATTGATTTTGGGTTGTCAAAAAACTTTTTACCCCATTTTTTTATGATTTCAGGATAATTAG
Source organism: Frischella japonica (assembly GCF_014489845.1). Classification (GTDB taxonomy): domain Bacteria; phylum Pseudomonadota; class Gammaproteobacteria; order Enterobacterales; family Orbaceae; genus Frischella; species Frischella japonica. Next base: position 470,220 of record NZ_JABURY010000006.1, read on the forward strand.
TTGGATATGAACCAAAATCTGCATGAGTAAGATCGGGTCGCCAATTAGGATCGGTTGACTTAGTGCCTGAGCAAGCTATAAGTAAACAGGCTAAAGTTGATATAGTTAAAATTTTTTTCAAATTATTTGCCCTTATTTTTATAATGACCAAAATGATAGTGTAATCATGTTGGTCGTCTTATTGTCGCCAATAGCTAATAAACGGTATACTAACTGATTTGATGTAATATTGTCTACGTAATAATTAAGATTCTAATGCTCTTTCAAATCAATAAAAAGAATCACTTTAGAAAAAGTTATAAATCATAATTAAGTTTAATGCATTTCTAATGGAATTTTATGTTTTGGAACCGGAAAGGTTTTATCCAAAATGATTAAGTCTTCAGCACTTAAAGTAATATTAAGTGATTTTATATTATCTATAACATGAGTTGTTGACGATGCTTTGGGAATTGCGACAACGTTTTCTTTTTGTAGAACCCATGCTAAAGCAATCTGTGCAGGTGAAGCTTGATATTGATTAGCCATATCAATTAGTGCTTGATGTGTCAATATTCGACCACGCTCAATTGGTGAATAAGCCATTATTGGTAGGGATTTTTTACGACTCCATGGCAGTAAATCAAATTCAATGCCTCTTCGACTCAAATTATATAAGACTTGATTAGTCATAATTTGATGCTGGTCAACATAAGATTCTACTTCGAGTAAATCATCTAAATCAAAATTACTCACCCCCCAACGTTTAATTTTGCCTTGTTCAACTAAAGTTTGTAAGGCATCAAAAGTTTCGGTTAAGGGAACAGAGCCTCGCCAATGAAGCAAATACATATCTAGATAATCTGTTTGTAATCGTTTCAAGCTATTATGACATGCTTGAAGCGTTTTTTGATATGATGCATTAGACGGTAACACCTTACTGACAAGAAATATTTTATCTCGCACACCTTTAATAGCTTTACCTACAATAATTTCTGCACCACCATCAGCATACATTTCTGCCGTATCGATTAATGTTAAACCATGTTCAATACCCAGTTTTAAAGCTGAAATTTCTTGCTGTTGTTGGGATGAAGATTCTCCCATAAACCATGTTCCTTGTCCTAATGCTGGGACTTTAGTTCCATCTGGTAATAATACCCATCGTTGTATAGCCATAAATCCACCTCAGTATAATTTTCATTTACAAAGTTAACATCTCATTGTTTTATATAATATTTTAATGATGAAACTTCAATAAGGATACTGTTATATTATCCTAAATTTGTAATGAACAATTTTTTTTATGCCAAAGTGTGTCGCTAATAACGGATTCGAACCGTTTTTTAGGATATAAATTTCCAGTCATTACATAACCTCACCAATCATCATTTAAATAAATTTGAAAAGTTTCATCTGTTAATATTGTTTAGAGAGTGCGTTAAAGTCTCACATACACTAAAAATATTGTTTATTATTAATGACTTTTATTAGATAGTCGCGAGTTTCTTTGGCTTTAACTTGTGTGGTTAATATGCGATATATTTCCTTTGGTGTTTTATGATTAATCATGGCAATAGCTTGATTGCGATCTTTATTAAACGTAGCTAGAACAGTTCCTGCTCCACCGTTATAAGCACTAATCACACAATATTCATTACTAATTTGATGTTTTACGCCTTGTAAATAACGATTTTTTAAAATATCGATATAAACTGTTCCCATATGAATATTATTTTCAGGATCAAAAAGATATTCTCGATTAGGTTTGCCATTTTTTTTGTAAATAGCTTGATAAGCGTCAACTCCTGCGGTATTAGGCATAATTTGCATTAAACCCACTGCACCACTTTTACTAATCGCGTATTGGTTGAAATCACTTTCCGTTTTGATAATGGCATAAATTAGTTTTTCATCAACATGATATTTTTGAGCGTATTTTGTGACAATAGCGTGATATTTATTAGCTCGAATATTAGTGTGTTTTTTGAGCATTGGGATTTGTACATAATAAGCTGTTTTATTATTTTTTAATTGATACCTTTTAACGCCATTTTGAATTAAATAATCTGCGAATCTACTAGCGCGCCATTGCCAACGAATGGTTTGCCCCTCATGATCAACCACTTCTCCGTAAAGATAAGGTTCGCCACCTAGTTTAATGTTATTGGTATTAAATAAATCGGTGGCGTTTGGATCATTCGGCATCAGCAAAGTCATGATGATGGCATCTTTAAGATTTTTATTCAGGTTATTCGTATCAATCGTACCAATATTTATCATCCCTTTTTCATAGTCAATAATAGCGCGACTTTTATAATTATTAGTATATTTTACATACTCCTTGGCACTTGGTTCTTTAGCATCATGTTCACCCCAGGTTTTAGATACCGACTTTTTTAAATCGCTAAATGCTTTAGTTATATTTTCCAATTTTTTAATATCCTCATGGAGTAAATTAGGATTTTGAGCATATTGCCGAGCTTTTTGCTTGGCTAGTGTCCTAAAAGCGTTTTTAGAATTGGAAGAATTAACCGCCGTTTTTAAGTGTTGATATTCGTTAGCGGTACAGCTCAATTGGGTAACTATAATTAATAGAATGGCTAAAATCTTTTTCATTTAAACTAATTTAATTTTTATTATGCTTTTATTCTTAAATCGCATTATAAAACAATTGAAAACACATAAAAATAGAATTTAAATATAAAAATTAAATTAAAAAAGTGGATAAATTTAAAACGAAAGGTAATTTTAAAAAAAGTTACGCATTATCGTGCGTAACTTAATATTTGGTTAATTTATTCTAAAGTTTTACCTTTGGTTTCAGGAATTAAGAAACCAAATGCACATGCCGATATTAAATAAGCAATGGATAGTAAAGCTAATGCATAACTGATTGAGTATTGAGCCGCAAGATATCCAATTAAGACTTGAGCTATGCCGGCGACCCCTCGACCAACATTAAAGATTATATTTTCGGCACTGGAACGGGCATCAGTTGGGTAGTGTTCGGCTAGTAATGCACCATAACCACCCATCATACCATTAACAAAAAATCCTATAACAGAACCGAATATAATTAAAATAGTCATATCAGTTTGTTGGAAATAAAACCAAATTGAAATAGCTGAAATTATTAAAAATCCGATATAAGATGGACGACGACCTAATTTATCGCACAACCAACCAAAGACAATAATCCCCAATACCATACCGGTGGTAGTAGATATTGTCCAAAAAGTTGTATTTTTAAATGGCAATTCTAACTCATTAGCAATCATGGTTGGCATCCACACCATTAAACCATAGAAGCCAAAGTTTTGCACAGCACAAGCAATGGTTAATCCTATTGTTGTCAAAGACGTTCGAGGCGTTATAAATAACTTATTTAAAGCAATCTTGTTTTTTTTATCTTCTTTAAGATTTTGCCAAATTTCGGGTTCTTTTAACCCTTTGCGTGTCCAGGCAACAAATAAAGCGGGTATGACACCTACCGCAAATGCCCAGCGCCAACCGTAACTTTCACCAATATTTGTTGCTGTAAGCGTTGCTAAAACTATGCCAACCTGAAAACCTAATGCGACGATAGCGGTTGCTCGTGAACGTTTATGTTTGGGCCAGCTTTCGGAGACTAACGTCATACCAATACCAAATTCACCACCTAACCCTAAACCACTTAAAAAACGGAATATAGCAAATGTTTCATAGTTTGGGGAAATGGCACATAACCCAGTAAATAGTGAAAAAATAATAATTGTCCATGAGAAGACTTTGACTCGACCAAATTTATCAGCCATTATGCCAAAAATAATACCACCAATGACAGCACCTAATAAAGTAATGGAGTTAAGCGTTGCTGCTTCAGTTTTTGTCAAATCGAAATATTTCATAAGCATCGGTAAGCAAAAACCAAGTAACATCATATCCATACCATCTAAGGCATAGCCGACTGTTGAAGCAAATAGTGTTTTCTTTTGATAAGGTGTTGCTTGATGTTTTTGCTCAACGGATGATGTTCTCGCATTGAATTCTTTTTCCATTATAACCTCAGGCATTAAAACGTAATAATAATTGTTGCTCAATATTATCTATTAAAGTTTTATCATTTTAGCACCTTTAATGACAAAGAAAAATTAACATCATGAAATTCAAACTAAAAATAATAATTAATGTTTTATAAACCTCAGCATTTTCATGAAGCAGCGATGACTTCTAGAATTAAACTTTCAAAAATCAATAATTTTAGATAAAAGTAAATTATTTTTAAAATTCATGGTACTTAAGTATGACAGAAGGATAAATGAATGATTGGAAATCAAAAGTAAATTGATTATAATCGCCACTAACTTAATATTTTATTATTTCCTATCATGCATTTATATCCCATTATTCATCGATCAAAAGCTTGGTCTGCCATTTTATGTTTAGCTTTTGCGGCATTTATTTTTAATACTACGGAATTTGTACCAGTTGGGTTATTACCAAACATTGCTGAAAGTTTTGGTATGACTATTTCTAATACTGGATTATTAATAACCATATATGCATGGGCGGTATCGTTGTTATCGCTACCATTAACCATTCTAACAGCTAAATTTGAACGCCGCCAATTGCTTATTTTTTTATTTATTCTCTTTATCTTAAGTCATATTTTAGCTGGTTTTGCATGGGATTTTTATAGCTTGTTAGCAGGGCGAATTGGAATTGCTTGTGCACATGCTGTTTTTTGGGCGATAACCACACCATTAGCGGTAAGATTGGCACCAAATGGTAAAAAAGCCCAAGCAATGGGGTTTATCGTTGCAGGTACTTCAATGGCAACGGTTTTAGGTGTACCGCTTGGCACTATGGTCGGTCAGTTAGTAGGGTGGCGCATGACTTTTTTGTGCATTGGTATTGTTGCTTTTGCCGTAATGATAGGTCTGGTTTATTTGTTACCGCGTTTACCAAGTAACAATCTAAAATCATTGAATAGCTTACCTTCTTTGCTTGCCAGACCAGCATTAATCCATATTTATATTCTAACTGCCGTTGTTATAACGGGGCATTTTACGGTTTACACTTACATCACGCCTTTTATGCATAAAGTTGGTGGTTTTGATGATAAATTTGTGGTTTTTTTACTCTTATGTATTGGATTTTGTGGTATTTTGGGTAGTATTATTTTCGCGAAATATTCTGAAAAATACCCAGTAACGATTTTCTTTGTTACTTTATTCATGTTGATGACGAGTTTGATCTTATTTTCGCTAGTATCCCTTTATAGTTATAGTGCCATTATTATTTGTCTAATCTGGGGGACTGCTATTACTATATTTGGTATGTTAATGCAAAGTAAGGTAATTGAAGCTGCACCTGATGCAACGGATATCGCTACAGCCATTTATTCAGGAATTTATAATATTGGTATTGGTGGTGGTGCGTTAGTTGGCGGACTGGTTATTCATTATCTATCCATTAATGAGATTGGCTATTTTGCTGGAAATTTTGTCTTTATCGCTTTGTTTTTTTTCACAACATTTTCTAGAAAAATTTGGATAAGCGGACAAAAAAATGCCCAATAGTGATATTGGGCAAACATAAGGAATAGGAAAACAATGAAATTTTCATTGAGGCTGTATTATGCACTATTTTTATTGTTTTGTATGTAAGTTTAAAGAAAAGATCCGATAAAAAACGCAGATTTAATAATCAAAACTGTAAAGAAATCGTTAATTAAGGGGTTGTGGTTATTTTTATGGTTAAATAGTCAACCTTGAAGCATAAATCAAATCATTATTTTATAATTAAAAAACATGACAACAGACTAATGAAAATATTGTCATTATATAGTAACAGCGATGTTATTGATTTATGTTAATATTTTATATGTCAAAATTATTTTAACAATATTTAGTTAAATTATGAAATTACCATTTAATAAATTATTACAGTGGGTTATGGTTATCATAATAAGTATTCTTATTACTATGCCATTGTATTTGAACCAGCTACCAGCAGCCTTTTTATTAGGACCTATGCTTGCGGGGATTATATTTGGTTTAAATAATGCAACTATTGTAGTATCGAAGTCGCTATTTAATCTATCGCAAGGTGTTCTTGGATGCCTAACGGCGGAAGCAATAACGGCAAATTTATTGGTGAATCTCGTGTCTTATTGGCAATTAGCAATAATCATCACATTTTCTACGATATTCATTAGTATTATTCTCGGGATGTTAGTCTGCCGTTTTTCTTCGTTACCTGGTTCTACAGCCATTTGGGGTATAATGCCAGGTGGTGCTTCAGCTATGGTAGGTATTTGCGGTGATTACGGTGCCGATCCAAGGTTAGTAGCCTTAGTGCAGTATTTACGTGTTATCTTTGTTGTATTGATGTTAGCTTTAATTGCGCATTATTTTAGCAATGAATCAATTGTAACATCACAACCTGTTGAACTGTTTCCTATCCCAAGTATCAATCTTATTTACACAATTTTAATTGCTATTGCTGGTGTTTGCATTACCAACTTGATTAAGTTTCCTTCAGGTCGTATTTTACTGCCCATGATTTTTGGCGCGATTTTACAAATTCATGGTGTGATTCAATTAGAAACACCCCAATGGTTATTAATGATATGCTCAGGAACAATTGGCTTATCTGTGGGCTTACGGTTTAATTTAACTACTATAAAATTAGCACTAAAAACGCTACCTATAATTTTATTAACAATTTTTATCATGTTAATCTTTTGCTATGGTCAAGCATATTTATTGCATTATGTCATGGATATAGATTATTTAACCTGTTTTTTAGCGACTAGCCCAGGTGGTTTAGATACATCAGTGATAATTGCTCTCGATACGCATTCGGATTTAGCAGTGATTTTGCCATTACAAATTTTACGTTTTTTTAGTGTATTAGTATTGGGACCGAGTTTAGCACGTTTTTTATCAACCAAATTACCTTTATAATTTACTTTAATATCTCTCACCAGTCACTGATAAATAAGAAAAAATTGGTTATTAAATCTTTTTAAAAGTGTTATTAACGCTGTTCAAACATAATTATTTCATTTCCAATGACATTTTAATGCTATTTAAATGATAATAGTTGTTATTCAGTATTGATAATTAATTCCAATCGCCATAATATAGGCGACAAATAATTAAAAAGAAAATTAGGTGTTACATGTTTAGGCTAATCCAAAAACTGTTCACAATTCTATTTATTTCATTAACATCTATTACAGTCGCTAAAGCTGATATTCAATTACCTACCCCACAAATGGAAAATGGTATCGGTATTTTCACTGCGCTAAAAAAACGCGCATCAACACCAGGTGGTGCATTTGGTATCGGCAATATATCTGATCAAGAATTATCAACAGTGTTATGGGCAGCAAGTGGTTTAAATCGTGGAGAGAAGGGATGGACCATACCAATTGCTTCTGGTCAACCACCTTATGTTAAGATTTATGTTGCAGGACAAAATGGTGTCTACCTTTATCACTGGCGAGGGCATTATCTTCAACAAATTAGTCAAGAAGATATCCGAAGCGATATTGCGCAACAAAGTTTTGTTAGACGTGCGGCTTATTCATTAATTTTTATTAGTGATAGTTTGGCATTAAATCAGTTTAACGATGATGAGAAAGCGCATGATTTTAGTCAAATTGCGGTTGGCGCAATGAGTCAAAATATCTATTTAACTGCTGCAGCATTAAAACTAAATGTTCGTTATATCCATTCGATAAAAAAAGAGAGTATTAGCGAAGAACTCAATTTGGTTGAGAAAGATAAACCTATTGGCATTATGTTATTAGGCAAATAGAGGGCAAATTAGTGAAACGGTTTTTAACAATCTGTATTTTATTATTGTCATGTGGTTTGGGGGTTCAATCATCCGCAGATGCTGCAACTAAAAAAAATTATGAAAGCTGGAATGCATTAGTTGATGAGATGGATATTATCTTAAATCAATCCTATGATGCCTATTTTATGAAAAATATTGATGGCGCTAAGGAATTGGTTAACAAAGCTTATTTCGGATTTTATGAGAAACATGGTATTGAGCGAGCAGTAATGTCTTATATTTCAGGGCAGCGTGGAACGGATACCGAATATCAATTTGCCAAAATTAAACGTCTTATGACGGATAATGCGCCTAATAAAGTGGTTCGAACTGAAATAGACGTTATTCTTAAAATGCTTCATGAAGATGCAAATGAGCTGGATGGCAAAGAGGATAGTGGCTGGCGTACATTCCTGGCGGCTTTAGTTATCATATTACGTGAAGGTACTGAAGCTATTCTTGTGATCGCTGCGATTACCGCTTATTTGGTTCGCTCTGGTAACCACTCTTTAGTCAGAGTAGTTTATTTAAGTTCATTAGCCGCAGTAGTTGCTAGTATCATTGCTGCCATTGCTATCCAGTATATTTTCAACATAAGTGGTGCTAATCAGGAGATGATCGAAGGGATTGCGATGTTACTTGCTACCGTAGTACTGTTCTTTGTCAGCAATTGGATGTTATCTAAAGCGGAGTCACAAGCATGGAAAAGTTATGTTGAAGATAAAGCCAAAGTAGCGGTGGCTACAGGAAGTAGCTTTGCTTTAGGTAGTGCTGCATTTTTATCGGTATTTCGTGAAGGTGCTGAAACAATTTTATTTTATCAGGCAATGATTGTGGATGCTAAAGAGCATACCTTCATGGTATTTTTAGGATTAGGCATTGGTTGCTTAATATTGGCAGCTATTTTTATGGTCATTCGATTCCGATTAATGAAATTACCGTTAAAATTATTTTTTATTGGCACCAGTGTATTAATGTATATTTTGGCAATTGTGTTTGCTGGCGGTGGTGTTAAAGAATTACAAGAGGCAGATATCATTAAAGTTACCTCTGTCAATTTTGTCAAGTCGATTGATATTTTGGGTATCTATCCAACTGTTGAAACATTGATTCCGCAAGTTGTTATGGTCTTATTTGTTGTTATTTCGATCATTTATTTCCGTTGTCGCAAGGTAAATCAATAATGCGATAGATTACATAATTAAATTTAATTGCAATTCATTGCTTAAATTACAAAAGGAGTAAAATCAATGAAAAAATTAGCTTTAGCCGTGGGTATCACATCTATTTTAGCTTTATCCCCTTTGGCTGCCAACGCTGCCGCTCCAACACCTGATGAGGTGGCTGGGTTTGAAGAATTTCCTATTGGTGATGAAGTAACAGTTGGGCCATTACATATTGCTGCTGTTTATTTTCAACCAGTGGATATGGAACCTGCCGGTATGGGGGGTTTAGCCGCTTCTAAATCAGATATGCACCTTGAAGCTGATATTTCGGCAGCTGATGGAAATGAATTGGGTTATGGTGCAGGTGATTTTGTACCTTATTTAACTGTCAAATACAAAATCCAAAAGTCCGGTAGTAATAATATTATTGAAGGTAATTTCATGCCCATGAATGCATCCGACGGTCCACACTATGGTAATAATGTAAAATTAGACGGGGCAGGTAAATATAAAATTACTTTTATTATCGAAAATCCTGAAAAACAAGGTTATTTGCTACATGTTGATAAAGAAACGGGTGTGGAGGGTCGTTTCTGGAAAAAACCTATCGAAGTATCATGGGATTTTGACTTCATCCCACGCGTTTGGTAGTTCTTTTTAATCTAAACAAGTAATAATTTACAAAACATCAAAGGTTAATAGTGAATACACTATTAACCTATTTAATTCAACTGAATTTATTAATTGTTCACTTATAATTACAATTAAGTCTAACGGACTAAGCTATGTTGCAATACCTAATTAATGTAACCGATAATACTTTTATTTCTGCTGTAATAGTTGCGTTACTCATTTCAACTCTGCGTATTGTGAGCACTCAACCGAAAAAAATCATTTGGTCAAGTTTGTTGTTAGGTTGCTTAGTTGCATTGGTATATGCAATTTTAAAACGTAATACCGGCACAGTGATCAGAGAGTATTATGACTTAGTTTTACTCTGTTCATGGGGTATTTTCATCATTCCTACAGTATTTTGCATCTGGATTTGCTATATTAAACAAAAGCGAGCCAATATGAACGCGTGGTGGCAATTATCTGTTAATTGTGGTATTACGTTACTCTTAGCGCTTGTTTTTGCATTATTTATGCCCAACCTATTGCTCTATCCATTTGCATTTGATGTCGGGATGGATTCTATTTTTAATACCGATTATCTATTTAAATGGCTAGGATATACAGCAGCTATCATCTTAATGTTATTAATAACACTGTTTATCTGTCGTATTACATATAAATTAGCAAATAAATTGGTATTAATCATAATCAGTATTGCTTTGGCTATTTTTACCATTCAGAATTTTATTACTATTGCGCAAATTATGATTGTACGCCGCATTATTGCTTATCAACAATGGTTAATGGATCTTATTATTTTTGTATTAAGCCATGGTAATTTTTTTATTTTCGTCTTTATTTGTATCAGTTTATTATTAACTTTGATGCTTTATATAAAGAGTAAAACTACACCATTGAATGGACAAAATCCTGCCCAAATTCGAAAAATAAAAGCAAATATTCGCCAAGATCGGCGCAAAGTTTTGATGATTATGGCAGCAACGGCGATTACAGCTTTTACAGTAACTCGTTTACGCTACTTATATGAAAAAGGAGTTGAAATTTCTCCTGCTGAGCCTATAGGGTTAAATAGCAATGGTTTACTTGTTATTCCGTTAACAAAAGTCAATGATAGTAAGTTGCACCGTTTTGGATATACAACGCAGGACGGCACTATTGTCCGTTTTATTATTATTAAGAAAAGTGAAAATGCTTATGGTGTTGGTTTAGATGCTTGTGATATTTGTGGGGCAAGCGGATATTATCAACGTGGTGATCAAGTGGTTTGTAGCTTATGTGATGTGGTAATGAACATAGCAACTATTGGTTTCCCTGGTGGTTGTAATCCTGTGCCACTAAAGTTCCAAGTAAACGACGGTAATATAGTTATAAAACCAAAATATCTGGAAGCCGAAAAAAATCGGTTTAAATAGGTCTGGATTATTATGTTTGGCAAAATGTTATTAAGGGTTTTGACCCGACAAAAGAAAAAATCATTGTTGATTGTTCTGACAGTAGCATTAGGAGTATCGCTAGCAACGTCAATGCTTAATGTGATGTTTGATGTTGGTGATAAAGTTAATCAAGAGTTGAAAGCTTATGGTGCAAATTTAAATATTGTTCCTAAAGGCGCTTCTTTTGTTAGCGATATGTATCAAATTGATGATAACAATCAAGCTACACCATCACAATTCATTCAAGAAGATGAGCTTGTTAAAATCAAAATGATATTTTGGGCTTATAACATTGTTGATTTCGCTCCTTATTTGAGTGTTACGGCCAATATTGATGATAAACCAGTCAAAATTGTTGGTACATGGTTTGATAAACATTTAATCATTCCTACTGGTGATGAAATCGATACCGGCATGTTAGCTATGAAATCATGGTGGCAAATTGATGGTTCTAAAATGGTAGATGATAATTTGCATGGGGCGATGATGGGGGAAACTCTCGCCAAAAAATTAAATCTGAAAATCGGTGATGAATTTACAATTGTTGCGCCAAAAACGCAGCAAATAATCACTTTAACCGTCAATAATATTTTCCATAGTGGCGGTATTGAAGACAGTGAAATCTATGTATCATTACCCATAGCTCAAAAACTAGCAGATAAAGTGGGGTTAGTTGAACGTATTGAAGTAAGTGCCCTCACAACGCCAGAAAATGAACTTGCCCGCCGCGCCGCACAAGATCCAAATAGTTTATCGCGTAATGAATGGGATGTTTGGTATTGTACAGCTTATATCAGTTCAATTGCTTATCAATTAGAAGAAGTCATGCCTAGTGTTCGAGTAAAAGCGATTATGCAAGTTGCCGAGTCAGAAGGTGCGATCTTACAAAAGACGCAATTATTAATGATTCTATTAACCATACTCTCTCTAGTCTGTTCAGCTTTAGCAATATCTAATTTAGTTACCGCAAATGTGATAGAACGTAGTGCAGAAATTGGATTATTGAAGGCTTTGGGTGCCAGTAATTCTGCAGTTGCGATGTTAATTATTTGTGAGATTTTGATAATTGGTTTCATTGGTGGCGTTATTGGTTATTTTATAGGTGTTGGTTTTGCGCAAATCATTGGCTATACAGTATTTGGTTCCACGATAGAACCGAAAATATTGATTATTCCACTAGTAGGCTTGATGGTTCTATTTATTACATTGTTGGGCAGTGTTCCAGCTTTGAGGATGATGATTTTTTTAAAACCTATTGATGTTTTACACGGTCGATAAAGGTATTTGGCTATGCTTAATAAAAATAGACTATTTATAACCAAAACGTTACTAAGTTCTTTAATACGACGACGTTCACGTATTTTAGTCGCGTTATTAGGAACAGCAATAGGCGCAACGGTTCTATTCGGGATGGTGACACTTTGTTATGATATTCCACGTCAAATGGGTAAAGCGTTTCGTTCCTACGGTGCAAATATTATTTTCATGCCAGCCGGTAGTCATGCTACTATCGATCTTAACCTCGTTAATGCTGCAACGGATTTGATTCCATCTACACAGCGAATCGGTGTCACACCGTTTCGTTATTTAGCGGTGCGTAGTAATGTCGTGCCTTATACTTTGGTGGGAACAGATTTTCAGCAAATTACTAAAACGAGCCCATATTGGTTAATTGAAGGTCAATTTCCATCACAAGATAATGAAATTATGATCGGTATAGATGTCGCTAACTATGCGCATTTATCAATTGGTGACATAATGCCAATTGCTGGTAAGTCTAGACAAAATGATAATTTCGACCAAATATTCAAAATTGTGGGGATTGTTAAGACAGGGAAAACGGAAGATAGCTTTATTTTTGTGAACTTTACTAAATTGGAAAGTTTATTACAAGAGCAAAATCAGGCTGAAGTCATTGAATTAAGTATTAGTGCCCCTAAAGAAGAACTTCAAAATTATATAGCTAAAGTGAAACTGAATTTTCCTAGCATTGAACCTCATCTTATCAAATGGGTAACACAATCAGAAACCCAGGTGTTAGGAAAATTATCGTCATTACTCTATTTGGTTACATCTGTGGTGCTAATTTTAACGATGATCTGTGTTGCGACAACTATGATGACAGTGGTGATTGAGCGTCGTAAAGAAATTGGTTTGAAAAAGGCACTCGGTGCTGAAAATCGCCGTATTGCTAAAGAATTTCTTGCTGAAAGTCTTTTTTTAGGTTTTATCGGTGGTTTGATAGGTTCATTATTTGGATTATTATTTGCACAAGTAATAAGTCGGGAAGTCTTTGGTAGTTCGATTGTATTTGAATTTTATCTTATTCCATTTACGATATTAATTTCGATGCTTGTTACGGTTGTTGCATGCTTAATGCCAGTTAAGCAAGCAGTAGAAGTTGAGCCGGCTTTAGTATTACGGGGTGAATAAACATCAAGAGTGAGTGATAATTGTCTGTGCTTACCTGCAATTATATTTAACTTATCTTATCTAGGTAGTAGAATATAACTAAAAAAAGAGTATAAAAAAATGAATATACTTGAAGTGAATAATGTATCAAAAAATTATGGTTCGTTATATGCATTAGCTGATATCAATATGACGGTAGGTGATGGCAAGTGGTTGTCAATCATGGGACCTTCAGGTAGTGGTAAAAGTACACTCATGAATATTATTGGATGTATGGATAAACCAACCAGTGGTTCGGTTATTCTTGATGGACAAGATATTACTCAACTTTCATTAACGGATTTAACGGTTATTCGGCGTGATAAGATTGGCTTGATATTTCAACAATTTCATCTTGTTCCCTATCTTACCGCTTTAGAAAATGTCATGTTAGCACAGTATTATCATAGTATGGTTGACGAAAAAGAAGCCCTTAATGCCTTAGAAAGAGTAGGACTGCATGCAAGGGCAAAACATTTACCTCGACAGTTATCGGGTGGTGAGCAGCAGCGCGTTTGTATTGCGCGGGCATTAATTAATTATCCAAAATTAATTTTGGCCGATGAACCAACAGGGAATCTGGATGAAGCAAATGAATCATTAGTGATGAATTTATTGCACCAATTACATCAAGAAGGTAGCTCTATCATTGTTGTCACACATTCGCCTGAAGTTGCTAAACATGCTGAAACTACGGTGGTATTGGAGCATGGAAAGATTGCACAAATTATTGATAATCTTAAATAAGATATCAATCATAAAGTTAGGAATAAAATAATGAATCGATTTCTTAGTTCGGCTTTTGTAATTTTAATAGGATTACTGGTAATATTGGTTCCAACCTATATTTTACCAGTATGTCCTCCAACAGAAATTATGGCTAATAGTCATGATCATCATATTACTTATAAATTTATGAAATGTCATTGGACATCGCAAGCAGAAATTGGGATAGGAACGGCAATGGTGGTAATCGGTTTGATTTTACTATTAATCAAATCGACATTAATTCGTTTGGGATTAAATATATCATTGGTTGTGATTGCTATGTTTGTTGCAGCAGTGCCAACAATACTAATTGGCGTTTGTCCCAGTGAAATGATGGCATGTCATATTGGTACATTACCTGCTTTATTACTCTTAAGCGGCATACTTTTTATTGGCATACTTGTCAATATATTCTATTTAAAACGACTCAGTTAAATAATTTTTTTCATTTTAATTTTATTATTTTAAAAATAATATTGATAAAATCGGAATAGAACTTTATGCACATAATGCCTCAGATTAAACCCATAACCATTTATCGCTTGGCTTGGCGTAATTTAGCCCAGAAACCGTTTAGAACGACATGTTTAATCATTATGACATTACTTTTTTCAGCTAGCTTATTTGGTGGCAGTATCTTAACTAAAAATTTAAATGATGGCATTGCTGGGATGGCAAATCGGTTAGGTGCAGATATATTAATTGTGCCTTATGGTTATGAAAAAGAGTTAGAAGTAGCTTTATTACGTGGTGAACCAAGTACTTTTTATTTAAAAGCCGATTTAGCCCAAAAAATCGAAAAAATTAAGGGGATTACGGCTGTATCATCACAATTATTTATAGCCTCATTAAGTGCTGGTTGTTGTACCTCAAAACTACAGTTAATTGGCTTTGAACAATCGACGGATTTTGTAATCTCACCGTGGATGAAACAACAATTAACGGCTCGTTTACACGACAATGAAGTGGTCGTTGGTTCTAAAATTCTGGCTGATGTTGGTGATGAAATAACCTTTTTTAATCATCGTTTTCGCGTTGCTGCAAAAATGGACAGTACCGGAATGGGGTTTGATACGTCTGTCTTTATGACTATGGATGCAGCGTATAATTTAATGAAAACGGCCGACCTTCTTAGTGGTGATGTTGATCATATTAGGAATTATGTATCATCTATTTTTATCCGCGTGGATCATGATTATCAACCAAAAGCAATTGTTAATCAGATTATGCAAAAGTATGCTGTTGAATATAATTTAGATTTTGTGATGACTAAAGTAATGATTAGCGATATCTATAAATGGTTAAACAGCTTCTCGGTTATTGTGTACACTTTAGCAGCTATCTTTTGGTTATTGGCAATAGTCGTTATTTTTATTGTATATTCTTCAACGATTAATGAACGTAAACGAGAAGTAGGTATTTTAAGGATCCTCGGTGCTTCGCGTAGCATGCTGGTAAAAATGTTATTTATTGAGTCGTTTATCATTAGTGTAATTGGCGCAATAATAGGTATCATATTCGCTACTATAGTGTTATGTGCATTTAGTATGCTGATTTGTCAATCCCTGGGATTACCTTGTATAAATGCTAGCTTTAGTAGTGCGATAACCTATGGTCTGATAGTGTTCATACTAACGTTAATTATTGCACCTTTAGCTAGTAGTTATTCAGTATTATCCATTACAAGAACTGACAGTTATCAGGCATATAGAGAGGGTGAATAATGTTATTGGAAGTGAAAAATATTCGCAAGCAATATCAACGCCAAACACTTTTTTGTGCGGTAGATAATGTTTCATTTTCCTTACAACAGCGTGATTATGCTTGTATTATGGGGCGTTCAGGCAGTGGTAAAACTACATTACTTAATATTATTGCTGGCATTTCTACGCCGACACAAGGACGAATAATTATCGATAATACCGATATTGCACCATTTGATGATGAACAAGCTTCACAATTTCGTAATCAAACGATTGGTTATGTTCCGCAAGGGAGCAGTTTGCTAACCAATTTAACCGCAATGGAAAATATCTGTTTACCTTATTATCTTTATTCTAAAAATAAACAGCCAGATAATATTGAATGTTGTAATAAACGCGCTCAGCAATTAATGCAAATGGCTGAAATTAGCCATTTAAGTGAAATATATCCTAACCAGATGTCAGGTGGTGAAATGCGACGGGTTGCTATTGTCCGGGCTTTAATCTGTTCTCCAAAATTATTACTAGCGGATGAACCGACTAACGATTTAGATGATGAAAGTTCGCGGCAAATTATGCAGTTGTTTTCTGGTTTACATTCTCAGGGCACTACAATTTTATTGGTCACTCATGATCATGAGGTTGCTAATTATGCTAGCAAGCATTTTAAAATGGAAGCGGGTAAACTAACTGATTATTCTTGAACATCATTTATTAAAATAAATAGAAATTTAGCGCCCTAATTGATTCGCAATAGCAAAAATGCAACCAAAATAATTATTCCTAATTTACGTTCGATTTATTACAGATTTGTAATAAATGTTTATTTTTTAAAGATTCTTCGCAAAATTTGATGATTAATAATAGACATTTGTAGCACTATAGTATATATTACGAGGGTCTTAATCTAGACTTGTCTGCAATCCTTCCACTTATGTCGATTACTATTTATATCAAGCATCGTGGAAGTGTACAATAATATAATTATTTTAAAGCTCATTTTAACATACATTATTTTGAGTTTCTTTATATTGTAGAAAAGAGATGACATGATAAATCTATAGGCTATTTAAACAATTTAAATACATATAACTGAACGACATATCGAACATATCCTCAATAATCTTAAAAAACTTATGAATTTAACTGAATTAAAAACAAAACCAGTATCTGAGCTTATCGCTCTTGGTGAAAAAACAATGGGGCTTGAAAATTTAGCCCGCTTACGCAAACAAGATATTATTTTTGCAATTTTAAAACAACACGCTAAAAGTGGTGAAGACATCTTTGGTGACGGTGTTATCGAAATTTTGCAAGATGGCTTTGGTTTCTTACGTTCTGCTGATAGTTCGTATTTAGCTGGACCTGATGATATTTATGTATCACCGAGCCAAATTCGACGTTTTAACTTACGTACTGGCGATACGATTTCCGGTAAAATACGTCCTCCGAAAGAGGGGGAACGTTATTTTGCCCTCCTAAAAGTTAATGAAGTCAATCACGATAAACCAGAAGATGCTCGTAATAAAATTCTCTTTGAAAATTTAACACCATTGCATGCCAATTCACGATTGCGTATGGAACGTGGTAATGGATCAACTGAAGATATTACCGCACGAGTTCTTGATTTGGCCGCACCTATTGGTAAGGGACAACGTGGTTTAATTGTTGCTCCGCCAAAAGCAGGTAAGACAATGTTATTACAAAACATTGCTCAAAGTTTAGCAATGAATTATCCGGAATGTGAATTAATGGTATTGTTAATAGACGAACGCCCGGAAGAAGTAACAGAAATGCAACGTTTGGTAAAAGGTGAAGTGGTTGCATCAACATTTGATGAACCGGCTGCTCGTCATGTACAAGTGGCTGAAATGGTTATAGAGCGTGCTAAACGTTTAGTTGAACATAAAAAAGATGTCATTATTTTATTAGATTCAATTACTCGCTTAGCGCGAGCCTATAATACCGTTGTACCATCATCAGGTAAAGTATTAACCGGTGGGGTGGATGCTAATGCGTTACATCGTCCTAAGCGGTTTTTTGGTGCGGCACGTAATGTTGAAGAGGGTGGTAGTTTAACAATTATTGCTACGGCATTAGTCGATACTGGATCAAAAATGGATGAAGTAATTTATGAAGAGTTCAAAGGAACGGGTAACATGGAGCTTCATTTGTCGCGTAAAATTGCTGAACGCCGTGTATTTCCAGCTATTGATTTTAACCGTTCTGGTACACGTAAAGAAGAGTTAATGACATCACCGGATGAATTACAAAAAATGTGGATCCTTCGAAAAATCCTTAACCCAATGGGGGAAGTTGATGCAATGGAATTCCTGATTGATAAATTATCGATGACGAAAACAAACGAAGATTTCTTCGACATGATGAAACGGTCGTAAGCATTAATTCGTCATTCGTTTGAAAATGAATGATTTTATTGTTTAATCTTTAAAGCCGCCATATTCATGACGGCTTTTTTAGTTTAATAATTTGTGGTTTAATATCTGAAGGATTTATTGCGCTTTTAGGCAAATAGTACAATAAAAGAATAGGGTACAAAAAGAGGTTTTAAAATGTCTAAACAAGAGATTGGTGTAATTGGTATGGCGGTCATGGGCCGTAATCTAGCATTAAATATTGAAAGTCGTGGATATTCGGTATCAATTTATAATCGTTCTAAAGATAAAACAGAAGAAGTGATAAGTGAAAATCCCGGAAAAAATTTAGTGCCTTATTATACCTTACAAGAATTTGTTAATTCTTTACAAAAACCTCGACGGATTTTAATTATGGTGCAAGCGGGTAAAGGTACCGATGCTGTTATAAATGAGCTTAAACCATTATTAGATAAAGGAGATATCATTATTGATGGTGGTAATGCTTATTTTGAAGATACCATCCGTCGTAATAAAGATTTGTCAGATGCTGGTTTTAATTTTATTGGCACTGGTGTATCTGGTGGTGAAGAAGGCGCACTGAAAGGACCTTCTATTATGCCTGGAGGCCAAAAAGAAGCTTATCAATTAGTAGCCCCTATTTTAGAAAAAATTGCTGCTAAAGTTAATGGTGAACCATGTGTAACCTATATTGGTCCAAATGGGGCAGGGCACTATGTCAAAATGGCGCATAATGGTATTGAATATGGCGACATGCAGTTGATTGCTGAAAGTTATGCATTTTTAAAACATGCTGTTGGCTTGACTAATGATGAACTCGCTGAGGTATTTACTGATTGGAACAAAGGCGAATTAAATAGTTATTTAATTGAAATTACGGCTGATATCTTTAAGCACAAAGATTCATCAGGTACTTATCTGATTGATGTTATTTTAGATGCCGCCGGAAATAAGGGAACAGGTAAATGGACAAGCCAAAGTGCTTTGGATTTAGGTGAACCATTATCGTTAATTACTGAATCAGTTTTTGCCCGGTATATTTCAGCATGTAAAGCGCAACGGGTTGCTGCATCGAGAGTATTACAAGGACCAAAGGTAACGGTACAATCAGATAATAAACAAGCATTAATCGAAAAAGTTCGTAAAGCATTATATATGGGCAAGATTATTTCTTATGCTCAAGGTTTTGCACAATTAAAAGCAGCTTCGGAAAAATATGAATGGAACCTTAATTATGGTGAAATTGCCAAAATTTTTAGAGCAGGTTGTATCATTCGTGCACAATTCTTACAGAAAATTACCGATGCCTATACGGATAATCAGGAAGTGGTTAATCTATTATTAACACCATATTTCAAACAAACTGTAGAAGCTTATCAACAATCATTACGTGATGTAGTTGCGTTAGCTGTACAAAACGGTATCCCTGTGCCTACATTGTCTGCTGCCATTACATATTATGATAGTTATCGAAGTGCAGTATTGCCAGCAAACCTAATTCAAGCGCAGCGAGATTACTTTGGCGCTCACACTTATCAGCGAACCGATAAGGAAGGTGTATTTCATACTGATTGGATGGGAATTGAAGGCTCGCGTTAATTAGCAATCAACGATAATCAAATGCGATAAGGAAGCTAAGGCTTCCTTTTTTGTATGTTTAAATTAGGTTTAATCAGTAAACCTGTATATAATTAACAACAATTTTATAGTATTGTGATATTAAATGAATAAATTATTTTCCAGTTGTCCGCGGGGGCATGAAGAACTCCTCAAACGAGAGTTACAAGATATTGGAGCAACCGCTTGTCAGATCGTGCAAGGTGGGGTTAGTTTTGAAGCTGATGATAAAACCTTATATCGTAGTTTACTTTGGTCCCGATTAGCATCACGCATTTTTCTACCGATTGCTGAATTCGATATTTATAGTGATCTAGATCTTTATAGCTGTGTACTTAATCTTAACTGGACTAATATTTTTAATGTCGATGCCTCCTTTATGATTCACTTTGTTGGAACTAATGATTTTATTCGTAATAGCCAATACGGTGCTTTAAAGATTAAAGATGCCATTGTGGATGTATTCAGTCGTAAAATGGCAGAACGACCTAACGTTGTTAAAGATAATCCAGATATTCGGATTCATGCATTCTTGGTAAAAAATCGTATAACTTTATCGTTAGATCTCAGTGGCGAAAGTTTACATCAACGCGGTTACCGTGAGAAAACCGGTGAAGCACCACTAAAAGAAAATCTAGCTGTAGCAATTATACAGCGTTCTGGATGGCAATATGATCAAGTCTGCATTGACCCGATGTGTGGTTCTGGAACGTTATTAATAGAGGCCGCAATGATGGCAGCCAATATTGCTCCCGGTTTAAAACGTAAAAATTGGGGTTTTTTAGCATGGAAAAATTTTAATGCCACATTATGGAATGAAGTACTGTTTGAAGCTAAAGAACAGATTAAACCAGTAACCACGCCATTTGTAGGTTATGATAATGATGCTCAGGTAATTAAAAAAGCTAAACAAAATGCTAACAAAGCCGGTGTGGGGCAGTATATTGACTTTCTCGTGCAAGATGTGACACAACTCACCAATCCTTATCCTGACCAAATTGGTCTTATAATAAGCAATCCGCCTTATGGTGAACGATTAGAGAGTGAGCCGGCATTAATTGCGTTACATACTACGCTAGGTCAGCGAGTTAAACACTTTTTTGGCGGATGGCATTTATCATTATTTAGCGCAGCACCACAATTGCTGGATTGTTTGCAAATGCGTGCTGATAGAGTATTTAAAGCCAAAAATGGTCCATTAGATTGTGTACAAAAAAATTATTACATCGCTAAGCGAGATAATACAAATTCATTAGATAACATCATACCGGCTACTGATTTTGCAAATCGCTTACGTAAAAACAGCCTAAAATTAGCAAAATGGGCAAAACAGGAAGGGATTGAATGTTATCGACTTTATGATGCCGATTTACCAGAATACAATGTAGCAATCGACCAATATAAAGATAAAGTGGTCGTTCAAGAGTATGCTGCACCGAAAACAGTTGATATGGCTAAAGCGAAACAGCGTCTATTTGATATCATTAATGCTACCATGTCAGTGTTAGCTTTGAATGCAAATCAGTTAATCCTAAAAACACGAGAAAAGCAAAAAGGTAAAAAACAGTATCAAAGTTTAGCGCAAAAGCAGGATTTCTTTTTAGTTAACGAATATAACGCAAAATTCTGGGTTAATTTAACGGATTATTTAGATACTGGTTTGTTTTTAGATCACCGTATTGCTCGTAAGATGCTCGGTGATTTAACGAAAGGAAAAGATTTCTTAAATTTATTTGCTTATACCGGTAGTGCTACAGTTTATGCTGGGTTGGGTGGTGCCAAAACGACCACTACTGTGGATATGTCACGCACGTATTTAGAATGGGCAGATCGTAACCTAAAGCAAAATGGATTAACCGGTAAAAATCATCGTATTATTCAAGCAGATTGCCTGTTTTATTTACGTGAGAGTTCCGAACAATTTGATATAATCTTTGTTGATCCACCGACTTTCTCTAACTCAAAGCGTATGTCTAACACATTTGATGTACAACGTGATCATTTAGATCTTATGAAAAATTTAAAACGTTTATTACGTCCTAATGGTGTGATTATGTTTTCGAATAATAAGCGTGGCTTTAAACTTGATTATATGGGCCTCAAGGAACTTAATTTGCAGGCAGAGGATATTAGTGAAAAAACCATTTCATTAGATTTCAAGCGTAATAAACAGATTCATTGCTGCTTTATGATTAAACATTGTGCAGGGTAAAATTTAGTTACAAAAGATAAGTCGGTTAACTATTTTGCTGGTAAATTCAGTTTATGACGCATGCCTCAATTTCAATCAAGGTATGCGTTTTCTTTCTGCATTTTTGTTGGGTTTATATTTTAACTGGTTGATTTGCATTATTAAATTCAGTTTCAATCTAACGGGTATGACATTAAATTTTTGACATGAATCAAGATGTTCAATCATCGCTCGATGAAAAGAAAATGAAGTTACACCTCAAATCTTAGACTCAACTCATGCTCGACAAATTTCACACGAAAGCTAACTGGCGATCATTCTCTTTGATAAGTAGTTTTGCCATTTAATAGTTAAAAGTAGTAGGAATTAGTGAGACAGTTTGACGTTATTCAAACGTATTCGAGCATTATATGGCAATTCAAATAAGATTATAGTGCTAAATAATAAAGTATTTTCGCATCTATAGCTTTTTTTTGAAATTAGAGTGCGTCCGTAGGGGCTTTGTGTATGACCTCATACTAAGTGGTAAACTTTGTGTGATGCGTCATTTCTCATCAACAAGATTAATGCCTGTAGTTACCAAATAATTGTGATTACCATATCATAGTTATTGCTAATATGTATAAAAATAGTTAGTAATGAGTAATAAAATTAAATATTAACTACATTGAAGGAATTAACAGTATTTATTACCTAAAAAACATTCCAAACACTCAATACAAGCCTACAAAACAGTTTAATTGTATTGCAAAGCGGCAATAAATATCGTTATTTTAAATTTTGGTGCAATATCGCTTGTAGAAAGTGTAAAGTATTTCCTTTACAACTTTATTAATCTAGAATGTTATTCTACAAACTCCCCTTAAAAAAACAGTTTCGAATGTTTATATAAAGAAAATTAATAGACAAAATCAATTCAACTATCTTGTTTTATAATCACTATTCAAAAGGAATATACAGAAATCCTAAAATATTAGAAAGTGATATGATTTGAATTCAATATAAGAACTTATCTAATTCTATCTCAGTGCTAGCAAAATAATGGTCGTTTTTATAATCAAAATTTTATAAACTCAAAACTTATATTAATTACTTTTCAATTTATTTATAAGAACTGACATCATAGAATTATAATTAGGAATATAGGAAATGAAATATTATCTGGAGGTTAAAGATACATTATCAAACAAATTTTGGTATATCACCCAACAAAACGAATCACTAACCATAGTATTCGGCAAGATAGGGACAAAAGGGCAAACACAAGTTAAAACGTTTTCTTCGCCTGCCGATGCGGAAAAAGAAGCCAACAAACTGATAAAATCGAAAATCAAAAAGGGCTATGAGGAAAAAGCAATCCCACCAGCGCTTGAACAATCAACCTGCACAGAAAAAACAATCATCAAAATGACCGACGCCCCAAAACCCAAATACCACCCAAAACCGATTCCACCTAAAGATGTGATTGATGATGGTAAAGAAAAACCGTGGAGAAATCTTGTAGAATTTGATTTTGAAGAGTTACGTAAAGTACCTCCCGTTCAACAACTAACAAAAAATATTAATAACCCGATCAAAGAAGGCACTTTAACCAAAACACCACAAGAACAAGAATTCGATAACTTAAAAATATCATTACGAAGTTATATAAAGCAAGGTGAGCAGTTCGATATCGAAGCGACATTTGAACAATTAAAAGCATTAAGTCCAAGTGCTGAGGTATTTCAAACGTTAGTTAAAGATACTCTTGAAGTTATTTTTTCAAAATTCATCAATAAAATATCGCCAATGCATTTTGATTGTATAACCTATCTCCTAACAATCAAAGATCCCAACATAGTGGTAAAAGATTTTTATGCTCAAGGTGTATTGAAATATATTTATGACTATTATCAAACCCGTCCCGATTCAATCCATCGTCTGGCTGAACAATATCTTACCGATTATCCGGTACAAATGGCAGATAAAATAGCCAGCACGTTACAACACATTGTTGACACTATTCGAGCCTGTGGAGAAGATAATATTCCAGCTAACAAATTAGCTGAAAATGTTTGTGGTTTTTATATTACCTTCGATGAAGTATTTCTGAGAATACTCGTTTTAATTCGAGGCGAGAATCCAAAAAATTATCGAACATTTGATATTAGTGATCTAGAGTATAATGCGCCTCAGTATTGTGATCAGATAAATAATCAATATTTTGTTCCACTACTTACTGAAAAACTTCAAAAAATGCTGGATGATGCTTTTTTTGATGATAAGACTGATAAATATTTCAGAATTAGCCTTTGCCAACAGGATTATATTCTTATTGAAACACCAATAGAACAAACCTACCGACAAACAAAGATACTTGAGCTTGAAAGCGACCTAAAATATCTGGAGCAATCAGATGAATATGATGTAGATTTGCTAACTGACACGGTTGATGAATTTTTTGCCTGTAATGGCATTATTGCTAATTGTTATACCGATAGAATTTTAGCATTATTAAAAAAATATCTTTATTCGGGTGAAAAAGAGGCTGAATCGAAAGGACGTTCTCTGTTAAGGAAATATGAAGATTTTGATTATAACAAATGGCATTTAGTTTATTTACAGTTTGAATGGGAAAATTTTAGTTATAAATATGCTTATAACGGTGTTGAATACTTAGATGATAAAGGATATGAACCAGCAATTATTCAAAAACAAGAATGGGATAAGTTGGGCATTATCGATAGCAAGTCAGAAAAAAAAGACGATTCACGCTATCAATCAGCAACCGAACGTTTTTATAATACTTTTACTGAAAATGATGTTTTTTGTGAAACTGATACTATTATCGCCAGAGCCATGTCAACGGGAGGTGAAATTTACTTACGCTTTAAACAAGAAAGTGAACAGGCATATTCCGATGCGCTTGATTATTTAAATAACTTAATGGCAAAAGGTTATTCAGTAATATTTCTGGGGCATTGGCTTCATATTTATTTTGTTGCCAAGCCTGAATACTATTCTGAATTTGCTAAATATGTTGAAGACTTTGAATACCTTAAAAACCTCGAAGAATCAGATCTATGTCTAGATGGAGGTATAGTCTGTGATTCACATGCCTTTTTCCGCAAAGCAGCGATGTACGAAAGTTTACATGATAAAATAAGAGCGTTTGTTGACTTAACCATGTATCAAGGTCATGAAAGCTTTGATATACAAGAAGAAGATAATTCTGTTGCTGGGACATTTGCTGCTATTGCCTTAGCAATGACGGATGTAAAACATATGGATTTGGCTATTAAACTTGCTAATGAAATCGATAGTTACTATGAAGATTTGGCTAGTAATTTTGGTATTGTTCTTGAAAAATATTGGGGCATTACGCCCGAAACTGCGGTTGCGATTGCGTTATTGCAATTAAGTTATGATTGTCATACAGCTAAATTATCCAGTCAATTTTATAAAATTCCGCAAAATTTAGCTAGTTTGACGGATTATTACAGAAGGAATGAGCCAAAAAACCCAAATTGTAAATTGACTTATTTAGTAAAATATCTTTTTGGTGAACCTAGTTATAGTCTTAAAAAGTTAAAAAAATTATTTAATAATGCGACGGATCCGCAAGAAAAATTGATATACGCAGATTTTCATAATTTAGTTATAGAAGCTTTTGAGGAAGAAGGAGAAGTTAGCGGTCAACCAATTATCTATAATCTCCCTCCTAAATATGAAAGCGAATCTGAAGCGTTAACAATAGTTGACCAAGATTTTATTGAAAATCCACCATGTGTTATTACACCCTTACAAGCTAAAAAGCGTGGGTTTAATGTTAGAGAATTAGAAACTTGTGATTCCTCATGGATAGCCGTTATTTTTGCCCCATTAACGATAACTAATCCCTATATTTTCGACGCTATTATCCAATATTATAAGGTGCGAAATGACATAGGTGCCCGCTCTGCTATCATTTGGGGCGCTGAAAAAGCTTACTGTTTTGGTAAAAGGGTCGTGATTGATTTTAGTGGCACACCTTATCAAGTGGGTATGGGAATTTATGGTAAAAACCAAGCTCAGCTAATTTATGGTGTAAAGGATTTTGCTAAGATTGCTGTTGCAATGAATAGACAAGCCCCCGATACGGAAAAATTATTCGCACTGCGAAAACAACACTATTACTTCGATAGTCCAAAAGGAAGCCCAAACATTGATAAATCCAAGCCCGGTATAATGCATTTGGATGAAGCTTTAGGCGCTGGGGTTTTTAATGATAATAATTATCGGGCAATCAAACAGCTTGAAAAAATCACCCCGGATATGGGCGAAGTCTATGATGCCTCACTACTGTTTAGGGCATACATGCTGCAGAAAAAACAAGATTATGCCATGGAGAAACTGCAAAGAAAACTCGATACTACTGAACTAAAACAGGTGTACCAAACAGCACAAAAACGCCTGCCACAATATCAAGAATACTGGCAGGAAAAGTTAGCCAAATTATAAAAATAAAATCATAAAAAGGGGCTTATACCCCAATAAACAGGATAAATTCAAATTATTCTGATAAATATAAAAAAGATAAGTATAAGGAAAACATAACACAATGAAAAAGTATCTAGAATATAGCGATTTACAATCAAACAAATTTTGGTATATCACCCAACAAGACGAATCCCTAACAATCGTATTTGGTAAGATAGGGACAAAAGGACAAACGCAAGTTAAAACGTTTTCTTCGCCTTACGATGCGGAAAAAGAAGCCAACAAACTGATCAAATCAAAAATCAAAAAGGGGTATGAGGAAAAAGCAATTCCACCAATGCTTGAACAATCAACCTGCACAGAAAAAACAATCATCAAAATGGCCGACGCCCCAAAACCGAAATACCACCCAAAACCCATTCCACCCAAAGATGTAATTGATGATGGTGAAAAAAAACCGTGGAGGGATCTTGTAGCATTTGATTTTGAAGAGTTACGTAAGGTTCCGCCTAAAGAAGTTGTTCCAGTTAAACAACCACCAAAACAAAGTAATACTTCAATTAAAAAAGAGACTTTAACCAAAACACCACAAGAACAAGAATTTGATAATTTAAAAATATTGTTACGAAGTTATATAAAGCAAGGTGTGGAGTTCGATATTGAAGCGACATTTGAACAATTAAAAGCATTAAGCCCCAGCAATAATGAATTTCAAATTTTCATCAAAGATATGCTACAAATGATATTTTCAAAATTTATGAAGAAAATATCACCGATTCACTTTGATTGCATTACGTATTTCTTGAGAATCAAAGATCCAAAAATTACTTTTAGCGGGCTCTTTGCCGAAGGAGTAATGAAATATATTTATAGCCACTACAAGACTCGCTCTGAATCAATCCATAGTCTGGCGGAACAATATCTTACCGATTATTCGGTACAAATGGTAAATAAAATAGTTAACGCATTACAATGCATTGTGAATACTATCCGAGCAGGTGGCGAAGATAATATCCCAGCTTACAAATTACCGAATCAAATTAATGGTTTTTATATTACTTTTGATTATAAAAATCGGGGAATGGATAAATTTCTAGAAATAAATTCTTTAACATATAAATGCAATCAAAAAACATATTATTCAGAAAATATAAATGAGCTTGAATATGATCCGGAAAGTTATTGTGATCAAATAAATAATCAATATTTTTTTCCACTACTTGCCGAAAAACTCCAAAAAATGCTAAATGATGGTTTTTTTGATGGTATAACTGATAATTATTTTAACATTGTAGTTTGTCAAATAAACAATATCATTATTGAAACACCACTTGAACCAAACTATCGACAAACAAGGCTATTTGAGCTTGAAAGAGACCTAAAATATCTGGAGCAATCAGATGAATATGATGCAGATTTGTTAACTAATACTGTTGATAAATATTTTGCTTTTGATGGTATTGTAAGAAAACATGATACCGATAGAATTTTAGTGTTACTAAAAAAATATCTTTATTCGGGTGAAAAAGAGGCTGAATCGAAAGGACGTTCTCTGTTAAGGAAATACGAAGATTTTGATTATAACAAATGGCGTTTAGTTGATTTACAGTTTGAATGGGCAAATTTTGAATTTAAATATGCTGATATCTATATTAAAGACTTAGTTGATAAAGGATATGAGCCAGCAATTATTCAAAAACAAGCGTGGGAACAGCAGCTCATTAATGATTGCAAGCCAGAAAAAAAAGACGATTTAAGTAATCAATCAGAAACGGAGCGTTTTTATCATACTTTTTCTGAAAATGATATATTTTGTGAAACTGACACTATTATCGCCAGAGCCATGCCAACGGACGGTGAAATTTATTTACGCTTTAAACAAGAAAGCGAGCAGGCATATTCAGATGCACTTGATTATTTAAATGGCTTAATGAAAAAAGGTTATTCAAAAATATTTAAAGGGTATTGGCTTAGGATTTATTTTATTGCTAAACCAGAATACTATCCTGAATTAGCCAAGATTATTGAAGAATTTGAAACATTAGCCAGTGATTCACATGCCTTTTTCCGCAAAGCAGCGATGTACGAAAGTTTACATGATAAAATACGAGAATTTATTGAATTAACAATGGAGGTATCTCATTGTTGTTTAGATCTCCAAGATGAAGATAATTCTGTCGCTGGGACATTTGCTGCTATTGCCTTGGCGATGACGGATGTGAAACATATGGATATGGCAATTAAATTTGCGCTTGAGACCGACGATGAACACGATTTTTTTGCAAGTTATTTTGGTGGTGTTCTTGAAAAATATTGGGGTATTACGCCTGAAACAGCAGTTGCGATTGCATTATTGCAGTTAAGTCAACAAGATCCCCCTGATTTATCCAGTCAATTTTATAAAATTCCGCAAAATTTAGCTAGTTTGACGGATTATTACAGAAGGAATGAGCCAAAAAACCCAAATTGTAAATTGACTAATTTAGTAATAGAACTTTTTGATAATTATAAACCTAGTTATGCTCTTAAAAAGTTAAAAAAATTATTTAATAATGCGACTGATCCGCAAGAAAAACTGATATACGCAGATTTTCATAATTTAGTTATAGAAGCTCTTGAGGAAGAAGGAGAAGTTAGCGGTCAACCAATTATCTATAATCTCCCTCCTAAATATGAAAACGATTCCAAACCGTTAACAATAGTTGACCAAAATTTTATCGAAAATCCACCTTGTGTCATTACACCATTGGAAGCTAAAAAGCGTGGGTTTAATGTTAGAGAATTGGAAACTTATGATTCCTCATGGAGAGCAGTTATTTTTGCGCCATTAACGATAACGAATCCCTATATTTTCGATGCTATTATCCAATATTGTAGGGTGCAAAATGACATAGGTACTCGCTCTGTTATCATTTGGGGCACTGAACAAGCTTACTGTTTTGGTAAAAGGGTCGTGATTGATTTTAGTGGCACACCTTATCAAGTGGGTATGGGAATTTATGGTATAAATCAAGCTCAGCTAATTTATGGTGTAATGGATTTTGCTAAGATTGCTGTTGCAATGAACAAACAAGCGCCCGATAAAGAAAAATTATTCGCACTGCGAAAACAATATTATTATTTCGATAGTCCAAAAGGGAGTCCTGTTATTGATAAATCTAAGCCTGGTATGATGTATTTGGATGAAGCTTTAGCAGCTGGGGTTTTTGAGGATGATAATTATCGCGCAATCAAACAGCTTGAAAAAATCACCCCAGATATGGGCGAAGTCTATGATGCCTCACTGCTGTTTATGGCATATATACAGCAGAAAAAACTAGATTATGCCATGGAGAAACTGCAAAGAAAACTCGATACTACTGAACTAAAACAGGTGTACCAAACAGCACAAAAACGCCTGCCACAATATCAAGAATACTGGCAGGAAAAGTTAGCCAAATTATAATTAATAAAAAGGCTTACTAATTGGGGCTTAAGCCCCAATTAACAGGATAAATTCAAATTATTCTAATAAATATAAAAAAGATAAGTATTAGGAAAACATAACACAATGAAAAAGTATTTAGAATATAGCGATCTACAGTCAAACAAATTTTGGTATATCACCCAACAAAACGAATCACTAACCATAGTATTCGGCAAGATAGGGACAAAAGGGCAAACACAAGTTAAAACGTTTTCTTCGCCTGCCGATGCGGAAAAAGAAGCCAACAAACTGATAAAATCGAAAATCAAAAAGGGATATGAGGAAAAAGCAATTCCACCAACGCTTGAACAATCAACCTGCACAGAAAAAACAATCATCAAAATGCCTGATGCCCCAAAACCGAAATATCACCCAAAACCGATTCCTCCCAAAGATGTGATTGATGACGGTAAAGAAAAACCATGGTTTGACCTCGACGAATGGGCTGATGAAGGTAAACCGAACCCATTTGATTTTGAGGAGTTACGTAAAGTACCTCCCGTTCAACAACTAACAAAAAATATTAATAACCCGATCAAAGAAGGCGCTTTAACCAAGACACCACAAGAACAAGAATTTGATAACTTAAAAATATTGTTACAAAACTATATCAAGCAAGGTGAGCAATTCAATATCGAAGCGACATTTGAACAATTAAAAGCATTAAGTCCAAATGATCTTAAATTTCAAATTTTTATCAGAGAGATGCTTCAACTCATTTTTTCAAAACTTATGAAGAACATCTCACCTATGCATTTTGATTGCATTACTTATCTTTTGAAAATTAGAGATCCAGAAAATAAATTCGTAGGTATCTTTGCCCAAGGCGTGATGAAATATATTTATGACCACAACAAGACTCACGTCGAATCAATCCATCGTCTGGCTGAACAATATCTTACCGATTATCCGATACAAATGGTGGATAAAATAGTTAACGCATTACAGAGCATTTTTGATACTAATCAGGCAGAAGATGAAAAAAATATTCCAGCTAACAAATTCCCTGAAAATGTTTGTGGCTTTAATATCACCTTTGATTATAAAACGCTGGAAATATATGCTTTATTCAATGAACGAAATTCCAAACGCTATTATTCAGAAAGTATAAATGAGCTAGAATATAATGCGAGTATTTATGGTGTTGAGATAAATAATCAATATTTAGTTCCACTACTTACCGAAAAACTTCAAAAAATGCTGGATGATGTTTTTTTTGGTGATATGACTAGTAAATATTTCAGAATTAGTCTTTGTCAACCGGATAATATTCTTATCGAAACACCAATAGAACAAACCTACCGACAAACCAAGATACTTGAACTTGAAAGCGACCTAAAATATCTGGAGCAATCAGAAGAATATCATGCAGATTTGCTAACTAACACTGTTGAGGAATATTTTGCCTTTAATGGCATTATTGATAATTATGATACCGATAGAATTTTAGCATTATTAAAAAAATATCTTTATTCGGGTGAAAAAGAGGCTGAATCAAAGGGACGTTCTTTGTTAGATAAATACTGCGATTTTGATTATAACAAATGGCGTTTAGTTGATTTACAGTTTGAATGGGAAAATTTTGCATTTAAATATGCTGATATACATATTCAACCCTTAGTTGATAAAGGATATGAACCAGCAATTTTACAAAAACATGCGTGGGATAAGCTGGGCATTATTGATAGCAAGTCAGGAAAAAAAGACGATCCAGACAATCAATCAGAAACCGAACGTTTTTATGATACTTTTACTGAAACTGATGTTTTTTGTGAAACTGACACTATTATCGCCAGAGCCATGCCAACGGACGGTAAAATTTACTTACGCTTTAAACAAGAAAGTGAACAGGCATATTCCGATGCGCTTGATTATTTAAATAACTTAATGGCAAAAGGTTATTCAAATATATTTGAGGGGCATTGGCTTCATATCTATTTTGTTGCCAAGCCTGAATACT
>NZ_JABURY010000007.1 GCF_014489845.1 Frischella japonica
CTTAAAGGGGTTAAGTTAGCAGCCTATTTAAGGAATAATCGACAAATCATCAGATGGGTGAATAAAATCCTAAAAGGGGGCGGTGCTCAAGCCGGATTAGCTTTGGCCAAGGTTGGTGGCGGAATTTTAGGTATTATGGCGATTATTGATGGTTTTGATACCATGTCATCGGGGGCAAGTTTAATTAAGGATGGTGAAGTTGCCGCAGGGAGGGTGCTAATAATTTGTGGTGGCGGGCAAACGGTGATAGCGGTTTTAGGTTTATTACAACTGTTTAACATTATCGCAATTGCAGGACCGTGGGCGATAGGCTTAGTGGTGTTATCGGTTATCTTTATGATGATAGTGTACATTTTTCGCGACGAGAGTTTGGATTGGTTGCCGATAGAATATTGGGCGAATCGTACGCTATTTGGCAAGAAATATAAAGATAAAAAGTGGCCGGCCTATCCACCAAATTTATTGGGCACTGGGATTGCGACCAATGATTATTTAGCAGCAGTACAAGGCTTGCATTGTAATATTGAGTTTGGCGAACGTTATGAGATGGCCTATCGTGACAGGATCCCCTATATTCAACAAAAGACCCTTAAGTTAGAGCAAACGTACCAAGAATTTTATGAAAAGATGCAACTCGCCACTAACGAAGCAGAAAAAAATTACTTAGAATCGCAGTTGGAACGCTTAGTTAGTCAACAAACTAATATGCATATTTATCAAGTAGAAAGCCTAAGAAAAGGGATCTACACTAATCATAATAGAAATTTGGAATTAGCGATGATAAAAAACAGTTGGCTCCCTGAAATACAGTCAAAGATGCAAGGTCTTTATGTGCAGATGGTATTACCGAATTATGATGTTGATATAAGTATACTTGAGGCGGTGCTACATCTCTGTAAAAATGGTCAAACGATGGTTTTATCGATGACTAATCAAAGGCGTTATCTTGATATTCAACCGATATTCGGTGCGTTAACTACGGTGGCATTGCGTGGAGAGAAGAAAGAGCCAATAATTAATAAAAAAAGAGACAATACCGAAGGAGTAACTAAAGATGAATATTATGATGCAATTGAAATACCGAAAAAAGATACCGTGACCGGGTTAACAATATTAACCAATGATGATAAGGGCAATCCGTTACCGTTGTTGCAAAAGACCACTCATCATAAAATCACCTATAAAGTGGCTGAAATCTATGGTGAACATGAAATTTACCTTAAAGTAAAATACTGGCAAAGCGGTAAAACACAAGCACGAAAAGACCACAACGGTCATCTTGAGGTTATCGAGTTAGCGCCGCTGGTTCAAGAATATCACTATCAATAGGAGCAATAAGATGCAATTAAGCCGATTAAAATATGCCGTATTATTAGCGTTACTGCTGTTATTAAGCAGTTGTCAGGATTATAAGGCGATGAAAGCGCGTTTAGTCAACGGTTATCAAGGATTAGATGCCTATTGTTTGTACGTTGGGAGAATAACAGGATTTCCATATTTAGCCCAACCCGTCAACCTCTGGAGTAAAGAGAGTAAAAATCTTTCCGATAAAGAGATACTGGATGAATTATTACCGGCATTTGAACAAGCGGGTTTATTAAGCTCAGTTCTGGCGGAGGGTAAAGATGGACAATTGTATCCGCTTTATAGCTTAACTGAAGAGGGGAAGCGTTATTATAAGCAACCCAAAGCTGCTTTAGTCAATCATCGGGATGATTTAAAAGATGCGCAGTTCTGCTTTGGTCGGCGAGAGATTTTGGACGTGACGAATATCCGCGATCGGGAAACCGATTTGTATGGTGGCCGAACCACGGAAACGATAGTCGATTTCACCTACAATTTATATGATGTGCCTGAGTGGGCGAGCCATCCGGCTTTGCGGAAAATTAAGTACTATAATATTCATTTTAACGGTGATGAAATGAATCAAGAGGGGCAAGTGTACTTAACTAAAAAGGATGGCACTTATTATAATTATGGTACAGGTCGCTCAATAGGAACGGATCGAATAGGCTACTATTTATAATTGAATCCATTGATAGGACACGAGCACGAAAAGACCACAACGGTCATCACGAGCTTATCGATTTAGCGCCGCTGGTTCAAGAATATCACTATCAATAGGAGCAATAAGATGCAATTAAGCCGATTAAAATATGCCGTATTATTAGCGTTACTGCTGTTATTAAGCAGTTGTCAGGATTATAAGGGGATGAAAGCGCGTTTAGTCAACGGTTATCAAGGATTAGATGCCTATTGTTTGTACGTTGGGCGAATGGTAAACGGATTTCCCTACTTAGCAGCTCCTTTAGATATTTGGTTGGAAGAGAGTAAAAATATTTCCCATACAACTCGAGTAAATGAGCGATTAGCTGCGTTTGAACAAGCGGGTTTATTAAGCTCAGTTTTGGCAGAAGGAAAAGATGGACAATTGTATCCGCTTTATAGTTTAACGCCGGAGGGCAAGCGTTATTATAAAACCAATAGAACAGCAGGATTTGTAAATATTGAAAATTTAAATGATGTACAGTTCTGCTTTGGTCGGCGAGAAATTTTGGACGTGACGAATATCCGCGACCGGGAAACCGATTTGTATGGCGGCCGTACCACGGAAACGATAGTCGATTTCACCTATAATTTATATGATGTGCCTGAGTGGGTGAGCCATCCGGCTTTGCGGAAAATTAAGTTCTATAATATTCATTTTAATGGTGATGAAATGAATCAAGAGGGGCAAGTGTACTTAACTAAAAAGGATGGCACTTATTATAATTATGGTACAGGTCGCTCAATAGGAACGGATCGAATAGGCTACTATTTATAATTGAATCCATTGGTAAAACACAAGCACGAAAAGACCACAACGGTCATCTCGAGCTTATCGAGTTAGCGCCGCTGGTTCAAGAATATCACTATCAATAGGAGCAATAAGATGCAATTAAGCCGATTAAAATATGCCGTATTATTAGCGTTACTGCTGTTATTAAGCAGTTGTCAGGATTATAAGGCGATGAAAGCACGTTTAGTCAACGGTTATCAAGGATTAGATGCCTATTGTTTATATGTAGGTGTTATTGACTTCTCGAAATAAAAAGTCCTTGTTTGCTTAGCTTGTTACTAGTTCGGTACCGACTATAGGCTGGATAATCAATAGCATAACGAATAGCGAACGATTCGGTTAGATCATCAACATGGTTTTTAAGTTTATGTGTTCGTCGATTCCTTGGTATTAGCAAATCAATTCCTCCTTTATCGTCAAGTTCTTTTCTGATTAAGTCGGAACTAATGCATATTAATCCATATTGATACGAAAAAAGAAACAATCGAATTAGCTAAAAAGCCCAACTAATGGGCTATAGCTAATGTAATAATTTTTTTAATAACATCTTAATAATTATAATTGGATTATTTCGCAATTTTTTATTTATTTCTTTTAATCTATTAGATTCAATTTTTAGTAATTTATTATTTCTTTCTAAATCTGATAATTTGCTTTGTAAATCAAGTTGTTGTTTTATTATTAATTCTATCTCAGAACTATTATTTGGGGTTCCTGAATTAGCTTTAAAAGTTGCAATGCAATTATCTATTATTCTCTCAATTTTATTTAAATCATTAAAGTCACACCAATATTCAGATAATAAAAAAGCTACAATTTTTTTTTGAAAATCATTCATATAAGTTAATTCATTAGAAAAAACTTTATTAATATCACTTAAGTTGTTTATTTTATTAGATGCCTCATACCATTCACTTTTCCCAAAACAGTAGACGGCTTTATTTGCAATCAAAGCTTCGAGACTAACACCTGAATTGCAAGAAATCACAGAATGAGAATTTTTAATTAAGTCATGAACATTAGAATCCGATAACTGTATATATTTATTTTCAATTTGAATAATTTTTAGTAAATTTTTTATAGCACTTGATGGGCATAAAGGATGTCTTTTGATTACAACGTTAAACTTTAAATCACTTGCTAGTTTTGAAATATACTCAATAACCTCTATCATATCTAAGTTAGCATGTTTAGCTGCTGAGTCGTTAACAACTTGTAATGGGAAAAAAACGTATCTTTCAGGTAGTTTTTCGATATTGTTGTTTTGCTCATATTTTGATAGTTTAGTGGATAGGAATTTGTTATATTGCGCTGATATTATTTTTTCAGCATTCTGTATACTAATTGAATTAATTTGATCTCTATAATTATCAAAATTAATTGTAATATCAGACCAACCACAATAACCACTTTTATCAATTGAATACTTATTAACAATTGGAGACTCTTTGTAGCTCCATGTGTTAGTTTTATTTTCATATGAATGAAAAGAGAATGTTAAATGATTTTTAAATTCTATTCTCTCCTCGCCATATGAGGGAAAATTAGTTGAAATAACAGATATTGGTATTTCCTTTAAAGAGAGAATAGATAAAAAATTTCCTAAAAATTGCCTATGCGTACTGTTTTTCTGAATACTATTGTAATCACGAGCCCAGCCATTGCTTATTTCAAATATTATTTTTTCGATTTTTTTCATTTTTAATTATATTAAGATTTTTCAAATTTGTTAAATAACGAGTTAAACGATTAATATAAAGACATAACACCATTTATAATACAGTATTTAACTATTTATTAAGTAAAATTTATCACACATAAAGCACGAGAGATAACATTTTACAAAAAAAACTTCTACATGGTTATTTATTTTATTTAACAAGTTAACAAAACCTATCGCTAAATATTTGGATATGATGATAGCTGCTGATTTTATTATCACGATATCACGTTATTGAAATTACCCAGAGTAGTTAAACGATTCGTACTTTATCAACTGCTTTAATAAGTGTTGTTTGTACAACTACAGATGTAAATCAAAACTATTTCTCACTCAATACACCTGTTGTAATTACCAATGTTCCCTCGTTACTATTGTGGTTCATGTCCTGAAGGAGATGCCCTATAATAAATTTAATATTTCAGTCGCATCAACATCAAACAAACCTAATTATTCCAAGCAAAAAATTATTTTCATACCTTCTTCTTAAATTTTTGTTAATAGTATCTAATTTAGGTGATAGGGACAATAAAAACTTCTAAAACGGCTTAAATTTATATAAAGTTAATTAATCTTTTGTGACGACTGCCAAAACTTTGTTCTAATTGTCAATTGTGTTTTTACGAAAGATGTGTAAAATTTCTTTGTTAACAATTTATTGAGTGCTATTCAAACTTTGCTTATATTCATAACCCATCAAATAAAAAGTGTCTCTAAAAGTTAGATCTTGCACTAACAATGCTGGCTCTAATAATTCTATTTGATAATACATTCATTTAGCAGCTTTATAATACCATCCTACATCATAAAATCTTTATCAGAAAAACACCAATGTTATTTATACCGTTTAACCACTTGATAATTTATTCGAATTAAGAAGCTAGTTAATACTAGTTGCGTAGGGTTGTGAATTGCTGATCAAGTTTTCTGTAAATAGTTTATATCTTTCATCGATACGATAAAGAACATCAAAATATTCTAATCAATATTATTCTAATACCTTCCTGATTTCTGGTTTTACTTGATTAGTATTCAATATTGAATAACCAACTGTTGAACATCGAAATTGGAAACATTTATGCTATTGTAAACCTTATTTTGAAAGGGGAAAGCTTCATCACCATACCTAAGCTTAGTGCATGATGATGCTTAATCTTTTTAAGTTTAGCTGTTCAATCTAAACCTATGTGAATATATTCAAGTAAATTTGCTTTGATTTAAATCCGTTTATAACCTTTGCGTATTTTTAGCACATCTTGCAAGGGTGTTTGGTTGAATAAGTTTTTATATTCACGATTAAATTGTGTTGCACTTTCATAACCGACTTTTAAGCTGGCTTGAATCGCTGTCATATTCTCGCTGACCATTAAACGCCGGGCTTCATGTAATCTAAGTTGTTTTTGAAACTGCAACGGGCTTAAACTTGTTAC
Source organism: Frischella japonica (assembly GCF_014489845.1). Lineage (GTDB taxonomy): Bacteria > Pseudomonadota > Gammaproteobacteria > Enterobacterales > Orbaceae > Frischella > Frischella japonica. The sequence goes on from NZ_JABURY010000007.1 coordinate 5,990, forward strand.
TTTTTTAAAATGACGATAAAAGCTAGAGAGTGACATATTCGCTTGATTGGCCAGTTGTTCCATTTTTATTGGCTCTCTAAAATGCTCTTTTAGCCAATCGATCGTATTCGCAATACGATAACTTCTTGTTTCTGGCATACAAATTGATATTAGCGCTTCACCAAATGGGCCGATTAAAAGTAGATAATGAATTTCTTTTATGATTAGTGGCGCTAAAACTGAAATTTGTTCAGGTTTATCCAACAACTTGAGCAATCGATAAAAAGCATTGATTAGATCATCTTCAGCCTTTGAGACAATAATACCATTAAAACTTTGTTGCCAAGGTTTATTTAATTCCGGGTATTCTATTAATAACTCTTTAATTAATTTATTATCAATCAAAAGTGACAATGAAAGAAATGGGGCGTTTGTCGTCGCATTTTTAATTGTGTTTATCGTTGGAATATCAATCGAGGTTATAAGATAATCACCTTGTTTATAATGATAACGTTTGGTGCCAAGTAGAGAGCTTTTTTCACCTTGTATTATCATTGTAATCATAGGATGATAAAAACAATTTTCTAAACATATATCTTTATTTTTGCCAACTTCACGCCTATAAATGCCAAAGTTTTTAATTTGTGTTGGATAATCCCCCACAGTTGGCATTCTTTTTAGCATTATTTTTTTAATTTCTTTTTTTAACATAGAGATTTCTCTATTTATTTAAATTTCTCTATTAGCATATGATTTCTGATAGGATTAGGCAACTTTTTGGCAGGATCGGCTCTATTGGATGTTATTATCAGATCTTATAATAATAAAAAACGAAGTGAAATACATTAGCATCAGCATCTAATAAATTATCTATCATTTTTAGTCGCACTTAATAGTCAAAATCTAGGGTGGTTAGCAAAAGTTTGCAGTATTAACTAATTGTTTAAGGGCAAAGGCTATGAATATTTTAACACCAAAAAAAGGATCGATTGTTACTATTTCCGCTTTTATGTCTAAAGGCGATATGATTGGCTTAAAGCAAGCTTTAATTGATGGATTGAATCAAGGATTAACCATTAATGAAATTAAAGAAATTTTAGTTCAACTTTATGCCTATGTAGGTTTTCCAAGAAGTTTAAATGGTTTGAGTGCCTTTAAAGCGCTACTAGAAGAACGTCAAAAAGAAGGCATTACTGACACAGTTGGTTCTACTTCGGCACCATTACCGACTAATTTAAGCGCTTTAGAATTGGGTACAAAAATTCAAACAAAAGTTGTAGGCAAACCGGTTACGGGTGGCATTATGGATTTTTCACCTACTATTGATCAATTTTTAAAAGCCCATCTTTTTGGCGATATTTTTGGTCGAGATATTTTAAGTTATGAAGATAGAGAGATAGCGACATTAGCTGCGCTATCAACCTTGCAAGGTGCCGTTAGTCAGATTAAATCTCATGTTCAAATTGCGCAAAATGTCGGAGTATCTCCCACTCAATTAGATGGCATTGGGAATATTTTAAAATCAAAAATTGGTGAAAACGAATTTGAACGATTCAACCGGGCAGTAAAAGTCCAATAAAAAATTACAACCAAATGGATATAGTAAATATATCCATGTTTCACAAAATAAGTTTTATTACACAGATAGCTTTAAATCATTTCCTGACGAGGATAGTTATTATGAAAATAATCAGTCAATCTGAATTTGAAAAACATAATTTATTTGGACAGGGTGAGCCGAATGTAAATTATGCTAAATATTTTATTGGTCAATCTTATCTAAATTTATTAACAGCAAAGTCTCCCTTATTAGTTGCAAATGTCACATTTGAACCTGGCTGTCGAAATAATTGGCATATTCATCATGCATCACAAGGTGGGGGGCAAATTTTATTATGTACCGCTGGTAGCGGTTGGTATCAAAAATATGGGGATAAGCCAATAAGTTTAGAGCCCGGTATGGTTATCACCATTCCTGCGAATGTAAAACATTGGCATGGCGCTAAGATTGACTCATGGTTTAGCCATATCGCTATCGAAGTGCCGGGTGAGGATACCTATAATGAGTGGTGTGAAGCGGTATCTGAAGAAGATTTCCAAAAAATATGCTAATTAATTAGATTTAAAACATTAATTTCAATGTAGCTAGGAGATATTGAAATGACTAATATCTGTTCACAAACGGTTATTACAGTTCCACCTCAGACAATTCAGTTAGAACAACGTTGGGATAAGATTTTTCTACAAAGTGATAAAGTTGAGCATTTTAAAGTTACTTTTAAGAATCGTTATGGCATTACGCTTGCCGCTGATCTATATCGCCCAAAAAACAGCCCAGATAAATTATCTGCTATTGTTGTCGCAGGACCATTTGGCGCCGTAAAAGAGCAGGTATCGGGTTTTTATGCGCAAACTCTAGCAGAGCGAGGATTTTTTGCTTTGGCATTTGATCCTTCTTTCACTGGTGAAAGCAGTGGATTACCACGAAATCAGGCTTCAGTTGAAATCTATACCGAAGATTTTAGTGCCGCTATCGATTATATTGGATCTTTAGATTGCGTTGAGCGGGAGCACATTGGCATTTTGGGCATTTGTGGTTGGGGTGGTATGGCTTTAAATGCCTCATCGATTGATACGCGAATTAAAGCGGTAGCAACCGTTGTCATGTACGATATGAGTCGAGTTATTTCTAAAGGTTATAATGATAGCATGACAGAAGGGCAACGATTAGCAATGAAACAGTCATTGAATAATAGCCGCTGTGACGATTCACAACATAGTTACGCCACATTGAATCCAAGAAACAATATTACCGTTGATCAAATCACGGATGAAACACCACAATTTATTGCAGATTATTCTCGTTTTTATACCACTAAACGTGGTTTTCATATTCGTTCTGTCAATTCAAATCCGAATGGTTCATGGGTGTTAAGTATGCCACTTTCATTTATTAATCAGTCGTTATTGAATCATGCTCATGAAATTGAGTGCCCAACATTAATTATCGCCGGTGAAAAAGCGCATTCTCGTTACTTTTCAGAAGATGCGTTTAATAAGGTTGGCAGTAAAAATAAAGAATTAATGATTATTCCTAATGCAGTGCATACTGATTTATATGATAATACCACCAATAAAATTCCCTTTGATAAATTAGAAACGTTTTTTAGCGCTAATATATTATAAATTTTTTATGATTTAAAAATAAGAAAATGCTTTGCAGTGAAAAGATAATGAATTACAGAACTTGAAAAAATTTTAAGCTTTATCTTTTTATACAGATTATCAATCACTACATGTTTAGTAAGACCGAAGAGATTTATAAAAAGTTTTTGCTTTAATACTGCTTGATGCGGTTTCGAATAAAATAGCATTAAGCCCCTAAAGTTATAGCAAAATAATTGACTCGGTCATATCCAATAACTTTACAGCTTTGACATGGCCGAGGTGTGTTGCTAATTTATCTAAAAGTTCTAATTTATCTGTTTTGCGATTTTATTTATGTCCGATACTCTTTTATACGCTATACAATAACGCCAGAGTCAGATTGAATAAAGACTATTACACATTAACTAACAATCGATTTTAGCCGAATGTAATTTTTTTGACATATTTGACGTCTTTTAATTTTAACATTGGGATTATCAATGCCGAACATTTTATGTTCATTAGTTTTTTAATACATACAACAAATCTAATTATGGTTAGGATGCTTCGCTCACCTTGAGCCACAAATATAAAATTATCAACATATTCTTTGTTGCAAACTGCTTAGTTTGTACTTTACCATCATTCTGTAATTAACCAATAACGGTTAATTGGGTTGTTTTTTGGGTGTAGATATACCAATATTTACGGGGTTAACCATCAAAAAATTCGAAATAGCTTGTTATCATTGTTATTTATAGCCAATAAAGCTATTCATCGGTGATTATATATTTACCGTTTTTTTTGCGAAGATTATGTGTCTAATAATATATGGCAAAGATCATTAATAGCAAATAAAAAAGTAAACATTACCTAACAAGCATATCGGCTAATATTTACCTTGCTAAGTATATTTATGGAGGATAAGTATCTTCAACAAGGTAATAAAAATAAGTGTTTAACAAATATATTTTATGGTGATGAGATTTTAGACCGTTTAATAAAGGCAAAGTATTTTACCTAACTATCTTAAAAAATTAATTCTCATCAAATCTATAAACCGAGCCATCTCCCCAGGTCCCTATATAATAATGATTGTTGTAATATGCTAATGCGACGGCGCCCGATAAGGATGATACCAAGGTACTAGTCTCTTTAGTTCGCACATCAATTTTGCGCACCATATTGGCACCATTATCAATTACCGCAACTTGGGTAGGTGCAATCGTCACAATGCCTACCCCTGGGCGATTAAAATCACGACCTAATTCCGTTTTATTACCATTGGGATCAATTAATGTGAGACGACCACTATATTGAGAAACAACTAAGCTATTATCAGGGAGTTGAGTAACTCCGACCGGTGTCGATAGCCCACGTACGATTATTTCTTTCTTACCACTGTTTAAATCCAGCGAAACGATTTCCCCCGCTGAACGATTGGTAATGAGTAATTTTCCTGAATTTGAAAATGCTATACCTGTAGGTGTATGATAATTTTCAGAAATTTTTTGAGCATGACCATTGGCTGTGATTTTTAGAATATAATCATCACTATAAGATGACACATAGATATTATCTTGTTTATCAATGACAATACCGGCAGGCGATGAAATGTCAGAATAAAAGGTCTGACGTTCCCCATTCGTTTTTATTTTTATAACTGAATTGCCAGACCAATTGGTTACATACATAGCACCTGTACTATCAAACGCAATGCCTGTCGGAGCATTAAATGATTTTGCCATGGTGGTTAATTCAGCCATACTCATTCCTCCATTTAAAGATAAAAATATAAAAGTGATAACATGTAAAAAATTTTTTTTCATAATAAAATTTCCCATAAATTAGAATCTATTTTTTTATTCTTTGTATTCCTAACCAAGCTAAGAATGCATTAAAAAATGTTAAAACAATGCAGGTAATAATCACACTAATCCAATTCCAGTTTTCATAAAGTATTCCTAATGTATAAGTTCCAAGGCTACCGCCAGCTAAGCAGAACAAAAGGTATAAGGAAGATATAGCACCTCTAGAATGAATGGTAACAATTTGATTAAGCATTGCAATAAGAATGGGTTGAATACCAAAAACGACAAGAAATAAACAAAAAATACCGAGTATTAGGTATAACAATTCTGAGCTAAATCCAATCATTATGACGGGCGCTATTACGCATAATAAACAAATGATTAATAGTCGTTCTTTACACATAAATTGTGACAGTTTTCCTGTAAGTGTTGCTCCAATTGTTGCACTTAACCCGACAAAATTTAACCATCCTAAAGTAGTTGATGATAAATAGAATGGCGCATTTTTTAAATGAAATGTTAAAATTGAAGATAATCCAAGATAAACAAAAAAAAGTATAAAACCGATTATTAGAAAAATAATTACGGAATGATTTAGTAATAATTTTGCTGCATCAATGTAAGTGCGACTAATGCTAAATTTAGATGTTTTTTTTGTTTTTTTTATTGCGAATGGAATAAAAAAACATGCACAGATGATTAAACATGCATAAATCATAAAAGCAACTTGCCAAGACCAGTAATCTGTCAGCATGGCTATCATGCTACGACTAAAAATAATGCCAATAATAGAAGCTGAAATCATCACCCCCATGGTTTGTGGTAATTTTTCGTTAGGGGTATTTCTAGCTGTATATGCAAATAAAGCCGCAGGTACTGCAGCAGCAAAAAAGCCTAATAATGACATGATAAATAAAAATAGGTTAAATGAACTGATAATACCCGATATACCCAGACAAAAAACCGTTCCGATACAACCAAAAAGCACTAATAATCTTGTTGCTATTCGATCTGATAATGGACCATAAATAAAAAATGAAATTGCATAGAAGCAACATGCTAAACTGAAAACATTGCGTGCTTCCAAAATATCTATATTGAAACTTTTGGAAATTTCCTGAAAAATAAGCTGGCTTATGTAAACTGAACCGACTAAAAGTATAATTAAAATAGCCGAAACGATAATACTTGTTTTTGTTTTTAGCTGTTTTGAATATACTACCGGCGTGACATTTGACTGCATAATTTAAAATCCTATTCAACGTGCGTTAAACGAATTGCAACGCTTTTTTTCTCAACGTAAATTTTGAAATGACAATCCCAATATTGTTGAATTAACATAACGAATAAAAGACTATATAAAAAAATCAAAATACCGAAATACTTATTTGGTGATATGAAATTTATATCAAAGGGAAGTGAAAAAATATTAAACGTACTTTATTTTATGAAGAATAAGATAATTAACTTTAACAAAGTAACAGAGCTACTCATATTTTTATGCTTTCGGTAGTTTTAATGCTAAGGGGTTGAACGTATTAAAACATGATCAAGTTTTTTTAGATAAAGTATTATTCTAAACTTGCAAGTAATCTTTATTGACGTAATAGTTTAAATATATGCAATCCCTAACGATATCAGTAAAATCGTTAAGTTGTTTTTAAATTACCATACAAGTCTCAAAATAAATCATTAATGAAAAAATTTCACTATAGAATATCATCATAACCACCTTATCTAAACTGCTGGCGAAACTATAATATTTTTATTTTTCCAAATAAAGAGGGGTCTTTATGTTAACTAAAATAAAATTAAATAATGGTATCGAAATGCCTATTTTAGGGTTTGGTGTTTTTCAAATGAATAATCAAGCTGAGTGTGAAAAAGCAGTGCATGATGCAATAGATTCAGGCTATCGGTTAATTGATACAGCAGCAAGTTACCAAAATGAAACTGAAGTTGGTAATGCTATTCGTGCACATGGGATTGATCGAGCAGAATTATTTATTACGACTAAATTATGGTTGCAAGATGCCAATTACAATGGTGCTAAGGCACAATTTGAACGCTCATTAAATCGTTTGCAATTAGACTATATTGATCTATATTTGATTCATCAACCTTATGGCGATGTTCATGGTGCTTGGCAAGCAATGCAGGAACTTTATTCAGCAGGTAAAGCTCGTGCTATCGGTGTAAGTAATTTCCAACCAGATCGATTAGCTGATTTAACCGCCTTTCACACTACTATTCCTACTGTGAATCAGATTGAAATTAATCCATTTCAACAACAACATGAAGCAGTGGCTTATATGCAAAAAGAGAGCATAACTCCTCAAGCCTGGGCACCGTTTGCTGAAGGGAAAAATGGTTTATTTACCCATCCGGTGTTAGGTCAAATTGCCGTTAAATATGGCAAAACGATAGGGCAAGTGGTTTTACGTTGGTTAGCACAACGAGGCATTGCGAGCTTGGCAAAATCTGTTCGTAAAGAGCGAATAGTCGAAAATCAAAATATCTGGGATTTTGAACTTTCTGATAAAGATATGCAACAAATAGCAGCGCTTGATACAAATACAAGTCAATTTTTTGATCATCGAGATCCGGAAAAAGTAAAATGGTTAACCAGCCGGAGATTGGATATTTAGTTTTTTAGCGAGAGAGGTTGTGAATTAAAGATAAGTCAATTGCTTAAGAAACAACAAAATATTAATGAAAAAACACAATGTATAGAAAGATATACAGATTGATTTTTTCATTAATTTGAAATATTAGGTTGTAATATTAAAATCAGTATTTATCCATCTCATTTTATACGGCGCCTTAGGCAAACTGACTAGCAACTTACTACAAACAGTTTAGCTTATAAATTCAGCGATATAGGTTGTGGTAGGCATAAACCTCTTTACAAAGTGAGAAACCTATTAAAATTGCTTGATCCAGTCAAACTATTGCTTTTATAAGAGATGACGGCTGTATTGCGCACGGTGGATGATACAATTTTTATATATTTCTAGATGAAATTTTCGTAGGTGCAACTGATTACTAAAGCAAAAAACACACCCTTTTGGCGAAATAGGCTAAAGGTTTTTAAAAGCTCAAATAACTTAAACGCAATGTGGATGGTTACCGCAGTTAGGCTATAGCGATTTAAGAGGGTCAAAACGTCCTAAAAGTGCATAATTGGTTGTTTAATAATCCAACGCGAATCATTGCTAATATTGTTTAGCCAAATCGCTTTTTAAAGCTTATTAGCAATATTAACTACAGGCTACTATCACAAGTAGTACAAAAAATAATTGATTTAAATTAAAAAATAACCTATCTTTAGGAATGAATCTGCTTATCGTTATTGTGCATAAAAAACTTAATAAGTGAACAATAATAAACATTGATTGCAAATAATAAGGAATTCCTATGGCGATCTCACAGCGAGA
>NZ_JABURY010000008.1 GCF_014489845.1 Frischella japonica
GACCGAAGTGACAATATCCATTGACAAAATCAGCTTAAATCAGAAGAATGTGATTGAACTAAAGGAATTTAATGCTGGAAAGGAGGCAAGTGTAATATCTAATACAGAGCAAGCCATTAAAAATGTAGATCCTAAAAGTTTAATTAGTCGGCAAAACTCAAATGAGATTTCAGGCTCAGATATTAAAAGATTAGTAAGGGATATGAAGGCTAATGGATTTGATACCACTCAACCTATCGATGTAGCTATCGTTAATGGTAAGATGATTATTATTGATGGTCATCATAGAGCAGCGGCAGCAGTTAAAGCTGGCATAAAAGATATACCAATTAGAATAAACAAAGTTACAGAAGCCCAAGGTAATCAGCTCTTATTAGAAGCAGCAGAGGCTCGCTCGAGGTACTGATATGAAAGAATATATTGAAGAATTAATTAAATTACAAAATAACTTAATGTCTGTTTTTAAGAGGGTTTATCCAGAAGTTAAGGATTATAATCTGTTATTAGATTGCCCTCGAAAAGGAGAATTAGAGGTTAATGGGCAAAAATGGCTATTTATAAAGCATGGTAAGGGACTAAAATTTATTAGAAATAAGCCTTTACCCCAGCTCGTTGTCAATATTCATAGCTATTTATCAGAGTCAGATGTGTTGGACGAATGGCGATTGGAGCAATATTTTGAATCACTGAAAATATCTTATTCTAAGAGTGATATCAGTAAATGTCTAAATGAATTAACATTAACTCAAGTACTAAAAAAAATATCTGAGCAACAATATAAGTTAAATGGGAGTTAATCACAGGAACATAACTATAGTAAAGATTCTATGTTTTACTCAATTATGGTAATCATTGATCAGCTGTCGCTTGCTGCTCAAAAATACTGTGATACCGGCACTATCAGCTCCAATGATATTCAAAAAAATCTGACTTTAAAGTAACCTAAGTTGTGTTTAGAGGTGGCACTTGGGCTGCCTATGCTACCTTGGATAGCGGAACAAATCAAAAAGCATACCGGTCATGCAAATGAATACTTTAAAAAATTAAGGATAAATCATCTAAGTTGATTCTGGATATTGCTATATAAAAATTAGTTCAGTTGCCGGTGATTAATGGCTATTGTGGCACGGTATCTTATTCTGACGCAATTAAAGCCATGCCAATAGTTAAAAAAGAGCCGACTTTTGAGCCGGATGACAGTTGGTTGGTGGTGGATTTGCTCAATCACCCGCCAGAGCAGATTCAAATCTTTGATGCAGCAAATAACCACATCGTCACAACCACACCAACCAGCGCCGACGAGATTTTTTTAAAACATGGCGAGGTGTTTTCCCCCACTCAGGTTTTACCAAAGGTACATATCGTTTTAGGCGGTTTAGGCGGAAGCGTTGATTTGGCGCTGCGTGGTGATAAACCACTGCGGGTTAAACAACGGGCACAAAGCTGGGTTGATGAATTGTCGAGCCTGCTGGCGTCAGGTAATTCGCCGTTTACCATTGAGCTTGATGAGGCAATGGCAAGTTTGATTAATCAAAAAGCTTTACCGCAACGAGGACTACAAGCCAAACCGGTTGATGAACAAGCCGCTTTTCGTCCGGATGAGACGGTGGGGGTGTTTTTTTATCACATGCTGGCTTTACTTAATCATACGGATTTTATTATTGCAAGGCAGCGTATCGGTAGCTGCGGTGCGGGTGAGGGTGAAGGGGCAATACCGGATGTTAAATGGCTTAAACGCGCCCTGAAAGCCCTGCATGCTATCCGCCACAGTGAAGGTCAGGACAAGCCAGACTATGCGTATCACAGTGATGTGTTATCTCAAACCGCCAGCCACTATTTAGGCAGTCCGGTTGTGATGGATGGCAGTGGTGGTGATAACGATGCGGAATTAGCTTTAGTGAGTCAGGTAAAACAGGCTACGGCGGACGACCAGCTGACGGATATTGCATCGCTCTATCTTAATGCCATTAAACTGCTAAATAATGTCGAATTTATGTTATGCCATATTAAAGACTAAATAATAATGTTTAGGCCTGAATATCAAAGGTGAAAATTGAATAATAATTTAGGTTGAATATTTACAGTAGATCCATTAGAATTAGCAGCGTTCGTTTAAGTGGGTTGTTAGCTCAGTCGGTAGAGCAGTTGACTCTTAATCAATTGGTCGCGGGTTCGATCCCCTCACAACCCACCACTCCTTAATTCATCCAAACTCAAAAACGTTCAAAAAACCTTTATATAACAAGCTTTATAGCTAATTTACTGTTTAACTAAGTTCAAGAAGATTTAGCGAAATTCAAACTTTTATGTTATATATTATGTTATACGCTCAAATATAACTTAAATTCGTATAACATGGTCAAGATTATAAAACCCCTAAATGATACTCAAATCAAGTCAGCCAAGCCAGAGGAAAAGGATTTTACTTTATCAGATGGCAATGGTTTATATTTATTAGTTAAGTCTAATGGCTCTAAAATTTGGCGGTTTAATTATATTAGTCCTGATTCAAAAAAACGTACATTAGTTAGCTTTGGTAGTTATCCAGAAATCACATTACTTAACGCAAGACAAAAAAGAGATGAATATCGTTCTTTGGTATCTCAAGGAGTAGATCCACAACAGCATAAACAATCTATACAAATCCAAACAAAAAAAGAGAAAGATAATACATTTTATAAAGTGGCTGAAAGATGGCTTGAACAACAGAACTCAAGAGATATCACTAGTGGAACAATTAGGCGAATAAAAAATTCATTTGTTAATTATATTTATCCTATCCTTGGCGATATACCCGTCTCACAGCTAAAGGCAAAAGATTTTATTGAAGCTTTAAAGCCTCTTGAATGTGCCGGTAAACTAGATACAGTTAAGAGGATATCACAGCGAATTAATAGAGTAATGACTTATGCTGTTAACAATGATCTGATTGAATATAATCCAACGGGTAAAATAGGGGCTGTGTTTAAAGTCGCCCATAAACAAAATATGCCCTCGTTACCTCCGTCAGAGTTACCAAGAGTTATGAAAGCTATTTCTTTGGCTAGTATTGAATTACAAACAAGATGCTTGATTGAGTGGCAACTACTTACCATAACAAGACCAATTGAGGCAGTATCTGCATTATGGAGCGAAATAGACCTAAAAAATGAATTATGGACGATACCTGCAGAGAAAATGAAAATGAGAAGAGATCATACTATTCCACTAAATAAACAGGCAATAAAGATAATTGAGATAATGAAGCCTATTAGTGGTCATCGTGAATATGTCTTTCCAACATTAAAAGCACCTTTCAATAAACATATGAATAAAGAAACAGTCAATACAGCATTAAAACGAATGGGCTTTAAAGGTGAGTTAGTTGCTCATGGCTTTAGGTCATTAGCATCTACAGCATTAAATGAACATGGCTTTGATTATGATTTGATTGAAGTCTCACTTGCCCACGTCGATAGGAATGCAGTGAGAGCAATTTACAACAGAGCAACCTACCTAGATAAACGTAGAGATATGATGCAATGGTGGGGGGATTTTGTAGAGCAAACTAGCCAAGGAAATATATCCTTGTCAGGTAGTTAATATTAAAACTATAAATTTAATTTTGTCATATTCACATATTTAAGCCAGTCAGTTAGACTGGTTTTTTATTGTCTCTTATATAAGAATTACTTTATATATATTTTTAATAACACTAACAACACTAATAACATAATATAATTGATTTATATATATTTTTTTTAGTGTTATTAAAAGATAATAATAACATATATGACATAAAATTATGCCATTAAATTGATTCCAAATTCGTGCAGTTTCCTAAATGAGATCCTTTCCTTTGGCTAGCTAAATTCCACTAAATAGTGGTATTTAAAATGCATGTAATTTTATCCAGTAGTGGTATAATTATATTCAAACTTATTTAATAGATTAAATTAGTTACGCCTAGGGTAGCTCCCGAACGTTCGTAACCCTAACGGACTGGCGTAACTTCACCGTTAGGGATTTTGTTTAAGGGAAGCAAATAGTAATGTCAAATAAATTGTTTCAATTGAAAAAATATTTATCTATTGATGATACGGCTAAATTATTAAGTATTTCTTTGGGAGAATCTATAACCAATAAAGATATATTAGACTTAATTTTAGATAATCATATTTCTCTTAAAGTTAAAGCTACCCATTCGAAAGTAAAAGCTATTCCATTATCAGTCTGTGAACCATTAGCAACCATGGGTAATCTCATTAAGATATATAAATCTGCAACTGATGACGAAATGATAGACGATGTAAAATGTGGTGAAAATTTTACTCGCAATATCAAATTAAAAGGGGATAAGCATTTTATTGTAGATTTAAGACTTAATGATTATTGGCTCTTTCCGATGATTGGGGGTAATAGATTAGCAATAGAAAACTATAAAAGAAAATTGAATGGTCAAAGCTCAATAGATTCTTTTGATGGTTATATTTATCTGAAGGGAGACAATGATTATTGCAAATTATATACATTAAAGAAAGAAAAAAATCTTATGGAACTAGTTAGCGAACATCTAGATTATGACATAAATAATTATATACCAGCTACAGAAATTAATAATGATATTGAGTTATTTATTGAGGCGGAAGAAATAAAGAAATTTGAACTATCATTATTAGATCATCCACAAGAAAAAAAACAAGATACAGAACCTACCAATCTTCAAATTGAGTTTATTAGAAATTTATTACTGTTGAAATATGGTGACAAAGCTATAGATAACCCAAGAAATTTTATTGAAAATAAGCGAAGTGAACTTGTAAAAGAATTTCAATTAAACGCCTTAAAATACCCGTCAGGTAAAATACTTGAAAGCTGGTTAAAAAAATAATTTCGGAATTTCCGAACTGATTTTGGATATTTCCAAAAACTAAAAAATTCTATCCTAAAATCCTCATTGTATTAAACATTATTAATTCAGTGAGGAAAAACAATGCAATTAAATACAATACAAAAATACTATTCCTTAGATGAACTAGCTTTAATGCTAGGCTGTTCAAAAAACACATTACGCTATAATCCTAAATTCCCTAAAGGTATTCAGTTATCAAAACGTCGAACTGTTTATGATATAACCGAAGTACAAGCCTATTTAGAAAGCAACCGAGTACAGTAAGGGGGCTTTCAATGACTTATTCAATCACTCCAGAACAACACAAAGCAACCAGAGATAAATACGGCATTCAATATGATCGCCTGGTTCGTGAAAATGAAAGATACAAAATTACTAGTATCGCCCGTTCTACTGCTTGGCAACTTGAGAAAGAGGGTAAATATCCATTAAGAAAATCGTTAGGTGCTAACTCTTGCGGTTGGTCATTAGTGGAATTACTTCACTGGATAGATAATCCGCCACCAGTAGAAAAGATTAATCAACCGACTAAACGCCGAGGATTTGCCAATGGGAGCTACTAAGATGATTGTTAAACAAGATGAATTAAGCGTAATTAAATTCGATGGTATCGAAGTGCGAATTATTACTCGATTGGGCGAACCGTGGTTTATAGCAGCTGATGTTTGCAAGGCTTTAGAAATTAAGAATGTTACTAACGCAATTAAAGCACTAGATAAAAATGAGAATACCCTATGTTTAATAAAGGGTATTAAATCGGAAGCTGGTAATCCTATTTTCAATATTGTTTCAGAATCAGGATTTTATAAGCTCATTTCACGAAGTAGAAAAGCAACTCAACAAGGAACATTTGCTTATAAATTTAGTAACTGGGTATTTGGTGAAGTCATTCCAACTATTCGCAAAACTGGTGCTTATGGTGTGCCTTGGGCTTTCTTGAATGATCATGCAAAACGTGAAAAAGAATATCGCATTGAATCAAGCAGAAGAGGACGTAATTTAGAAGCTTGCAAAAAATGGAAAGCTAATTTAACCGCAGAGGAAAGGGCATTATGGGCAAAATACCAACCCGAATTGGCTTTGATATAAATAAAAAAGGCAACCTGTCACAGTTGCCTCTATTCAATCACTCAAATCAATTAACAAGGAATTTTCAATGACAATAAAACTTACTAGATGCATTGAATTTGTGCCAAAGCGTCACGCATTTAAAGCACGTTTTTATAATAGCGCAGAGTTAATAAAGTGGGTAGATTTCGGAAGCGTTCGAAAGGATTTTAGTTATTTATCTAATAATCCTCGTGAAGCTAATTCTTTGCGGAGTATTCTTTTCATCCAGCCAGCAAGCGATTCGTCGCCATCTTCTTTTTGTGCTTTTTCCATGGCAAGCCGTAAATCAGGATCTAATCTAAATTGGAATGGTGGATTTCCTCGTCTTTTTTCTGTCATGTGTATTGACACCTCTATTACGTTAATGGTAATGTATTTATGTGTGATGACATATTACTATCACATGAAAGAAAAAACAATCCCCCGAAGTGGTGGAACACTATCGAGGGATCTAACCCAAGCATTATACGGAGTAATGATTATGGCTAACCGCTATGATAACGCACACCTATGTGCAAGACAATCCAAACTATACAAATTCTATGACCTATCAACGGCTCAAGTAGTACAAACAAAGGCAACAACCGAACGTGAAGCCAGAAAGAATTTAGGTAAGCAATCCCTGATATTTATTTCAAGAATCCGCTTATATCCATTCATTGAAGACACTAGAAGCTTTGGAGGTTATCTTTATGAGTAATAATAATATTCAGATAATAAATAATATCGAAGCTAAATTAGCGCAAACTCAAAGCATGGTTAAGGTGGTCTTGGATAATCATAATTATAAAGATGAGGGATTGGATAAGCCTTTCATGGAACACTGCGATACAGGTAACTTACTTTGGGTTATAGGTGACTTAATCGAAGATGCCTATAAAGAACTATTAAAAATTGATTTCAAAGGAGGTAATAATAATGGCTAATACCTCACTGGATGCGATAGATACAATTAACTCTAAACTCGGTCAAGCCAATGCTATTTCAATTCTCTTAATGATTGAGTGTGATTCTGGAAGTCAGCTAAATGATGAACTACGTTCTTATGCCCTTAGCGCCATATCTGATTTAGTTAGTGATTCTAAAGCCTTATTTAGAAGCGAGACAGAACGTAAGGGGTTGCAAGATGAAAATAAGTGATATTACGACCCAAGCTGTAGGTAAATGGGATTATATTTTGCATTCATTAGGCATTGAAGTAGGTAATGGCAAGCATTGCGCTTGCCCAGTTTGTGGCGGTAAAGATAGATTTAGATTTGATAATCAAAATGGACGAGGTACTTATATTTGTAATCAATGTGGTAGTGGTGACGGCTTAGAACTGATTAAGAACTATTACCATCATAGTACTAAAGAAGCATCAATCAAAGTGGCGGAATGTTTGAATCTGCCTAATCAGAGTAACCAAATACGAGAAAAAACCGTATTTAGAAAAAGAGATTCCGAACAGTTGCATAATAACAACATACCAGAAAATTCCGTATGTAAAAAAGTCGAATATTTACTCTCTAAAACAACATTAGGGCAATCTGAGTACCTCACCAAGAAAGGATTAATCTTTGACTTACCTTTACTGGATAACGGGCGTATTTTTGCGCCTATTCTGAATCTTCATAATGAATATGCAGGCGGTCAGTTTATCGAACCTGACGGCAGTAAACACTTAATGAAAAGCTCAAGCAAAAAAGGGGCTTTTATTTTAGTCGGCTCAATTTTGAGCAAGCCAGAGGAGGTGTGTGCAAAATTGCTCGCACATAATGAAATTATTATCTGTGAGGGTTTAGCCACAGGAATATCGATAGCGGAATTCCGTCATCAGTCTCTTGTTATATCAGCCATTGACGCAGGTAATCTTATTCATGTCGCTAAGTCTATCCGTGAAATAAATTCTACTGCTAAAATCATCATAGCCGGTGATAATGATATTGACCAAAGCCCGAATAAGGGCTTAGCTAAAGCAATGGAAGCAGCTCAAGCAGTCAATGGCTATTACTCGATACCTGAAACGGATTTTAAAGCAGATTGGGATGATTACAGGCAACAATTTGGACTTGAAAAAGCCAAGCAGGATTTTAACAAGAATATTAAAAAATCAATTAAAGAGAGTAAGAAGCATTTTACCGAAGTTAAACAAAAAGCTGTTCCTGACTTATCACAAATGCAAGCTAGCCAGAAAGCTGATGTACTGATAGAGCATTATGATAATAATCTCGCCTTAGATATGTTAACAAATGAAGTTTATTTATATAAGGATAATGTTTGGCAAATAATTTCTGAAATGGATCTAAAGCGTGAATTAGTTCAATTGTTCAGACAATCAAATGCTCACTATTCTGAAAAAGGCATTAAATCGACCATTGACACCATGAAATTACAAATACCGTTGAAAGGAGATCAAGCCAGAAATTTAATAGGATTTAGAAATGGTATCTTTGATTTAAATGATCGTGCATTTAAACCCCATGCCAAAAGACATTGGTTACAGTCAATTAATAATGTTGATTATGTTGATAGTGTAACTAATGAAAACTTGGAACTTCATGCACCTAATTTTTATCAATGGCTATCTCGTTCAGCTAAAAAAGATAAGATAAAAATGGATGCGATAAAGGCAGCGCTATACATGATTTTAGCTAATCGTTATGACTGGCAATTGTTCATAGAGGTTACGGGCGCAGGTGGTAGCGGTAAAAGTGTTTTTGCTGAGATTGCCACCATGCTAGCAGGCAAGAATAATACTGTATCGGCTAATATGGAAGCCTTAGAAAAACCAAGGGAAAGATCGCTTATTGTTGGGCAATCATTGATCATCTTACCAGACCAAGCAAAATATATCGGTGAGGGTAACGGTATCAAGGCAATTACTGGGGGTGATGATGTAGCCATAGATGAAAAATATAAGAAACCTTATTCTGCCAAAATTCAGGGAGTTATATTAGCCATTAACAATAATCCAATGACATTTAGTAATGATGATGGAGGCATTTCCAGACGAAGAGTGATCTTTCACTTTGGCGAGCCTGTCCCTGCTAACGAAAGAGATCCTAATCTTAAAGATAAAATTAGTGCAGAATTATCCGTTATTATTCGACATCTCTTTAACTATTTTGAGGATGATAGCAAGGCTAAATCATTACTAATTAAGCAACAAAAATCATCAGAAGCTATCGAAGTTAAAAGATTGACTAATCCATTAATTGATTTTTGTAGTTATCTCTTTGCAACCGACAAACCAGATGGAATGATGATAGGTAAATACTCAACACCAGTACAGTTTAAGCGGTTTTTATATCATGCTTATATTACTTTTATCGAAAATAATAACTTAAAAAATCCATTATCACTTCGTAACTTTGTTAATGCACTACCTTCAGCAATGAAAGAGTATGATGTAGAAGTCATTATACGAGCTAGACAAAGTGAAGGACGCAGAACTAACTTACATCTTGATTATGATAAATGTAATGACTGGTTTCCTGATGCAGCATTAGAAGAAAATTACATTTCACAACATAGGGGGAAATAAATATGAAAAGACTAGCAGATATTTATAATAGATTGATTGAATTAGGAAAAAAAATAGATGCAAGTTATCCAAAATACAAAAAAGATGATGACATAAAAATGGAATATGCAGATATTAAAAATGATATTAGAAAATTACAATCAGCTTTGCGTAAAAAGGTTAATAAAAACGAAGCAACACGCGAAGAAGAATACATTATTGAGCCTGCACTCAATCAAGCGTATGTTTCTGATTTGAGAGCTCGAATAGGGTGTAATGTAGGACAATCAATGGCTGATTCTGTATATTCTGCACAAAGCACAATCATGCATTATTTACCTGAAAATTTAAAATAATTTTGTTCTGATGCTTTCAGAGGGATTTTACCTAACCAATTGAATTAACAATAGTATTTTTTTTTGTTAGACTGCTTTTTGGGTTAATAGAAAAACCAATAATTAGCGCAGATATGGCAGTCTAAAACCAAAGCGCAGCACCTTTTATAGTTTAATCGCTATCACCTTTCAAAGCCTTTCATATCTCGCTGTAAATAACAATAAATACAGGTAAATAAAGATATGAAAAAACTTATTGAATTACGTCAATTAAAAGCAACCAAAGTAGCTGAAATGCGATCAATGCTTGATAAAGCCGAGCAAGAAAATCGCAGTATGACCCCAGAAGAAAAAACACAATTCGACACCATTAAGGCAAAAGTAGAAGAGTTAAACACCGAAATTACAAACTATGAAACCTTAGCCAACGAAGAGCGTAGCCTTGCGGATAAAGCTAAACCAATTGATAAAAAAATCACTAACGAAGAATTACGCAACTATATCCGTACTGGTGAGGCTCGTTCACTTTCTACTGGCGTTCCTGCTGATGGTGGTTATACGGTTATTCCTGAGTTAGATAAGGAAATCATGCGCCAGTTATCGGATGAATCCGAAATGCGTGCTATCTGTACCGTCAAAAAAATTGGCTCAAATGAGTATAAAAAACTGGTATCGGTAGGTGGTGCAGTAGTTAATCATGGCGAAGAGGGAACAGCTCGAACAGAGACAGCTACCCCTAAACTTGAAGAAGTATCAATCAAATTATACCCAATTTATGCTTATCCTAAAACGACTCAAGAAATCTTAGACTTTAGTGATCTAGATGTTTTAAGTTGGTTAACTGATGAAATCAAGGATACTTTTGTCGAAACTGAGGAATTAGACCTTATCAGTGGTGACGGCACGAAAAAAGCTAAAGGTTTTCTTGCTTATCCGCAAGCAGTAAAAGCAGATAAAGATCGTCCATTTGGTACTCTTGAAAAAATGACAATTACCGCAATCACGGCTGATAGTTTGATTGATTTACTTTTCAAACTTAAAAAGAAATACCGTAAAAATGCTGTATGGGTAATGAACTCAAATACTGCAGCAACATTACAAAAACTAAAAAATGGTAATGGTGATTATATTTGGCGTGACGGATTAAAAGCAGGTGATCCTGATATGCTTTTAGGTAAACCTGTTCATTATTTGGAAAATATGAATGATACAGGCGCAGTCGTTGCCGTTGGTGATTTTAAAAGAGGTTACTACATTGTAGACCACGAAACAGGTGTAAGAACTCGTCCAGATAATATTACAGAACCAGGATTCTATAAAGTTCACACTGATAAGTATTTAGGTGGTGGTTTGGTTGATTCTAATGCTATCAAAATCTTAGAACTATCAGCAAATAAATAATAACAGGGGCTATATGCCCCTTTGAGGTTGATATGGATAAGAAACAATATGAAATAAGAAGCACTGAGATATCACGAGATGATACTAAGCTTGTGGGTTATGTGGTTAAGTGGAATAGCCGATCACAGTTAATATGGGGTGAATTTTATGAGCAATTTTCGCCAAAAGCCTTTAGCCAATCATTAAGCAAAAATCCTGATATTCGCGCTTTATTTGAACATGACCACAAAGCACTATTAGGTCGGACAACATCTAATACATTAATTCTTAATGAGGATGATATCGGGCTAAGATTTGAGCTTACACCACCCGACACACAATTAGGACGTGATTTACTCGTTAGTGTTGATCGTGGTGATATTCGCGGTATGTCGTTTGGTTTTATGGCCACAACTGAATCATGGGATTTTAATCAAGAGCCTTGTATCAGGACTGTAAATACTGCTGAACTATTCGAAGTAACTGTTACAAGTATGCCAGCCTACCAAGAAAGTGATATCCAAATCGCTAAACGCTCAATGCTTGAAGCTAAAGCTAAATTAAAACCAGATTTAAGCAAAGCATGGCTTGACCTTATGGAGTTATAAGCATGGGATTATTTAGCCGTAAGAAGAAAGAAGAGCGAAGTATGACGGTAGACGAGTTAATCTCTTATCTTGGCTTGCCTAATACCAATTCGGGGGAATATGTCTCACCCAGTTCTGCCGAAGCATTGCCTGCAGTGATGAATGCTGTCACGGTAATTAGTGAAGCGGTTGCTTCTATGCCGTGTTATCTCTATAAGCTTAATAAAAAGGGCGAACGTGAACGAGTATCAACTCATCCGGTTGAATATTTGCTTAATGAGATGCCAAATACCAAGCAAACACCATACCAATTTAAGCGGACTATGATGCGACACTGTTTATTAGGGGGTAATGCTTATGCGGTTATTCATTGGGGTAAAGACGGACGACCTAATGGACTTGAAAGCTTTCCACCTTATGCAGTTACCCCAAAACGATTAGGAAATGGACGTTATGCTTACTCGATTGTTGATGAGGACGGCAATGTCACAAATTACTTACAAGATGAAGTATTACATTTGCGTTATGCAAGTGATGACGGTTTTATCGGGCGTTCACCTGTGACAATATGCCGTGAAGCTATAGGATTAGGGCTTGCGCAACAACGGCATGGGTCATCGGTCATGAAAAATGGTTTAATGGCCAGTGGTTATGTTTCAATGGCTGAATGGATGGACGATGCAAAAGGCAAAAAAGCCCTAAACGCATTAGAACGCTACAAAGGTGCAAAGAACGCAGGTAAAACCCCAATTCTTGAGGGTGGCATGAAGTACGAGCAATTAGGTATGAGTAATCAAGATGCTGAGTGGTTGCAGAGCAGACGATTTACAATTGAGGATATCGCTCGAATATTCAATATTAGCCCAATGTTTATACAAGAATATTCGCATAGTTCATACAGTAACTTTTCAGAAGCAACACGCTCATTTTTAACATTAACGCTAAGGCCATGGCTAACTAACTTTGAACAACAATTAAAAGACGCCTTGATGATAGATGTTAGCGAAGATAAAAGCCGTTATTTAATTGAGTTTGATACCTCCGATCTGATGCGGACCAGTCCGATAGATCGCTTTAACAGTTATAACATTGCGATTAAATCAGGGGTAATGAATCCTAATGAAGCAAGGTTAAAAGAGGGATTACTACCTTATGAGGGCGGTGAAGAGTTTAGTCAGGCATGGAAGCAAACCGTAGAAGTTAAAAAGGATAATGCCAAATGATTATAGGACGGTTAAGACAGCGTATTACCTTACAGAAATTCGAGAGCTACCGAGATCCATTTGGCCAAGTTATTAAAGAGTGGAAAGACATAGCAACTGTATGGGCTGAGGTCAAAGCAGTAACAGGTAAAGAGCTTATGTTATCTCAGCGAGAAATGAGCAGTACTACTATAAGAATTTATATTCGCTACCGTAAGGATATTGATACCACTTGGCGGATTAAGCACCTGATAGTTGGCTCACAATATTTAAATATCAAAGCAGTATTACCTGATGCCAGAAAGACTTATTTAGAATTGTTATGTGAAGGTGGTTTAAATGATAACTAATATTACCTTACAAGAAGTTAAGTTACATTGTCGCATTGATGAAAGTGACACCTTAGAAGATAGTTTACTTCAAGTCTATATAGATGCAGCCCTTGAAGCTTGTCAAAAGCATATCGGTAAATCATTTGATAAACAGGAGTTTACTCCAGCAATCAAAGCAGGTTGCCTTATGTATATTGCTCACCTATATGAGAACAGAGAAATGGTTACCACTAATGCAGTAAACGAAGTACCGTTAGCCATATCTTCACTATGGAGTGTTTACCGTGACCCAGCTATCTATTAGGTGAGTAATGCCAATACAGCCATTAAGACGTTGCTCATATCCTAACTGTCGTAACCGTGTTAAATCGGGACGATGTAACGAGCATAGAGCAGGTAAAGAACAGGATAAGGCACGAGGAACTGCAGCACAGAGAGGCTATAACCACAGATGGCAAATATATCGAGCTGAGTATCTCAAGCATAACCCATTATGCAAGATGTGTAAGGATAAAGGATTACTAACTCCTGCTACTCTGATAGACCATATCAAACCTGTTGAGTATGGGCAAAGAGATCCTTTCTTTTGGCAAGCAAGTAATCATCAACCATTATGCCGTGATTGCCATAGCTATAAGACAAGAGTAATCGATAAACGAGGATTTGGGTCATCTTCATAATAAAGACAACTGATAGCAGTCCTCAGATATGATGAGTGGGTAGGGGGGAATGTTCAAAGAAATTCAAAAAGCTAAAAGACCACCCCCCTCCTCAAATTTTTACGCACGGTGATTTTTTAGAAAGTAGAGGAAAAACAAATAAATGAAAGCACCAAAATATTTAGATAAATTAGCCAAAGAGCAATGGAAACTTAGAGCCGACCACTTAGCACAGCGTGATGATATTCAACCGGCCGATTGGACTAACTTAGAATTGTATTGCGTTAATTATTCAATGTATCGCAAAGCTATGGAAGACATTGCAAAGCGTGGGTTTTCAATCGTTAATTCACAAGGCACAGAAAGCCGTAATCCTGCATTAAGTGCTAAGTCAGAAGCTGAAAAAATTATGATTAAAATGGCTTCATTACTTGGATTTGACCCAGTAAGCCGTCGTAAAAATCCTGTAGAAGCCGAAGAGGAAGACGAGCTTGACCGCTTGGCATAATTACGCATTATCCGTTAAAAATGGGGATATTCCTGCTTGCAAACGCTTAAAACAAGCGATTAACCGCTATTTTATTGATTTAGATAATCCTATTTATTACTTTGATAGTGAAGTTGTCAGCAAGTTTATTTCTTTTTCTAAAGTCTGCCCACATGTCAAAGGTCATCTAAGAGCTAAACCTATTGAGCTTGAGCCTTGGCAACAATTTTTATTCGCCAATCTGCTAGGATTTAAGCACGTTAAAACTGGACTTAGAAAGTATCGTAGTGCCTATGTACAAGTACCGAGAAAGAACGCTAAATCAACAACAGCGGCAATACTGGCTAACTGGTTTTTAGTTATGGAGAAAGGGCAACAAGATATCTATACTGCAGCCGTTAGCCGTGACCAAGCCCGAATCGTATTTGATGATGCTAGGCAAATGGCAATACTTAGCAAGCCAATAAAGAAAAGGGTCACCATTCAACAGCATAAAGTGATCAACCCTAAGCAAAATAGCCTATTACGACCTTTAGCATCAAAAGCAGCAACTATTGAGGGGACTAACCCTAGTTTATCCATTGTAGATGAATACCATTTACACCCCGATAACAGCGTATATTCAGCCCTTGAGCTAGGTATGGGGGCTAGACCTGAGGGCATTTTATTTGCTATTACCACCGCAGGTAGTAACACAATATCAGCGTGTAAACAGCATTATGATTATTGTTGCCAGATTCTAGAGGGTGATGAAGTTAACGAATCACAATTAGTGCTTATTTATGAATTAGACGACGAGAACGAGATTGATAACCCTGATTTATGGATTAAAGCCAATCCTAACCTCGATATTTCAGTGGATAGGGTAGCCTTAGAGGACACTATTAAGAAAGCCAGAGGTATACCCTCCCAGTGGGTTGAAATGCTCACTAAACGCTTTAATATTTGGTGTAATGGGGCTACACCTTGGGTAAATATTGGAAGTTGGGCAGAGTGTAAGGCTGATTATTCGGAAGATGATTTAAACGGCTTAGATTGTTATGCCGGATTAGATTTATCATCCACCAGTGATATTACTAGCGTCTGTTATTCATTTCCGTTTGAAACTGAGGTTAGATTATTAACCAGGCATTATATTCCTGAATTTCAGCTTAATAATGTGGCTAACAAAAATAGGGAAATGTACCGTAAATGGGTTAATCAGGGTTGGATTCGAGTAACCAAAGGCGATTGTATCGATTATGACCAAATTCGAGATGATATTTTAAAAGACAGTGAGCAGTTTAATATTAAGTTAATAGGCTTTGACGTGTGGAACGCCACACAATTAAGAACCCAATTACAGAACATCGGCTTAGATGTTGAGCCATTTCCCCAAACTTATGCACGTTATAGCCCAACTTCAAAAACGGCCGAGGTATTTATTAGCCGTAAACGCATTAATCACAATGGTGATCCGGTACTCTCTTGGGCGGTAGGTAATGTGGTTATGGAAACGGATGCTAATGCCAACATTAAACCAAATAAAAAGAAAGCAGCCAACAAGATAGATCCTGCTGTTGCTTTCCTCATGTCATTTGGTACTTACTTGCTTGAGTACGGCGAGGTCGATATCAACCTATCGGATGAACAAAAACAAGCGTTAGATGAGTTTAAGGGTATTGAGTTATGACAGTGATATTGTTGCTAATAATAGCATAAAAATTATCCATGCAATAGCGATAAAAACTACTATTCTTGTTATTTTATCATCATCTTCTGATACGATTTTTTTTACATGGGGTATCGCCCATATACCCCATAGAAAAATATTAGTTCCAATAAGAGTGATTGCAGTATCTAACAATGGTTTTTTATCATATAGGACGATACTAGCAACAGTAAACAAAACAAAGGGCGTTGCATTGTTTACACTTTCAACCATTAATTCACAAAATTTAGTTATTCCTATTTTTTTCATTTTATCACCTTTCGATTTATAATAATTTATTAAATACTACCATGTTATTAATAACATACAACACTATAATAACACGAGGTTAATTTATTGATTATTTTATATAAATTTTGTTAGTGTTGTTAGTGCTGTAAAATCACAAAAATAAACTTTTCCTTTTAATCTTTCAGTTAGTCATTGGTGAATATTACTAATAATTTGATAATGATTTTAATATATTAAAACGATTTTATGTTATATGATATGTTATACGGAAAATTATAAATTTATGAATATGAATTTAAATTAATTAGTTAATTTGATAATTCGATCCCCTCACAACCCACCATTACTACCATTTAAAATCAATAAGTTACACGATTTTTTCTTGCGCTGAAATTGTTAAAAAAGACCAAGTGGCGGTGAATTTTATGTTGCCCGCTAATAAAAAAGGCTGGTAATCCAGCTTTAGGTTTTCAAAGAAAGTCAATCCCACACATTGAAGCAGCACGCAAAAAACGGATAATATTTCTGTCAGGAACACATGACAATTTTTCATATTCATCCGCAGTTAATTCAACAATGCGAGTTCCGCGAATTTTCAGACTATCTTTTTTCGCAACTAGCCTATAAATTGATTCATCTTTATTACAATATACTGCGTTTGAAATACCGTTAAGCGCCATTCTTGAAATGAAATGTGATAATTTTTCATAATTGTTTACCTTTTTAGTAATTCCGGTGTCTGCTGGGTCAGTAGAGTTGTTTCTTAACTCTGGGTATATATAATGACGCGCGCCATTAGTCAACAATTATTTTACTTTTTTTAATTTTTCTTTTAAAAGTTTTAGACCTTCAAATATTGCCGTTTTCTGCGTGCCGCAAATTTTACCCAGTTCTTTTAATAGTGCGCTTTCATCCTCTGTTAAATATGTGCCCGGTAACCGCGGACGACCGGCGTTTCTGGCTCTATATGCTTGTTCATTTTTGCGTTGTTTTTCTCTATTCATAATTTAACTCCGAATTTTTACAAATATAGCGATCGTCACCAGCTTTTGACTGAAAGCGATACACGTTAATTTTTTTACTATTACACGTCATTAGTAACAAATGTTTATTATCGTAATTCTGATCGTACAATTGCCAAAATGCGATTTTAGCAATTTCAAAATTAGTTGTGTTTGTTCGTGTGTCGAGCAATACCTCACTTCCGCCGCGACGTTGTTTTATCACATAAACTCTGTATGTTTTTAAATTCTCAGGTGATGCCATTCTCTGCCCCTTAGGTCATTGTATAAATCAGTTGTGCTACGATATTTGTGTCCGAGTAGTATTTGCGTATTAACACCTTGCTCCCGGTACAATCGTTCTGCTAGTAAACGTATTTCAAAAAAACTGGGCGGGTTATAGTCCTCTCAATGCTTTTTCGGAAATATTGTATCACCTAATTGACAAAAATCATGATTAAGTCGCCAATACTGAACCGGTTGGCCGTTCTGCTCGATAAAGTTTTCATTGCCTGAGCAACTCAAAATCGCATTTTCAATGCTCATATTAACTACATTTAATGTCAAATTTAGCAGTAACGCAATTTTTGCTCCGTGTTTGACCAATTTTCGCCGTATGTTGTCGTCACATACCGAGTTCAAGTGGTTTCAAAAAGAACTCTGAACTTAGAGTTAATCTACATTAACGGAATGTTTAACGAACTGATCAGGCTTGGGGAGTGGATGTTGAAAAAACCAATTAAGCGCATCCGACAATTTAGAATTGACGAGTAGGAAATGACGTGTCTAACACCCGATCAAATCAAAAAACTGTTAACGTCAGCAAAAAAAGTAAAGCCAAGGATCTGTTAACAATTATTAAAATATGTATAGCAACCGGCGCGCGCTGGAATGAAGCCGAATCGTTGCAAGGCAAACAACTAAAAAACCAGTCTATTACATATTTAAAAATTAAGGGAAAGCGAAACCGAACAATACCGATTGATAAAGCATTGTTTGATGAAATTGAAATAAAAAAGGATATTCGTTCACTCCGGGTTACTCTGTTTTCCGCTCAGCAATTAAGCGCGCAGAAATAGAATTACCAAAGGCCAACTATCCCACGTTTTGCGTCACACATTTACCAGCCATTTTATGATGAACGGAGGCAATATTTTAGTATTACAAAAAATACTGGGTCACACAGATATAAAAATGACAATGCGTTATGCACATTTTGCTCCTGAACATTTTGAAGATGCAATCAAATTAAATCCTTTCAACAATATTTAAATGGCGGTTGAGTTAATTAATATAGCATTTTATTAGCGTTTATTAGTTTTATAACTTATTGATAAATTTGTAAGTTATTGTTTTTTATGGCGTGTTCAGGGCACTCTTAATCAATTGGTCGCGGGTTCGATCCCCTCACACCCACCATTTCTTTTAATTAAAATCAAATAATTGTACCCATTCTTTTTACTATACCTTTTCGGCTATTATTATCAATTAAGATTAATTTCGGGTTTCTGTAGTTTTTAAACTTAGCTAATGCAAGATCTTTTATTAAAAAATATATATAGCCTTTTTGACTAGTCTTAAAATATTCATAACACTGTTATAAACACTAATGCTAAAGAAAATTTTGAAAAACTTCTTAATTTTATTTATAGCGTTAGATTAAATATGATCTATTTTTCTAAAATTCAAGACCACTTTGACTGTATTAAGTTAAATAAAATATATTATGTTTAATATTTACTTTTTCTTGGTAAGGATTAAGTGGTGATGTAACAAAGATACAGTGTAGTAGGTTGGTGAAAAATAAATACTTGCTTACAAGTTAACTATGAAAATTGATTTACTTTTATCTTTTGTGTGTATATTATTCAGATAATATATTTTATGTAACATCAACATAAAATATATTAGAAAGAATAATAATAAAGGGTAAATCAAATGGGAAATAACCACATTGATGAAAGTGTCAATTTACTTGATAAATTAGCCGGTTCAAATCAATATACCTTGTTTATTCCAGAATTAACTGCACCAATTTCCATTGTAACTATTCGAGGATATGAAAAGCTGAATGAACCTTGGTATTATGAAATCACTTTTACCTCACCTAATAAATCAATAACCGTTGATTCCATCCTCAGTCGCCGAGCAAGTTTATCTTTTCATCCTCCGTCACTTTCAGCAATCATTTCTCATCTTAGTTCACTTAATAAACCTGCTCAGCACAGAACGCTATATGGGATTATTACTGAGTTTTGTCAGTTATCTATCAGTAACGATGAGGTACGTTATGTTGTCATGCTTAAATCTCGTTTATCTTTACTCGGGCTACATCATTAT
The DNA here is from genome assembly GCF_014489845.1 of Frischella japonica. Lineage (GTDB taxonomy): Bacteria > Pseudomonadota > Gammaproteobacteria > Enterobacterales > Orbaceae > Frischella > Frischella japonica. The sequence continues at coordinate 19,772 of NZ_JABURY010000008.1, forward strand.
AGTGCGATTTATCAAAATCAAAGTGTGGTGAATGTTGTTGAGAGTGTACTTCGTAAACATGGTTGGACAGGTATCGATTATCGATTTGATCTCAATGACGATTATCCTGCTAGAGAGTTAATTACCCAATGGGAAGAGAGTGATCTTGCTTTTATTCAGCGTATTTTAGCTGATGTTGGGATTTGGTTTCGATTTGAAAGTCATGAAAAACATCATTGTGATGTTCTGGTTATGAGCGACTATGAACAAGGTTATCATGATGCTGGGGCAATAATTTATCAAGCGCCAAGTGGTACACTTGATGGTGGTCGTTATTCTATATGGGATGTGATGTTACAAAGTAAAACTGTTGAATCATCTGTTAAAGTTAACGACTATAATTATCGTCAGGCAAGTAATAATATGCTGAGTGAAATAAATACCCAGCAAAAAGATGTGACAACACATGGCATAGATTATCTTTATGGTGAGCACTACAAAGAAAGTGGTAATATCGATCTTGTTGAAAGTGGTGCATGGTATGCCAAAATCCGTCATCAGGCAAAGCTTAGCGAACAAGTTATTATTATTGGTAAAACAAATCAATATCATTTATCGACTGGTCAACATATTTATATTGATGGTCATCCTTTAGCGAAAACTTTTACAGAAGGCTTTATTATTCTAAGTGTTGAAGGGCAAGGTGATAGAGCAAATAACTATGAAGCAAGGTTTACTGCAATACCTTTTGATGTATTAAAACCCTACAGACCGAACTCTATTCGCTGGCCTTGTGTATCTGGCACGGTTTCAGCTAGAATAACGAGTCCTGACCATGATACTTATGGTTATATAGACACTCAAGGGCGTTACCGCGTTAAATTTAATTTTGACTTAACCCATTGGCGAAATGGTGAAGAGAGTTTATGGGTCCGTCTTGCAACGCCCTATGCCGGTGAGACTTATGGCTTTCACTTTCCGTTAATTGATGGAACCGAAGTGGCTATTGCTTTTATGGATGGCAATCCTGATAGGCCGTATATTTCACATGCTATGCATGACATTAATCATCCTAACCATGTTACAACCGCAAACAAACACCGCAATGTCATTAGAACGCCGGCTAACAATAAATTGCGGATGGATGATCAGCGTGGACAGGAACATATTAAACTTGCGACCGAATATGGTAAAACACAGCTGAATTTAGGACACTTAGTTGATGATAAGAAGAAACAGCGTGGTGAAGGATTTGAGCTGCGAACAGATGAATATGGTGCTATTCGTGCTGGTAAAGGGCTATATATTAGCTCATATAAAAGAGCAGAAAAAACAGGTGTTAACAAAAAAACACTAGATGCAGATGAAACAATTACCTTGCTTAATACGGGTGTTAGTGTCTCTTATCGGCAATCAAAGCGCTCTGAAAGTCATTTAGCAGGTGAGTTGAAAGGGGTAAAGAGTTTCTCTACATTTGTCAATTACACCGCATCGGATCCAACAAATTTATCTTTTACTGAACCCAGTATGGTTATATCTAGTCCCAAAGGTATCGCTACGGTAACACCTGATAACATCTATCAATATGCCGAGCAGAATATCTTATTAACAAGCAAACAAGATACCAATATTGCTGCAAATAACTCCATGAATGTGAGTGCTGGGAATCTATATTCAGTGTTTGCTAAACAAGATATCAAACTTTTTAGTGGTGAAAGTAAGATACAGTTACAAGCACATAATGGTGATATTGAAGTGATTGCAGATAAGTCTCTTAAGATTGTGAGTAATCAAGATAAAATCGATATCAATGCTAACAAAGAAATTACTATCGCATGTGGTGGTGCTTATATTCGCATTGCTGATGGCAATATTGAACTTTATGCGCCAGGTATGGTAAAGCATGGTGCGCAAGGTTTTCCATTTTCTGGTCCTAAGTCAATGCAGCCAACCTTATATTCTTTTCCAAAACAGCAACCACTACCTCCTTGTGTTAAACAATTTGTTTTACTGGAAGAGGGGTCGAATAATCCAATTATTAATCGAGAATATCAGATTTTAAATAAAGATAACCACGTCCTTGCTGAAGGAAAAACTGATGCAGATGGTAGAACTGAGATAGTTAGTACGGGCTATGAGGAAGAAGAGGTTGTATTTAGATATAAATCAGATAACGAATTGTTATAAAACGATAATTTACGGTTATACTGTGTATATAGGATAATTAAGGATAAAAAATGGGTTGGGAATCATGGCAAATACCGCAGGGATGGATAGATGCAGTGGGTCAAACAAAAGCTCAATTTGAGAATACGGCTAATCGCCAAATAGTAGAGCCACAAGTTGTCAAAGCTCAAATTAGAAAATTAAAGAATATTATCATACGAAGAATTCCCAAAAAAGGTCTGGTGGCTGGCCATTATTGGATTGAGATTATTCATCGCGATGAAGATGAAACGGATGATTTCATGAAACAAGCAAGAAAAAATAAGTTAACCGAAGCAAATATCACTTCTCTACCAATAAAAGCATGCACTAAAGCTAATGGTTTTCGAGAAAGTTATGGTTGGTATCCTGATAGTGGTGCATTTCATGTAGAAAATACATTTAACTCCAAAAGATGGATATCAGCAAAGGGCTATTTAAATGGTGATTGTGAGATCAGGAAAGCGAAAGATAAAAAACTTGATTTGACCTATCAACGTGATCGTGAAGCAGGAAGAAAGAAACAAAATAACGAACTATCAAGCCGACCATTTGATCCGCACCAGAATGGTCGACTGCATCCGGAGAAAATTGATTTTACGACTCATCCTTATATATTGTCAAATGATTCAAGGACTGAATTAGCAATCATCAATGATATTAGAAAGTTTGCAAAGGATTTTAAAGATGAGTGGAGCTGGAATGGTGATGGATATGATGAAACCAACTGCCATACTTTTTTGTTTTTATTATTGGCTCACTGTCAATTAGCCGATCCTGATTGTATCGGAAAGCGGTATGATAAACATTTCGAAGATTATAAAAAATCTTTGGATAGAAAAAAGCAAATTAAAGATGAAAAATTTGCTAAAAGAAAAATTTTGATCCAAAAATTATCGGATATGTCGAATCTGACTAAATCGGGATAATATTAACATTATGACAATATATAATAGTATGAAATCTATGAATAATATTATAAAAACGTGCTTGTTGGTGTGTTTAGTCTGGATATCCAATGCACAATCTATTTTTGCGGAGCTAACAGTGAATAACACAACAGAAATTATCAAACGTTTAAAGGAACAAGCAATCGAACCAAACAAAATCTATTTTCAATATGATTTTAATAATTTTATTAATAAAGATGACAGTTATCCTCAAAAAAATCTATTTTCATCATTAACAGCTTTAGAATCCAAGCCAGATATGCACTCTTTAGCCATTCAAAATATTTCTGAGATAACATTGAATGAAAATTACCAATATAGTGATGTATTAGAACGAGATCGAAATATTATCGAAATATTATATCCAACAGATCTTTTTCAGTTACTTGATGATGGAGTCTATTTTTATATTTTTAATGAGCATAATCAATTAATAAAAAAAGACACTTTTGCCGAGGTATTTGAGTTACCTTGTTATGTGCGAGTTGAGAAAAAAAATGGCATGGTTGTGAGTATTCAAAAAAGACCTTTACGTTCAATTACGCATTATACTTATGATTATTGGACCAATAACAATATAAAACGCGCTATATTGGAAATGTATGATAATCATCATCAGGTTATTTATTTTGATGAGGTGTTTTTTGATGAAGCAGGAAGAAGAGTAAAAGGGGCAGAAAAAAATATTAACACAGGTAACACGGTTATCTACTCTTATATCAGGCAAGATGGTATTGAAAGGATTGAGGAGTATTTTGATGCTAAAGGGATTAAGACTAATCATGTAACTTATTATGAAAAATCACATCGTCCAGAAAACAAACGCCTAAATGAAAAAGGGGAGATAATTGAAATCACCCAGCAAAGACCAGCGGATATATTTGACTTTCAAAAAGATTTAGATGAATCCGTGCCTTATAATACACTTATAATGGATATCGAAAAAAGTGATGGTACGTTGACAAGAGCATTGTTTAAACGTGTTTTTGAATCAGATATGACATTGTGGGATCATGAAGCGATAAACCGAGCGAAATTTTTAGGAATTAAACCAAAGCAAGTTTATTATCATAAATTACCTTTTCCTGCATTCTTAGATGAACGTTATAAAAATTTCCCGCACCAAATGCCGTTAACATTAATTGAAGCAGAAAATCAAACCCCACAAACAGAATACAGCGAATTAATCAAAGTTGAGATTAGTGATAATTATCAATATAAAAAAATTATTAAAGAAAAGTGGCAACAATCACCGATTTCATTACCTGTGGAACAGTTTAAGTCATTAGAGAATGGGCTCTCTTTTTTTGTAATGGATGAGTCGGGTAAATTAAGTGAATTAAGTAGTGTAGAGCAAGCAATTGAATTACCGCGCTATATTCGCATTGAAAAGGTTATGGGGAAAATTGTATCAATATTACAAAAAACATATATACAGCGACTAATAACTGAATTCGAATACAACGGTAATGAGCAAATAGGGAGTAAATTATTCACATTTAACCGTGATGTTATGCCTGATTTAATCATAGAAACGACATATGAGAAAGGAAATTATGTTCCGTTATCTCAAATAATAAAAAATGGAGAACATACTACAATTAGAACATTCATGCACCATAAGGATGATGATATGTTTGGTATTATAGAAAAGTTTAGCAATCAAGGTGTTAAAACAAACCATATTGAAGTATCTCAAAATGGAGCGGTAAAAAATCAATATTTGGGTGCTGACGGGAAAGTTTTGAACATTACGGATAGCTTTGATGACGAAAATAATCAGGGATCTTATGATGATTTATTATTTTATTCCGATGATTTCGAAATGGTCCGGCTAAGTAGCTTTTAATGATAGAAAAAATGGAACAAGGCTTTATGAGGAAAAGCGTTATGTGTTATGGAAAAATGCTTTAGCGATTAATGAGATCCTTAAATAAAAAGCGTTAATTGAAATGTAAAAAATTTATCATCACTTTCCAGTTGATGGTAATGTTAGTTGCTGGAGATCTGAAGTGATCGAGGATATTGAACATTCTCTGCTGTACTAATATTCAAACTAATTTATCAAGGACATATAGATGAAAGGTGTTATTCGACTTGGTGATTCAACGACGCATGGCGGTAAAGTGCTCTCAGCATCATCAACCCTTATTGTTTTTAATAAGGGAGTTGCTAGGGTTGGCGATATGGTAACTTGTCCTTATAAAGGTCATGGCGTTAACCCGATTATTGAAGGTGATCCTTTATTTAATGATCAAGGAAAACCAATTGCCTTTCACGGACATAAAACAGCATGTGGCTGTAAACTAATTTCGTCATTATCTAATTTTGGTATCAAAAAATAATGGCAATAGATTTTAAATTATTACCGGATGAAATACATTTGAAGAAACCGTTTCCTTGGTGGGGCTGGGGGATCGTTTTACTTATTTTCATGTTAGTTGGATTGATTGTCTTTATCTTGTTACAGTTAGATTCACAACTAGAACTCAGAGATGTGATAATGTGGGGTATGATTTTCCCGTTCATCAGTTGGCTATTAGTTGTTTTTTGTTGGATATTTGTTCGTGGTTTTAAAGAAGTCTATACCGAAAGATGTAATAAATTGCGTCAAGAACGCAAGGAAATGCTAATTGCTTATGGACAGCGCCCATTATATATCATTCATAATGAAATCAATTCTGAATTTGGAGTATTGCAGCATGCAGTAAAACTTACTGAGCAATTGGTTGCGTTAGAAGCTAGAATTCCATATAAGGGCGGTAATCCTATTTTCCATTCAAGATTACCATTACCTATCAATATATCTCCAAACCAGTTTGAAGAAAGAATCAAACTGATTTTTGACCATTTGAAGTCAACATCTTCTATGTTTTTAACAACACCGTTTGAGATTTTTCCTTTCCATGTGCGTTTATTTGTTGATGTCCCTATTTCATCTGAGAATATAGAGAAAATGTGGAATGATATTATTGAAAATACAGAAAATTTCGCAAGTTGGCAAATTATTGACCCAAGACAAGGTACTACTTTTTTGGATAGTTGGTTAGATAATAGTGAGCATGATGATGAATTGCTTTGGTGTATTAGCCTACATTTATTTGAACATCCTAAACCTTATTATTCAGAGGCGATGACAAGCCTCATTTGCCTTGGGGGGAATATAATTAAAAATCAAAACATTATTAAATATATTACAATGAATAAAATTGAACTTGTTTCATTACATCGGACTGAAGAAGGTGATGATTTATCTAATGTATTAGAGCATGCGCAAATATGGGGGAAAGCAGATAATACAGAATTATTTTCCTCTTTATGGTTAAATCAGCTATCTCCAGATAATCATGTCAATCTATTAGCAAAATATGGCGAGCAACAAGTATTAATGGAGCACATTTATGATATTGATAGATTATTTGGTATTGCTGGTAATAACAATTATTGGCTTTCTTTGGCATTAGCGGCTGAATATTGTAATGAGGCTAAAAATAAGCAGTTAATTGTTGGGCAAGAAGGAAATCGCTTTAATGCGACAATAGTTGCAAAATTATAAACTGTTTTTTATTCATCACTTTAATCTATTTTGTTACGTGTTCTGACAATTTCAGATATTCGACATATCAAATATTGTTGAAAAGTACATTATGTTAGCAACATTTTTTAAAGCGATAAAATTCATAATCTGTTTTAATAATATCGCGATGGTGTACTTGCTTATCGAGTAAGGCTATTATCATTTTTGATTGGTAAATAAAGTCGCCCGTTCTAAAAATACTAAATTTTGTTCCATGATAATATTAACGTGTTCATCTAGTTGGTTAATCAGCTCAAATAGCAATGCTGTCCTTTTTAGGAGAGAAATTTAAAAGATAATATAATTAATAGGTTATAATAACGATAAAAAGGGTTTTGAAAATAAAATACCCGTTTATCTTGTTGCCAACAAAGTTTATTGTATATTGCGGTATCGTTTACTGCCGTGTTGGTAGTTAAATTAAAATCAGCGCTTATTACGTCGAGTGATTTTCGATTTTTAGCCTGGGTGTGATCCTCAGGGATTCTCTATAAAACTACTGGATTGCCTTGATACACTGTTCTGCATCTTTCTTAGATAATTTGGTGGCTAACTAGGTAGCAAAATGAAAAATATCGATTATCAAATAAAATGTTACATGCCCTTAAACAGGCACGCAGACATGTATAGCACGATATGAATAAAAGCCGATATCTTTAATATCAATTAAAATAAATCTTATCTAAAAGTAGAAACTAAAATTTATATCATAACACTCATTCATAATAACGTATCCCTAATACAGTATAATAAACTTGTCCATTGGGTGTCATGACGGTGATTTCGTCGTCAACTTTGTGACCAATTAGACTGCGAGCGACAGGACTATTAATTGAGATCCAGTTTTTTTTCGGGTCGAATTCATCAGCCCCGACGATACGATATACTTTTTCATTACCCTCATCATCCAATAGGGTTACCCAAGCACCAAAGAAGATTCTGCCTTCTTGCATGGGATTAGGGTTAACAATGGTAAGTTGGTCTAGACGTTTAGATAAAAAGCGGACACGGCGATCGATTTCTCGTAAGCGTCTTTTGCCATATATATACTCAGCGTTTTCACTGCGATCGCCCATGGCAGCAGCTTCAGAAACCGCTTGGGTGACTTTTGGTCGTTCTTCTTTCCAAAGATATTTTAATTCACGATCGAGTGCCAAATAGCCCTCTCTTGTTATATAATGACAGCTTGCCATAGTAATTTTATAACCTATTGATATTATTAAATTGAACAATTAAGAAATGCATTTATGATAAATACGCAAATCAGCCATATTATAGCGGGTGAACTGACCGTAAAACCAGAACAAGTTTTAGCTGCTATTACTTTATTAGATGAAGGCAGTACTGTCCCTTTTATTGCACGTTACCGTAAAGAGGTTACGGGTGGACTCGATGATACGCAATTGCGTACGTTAGATAGTCGTTTAAGTTATTTACGTGAATTAAATGATCGCAAACAAACTATTCTTAAATCAATTGTTGAGCAAGGTAAATTAACGCCAGAATTGGAAAAAACTATTACTAATACTCTAAACAAAACTGAACTCGAAGATCTGTATTTACCTTTTAAACCGAAACGTCGTACCCGTGGGCAAATCGCGATTGAAGCCGGTTTAACACCTTTAGCTGAGCGTTTATGGCAACAACCTAATTTGGATCCCGATACCGAGGCCTCTCAATATATTGATGCAGATAAAGGGATTACCGATACTAAAACTGCTTTAGATGGGGCACGTTATATTCTAATGGAACGTTTTGCGGAAGATGCTGCATTATTGGCAAAAATTCGCCACTATTTATGGAATAACGCGCATTTAGTATCGCAACTAATCACCGGTAAAGCGGAAGAAGGTGCGAAATTCCAAGATTATTTTGATCATCATGAGCGCATTGCCAAAGTACCATCGCATCGTGCGTTAGCTATGTTTCGAGGACGTAACGAAGGCATTTTACAACTGTCGTTAAATGCCGATCCGCTTTCCGAAGAGCCACCAAAAGAGAGCTATTGTGAGCAGATAATAACTGATCATCTAAACATCCATTTTAATGATCAACCTGCTGATAAATGGCGTAAAGCAGTGATCAGTTGGACATGGCGCATTAAGATTTTAATGCACATGGAGACCGATTTAATGACAACATTACGTGAACAAGCGGAAGAGGAAGCGATTAATGTGTTCGCAGCTAATTTGCATGATATGTTAATGGCTGCGCCAGCAGGTATGAAAGTGACTATGGGAATGGATCCGGGGTTACGTACCGGCGTTAAAATTGCTGTGGTTGATCAAACTGGCAAATTAGTAGCGACGGACACCATCTACCCTCACACTGGACAAACCGATAAAGCGGCTATGGTGATAGCTGCATTATGTATCAAATATCAGGTCGAATTGGTGGCAATTGGCAATGGTACCGCTTCACGCGAAACAGAACGGTTTTATTTGGATGTACAAAAACGTTACCCTGAGGTTAAAGCTCAAAAGGTGATTGTGAGTGAAGCTGGAGCATCGGTATATTCGGCATCAGAATTAGCAGCACAAGAATTTCCTGATCTTGATGTTTCGTTACGTGGTGCTGTATCAATTGCACGTCGCTTACAAGATCCACTGGCTGAGCTAGTTAAAATCGATCCAAAATCGATTGGGGTTGGGCAATACCAACATGATGTTAGTCAAAGTCAGTTAGCCAAAAAGTTAGATGCTGTAGTTGAAGACGGGGTAAATGCGGTTGGAGTAAATTTAAACACCGCATCAGTTATGCTACTCTCGCGCATTGCTGGTTTAAATAAAGTGATTGCGCAAAATATTGTTGATTATCGTAATGATAATGGACAATTTGCTGATCGTAAACAGTTATTAAAAGTCGCACGATTAGGACCAAAAGCATTTGAACAGTGTGCAGGATTTTTACGTATTATGGATGGTAAGAATCCGCTTGATGCTTCAGCAGTACATCCAGAAGCATATCCAGTGGTTGAAAGAATTTTAACCACCGTGCATAAACCCTTAAAAGAAGTCATGGGTGATGCGGTTTTGTTGCGGTCATTAAAAGCGGTTGATTTTACGGATGAGCACTTTGGTGTACCCACAGTAACCGATATAATTAAAGAGCTTGATAAGCCAGGACGCGATCCAAGACCAGAATTTAAAACCGCCCAATTTACCGAAAATGTGGAAACCCTAAATGATCTTAAAGTTGGTATGGTTATGGAAGGTGCCGTGACTAACGTGACCAACTTTGGGGCATTTGTCGATATCGGTGTACACCAAGATGGATTAGTACATATTTCTGCTTTAGCGGATCAATTTGTTGAGGATCCCCGTTCAGTGGTGAAAACCGGCGATATTGTCAAAGTTAAAGTAATGGAAGTCGATATTGCACGTAAACGGATTGGTTTATCAATGCGCTTAAATGATCAAGCTGTAGCAAATAAAAACAGTGATCAGCCACGCAAACCAGCGCAATCTAAACCGGTTAAATCGACTTCAGTGACCAATAGTGCCATGGGTAATGCGTTTGCTGAGGCATTTAAAAACAAATAAAAGGGCAGAATAATGAAATATCTGATTCCCAATACTTTTCATTTGCCAGTTTATGCTAAAGCTGTGGTAACAATTGACAGTACTGAACAGCTTTTAGCACATTATCAAACTGCGCAACAGCAAAATTGGCCTTTTTTAGTGATAGGTCAGGGGAGTAATACTCTATTTACAGAAAATTTTGCAGGTATGGTGATTATCAATCGAATTCGAGGTTACACCATTGAAGAACATGCAGATGCTTGGCGAGTTACTGTTGGTGCCGGTATGATTTGGCATGATCTTGTCAAAATGACAGTTGAACAAGCTATGCCAGGTTTAGAAAATTTAGCGATGATTCCTGGGTGTGTTGGTTCGGCAGCGATTCAAAATATTGGTGCTTATGGTGTCGAGTTTCAAAAGTTTGCTGATTATGTTGATCTGCTTGAATTATCGACCGGCAAATTAATTCGTGTTACCGATGGTCAATATGGTTATCGGGATAGTGTATTTAAATCACAGTATCTTCATGGTTATGTGGTCGTTAATGTAGGTATTAAGTTAGCTAAAGATTGGCAACCCGTATTAAGTTATGGAGAGTTAACTCAGTTCGATCCCGTTCAAGTCACAGCAAACATGATTTTAGAGAAAGTATGTGCAATTCGGTCGGCCAAATTACCAGATCCGCAGGTGCTAGGTAATGGGGGTAGTTTCTTCAAAAATCCAGTGATTGAAACTGCTCAAGCGCAAGCTATGTTACAAAATTATCCAAACATGCCATATTATCCACAAGCGAATGGTCAAGTTAAGTTAGCTGCCGGTTGGCTAATTGATCAGTGCGGTTTGAAAGGGTATCAATTGGGTGGAGCCGCGGTGCATGATAAACAAGCTTTAGTGTTAGTCAATAAACATCAAGCTACGTCACAAGATGTGATAGATTTAGCTCGTTTAGTGAGAAATCATGTTCAGCAAAAATTTGCAGTGGTCTTATCGCCAGAAATTCGTTTTATTGGTGCTTTGGCTGAATTAGATGCAGACCAATTACTTGGTTAATAATGAGAATGCTGTAACCCCATAATGAAGAGTGATATTGAACCTACAATTATGGATTTTGATAATTGTTATGTTTTAGAGATATACACATGGGCCATCGATCCTATTCTTTTCCTCTTTTATTGATAAGTCTAGTATTTTTCACTATCTCTTTATCAACTTTGAATACTCAAGTTCCATTATGGTTAAAGCATAATGATTTTTCAATGTCGCAAATTGGTATTGTGGGGTCCAGTTATTTCATCGGTAACTTAGTTGGTGCAATGCTAGCAAATTGGTTAATCGGCAAATTTAATGCCAAAAAAACATATAGTGCAGTATGTGGCTTATTTATTGTTGCTACACTCGGTTTAAGTCTATCTATGGATGTGTATAGTTGGTCATTTTGGCGATTGATTATCGGGATAGCTTGTGCAATCACTTGGGTAATAGTGGAAAGCTGCATTTTAGTCACCGGTAGCATTCATAATCGTGGTAAAATGCTCGCAGCGTATATGACGACTTACTATTTAGGTACGGTGTTTGGGCAAGCATTGTTACGTTATTTCCCCAAAAATATACTCTATTTTGGCTTAGTCATTATGACATTAATGATGCTAGCTGTTTTTTTCATCTTATTGACGTATTACAAGTTGCCACATAGGAAAAGAAATAGTTTTAATCTGTTACCAATGATTTTACATAAACCGGCTCGTTTCGGATTAGTTGGCTGTGTGATTGCCGGTATGATTATTGGATCAATTTATTCGTTACTACCGGCTTATTATTCTTACTTAGGGTATAATGATCAAATGGTGGCAAATTGGATTATTTTATTGATTATATCCGGTGTAATAGCACAAACTCCCGTAGGTTGGTGTGCCGATAAATTTGGTAAAGCACGACTATTGTTGGTGGAAATGCTTATCGCTATAGTGGCTTGTTTATTATTAATTAGCCATCATTTTACCATTTTAGCCACGATATTTTTTGGTGCTGCGATATATACGGTCTATCCAATTGCAATGGCATGGGCATGCCAAACGGTGAAAAAACAAGATATTGTTGCTATGAATCAAGCCATGTTATTAGTTAATACCTTAGGGAGTCTGATCGCGCCAGCGGTTATTGCATTAGCTATGGATTGGTTAGGCATTCAATATTTATTTATCAGTTTTATGATAATTTCATTATATTTTGCTTGGTTATTGGCATGGAATTTATTAAAAAGTAAACGGAGTGACTATGCGTGATTTATCCAACCCACTTAAACTAATTACCCTATTATCTGATGGTGAATTTCATTCTGGTGAAGAGCTTGCAATTGAATTTGGCATCACGCGAGCAGGCATAAATAAGTATATTAAGTTAATTAAACAATGGGGATTAGAGATTACTTCGACCCAAGGAAAAGGTTATCAATTAGCTTATCCTATTGATTTGTTAATGATTGATAAAATTGAACAATATTATAGAACCTTCTCGCATTCTGCACTCGATTTTGAAATATTACCAGTAATTGATTCTACGAATCAGTATTTATTAGACAAAATTGGTGAATTGCAATCGGGTTTTGCTTGTGCAGCTGAATATCAACAAGCGGGTAGAGGTCGGCGCGGACGCCAGTGGTTCTCACCTTTTGGTAGTAATCTTTATTTCTCAATGTACTGGCGCCTTGAGCAGGGCCCTGCAGCAGCGATGGGACTGAGCTTAGTTATTGGAATTGTTATTGCTAATGTGTTGCGTCAATTGTCAGGTCAAGAAATTAAGGTTAAGTGGCCGAATGATCTTTATCTGAATGATAAAAAGCTAGCGGGTATATTAGTTGAATTAGCTGGTAAAACCGGTGATGTTGCACATGTCGTGATGGGATCGGGAATTAATTTAATGATGCATAACCCAGATCACGATATTGTCAATCAAGCTTGGGCTAATCTAGGATATATTGATCGCAATTTACTAGTCGCCAATTTATTAAATCAACTTCGAGAAGCAATGTGCTGTTTTGAACAGCAAGGGTTGCATGCATTTATTAATGAATGGATGCTGTTAGATAATTTTGTTGGGCGCCCTGTTAAGTTACTGATTGGTGACAAAATTATTAAAGGGATTGCGCGAGGGATTAATGATCAAGGTGCTTTACTCTTAGAACAAGATGGTCATATAACACCATATATTGGTGGCGAGATATCATTACGGGCAGATCATGTATCAAAGGACTGATTTTCAAATTGCTTTATGCGATTGTTCTTATCAGTAGGCAAAAATTTGTTTACTGAACATAGGATTAATGTTACTAACTTATCTTCAATGTTTATAGATCACTTTATAATCTGACTTAATGAACAAACTCAATATCCATCTTTTAACACCTACTTGATAGTATATTTGTGTATTTTAAGGTCGGATAAAGCGTAAAATGTTAAGTCATTTTAGAGAAGATCTCTGCCAAGGAACTTAATAATGATAAAGATCAATAATGCCATTTATAAAATTAATGATTATAAAACGTTTTCTATTCCGCAATTAGAGATAAATCGTGGAGAAAGTTGGGCGTTTGTTGGTAGTAATGGCAGTGGTAAATCAACATTAGTGCGAGCCTTAGCTGATGAACAAACTTTACTTACCGGTGAAGTAGTCAAGCAATTTAGCCGTATTGAGCATATTTCATTTGAACAATTACAAAAGTTGGTCGAACAACAATGGCACCGTAATAATACTGATATGCTTAGTGCTGATGAGGATGATACTGGTTTAACGACAGCGCAGATAATTCAAGAAAATATCCGTGATCCGGCGTTATGTTTGAAATTAGCACAACAATTTGGTATTGGTCATCTGCTCGACCGGCGGTTTAAATATCTTTCAACCGGTGAAACGCGCAAAACCTTGCTTTGTCGGATTTTAATGGCTGAGCCCGAGTTATTAGTATTAGATGAACCATTTGATGGATTAGATATGCAATCTCGTTCACTGTTTGCTAATTTATTAGCTCAGTTGTCTCAACAATCAATCAGTATAGTGCTAGTACTTAATCGCTTTAATGATATTCCTAATTTTGTAACCCATGTTGGTGTGTTGGCTGAATGTCAATTAGTAAAAACCGGATTACGGCAAACGATGTTGCAAACTGAAGTAGTAAAAAGCTTAACAAACATTGAATTATTAAGTTGTGAGCATTTACCTGAACCTGATGTTCCTCCAACCGTTTTAGCTGATGATTTACCTCGGATTATCTTGAACAATTGTCTTGTGTATTATAATGATCAAACGATTATTAATGGTTTAACTTGGCAAGTCAATGCTAATGAACATTGGCAAATTGTTGGGCCAAATGGTGCAGGTAAATCCACATTACTAAGCTTGATTACAGGTGATCATCCGCAAGGTTATAGTAATGATTTGACGTTATTTGGTCGACGTCGCGGTAGTGGTGAAACGATCTGGGATATAAAAAAACATATTGGTTATGTTAGCAGTAGCTTGCATATGGATTACCGGGTCAGTTCAAGTGTGAAAAATGTCCTACTTTCCGGTTATTTTGATTCGATAGGAATTTATAGTGCTATTAGTGATAAGCAGCAACAATTAGCAGATAAATGGTTGGCATTACTTAATTTAACACAACAGGCTAATCAACCGTTCCGATCTTTATCGTGGGGTCAACAACGCTTAGTGTTAATTGCTCGAGCATTAGTTAAACATCCAACATTATTAATTTTGGATGAGCCCTTACAAGGACTCGATCAATTAAATCGTGAATGGGTTAAACGTTGGATTGATCGATTGATCCATAAGGGACATAGTCAATTATTATTCGTATCACATCATATTGAAGATGCACCAAATTGTATAACTAATCGCTTAACTTTCGTGCAAACGGATCGTAATAATTTTCAATATCGATTTGAACAATTATAGTGCATTCGGTATTCACTATTGATCTTAATGAAATAAATAGATAAAAAATTTAATTAAATTAAATGGTTACATTGAATTTATTTGGATCTTTTTTGTCAAAAGTCTTGAAAATAAAGTGTTTGACCCAATTTATAATTTTATCCCCTTTACCTGTGGATAACTCTGTGAACAGTTTATTGATAAATGCGCTAACCTATAGAAATTGTTAGCTTTGCGTTAATTTGTTTAGAATCTAGACATAAAATAAAAAATACTTATAAATCAATTAGTTACAATAAATCAAGAGGTTCATTACAGCTTTGTAATACTTGTTTTTCAGATTTTTAACACAGATATATATAAATTAAAAAGGTCAAGTCCTTTTGGGGATAATTTTTTATTAATAGGTTTTATTGATAGTAAGTTAAGGTAAACGATATGCGAAATTTTAAATTGTGTTCTGATTTTAAACCGGCCGGTGATCAACCAGAAGCAATTAAGCGATTAAATCAGAATTTAGAAGACGGAATTGCTCATCAAACATTACTGGGCGTAACCGGTTCGGGAAAAACGTTCACTATGGCTAATGTTATTGCGACGCATAATCGACCTACGGTAATTTTGGCACCAAATAAAACGTTAGCAGCACAATTATATGGTGAAATGAAAGCTTTCTTTCCAGAGAATGCGGTGGAATATTTTGTCTCTTATTATGATTATTATCAGCCAGAGTCCTATGTACCAACCACCGATACTTTTATTGAAAAAGATGCGTCGATCAATGAGCATATTGAACAAATGCGTTTGTCAGCAACACGATCATTACTAGAAAGACGTGATGTGGTGATCGTTGCTTCTGTGTCGGCGATTTATGGTTTAGGCGCACCAGAAACCTATATGGCGATGATCTTACATCTTTCAAAGGGAACAATAACCGATCAACGGGCGATCTTAAATCGATTGGCAGATATGCAATATAAACGTAATGATACTGGTTTTAGTCGTGGTACATTTCGGGTCCGTGGTGATGTGATTGATATTTTCCCTGCGGATTCCGATACGTTAGCCGTGCGGGTTGAGTTGTTTGATGATGAGGTAGAAAGGATAGCTTTATTTGATCCTTTGACGGGAAGTATTGTTAACGAACTACCGCGTATTACAGTACATCCCAAAACCCATTATGCTACCCCACGCAACATTTTAGATAATGCAGTAGCAGAGATAAAACAAGAGTTAACGGATCGACAAAAGATCTTATTAGCGGAAAATCGTTTACTTGAGGAGCAACGTTTAACTCAGCGCACATTATTTGATATTGAGATGATGACAGAATTGGGTTATTGTTCAGGAATTGAAAACTATTCACGTTATTTAGCTCAACGTAGAGCTGGGGAACCCCCGGCGACACTCTTTGATTATTTACCAGCCGATGGTTTATTATTTATAGATGAATCACATGTGGGAATTCCGCAATTAGGTGCTATGTATAATGGTGATCGTTCTCGTAAATTAACTTTAGTCGAATATGGCTTTCGATTACCGTCGGCGTTAGATAATCGGCCGTTAAAATTTACTGAGTTTGAGAAGATCATGCCTCAAACGATTTATGTTTCAGCTACACCAGGAAAATATGAATTAGAAAAATCGGGTAGTGAAGTGATCGATCAAGTCGTGCGTCCGACAGGGTTACTTGATCCGATTATAGAAGTACGTCCTGTTGCCACTCAGGTTGATGATCTCTTATCAGAAATTAAACAGCGGATGGCAAAACATGAGCGAGTATTAGTTACTACATTAACTAAGAAAATGGCAGAGAATTTAACGGATTATCTGTCAGAACATGGCGTTAAAGTAAAATATTTACATTCTGATATTAATACCGTCGAGCGTATGGAAATAATCCGTGATTTGCGGTTAGGTGAAATTGATGTCTTAGTTGGGATTAACTTGTTGCGTGAAGGATTAGATATTCCAGAAGTATCGTTAGTCGCAATATTAGATGCTGATCGGGAGGGATTTTTACGTTCAACTAGCTCATTGATCCAGACAGTTGGTCGTGCTGCACGTAATCAACATGGTAAAGCTATTCTTTATGCTGATAAAATTACACCAGCGATGGAAAAAACAATGGAAGAAACCTCACGTCGCCGCCAAAAACAGCAAGATTTTAATACCCAACATGGTATTACACCGACATCAGTAAAAAAAGAGATTTTTGATGTATTAGAAGCTGGCTTAAGTACTAAAAAATCGACCAGCAAGATTCAAGCGTTTGAACCAGGTAAAAATTATGATTATATATCTGCGAAAGATGTTCAAGCTCGCATTAGTGAATTAGAGGCGATGATGTATGAAGCGGCTAAAAACTTAGAATTTGAACGGGCAGGGGTACTACGCGATGAAATCAAACAGCTGAGAAGTAGTTTTATTTCATTGTCTTAATAGTGATATTAATTATAATGATGAAGAGGGCGGCGTTATGCCGCCGAATTTTTGACATAAATGTTTGTTAAGCAAACGATGTTATGTTTAATTGTGTCAATAGTTGTTGTAACGCTTGGCCGCGATGTGAAATATGACTTTTCTGTTCACGAGATATTTCGGCAGCTGAGCAACCTAATTCTGGCACATAAAATACCGGATCATAACCAAATCCACCTTGACCTTGTTCGCTACGTAAAATTTTACCTACCCACTTACCTAAGCAGATTATTGGTGTTGGGTCGTTAGCGTGGCGCATAAACACTAAAGCACAATAAAAGTAGGCATTGCGCTTCTCATCAGGTACATCTTTTAAAGCATCGAGTAATTTTTCAATATTCTGTTTATCGTTACCATGCTCGCCAGCATAACGTGCAGAATAAATGCCAGGGGCACCTCCTAATGCGTCAACTGCTAACCCAGAATCATCAGCAATTGCTGGTAGTCCAGTAAGTTTTGCCGTATGGCGAGCTTTGATAATCGCATTTTCGACAAAGCTGAGTCCAGTTTCATCAGCATCAGGGACATTGAATTCACTTTGTGCGATGACATCGAAGCCTGAATCGAGTAAAAGATTATGTAATTCTTTTACCTTGCCTTGG
This sequence comes from Frischella japonica, assembly GCF_014489845.1. Classification (GTDB taxonomy): domain Bacteria; phylum Pseudomonadota; class Gammaproteobacteria; order Enterobacterales; family Orbaceae; genus Frischella; species Frischella japonica. The sequence goes on from NZ_JABURY010000008.1 coordinate 38,016, forward strand.
TTATTTGTACCCAGTACGATTTTTTTCATCAAATATTTCCTAGTTAATCGTTAAAATTCGGGTTCGCAGCTAAAAGTCATGCTTTCCTCTGTTTTGGGATGATTAATCATTAACATTTGTGCATGCAATAGTAAACGTTGTGCCATAGCAAAGGCTTGAGGGGTAGCATAAAATTTATCCCCTAAAATGGGATGACCAATCGCTTGCATATGAACACGTAATTGGTGCGAACGTCCGGTATAAGGTAATAATTCTACCCTTGTCGTATTATCTTCATGACGACTCAGCACATGATAATGGGTTAAAGCTTTTTTACCATTTTCATAATCGACCATTTGCCGAGGGCGATTTGGCCAGTCACAAATTAATGGAATATTAATTTCACCGCTATCATGCTCGATATGTCCCCAAACTTTAGCAATATAACGTTTTTTCGGAGTGCGTTCCCGAAATTGTTTTTTAATTTCGCGATCGGCTAATTTTGACAACGCTGCAACCATAATCCCGCTTGTTGCCATATCTAAGCGATGTACAGATTCGACATAACCAAATTTTTGTTGCAATCGATAGATAATACTATCCTGAAATTGCGGTTTATTACCAGAAACCGAGAGGATTCCTGGTTGCTTATTTACCACAACAATATGGTCATCTTGATACAAAATGGTTAACCACGGATCAGTGGGTGGGAAATATTCCAATAACATGATTTATCACTTATTTTCAAAATCATCCACTATAATCGATAATTTAACAATTTACTATTTGTTTAATTTTTCCAGATAGTGTTAGTGTTTGGTGGACTCACCATTTGAGATAACATAACCAGCGTACCAATTATTAGATAACAGCAAAAAATAATCATCATCCATTGTGACATTTCTAGCGTTAAGAATGACCAAACCTTTTTGCTACAGGGTTGGTCTGTGGCTTTAAATATTATTGGCAACCATTCATCAAGCGGTAAAAATTTAGGATAACGCACACCTAATGAGCAGCTATCTGAGATACGTGGTGCAAATTGTAAACGAGCTTGTAAGTATGCCAGATCGAAACCTTTATATGCACTGAAAAGCCATCCTAATATTGCAACGTTACGAAAGAATAAATTTTTACTACCTATAAAACCAACTATGCCAGAAAATAGAATACCAATCAGAGCAATTCGTTGATAAATACATAACGAACAAGGTTCAAGATAAAGAGTAATTTGGAAATATACTGCCACAGCTTGGAGAATAACCACTGAAAAAACTAATAAATACCAAGCAACTTTACCTTTAGAATATTGGTTAAGTAAATAAAACATACTCTTCTATTTCCTCGTTATTCGGTTATAATTAAACTCTATTATAAGTAAGATTATACTTATTAAGTTCTATAAATAAGCTAGTTTAGTTTATTTTGGAACAAAGTAAATTATTATCTCGATGGAATTATAAGAAATTATGGCCTTGACAGAACCAATCTCTCAATTAAAAGTGCAATTCGTTATCATTTCAGATGAAAATGAAGGTCAACGTATTGATAACTTTCTTATTACTTATTTAAAAGGTGTACCTAAGAGTTTGATTTATCGTATTTTACGCAAAGGTGAAGTGCGTGTAAATAAAAAACGTGTTAAGCCTGAATATAAATTAAAAGTTGCTGATCAATTGCGCATACCTCCTATACGAACGGCAGAAAAAACGCAAGTAAATTTTTCACCGAAATTACAAAAAATTGCTAATTTAGAGAAGGCCATTTTGTATGAAGATGATGCATTATTAGTTATCAATAAACCATCAGGAATTGCGGTACATGGTGGTAGTGGCTTGAGTTTTGGAGTGATTGAAGCATTTCGTACACTGCGCCCATATGCAAAATTCTTAGAACTGGTTCATCGTATTGACCGTGAAACATCAGGAGTATTGATGATTGCTAAAAAGCGTTCAGCTTTAAAAGCCTTACATGAACAATTAAGAGCTAAACAAATGCAAAAAGATTACTTAGCTTTAATTAAAGGGGATTGGCCTTCAGAATGTAAAGTGGTACAAGCACCATTACTGAAGAATTTGTTAAAAAGCGGTGAACGGATAGTTAAGGTGAATCAAGAAGGTAAACCTGCTGAAACTCGGTTCAAAGTCGAAGAACGATTTGGTTTTGCCACGTTAATAAAAGCTAGCCCGGTAACGGGACGTACACATCAAATTCGTGTGCATACCCAGTATACCGGCCATCCTATTGCATTTGATAATCGTTATGGTGATCAAGCTTTTGATTACCAGTTGAACCAAACCGATTTAAATCGATTATTTTTGCATGCAAGTCACGTACGATTTATTCATCCTAAAACGCTAGAAGTCATGCAATTGAGTGCACCATTAGATGATACTTTACAACAATGTTTGACTTTTTTACGGGCGCATAAAAGTTCATTTAAATAGTTAAGATTCCTATCTCAATCAATAAGCCATATAACAGGACATTTAAGAGACACAAAAATGAAAAATTTGAATTTATATTTAGTTCGACATGGACAAACTCAATGGAATATTGCTGACAGAATGCAAGGTTCATGTAACTCCCCTTTGACTGAGAATGGGGTTTTAGGGGCTAAAATAACTGGAAAATATTTGAAAGATACACCGTTTATTGCTGCTTATTCTAGTCCTTTGCCTCGGGCGATAGATACCCGTGATTATATTTTAGCTGAGAATCTTGTTGACACGCCAACTAATACCTTAGCCGGTTTAAGTGAAATGGATTTTGGCAGTTGGGAAGGGCAACACGTGCCAGAATTATCAAAATTAGCGGAGTTTCAGCAGTATTTATCTGATCCTGAGCATTATCAAGGTCTAAGTAATCAGGGTGAAAAATATTTGGATGTATTAAATCGTATGCAACAAAGTTTAGATGAAATTGTTAAGCATGCGCCACAAGATAATGGTAATATTTTAGTTGTATCACATGCTACAGCATTACGTATTTTGCTATGTGTTTTAAACGGTGGCGATTGGCGTAAGCATCGGGATGACCAGCATTTTCCACGTATTTTGAATACCAGCATTAGTTTAGTCAATTATCAAGGTGATGGCGAGAAAGGTCGATATCATGTTAAATATTATAATGATGTGACCCATATGGCAGGTTGAATTTAATGTTTTAGTAATAAATAAAAGGTGCTGTTTTATATTGCACCTTTTTGTATTGTTGCATTTATTTAAATAAAATCTAACCATATTGCTGATATTGGCATGACAATAATAAGCGCAAATAGCATATTGGCAACTGGAAATAGTTTAATATTACAGATTCTAAAACCGGTCGCTAACATGATGATTCCGCCACAGGCTGAAAAATCAGCAAACATTGAATCTGAGATAAGTGGTTGAATGACGCTAGCTAATAAGAAGAGAGCTGCTTGAATTAAAAATTGTGGAATTGCGATCAGTGATACCGCATAACCTAATGTAATTGCAAAAATGATAGCCGTGAAAAAATCAAGAAACGCCTTAGCAATTAATAAAGAGGGATCGGCGGAAATACCTTCAGTTAATGCGCCAAAAATCCCCATACCACTTGCGCAAAATAATACCACTAAAGCAACATATTTTTCGATAAAATCTTCATGTGAAGTAATAAGCGGTTGCTTAGCATTTGGTTTATCAAAAAACAGTCGTAACTTCAAAGATAATTTTTCAATACCGCGCTCCAACTGTAATAGTTCGCCAATCAATGAACCTATTAATAAAGCTAATACCACGGCAGGTATGGTGTGTATTTTGGTGATTAATGCCACTCCAATGCCAATTGCCGCACAACCGAAAGTCATTGGTAAGGCTTCACGCACGCGAGCAGGAATGGTTTTGCCAACAGAGGCACCAATTAAACCGCCAACTATAATAGCGGCGCCGTTAATAATAGGTCCAATCATGGTAGTTTACTCAAAAATAGTTTAGTGTTGATAATTAGCATAACGTTTTTGTAATTGCTGTAATTCACTGATGCGAGCATCAATTCGGGCATTGCTCATAGCATTGCCTTGAGTGATATTTTTGGCATTTTGTAATAACCGTATAGCTTGGTCAAATTGACCTTGTAATGCTAAAATTTCTGCTCTGGCTGACATCTCTTGTGCACGCTGTCGTTGCCCTCTGTAAGCAAGTTCAAGTAATTCCCAGCCAACAATATCGTCAGCGTTTTTTAGGGTATAACGATGTAATAAGCTAATTGCTTTAGTATTTTGCTTAGCTGCAATATAACTGTTGGCAAGATTAATCTGTAATGACTTATTATTCGGATAAGTTTTCAACGCTTTTGTAATGCGTTCAATAGCTACAGAGCTATTATTTGATTCTAAATCAATGTCCGTCATGAGATCAACAAACCATGGATTATTGGGTTCACTATTGAGTAATGGTTGTAGTTTATTTTTAGCGCTCGTCAATTTAGCCATTTTTAAATCCCATAAAGCATCGGCATATATGAGTGCAATTTGAGTTTGTGGATTATTTCGTTTTTGATAATCTTGGATAAGTAATTGCATGGCATTTTTGTTATTACCTAATAAAATGACTAGGCGCGCTTTGGCTAAATAATAATTTAATGAAGATGCAACGGATTTGGGTGCAAATTGATTTGAGCGATTGCGAATATCAGATAGTCGACTATCTGGTAATGGGTGGGTTAATAACATTTCAGGGGGTTTGGACATAAAACGCGTTTCATCGGCCAATTTCTGTAAAAAATCAGCCGATGCATGAGGATCAAAACCTGCACGCGTCAATGTTCTAATACCAACGCGATCTGCTTCTTGTTCATTGCTTTGAGTGAAACTAATTTGACTTTGTGCTGATCCCGCCATTGTTCCCGTGATGGCAGCCATTCCTGCGTCAGGATTGGCTAATGCTAACAAAATCGCTCCTAAAGTTGCTCCCCATATATAAGGGCTATTTTGACTGCGCGCTTCCATTGCTCTGGCTAAATGTCGCTGTGTAACATGACCAATTTCATGTGCCATTACTGATGCTAATTCACTTTCGGTATCGGTATCTATAATCAACTTTGAATGAATAACTACATTGCCACCAAAGTAGGCAAATGCATTAAGAACATTACTTTTCATTACATAAAAATGAAATGGTGTTTGTACCGAATCCGCTTTAGCAACTAATTTATTACCTAATGAATTAATATATTCATTAATCATTGGATCCTCGATAATAGGTGTGCTAGCCTGTAACATACGAGTGTAATAATCGCCCATTTCAATTTCTTGACCAATGCTTAAGGTAGCAACAGCTGCAGTACCAATATCAGGTAGATTAATATTATTGCTCGCAGCCAAAGAAATGGTTGATTGCAACGCTATCAAACCAGATAAAACGAGAGTGGAAATTTTCTTCATAGCAGAGATCTCTAGGTAATATTGGTGTTAATTTTATACGAAAAATTGTCAAATGGCGACCAGACTGTAATCAATAGTTGTTGTTTGCTATATGTCATTAAGGAATAATTTTATCCCATAATTTCATTCTAATGTTCATGTAAATAGTGTTATAAAATCTAGAAAATTAGCGAACAGCATTTTGCAACTTTTCCGTGTATCGGTATATAATAGTGCAAATCTTCGTTCAATTTGGTAATTTTATGTGTGAATTAAGTGTTGAAGCACAAAAAGTCAAGGCTGCTTTAGCAATGAGAAATCTTGAAACACCAATGTGTAGTAATGAAATGGCGAACAGTGAGCGTAAAGCGAAGATAGAAAGCCATTTTCGTGCAATTATGAATTTGATGCAATTAAATTTGTCAGATGATAGTTTGCAAGAAACCCCACATCGTGTTGCAAAGATGTATGTTGATGAAATTTTTTCTGGACTTGATTATCACAATTTCCCTAAGATCACGTTAATTGCCAATAAAATGCAAGTTGATGAAATGATTACTGTGAGGGATATAACCTTAACCAGTGTTTGTGAGCATCATTTTGTTACCATCGATGGTAAAGCAACAGTGTCTTATATACCGAAAGATAAAGTGATTGGTTTATCTAAGATTAATCGTATCGTCGAATTTTTTTCGCAACGCCCACAGGTTCAGGAAAGACTGACACAACAAATTTTAGTGGCATTACAAACTTTATTGGGAACTGTCAATGTGGCAGTGTCAATCGACGCTACTCATTATTGTGTAAAAGCACGAGGTATTAAAGATTCAAATAGTATAACAACGACTACAGCGCTTGGTGGCGGTTTTAAAACCAACCCCAGTACTCGGCAAGAGTTTTTACGTGCTCTAAATCATAACTAAAAATAAAGATCAGGAAATATGATGCGCTATTTAATCTCGATTTTGTTAGCATTGTTAATCACAGCGTGTTCTGCTAGCGATAATGATTATGATAATTTTATTGGTTTTTGGGTGGAAGGAACACCACAGTTTAGAAGCGTTGCAACTAGAGCCAATATTGTCGAAATTAATAAGCAGGGTGATTCTTTTTTTATTAATGAAAATTATGTATATGGTGATGGTAATACTATTCCTATGAAAAAATTAACTGAGTCACAGGATTTAATTAACGGACTAAGTTATAATTCAGAAATGTTACTTGGCATATCTAATCGAGTGAAATTTCATGATGATGAAGGTTATTCATCAATTGGTATATTTAACACTGTTTTTTATCGAATTTCAAAAGAAGAAGCAGAACAAATTAAAAATGCGGTTGAAGAGTGTGATGAGATAGAAAGAAACAGATTTTTTATTCCAAAAGAACAAAATGAAAAATATAAACAACGAGCAAAAGAGCTACCTTATTGTAGAATTTTTTGGTAATAATAGAGATATATGTAAATTTTGTCATTCTTAATTCAAAAAACACCAGCATTTTTATTGATTAAAAATCAAGACTAAACACTATAAAGCTTGTTTTATGTTGTGTGCATCTTTGCCAAAGATTGGTATAATCTTTGGCTACTTGGGTTTAATAACACATATTCATGAAAATCATTCGCGGTTTCGCTAATTTAAATAATCAATTTACGCAGTGTGTATTGACATTGGGCAATTTTGATGGCTTACATTTAGGGCACCAACAGTTAATTAATCAACTAGTAACACAAGGTAAAAAATTAAATTTACCAACGGTAGTTATGCTATTTGAACCTCAGCCATTAGAATTTTTCGGTTCTGATAAAGCACCGCCACGCTTAACCTCTTTTCGTGAAAAATATTTATTGCTGCAATCATTTAATATTGATTATCTTTTAGTAATTCCGTTTAATCAACATTTTGCCAATATGGGGGCGGTTGAATTTATTGAACAAGGAATAATTAGACAGTTGAATGCCAAGTATGTGATCGTGGGTGATGATTTTTGTTTTGGGATACATCGACAAGGTAATGTTGCGTTATTGCAAGACTATGCCGAAAAAGCATTTTTTGAGTTGGTATGTATGTCAACTTATATTATTGATCAGCTACGTGTTAGTAGCACTGCAGTGCGTAAGGCATTAGCTAATGATGATTTTAATTTGGCCTCACGATTACTCGGTCGTCCTTATGTTATTCAAGGTTATGTCGTGCATGGTAATCAATTAGCCAGACAATTAGGTTTTCCCACGGCAAATATTTGGTTAAATCGCAGAAAACCGGCTGTACATGGGGTTTATTTTGTTAAGATTAGCGATCATTATTCGCGGCAGCAATATTATGGCATTGCTAATATCGGTATTCGACCTACGGTTAATGGCACTACAGCAATACTTGAAGTGAATATTTTTGATTTTAGTGGAAATATTTATGGTCATTGCTTAGCTATTGAGTTTATCGAAAAGATTCGTAACGAGTTTAAATTTGACTCTCTAACAGCATTACAAAGACAAATTGCACAAGATATTTGCATCGCTAAACAGATTCAGGCAAAATTTATGCAATAATTTTGTTAGACAGTATATGATGCCTTTGGGGCATACTTTTGATCACTTAAAATGTGATCAAAGCAGATATTAATCGTAAACAGTGTTCCAATGGGCAACAACCATTTTAACCTAGTTTAATTTATTCATTCAGTCATAATAATTTGGAATTAAATAACATGACAGACTATAAAAATACATTGAATTTACCGGAAACCGGCTTTCCAATGCGCGGTGATCTGGCTAAACGTGAACCGGCGATGTTGCAAAATTGGTACGATAAGGCACTCTACCGTAAAATTCGCCAAGTAAAAAAAGGTAAAAAAGCCTTTATTTTGCATGATGGTCCTCCTTACGCAAACGGTAAACTTCATATAGGTCATGCAGTTAATAAAATTATTAAAGATATCATTATCAAATCAAAGACCTTAACTGGTTATGATTCGCCTTTTATTCCAGGTTGGGATTGCCATGGATTACCGATTGAACAAAAAGTAGAAGAACAAGTTGGTAAACCAGGTGAGAAGGTAACTGCTGCCGAATTTCGCAATATTTGCCGTGAGTATGCTGCATCGCAAGTTGCCATTCAAAAAGCCGATTTTATTCGTATGGGGGTTATTGGTGAGTGGGATAATCCGTATTTAACCATGAACTATGACACTGAGGCCAATATTATTCGCGCATTGGGTAGAGTTGTGGCGAACGGTCATGTAGTAAAAGGGGCTAAACCTGTATATTGGTGTACTGATTGTATGTCATCTTTGGCTGAAGCTGAAGTTGAGTATTATGATAAATCTTCACCTGCAATAGATGTTAAATTCAAGGCAGTGGATAATCAAGCTGTGGCAAGCAAATTTGATATTCAAACCAATTTACCGATTTATGCTGTGATTTGGACAACTACGCCTTGGACATTACCCGCTAGCCGCGGTATTGCATTAAATGCTGAAGTTGAATACCAATTAGTTGAAGTCAATGGTCAAGAATGTTTAATTTTGGCCGCAGATTTAGTAACGGCTGTAATGCAAAGAGCTGCGATCAGCGACTGGAAAATTTTAGCGAGCTGTAAAGGTAATGCATTAGAATTGCTACGTTTCAAACATCCATTCCTTGATTTTGACGAACCTGCTATTCTTGGTGATCACGTTACGGTTGATGCGGGTACCGGCGCAGTGCATACAGCGCCGGGCCATGGTGTAGAAGATTTCATCGTTGGTCAAAAATACGGTCTTGAAGTGGCCAATCCGGTTGGAGGCAATGGATGTTATTTACCGGGTACTGGGGCTGGTTTAGATGGTTTATTTGTATTTAAAGCCAATAAAGTGGTTATTGAAATTCTTCAACAACATCAGGCATTATTGCATTTTGAGAATATCGAACATAGCTATCCATGCTGTTGGCGTCATAAAACCCCAATCATTTTCCGAGCTACTCCACAATGGTTTATCAGCATGGACAAACAAGGTTTACGGCAACAATCATTAGGGGAAATTAAACAAGTACGTTGGATTCCTGATTGGGGACAAGCACGTATTGAGTCAATGGTGGTAAATCGACCAGATTGGTGTATTTCTCGTCAGCGTACCTGGGGGGTTCCGATGACATTATTCGTTCATAAAGTAACGGATGAATTACACCCTGATACGTTGTCATTAATTGAAAAAGTTGCCGAATTAGTTGAAAAAGGTGGTATTCAAGCATGGTGGGATGCCGATATTAAAGATCTGTTAGGCCCAGATGCCGATGATTATCGCAAAATTCCTGATACATTAGATGTGTGGTTTGATTCAGGATCTACATTCTTTTCAGTGGTTAATGTTCGTCCAGAATTTAATGGTAATGCGCCGGATTTGTATTTGGAAGGTTCCGATCAACATCGAGGTTGGTTTATGTCATCATTGATGTTGTCAACAGCAATAGATAAGAAAGCACCTTATAAGCAAGTTCTTACTCATGGATTTGTTGTCGATGGTCAGGGGCGCAAGATGTCTAAATCATTAGGCAATATTGTCACACCTCAAGAAGTCATGGGTAAATTAGGGGCAGATATCTTACGATTATGGATTGCTTCGACCGATTATTCAGGTGAAATTGCTTATTCTGAAGAGATCATAAAACGTTCCGCTGATAGTTATCGACGTATACGTAATACGGCACGATTTTTACTTGCAAACCTTAATGGTTTTGATCCTAAGACGGATTTAGTTAATGCAGAAGATATGGTAGTATTAGATCGGTGGGCTGTGAGTGCGGCCAAAGAAGCACAAGCCGAAATTATTGAAGCCTATGAAAATTATGACTTCCATAAAGTGGTACAACGTATCATGCAGTTCTGTTCTATTGAGATGGGATCATTCTATTTAGATATCATTAAAGACCGTCAGTATACAGCCAAGAGTGATAGTGTAGCACGTCATAGTTGTCAAACAGCGTTGTATCATATTGCGCAAGCTCTAGTACGTTGGATTGCCCCAGTATTATCTTTCACGGCTGACGAAATTTGGCAGTATTTACCTGGTGATAATGCAAATGAATTTGTTTTTGCCGACGAATGGTATTCAGGTTTATTCTCACTTGCAGACAGTGAAAAAATGAATAGCCAATATTGGAATCAAATTCTTAATATTCGTAGTGAAGTTAATAAGGTGTTAGAACAAGGACGTAATGATAAAGTAATTGGTGGATCATTGGAAGCTGCTGTAACATTGTATGCTAATGATCAACTGTTTTCCGCACTCGAATCGTTACAAAATGAATTACGTTTTGTTTTATTGACTTCACAAGCACAGGTTGAACCATTAACTGAGGCTCCAGCTAATAGTTTAGCAACGGAAATTGACGGTTTAAAAATTGTTTTGACAAAAGCTGAAGGGGATAAATGTCCACGTTGTTGGCATTATACCGTTAATAACGATCCGGTGACGCATTTATGTCAACGTTGTGATATTAATATTCACGGTATTGGTGAAGTTCGTAAATTTGCTTAAGTGTTAATTGAATTATTGTTATTCAGGCAAGGTTGACCTTGCCTTTTTTATTCAGAGAGATAGGGTATGAATCAAAATCAAAAAAATGCATCTGGTTTAGCTTGGCTATTATTATCCCTTGTTATATTTATCATAGATATATCGAGTAAATTTTTGATTCATAATAATTTTCGACTTTATGAGTCAATCAATGTATTGCCTTTCTTTTCTATTACATATGCGCAAAATATTGGTGCGGCATTTAGTATTCTTGAAGGGCAACGAACATTTTTAGCAGCAATTGCTATTATAATAAGTAGTTATATTACTTATGTATTATATAAAAATGGTAATCATAAAAAATCAGAGAGTTTTGCGCTAGCTTTAATTTTAGGTGGTGCTATAGGTAACTTATTTGATCGCCTATATCATGGCTTTGTGATTGATTTTCTCGATGTTAGTTTTGGGTCATGGCATTATCCAACTTTCAATTTTGCTGATTGTGCGATTTGCCTAGGTATAGCGATATATATTTTTATCACTGTCCGCTTTAAAAATCGTGATAAATCAGGAGATAATGATGAAAGTCATTCTTGCTAACCCTCGTGGTTTTTGTGCAGGAGTTCATCGTGCAATCAGTATCGTTGAACAAGCAATAGCTTTATTTGGTAAGCCAATCTATGTAAGACATGAAGTGGTTCATAATCGTTATGTGGTTAATCGGTTAAAAGAGTTGGGTGCGATTTTTATTGAAGATCTCAAAGATGTGCCTGAGCAATCTATATTGATTTTTTCTGCTCATGGTGTCTCTAAAGCAATTCAAGCAGAAGCCAAACAGCGTGGATTGAAAGTTTTTGATGCTACTTGTCCGTTAGTCACCAAAGTCCACATGGAAGTTGCGAGAGCGAGTAATCGTGGTGAAGAGGTGATTCTAATCGGTCATGCTGGACATATAGAAGTTGAAGGTACTATGGGGCAGTATAGTAATAGTGAAGGTGGAATCTATCTTATTGAATCGGTTGATGATGTCAACTCGCTAAATGTTAAAAATGAAGGATTTCTCTGCTTTACAACTCAAACGACATTGTCAGTCGATGATACGGCTGAAATTATTGCAGCACTATATCGCCGTTTTCCTGCGATACGTGGTCCGCGTAAAAATGATATCTGTTATGCAACAACTAATCGGCAAATGGTAGTGCATGAATTAGCTCAGCAGGCGGATATTGTATTAGTTGTTGGCTCAAAGAATTCATCAAACTCTAATCGATTAGCTGAACTAGCTAGTCGTGAAGGTAAGTCCGCTTATCTAATTGACTTTAGTTCGGATATTAAAACAGAATGGTTTGACAATGTAAAAGTAGTCGGTGTCACCGCAGGTGCTTCCGCACCTGAAGTGCTTGTTAATGATGTGATTGTTCATTTAAATCAATTAGGTTTTAACACATTAATTGAAATGAATGGTATTGTTGAAAATGTCGTCTTTGAAATTCCTAAAGAGCTACGTATCGCTGTAAAAGAATGTTAATTGGTTTTTTTTAATTGCTCAAATTTTTTCAGCAATTCTTCATGTGTTTCAATGTGTTGAGGATCAACAATAATCGCATGATTAATAGGGCAAACCCTTTGGCAAGTTGAGTGTGAATAATAACCAACACACTCAGTACATTTTGCCGGATCAATTTCATAGGTATCAAATCCCATGGAAATTGCATCATTTGGGCATTCTGGTTCGCACATATCACAATTTATGCATTTTGATGTAATTTTTAATGCCATATCAATATCTTACCTAACTTTAATAACAAAAAACAATCACTAAATTAACCCAACTCAACTATTCTGCACCCGAACTAACATAGGGGCTATCTATACCGTAATATACCTTGATAGTATAATTTAGTAATGCACAAAACGGTAACTTAAAGGTTTATTTAACTCAATAAAAGCCCATAGGTTTGAAATTGTTTATACGGCAGATAATTAAGAACGGAAAAGGGTAACACAAAAGAAAAATAACGCAACTAATGAACGATCTAGGCTACACAGAAAATAATGCGAGAGATAATGTACATGCAATTTTAAACGCAGATGAAAACGCATAGAGGAGTTAATTAATATAAGATTAGACGTAACAGTTAGTTGTTCATCAGTTCATAGCTTCGTTAGGCATTATCAGATTAAATAGTGATAATTTTACAATAATAAAAAATATAAGAACCTGAAAAGGCAATCAATGTGATGTTGCTGTTTTTACATTATAATTTCATAGGTATAAACAAATCAACATAATTACTCATTAACAAGTATTTTGCTTATAAATCAAGTTAATCTATTTGTTCTTTATTTTTAGCCAGTTTTTTTTCGGCTAAGGCTAAAAAAAAGACGCCACAGAGAATAACAATAGCGCCTAAAATATGATTTAGCTTTGGTGGTTCGTTAAAAATATAATGTGAAACAAACATCACAGTAATAATTTGTAATCGTGATGCTGCAAAGGCTGGCCCTACTGGTACTTTTTTTAGAAGAATCATCCAGGTTAAAAATGCCCCGAGGTAACTAATGCAAGTCATATATATCCATTTATTGGTCAATATACGCATAACCCAAGCGAAAGAGTAATTTACAGGCTCAGCATAATTAGCGCTGAATTTAAAGCCAGTTTGTCCTAAGGTATCAAAAAAGAGTAAAAACAGAAAACCGATCGGATAGTATTTTTTCATTAACCAATTCCTACAATAATGACACCAGCAGTAATTAACCCCACTCCAAGTACCCGGAAAAAAGTAAGCTTTTCTTTGAATAAGATGTGACCAAAAATCATAATGGTAATGATGTTTGCTGAACCAAGTAAGATTGCTTGTGACAATGGTATATAACTGAGAAAGGCAATCCATAATAAAAATCCGATAGCATAAGATGTTATCCCAAGCCATAGCCAGCGATTAAACAGTAATATTCGCCAATAATCAAAATCAATCCGATTATGTGATGAAATAGCAGCATATTTAAAAGCAATTTGGCCAATCGTATCACAACATAAATTAGCTAGCCATAATAAGATAATTAATATTGTCATAAAAATTCAGTAGTTATTGTGTGATTAATTTGCATGTATGACATAAACCATGAATTTCTATTACACTATGTTTGATCTGAAATTGTTGTTGTTTGGCTAATGCTTTAAGTGTATCGGCTACTTGTTCACTGTTGCTTTCAGTGATTTGTTTGCAATTATCGCAAATGATTAGGATTGAAATGTGATCTAATTGATTGAAGTGTGGGCATATTACATAACTATTTGATGACTCAACTTTATGAATAAAATCCTGTTCTAATAAAAACTCAAGAACGCGATAAATAGTAGGTGGTTTAGCGTGCGGTTCTTCTATTTTTAGTAAGTCTAAAAGCTCATAAGCACTCATTGCTTTTTCAGATTTTAACATAATAGCTAACACAATTTTTCGTTGTGATGTAAGTTTGATATTCCGTTTTTTACAAACCGCTTCTATTCCATCAATAATTGATTGATGTTGTTGGGATAGTTCCATTTTTAATTCACTATATTTTACTGGCATTAGCTCGCTTACGCCTTATTTCTTTAGGATCATTAATTAATGGTCGATAAATCTCAATGCGATCACCATCATTTAATATATAGTTTAAATCAACCAGGTTACCATATATACCAATTTTATGATTTTCTAAAGTGATATGGCAAGTTTCCAGAATGTTAGATTCGGTAATTGCTTGTAAAACATTTGCTCCTTTAGTCATTTGACAATCAATTATTGTAGGACACTCAGGCAGAGCGTAGATAAGCTGGATATTAATCATCATCGTTCATTTTTTGCCATAAAGTTGTTTAGCACGATCGGTAAAAGCGACCACCATATTTTTCATAATCTCTTTAAAAACTGGGGTAAAAGTAACATCGAGTAATTTATTTTTAAATTCAAAAGTTAAATCAAACGTTATTTTACATTGTCCAACAGAAATTGGGGTAAAAGTCCAAGTTCCAACTAAATGTTTGAATGGTCCGTCAATTAAAGAAATCTCAATTCGATTTGGCGCATCGAGTCGATTTATGGTAGTGAATTGCTTTTTAAAACCCATTTTTTCAATTTCAATATAAGCGAGTATAAGATTGTTTTCACGTTGGAGAATACCCGTGTCAATACAGTCTGGAACAAATTGAGGATATGCATTAATATCATTAACTAATTCAAACATCTGCGCAGCAGAATAAGGTTCATTGATTTCTTGATAAACACGAGTCATAAATTTAAAAATATTAATTAGCTTTAAAAAGTTGTAGCATATAGTAGCATGTAAATTTATAATACGTATATTATGGCAAAGAAAAAATTTTATAAGTCGGGTTCGGCTACAATTGCACTAAATAAACGCGCTCGCCACGAATATTTCATTGAAGAAGAAATAGAAGCAGGGTTATCCTTACAAGGCTGGGAAGTAAAATCGCTACGAGCTGGTAAAGTAAATATTAGTGACAGTTATGTATTACTTAAAGAGGGTGAAGCATGGCTTTTTGGTGCAACAATAACGCCTTTGAGTGTTGCATCTAGTCATGTGGTTTGTGATCCTACTCGAACGCGTAAATTGTTATTAAATCAAAAAGAGTTAAGTTCTTTATTCGGTAGAATCAATCGCGAAGGATATACTGTGGTTGCTTTATCCTTATATTGGAAAAATGCGTGGGCTAAAATAAAAATTGGTGTTGCCAAAGGGAAAAAACAATTTGATAAGCGCGCTGATGAAAAAGATCGTGAGTGGCAGGTTAATAAAGCACGTATTATGAAGAATGCTAATCGTTAACGCTATTTTTATCCTTTTTTAATGACTTCTTGAACCAGAGTAACTGGCATCAGTTACTCATACATCTTATTCATCATCCCTATAATGAGTTATTTTGGTAAGTATCCTAATGTTTATAATTATAGAAAAACCTTCAATTATTTTAAATTATTGATAGTTAATAACATTATATCAAATAGATACAGATTATCCGATTTATGTTAAGTTATTAATATTGATTTAATTACTTGATTAAATTCAATATTTTAAATTTAATGGGTTAAATGATAAGGGGTATTAAATGAAAAAGTTAGCGACAATTTGTGCAGTATTAGGTACCACGGCACTATTATCGGCTTGTACTAGTAATAAAACCTATACGGACGATTTAGCGGGACATCGTTTTGTATTAACGACTGCAACATCAAATGTATTAACCGTGACAGCTCCACCAGTAATTGAATTCTATCCACAAGCTCAAAGTGACAGACTTAAAGTGGTCGGAAAGATGTGTAATAACTTTAATGGTATCGCGACTTACCGTAATGGTATTTTACATGCTGATAACCTAGTTATGACGCGGGCAATTTGTAGTGAAACAGCTTTAAATATGTTAGATGCTGAAATCAGTAGAATGTTTATTCGTGGTATTAAGGTTGATAAACGAGGTGATCAATTAGTTTTAAGATCCGGTAATACCACTTTAATTTATACGCAAGAAGATATTAAACGCTAATATTTTTGGTACGAATCAAACCGCATTCAATTATTATTAAGATGCGGTTTTTTTATGACACAGTATTTATATAATGATGCATTCACAAATTAGATTACAACGCGTTTACGATCCAATCCCATTATCCAATATATATTGTTATCTAGTGGATCGATTATGGCCACGAGGTATTACCAAACAACGTTTACAAGGGATAATTTGGTTAAAAGATATTGCTCCAAGCCATGAGCTACGCCGCTGGTATCATGCCAATTCTGATCAATGGCAGCTTTTTTATCATAAATATTGGCAAGAGCTTGAAAAAAAGCCGGTTGTATCGACATTAATTACATTATTAAAACGACGTAAAACGATTATGTTACTTTATAGCAGTCCAGATCATGAACATAATCATGCGATCATTTTACGTGACTTTTTGTTGAATAAATTAAATAATCAATAATTATCTAGTTTAAAACGCTAAAATTGAGTATAATGAGTTTACCATTTTGGGGCTGATTCTGGATTCGACGGGATTTGCGAAACCCAAGGTGCATGCCGAGGTGCGGTAGGCCTCGTAAATAAACCGCAAAAAAATAGTCGCAAACGACGAAAACTACGCACTAGCAGCTTAATAACCTGCATAGAGCCTTCTCTCCCTAGCCTCCGCTCGTAGGACGGGGATCAAGAGGAGTCAAACCCAAACGAGATCGTGTGGAAGCCTTGCTTGGGGCGGAAGCATTAAACTTAATCAAGCTAGTCTATCGGTAGCGTGTTTGTCCGCAGCAGGTAGGCGAAATTTAAAGACAAACTACGCATGTAGTACCGAGGATGTAGAGATTTCGGACGCGGGTTCAACTCCCGCCAGCTCCACCACCAATTATAATTCCCACCTATACTTAATGACTTGTATTTTGTGTAATTTATACCCATAATTATATATATTTGAATAATAATTTTATTTTTATGGAAAAACTTAAAATATTAAGAAAACAATGTAACTATACACAAAAAGATTTAGCTTATATGTTGGGCGTAACAACCAAAGATGTCCAAAACTGGGAATTAAATAAAGCTCAACCTGAATTAAAAATAATACGAGATCTTGCAATTATTTTTGGTACAAGCGTTTACGATATTTTAAGTGATGAGTCAATTGCAACTACAGATTATAGTCCATGGAACTTCAACGAAACTATTGATTATTTTTGGGGACATATAGGTATTCTTTTATATAATTCTAATATAATTAAATGGTATCCTATAACTAATTCTACATTTGATAGAGTTGAAACAATCTTAAGTAATGATGAACCAAGTAAAGAAAATAATATCTTATCTTTTGACACATTAAATAATCGATTACTTCTCATCAATAAAAATATAGTAAAAAAAATTTCACTCCTCGACGATGCTTCAGATATGCCAAAAGACTGGGAGATTCCGTGGGATGGATATCAGGGACTAGGATCTGAAGAATTTTATAACTTGATAGATGAATACTTTTTTGACTATGAACATATAGAAATTCAAAGAATAAAAATTCATAATCGGAAAAAAATCTTACAAGAATTAGATTTAATCAATATTAATGAAAGTAAAGTTTTTCCTGATATAGAAAGCTCAGCGAGATACATATCTTATAAAAATAGTTCAATAATCTGAATAATATATCATTTAATCACATTAACTTAATGTATCATAATCTCTTCTATTTACATTAACTAATCTATCAATAAATGAACGCTATTATTAAACTTAGCAAACTAGAAATACCATGTTTTGAAGAATTAAAAATGGGAGAAATGAATAAACTTAGAATAAATATTATCAAATTAAAATTATATTGTTTTATTTTTTTAATTCTTAACTTCAATTGTTTATACAAATCAATTGATATCCACAGTACAGTCTGTACGATCAAAAATATTGTGGATATGCTACCAGTAAATACTAAATTAAAATTATCGTAAAACATGCATAGTTGATTTGTACTCACCCATATAACGCAAAAACCTATAACCATTGGCACTATATTACCAAAAGTTTCATAGCTCAAAGCAATACTTTTTAGCCTTAATTAAACAATCGGCTATCCCAATTAGGTGATCTATTTTTGACCCTATCCTAGATTTTGTGTATTTGCCAGTTAGAGGTGACGAGTCATTCTGTCACCAAATTCTATAATAAATCGATTCATCGCACTCTTCCAGTTTTGAATTGGCATTGTCCATTTTTTAGATGCTTGTTGTATCGCTAAATAGATGACCTTTTTAACTGAGTCATCCGTCGGGAATACCTTATGTTTCTTGATAGCATGACGAATAACACTATTCAAAGACTCTATTGCATTGGTGGTATAAATCGCTTTGCGAATATCCTTAGTATTAACAAAGAAGGTGCTGAGATTTTCCCAATGCCTGCGCTAGGATTGACCAATATACGGGTACTTATCATCCCAAATCTCCTCAAAATGAGCGAGTGCCTATAATGCCTGTTCTTCGGTTGAAGCCTGATAAATCATCTTTAAATCTTTGGTGAGTTCTTTGTAATCTTTCCAACTCACAAATTTCAGATTACTGCGCACCATATGGATGATACAAAGTTGAATTTTAGTATCTGGATACACTCCGTTAATCGCATCTGCAAAGCCCTTTAACCCATTTATACAAGCGATTAAGATATCTTCGATACCTAGATTTTTAAGTTCTGTGAGTACTGACAGCCAGAATTTAGCACCTTCATTTTCTGCCATCCATAAGCCAGGCAGTTCCTTTTTACCTTCCACATTGATGGCTAGCGCAAGAAAAACGGATTTATTGATGATACTTCCATCTTGTTTCACTTTGACCACTATGCAGTCCAAATAAACAATTGGATACAGATTCTCAAGCGGACGATTTTGGCATTCGACCACTTGCTCTTTTACTGAATCTGTCACTTTAGAAATCAGAGTTGGAGAGATATCAACATCATACATCTCTTTGAATGTGTTGGTAATTTCCTTTGTCGTCATGCCGTTGGCATATAAAAAGAGAATTTGATGATTAATTTTATCAATGCGTGTTTGATGCTTTTTAACCAGCTGAGGTTCAAAACTGCTTCCTCTGTCTCGTGGAATGGCAAGCTCTAACTCGCCATCATCACTTATAACAGTTTTTTACTATAACCGTTACGAGTATTGATACCTCGTTTTTTCTGATGTTTTTCATGACCTAAATGCTGCGCCATTTCTTCATTTAACGCCGTTTCAATCACCTGATTGCTCATAAACCCCGTTAATTTACCTAAATCTTCCTGAGTTTTTATGCCTTTGGCGAGCTCTGCAGCCATTTCTCGTAGTTTTTTTCGTCCATTTATATCTACCTATTTTTTACTCATTAGCGTAGTTCAAAAATAGACAAATACACAAATTTATTTACAGGGTCAAAGAAATCATTAACTGCTCGAGTGGAATATTATAAACTCCCTTGCATTAATACATCATTTATTTTTTTGTATTACCTTAACACCCTTACAATCTAAATAAAATGTGTTGTATAAATCTGAAAATCTTTTTTGTTTACTGATTACATTGCAAATACTCTATCTGTATTCTGAATAATATATGGTAAGTTATGAGTTAAACACAAGATAAAAGATAAGATTAATTGGCTATTTCTATCTTTTTAGAGATATTTACTCAAAAATTCCAAACCTACTTATTTGATATCAATATTTTCTGTATTACATATAATTGACAATAATATTAGAATAAAAGATACTAATATTATGGATAAAATATCCATCAAAAAAGGATCCGTAAATGATTATTAATTTTACTGTAGAAAATTTTCTTTCTTTTCAAGAACCCCAAACTTTAAGTTTGGTTGCAGAACCGCCCTATGATAATAATAAAGATAATTTATTAGATTCTCCTATAGAAGGAATTAAGCTTCTAAAAGCAGTTATTATTTATGGAGCTAATGCATCAGGAAAGTCTAATTTTATTACAGCCCTCGCTCACTTCAGAAGTTTGGTCTTAGAGTCATTGAAATTTACTCCTGATGATAATTTATGGAATCCCTCATCTCCTCAGTTTGCATTAAATTCAGAAAGTCGTCATTCTCCATCTCGTTATGAAATTAACTTTTTTTGTAATAATATTCGATATAACTATTCTATTTCATTTTATAAAGATAGAATATTTAATGAACGTCTCTCTTATTTTCCAAAACGTTACGAAAAGCTTATCTTTGATAGATTTTTAGATGCTCAGGATCAGTATATCTTTATTCTTGGTGCTGATTTGAAGCCAGTGAGAATCTTTAACGATATAGCAAGAAAAACAGCTAAAAATGTACTTTTTTTATCAAAAGCAGTTCAAGAAAATACCCACTTTTTAGAACCTATTTATAATTGGTTTGCGAAAGGCTTATCTGAAGAACCTGAAATGATAGATTTAGCCAGGATGTGTTGCAATGATAGTTCTTATAAAAAAAATATATTAGATTTTATTCGCTCTCAAGATATTAATATTGTTGACTTAAGCATTGATGAAAAAAAAATTGAATCAGATTTTTTTGATGGTGATAATATTCCAGAAGAGATTAAAAAGAAATTATTTGATGATTTAAAAGACCAATTTACTTATAAAATATCTACTTACCATAAAGATAATAATGATGACTTAATAGAGTTTCCGCTAAAATTAGAATCAAGAGGAACTCTTAAGCTACTTGAGCTTTCATCAATTATGATGAAAGATTCAATCTATGAGTCAAAAGCTTTTTATATTGATGAACTAGGTTCTGATTTACATCCACTATTAGTGAAAAACTTTATAAGTAGTTTTCAAAAAACAACCAATCAGCTAATTGCTGCAACACATGATACTCATTTAATTGACTCTAAATATTTAAGAAAAGACCAAATTTATTTTATTGAGAAAAATTCAGAACAAGCATCTGTTTTATATTCTTTATCAGACTTCCGTCCAAGAAATGATAGAGAAAATTGGGAGTTACGCTATTTAAGCGGAAGATATGGTGCTACACCATTTTTCAAAGATTAAAGCTGGGAGTCTTTAATGGGAAGTGAAGATTTAAAAAAGAAAAAAATAAATGAAAATAAGAAAAGCCGAGCTAATAGAAAAGATATAAGACGAAATAATAATTATAGACCAATAATACCCAAAATTTTGATATTAACAGAAGGTGTTTCGGAGAAGATTTATTTTGAGGGATTAAAAAATAAGTTTTCTTTATCGACACTATCAGTAATGAAAAGTGAATATACTGATAGTGTTGGACTTATTAAAAATGCTATAAAAATCGCAGAGGAATCAATTCAAAAGCATGAGCCATATGATTACATATTCTGCGTATTTGATCTAGATACGGTTAATAATAAGAATTTTATTAATAAAATCATAATTTATGAAAATCAAAATCCTGAACAACCTAAAGTAAAAATTTTTCCAATTTATACTTATCCGTGTTTTGAAATATGGTTCATTTTGCATTTTGATTTATGCACTAAGCCATTCACTTCTAAAGGTAAGAAATCTATAGGCGATACGGCAAAGGCTTATTTGGAAAAACATGCTAAAGGATATAACGAAACAGATGAAAAATGTATAGAACAATTTATTGATAATTATAAAGAAGCAATAAATAATTCGATGAAACTGATTGAGTCGCAAAAGGATAACGAGTCAATTAATCCAATATGTACTATACATAAATTAGTAAAACTATTAGAAAATATTAATCAGAGAAATCATGAGGGATACATTTTTACTAAAGACCATGAAGAAGAATTCATAGAGTCATACATTTAGATATATCATCAGTTATCGATGCAGCATAGATAAATTAATATTTTTAAATTAATATATTTTACTAGCACAAACTGGAGCTAGCTGTTATCGGTTTTCTATGATCAACTTTTCAAAATTACTACCAAATCGAAAACCCCAAATTAGTTTTTATTCTTCTTATATTTTAAAATCACCTTTGCCAGTTTATCATCTTCTGCATACAAATAAACTAATGGTATATCTAAAGCTACAGCTAATCTTCCGGCAGTATCTAAACTCGCATCATGAATCCCTTGTTCGTACCTAGAAAAAATAATGCATGAATTATTTATTTTTTGTTTTGAGTTTCAGATAGTTAAATAAAATGGATACCATTTAATTGGTATTATATTATCAATAATAGACGTATATATTCATGCTGTGAATTTATGGTGCACTTAATATTTAGGACATTAAATAAAATTCTTTTAAACTTAACGGTTTTTATTCAAACAAGGAATTGAAAAAATTATAATCATAATAAATTTTTTAATGTTTTCCATTCATGTTTAAATTTATACTTAAAAAAGATAGAGAGTAGATACATTTTAGCTTTATTAATCGGATCATTTTCGTTTTTTTTGATGTTACAAATTTTATTAATCAATATATCTGTATCAAAAAACCAACAAACGGGTGGAACTGGGACCACAGTATTATAATAGCAAGCAGGTGCCACATAATTAAATAAAACATATTCAACATGGGATGTAGGAAATAATTTTGCAATGGAAGCTATATAGCTATAATCTATCCTTTTATCCACAAATAGATCAGAAAGAGCAATGTAAAGTTTTTCTTCATTTAAAATATATTCCATTTAGTAAATTCCTCTATTTCATCATCAAGGCTATCAGCAACAGCGGAACCAATCATAGAACCACCAATACTACCAATAAAGACAACAGCTAATGCACATAATGGAGCTCCAGGACCACATATTGATGATACGCCTAATGCGGCAAGCCAGCCCCCAGCAAAAGCTCCTCCGATTCCAAGACCTTGCTTTATAGTTTCTTTGGTTTTATTTTGGGCATTAAGTATCTCATAGGTGGCAAGGGATGCAGTCACTAAAATACCGACTTTACCTAAAACATTTAATCGCTTCACTTTTGTGCTAAAATTTATATTATTCCGACCGGAAGATTCAATTAATTCATAATAAATAGTATTTTTCTGTAATCTTGTAAGATCTTGGAAATTCACTTTAAACTTTCTTTGCGCATATTCATCTAATAAATTATTTAAAACTGGGGGGGCTTTCTTATATTTTTCAGCTATTGCCACTCCATGAGTTGATGTGAATTTTCTATGTTCCGCCATAATTTGATTTCTCATTTTATAACAAAATTCTGCACCATCTTTTACCGTTAATTGTTTAGAGTTAACTAATTCTCTGACTTCTTGTGACATTCTTCTAATGTTATTCACATAATTTTGCCTTACTTGTGAATCGCTGATCGCATCTTTTGAGAATTTCATTGCAGTATTGTTTAGTGCAGAAATCGCGTTATCTAATATCTGATCTTGCTCATCGATTAAATGTTCTTTTCCTACAGGGTATTGGCCTGGTATTTCTGTATATAATTGTATAACCATAAAAATTAACCTAATATGTTTTTTAATAAAGTTTCTGTTATGCTTGATGTAATATTATCATTTTCCAAGTATTTTAAATTCTCAATTTTTATTTTTGCATTATCACATTCTGTATCAATCGGGATCCTTGCTTTATTATTTTTATCGAAGCAGCCTTTTAATAATTGACCATTATCTAGAGTAATAACAAAGCTCAGACCTGAGTAATCTTTGTCTAAAGGAAGTTGGAAACCAATCCATTTATCCGATACATTTTTGTTAAATGGCTGTTTATTTTCGACGAATGATGATTGATATAAATTTGGTTGGTTGTTGCTTAAGGTGTCAATAAACATGGTGCTTTTAGTGGCAATAATTCTATGACTCCCAATGGGAGAGCATTTACAAGCAATGATGCATCCATCGTAAGCAGCAGGTTTACCATCTATGATAATATTTTTAGTTCCTTCAATAATTTTGCCGGAGCTTTTACACTTCGGGCAGGTTGCTATATCACCTAATAGCGCTATCCCGTTAGTACCACAAAAACTACTTCCAGAGGCTGTAATAATACGACCACCAGTATTTGTTTCATCATCAATGACTGCTATTCGTTTTGTCATTCATTAATTTTCCTATGCAGTATTGTATTTTTTTTAATTTTATTATAAACGAAACAGAGTAAAAATAATATTAAGTAGATCTCAATTTAAAATCTTCATAACAATAAAAGTTAGACATTACAGATTTGATTTTAACCCCCTAATTTAAATTAGGAGGCTAAAAGGGATTGTAATGGTTATTAAGTTTAATGAGCATACTGAGTAACAATATAAGATTCATTATTTACAATGAACCCCTCTATCTTCAAACTGCAAATACCGAGTTAAAGCGCTTCAACGATGATGCTCAATTAGCGGTGCATGGCTTAATGATCTATCACTAGTAACACAATGAAGGGAGTCAAATTTAATCTTGATGTGATTAAAACGACACTCACGCATAATCATAAAAACGAAGTAAGACGAACTTTAACGTACAGCATATCTTGAAAAGCGAAAGGAATGAATAAGTTGGTAGGAAAACTGATTTATTAAAGAGATCATTAAAATAAAAAGAGGTATAAACCCCGTTAGTTATTTTAT
Organism: Frischella japonica; assembly: GCF_014489845.1. Classification (GTDB taxonomy): domain Bacteria; phylum Pseudomonadota; class Gammaproteobacteria; order Enterobacterales; family Orbaceae; genus Frischella; species Frischella japonica. Next base: position 62,972 of record NZ_JABURY010000008.1, read on the forward strand.
CTCTAGTTCAGTATAAACATTCTAAAGAAGATCTTTATATATATTAAGTAAATACATAAGCTTAAAAAAATAGTTATTTTAATTTCCGCAAATTAACTTTTATTTGTTAATCATTTTGCATAAGTGTATTACTAACTATTTTGAACTCTTATTTAACAGACCATTCTAATTTAGTGCGAGAATATAGATACTTATAAGTTTATATTTTGCTCCTTAGCATATAATGATTTCAATATTAATTATGTTATTTTTTCTCGTTTAATTTTAAATATCGAGCACTTTGATTCCACTCATTTTGAATAATTTCATCATCATTACCGTGAAAATAAGCCAGCCACAGTTACTCAGAGAATTAACAGAAAAGAAATCAGTAAATCCTTAGATTACTAAAAAAGGTAGGCAATACGTTTATCAATATTATGGTAGTAGCGTATATTTAACTTGTTGATACTAGTTATTAATAAGTAAAAATACTGGGTATATGTCGTATTTTTCAATCAAAAAATCAGTATTATTTCACTATTTTGGAAAAATAGTATATGTAAAAGCACCTTCTATTAAAGCATTAATTATTCAATTTAGAGAAAATATTAGTGAACTCAATCACTTTACCGAAAAACACGGAATTTATATTGATAAGATTTATTTGAATAATAAATTACTTGAACGAAAAATATATTACCGCTGATCTGGTTAAAACGGCGAAGGTTTGGGTAATTATCGCCAAGAATTGTTTATGATTATTAGGTTGTTAGTTAACAAATTTTTATGCTGATTTGTTATGGGTTATACTATAATTATGATATAAGGTATAGCAAAAGATCATGGTTAGACATAGTTATAAAGAGGGATTTTGGTAAATGAAAATTTTAAAATTAATCAAAAATTGTTTAATCATGTTTTTAGCCTATTTAATAATATGTAACTTTGTAATCTATCTCTATGCCCAGCAACAGCCTATCGATAATGCTGATACGGTGGTTGTATTAGGGGCAAAAGTTATTGGAACGCCTGCGCGACCTCATCCGACGTTGAAAAAACGTTTAGATATTGCCGTAACTTATTTACAAAATAATCCACAATCAAACGTTGTAGTGTGTGGTGGACAAGGTAAAGATGAATCGGCTACTGAAGCAAGTGTAATGGCTGATTATTTAAAGAAACACGGTATTGATTCCTCAAGAATTTATATTGAAGATCAATCGGTTCGTACGGCTCAACAATTTATCTATGCTAATAATATTTTACCTTTGGGTAAAACAGTAGTGATAACCAGTGATTTTCACCTGTTACGTTCAATAATGTTGGCCAAACGTTCAGGAATTGATAAGGTGTCAGGTTTATCTGCACCATTAGATCTTGCCAATCGCGACAAATACAGAGCACTATTAAGAGAGCCATTAGCTTTAATAAATTCTTGGTTATTTGATCATCCCAAAAGCGACAATTAAGTGAAAATTAAAATGGCTAATGATATCAATTAGAACAGCTTTTCAAATTTTTTTAATGCTATTGTTTTTGTGAACACAATGAGTTACTGCTATATAAACAGTATTTGAGCGTGCTCCTTTTATCGTTTTAAGTTAATGGAATGGTATATTTTTCAATTAGTTATCCGCTAAAATTGATCAAGGGACGATAAATCATTAGCTCAATTCCTGCGTCAAAATGTCCTTGGTCCTTGGCTTTTTTTAAGTAATTTTCCCCTATCTTGTAAAGTTGGGTATATTTAATTAAGTTTGTGCCCATTTGATATTGGGCTTCCATATCGCCATTATCTGCATTCTCTTGTAAATGTGGGATGGAATTTATTTTTGTAAATGCTTGGCAGTAATCTGGTGTCTCTTTTATTGGATTATCTGTACAATATCGGTTATACCAATATGCGGCTTTTGAATAATTTTTTTCGCTGAATCTACCCCATTTATAGTGTTCTGCAATCTCATATTGTCTCTCTTTATGACCATCTGTTGCTGAGGCTTCAAGCCAAAATAAAGCATTTTGCTCATCTTCTGGGTCATAACGTAATTGACTAATTTTCTGATAATTTAAATAGATCGCATATTTTATGTCGACATCATCAAAATAGCTTAAATATTTAATATAACACAGATTAATTCTATTATAATTCATAATATCATTCTCTATATAGGTATAACCATATCGATAAATCTTACTGTATAATTCAGCCATTTTTAGTAATAATTTGGGATCTTTATTGGTAGCATAGGAATAATAATTGATGGCATTAATATATTTATGCTCATTTTCATACCATTTGCCAATAGCGACAGCGGTATTAAAGTCAGGATTTTTTTTATCAAATTTTTGTAATAAGGTATATATTTCTTGTTGTGTTGGTTTCTGCTTGAGATGATCAGCATAGATATTACAAGCTTCTGAAGATGTAATAATACAAGCTTTATTAAAATAGGTGAGTGATTGATTAATTGCCGTATCACTATAATAATAACTCAAATATAATAAAGTTGGCACATCATTAAGATTCGCCATTTTTACGATCAGTTCAATTATGTTATCATCATCGGCCGAGTCAGAGCGTTGCTCTGATGGTGTAAGATGATTATTTTCGTCTATACTGAAATATAATTTTTCAATAGTTTCTTCTATTTTAGCCAACGCAATGAAATATAATACTTCTTGAGAATCTATATCCATTATTTGTTCAAATAATTTTCTAGCTTTTTCTAATCGGCTATCAGTATAAACAAGATTATTGAGATACAATTGACCCATTAAAAACATTGCATAATGATTGGTATCTAAACTATGCTTTTCCAAATAGGTAATTAAGTTCCTAAAGTGAGAGGTAGGAATTCTTTCGGCTTTACCTTGTTTTACTAATTCTGAGATAGAATCAAGATCGCCATTAATAATTGCCATTGTATATAAAGTGATCGCTTTTTCATGCAATTTATGTGTTATATATTGTATTGTATTTTCGCTTGGTGCTTGGCATTCTATATTTTCAATGTCATTTAAATAAGATTGTTCATTTATAATTGTTTTAATATTGTTAATTTCATCATTCAAAAGGAGCTTATAAAGTTTTTGTAATTGATAGCAATCTATTTTTTGAATCTCATCTGCTAAATCAATATAAATGGATGCCAATTGCTTGATTGACGGTATGATAGTAAGATCTTTTTGAGTAAGCTCATTGATATATTTTTTTTCAGTTTTATTTTCTAAACTTTCAATTACAGTATTGATGTTATTAAATGAAAAAACAGATGATGAAAAAACAGTCAAAACCAAAAGCAATATTATTTTTTTTAACATTCGGAATAACCTTAATTGATAGTGTAATAATAGGCATCAAGTTAATTATTAAAGGTTTTGATAACAGATTATACTTAGTGTTCAATACTATTTTAAGACATATTAAAATAATTTTGCCTAAAAAAAACATAATAGGCGAAAAAAATTCTCCTTTATAAGTCTATCCAAAAATATTTTTTTATATCAAATTGCTTATTAACACTTTTGCAAAATGGATAGATTAATTTATAACTTTGAAAGTTTCTGGTAGGTTTTTTAAAGGGTATTTTAATAATTCTATGTCATAAAATGAGTCAATATCAAGTTTTGTAATGGGCTGAATCGTTATAATAAATCAATCAATAGGCATGGAGTTCATTTTTTAAAGTCTTTGTGTTTTGAGTATTTTATTTCATATTCAATAATCTAAAAATTTAATCTCTTAAAATTTCTCTTTAAAGTTTACAATATTAAAGTACTGTATTAATATATAGCTGTATATTTTTACAGTGTTGAGGCTATTATGTTTATTGAACTCACTACACCACAACTAATGATTGTTAATTTTGAGACACCTTTTCAACAGCTTTTACAGCAACAGCGTCCTTTATTACGGAAATTTAATAAAGCAAAAAAATGGCAACTATGGTTATCTGATAGGCCTATGTTAAAACGTTCATGGATTCATTTTGCGGGTTTGGATAAGCAAAAAGTTATTCATTTGGCTAATTTAAAGCATGAAAACTTAATATCAACCATTGAAAAAGCTTTGCAAAGTAAAAATTGTAGTTATGTGGTTGCATGTATTAATTTTCTTAACGAGCAAGATAGACTGCGTTTGCAACGTGCCCTGTTATTAAGTGATACTTGTCTATTTTTGGTTCATGATGATACCCAGAATATTCAATATCATTAATAATGTGTAATTTGTAGCAAAGATTAAATAGGATGATTATTTATAATCATCCTAAGTTTTGTTCTTTGAGAATTAAAAAATGTAACAGGATCTAAACCTTAAGAGGTTAATGATCATATAATATGATATGATCATTCGCCTATTGACAATTAATGACTATCATGATAAATAGAACTTAATGTATTTCACATTCTGGAGCTGCGAGAAAATAATGACTTATGGTAAACATAAAATTTCTGTGCAAGAACGAGAAAAAAGAAAACACGATATCGAACAAGCACTGGCTATTGTCAGATTAGAAGGTCAGTATCCAGGTATTAATGTAATTTCAACTTATGATGATTACATAAACGGGGAGCTTACTTGGGAAGAATGCAGTGCTTTAATTCCTCTAGCTGCAATAAAGGATTTACGAATACAGCATCATGCAAGCTAAATTAAATCACTCTAACTATGTTCGCTAATATAATCGAAAATGAAACCTTGACCATATAATTTACGAATGAATACAATGTATTTTCACTTCAAGGTGTATTGTAGAAAAATCAATCACATCTGTTACAAATTATTCATATAGAGCTAAGGTTGAAATATAAGGGTTGATATCCTATACATTAGGAATGATATCAATAATGAATGCAAATATATTTATTACGGCGATCCTTTACCTTTCATCTGTTGATAAAATCATATGATCATCTCCTAATCGAATCGTATCCCTAGATATATAAGGTGAAGGTGTAAATAGGTGATTTGTGCGTCAAGGTCTTTAGCATTTTTAAACGCCATATGATCAAATCTACTTAGTCCGACTTCTGCTGTACGGACTATTTTTGCCAACTTAACAACGTTTAAGCGGTGACTAATTTTTAATACCAGCACATAGTTGTGGTGCAGTATTTTGGTTTGCATGCTATCAGGGATTTTTAATGTGAATCTATCAAAAACAATAATCTTTTCCGAATGACTGTCAAAAGTAGTTAATTTATCACGACGATCTGCATCATTAAAGGTTTGAGTATGGCCGTTTTGACAATATTGTTCTAAACCCTGTTCACGAGTCACACTATGATGAAAAATCAACTATACGACCGACACCAACAATATCAATTATATTTAATTACATCGGCTCCAATACATATAACTCTACTAATGAAATTTTTCTCACTTAGCAAGCTTGGCTTGTTTAGTTAGGTAATCTAATATTAATTTGTATTTAGCTCATGGCAAGTCATACTTTTGCGCTTTTCGTTAATAAAATGGTTCGTTTAATATATGCAATAGCCAGTCGTCGTATATTTTAGTGGCATAACAAGGTGTCATGTTACTAAGAATAAATATACTTATTTATCACTGATCTTTATCGATTTAACTTATATGACTAAACAAAACTAAACTAAATGATTTATGATATGCTTCAATAGGTATAATTTTATTGTCTTTAAACTCAACAATTTTCTTGCTATGAAATATTTCTCACTTATATTGATTATTTTAATATTAAATAGCGTATTTACGCATTCAGTATTAGCGAATGAATTTAAATCACTTAGTCCCGATAATACTAGCCAAGAGGATATGTTGATAAAAGCAAAACGAAAAATATCAACTTCAGCAATCAAAGACATAGAACCGACAATCAAAGATTGGCTTGAATTTTATAACTTGGATATTTCAACCTTTTATCTTGGAGAGAATTATCAATATGAGAATACAGTGGTTGATGAGGGAATCTATTTTAGAGAATTTGATCCAGAGACTGACGATGTTTATATTCCACAAATGTTTGATTATTCACCTAGCCAGCAAAAATATATAGACTTCCAAGAAGTTTATAAAAAGGGAAATGATTATTTTTGGGCTGGGAGAGATGATTGCCAAGAAATTTATTTAATTGATCGAAAACTGAAAACGCACAAGCTTATAAATTGGTTTGGAACCATGCAACTTTTAGAGGCAGTATTTTGGCAAAATGAGAATAGTTTTATTATACTTGGCATTTATGAATCTAGTAATGTAGATAGTTATTTTATTGAGAAAGTTACCTTAGGTCAGAATATCAATATGGTTGAAAAATACTATCACGAGACCAATCACGAACATTTTAATACTGGGTATTTCATTAAATTTCTCAAATCTAAGGGCGTGATAATCGAATACGAATAAATCATTGCTTATATGAAGCTATTCATGTCTATTATGGCTAATAATTAAATAATAAATTAGCTTTAATTATATTTAGTCGTAATATTGCGTTGTCTTATTTAAATCCATCATTCATTGTTAATACGTCAATTTATCCATGTCTCTTAACACTCAAATGGCAAAGTGCTAATTCAGACTTTGCTAAGCTTATACCCTAATATTTTATTATTACGATAGATATCCTGTCATTGGTTACTCTGCAAATTACCCTAGAGCTAGGCTCTGAGGCTTTTAATCTATACTAAATAAGATATTTTTATTATTACCTTGTTGGTTGGATGATTTAATAGTACGGCAATAAATGCTTTGTAAGCAGTGTTTTTTTATAAGTTTTTTTCAGTTAAATTGAGATGTTTAAAGTAGATAAAAAAAGAGTAATGTTGAATATATCAAGATAAATAATACGATATACTTTTTTTAAGTTAATTTTTTTGTCACGATAAGGAAAAAAATCTTCGATTAAATTTTAACGGTTATCATGTCTGTTTGATAGTATTATTTTCATAAAATCAATAAATTATATGTAATGTTAAATTTTCAAAATTAATCCATTTATCACCTTTTTAAAATAAAATTTTTATGTAACAATAACTGTATAAATACACAGTATTTATGTAAGGAATATTTTTATAGGAGATAAATAATGAAATTGCTCACTCAGACTGAATTTGAAATAATTAATAACTCGAGTCTACTCAAATACCTTCAACAACAAGAACGATTATTTGAAAAATTTGAACAAGATAACTTATTAACTAAAGCTATAGAGATGCTAAAAATGTGGGGCATTTGTAACGCTTATTCCAGTCGCAGTGGTTTTAAATCGATCAATTCTATGTTTAGAGATTTATATCCAAAAAAAACACTGATATTTGTTGAGAATGAAATTGAATTCATTGATCAATGTATGTTAGAAGCTAAAAATTCTAAACAGAAAAGTTTGAGAGAACAGCAAAAAATCGCTGAATATTATTATAAAGGTATCGATTTAGTGATTGATGGCAAAGACTGGAGTCAGCGATTAACATTATGTGAAATCGCGGAAGTGTTAGAACAATCAAAAAGCACTATTCATCGTAAACTTAGAGCATTTGATAGCTTTATTGTTAGTAAATTAGCGAATTTTGATAATTTAGATAAATAATTTGTAATACTATTGACGTGGGAAAAAAATTTAGTTAATATAGGTAATATCTACTAACTTAATCTAAACACTCTCAGAAAGTATTTTCATTTATCAGCTACCTAACATTTTTTGCATAGCAAAGATTTTATTCGATTTTCGCAAATTTTAATTTAGTAATTTCTCTATCAAATTAGATCTATTAATTTATTTAAATAGCATAACTGTACATCTCAAATATTTTATCTTATTTTTACGATTTATTAATCAAGTCAAAAAAATTTACATAAGCCTGACAAAAATTGTCGGGCTTTTTTTATGACTAAAAACGGATAGTTAATATTGTAAATTTGATTTATACCATAATAAACAATTTAAAATACTTAAAATAAGCATGTTTGAAAAGTAGCTGTCAACTAAAGTGTCTATTTGAGACGGTTATAAAATAATAGAATATCTCAACCATTTTGATTAAACATACAAGGAAATAGCAATGATCGTTAATATTTTAGGTTTTTTATGTTGATAACTTAATATGTTATCCATTTATCATCAATAAATTATTCATTTAATATTTACATTTGTTTTAAAGACATAAAACATCGTCTGCTAAAGATAATATTTTAATAGAGCAAGCAAAGCATATTTCAAAATTAACATGACAAATGATAAATCATTTTTTGCTAATCCTACTGCCTTTAAATTCATAATAAAACAAAATACTCAATTAATTTCATATTAGAACACAAGCATTTCTTTATCTTTCATTTATACAGATTTATTCAGGTGAAATCATGCCAATCAAAGATCCCGACAACATCAACTGGGTTGTTGTTGTTTATTTATTTATTGTGACCTTACTTGGTT
>NZ_JABURY010000009.1 GCF_014489845.1 Frischella japonica
AATCATGCCAATCAAAGATCCCGACAACATCAACTGGGTTGTTGTTGTTTATTTATTTATTGTGACCTTACTTGGTTCTTTAGCAAGTTACTGTTATCGCCTTTTGAACGGCGATACATTCCAATTATGGTCATTAATCGCGCAAATTTTCATTTCTATTTTTTCCGGTTTACTTATCGTGTTTATTGCCAGCTATTTTAATTGGGAATTTGAATTTGCCGGCGGTGTTGCTGGTTTAGCCGGCTGGTCAGGCGCAAGCTTAATAAAAACGCTGGAAGAACGTTTGATCAAAAAAGCAAAAGGAAGTGAGTAATGATTATCAGCGAAAAAGGCTTAGAACTCATCAAAAGCTTTGAATCATTAGAGCTGAAAGCTTATTTATGTTCGGCTAAAAAATGGACTATCGGTTATGGTCACACTAGGGGCGTCAAACAGAATGATAGGATCAGCCATGAACAAGCTAATTGTTTTTTAATGCAAGATTTATATCAAGTGGAACGCTCAATCAATCGACTAGTCAAAGTTAAACTTAATCAAAATCAATTCGATGCATTATGTTCACTGGTTTTTAATATTGGCGTAGCAGCATTTAATCAATCAACGTTGTTAGCCAAACTTAATGCTGGCGATTATGTGGGAGCAGCAGAACAATTTAAGCGCTGGAATAGGGCAGGCAATATTATATTAGCAGGCTTAATTCGACGCCGACAAGCTGAAGAAGATTTATTCAATGAATAATAAACAGATTGTTATTAGCGCAGCGATTTGCTTAATGCTAAGTTATATTGCCTATAATAGTTGGCAAGATGAAAGAGCAGCGAATAAAAGAGTCACTGAACTATCAAATCAAATTACACAGCTTGAACAACAAGCAATGATTAGCAATCAAATTATAGCTAACAATGAGCTGGCTAAACGTGAACTTGAAAATCATTCATTAGCGATACAGGAACAAATTAATGAACTACTCAAGAATAATGATTGTGCT